>NZ_CP072943.1:0-1200000 GCF_018069705.1 Aminithiophilus ramosus | reverse complement strand
GGGGAACGCCCCGATCTTCGGGGAAAGAGGGACGGGCAGAGGGCGAAAAAAGGGCAAGGAGGTGTGTGACCCGTGGCGGAAGGGACAAAGCTCTTTCGGAAGAAGGCCATCGATATCCTCTCCTCTCCGGAGCAGCTGGACCGGACGATGCGCTTCGTCGGTCCCAAGGCTTGGATACTGCTTCTGGCCTGCCTGGCCTCTCTGGGCGGCCTTCTCTTCTGGGGCTTTTTCGGATCGGTGGCGACGAAGGTGACAGGCTCCGGCATTCTTCTGGGGATGGGCAACGTCGTCGAGGTCAGCTCGCGCGAAGGAGGCCGGATTCTGAGCCTGTCGGGCTCTCTCAACGGCTATGTCGAGAAGGGCGACGTGCTGGGACAGATCGACCAGATCGACACGGAACAGAAGCTCGAGGAGGCCGAAAGGGAGCTGGAAGACCTCCGCGGCCAGCTGATTCAGGCCGAATCGAGCGAGACCTCCCGGCGCGGTTACGAGACGGATTACACGGAAAAACAGCGCCGGACTCTCGAGGCTTCCATCGCCTCGGCCGGGGAGAGGGCCCGAAGGCTCAAGGAGATGGAGGCGAAATACCGCAACCTCTTCGAGCGTCAGCTCGTCACCGAGGGGGAGTACAACGACGTCCGAGACAAGTACGATAAGACCTTGCAGGACATTCTCACCTACAGGGAGAATCTGGCCAAGCTTCCCGTCTCCATCGTTCAGTCCAAGACCCAGTGGGAGAAGGAAAGAAGAGATCTGGCCTACCAGATCGTCCAGATGGAGGAGCGCGTCCGCCAGCTCAAGACGACTCTCGAGGAGAACCGGATCCTGACCAGCCCCGTCTCGGGCTACATCGTCGGCCTCTACCGGAACGCCGGGGAAATGGTCGTCGGCGGCGAGGCCATCTTCGTCATCGAAGAGGCCAATCGCGCCCTGAGCGGCAAGGACGCCGGGCTCTTCGCCCAGGTCTACGTCCCAGCCGCTCAGGGCAAGAAAATCCTCAAGGACATGGAGGCCCTCGTCACGCCGACGATGGTCAAGCGGGAGGAATACGGTTCCATTCGGGGCGTCGTCCTCAGCGTCTCCGACGCACCCGTCTCGAAGAAGACCATGCTTCGCTTCCTCGGCAACGAGGACCTCGTCGAGCAGCTTTCCCGCGAGGGGGCTCCCATGGGGGTCTTCATCGACCTCGTCGACTCGGACGAGACGGCAAGCGGCTACGTCTGGACGTCGGGCAAGGGGCCTGCCGTCACCATCGACAGGAATTCGGTCTGCTCCGTCGAGATCGTGACGCGCCGCCAGAGGCCTCTGTCCCTCGTCCTGCCTTTCCTGAAGAAGTACCTTCTCGGCGTGGGGGAAGGACGATGAGGGGCTTTTTCAAGGTGCCCTCTCCCCTCAAATGGACCTCGGGTCAGGGACGGGTCAGGACGCCGACCCTCCTCCAGATGGAGGCCACCGAGTGCGGCGCCGCCGCCCTGGGCATCGTCCTCGGCTACTACCGGCGCTTCGTCCCCCTCGAAACCCTCCGCGAGGAGTGCGGCATCACCCGCGACGGCAGCAAGGCGGGCAACGTCGTCCGCGCCGCCCGGCGCTACGGCATGGAGGCCGAGGGGTACCGCGTCGAGGTGGAAGACCTTACGCAGCTTCCCCTTCCCCTCATCCTCTTCTGGAAGTTCAACCACTTTCTCGTCCTGGAGGGCGTGAAGGGAGGGAAGGTCTTCCTCAACGACCCGGCCTCGGGGCCGACCGTCATCGACAGGGAGACCTTCGACAGGGGGTTCACCGGCGTGGCCCTGTCCGTCGTCCCCGGCGGCGACTTCGTCCCCCAGGGCAGTCCCAAGCGCCCCTGGAAGGCCCTGGGACGGCGCCTCCTCTCGGTGTGGACCATGCTCCTTTTCGCCGTCGTCGCCGGCCTGGGGCTCGTCGTTCCGGGGCTGCTCGTGCCCGGACTCTACCAGGTCTTCATGGACGAGATCCTCGTCTCCTTCCAACCGGGCTACTTCAAGCCCCTTCTCCTCTTCCTCGTCGGTCTGGGCGTCCTCCAGGCCCTCCTCACCCTGCTCCAGCAGCAGACGCTTCTAAAACAGGAGATGGCCCTCGCCGTCGGCCAGTCGCTCCGCTTCTTCCTCCACGTCCTTCGCCTGCCCTATTCCTTCTTCGTCCAGCGCTTCAGCGGCGAGGTGGGCAACCGCGTGGCCCTCAACGATCAGATCGCCACGACCCTGTCGCGCCAGCTGGCCACGACGCTTCTGAGCTGTTCCACTCTCGTCTTCTTCTTCACCGTCATGATCGGCTACTCGCCGACGATTTCCCTCATCGGCGTCGCCGCGGCCCTGGCCAACGTGGCCATCCTCCTCTCCGTCAGTCGCCGCCGCTCCGACCTCAACGAGCGGATTCTCGCCGACAGGGGAAAGTTCTCGGGCATCGCCATGAGCGGTCTCCAGCTCATCGAGACCATCAAGGCCACGGGAGGGGAGGACGACCACTTCGCCCGCCTATCGGGCTACCTCACCAAGTCCAAAAACGGCCAGGTCCGGATGGGCTTCTTCAACACCCTCATCGAGCCCGTTCCCTCTCTGCTTTCTGCCGTCGTCGGCGCCGCCCTCCTCTGCCTGGGAGGCCTTCAGGTCATGGATGGCCTTCTGACTCTGGGCATGCTCCTGGCCCTTCAGACCCTGATGACCAACTTCCTGACGCCGGTGGGGCAGCTCGTCGAGCTGAGCGGCACCTTCCAGACCGTCCAGGGGACGCTCAACCGCCTCGAAGACGTGCTCCGCTACCCGGCCGACTCGCCCTGGGTCCCGGGATCGGACGAGACCGCCGGCACGCCTCCGGACCTGATCCTGCCCTTCCGCCTGACGGGACACCTCGAGGTGCGCAATCTCACCTTCGGTTACTCCCACCTCGAGGCGCCCCTCATCGAGAACTTTTCCCTCACCCTCCGGCCCGGAGCACGCATCGCCCTCGTCGGCGGGTCGGGATCGGGAAAGTCGACGGTGGCCAAGCTGGTCTGCGGGCTTTTCAAGCCCTGGTCGGGCGAGGTCCTCTTCGACGGCCTGCCCCTGTCGGCCATGGACAGGGGCAGGATGGCCCGCTCCTTCTCCTTCGTCGACCAGGATATCGTCCTCTACGAGGGGACGGTAAGGGAGAACCTGACTCTCTGGCGCGACGGCATCCCTGACGAGTGGATCGTCCAGGCCTGCCGCGACGGGGCCATCCATGACGAAATCGTCGCCCGGCCCAAGGGATACGACTCCCTCGTCGAGGAGAACGGCCGCAACTTCAGCGGCGGCCAGAGGCAGCGTCTGGAAATCGCCAGGGCCCTCGTCATGAGCCCCTCCCTCCTCGTCATGGACGAGGCGACGAGCGCCCTCGACACGCAGACGGAGCGCCTCGTCGACGGAGGACTCCGACGACGAGGCTGTTCCTGTCTCATCGTCGCCCACCGTCTGTCGACGATCCGGGACAGCGATGAAATCATCGTCCTCGAGAGGGGCAAGGTGGTGGAGCGGGGGAATCATGAGACGCTCATGGCCCTTGGCGGCCGCTACCGGTCCCTCATCGAGAACTGAGGGAGGGAGAGACAATGGACGAACTGATCGGCCGCCTCGGCGGTACCGGAAGAGAAAGGGTCCTTCTCCCCTCCGCTCCCGAGCGCCTGGGGCGGGAAAAAAGAGTCCTCCTCGTCGTCGACGGCACCGTCGACGTTCGGGGCGTCCTCCTGTCGAAGGGGCGGGATTGGGGGCCCCGGGAACCCCTTTTCTCCCTCGAGCCGGGAGAGTTCCTCTGGGATGCCGTCGCCGACGATGCCTCCTACGCTCTGGAGATGACGGCTCGCGACCGGGTCCGTCTGATCGTCTTCGCCTGGGAGGAGCTCGACGCCGCCGAGCTCCCGCTGAAGAAGGCGCTTCAAGAGGGGATGGAGGCCTTCCTCGACAAGTTCGGCCTCTGGCTGGCCCGATCGGTCCCGCCCCTCTCGGTCGCTCCGGAACGGGCCGAGGGACCGGGACCTCATCCCTGCTCGGCCGACTCCTTTTTCGCCGCGCCCTCGGAGGCTCGCTGGGCCCTCGTCGAGGAGGGCGACGTGGCCCTTCTCGGAGAGGAGACGGTGGAGAGGGCTTCGGCCCTTTTCGTCGGCGACGCCCTCTGGCTCCGAGGACTCTCGGAGGGGGCCGTGCGGTGGCTTTCGGCCCGTGACCTGTCGGGGCGGGACATGGAGGCGGCCCTGGAGGGGACCCTCTCCCTCTACCGGCGCCTCGCCTTTCTTCACGGTCGACTCGACCTGGCCGACCAGTGGAACCTTTCGAGGTCGATGGCCGCCCAGGGGCGGGAACAGTTCGCCTCCGCCCTCGGCGACCTGGGCTCCCTTCTCTCGCGTAAGGAGGAGCACAAGGGGCCTCCTCCGACAGGCCCGCTCATGAAGATCGCCTACCGCCTGGGGGAGCTTCAGGGATTCAGTCTCCCCCAGGGGCTGCGCCACCCTGAATCGATCGTCACCGTCGAGGATCTGGGCCGGGCCCTGAGCCTCCGGGTCCGCAAGGTGACGCTCGAAAGGGACTGGTGGAAGGACGACGGCCTCCCTCTCATCGCCTTCAGGGGCGAGGAGAGAAAGCCCGTCGCCCTCCTTCCGGGCAGGGGGAGGTACGGTCTCTACGACCCGTCGGACGACTCGAAAAGGCCTCTCGACGCGACGAGGGCGGCCGAGCTGGAGCGGGAGGCCTATGCCGTCTACCGTCCCTTTCCTCCCGGCAGGCTGACCAAGAGGGACCTCTTCTCTTTCGGACTTTTCCGATCGGGACGGGAGATTCTCGTGGCCGTCGTCGCCGCCTTCGCCATGGGGGGATTGGGGCTTCTCGTCCCCGTCATCAACGGCAAGGTCTTTCAGGACGTCATCCCCGCCGCCGAGAGAGGCCAGATCGTCGAGGCCTTCGTCGTCCTCCTCGCCCTGGGGCTCTCGACGGCCCTTCTCCGCCTTTTTCAGCAGATCAGCCTTTTTCGCGTCGAAAGCCGCATGGACCACGACATCGAGATGGCCCTCTGGGATCGCATGCTGCGCCTCCGGGCCACCTTCTTCCGCCGCTACTCGGCAGGCGACCTGGCCAACAGGGCCTTCGGCCTCAATTCGGTCCACCAGTACATGAGTCAGTCGGGGAGGACGGTGGTGACCAACTTCGTCTACACCCTGCTCTTCCTGGCCCAGATGTTCTATTACGATTGGAAGGTCGCCCTCGCCGCCGCGGGTTGCCTCTCTCTTCTCGGATCGGCCATGGCCCTCACGGGCTACATCCAGATCCGTTTTCAGAGGAAAATGGTCGCCCTTCAGAACAGGCTGAGCGGCCTCGTCCTCCAGATCCTGACGGGGCTCAACAAGATCCGCGTCGCCGCCGCCGAGGAACCGGCCTTCGCCCGCTGGGCCTACCTCTTCGGCGCCCAACGCCTCTGCAACTACAGGTCGGCCCGGGCCGCGGCCATCCTGAGCGGTTTCGCCTCGGCCTTCCCCCCCCTGTGCGCCGTCGTCATCTTCCTCGTCATCATGTATGGCCGCGTGGGCTACCCCGACGACATGGGAAAGGCCTACGACCTGGGGCGTTTCGTCAGCTTCTGGTCCGCCTACGGCGCCATGCAGGGCGCTTTCCTCAGCCTCGTCTCGACGGTGGCCACCCTCTTCGCCGTCCTGCCCCTCTACGAGGCCCTGTCGCCCATCCTCGACGAAGAGCCCGAAGTGGGCGACCACAAGGCCGATCCCGGCCCTCTCAGGGGGAAAATCGACATGACGGCCCTGACCTTCCGCTACCACAGAGACGCTCCCGTCCTCTTCCAGAACTTCTCCCTGTCCATAAGGCCTGGGGAGTTCGTCGCCGTCGTCGGCCCCTCGGGGGCGGGCAAATCGACGCTGATCCGCCTCCTGCTGGGCTTCGAGTTTCCCGAGGTGGGCGACGTCTTCTACGACGACAAGCCGCTCAAGGACATGGATCTCCGCAAGGTCCGCTCCCAGATCGGCGTCGTTCTCCAGCAGGGAGGCATCATCGCCGGCGACCTTTTCTCCAACATCGTCTGTTCCCGTCCTCTCTCCATCGAACAGGCCTGGGAGGCGGCCCGGGTGGCCGGTCTCGAAGAGGACATCAAGGCCATGCCCATGGGGATGCACACCATGATCACCGAAGGGGCCAACACCCTTTCGGGAGGACAGAGGCAGCGTCTGGCCATCGCCCGCGCCGTCGTCGCCAGGCCCGCCATCCTCCTCTTCGACGAGGCCACGTCGGCCCTCGATAACCGGACTCAGGACGAGGTCTCCCGGAGCCTGGAACGCCTCAAGGCGACGCGGATCGTCGTGGCCCATCGCCTCTCGACGGTCCGCAACGCCGACCGCATCGTCGTCGTCGCCGGAGGGGGCGTGGCCGAAGAGGGGACCTTCGATGACCTCCTGGCCCGTCGGGGACTCTTCTACGAGCTCAGTCTCCGTCAGATGACGTGAAAAGGGAGGTGCCGCCCGCAATGTTCCGTCGCGTGATGACCCTCGTCTTTCTCTTTTCCCTCTTGGGGGCCTCTCCCTGCCGTGGCGCCGAGGAAAAGGGCGCTCCTCCGGGGAGCGTCCTCGACCTGGAGAGCTGTCTTCTCGTCGTTTTGAAGAAAAATCCCTCCATCGAGGCCGACCGTTTCAAGGCCCAGGCCCTTCGCGAAGATGCCCGCGTCGTCGTCGCGAACCAGAAGACCAACGTCTCTCTCTCCGGATCCTTCGAGAGATGGACCTACTATCCCGACAGCCGGAGCGACCAGACCCTCTCCCTGGTGCTGCGCCAGAACGTGGACGTGTCCGGCCTCTACAGGGAGACGGAACGGAAGGCCCTCTTCGCCTACCGCCAGGCCCTCCACGACTACGCCGCGACGATCAACTCCGTCCTCTCCGAGGCAGAACAGGCCTACTGGAAGGCTTTTTTCGCCCGGCGGAAGGCGGACCTTCTCGAAGCGGTCCTCGAAGAGCGCCGTCAGGCCTTGGATCTTCTCGAGCTCCAGCTCTCGCAGCAGCTCGTCACGAAAATCGACGTCACCAAAGGCCGCGTCAACCTGGAAGAGGGCCTGCTGGCCCTCGAGGAGGCCAAGGCCTCCGAAATTCAGGCCCTGGAGGAACTTGCCTGGTACGCCGGAGGCGAGAGACTCGTCCCTCTTCAGGAAGGTCCCGATCCCGTGCCCTCCCTGCCGGGCAGTCTCGACGAGGCCCTCAGGAACAATCCCAAACTCGCCTCGGCCCGGACCGGCGTCGACTATTCCCGTACGCTCCTGGCCCTGGCCGCCAAAGGCAGAACGCCCACGGTCCAGCTTCAGGCCACCTACCGCCTCTGGACCGACTACACCTACCCCTACTCGGACGTCGAGGAAAACGAGTGGGATCTCCTCCTTTACGTCGACATCCCCCTCGTCGACGGGGGGAAGGAGAAGGCCGACGTGAGGAAAAACGTCAATCTGGTTGAAGAATCCCTTCGCCGTCTCAGGGCCGCCGACGACGAGATCCGTCTGCACTACCGTCAGGCCTGCGACGAGTGGGCGTCGGCCATGCGAAAGGTCGAGGTCCTCGAACGGCAGCAGCGGCACACCGACGAAAATCAGAGCGATATCTGGACCCTTTTCCAGGAGCGCCTGAAGGACACCCTGGCCCTCATGGATGCCTTCGAGAAGGACCAGCAGGCCAAGACGCAGCTCGTCGAGGCCCGTCTCGACGTCTGCCTCGCCGAGGCCAAGGCCCGGGAGGCCCTGGGCCATTACCTGGAAAGGGTGCCGAAAGATCGCCTGGAAGGAGGCTCTCCCTGATGGGTGGACGTTTCTCGGCCTGGGAGGGGCGGCCCCTATTCAAACGGACCATCATGGCCGTGGGCCTTCCGGAAGAGCAGGTGCTCTTCCCCTTCCTGCCGGCCCCCTTCGTGACCCGCTTCGAGCCCTGGCAGCGCGTCCTGGTCCAGCTCTTCGACGGGAGCCGCACTCTGGGCGAGCTCCTCTCCATTCTCTCCCTCATGGGCTATGACGTCGCCGCCGAGGCCCTTCTCTCCTTCGTCGACCGTCTGGATGCCCTCTGCCTCCTCGAGGAGGGCCGGGAGGTGGTGACGGAGGACGATGACCGCTACGGCCGGCAACGCCTGTTTTTCGGCGCCTGGCGTCCCGACGGGGTCTCCTTCGCCGCCGAGGCCCAGAGGCGGATCGAGACCTGTCGGGTCGTCCTCTTCGGCGTCGGCGGCGGCGGTTCTCACCTCCTCCAGGACCTCGTCGCCTTCGGCGTGGGCCATCTGACCGTCGTCGACTTCGACGACGTCGAGCCCTCCAACCTGAACCGCCAGTGCCTCTACCGTCCCGAGGACATAGGGCGCTCCAAGATCGACGTCCTCCGCCGCGAGCTCCCGCGGTGGAACGGCGACATCGACTTCCGCTTCGTCGATAGGGCCATGGACGGCGTCGAGGCCTTCGCCTCCGTGATGGAAGGGCAGGACCTGGCCCTTCTCACGGCCGACTCGCCGCGGGAGGCCGTCTTTCTCTGGTTCAACGATGCCCTTTACAGGGCGAAAACGGCGGGCCTCTTCACGGCCGGCGTCACGGCCACATCCCTTTCCGTCGGTCCCCTCGTCGTTCCGGGCAGGACGGCCTGCTACCGCTGCTCCCTTCCGCCCTGGCGGCCCGACTTCTCCCGCCCCGAAGTGGCGGCCGTCAACGGTCCCTACCGCCACGGCGTCATCGCCCCTCAGGTGGGCATCGTCGGCAGCCTCATGGCTCTCGAAGCCCTCCGCTTCCTAACCGGCTTCGAGAAACCCCTGACCGAAGGGGCCCGCCTCGTCCTGGACCTCTCCCGCTGGGAGGCCCGGCGCGTCGCCGTGACGCCCAGGCCGGACTGCCCCTGCCGCTGTGGGGCCGGAGGTGATCCCCCCTGTATCTGAATTTCGAGGGCAGACAGATTCACTATGCCGTCGAGGGCGAGGGACGGTCCCTTCTCTTTCTCAGCGGTCTCGGCATGCCCCTTGCGGGCTGGCAGGGCATCGTCTCCGCCCTGGGCCCGACCTACAGGGCCATCCGCTTCGATCCGCCCGGTTCGGGCGGAAGCGACGATCCCGGCCAGCCTTTCTCCGTGGCGGACATGGCCCGAACGGCAGAGGCCCTTCTGGAGGCCCTCTCCGTCGAAAGGCCCCTCCTCGTCGCCACCTCCATGGGAGGCTTCGCGGCCCTCGAAATGGCCCTTCGTCGCCTTTCCTCCGTCGAGGGGATGGTCCTTTTCGGCACCGCCTCGCGCCTGGAGGGGCAGGGACGTTTTCAGATCGAGACCTGGCGGCGTCTGCGCCGGGAGGGCGTCTCGCCGGAGAGCCTCCTGCGGATTCAGCTTGGGGCTACCCTTCCTCCGGCTCTTTTCGCCGATCCCGCCCGGCTGGAGGCCATGATCGCCTTCTTCCTCGCCCACCGGGATGTCTTCGGCCAGAGCGACGAGGGTTTTCTGGCTCAGTCCCGGGCCTGTCTCGACTTCGACAGGGACGACCGTCTCGGCGAAATCGCCGTTCCGGCCCTGCTCGTCGCCGGAGGGGAGGACCGGATGGTCCGCCCCGAAGAGGTCCGGTCCCTTCATCGGCACCTGAGGGAAAGCCGCTTCGAGATCCTGCCCGACGGCGGCCATGCCCTGGCCGTGACGGAGAGCCCTGCCATGGCCCGGATGATCGCGGCTTTCGCGGTCTCCCTGTGAAATGAGGAAAAAAGACGCAAAAAAGGGGAAGGCGGACCCAGTCCGCCCCCCCTTTTTTTTGCGTCTGGGCCCCTTTCCGGCCCGGTGGTTCTAGAAGAGCCCCGAAACGCGGCCTTTCTCGTCGACGTCGATGGCCAGGGCCGCCGGTCTTTTGGGCAGGCCCGGCATGGTCATGATGCTTCCCGTGACGGCCACGAGGAACCCCGCCCCGGCGGCGATGCGGACCTCGCGGACGGTGACGGTGAAGTTCCGGGGCCGTCCCTTCTTGGCAGGGTCATCGGAGAGAGAGGCCTGGGTCTTGGCCATGCAGACCAGAAGCCCGTCCAGTCCCAGGGCGCTGACGGTCTTGAGGTCCTTCTCGGCCTGGTCGGTGAAGGCGATGTCGTCGGCGCCGTAGATCTTGGTGGCGATGGCCCTCATCTTCTCCTTGGGGGGAAGGTCGGCGTCGTAGAGGAAGTGGAAGGCCTTGGGCTCGTCGCAGGCGGCGATGACCTTCCGGGCCAGATCGAGCCCTCCCTCGCCGCCCTTGGCCCAGACTTCGGAGAGGGCCACGGGAGCGCCAAGGGCACGGCACTTCTCCTCGACGAGGGCCAGCTCCTCGGGACGGTCCGTGGGGAAGGCGTTGACGGCGACGACGACGGGAAGGCCGAAGCCCTTGATGTTTTCGATGTGCTTCTCCAGGTTGGGGATGCCCGCGGCCAGGGCCTCCATGTCGAGCTCGCCGAGCCTCTCCTTGGCCATGCCTCCGTGCATCTTCAGGGCCCGTACGGTGGCGACGATGACGACGGCGTCGGGCTTGAGGCCGGCCAGGCGACACTTGATGTCGAGGAACTTCTCGGCGCCCAGGTCGGCGGCGAAGCCCGCCTCGGTGACGAAATAGTCGGCCAGCTTGAGGCCGTACTTGGTGGCCATGACGCTGTTGCAGCCGTGGGCGATGTTGGCGAAGGGGCCGCCGTGAATGAAGGCCGGAACGCCCTCGAGGGTCTGGACGAGGTTGGGCTTGAGGGCGTCCTTGAGGAGCATGGCCATGGCCCCCGGAGCGCCCAGATCGCCGGCCGTGACGGGCCTGTCGTCGTAGGTGTAGGCGACGATGATCCGGGCCAGGCGTTCCTTCAGATCGGAGATGCCCGAGGCGAGACAGAGGATGGCCATGACCTCGGAGGCGACGGTGATGTCGAAGCCGTTCTCCCGGGGCACGCCCTGGGCCTTGCCTCCCAGGCCGATGACGATGTTGCGGAGGGCCCGGTCGTTCATGTCCATGACGCGGCGCAGGACGACGCGGCGGGGGTCGATGTTGAGCTCGTTGCCCTGCTGGAGAGAGTTGTCGACCATGGCGGCCAGCAGGTTGTGGGCCGCCGTGATGGCGTGGATGTCGCCGGTGAAGTGGATGTTGATGTCCTCCATGGGGACGACCTGGCTGTAGCCGCCTCCGGCGGCTCCGCCCTTGACGCCGAAGACGGGGCCCAGTGAGGGCTCCCTCAGGGCCAGGGTGGTCTTCTTGCCCAGCCGGGCCAATCCCTGGGCCAGGCCTACGGAGGTCGTCGTCTTCCCCTCTCCGGCCGGCGTCGGCGTGATGGCCGTGACAAGGATCAGCTTGCCGTCGTCGTTGCCCCTGATCCTCTCCCAGAGGTCGAAAGAGACCTTGGCCTTGTACTTGCCGTAGTGTTCAAGATCGTCGTCGCCGATTCCGAGTTTGGCTGCGATGGCATCGATGGGCTCCATGACGCACTGCTGGGCGATGTCGATGTCGGAGAGGTGCTGGCTCATATTAAACCTCCTAGGCATGTTGGAGTTGGCGATACACCGGACATATTAGCATAAAACGACAAAAAAGTTTGCCACTCAATAGAGGAGCATGGCGATCGGCGAGGCGATGAGGATCGTCAGGACGACGCGCTCGAACCAGATGACGAGGATGTCGCCCATCTTGATGGGAATGTCGGTGCCGACGATGCAGGGGATGATGGCCGAGAAAAAGAGAATTTCCGAGATGCAGAGGACGGCCATGGTGAAACGCAGGACCATGGGGGCATCGGCCTTGGCGACGAGAATGGCCGGGAGGAACATCTCGGCCAGGGAGACGGCGGCCGCCTTGCCGGCCAGAAGGGCCTCGGGCATGGAGAAGAGCTTGAAGAAGGGGTAGAAGGCGTAGCCCAGGATGTCGAAGATGGGCGTGTGGTTGGCTGCCAGAAGCCCGAGGAGGCCGATGGAGGTGATGGAGGGAATGACGGCCATGGCCATGTTCAGCCCCTCCTTGAGGTTGGATGCCATGAGGGAGGCCACGGAGGGGGCGCCGGCCGCCGTGTCGAGCCCCTCTTTCCAGGCACGGGCGAAAAGGGAGCCCTGAGTCGTCTCCTCCTCGGGAGCCCTGCCCGTGTAGTAGCTGTCGGCCATGGAGGCCAGGGGCCAGAGGCGCGTCGTCACGGCCGTGACGGCGAAAGTGACGGCCATGGAGACCCAGAAGAAGGTGCCCCACTCTTCCATGAGCCCCAGCGTCTTGGCGACGATGAGCATGAAGGTGGCCGAAACGGTGGAGAATCCCGTGGCGATGATGGCCGCTTCCCGGGCCGAATACTTGCCCTGACGGTAGACGTTGTTGGTGATGATCAGGCCCACCGAGTAGCTGCCGACGAAAGAGGCGACGGCGTCGATGGCCGAGCGGCCCGGCGTCCTGAAGACGGGTCTCATGACGGGCGTCATGAGGACTCCGGTGAATTCCAGCAGGCCGAAGCCGACGAGGAAGGCCAGGAAAAGAGATCCGATGGGGATGACGAGCCCGACGGGAATGGCCAGCTTGGAGAAGAGAAAGGGGCCGACGCCGGGATCGAGGAGCCAGGCGGGACCGATCTTGAAGTAGATCATGGGACCGATGACGGCTCCGGCGACTTTTGCGAAGGAGAAGACGAGGTCCGTCGTCGACCGGTTCCAGGTCTTGCGGAGGAAGGGGGCCGCCGCTCCGGCGACCATGACGGCTATGGCGTAAAGGGCCGATGCCCCGGGCAGGCTGTTGCGGATGGCCGTGATGATGTGATCGACGGGGATGGTCGAGTTCCCGCCGAGAGTCAGGGGGAAGAAGAACATGAAAAGACCGAAGAGACTCAGCCCCAGAAAACGGGCCAGAGCCACGCCGGAACCGACTGTCGGGGAAGTGTCTTTGTTCGAAGACAAGGGGGATCCTCCTTAAAAAAAGATGAGGTGTGCCGTTGCGCCGGGAAAAAGGGGTGATGAATGAAGAGGACAGACAGAAGCGGGCCGTCGAGATAGGAAGGGCGTCCTTCTTTCGCCTCGGGAGGCCGGAAAGGCCCTCTGTCTTTCCGGCCTCCCGTCAAAGGCTTCCCGTCGCAAAGGCCCGACTTCCCTCCCGCAGGAGATCTGGGGCTATGAGAGGCCGATGATCTTCCTGCGGGAAGGGAGGCTGGGCGTCTGCCGGACGTCTCCGGAAAAGGGTTGATTCGGCCCGATCGGCCAGACTCAAAGCCTGGCTTCAAGAACAAGGAATTCCCTTCGGACGGTGAGGATGGGGATCAACCCTCGTCGGGACCGGTCCGGCGGGCTCCGGAAAGAGGATCTATCGTTTCTCCCAGGCTCTGTCCACGGCCTTGGCGACGAGTTCCTCGGCGGGGACGTAGGGGAGGGTGATGTGGTAGCTGCCGGGGTACTTGGCGTTCACCTCGGCGCCCACCTCGACGGCGTGGTCGCAGCGGCCCCAGGCGCGGCGGGCGACGCCGCCCAGAACGTCCCACATCATGGCGGACCGGATGATCTCGTCGGTCCGCTCCGATCCGTCGAGGACCATGCCGAAGCCGCCGTTGATGACCTTGCCGATGCCGACGCCTCCGCCGTTGTGGAGGGAGCAGAGCGTCATGCCTCGGGCGGCGTTGCCGGCGAAGCACTGAGTGGCCATGTCGGCGCAGATGTTGCTGCCGTCCTTGATGTTGGACGTCTCCCGGTAGGGCGAATCGGTGCCGGAGACGTCGTGGTGGTCGCGGCCGAGCATGACGGGGCCGATCTCGCCCTTGCGGACCATGTCGTTGAACTTGAGGGCGATCCTGGTCCGCCCCTCGGCATCCTGATAGAGGATGCGGCACTGGGTGCCCACGACGAGACGGTTCTTCTCGGCATCGCGGATCCAGATCCAGTTGTCGTAGTCCTGGCTTCGCCGGTTGGGGTCGATGCACTCCATGGCGGCCCTGTCGGTCCTGCGCAGGTCCTCGGGCTTGCCGCTCAGGCAGCACCAGCGGAAGGGCCCGTAGCCGTAGTCGAAGAGGACGGGACCCATGATGTCCTCGACGTAGGAGGGCCAGATGAACCCGTCGTAGGTGTTCTCGCCGTTCTTGCAGATCTCCTTGACGCCGGCGTCGTAGACGGCCCGCATGAAGGAGTTGCCGTAGTCGAAGAAGTAGGTTCCCCGCTCGACAAGGGTCTTGATCAATTCGTAGTGCCTTCTCAGCGTCTCGTCGACGCGGCGGCGGTATTCGTCCGGATTGTCGTGGAGCATGGCGGTGCGCTCCTCGAAGGAGAGGCCCACGGGGCAGTAGCCGCCGTCATAGGGGGCATGGCAGGAGGTCTGGTCCGAGAGAAGGGGAATCTCGATGCCCTTGTCCACGGCGTACTGGAGCAGATCGACGATGTTGCCGTGATAGGCGATGGAGAGGGCCTGCTTCTTCTCCTGGGCCTCCCTGGCCAAGGCGAAGGCCTCCTGGCAGGTTTCGGCCACGGCGCTGACCCAGCCCTGGCTGCGCCTCGTCTCGATCCGCGAGGCGTCCACCTCGGCGACGATGCCGACGCCGCCGGCGATCTCGATGGCCTTGGGCTGGGCGCCGCTCATGCCGCCCAGGCCGGAGGAGATGAAGAGGATTCCGGCGAGGTTCTCCTTGGGACCGATGCCGAGGCGCTGGCGCGCGGCGTTGAGAAGGGTGTTGAAGGTGCCGTGGACGATGCCCTGGGGGCCGATGTACATCCAGCCGCCGGCCGTCATCTGGCCGTAGTTGGTCACGCCGAGCTGCATGGCCCGGTGCCATTCGGTCTGGTTGTCGAAGATGCCGACGAGAAGCCCGTTGGTGACGATCACTCGGGGGGCCTCGGGCCGAGACTTAAAGAGCCCCAGAGGATGGCCGCTTTCGACGACGAGAGTCGTGTCGTCGGTCAGTTCCTCGAGGTATTTCTTGAGGAGCCGGTACTGGAGCCAGTTCTGGCAGACCTGTCCCGTCTCGCCGTAGGTCACCAGCTCGTAGGGGTAGAGTGCCACGTCGAAATCGAGGTTGTTGTCGATCATGACCTGGAAGGCCTTGCCGGCGAGACACTTGCCCTTGTACTCATCGATGGGCCGGCCCCAGATCCGTCCCTCGGGACGAAAGCGGTAGGCGTAGATCCGGCCCATGGTACGCAGCTCTTCCATGAACTCCGGAGCCAGAAGGGCGTGGTGTTCCTCGGGGACATAGCGGAGGGCGTTCTTCAGGGCCAGCTCCGTCTCCTTGCGGCTCAGCGTCCAGCCCCTGTCGGGGGCGCGCCGTATGCCTGAAGCGAAGTGGGGATGCTCGGGCAGGGTCGCATCGAGTTTGATCGTCATGGCTGCACCGATGGTGGCGTTGCTTTCCATTGAAGATCCCTCCTGTTTTCGTCGGGAACGGACGTTCCCGCCAGATCCGGAGTTGTGTCTCGCTCCGGGCCACGGGCCCCGGAGGGCCCCCATCTTCGTCAAACCGTTCTCTTCCGGGACGGATCGCCTCAGAGGCGGACGGTGATCTTCGCCGTCGCCTCCCTCAGGGAGGCGACGATCTTTTCCTCTTCGCCGTCGAAGCTGGAGGCCAGACCCGCCAGACCGAGCTGGGCGACGAAAAGACCTCGCCTGTCGAAAAGGGGGACGCTGATGTCGCCCGCATGGGCCATCCATTCCTCGCGGCTGTAGGCGTAGCCCCGGCGCCGGATCGATTCGAGGGCCTCCTGGAGGTTCTCGACGTCCAGTCCCTCGGGGAGGCCTCCCTCGAAGATCCGCTTCCGAAGGGCGGGGGAGGCGAAGGCCAGGAGGACCTTCCCTGTGGCCCCGGCATAGACGGGGACGGCCATCCCCCTGTGGGCGACGAACTTGAGGGCCATCGCGGGATCGACGGCGTGGATGCACCGCCCTTCGAGGCCTTCCAGGACGGAGAGAATGGCCGTCTTGTCCGTCTCGGCCACGAGACGTTCCATCTCGGGAGAGGCGATGCGGATCAGCTCGTCGTAGAAGAGGCTGCGGCTGTTGAGGAGAAAAAAGCCGACGGAGGGCCGGAACTGCTCCGTTCCCTCCTCTCGGTGGACCCATTCCCGCTCCTCGAGGGAGGCAAGAAGGCGGTGGAGGGTGCTGCGGGGGACGGCGATGCGCGATTCGATCTCGCGGAGGGTCATCGTCTCCTCGGCCGAACAGAGCAGTTCCATGATTTTGACGATCCGCCCCACGGCGTCGAGTTTTTCGGCCATCGCTTCCTCCAAAAATGGGACAAGTTGTCCCGTAAATGCTCTCATGCAGAACGATACCGAAAAGACAGGACACTGTCAACGGGAAATTCCTCGCCCTCTCCCCTTTGGCCTATAATGTCCACGGAGGACGATGGCCCATGACGTTGAACGTTCAGCTTCTCGGTCCGCCCCGCTTTTCCCTCGATGGCGTCGATCTGGTCTTCCCCTTCCGCAAGGTCGAGGGACTGGCCTGCTATCTCTTCGTGGAGCGTCAGGCCTCGAGAGAGACCTTGATGGACCTTCTCTGGAGCGACAAGGAGGGGGAAGCGGCCTCGCGGAACCTGCGCAACGCCCTCTACGAGCTGCGCAAGGTCCTGCCTCAGGGGTTGATTCGGAACAGAGGGCAGAGGGTCGTCGCCGGCGACGAGGGGTTTTGTCTCGATCTTTCGGCCCTCGATGTCTTCCCCTCCTCCTCTCCGACGGTCTCTTCCCTCCGTCCTTTCATGGAGGGCTTTTCCCTCCCGGCCTGTCCTCCCTTCGAGGAGTGGCTCCGCCAGAGCCGTTCTCTTTTCGAGCTCCGCCGCCGCAGGGCCATGAGAGACTACGGCCGACTCTGCCTCGACAGGGGGACTCCCGATCGGGCCCTTTCCTGCCTGGAGTCCCTCTTCGCCTCCGATGTCGACGAGGAGGCGGGCTGTCTTCTGATGGAGGCCTATTCCCGAACGGGGCGGAGATGCGAGATGATCCGCACCTACCGCCTTCTGACGGAACGGCTGGCCTCGGAGCTGGATCTGGGGCCCTCGGAGGAGACGATCGCCCTCTACGGGTATCTCCTCCTCCGAGAAGGGGGCTGTGACGGGGGGGGAGGGATCTGCCTCCGGAGGGGGGAGGTTTTTTCGGTCGCCAGGTCGAGCTGGAGTCGGTGAGAGCCTGCACGGAACCGCCTTTCGACCGCTGCCGCGCCATCTTCGTCTCCGGAGAGGCCGGCGTCGGCAAAAGCCTCTTCGTCTCGCGGGCCCTGGGCCAGGCTCCCCCGGGAACGCTCGTCGTGACCTGCGGCGCCGCCCGGGGGGAGGAGCGCCATCCGCTTCTCCCCTGGAACGATCTGCTCGAGGGCGTGGCCGCCCGGATCGATCTCGACGGCCTCGACTTTCCCCCGGCCCACCGTTCCCTGCTGGCCGAGAGTTTTCCCGCACTGGCCGCGACAGCCACCTCCTGCCACCCCGCCGGGCCCTTCCGTCTCGGCGCCGCCATGGCCCGCCTCTTCGACCTTCTCGCCCGCTTTTGTCCCGTCGCCATCGTTTTCGAGGACCTGCAGTGGTTCGACGGCGACTCTCTCGACCTTCTCGAGAGCTTCCTGGCCCATCGGCGGGCTCCCCTTCTCCTTTTCGTCACGACCCGCCACAGTCGGAGCTGCCGGGGACGGGACCTTTTCCGCAGCGCCGCCCGAGTCGGACGCTGTGAGCTGAAGGAGATCGCCCTGGCCCCCTTTTCCCGAGGCGAGACGGAATCCTTCTGCCGCCTCTGTCTTCCCGGAAGGGATCTGGCCGGCGCCGATTTCGACCGCCTCTACGGCCAGACCGACGGCCTGCCCCTTTTTCTGTCGGGGGTGATCCGCCTTTTGGCGGCGGGCCGCTCTCTCGACGAGGCTCCCTCCAGCCTCGCCGAGACCTACGAGAGGCTTCTGGCCGATTTCTCCGACGAGGACCGTTTCCTTTTGGAGCGGCTCTCCGTCTTTTCGACGCGCGCCGAGTGGGGGCTTCTCCGCCGCTTTTCGGGGCTTTCCGAGGCGGTTCTGACGGAGCGCGTCGAAAGGCTCAGAACGGGGGCGATCCTGGCCGAGCGCCTCGACGAGGGGGAGAGGCTTCACATCGAGTTCAGCCACGTCGCCGTCAGAGACCACATCTACCGTTCCCTCTCCGAGGCGCGACGACGCCTCCTCCACGGAGAGCTGGCCCACCTCCTGATGGAGGAGCTGGGAGAGAGGCGCTGGAACGATCTCCTCTGTTCCCGCATCATCGGCCACTGCCGCCGGGCGGCCCTGGCGACGGAGGAGCTCGACTATTCCATCCGCCGACTGAAACTCCACATTCATCTCAACTACGAATTGTTTCCCCTCCTCAGCGACGATGTCCTCCGAGGGGCCTCGGCGCCTCTGGAGGGGAGAAAGGACACCCGGGAGCAGCTGGCGGGCCTGGAAGAACTTCTGCGCCGCCTCCGCCGCGAGGGTACGCCCTCGGCGCGGCTGGAGCGTCTCGAGGCCTCTTTCCGCGCCCTCAGCGGCGGCTATCGTCTCTGGTGGGGCGACTACGTCCAGGGGAAACTGCTCGTCGCGAAGGCCCTCGAAGAGGCGCGGCGGCGGCGGGACGGGACGTTGGAGCTCGAGGCCCTCCAGCATCTCTGCTACTACGCCATCCAGACGGAAGAGCCCTCCCTTCTGGAGCGCCATAGTCGAAGTCTCCTCGAATCGGCGGGGAAGGCCCGCCTCGAGGCCCTCCGGGGCGTGGCTCTGCGTTTTCTGGGGATGGCCCGTCTCTTCCGGGGAGAGTATGACGGAGCCGAAAGGGCTCTGGAGGCCTCCATCGATCGTTTCCGCGCCGTCGAGGCCCTCGACGAGCCTTACACCCTCCAGACGGCGGCGGCCCGAAACTATCTGGCCGACAGCGCCCATCGCAGGGGGCGGCTCGACGAGGCTCTGGATCTCTATGGGGCCTGCGTCGGCCAGTGCCGTGACGAGGGGCTTTTCCGCGGTCTCTGTCTCTTCCACAGCAACGCGGCTCACGTGGCCTTCGACCTCGGCGACGATGAGGCCTTTCTGCGTCATCTGGAAGCGGCCCGGTCCCTGCAGGAGGAGAGCGAGGCCTGGCGGGGGAACGGGATCCTCTTCAGCCTCCTTGCCTGGGATGCCGCCAGGGAGGGGGAGGAAGAAAGGGCCCTGACGGCCCTCCGACGGGGTGACGCCCTCGTCGAAGCCCTGGGGAAACGGTTCTGGCTGGCCCTGCAGCTCGAGGTCAAAGGGCGCATCAAGGCCGGAGTCCGAAGGGGAGGCCTTCTCGACGAGGCCCTCACCGAGACTCCCGAGACCTATCGCCGAGGCGCCCTTTCTCTTTATCGGGCCATGGCGGTCCGCCACAAGGCGAAGGCCGTCACCGAAGCGGCGGGGATGCGAGGGGGTTTCTGACCGCCTCGTTTCTCCGTCGTGACGGAAGGTGTGGATGGCAGGTGCCTTTCCGTTCCCGCCGAGGGGCGGGAACGGATCGTCTGATGAACGAGGAGGTTTCATAAGAAAATGGAACGCATTCGGATCAAGCAAGTGGACACCTTTTCCGACGTCCCTTTCGGCGGCAATCCGGCCGGCGTCGTCACCGATGCCGATGGCCTGGACGGGAAGACGATGGGGCTTATCGCCCGGGAAATGAATCTGAGCGAGACGGCCTTCGTCTTTCCCTCCGATCGGGCCGATTTCAAAATCCGCTTTTTCACTCCCCACAGAGAGGTCGATCTCTGCGGCCACGCGACGATTGCCGCCTTCTTCGCCCTCCACGAGGAGGGACGTCTCGACCCTTCCCGTTCCGTCTTCACTCAGGAGACGAAGGCCGGCGTCCTGGAGGTGGAGCGCTCCTTCCGCGCGGATCGGCCCGTCTTCACCATGACCCAGGCCAGCCCCCGCTTCGAGGAGGTCGAGGCGACAGGCGGTGACGCGGCCCGTCTTCTTGGCGTCGACGCCAAGGATCTTCTCGATGCGATGCCCCTCAAGATCTCGACGGGAATCTGGTGGTTCGTCGTGGGCCTGAAACGTCTCGAAGGGCTGCAGAACCTCGTCCCCGATCAGGCGGCCATCAGGCGCTTCAGCGCCCGCCACGGCGTGGCCGGTCTCCTGCCCTTCTGCCTCGAGACCCTGTCGCCCGATGCCTCCTTTCACATGAGGGCCTTCACTCCCGAAGGGGGCATCGACGAAGATCCCGTCTGCGGAACGGGCAATGGCTGCATCGGCGCCTTTATCGCCCATCACCGTCTTCTGGGTGGAGAGGAGATGGAGATGAGAAGCGAGGCTGGCTTCGAGGTCGGAAGACCGGGCCAGGTTTTCGTCACCGTCTGCCGCGAAGGTTCCCTTCCCTCGCGGGTTCGCGTCGGAGGATCGGCCGTCACCGTTCTCGAGGGAACGATGAACCTTCCGGGAGGCGAGAGAGCGTGAGAACGATGGGGCTCATCGGCGGCCTGAGCTGGGAGTCGAGCCGCGACTATTACCGCATCGTCAACGAAGAGGTGAATTCCCGTCTGGGGGGACTCCATTCCGCACCATGCGTCCTGTCCTCCCTCGATTTCGATCCCCTGGCCCGTGCCATGGCCGCCGGAGAGTGGGAGATCTGCCGCCGCCTCGTCGTCGACTCGGCCTGTCGCCTCCAGAGGGCCGGAGCCGACTTCCTCCTCATCTGCTCCAACACGATGCACGCCTTTGCCGGAGACGTCGAGGCCCGGACGGGGCTGCCCCTCCTTCATATCGTCGACGCCATCGGACGCCCGGCCGGCGAGAGGGGCTTCCGGACGGTGGGGCTTCTTGGGACGAGGGCTCTCATGGAGGCCGATCATTACCGTCGCCGCATGGAAGAGAACTGGGGGCTCTCCGTCCTGGTCCCCGACGCCGAAGAAAGGGAGACCGTCAACGAGGTCATCTTCGGTGAGCTCTGTCGCGGCAGGGTCCTCGACGCCTCGCGCCAGGTTTTCCTGAAGATCATGGAGAACCTGGCCGCCAGGGGAGCCGAGGCCGTCGTCCTGGGCTGCACGGAAATTCCCATGCTGGTCGGGGCCGGTGATACGGAGCTGCCCCTTTTCGATTCCCTCCGTCTCCACGCCCTGGCCGCCGTCGACCTTTCTCTGGCCGAAGAGGGCTGACCGCCATCGACGGCCCTATCCGGTCGGGCCCCTTTCCCCTGAGACGGGAAAGGGACCTTCCTTTGGAATTTCCCCCGCCGTCGAGGGCGATTCCCTTCCTCCGGCGAGCGGCAAGCTCCGATGCGTGGTATCATGGCTTCCAACCGCAATTCAGGAAGGTGAAGCTATGCACTGGAAAAAGAGAATGCCTCGGGCCGTCAGGGAGATGGAGTTCGCCGAGTACGGGAGCGCCAGGGAAGATCGTCCCGTGGCCGTCGACTGTGCCCTGGGGACGAATCCCCTCGGCTCGCCCCGATGTGTCGCCGAGACGGCGGCGGAGCGGGTGGTGGGGGATCTCTGCGCCTACCCAGGCGACGACCTTCCCCTGAGGCGGGCCCTCTCCGACGCGTGGAGAGGGGCCTTCTCTCCCGAAGAGGTGGTTCTCGGCACGGGATCGATCGGCCTTCTCGTCGGTCTGGCCAGGACTTTCTGCGCGCCCGGAGCCCAGGTCCTGGGCGTTCTTCCCCAGTTTCCCGACGGGCCCATGCACTTCCAGCTTTCGGGTGCCTCCTACAGGGCCATCCCCCTCTCTCCTCCCGACTACCGGCTCGACCTGGATGCGATGAAGGCGGCCATGACGGGAGAGGAGTCGCTCCTCTACCTCGACCGGCCTCACAACCCCACGGGGCAGGCCGTCCCCCTGGCGGAGGTCGAAGGCCTGGCACGGGCCTGCGACGAAAGGGGGACGCTCCTCATCGTCGACGAGGCCTACGGCGATTTCCTCCCTCCCGACGAGTCGGCCCTTAATCTCTCCCGTCCCTCCCTCGTCGTCCTCCGATCCTTCTCCAAGGGAAGGGGGCTGGCAGGCATCAGAGCGGGCTATGCCGTCATCCGCGACGGGGAGGCCCGCCGTTTCATGAAAAAGACGACGCCCCCCTTCTCCGTCAACTCCATCGCCCTGTCCCTCGCCTCGCGGGCCCTCGGCGACGAGGCCTTCCTCCTCCGGTCCAGGGCGGCCGTGGCGGCCGTCAAGAGACGAATCGTGGAGGCCGTCGAGGCGACTCCCCATTTCTCCGTCGCCGTCACCCACGATCAGGTTCCCATTCTCCTCCTCTCGTCGCGCATCGAGGGGGACGATCTCTACGATCGTCTCATGAGGCAGGGCATCAGGACCGAGGCGGGCACCTGTTTCGAGGGACTGGGCGCCGAAAGCGTGAGGCTCCGCGTGCCCGCGCCGGAAGAGCTCGACGCTTTTCTCGAACGCTGGAGTGCCGCTGCGAAAAGTTGACAAGGACACCGGGGTGGTATAGACTCCCCGGAAAGTCACCTTCCGTGAGGCGGGACTTTCCCGCCGATGCGACGGAGGGGGGTGGCGTTCTTTCTGCATCGAACCTGTCAGAGGGGCCTTTTGCGCCCCATTTGTAAGGGAACCGACCGAAAGGGGGCCCTTTCCGTGAGTCTCTCAGCCGTGACGATCGACAGCTTTATTTATGCAGGTCTTCACCGTCACGTCTCGGGGGCGCCCTCCTAGCGCGGTCGGTTCTTACCGTTCCGCTCGAACGTCCAGGAGAGAGGAGGCCCCCGGTTCAAGGGGCCTCCTCTTTTGAATGAGTTGAATGAGTCGCGGAAAGGAGGATCCGAGGAGGGCTTTTAAAAGGAACTCGAGGCCCTGAAGAGCGCAGGGGAGATCTTAACTGAAATCGAAAGGTGTGAGCCAAGATGAGCGCAGCGTCAGAGAGCAAGCAGGGCTTCTTCGGCAAAATGATGGCCTCTTCGGCCTACAAAAAGTACTTCCTTCCCGGTCTGATTTCACAGTCCGTCGTCGTCGCCGGGGGATACGGGACGGGGCGGGAGCTTGTCGAGTATTTCGTCAACTACGGCAGCCTCGGCGGCGTTCTGGGCATGGCTTTGGTCACGACGGTTCTCTGGTCCCTCGTCTTCGCCGTCAGCTACGAGTTTGCCCGGACCTTCAAGGTCTACGACTACCGCAGCTTCTTCAAGGAACTCCTCGGTCCCGGCTGGGTGCTCTACGAGGCCTGTTACATCGTCCTTCTCCTCATCGTCCTCGGCGTCGTCGGGGCCACTTCGGGGAGCATCTTCATGCAGTCCTTCGGCCTTCCGCCCCTTGTCGGCGCGGCCCTCTTTCTCGGCGGCGTGGCCACCCTGACCTTCTTCGGAAGCTACGTCATCGAAGTGGCCATGTCCTGGTGGTCCTACCTCCTCTACGCCGTCTTCCTCGTCTTCCTTCTCGTCGGTCTCTCCCAGGTGGGGGGCCAGATCGGCGCCAATCTCTTCTCGGGCGAGATCAAAGAGGGGTGGGCCCTGGGCGGCTTCAAGTACGCCTTCTACAACATGGGCACCTTCCCGGCCATCCTCTTCGCCCTGAACTACATCGAAAACAGAAAGGAAGCCGTTCTCTCGGGGATCATGACGTCGGTCATCACGATCCTTCCCGGCTTCTTCCTCTACCTCGTCATCATGGGTTTCTACCCCGCCATTCTCGAGACGGAGCTTCCCACCTACGCCATACTGGAGAAGATCGCTCCCTGGCTTCTGCCCGTCTACATGGTCGTTCTCTTCGGAACCATGATCGAGACGGGAGCCGGATTCATCCACGCCGTCAACGAGCGGATCAACGCCTGGCTCGTCGATCGGAAAGGTACGGGACTCACCAGGGCCAACAGAGGGCTGCTGGGCGGGCTCATGGCCCTCGTCGGCCTGGGAATCGCCTCCTTCGGCCTCATCGGCCTCATCGCCAAGGGGTACGGAACGATCAGCTGGGGCTTTTTCATCCTCCACGGAGTGGCCCTGTTCACGATAGGCATCTACAAGATCGGCAGGAAAAAGGTCGACGCCCGCTGACGTCGACCGGAAATCGGAGGCAGCGCCATGGACTGGAAAGCTCTTGCGGCGTATACGGACAAGCCGATCGCCCGAAGCGGCGAGATCATCGAGAGAGAGGAGAGGGTCCTGCCCAAAGCGGTGGCCATCAAGTATTTTCCCATGGCCATCGAGCGGGGCCGGGGTTCTCTCGTCTGGGACGCCGACGGCAACCGCTACATCGATTTCCTGACCAGCGCGGCCGTCTACAACGTGGGGCACGGCCATCCCGCCGTCGTCGAGGCCGTTCGGGAGCAGGTCGGCAAACTTCAGAATTACACCATCGTCTATTTCTACAACGATAGGCCGGTCCGCCTCGCCGAACGTCTCATCGAGACGACGCCGGGAACCTTCGCGAAGAAGGCGGCCTTCGCCTTCTCCGGTTCCGACGGCGTCGACGGGGCCATCAGAGCGGCCCGCTCCTTCACGGGACGCAGGCAGGTCCTCTGCTTCAAGAACGCCTATCACGGGATGACGACGATCTCCCTTTCCGTGACGGCCATCGTCGGTCGGGAGATCCGCGAGCGGGTCTGCCCCGATCGGAACGTGGTCTTTCTCGAATACCCCGATCCCTACAGGAATTCGTGGGGGATCGACGGCTACGGCGATCCCGAGGCCCTGACCGAGGCGGCCATGAAGGAGGTAGAGGAGGCCCTCGCCCGTCACAGAGGCGACGTGGCGGCTCTCCTCATCGAACCGGCTCAGGGCGACGGGGGGATGATCTTCCCGCCCAGGCCCTTCATGCGGCGTCTTAGAGAGGTGACGGAGCGGGAGGGGGTCGTCTTCATCGACGAAGAGGTCCAGACGGGCATGGGCCGGAGCGGCAGGTGGTGGGCCATCGAACACGACGATGTCGTCCCCGACCTGATCGTTTCGGCCAAAGCCCTCGGCGGCGGTCTCCCCATCTCGGCCATCGTCGGCAGGGCCGATATCCTCGACGATCTTCCCTCTCCGCTTCTGGCCTATACCCATACGGGCCATGCCGTCAGCTGTGCGGCGGCCGAGGCCACCCTCTCCGTCATCCGCGACGAGAAGCTGACGGAAAAGGCCGAGGAGAAGGGCAGGCGTCTGGCCGACTGGTTCCGTCGGCGCGCCGAGCGGTTTCCCTTCATCGGAGATATCCGCCAGAGGGGGCTCCTCATGGGCGTCGAGATCGTCTCCGACAGGGAGAAAAAGAGTCCCGACAAGGCCATGGCACTGAAGATCTCCTGGGCCGCCTGGGAGAGGGGCCTTCTCCTCATCACCTTCGGCAGGGACGGCAACGTCCTCCGCCTGGCCCCGCCGCTGAACATCTCGGAGGAGCTTTTCCTGGAGGCCCTCGATCGGCTCGAGGGCGCCCTCGACGACGCCTCTTCTGGCCGCGTCCCCGACGGGATCCTGACCCACCTTCAGGGGTGGTAGAGCCGATCGGTTCTCGATCTTTCCATACAGGGAAGGGCCCCGGAGAACGATCTCGGGGCCCTTCCCTGTCGGATGGGAGGCGCGGAAAGGAGGAAACGTCGAGTCTACTCCCTGATGAGGAGTACCCTCTCGCCCTTGGCGTGGCGGACGATCATCCAGCAGATGGAGAAGGCCATGACCATCATGAGGAAGAGGATGGGGAATCCCGCCACGGTGGCGATCTGCTTGGTGGCGTCGATGCCGCTGATCTCGCCGCCGCCGCTGCCGCTGATGAGGTTGATGATGGCCACCGAGGACATGACGACGCCCCAGAAGATCTTCATGGCGGCGGGAGGCTCGAGCCCTTCCTGGTGGGCCGCCGTCGTCGAGAGGGAGGCCACGGTGGAGGTCATCGAGTCGGCCATGGTGACGATGGAGACGAAGACCGTTCCCATGAAGATCCAGCTGATGGCTTTCGTCAGAGGATAGAACTTGAGGAACTCGAAGACGGACTTCTCCAGGGCCAGCTTGCCCCCCTCGTGGATGGCCTCCCAGAGCCCCTGCCCCGAGAGCTCGAGGTGGATGGCGGCGCCGCCGAAGACGGAGAACCAGAGGAAGCCGAAGAAGGCGGGCATGAAGAGGTTCATGAACATGAACTGCCGGATCGTCCGTCCCTTGACGAGGCGGGCCAGGAACATGCCGATCAGGGGGGCGTAGGCGAGCCAGATGGCCCAGTAGTAGATGGGCCACCAGCGGGGCCAGGCCGACCCGTCGACGGGGCTCAGGTAGTGGGTACGGACGAAGAAGTCGTCGAGGAAATGGCCCGTCGCCTGCGTGCCCAGGGAGAGGATGAAACGGGTGGGGCCGAAGACGAAGACGAAGACGAGAAGGGCCAGGAAAATTTTGGCGTTTTTGTCCGAAAGCCAGCGGATTCCCCGGTTGAGGCCCGTGTAGCTCGAAATGATGTAGACGGCGACGATGGCGGCCACGACGGCGACCCACATGGCCCGGCCCGCCGCGATGCCCGTCATGATCTGGATGCCGCTGGAGATCTGCATGGTGCCCACGCCGAGGACGGCCGCCACGCCTCCGGCGATGGCCAGGAGGCAGAGGCTGTCGACGACGGTGCCGACGGGACCTTCGATGTGTCTGCCGGCGAGGGGGTAGAGGGTGGAGCTGACGCGGTAGGGAAGGTTCATGTTATAGGCTCCGTAGGCGATGCCCAGGCCGCAGATGGCGTACATGGCGTAGGGGATGAAAGTCCAGTGGATGTAGGTGCTCACCATGGAGAACATGGCCGCCTCTTCCGTTTTGGCCGTGATGCCCAGCGTCTCGAAGACGCCCGAATCCATGAAGTGGTAGAGCGGTTCGGCGATGCCCCAGAAGACGATCCCCGTGGCGATGCCGGCGCAGAGGGAGATGGCGAACCAGTTCCAGGTGCTCATTTCGGGCTTGGCGTCCTTGCCGCCGAAGCGGATGTCGCCGTATCTGGAAAAACAGAAAAAAAGACAGATGAAGAGGAAGATGTTGCCCGAAATCTGGAAAAGCCAGCCGAAATCCTGGAAGGCGAAGTTGACGATGGCGTTCTCGGCGTCGTAGAAGGCCTTGGGTGCCAGGAGCCCCAGGGCGATGATGACGACGAAGGCCAACGACATGGGGAGGAAAACCCCCATGCGGACCTTGACCTGATCGGAACGGATTGCGTCGGGCGCTCTCTTCGTTTTCTGCTGCTCGTTTTCCACTGTCTGTCCCTCCTGCCTGAATAGGGTCCTTCCTTGACGGCTTTCCTCTTCACTCCTTTTGTCGGCCGACGGACCTCCTCTTCGCGCCGTCCTTGGGCGATGCTAGGCCGGAGCCGTCAAAAAAACGTCAAAAGGATGGGTTCTCATCTTTCGAGGGCCTCCCGAGCCCGCTTCAGGAGCGTCCCCTCCCGGACGAGCCTCGTCGCCGCCGTCACGTCGAGGGAGAGGTTACGGTCCCTGTCGAGGAAGGGAACGTCCTCGCGGAGGGCGGCCAGGGCCGCCGCCGTTCCTCTGCCGAGGCGGGTGGCCCTGCGGAGGTCGATGGCCTGGGCGGCGTGGATCATCTCGATGGCCAGGATCACCTCGACGGCCTCGACGATGCGCCCCGTCTTGAGCATCACGTAAGGCGTGTTGTTCCCCCTGTCCTCCATATCCTCCGAGAGGGAGCTGTAGTCGGCCGAGACGGGATTGGAGAGGTGGCGCACCTCGCTGTCGAGGGAGCAGAAGAGCTTCTGGATGGTCCCGAAGGCGTGGACCTTGCCGTCGGTGGGCGTCAGGAATCGGGCCAGGCCGGTGAAACGGGGCGAGGCCATGCGCAGCGTCCGGTGAACGGCCGTCTTGGAAAGATGGCTGAGGGCGATGCCCATCATTTCGAAGGCCAGGACCCAGCCGAGAGGTTCGAAGTTGGCGCAGGGAACGATGCGCTCCTCTTCATAGACGATGCAGGGGTTGTCGTCGGAGCTGTTGATGTGGATCTCGATCTGTTTCCGGGCGTACTCCAGGGCGTCACGGAGGGCGCCGTGGACCTGACAGGAACAGCGGATGCTCAGAGGGTCCTGGAGAGCCTCCGTCACGTCGGGGAGCCACAGATAACTCCCTTCGAGAAGGGCGCGGACGAAGTTCAGGCTCCGGAGTGGGCCGTCATAGGGGCGGAAACGGTAGGGGGCCGGGTCGAGGGGAGAGACGTTCCCCTTGAATCCCTCCATCGTCAGGGCGTAGGCCAGATCGGCCGTGTCGATGAGTCTGTCCAGGGCGTCGACGAGGAGGACGGCCAGCCCCGCCCCGAGGGCGTTGGAGCTCACAAGGGAGAGCCCGTCCTTGGGGCCCAGGGTGACGGGATCGAGCCCTCTCTCTTTCATGGCTTCGGCGGCGGCGACGCGTCGGCCCCGGAAGGAGACATCGCCCTCGCCGATCATGGCCAGGCCGATGAAGGACATGTTGGTGATGTCGGCCTCGCCCACGGAGCCCCTCAGGGGAAGGCAGGGATGGATCCCCTCGTTGAGGAAGTCGCTGTGAAGGCGGACCAGATCGGGGGCCATGCCCGTTCGTCCCGCGAGGAGGCTGTTGAGGCGGACGACGAGGACGGCACGGACCTGTTCCTCCGAGGCGAAGGGCTCGATGCCGTCGCAGTGGGCCAGAAGCATGTTGCGGTTGTATTCGCCGTAGTAGCGGGGAGAGATCTCCCGGTCCTTGTTGGCGCCCACTCCGGTGTTCATCCCGTAGACTTTCTGCGAGCCCGTCAGGGCCATCTTCTGCAGAAGGGCCCAGGAGCGCTCGACGCCCTCCATGGCCTCGGGGGCGATGGCGACCTTGCGGCCCCGGCGGGCCACGTCGATGACCTTGGCGACGGTCAGACCTCGGCCGTCAAGAACGAGGGGATCCATCTGAAAACCTCCTTATGAATGCAGGGCGGCGACGATGCGCTCCGCCGTCAGGGGCAGCTCCGTAAGCTCCGTCCCCAGGGCCCTGTTGACGGCGTTGACGACGGCCGCCGCCGTGGGGACGGTGCAGATCTCTCCGATGCTCTTGGCGCCGTAGGGGCCGCCGGGTTCGCCCTCCTCGACGAGAAGGATGTCGACGGGAGGCATGTCGGGGGCATTGACGAGAGGGTAGCGGCTGAAGGCGTCGTTCCGGGGGCGTCCCGAAGGGTCGTAGGTCAGCTCCTCGGAAAGGGCCATGCCGATTCCCATCTGGACGCCGCCGTAGATCTGCCCTCGGAGCAGGCGGGGGTTGATGGCCCGTCCCACGTCGTGCACGGCGAGAAAGTCCGTGACCCGAGTCAGACCCGTCAGGCGGTCCACCTCCACCTCGGCGAAGTGGACGCCGAAAGAGGCCGGATTGGCCTGGGGCCTGAAGGGGTGGTAGATGCCCACCTCTTCGCGGAGTCTCTGCGCCACGAGGCAGACGGCCTCTCCGTAGGGCAAAGAGCGACCGTCGTCAAAGAGGATCTTTCCGTCGTCGAGGTTCAGCTTCTCGGGCGACGTTCCCGTCGCCCGAGAAACCTGATCGAGAAGAAGGTCTCTCAGCTTTCGGGCCGCCTCGTAGGCGCAGGCGCCGCAGACGTAGGTGACGCGGCTGGCCACGCAGCCCACGTCGAAGGGGGCCGTCTGTGTGTCTCCCTCGACGACGACGATCCGCGAGGGATCGAGGGAGAGCACCTCGCCGACGATCTGGCCGACGATGGTCAGCGTCCCGTTGCCCAGTTCGTGAAGGCCGGCGTTGACGAGCGCCGTTCCGTCTTCGCAGAAGCGGATGGACATGGAAAGGAAGTCGGGAAAGGGCGAGCCGTAGTAGCCGTTGCCGTGGGTGGCACAGGCGAGCCCCACGGCCCGCCGGTAGCGGCCTTCGCCGGGATCGGCCAGGACCCGCTCGTCCCAGCGGAAACGCTCCATGCCTCGGACGAGGCAGTCCTTGATGCGGGCGTTTCCCAGGGGGGGAGCGCCGGTGGGGTCGAGATCGCCGGATTCGACGAGGTTCTTCAGACGCAGGGTCGCCGGATCGAGGCCCAGCCTGCGGGCCAGGAAATCGATGTGAATCTCGGTGATGGCGTGGATCTGGGGCGAGCCGTAGCCGCGGCAGGCGCCGCAGGGCGTCGTGTGGGTGAAGGTCGTCCGGGCCCGGAAGGTCTGGGAGGGGATGCGATAGAGGCGGAAGAGTTTCTTCCCCATGGCCATGGCGACGCGATGGCCTCCCGTCGCGTAGGCCCCGGCGTCGACGACGACGTCCGTCTCGCGGAAGAGGAAGCGCCCCTGGCCGTCGGCGACGGTGCGGACCGTTCCCGACGAGGCCGCCCGCGTCCTGGTGGCGATGATCGTTTCGCGCCGGTCCAGGTTGAGCTGGACCGGGAGGCCCGTGGCGAGGGTCATGAGGGCGCAGGCCGGCTCGATCATGACCTCCTGTTTGCCGCCGAAGGTGCCGCCCATGGGGACCTTGACGACGCGCACGCGGTTGACGGGGCGGTCGAAAAGCTCGGCGAGGACGAAGCGGACGGTGAAGATCATCTGACAGGGCGATTCGACGACGAGGACGTCGCCGTAGTCGAGGCGGCTCCTGCAGATGTGGTTTTCCATGGCGGCGTGATGGATTTTGGGCGTCCGGACCGTCGTCGTCACCTCGACGAGACCTTCGCCTCGGGGTTCCCCGTCGCCGCAGGCGAGGCGTCCCTCGATGACCTGGGGAAAGCCCTTGCGGCAGGAGCGTGCCGTCAGGGCCTCCATGAGGTCGGTGACGGCCTCGAGAGGCTCGTAATCGATGTTGACGAGGGACGCCGCCTTTCTTGCGGCCTCGTCCGTCTCGGCCAGAACGGCGCCGATCATGTCGCCTACGAAGAGAGGGTAGTCGGTGAAGACCTGCTGATCGCGGTGATCGGTCTGGTCGGGAAGAAAAAGGGCGCTGTTGTAGCGCCGTTTCGGTCCGTCGGCGGCCGTGAAAAGGCGGATGAAGCCCGGCACCTTCGCCGCCTCGGTGCCGTCGACGGAGCGGACCCGGCCGTGAGCGACGGAGGAAAGGAGGAGGCGGCCGTGGGTCGTTCCCCCGGGCGGCAGATCGGCGAGGTAGCGGAGGTGTCCCGAGACCTTCTCGACGATGTCGTTGCGCCGCACGTCGCGGCCGACGTAGCGAAGGGTCATCTTCCCGCCTCCAAAAGGAATCTCCAGAGATCGTCGCCCAGGCCCCGGACGGCGCTCCGCTTGTAGGCGAGAGAGCTCCGCGTCGGGATGGCCCGCTCGACGGCGGCCGTCAGGCCGTCGAGAAAGGCCTCCTCCGATCGGCCTCGGAGAAGGGTCTTCGCCTCGGGAACGTCGAGAGGAGCGGGGGCCAGGGCGCCAAGAACGAGACGGCGGCCCAGGGCGATGTTGAGCTTGGAGATGGTGACGGTCCGGCGGCTGCCCGTCTTGAAAAAGGCCGAAGGCCCTCCCTGAGGAGGAATCAGGAAAGAGCGGAGGAATCGGCCCGGGCCGATGAGGGTTTTCCCCGGAGCGGTGATGAGGGTTCGGACGGGAACCCTCTCTTCGTTGCCCCGACTGTCCTCGACGACGGCCAGAGCGTCGAGGGCACAGAGGGCCGACGTGCCGTCCGCGGCGGCCGAGGCGTTGGCCACGTTCCCACCCAGAGTGGCCCTGTTGCGGATCTGCGTCGATCCCATCACGGCGGCGGCCATGGCGAGGGCGCCGGCCCTCTCTCGGATGAGGGGCGAGTCCCCGATCTCGGAAAAGGTGACGGCGGCGCCGACGGAAAGAGCGTCGCCGACTTTCTCGATCTGCCGCAGCTCTTCGAGGGAGGAGATGTCGATCAGATGGGGCTCCTCCTCGGGATGTCGGTGAAGGTGGACGACGAGATCGGTCCCTCCCGCGACGAGGCGCCCCTTTCCGTCATCGGAGGCCAGCAGGGCCCTCAAGGTTCCCAGGTCGGTGGGACGGGCGCCCCTCATCGCGAACGGAGCCTCTCGGCGCCGTCGAGAACGGCCCTGACGATGGGGAGATAGCCCGTGCAGCGGCAGAGGTTTCCCTCCAGGGCGCGGCGGACTTCCTCCTCCGTGGGAGAGGGGTTGGCGTCGAGAAGGGCCTTGGCCGACAGAATCATGCCGGGCGTGCAGAAGCCGCACTGGACGGCGTCGTTATCGATGAAGGCCTGCTGGAGGGGGTGACGCTCGCCGTCGCTCAGACCCTCCAGCGTCGTCACCGACCTGCCCTCCATCTGAAAGGCGAGGACCGTGCAGGAGGTGACGGCCTTGCCGTCGACGAGGACGGTACAGGCGCCGCACTCTCCCTCCGAACACCCTTCCTTGACGCTCGTCAGCCCGAAGCGGTTCCGCAGAAGATCGACGAGACGGAGCGTGGCCTCGACGTCGGCCTCGCGGAGCCGTCCGTTGACGGTCATGGTGACTTTCACGTGCCATCCCTCCCATGCTCTTCACGAAGGGCCTCTTCGCCGGAGAGGTTCCCTTTGTGTCCTTGAAGGAACGATAGTCTCCGGCCGTCAAAAATGCGTCAAGAGGCCCCGATCCGATTCGATTCGTCGGAAGGAGGTCGTGGGCGAGGGGGAAGGGGCTTCCCCTGTCGCCGGGAACCTTCCGTCGTGGCGGCTCCCGCCCTCATCGGCGGTCGGGCTTCGGACGTCATCGGCCTGATCGGACCCTGGCGGAACGGGGACGAAAGATCCGGTGGAGCCTGGTCGGCCGCTGAATTCGGATGGTGTTGCCTTCTCGGTTTTGGTATAGTGGGCGCCAGGTGGCATCAAGATCGACAAGGCGGAATGTTCCGATTTGTTCCTGTCCGGCAGGAGATGGAGGCCCCTTGGGGAGAAAACGCTTTTCCGGGTGGCTGCGGCCTTTGGGCCGGAGAGGTTGTCGGTTGAAGTCCATAAAATGGAAGCCCTGTCAGGTCGATCCTCCCTTGTCGTTGGGACATTCTTTGGCCTTTTCTCTGCTGAAAGAAGGAGGTACCGCCATGGCCCTGCTGCGCCGCATGCGAACGTTCGCCAAAATCCTGATCCTCGTCGCCGTCTCGGCTCTTTCCGTCGCCGCCGTCGGCTACATCGGCTACGGAGCGGCGGAACACGCCGGAGAGAACCTCGTCGATCTTTACGAGAACGCTCTCGTTCCCGCCCTCATCGCCAAGGACATCTGCACCCATGTCACGGTGACGGAGCGCGAGACCTATCACCTCATGCTCACCGACGACGAGGGACGCAACAGGGCCATCCTGAAGGAGATGGACGAAAGAACCCGTCTCATCGACGAGGGATTTGCCCGTATCGGCGAGGCCGATCTCGACGACGAGGATCGCCGTCTTCTGGCCCGCGTCGGCGAGGCCCGCAAAGCCTTCGTCGACGCCCGTCAGGAAGTCATCATACTGGCCCAGGCCAACCAGAACCGGATCGCCTACGAGATCTTTCTTGAGGATGTCGCTCCGCTGAGCGAGGCCTATCAGGCCGCCCTCCTCGCCTTCGCCGAGCGCCAGGAGGCTTTCGCCGAAAGCGGGAAGGAGTCCGTTCTCGCAGCCAATGGCGTCGCCTCGAGGCGGCTTCTCATCGCCTCCCTTTCGGCCCTCTTCCTGTCCGCCCTCATCGGTTGGGCCGTCGGGCGGGGCGTCACGAGACCTCTCGCCCGCCTGGAGGCTCTCGTCGAGCGCTTCGCCGGGGGAGATCTGACGGTCTCCTTCTCCGACGAGGGGCGCGACGAGGTCGCCGACATCGCCGCCAAGCTTGAGATGATGGGGACAGCTCTGCGCGAGGTCATCGGTGCCGTCGGATCCGTCGCCGTCAGGCTCGGCCACGAGGCCGAGGAAATAGCCGCCCTCGCGGAACAATCCAACGCCGGCGTCGAGGAGGCCCGATCGGGAGCCGAGTCTCTGGAAGATGCCATGGAGAACTTGGCCGCCATCGGACAGGAGCTGAACGCCAGCGTCGAAGAGGTGGCCGCCGGGGCCGGGACGGCGGCCGCGCGAAGCGGCGACGTCTCGCAGCAGGTCGAAGGGGCCCGCCGGGCCGGAGAGGCCGGAATGGCCGTCGTCAAGACGACGGTGGCCGACGTGGCCGGCCAGATCGAACGGGTCGAGGACTCGGCCAGAGCCACGGTGGAGTTGGCCGCCAAGGCGGCTCAGATCCAGAAGATCGTCGGGACCATCTCGGGCATCGCCGACCAGACGAACCTGCTGGCCCTCAACGCCGCCATCGAGGCGGCCCGGGCGGGCGAGCACGGCCGGGGCTTCGCCGTCGTCGCCGAAGAGGTGCGCAAGCTGGCCGAGGAGTCCAACGGGGCGGCGCGCAACATCGCCGACCTGGCCGGATCGATCGCCTCCGATCTGGTCGCCGTGAAGGAAGGAGCGGGGCGCAATCAGGAGGGGGCCCGCAACGTCGATCGCCTCGTGCGCGACGTCGCCGAGAAGATCACCCTCATCCTGGGGGCGCTGGAGAAGATTGCCGCGTCGACGCAGGACGTGGCCGCCGTCAGCGAGGAGCAGGCCGCCTCCAGCGAGGAGATCGCCTCGGCCGTTCAGGACATGGCGGGCAAGGTCGGTGACTCCAATGCCATGGCTCACAGAGTGGGCAGCCAGGTCGGCGAGGTGTCTCAGGCCGCCGAACGTATGGCCCATGGAGCGGAGGGGCTGGCCCAGGTGAGCGAGGAACTGAAAGAGAGAATGGCCTTCTTCCGAATCGGAGGCACCGAAGGCGGTCTCGTTCCTGCCAGGGAGAGCCGATAAAATCGCCGAATCGAGGGAGGAGGTAAGGGACGACTCTCTGCAAGGGCCGTCCCTTTTCGTGGCAGGAAGAATCTCTCCCGACGGCGAGCTCTTCCGGTGCGGAGTCGGAGTCCATCGCGGAAGGGAGGAAAGCCCCGCTGCCCTTTTCTCTCGGAGCGCGGTCACATCGGCGGCGTTCGCCCCGAAGGGGGCGGCGGGGCGGGGCGTTCTCGTCGCCTTCGAGAAGGCGACGAGAACAGGTGAAAACCCTGCGGACCGAGAAATCCGCCTCGTCTGCGACCCAAACAATCGCCATTGGCGGGATGGTTTTTGTCTTTTTTTTTTGACTGCCGATCATGGCGCGTGGGATAATAAACCGACGGTGCCGATAAAAATCGGGCCATGGAGGTGCTTCAATGGGAAGTGTCATTAAAGGATTGGATATGGATTACGAAGAGTTGCGCCTTGTTTTCGAGGAACGACTCGGAGAGCCCCGTTTTCGCGTGGATCAGGTCGGGGCCTGGGTCTACCGCAGGCGCATCTTCGATGTTTCGCAAATGACCGATCTCTCGATTCCCCTGAGGGAGCGGTTGGCTCTGGAAATTGACTTTACGCCTCCCCGTCTCTCCCGGGATGTGACTTCCGAGAGGGACGGAACGAAAAAATTCCTCTGGCGCCTCGACGACGGGGAGACGGTCGAATCGGTCCTCCTCGTTCACGATAACCGCCAGACGGCCTGCCTTTCGACACAGGTCGGCTGTCCTCTGAGCTGCACGTTCTGCGCCACGGGGCAGGGCGGATTCGTACGCGATCTGTCGGCAGGAGAGATCGTGGGCCAGCTCCTGGCCATGGAGGCCCACCTCGGACGGGATATCGCCAACGTCGTCTTTATGGGCATGGGAGAGCCGCTCCTCAATGTCGATGCCCTTCTCAAGGCCATCGCCATCCTCAATCATACGAAGCTGCGCGCCATGAGCATCCGCCGCTTCACCGTCTCGACGGCCGGCATCGTTCCGGCCATAAGGCGTCTCGCCCAGGAGGCGCCTGGGGTGGGGCTCTCCGTCTCCCTCCACGCCCCCACCGACGGACTCCGGAGTCGTCTCATGCCCGTCGACAAGCGTTATCCTCTGGGGGCTCTCATGGCCGCCCTCAGCGATTACCAGGAGCGGACGGGCAACCGCATCTCCTTCGAGTATCTCCTCATGGCCGATGTCAACGACAGTCTCTCCCATGCCCGCGACCTGGCTGCCCTCCTTTCGGGCATGAAGGCCTACGTGAACCTCATCCCCTTCAACGCCGTCGAAGGGGCCGATTTCAAGCGTTCTTCCCGGGCGCGCGTTCAGGGTTTCAAGGAGGAACTCCAGTCTCTCGGCGTCGAGGTCGAGACGCGGGCCGAGAAAGGCTCCGATATCGATGCCGCCTGCGGCCAGCTCAGGCGCCGTGAAGCCGGAGAGACCTATCAGGGGCGCCCCGCCTCCGACCGGCCCCGCTCCGACGGTCCCCGCCGCGACGATCGGCCCCGCTCCGACGGTCCCCGCCGCGACGACCGGCCCCGCTCCGACGCTCCCCGCCGCGACGACCGGCCCCGCTCCGACGCTCCCCGTCGCGACGACCGGCCCCGCTATGACGGCCCCCGTCGCGACGACCGGCCCCGCTATGACGGCCCCCGTCGCGACGACCGGCCCCGCTATGACGGCCCCCGTCGCGACGACCGGCCCCGCTCCGACGCTCCCCGTCGCGACGATCGGCCCCGCTATGACGGCCCCCGTCGCGACGACCGGCCCCGCTCCGACGCTCCCCGCCGCGACGACCGGCCCCGCTCCGACGCTCCCCGCCGCGACGACCGGCCCCGCTCCGACGCTCCCCGCCGCGACGACCGGCCCCGCTCCGACGCTCCCCGCCGCGACGACCGGCCCCGCTCCGACGGCCCCCGTCGCGACGACCGGCCCCGCTCCGACGCTCCCCGTCGCGACGATCGGCCCCGCTATGACGGCCCCCGTCGCGACGACCGGCCCCGCTCCGACGCTCCCCGTCGCGACGATCGGCCCCGCTATGACGGCCCCCGTCGCGACGACCGGCCCCGCTCCGACGGCCCCCGTCGCGACGACCGGCCCCGCTATGACGGCCCCCGTCGCGACGACCGGCCCCGCTCCGACGCTCCCCGCCGCGACGACCGGCCCCGCTCCGACGCTCCCCGTCGCGACGACCGGCCCCGCTCCGACGCTCCCCGCCGCGACGACCGGCCCCGCTCCGACGGCCCCCGTCGCGACGACCGGCCCCGCTCCGACGCTCCCCGTCGCGACGACCGGCCCCGCTCCGACGCTCCCCGCCGCGACGACCGGCCCCGCTCCGACGGCTCCCGTCCTGAACGAGCCTTCGCCTTTTCCCGTTTCGCCGATAAAAAGGGGAGAGGAAGGCCGCGAGGTGGCTCGAAGCCACCGGTGAAGTAGCCGCCGATTTTTCAGTTCCCCGGGAGGAAATGGGATGACCCCGACGATCGTTGGACGCCGCTTCGTTCCGCTGTTGCTGCTCCTTTCCCTCCTCCCGGTGCCGCTGGCCGCTCCTCCCGGTGCCGAGCCCCTCTCCCTCGATCTCTTTCTCGAGAGAGTGCTGCAGGGAAACGAGGAACTGGAAACATCCCGGCACGATCTGGAGGCTCGCCGCGAGACGGCGACCCTCTCCGTGGTCCATCAGCGTTCTTCTCTCGCCCTCAAGGGGGCGGGGTGGCTGCTCTCCGAGGGAGATCGGGAGGGCTATGGTTATGTGCAGCTGGCCCTGACCCAGCCTTTCGACCTTTCCGGCCGGCACTCCCTCGAGGAACGGCATGCCCTGCTCACCTATGCCGTCGCCGTCGCCGGTCACAAAGAGACGGTCAACGACCTCCTCGGCAATGCCGAGGAGGTTTACTGGTCCGCCCTCATGGCCCGCCGTCGAGTGAAGCTCCAGGAGGCGCTCCTCGACGAGAGGCGTGAGACGTTGCGCGTCGTGGAGGAACGTTTCCGCCAGGGTCTGGTTCCCCGCCTCGACGTGGTCCGGGCCTCGACAAGGCTGAAGGAGCAGGAGAGCCTTCTCGTCCGGGCTCGGGCAGACGAGAGAGACGAGCTCTCCCGCCTGTCGACTTTCGTCGGAGGCGGCGATGTCGAGCCCGACGAGGGCGCGTTTCTCCTCCCGTCCTTCCTTGAGGCCGATCGCGAACGGGCTCGGCGGCAGAGACCGGCTCTGGTCCGCCTCGAGGGAGAGGCGGAACTTTGCCGTGTCGAGCGGGCTCTGGCCGCCAGGGGTATGGCTCCGGTCCTCGACGGTTCCGTGGGCCTATACGGCTCTGGCCGATCCCGAAGGGGCGACGCTTCCCGATCGGGGAGAGGTGGTCTTCCGCCTCGACCTGACCCTGCCGTTGAGCGACGGAGGACGGGCCCGCGCCGAGAGGGCCAGGGCCGAGGCCTCTCTGGCGCGTGCCCGTAGCGCCCTGAGTGCCGAGGAGAGAGCTCTCGAAGAGGAGCTGGACCTGGCCCGGAACCGCTGGGAGCGGGCGGCGGCTCTGGAGCGTTCGGCCCGGAAGCAGGTTGTCCAGGCGGATGAGGAGTTCCGTGTGACGCTCCTCATGTACGAGGAAGGCTACGGCTCCCAGCTTGACGTCATGGAGGCTCAGACGGAACAGCAACGGGCTCGAACGGAAGAGCTCGAAGCCGTCAGGGGGATGTGTCTGGCCCTCGTCGATATGCGGCGGGCCATGGGAGTCTACGGGGTGGAGGAGGTCTTCCCGTGAAGCGTGCGACGGAACGGCGCCTGCAAAAGGGGTTCTGGAGCCTTCTCTTCCTGGCTGTGGCTTGCCTCGTGACCTATCGCGTCGTCGTCCCTCACGACAGGGAGGCCCCTGCCCGGAGTGCGGCCGCGCTGCGGGCGGAGAAGGGCCTTCCCGTCAGGACCTGGTCCGTCGAGGCCCTTCCCTGGCGGCGATGGAAGAGTGCCTACGGCAAGGTCCGGGCGGCGACGGTTCAGGAGATCTCCTCCTTTCTCCGCGAGGTGATCGTTCATGTCCCTGTCGACGTGGGCGAGGAGGTCCGTCCGGGAGAAATCCTCGTCGAGCTTTCCCGACAGACGCAGTCGGCCGCTCTCAAGGCCCGTCTCGCCGAAATCGGCGAGGCCGAAAGGGATTATCGGCGCAGAAAGGCCCTTGTCGAGGCGGGAGGCATGGCCGGCAAGGAGCTGGACACGGCCTCCGTTCTTCTTGAAACGCTTCGCTCCTCCTTGGCCGAAGTCCGCTCCACCCTGGAACGGACCCGTGTCAGGGCTCAGCGGCGGGCCGTCGTGGTCATGCGCGACGCCGAGGTGGGCGAGGTGGCCGAAGGCGGGCGGATTCTCCTCCGCCTGGCCGACCTGGAGTCACTCGAAGTGGAGGCCCTGATCGCCCCCGGCGATCTTTTCGCCGTCGGGTCCGGCACGAGGGCCGAGATCATCGTCGACGGCCCTACCGTCGAGGGGAGCGTGAAGCGCGTCGATCCCGAAGCGGATGAGGCCACGGGTCTCTATCGGGCCGTCGTCTCCCTCGAAGGAGAGCGCTTTCTCCGGCCCGGCACCTACGTGGAGGTGCGCTTTCTCGTCGACGACCGGCCCGACGTCGTCGCCGTTCCCTACGAGGCGATCCGCCGCGAGTCGGGCCGAACCTACCTCTTCGTCGTCTCCGGCGACCGGGCCTTCCGGCGCGATTTCCAGGCCGGATCGGCCCAGGAGGGGCTCGTCGAGATCCCCGCAGGATTGGATGTGGGAGAGGCCGTCGTCGTCGAGGGGATGGACGGCCTCTATGACGGCGCCCGGGTCTGGCTCGACGGCGACAACGAAAAGCCCGAGAGCGACCGGGAGTAGGGGGATCGATGGCCTTCCTCTCCGTCTTCATCCGCCGTCCCGTCATGACGACGGTCTTCGTCCTCCTCGCCGTCGTCATCGGTGCCTACAGCTACTTTTCCACGGGCATTGCCCTGCTCCCCAAGATCGACATCCCCGTCGTCGTCGCCACCCTCTATGACGGGGCCGGCCCCCAGGAGATCGAAACGCTCGTCACCAAACCCGTCGAGGATGCCGTTTCGCAGGTCGAGGGCGTGAAGGAGATAGAAAGTTACTCCCTGGAGGGCATCTCCTACGTCGTCGTCTGGTTCGAGTACGGCATCAACGTCTCCGAGGCCAATCTGGATGTCTCCAACCGGGTCAAGGCCGTCCAGGGGCTCCTGCCCGATGAGGCCGACGATCCCATCGTCGAAAAGTACGACATCAACGCCCAGCCCTTTCTGACCCTGGCCGTCACGTCCAACCTCCCGCCGGAACAGGCCTACGACATCGTCGAGGACAAGATCCAGAGGCGCATCACTCAGATCGAGGGGCTGGCCAAGGCCGACATCCGAGGAGACGTCCGTCGCGAAATCCACGTCTACCTCGATCCCAACCGGCTCAACCAGTACGGCCTGCCCCTGATGGAGATCGTGGCCGTCCTCCGGCGCGACAAGTTCAACGATCCCTCAGGGCACATCTCGAAGGGGCGTCAGGAGCTCTCCATCCGCGTCATGGGCGAGATCGACGACGTGGAACGCCTCGGCGAGATCCGCATCGCCCGAGGAGAGGGGGCCTCGGTCCTCCTCTCCGACGTGGCCCGCATCGTCGACACGACGGAGGAACGCCGAGGTTTTGCCCGCTATCGGGACCGATCGGCCCTTTTCATCGAGTGTATCGCCACGCCCAACAGCAACATCGTCGAGATCAGCCGCCGCATCGAGGGTCTCGTCGGCGATATCGCCGACGATCTTCCCGAGGGGATGGCGATCGAGGTGACCAACGACGACTCGACCTTCATCGCCGAGTCCATCGGCAACGTCTTCCGCGACATGGCGTCGGGCATCGCCCTGACGGCCCTCATCCTCTTCCTCTTCCTGAGACGCCTCGGCGTCACCCTCGTCGTTGTCCTGGCCATGCCCACGGCCGTCGTCGCCACCTTCATCCTCCTCTACGGCGCCGACATCACCATGAACATCATGAGCACCCTGGGGTTGGCCATCTCCATCGGCGTCCTCGTCAACAACGCCATCCTCGTCATCGAGAACATCTTCCGCTACCGAGAAATGGGCTACGGCCCCGTCGAGGCCGCCGAGAGGGGGACGTCGGAGATCGCCCTGTCCGTCCTCTCGACGACGTTCACCAATTTGGGCGTCTTCATCCCCGTGGCCTTCATGGGGGGCATCGTGGGACAGTTTCTGCGCGATTTCGCCCTGGCCGTCGTCTTTTCGACGCTTTTCTCTCTCTGGGTGGCCATGACCTTCACGCCCATGATGGCCGCCCGAGTCCGCTACGACGAGCCCGGCAGGCTCAGCCGTCTCCTGACTGGGTGGTGGAGCTGGCTCTACCGCGGCTTCGAGGAGATCCACGATGAGCTCGTCGTGACGGCCCTGCGCCATCCCCTTCTCTCCATCGGCCTCTCCCTGCTGCTTTTCGGCGGTTCCGTGGCCCTTGTCCCCCGGCTGGGCTTCGAGTTTTTTCCCAAGGCCGACCAGGGCATCGTCCAGATCGATCTGGAGCTGCCCACCGTCGCCTCTCTGGCCTACACGACGGAGGTGACGAATCGAATCGAAGAGCATGTCCGCTCCTTGCCTCATCTCGACGCCGTCGAGGTTCTCGTCGGCGGTGCCGGTTCCAGCTCGGGCGTCAACAGGAGCCGCATCCGACTTTTTCTCGGCGATGATCCGGGAAGGCCGAGCACCTTCGCCGTGGCCGACGCGATACGCCCCTTCCTGGCGGCCTTTCCCGACCTGACGGCGAGCCTCACCGCCGCGGCCGAGGGGGGAGGTGCCCCGGGGAAAGCCCTTCAGATTTCCGTCGTCGGCGATGACATGATCCTCCTCAACGAACTGGCCACGGCCGTTCTCGACGTCGTGCGCCGCACCGAGGGCATCGTCGACGCCGATACGGACTGGCGGCTGGGCCGTACGGAACTTCAGATCCGCCCCGTGAGATGGCGTCTGGCCCAGCAGGAGCTGACGGTGACCGACCTGGCCGACACGGTCCGCGGCTACGTGACGGGCAAAAAGGCCGGTGTCTTCCGCAGCGAGGGAAAGGAGTACGACATCCTCGTCCGTCTGGCGCCGGAAAAGGTGGACAACGTCTTCCTCGTTCCCGACCTGCCTCTGAGGGGGCCCCGGGGTTTCGCTCCCCTCGACGTCCTCGCCGAGACGACCTACGGCGCCGGTCCGACGCAGATCCTCCGCAAGGACCGAGTCCGCTCCGTCACCGTCGAGGCCGACGTGACGGGACGTTCCGTGGGGGAGGCCTTTCGGGACATCTCCGCCGAGCTGAACGCCATGAAGCTGCCGCGAGGGTACCGTCTGGTCTACGGCGGCGAGGTGGAGGACATGAGGGAGAATTTCACCTACATGATCATCGCCTTTGCCATGGCCATCGTCATCACCTTTCTCATGATCGCCGCCATCCTCGAATCCTACGTCTTCGCCCTCGTCATCATGGTCACCGTTCCCTTCTCCCTCATCGGCGTCGTCCCTCTCCTTCTCGTGACGCGGACCAACATTTCCCTTTACGGGGCCCTGGGTCTGATCATGCTCGTCGGCCTCGTCGTCAACAACGCCATCGTCGTCGTCGACTACGCCGAAATCGTCCGCAAAAGGGGGCGTACCCCCTTCGACGCCGTCGTCGAGGCCTGCCGCGTCAGACTCCGTCCCATCGTCATGGCCGACGCCACGTCCATCATCGCCATGATCCCCCTCGCCATGGGGCTGGGAGCCGGCGGCGCCTATAGGGTTCCCATGGCCATGGTGGCCATCGGGGGGCTTTTCGCCGGAGGCACTCTGGGCCCTTTTTGTCGTTCCGCCCATCTACGAGCGGATCTGGGCCTTCCGGCAGTGGAGGGCGGCACGGCGGTCATGAGGTCGACCGCATCGGGATTCCCTTTTTCGAGGCTTTCCGTTCCTTGAGGAGGTGCATCGGTGAAGCGCTTCCGTTTTTTCGTCCTGCCCGTCGCGGCTCTCGCCCTCGCCGTCGTCATTGCCCTTACAATCGGGACGCCGAGGCGCGCCTACCTGATCCGTTTCGCCCGAACCAAGGCCGATTTCGTCGTCGACGTCACCGTCGTCAACGATTCGGGTGGGGCCGTGACGGCGGCCGTCTCCAACGCCCGACTGGCCCGGACCTACCTCGATCTGGCCGAGTCGGCCTTTTCCCCGGCGAGGGCGAAGAGCTGCAAGTGGCCTCACCACTGGGTCGTGACGATCGACGGCAGCGAAAGGCCCTCTCCCTGGCGTCTTCTTCACGAGGTCCGACCCGGCGAGACGATCACCTTTCCCGCAGCCGTCCATGGACGGTGGGGCGATGCCGTCGACCTTCGCCCTCTCCGTCTCGCCGGGGGGAGAGCCGAGAGCGCGGGAAGCTCTCTCTCTCTTCCCGCGACGAGCCCCGGAGTCCCCCCTTCGGAGCCGGCGCGGCTTTCCGTCACGGTGGCCTACGACGGCAGGGCCTTCCTCGTCGTTTCCCCCCTGACCCTCAAGGAGGTCCCTCCCCGCGTTTTCGGCGACGTGGCCCTCCTAGGCGGCAGGGCCTACGTGGCCGATGTCCTGGAGGGAGCCCTTCTCGCCTTTCCCGCGGACGGATCGTCTCCGCAGAGAGCGGAGGGGTTGGACGCGCCTCTGGGTGTGGCCGCCGACGCCGCGACGGGCGAGGTCTATGTCTCCGATTTGGGCGCGGGAAGAATCGTCCGTTACGACGGCGATCTCCACCGTCTCGGAGAGATCCGGACCGTCGGGCGTCTTCCTGCTGCCATGGCCGCCTCCGACGGCGTCCTCTTCGTCGTGACGGCCCCCTGGAATCTCGTGGCCTTCGCCAAGGGGGAGCTTTTCGGCCAGTCCGTCGAGAGAGTCGACGTGGCCCGAGGAGGGAGCCTTCCTTTTTTTGACGTGGGCGAGCTGCGGCGGGCCCTCTCCCTCGACCGCTTCATGGTCCTTCTCGATCTGGCCTGCGACGATCGGGGACGGCTTCATCTCCTCGTCGGCGGACGGACCTACTTCGTCGTCCGTCTCGACGGAGAGGGCAAGGTCGAGGCGGGTTTGGAGCTCCCTCGCGGAGGAGCCCTCTCCTTCGCCTTCACTGCTCGAGGCGACCTCCTTCTGGCGGATCTCGTCGGACGTCGTCTCCTCCTCTACGATGCCGGGACCTTGCCCTGGGGGCCGCCCGAAGAGGGCGGGTTCGGCTCCTCGGCCCGTTTGGGGCTTCCGGGAGACGACGGACCGTGCGTCCTTCCTGAACGGGTGACGACGAGGCTGGCCTACCCCGTCGTCGCCGCCGATGAAACGATCGCTGTCGTCGAGGCGGCCACCCCGCGCCTCCGCCGTTTCGATGTCTTCCTGGAAGAGCTTCCTTTGGGAAACTCTTTTTGAGGGGTGTATGGCGGAACGGGAAAAAATGAATAATTTATGCACTGTTGTGCAAGGAAAGCTCCCATATCTAAGAGAACGAAGCGATGCTAGACTTCAAAAATGGAGGTGAGTGCGGTGAATAAGAGAGTTCGGTTCTCGCTTTATTTGCTCTTGCCCGTCTGTCTCGTCGTCTTTCTCTTCTGCGGCATCGTTTATGGAGGGCGTATGGGCGCCCTGCTGGTCGATGGTCTGCTTAAACAGGGTGCCTTTGTGGTCGACGTCACGGTTGTCAACCGTTCCGATCATTCCGTGTGGCCTGCCGCCCTGAATAAAACGTTAATCCAGGAGCGAAGCGGTGACGGCTACCATGGCGATCTCGGCCACCTGATCTGGCCCCTCCATTGGCATTATTCTCCGGCCGAGTCTCCCGGGGCGACGAGCTGGGGGCGGGTGCTCCATGAAGTTCTGCCGGGCGAGACGGTGACCTTCTCCGCCGCCCTTTTCGGCGAGTGGAACGACGTGATCGCCGTATCACCTCTCGGCGTGGAGGGCTACGACGATCCCTGGAGTCCCACGATCCCCACGGCCGCGGCCCTGGGCACGGCCTACGAGGGGACTGTGGAGGAGCCTGACGGCGTCTCGGAGCCGGCCCGGCTCTCCCTGCGCCTCGAATATGACGGAACGGGGTTCTCCGAGCCCCTCTCCGCCGCCCTTTCCGTCACGGGAGCGCTCAACGCCACGGGCGGCCTCGCCGTGGGAAACGAAAAGATTTACATCGCCAATCTCTTCGAGGGCTTCGTCACGGCCCTTTCCGTCGGCGACCTCTCCGCAGGAGGGGACTCCGCCTCCCTCGGCGCCGCCTCGGCGACGGGGCTCGATACGCCCATGGCGATGGCCGTCTCTCCCGGCGGCGACGTCTACGTGGCCGATTTCGGCACGTCGAAGGTGATCCGCTACGATGCCGGCCTGACCAAACAGGGGGAGTGGGATACGCTGGGGACGATGCCCAGCTCCATCGCCGTCGATCCCTCGACGGGCGACGTCTACGTCGCCACGGCGCCTCGAAGTGTCACAGCCGTCTTCAACGGCGATTGGCTGGGGCAGTCCATCGAAAGGCTTCGGGCGGGAGGGGAGACGTTCACCGAGTTCTGCTCCATGGAGACGATCAAAGAAAACCTTCACATGGAACAGGTGGAAACGGAGGAGGGACAGAAAAATCCCCTTCTTTCCATCTACGCCATCGCCTTCGATTCGACGGGCCTGCTCCATGCCCTCGTCGACGGACGTCAGGGACTGCTGATGCGGATCACCGAAGAGGGAGTTCAGTCCGGCCTCTACCTCTCCTGGTATGCCCATGCCGTCGCCCTGGCCTTCGACGAAGCGGACAACCTCATCCTCTCCGATCCTCTCGGGAGCTGGGTCCTGAAGTACGAGGCGGCCGATCTCCCGTGGGGAGTGCCGGGCGCCAACAATGAAACGGGCTATGGGCCTTTCGATGACGCCGGCACGCTCAGGGTTCCCCAGCTGGCAGCTCTTGACGGAGGTTCCGGCTCGGGCCTCGAAAGCGCCGCCGATGCGACGGGCGTCGCCGTGGCCCGGCGCATCTCGGCGCCCGTCGCCGCCGTTCTCCCCGACGGGAAACTGGCCATAAGCGAGGTGGGGGCGGGCAAGCTTGTCATCGTCGACCCCGCCAGCCCCGACGTCCGTCTTTTCGAGAAGGCCATCGCCGAGCCGACGAGCGGCGACGAACCCACCTCGGGCGGGAGCAGCAGCGGCTGTGCCCTGGGGTTCGCTCCGGCGGGACTCCTCCTCCTGGTCCCCTTTCTCCTGTCGAGGCGCGATCGTTAGAGGGGGGCTATACGTCAGGCGGACGTCTCGGGGAAAAGATTGATTTGGCCTGCCCCGGGAGACTGAAACATGACTTCAATGACAAAGAATTTCTTTTAGATATCAGAAAAGAACATGGATCCACTTTAGTCAGACCAAGGACGACAGACTCCTCAGGTCCGAAGGAGGGGGAGAAAAGGGGAATGTCGCCGCCGAAGCCCTCCATCTCCGTTCCGTCGGCAGGATAAAGGGCTTGGGGAGAGAGTCGAAGAGGGAGGGGGCCGCATCAGGCGGCCCCCTCCCTCTTCGACTCTCTCCGGTCTCGGAAAGACTACTTCGCCTTCGAAAGGAGACCGTTGAGCTCCTTCACGAGGGGCTGGATCTTCGACGATGTGGCTCTCTTGTCCAAGGCCTGACGGGCGGACAGGGAGCCTCCCCAGTAGACGGAGTTGGCGTTCTCGTCGACGCTGACGGCGGCTCCCTCCAGGGAGAGCCCGGCGAAGAGGCCTTTGCTCATGGAGTAGCTGTAGATGGAGGCCTGAAGCTTGCCGTCCGTGGCGGCCTGGGCGCTGCGGCCCATGGGGCCGGCGGCGACGGCGAAATCGCCGCCCAGCGTCACTTTGTTGCCGACGAAGCCATCCATCCCCCGATCATTGGTGATGACCAAGACGAGGGCCGTCGACTGGACGCCGATCTGGAGTCCCCAGGAGGCTCCGGCGATGGTGATGAAGTTGGGGCCGTACCAGCGCTTGGCCTTGGGATCGTATTTGAGGAGGAGCCCTTCCCCATAGCGCCCGCCGATGACGAGGCCCGCCTTGACGACGGAGGGGAAGATGGCGACGCCCCGTGCGTTGGAGAGGAGGTGGGCCATGTGCCCCACGTCCTGCTGTTTGGCCATCTCCTGAAGAATTCTGACGGAGCCCGTGATGCGCTCCTCAGGCGTGTTGGCCGAGGCGGGGATAGAGGCAATGGTTAAAAACAGAGCGAGGAGGGGAAGGATCAGTAATGATTTTTTCATAAATGTCTCTCCTTTCAAAAGGTAGCTTCAGATTCCAAGGCAGGCCAGTTTCTTCAATTTTAACATAGGCTGAGAATTTTGACCACAGACAAAAAATGTGCAGAAGATCGGCACAGAAGCTTTCAATATTATTCTTTTTATTTAATTTTATTTCATGCCAAGAATCATAAAGTTTTATGAAGATCGCAAATATGGTATTGATTCCAAGGGATAAACGATGTAGCATCTTACTGAAATGATTTTGCGGTATTTGGAATGCAAAACTTTTAGCATGTTTTTTTGTTGTTTTCGTGAGTGGAGGAAGCTTATTCTGCGATGTGAGTGTATGTATCCGGACTTTCAGAAAGAGAGGTGTTTCTCGTGAAGAAATTCTTCGTGTCTGTTTTGGCGTTGTCCTGTCTGGTCACGGCAACGGCGCCGCTCTCCGCCGAGGAGGTGCGAAACGGCGTCCTCTCGGCGTCGACGATCTCGGCTCTCAACGTTCCGGCCAAGCCTGACGATTCGCAGCAACCTCCTCAGATTCCGCCTCAGAACCCTCAGCCTGGAGACCCCCAGAAGCCGGGTCAGCCGCCTCAGCCCGGAGATCCCCAGAAGCCGAACCAGCCGCCGCAGCCCGGAGACCCCCAGAAGCCGGGCCAGCCGCCGCAGAAACCCGGAGACCCCCAGAAGCCGGGCCAGCCGCCTCAGCCCGGAGACCCCCAGAAGCCGGGCCAGCCGCCGCAGCCCGGAGACCCCCAGAAGCCGGGCCAGCCGCCGCAGCCCGGAGACCCCCAGAAGCCGGGCCAGCCGCCGCAGCCCGGAGATCCCCAGAAGCCGAACCAGCCGCAGAAACCCGGTGATCCTCAGAAGCCGGATCAGCCGCCGCTTCCCCCGCAAAAGCCGGGTGCCAGCCAGAGTCCGTCCCTATAGGGGGAAATGTAGCGGCACGGCGTTTTTTGCCGTTCCGGTCCCCTGTTCACAGAGGAGGAGGTCCCCGGAAGGGGAACCTCCTCCTCTGTCTTTCATGTCCCTGCGGCCATCGGTTGGCTATCGGCCTGTGGTCTCTCCCTGTGGCTCTACCATCCGCCGCCGCCGCCACCACCTCCTCCTCCTCCCGACGAACCGCCGCTGCCGAAGCCGGAACCGGATCCCGGCGGGGAAGAGGCGGCGGCGATGGCGCCACCCAGGCCTGAAGAGAGGCTGGATGCCATCGACGTCAACCCCGTCGCATGCCAGGCTGTCGTTCCGGCATACCAGGTCGGTTCGTAGCGGGCCTCGGCGAGGGCCGTCTCGAAATGGGCGGCCCATTCCTTCTCGACGCCCAGAGCGATAGCCCAGGGGAGAAGCCTCTCGAACTGCTCGGGCGTTTCAGGAGGGAGCGTGACGTCGGCGAAACGGCGGATGCGTTCCCGCTCGGCGACGGAGAGATAGAGCTTGAGGCCCTCCAGTTCGTCCAAAAGGGCTCGCCCCCTGGCTGTGACGTTGCCCATGATGCGGATGAATAGGGCGTTAATCAAAGAAGTGCCGATGACGGATAGGGTGAAAAGGGGCGAGAGCTCCTCGACGGAGTAGATGGCTCCCAGAAGACCGAGGAAGGAGACGGGGGCGGCTGCGAAGAGGAGAAGTAGGCCTCGCATGAAGGGACCGGGCCGCCGCGTTCTCATGGCTCGGCCGAGAAAGGCCGTTCCCGTCAGGAGGAGAAAGGAGAGGAAGAAGGTCCACAGAGCCATCCAGAAGACGGAGAAAACCCGCTCAACCGTGGGGCCGACGGCGACGAGGAGGAAAGAGAAGGCCAGGACGGAAAGGCCCAGCCCCAGGGCGCTTCGACCGATGTTGGAGCGGAGGCAGTCTTCGACGTCTCTGTCGAGCCCTTTCCTGAAAGACTCTCGGGCCAGGCGGAGCCTCTCTTTGTCCGAATCGGCCGTGAGGTCGAGCCGGTCGGCCCTCCCGAAAAGGGACTTCAGAAAGAGAGCGTCCTCCTTGGAGGGTTTGCCCCCCTCAAGACGGCGGAGGCGGTACGATCCGGCCGTTTTCCTGCCGAAGAGCTTGCGGACGGCCCGTCCCAGGGTTCCTTCGACCTCTTCGATGACGAGGAGTTTCCGGACGGCGAGGTCGACGAGGGTCGCCGTCAGGGCCTCGTTGCGGAAGCGACGGTGGAGAAGCCGCGAGGCGAAGGCCGGAGAGATGTCCTGAGGGGGCACGAAGCGGGCGAAGATGGGGCCTCCTTTGAGGTCCCTGCCGTGGCGATGCCAGACCCGGAGGTAGTAGGCAGAGACGAGGGCCAGGACGAGAAGGGGAGCCGCGTTCACGAGCCAGGGAGAGGGGGGGAGCGTCCGACCGAATGCCTCGCTCGGGGGGGTGACATGACCTTTATCGAAGGCGAGGACCACCGTCAGACCTTCGCCCGTTCCCAGGGAGGTCGTCGTCTCGAAGAAAGCCCGATTTCCGTCGAGCCGCCATTCTCCCCTCGATTGGCGGGAGCCCTGAGGGCCGGTGAAAAGCAGGGCCTTGCGCCCGTCGACGCCCTCGGGAAGAAGAATCTGAGCTTCGGCGCGGTCGATGGGGAATTCCCAGCCGTTGCCCGTCACGTTCCAGTAAAGCTCGTCGTGATCATCGAAAAAACCGAGTTGCCCCGTCGTGCGGTAGGTCAGGGTATATTCTCGTTCGCCCGGGACGACGAGCCTGTCGGGGTTGCCGATGCGGATGCGGACCCCGTTGCTTCTGCTGGTGACCTCGTAGGGCTCCTTTCTCCCGTCGAGGGTGACGGACAGAAGCTTGAAGCCGACGCGATAACTCTTTCCCTCCGAATCGGTATAGCCTGTGGGAAAGTCGCGGAAAATGCCCCGCCGGATCGCCTTCCCCTCGACGTTGAGGCGGATCGACTCCTCGACGAGGAGCGATCCATCCGCTTCGACGGTGACGACGCTGGAAAAGAGGATGATCCGCTCCGAGGCGCTTGTCGGAAGAGCGGCCCAGAGAAGGAACAAAGCGGCAAAAAGGGCCGCATGAAACGTCCGTGCGAGACGTCTTTTTCCCGCGAGGGAGATCCTCTGCGGCGCTGGGACGATGAAGGCCTGTCGTTTCAGGAGAGGCACCTCCGATTCTCATACCCCTGAGGGTAATCTTGACAGATGGGAGAGGGTCCCTATACTGGGGGAAAGGCGCAGCGGGGTCCGATGCGATGCGCCTCGTCGATGCCGTTTCATGGTCCTCGGCCGAGTCGGAGCAGATCGGGAGGTCCGTCGGAATCGGCCAGCGCGGAAGGAGCGTGAGGGCATGACCGGAAAAATGAAAGTTTTTGTGGTGTTTCTCGTGGTTGCCGCTTTGGGCGGCGTCCTCTTCGTGAAGGGACAGCGGCCTTCTTCTCCCGGTATTGCCGGAACGTCCGGGACGGAGGCGCTGCCTCGGCTCATCGACCTGTCGACGTCCAGCTGCCCGGCCTGTAAGGCCATACTGCCCCACCTCGAACGGCTCAAGGCCGACTATGCCGGGACCCTCGTCGTGGACATCGTCGACGTCTGGGAGAACCCGGCGCTGGGGGAGAAGTACAAGGTCCGCTACGTGCCGACGCTGGTCCTTCTCGATGAGAAAGGGGAGGTCCTCGATCGCCGGGAGGGGTTCATGGCCCTGGAGGATCTGGTCTCGCTCGTCGAATCCCACGGCATCAGCCGTCCCTGAGGAGGCGCCATGTTCGATCTGATCGGATCGGTGGCCTCCGCCCTCGAGGGATCGGGAGCTCTCGTCGTCGGGGCCTCCCTGCTCTGGGGAGTGATGAGCGTCCTTCTAAGCCCCTGCAGCCTCGTCTTCATCCCTCTCGTCGTCGGCTTCGTCGATTCTCAGGAGGCTATCTCGACGAGGCGTGCCTTTTCCCTTTCCCTCTGCTTCGGCCTGGGCGTTCTCGTCAACCTCGTCGTCGTCGGTCTGGCCGTGGCCACGGCGGGGCGCCTCCTGGCCGACCTTGCCCGGTACACGACCTATATCGTGGCCGTCGTCTTCCTCTGCGTCGGACTCCATCTCCTCGACGTCATCTCTCTGCCGGGCATGAAGACAGGCACCTACGGCGAGCGCAAGGGGCTCAAGGGTGCCCTTGTCCTGGGCCTCCTTTCGGGCATGGCCCTCGGTCCCTGCACTCTGGCCTATTCGGCCCCGATCCTCGTCCTCGTTCTCAAGGCGGCGGCATCCGATCTTCTGCGAGGGGCGGCGATTCTGGGAGGCTATGCCCTGGGCCACGTGGGCGTTCTCGTTCTCTGCGGTACTTTCGCCGGTTTCGTCCAGAGCGTCCTCGAATGGGATTCCCGATCGAGAGGAACGAGGAGAATCAACCAGGTCTGTGGGATTCTCGTCATCGCCGCAGCCCTCTACCTCGTCTACAGCGCCCCCTGATCCGAAGCGGGGCAGGCTCTTCAGGGGGCTCTCCTTTCAGGGGAGCCCCCTCCCGTTGTCATGGCGCCTGAGAAAGTCGTCGATGAGCTTTCTCGAGATGCTGAAGGAGGGGGGGAAGTCGGGCATTTCGTCCGGCGCGAACCACCGGGCGTCGACGATCTCCCGGCCGTCGATGGCGATCTCGCCCGATTTCCACAGGGCCCTGAATCCCAGCATGAGCGACCGGGGGAAGGGCCAGGGCTGGCTGCCGAAGTAGGTGATGTGGTCCACCTCGATGCCCACTTCTTCGTTGATCTCCCTGACGAGGGTCTCCTCGAGGGACTCGCCGGCCTCGACGAAGCCGGCCAGCACGGAGTAGCGCCCCGGCGGAAATCCGGGACTCCGGCCCAGGAGGAGTTTCCCCTCGCGCTCGACGGCGACGATGACAGCCGGGGCGATGACGGGGTAGATCACCTGTCCGCAGCTGGGGCAGAGGAGGGCCTTCTCTTCGGGGTGGTCCGTCAGCGACTCTCCGCAGCGGCCGCAGAAGCGGTTGGTCCTGTGCCAGTCCATGAGGTGGAAGGCCTTGCCGACGGTGAAAAACAGCCTTTCGTCGACGATGCCCCAGAGCGATCGCCGGGAGACGAAGGCCGTTCCCCGCGGAGGTTCCGTCTCCGCCGGAACCTCCGCCCAGAAGAGCCCTTCCCTGTCGGGAAAGCGGCCACGGACGACCTGCCCTTCCAGGGGGACGATCTCTTCGGGCGCCGGCAGGCGGGGAGAGCCTTCCTGGACGAGAAGGATGTCGTCGCCGCGAAAGACGAATAGGGACTTCATTCTTCGGGGCACCGGCTTTCCCTGGCACGGACCAGTTCGCGGCGGCAGGCCTGGAAGAGAAGCGTCGCATCGAGGCTGATGGCGATGTACTGGAAGCCCTCTTCGGCCCTGCGCTGGGCCTCCTCTCCGTCGAGAAGAAAGGTGCCGGCCGCCTTCCCGTGTTTGCGGGCCAGACGGAGGACTTCACGGGAGGCCTCTTCGACGCGCTCGTGATGGACCTGGCCGGGCATGGCCAGGGACTGGGACATGTCGAAGGGGCCGAAGAAGACGACGTCGATCTGGGGCTCCGTCAGAACCTCGTCGAGGGCCTTGAGCCCTTCGAGACTCTCGCACTGGACGACGATGAGCGTCTCCTCGTTGGATTTCCGGAAGTAGGTCTCCGTCGGCACGGCGCCGTAGTCGCCCGACCGGGGAATGGCCAGCCCCCGTCTTCCCAGCGGATGGTACTTGGATCCGGCCACGACGGACCGGGCCTCCTCGAGGCTCGTCACCTGAGGCACCTGAATCCCCTGGGCTCCCACATCGAGTGCCCTGAGCACCGTCGAGGGACGGCTGTCGGCCACGCGGACGATGGGCGTCAGACTGCGGCTCTCGGCGGCTCGGACCAGTTCCTGAAGGGTCTCGTGCGAGGCCGGCCCGTGTTCCGTGTCGAGGATGACGAAATCGAACCCTGCGATGCCCAGAATCTCGACGGTTTCCGGCGAGGGGATGACCGAAAAGGCTCCGAAGGCCGTTTTCCCCTCGCGGAGCCGTTTTTTCAGCGCGTTTTCGAACATGGCGCCACCTCCCTTGTGCTTCTTATTCTAACGCAGAGCGACCCCATCGAGCTCTTTCGATACTCCACGGCCAGTTATTTAAAATGATAAAAAATTTCAGAAAAAAGAGCGTGGTGGCTGTGGAAAAGCGGCCGATGAATCCCTATTTCGGCGGCATTCTTGCAGGTGCCCTGATGGTCCTTTCCATCGTGGTCGCGGGGAAGTTCTTCGGGGCCTCGACGACCTTCGCCCGCCTGGGTGCCCTCGTCGAGGGATTCGTTGCCCCTGAGCACGTCGCCTCTTTGACCTATTTTAAGAAGGACGGATTCAAAGTCGATTGGCAGATGTTTTTCGTGATCGGAATCGGCCTCGGTTCTTTGGCGGCCTCTCTTCAGAGTGGCACCTTCCGCTTTCGTGTCGTTCCGCCTCTTTGGGAGAGACGTTTCGGGTCCAGCCCCCTGAATCGCGCCTTGGCGGCCTTTTTCGGAGGTGCTTTGTCCATCGTCGGCGCCCGCATGGCCGGAGGGTGTCCCAGCGGCCACAGCCTGAGCGGGGTCATGCCGCTGGCCCCGGGGAGTCTCGTCTCTCTCCTGTGTTTCTTTGTCGGCGGCGCCATCGTCGCCCGTGTGCTTTTCGGAAGGGAGGTCTAGGCCATGAATCCCCTCGTCACGGGCTTGATCACGGGAGCTCTCTTCGGAATTCTGCTCCAGCGCAGCGAAGTGCTACGCTACGACCGTCAGGTCGGAGCCCTTCTCTTTCGTGACTTTACCATCGTCAAGTTCATGGTCGCGGCCATCCTCTCGGGAATGACAGGGCTCGTCGCTGCCCGTCAGATGGGGCTGGTGACGATGGACATCAAAGCCACCGTTTTGGGCACGAACGTCATCGGCGACCTCCTTTTCGGTCTCGGTTGGGGGCTTCTGGGGTACTGTCCCGGAACGGCTGCCGGAGCCTTCGGCGAAGGGCGCATCGATGTTCTCTGGGGCATGATCGGCATGATCTTCGGCGCCATGATCTACGCGGAAATCTTCCCCTTCATGTCGAGGGGGATCTTCGCGGCCGGCACTTTGGGCAAAGTCTCGTTCTTCGGTGACGTCGGTCCCGATGGCTCTCTTTGGCTGGGAGGGGCTCTCCTTATCGGACTGGCGCTTGTGAAGGGGCTATCGGCCCTCGAAAGGAAGCGCCCATGAGTCCCCCGAGCGGGGTGAGGGAGGGAACTCCTCGGTGAGGCGTTGCCAGTCACCGTTAAAAGACGTCGATTTCCGCTCGAGGTGAAAGGGTCGAGACAAAAAAGAGCCGAGGCGTGAAAGCCTCGGCTCCGGTCTTTTTTTGGCAGTCCCTAGGGGATTCGAACCCCTGTCGACGGGCTGAGAACCCGCTATCCTAGGCCACTGGACGAAGGGACCGCTCGGTGAGGAGAATTCTACGACACCGAGGGGGGTGTTGTAAAGAGGGATCGGGCAGATCGGAACGATTTCTCGAGGAGCCTGTCGGGCTTGACCTGACGATCGTTGATCGATGCCCTTTCGCGTTAACTGGAAGAAAGTCTTTTTTATCAAAGACAGGCGCTTCGCCCCATAGATCAGGCCAAATCAACCTTTTCCCGGAGAAGTCCGACAGATTTCTAGGCGGCCCGGCCTCCCTTGGAGGCGATGCGGTCCAGCATCTCCCTCGTCATGGTCTCCAGGTCGTAGCGGGGAGCGAAATCCCACTCTTTCCGGGCAGCGGAGCAGTCCAGGGAGTCGGGCCAGGACTCGGCGATGGCCTGCCTCAGGGGGTCGACGTCGTAGGCGATGGTGAAGCCGGGGATCACCTTGCCGATCGCCGAGGCGATGGCCTCGGGATCGACGCTCATCGCCGATATGTTGAAGGCGTTGCGGTGGACCAGTCGGGCCGGGTCGGCCTCCATGAGGCCGACGACGGCGTCGAGGGCGTCGGCCATGTACATCATGTCCATGAAGGTCCCGGGGGCGATGAAGCTGGTGTAGTTTCCCTTCCTGACGGCCTCGTAGTAGATGTGGACGGCGTAGTCCGTCGTCCCTCCTCCGGGCTGGGTCTCGTGGCTGATCAGCCCCGGAAAGCGGAGTCCTCGCGTGTCGACGCCGAATTTGAGGTGATAGTAGTCGCAGAGGAGTTCGAGGGCCACCTTTCCCACGCCGTAAATGGTCGTGGGACGCTGCAACGTCTCCTGAGGCGTCTCCTTTTTCGGCGTCGACGGGCCGAAGGCGGCGATGGAGCTGGGGAAGAAGAAGGCCGTACCCTCCTGCCGGGCCACTTCCAGGGCCGTTGCCGAACCGTTGACGTTGACGTCCCAGGCCAGAGCCACGTCTTTTTCTCCCCTGGCCGAGAGGAGCCCCGCCAGGTGAAGCACTGTGTCGGCCCGAAAGTGGCGGACCAGAGCGGAGAAGGCCTCGCCGTCACGGACGTCGAGGCAGGCGAAGGGACCTCCTTCGGCGAGGGGGCCCGAGGCGGGGCGGAGGTCGGTGGCGAGAACCCTCTCGGCGCCGTAGAGGCGGCGGAGATGGGGTACCAGCTCCGATCCGATCTGACCTCCCGATCCCGTTACGACGACGCGCTTCATCTTATGATCCCCAGCCTTCGCCCCACGGCGGCGAAGGTCTCGACGGCGAAACGCAGATCGTCGTCGGAATGGGCCGCCGAGATCATGGCCCGGATTCGGGCCGTTCCGCGGGGAACGGTGGGAAAGGCGATGGCCGTGGCGAAAAGGCCCGCCTCGAAGAGTTCGGCGCTGAATCGCTTGGCATCGGCGGCCTCGCCGATGATGAGGGGCGTTATGGGCGTCTCGCTCCGGCCCGTATCGAACCCCAACTCCTTGAGTTCGCCTTTAAGCCTGTTCCCGTTCTGCCAGAGGCGCCGAACAAGGCGATCGTCCTCCTCGAGAATGTCCAGGGCCGCCAGATTGGCCGCCACGTCGGGAAGGGTGAGGGCGCTGCTGAAGAGATTGGGCCGTGCCTTGTGGCGGAGGTAGTCGACCAGGGTGGCGCTTCCGGCGGCGACGCCGCCCATGACGCCGAAGGCCTTGGACAGGGTGCCGATCTCGACGTCGACCTGGCCGTGGAGATCGAAGTGATCGACGATGCCCCGTCCTCCCCGCCCCAGGACGCCCTCCCCGTGGGCGTCGTCGACGGCGGTCATGACGTCGAAGTCCCGGCAGAGACGGACGATCTCGGGAAGGCGGGCGATGTCGCCGTCCATGGAGAAGACGCCGTCGGTTATGAGCAGTTTGCGCCCTCGGGCCCCTCTCGTCTCCTCCAGCTTCCGCCTCAGATCGTCCATGTCGGAGTGCTCGTAGCGGATGACCCGGGCCTTGGAAAGGCGGCAGGCGTCGATGATGGAGGCGTGGTTGAGGGCGTCGCTGTAGATCAGGTCCTCCTCGCCGGGGACCAGGGTGGGGATGACGGCCAGGTTGGCGCAGAAGCCCGACTGGACCAGGATGGCCGCCTCGGCTCCCTTGAAAGAGGCCAGCCTTCTTTCCAGTTCGACGTGGGGCCTGAGCGTTCCGGCGATGGTCCGCACGGCACCGGGCCCCACCCCCCAGACGTCGACGTCGTCTTTCACCTTTTCCGCCAGACGGGGGTGGTTGCAGAGACCCAGATAGTTGTTGGAGCAGAGGTTCAACACGTTTCTTCCCTCGATGGAAACCCACGCTCCCTGGGGGCTATCGAGGGTCCGGATGGTTCCGTAAAGCCCCGCCTCTTTCATCGCCTCGATCTCCCGGGCCATAAAGGACATGGAATGGGTCACGTCCGATCCCTCCTCGTTGGGTTCGACCTTTCGACTCAGTATGGCGACGGAGAGGAAAGGCTGTCAATGGAGTATAATGGCGATGGATTTATTATATCTTTAAGGTGAAAAACTATAGTTTCTTCTGGGGAGGGATCATGCTGTGGACGAAGAGCTTACCCTTGAAAGTCTGGCTTCGCGCATGGCCGGTTCCAGCACGGCCCCCCACTTCATCGCCTCCGTTCTGCGGGAGGCCATCTACAGGGGCATCCTTCCCGAGGGAAGGCCCCTCCCTCAGGCGCAGCTGGCCCTTCGGCTGGGCGTGAGCCCCATCCCTCTCAGGGAGGCCCTTCGTCTTCTCGAAACGGAGGGGCTCGTCAGTTTTCAGGGCTACAGAGGAGCCAGGGTGACGGCCCTTTCCGTCGAGGAGGCTCAGGAGCTTTACGAGATGGTGGCGGCCTTGGAGGCGAATCTGCTGCGCATCGCCTTTCCCCGGATCACCTTGCGCATCGTCGGCGATGCGGCCCGGGTTCTGGACAGGATGGAGACGGAGCGGGATTGCATCGGCTGGCGCGACCTGAATCAGATGTTCCACAATCTCCTCTACGAACCGGCCGACCGCCCCCTGACGCTGGATGTCGTCGCCCGTCTGAGACAGAAGACGGACCGCAACATCCGCATCCATCTGGTCTCCATGCGCGACGAGTCTCAAAGACAGCATCGAGGGATCCTGGCTGCCGTGGAGGCCGGAGATCTGCCCGCTGCCCTCGAAGCGCTCGTCTCCCATCTCACCTATACCTCCAACGACCTTCAGTCCTACATGAGGCAGGAACAGGGGCCGAGGCGGCGACGCTGAGGGGGACGGGGCCATAGTGCCATAGACAGGGGGCCCTCCTGAGGGAGGGCCCCCTGTCTATGGCTTCGGCTTTTCGCTCTTTCCTCAACGCTGTCCCGCAAGGTTTTTCTCGATTTTTCGGGCCGTTTCGACGACGAGAAGGGCCAGCGACTCCGTTTTGTCCTCGAACTTGAAGCGGGGTCCCGACAGGATAAGGCCTGCCACCAACTCGCCGCCTGGGGAGAGGATGGGGGCGCCGATGGCCGTCCCTCCGGGGTTGATCTCCTCGATACTCACCGAATAGCCCCGGCTGCGGACGAGGGCCAGCTCCTCGCGGAGGCGGACGGAGTCGGTCAGCGTGTTGGACGTGAAGGGCCGGAGGCTTTGGGAGAGGATCCAGTCCCGAAACGTCTGGGGGCAGTAGGCCAGCAGGATCTTCCCCATGGCCCCGGCGTAGATGGGCAGCTCTCCTCCGACGGCAAAGGAAAATTTGATGGCCCTCGGTGACTCGACGATATGGATGCACCGGGCCACCTCCCCGTCGGCCAGGGCCAGTACCGTCGTCTCGCCCGCCCTGCCGACGAGGTCGCGCATGGGGCTGTCGCTCTGGCGGACAAGTTCCTGGCGGAGACGCCAGTCGTTGGCGAACAGGAGCATCCGTGTCCCTATGCGGTAGTGACGCGTCTCCCTGTCCTGGAGGACCCACCGCTCCCCCTCGAGCGAGGTCAGAATGCGGTGGACGGTGCTTTTGGGCATGGCGGTTCGGGCGGCTATTTCCTTCAGGTCAAGATCCTCCTCGGCGTGGAAGAGCGCTTCCAGAAGCCTGAGAACCTTCGTCGTCAGACCGACAGGCGTCGTCAAAGGCGTGCCTCCTTCCTGACGGCGCAGGGCCGTCCCCACCGTTTTTCGCTCCAAGAGCCTCAAAAGTCAATTGACAGCCTTCGTCGATCTGCTAAACTCGCGTAAATGGGAAAGGAATTCCGCTAAATGGGATAGAATGCAAAGCGGATGGCGATGCGCTCCTCTTCCGGGGAGCGCATCGAAAGTGACCTGTCTATCCTGGCCGGTTTCGGAGCCGATTCGGCCGGGGGAGGACGTATCTTGCCCGGACGTGCCCGACGGCGGTGTCTTTCGTCTCCAGTCGGGGCGGAAGGAGTCACTGTCTCCAGGAGTGGAGCGATGAGGATCACCTGGCGTGGGCGGCCCGGACCGTGGCCGACGTCGCTCGAAGTGGCGACGGGTGCTGAGGAGGGTGACCTCCCCAAGAGGAGAAAGGTGTGAAAGGCCGTTGAAGAGCAAGCGTTGGTACGAGAGGATTCCCAATCCCTACATTCTTCTTTTTCTCATCATCGTCATGGCCGGCATCATGACCTACATCGTTCCCGCAGGAGAGTTCGACAGGGCCGAAGTGGGAGGCCGCATGGGCGTCGTCGCCGGGACCTACCACCGAGTCGACCAGGCTCCCGTCGGCCTCTTCGACCTTTTTACGGCTTTGCCCATCGGCATGGTCAAGGCTGCCAGCATCATCTTCATCACCCTCATCTCCGGCGCCCTTTTCGGCCTCCTCAACGCCACGGGGGCCCTCGAAAACGCCGTGGGTCTCGCCGTGAGGCGCATCGGCGTCGACAAGGGGCCCCGGCTTGTCTGGCTCATGACCTTCGTCTTCGGTTTCCTGGGGGCCACGGTGGGTTTCGAGAACAACATCGCCCTCGTCCCCATCGCCATTCTCGTCGCCCTGGCCTTGGGCGGCGATCTCATGGTCGGAGCCGGCATGGCCGTGGCCGGCATCGGCGTCGGATTCGCCACGTCGCCCATCAATCCCTACACCGTCGGCGTGGGCCATGTCATCGCCAATCTGCCCATCTTCTCCGGCGCGCTTCTTCGGACCGGTTTCTGCCTGGCCAGCCTCGCCTTGGTGGCCGATCACACCTGCCGCTACCTGGCCAGGATCAAGAAGGACCGGTCGGCCAGCCTCGTCGCAGGTATCGACACGGAAGGGCTCTCTCTCAGGCGCCCCCTGGAGGAATATTCTCTCGACGGTAGGGACCGCCTCGTCCTGGCATCGTTCCTCCTGGGAATGGGGATCATCCTCTTCGGCGTCTTCCAATGGAAGTGGTACATCACGGAGATTTCGGCCGTCTTCATCATCATGGCCGTCGTCGCCGGTTACCTGGCGGGAATGACCTCCGACGCCATCATCGCCAAAATGGTCCGCGGGGCGGGCGACATCGCCGGAGGCGCCCTCATCATCGGAGTCGCCAGGGGCATTCAGGTCATTCTCGACGACGGACGCATCGGCGACACGATCGTCCAGGCCCTGGCATCCCCCCTGTCGGGGCTTCCCGTGACCCTTTCCGCCATCCTCATGACCGTCGTCCACAGCGTCATCAACTTCTTCATCCCCTCGGGAAGCGGGCAGGCCATGGCGACTCTTCCCATCATGATTCCCCTGAGCGATCTCATCGGCATGACGCGCCAGACGGCCATCCTGGCCTTTCAGGTCGGCGACGGTGTCATGAACCTTCTCGTGCCCACTCTGGGGGGCCTGCTTGCCATGATCGCCCTGGCTCGGGTGCCCTTCGACCGCTGGTTCCGCTTCGCCTTCCCTCTGGTCCTCAAGATCCTCGTCGTGAGCTGGGCTTTCCTGGCCCTGGCCGTGGCCGTCAACTGGGGGCCGGCCTGAAGATGACAGGAGACGCCGCCCTCTTCCCCGGAGTCTTCCTGGAGGAGGCCCGCGAGGGAGAGGCACAGCTGGTGGCCTGGCGCCGCCATCTCCATCGCCATCCCGAGCTGGCCTACGAGGAGAGGGAGACCAGCCTCTGGGTCGCGAAAAGGCTGGAGGAGATGGGAATCGCCGACATCCGCCTCGGCTGCGAGGGGTTCGAGACGGGTGTGGTGGCCGACATCGGCGGGAAGGGGCCTCTCGTGGCCCTGCGGGCCGACATGGACGCCCTTCCCGTGACGGAAGAGACGGGGCTGCCCTTTGCCTCCGAGGTGGCGGGACGGATGCATGCCTGCGGCCACGACGCCCACGTGGCGATCCTTCTGGGAGCGGCACGCATTCTGGCTTTGCGGGCTTCTTCCCTTTCTCATCGGGTCCGGCTGATCTTTCAGCCCTCGGAGGAGGCCGCCGTTCCGAGGCCCGGCGCCGAGGCGATGATCGCCTCTGGGGCCTTGAAGGACGTGGAGGCCATCTTCGGCCTTCACGTCTGGCAGCCTCTCGAAGCGGGGCTCATCGGCTGGTCCGACGGGGCTCTGATGGCCTCGTCGGACCGCTGGACCGTCACGATCGAGGGTCGAGGCGGCCACGGAGCCATGCCCCATGAGGCCGTCGATCCCACCGTCGCCGCCGGGTCCTTCCTCATGGCCCTTCAGACGGTCGTCAGCCGTCAGACCGACCCCCTTGAAAGCATCGTCGTCAGCGTGGGAAGCCTTCGCTCCGGCGAGGCCTTTAACGTCATTCCCGACAGGGTCGTCATCGAGGGGACGGCACGGACCCTTTCTCCCGAGCTGCGCGACGGCCTGCCGGAGCGCATCGAAAGGATTGCCGTCGGCACGGCCCGGGCCTTCCGATGCGGGGCTGTCCTCGACTATCGGCGCAACCTGCCTCCCGTCGTCAACGACGAGGCCATGGCCGGTTATGCCCGTTTCGTCGCGGAGACTCTTTTCGGCTCCCGCCGCCTGACTCGTCTCAGGCCGACCATGGCCGGGGAGGACTTCAGCTTCTACCTCGAAAAGGTGCCGGGAGCCTTCCTCCTGCTCGGGATGGGAGGCCGCGGCGGGGCCGACTGGCCCCATCACCATCCCCGTTTTCAGGTCGACGAGTCTGTCCTCGCCGAAGGGGCCGCCCTTCTGGCCTCTCTGGCCTGGCGTTTTCCCCGATCCTGAGACGATAGGTCCGCAAAAGGGCGCCGTCGCGGTCTTCACCGCGACGGCGCCCTTTTGCGGCGGGAGAGAAGGGCTCTCCTTCTTTCAGCGTTTTCGCACGGCGACGAGTCCGGCCTGACTCTCCCGAAGGCGGAAAGCCGAGACGCGCCGCCGGAGTTCTCCGCTGATGCGGGCCAGTCCCTCTCCGCCCAGGGCGACGCGCTCGGCGGCCTGGACGACTTCGGCCATCTGGTCCCGGACATTGCCGGCCATGGCGTTGGAGTCGTTGACCTTGTTCGCCATGTCCTGAATGGCCGAGGCGATCTCCTCGCTGGAGGAGGCCTGTCCCTGGCTCACGGTGGCCACGTCCTGCGTGGAGGCGGCGATCCGATCCAGCGTCTCGAGGATGAGTTCGATCTTTTCCACCACGTCGCGGCTCTGGTCCAGGACCTGGCGGGCTCCCTCCTGATTGCGCCCCGCCCCCTCCTTGACGGAGAAGAGGTCGGAGGCGATCGATCCGGCCAGGTCGGCGATGTTGCGCGCCGCCCCGTTGGACTCCTCGGCCAGCTTGCGCACCTCCTCGGCGACGACGGCGAAGCCCCGGCCGTGCTCGCCCGCCCGGGCCGCCTCGATGGCGGCGTTGAGGGCCAGCAGGTTCGTCTGGTCGGCGATGCCCGAGATGACGGCGACGATCTTCCCGATCTGGGCCGCCTTGTCGGCCAGCTCTGCTACGGCCCGGGCCGAGCCCTCGATTTCGACGGTCACGCCGTTGATGTTCGTCACCGTTCCCTTGACGGCTTCGAGCCCCCGCTCTCCGGCACGGCGCGCCTTTTCGACCTCCTCCGAAGTCTCCCCGCTTCTCGTGGCCGCCGTGGCGGCTCCGGAGGCCACCTCCTCGACGGAGGCGTTCAGCTCCTGGCCGATGGCGGCCAGGGCCTCCATGGCGCCTCCCACCGTCTCGACGCCCGATCGGGCCTCTTCGGCGCTGGCGTTGGTCTCCTGGGCCACGGCGGCGAAGGTCTCCGCCTCCGATCCCAGCTCGTGGGCCACGTCGGCCACGGCCGAGAAGGAATCGGAAAGGCTCGCAAGGGTTTTCTCCATGGCCGAAGAGAGGTTCCTGATCTCGGCGATGGAGCTTCGGGCCTCCAGCGGGCTGGCCAGGTCGCCCTCGGCCAGGGCCTCCATGCGGCGCTCGATGGCCGTGACGGGACCGGCGACGGCGTTGGCGAAGAAGAAGGAGACGACGACGACGAGGGCCAGAAGGGCCGAGACGACGAGGATGAGGGTGCGCAGGGCCCGGACGGGGGCAAGCAGCTCGGCTTCGGGCGTCGTCACCGCCGCCAGCCACCCCGTGGAGGGAACGGGGGCGTAGGTGGTCATCCTGTCCTCGCCGAGGAAGAAGTAGCCGACTCGGCCCGGCTTCCCCGAAAGGCCTTCCCTCATGGCCCGGGCCAGCTCGGGGGCGACCTTCTCTCCTTCTTCCGTGGCGTTGAGCCGTCCCAGGAGATCCCCGTTGGGGTGGGCCGTGACGACGCCGCGGCTGTCGAGGAGATAGCCGTAGCCCTTTTGGCCCCACGTGACGGACGCGACCTCTTCGGTAACGGCCTTCAGCGTCAGGGCGCCGACGACGAGGCCGACGGGATTTTCTCCGGGGCGCGCGATGGGCGAGGCGACGAAAATACTCATTTCTCCCGTCGTGCGGTCGGCGACGGGGTGGGAGACGACGGTCTCGTTTCGTTTGAAGGCCTCGATGAAGTACTCCCTGTCCTTGATGTTGACGCCGCCGACGTCGCGTACGGCCGAGTAGACCGATCCGTCGGGCTTGGCGATGAAGACGTCGTTGAAGCCGAAACGAGTGCGGATGGGAGCCAGAAGGGGCTTCTGGTCGGCCCAGTTCATGGAACGGAAGATCTCCGTCTCGGCGGGAATCTCGAGCACCATCGCGCTCTCCCGGAGATAGGCGTCGACTTCCTGGGCGAGGGCGACGGCCAAGGCGTCGCCCTCCTTCCAGGCGAGATCGAGCAGGGCCTTCTGGGAGCGATTGAGGGCGACGAAACCGACGAGGGTTATGGCGGAGAGGGCGACGGCGAGAAAGGTGACGATCAGTCTTCCACGCAACGAGTTCATGGCAGCACCTCCTGACGAAAGTGCCCCGCCCCTCCCGTGAAGGGGCGGAGAACAGAGGGAAAAGGTCTCCGCTGACCGAAGGGTTCGGCGGGGATCAGCCGTCGAGGGAGCTCTCCAGCCGCTCTCGCTCCCTTTCCGAGAGGACCCGGGCCAGATCGAGAAGGACGACGAGGCGATCGTCGATGGCGGCAACGCCGGTGATCTGGCTGGTGTCGACGGGGCTCTCCATGAAGGCAAGCTCATCGACGGGACGGATTTCGTCGTCGTCGACGCGGAGAATTTCGCTGACGCCGTCGACGACGATGCCGATCTGTTTCGTCCCCTGACGGACGATGATGACCTTGCGCTGAGCGTCATCCCTCTCCGGAGGGGCCAGAGCAAAGCGTGCCGCCAGATCGACGAGGGTCACCAGCTCTCCCCTGAGCTGGATAAGGCCCAGGACGAAAGAGGGGGCGCCGGGAAGGCTTCTGCATCCCGAGAAGCGGACGATCTCTCGGACGCCGGCGATATCGACGCCGAAATGTTCCTTGCCGAGGCTGAAAACGACGATCTGTCTTTCCGACATGATCTCACCTGAACCTTTCTGGCCGGAGCGGAGCCGGACGCGCTGACGTCGTTTCACGTGAAAAAACGAAAAGGAGTGTATTAAATTATGCGAATAAAAAGTTTGGTTTCAATTTCTGATAAAACAAAAGGTGTTTCGCCGAGGCTTCACGGAGACCACAGGGACGCAAAACCTGTCGATGGAGAAGTGAAGGGGCAAAATCACCATCTTGAGTACTATTCTAGAGATTCACTTCTGTTTCTTCAAGTGGTAAAACGGAAATATATCAAACCCTGAAAAATTGCGTTTCGGATAGCCGTCAGGCTCAGTTTGGATGCCTAAACATTTTTGTGGTAAAAACAACAGGAATTTAGGACACTCTGGTTGTCGCTCTGGCAGCGTGAGATTGGTCTGGAATGTTGCTGGAATGTCATTGAATTAAAAAACGTCAAAAATCTTCCTGCGGAATGGGGATTTTCATGGTCTGAGGGGAAAAGGGGGAGGCAAACGAAAAAGGAGCCGATCTCCCTGGAGAGGAGACTCGGCTCTTTCATGAAATTCTGGCAGTCCCTAGGGGATTCGAACCCCTGTCGACGGGCTGAGAACCCGCTATCCTAGGCCACTGGACGAAGGGACCGTTCTTGTCGCACTCTAGGTGCTTACCGGCGGGGAGAGCACACCGGACCGAAGCGCACCTTGTGGAGCGAAATGCATTATAACAGGCATGGACGGGTCGGGCAAGTCCGGATCGTGAGCCTGTCGTCCGGCAGGGAGGGCGTCACGATAGGAGCGGCGGAAAGAAGGCTCCTTTCAGGACCGTCGGCTCCTCGGCCGGGGAATGGGTTTTTTGACAAAAAAAGAACCGGATTCTCCCCCGACACGAGAGCTCATCCGATTCTCTTCATATGACGAACGCCGCGAAGGACCGCAACGATGGGAGTCTTGGCTGGGGAACGTGGATTCGAACCACGATTACCTGATCCAGAGTCAGGCGTGCTGCCGTTGCACCATTCCCCAACATGTCGGCAGAGGCGGTTCACTCTTCCGAAGCTGGCATGGGGCTGCGCCCCCACTGAGACGGAGGCAGTATATCGTGGATTGTCCCTCACGTCCATAGGCATCTGAGCCCGTAAAATTACCTAAAAGATGAGCCTTCAGACCTATGCGCTCTCGAGTTTCCAGCTTCAACGTTTGTCGCATTTTGTCATCCGGAGAGAATTTCCCGAAATCAGGCGATAGGCCTGGAGAACGATCCGGCGATGGCGCAATGGAAAGGGCTGACGACGATCGCGGAGGTAGCCGAGGCCGAGCCGGCACTACCGCGGATTTCACCGAGATCGGTGTCGCCTGGCCAGGCCCGAGAGGTGAAACCTGCGACACCGGACACGCAGGACTTTGCGTGACGATGCCACCGTCGTGGAAGACGCCGCCCCGTCCGTGACCGACGGGGGGCATCAACGGACAGTCGAGAAGGTCGTTTCGCGCATATTTAATTAAAATCGGCGGTCAGATGCTCGAGGTATCCCCTGTCTCAGGGATTCAACCTGAACGGGGCCCGCCGATCTTTTCCCTGTCCGGCGACGTAGGGAGAGCTCTCCGTCGCCGGCATTAAACACAAAGATCTTCATGGGGGAAAACGAGGGTCGGAGCGTCCGTCCTTTCGGATGCCGCAGGACAGGTGAGAGCGCGAAAAGGGATCCTGTCGGAATTTTTTCGAAAGGAGAAGCCTTGGTGTCCGAGAGAATCGCTCTTTAATAGAGGAAATGCAGGAAATCCGTCTTTCCCTTTGACTCTTTTTTTGCTATATAAGGGAATGAACGCATTCTTTTTCAATACCCTTTTCCGAGTCGCTATGAGATCGGTCTTATCTTTTTGGAGGTGTATGCATTGTTGAGAAAAAAGAGAGTCGTCCTCATTCTGCTGGCCCTGCCGCTGCTCTTGCTGTCCGCTCCTCAGGCTCAGGCGAAGATGAAGATCGCCGTCCTCGAGTTCCAGAACAACGCCACCGGCGGCTCGGCCGTCGACGATGCCGTCCGTCGCGGCATCACGGACATGCTGACGACGGAGCTGGTCCGGACGGGGGCCTTCTCCGTCTACGAACGAAGCCAGCTGGAAGGCCTCGCCCAGGAACAGCGTCTGGCCGTCTCAGGCCTCGTTGACGCCGGAACGGCTGTCTCTTTGGGACGCCTCGTCGGCGTTCAGTGCATCATCACCGGAGCCATCACGGAGTTCACCTCGACGACTTCGGGAGGAGCCATCCCTCTTCTCGGCGTCGGCGTCGGCATCGCCACGGGCCAGACGAAGGCCAAGGTCTCCCTCGATGTCCGCGTCATCGACGTCGAGACGGCCGAGGTCCGCACTTCCATCCGCGAGGCCGGACTGGCCGATCACTCCATGAGCGGAGCCTACCTGGGCGGCGTCGTCCTCGGCCAGGGTGAGAGCGGCGGCCTTCTCTCGGCCGCCACCTACGACTGCGTCCAGAAGATCTCCCAGCGGCTCATGCGCGACCTGAGTCCCGTGGCCTATAACGTCCTGGCCTCCTCCTCTTCCTCCGTAACCGTCGACGTGGGCAGCGCCAACGGCGTCCAGAAGGGGCAGATCTTCCGCGTCTATATCGAGACCAACCCCGTTATCGGCATCGACGGCAGTCTTATCGACGTCGAAAAGGAGACGGTGGCCCTCCTGAAGGCCGAAGAGGTCCAGGGACGCTACTCCAAGTGCTCCGTCGCCAAGGGCAAGGGAGGCGAGCTGCGCCGAGGCGACAAGATCGAGTTCTTCTTCGGCGACGTCGAGAAGGAGCCCCTGCGCAGCCGCTCCCTGGAGGAGCTGAGCCGGATCGGGACCGATGCGGCTCCGGCTGCCCCCTACCAGCCGGCACCTGTGCCCCAGACCGTGGCCGTCGAAAGCGCCCCGGCTCCTGAAAGCGCTCCGGCTCCGTCCCAGGTCCCCCTCACGGGAGGAACGGCCAACACCTCGGATCAGACCGACGTCGTCGACGGCTACCCCATAGACGGGGCCACGAAGAACGCCATCCTCATCTCCCACAAGGGAGGCTACTACAGCTACTCGAATAACCAGTTCTCTCAGGCCTACAAGGCCTTCGTCAACGCCTTCGAGGCCTACGAGGGGAACTACCTCGACGCCTACTGGGCCGCCCGCGCCGCTCACAAGCTGGGCCGGAAAAAGGACGCCACCCAGTGGCTCGACAAGGCCCTGAAGATCAATCCCGCCTATGAGCCGGCCCTGGAATACCGGGCCAAGTACAAACTTTAAGGGGGCCTGAACCGTGACCGCTGCCTATTCCCGGAGGCTTCTCGCCGGTCTGCTGCTGCTGTTCCTTTTCTCTCCTTCGGCGGCCCAGTCGGCCCTTCCCAAGAAGGGAACCGTCGCCCTCGTCCTCCACGAGGGATCGGCGAGTCTGGACGGATCGGGACAGACGCTGGGCACGGCGGAGGCGACGGTCCTGGAGATCCTCCTTCAAAACGGCTATTCCGTCGTCAACCCCAGGAGAATGGAGGAGATCCGCCGGAGCAAGGCCGCCCGCGCCGCCCTCGACGGCGACGTCGACGCCATCCTCAGGCTCGGCTCCCAGTACGGCGTCGGCTTTTTCGTCTCCGGCCGGGCCAAGCTCCCTCAGCCGCGCCAGAACGAGTTCGGCCTCTTCACGGCCACGGCCGATATCGCCGTCGAGGCCTACTCGACGGCGACGGGCAAGTATGTCTTTTCGGGCACGGCATCGGGAAAACAGCTCGGCTACAGCGCCGGAGAGGCACTGGAAAAGGCCCTGACCGAGGCCGCCCGGGCCATGGCGGCCTCCCTCGTCGGTGCCCCTCCCCAGGAGTCCGCAGCACTGTCCACCTCCGCGACGGTCCGCCTCACCCTCAACAAGGTGACCTCCTTCAATCAGATCAACGAAGTGCTCGAGACCTGCCGCCACTTGGCCGGAGTCACTTCCGCCAAGGCCACGGGCTATTCGGGCGGAGCGGGACAGATCGAGCTCGACTATCGCGGCGACATCCAGGAGCTGGGTTCTTCCCTGGCCAAGCGCCAGAACAACCTCGCCGTCCGTGTCGTCGGGCCAGGCCAGATCACAGCCGAGTTCCAATGAAAGGGGCGACGGCCACAGCTCCGTCGTTCGCCCGGTTCCTCCACGTCATGGTGTAGAATGGGTTCCGGAGAAGAGTCGGCCCTCGGGGTCGAAATCATAGAATCCTCTGGAGGTGGCTGTTTTATGAACGTGGAAGGTGCGGCCTATGGGGAGATGTTGCGCAAGCGTCCCCTGAACGTGCAGGCCGCTTACGGCGGCGAGCCCGTTGGCTTGGTGAGCGGTCGCGACGTCTTCGGCGCCGCCAAGAGGGTCGGAGCGATCATGCTGGCTGCCAACGCCCGCAACCCTCTGACGATCAAGGGCGTCCTTCGGGCGGCGAAAAAACTCGACGCCGCCGTCGTTCTCGAATTGGCCAAGTCGGAGTCGACCTACTGCGCCAGCACCTACGAGAACATGGTCGAGTATGCCGTCCGCTATTCGGCCGAACTGGGCCACGGCGTGATCTTCGCCCTTCACATGGATCACTACGCCGTGAAGTCCGATGAGGATCTTCTCAGGGCGATCTCCCAGATCCGCATGGCCATGGAGAAGGGGTGGACGTCGGTGGCCATCGACGCCTCTCACAGTCCAGACTGGGAGAATCTCTGTTTCACCCGTGACGTGGCCATGCATGTTCCCCCCTACATCGGTCTCGAAGTCGAGGTGGGAGAGATCAAGGGGGCCGGCGAGGTTTCGACGCCCGAGGAGGCCCTTTTCTTCGTCGGAGGTCTCAACGCCTGGGGCGTCTTCCCCGACCTTCTGGCCATCTCCAACGGCTCGCTTCACGGCACCTACGATCCCTCGATGGGGCAGGTCGAGGGGATCGATCTGGAGGCGACGAAGGCCATCGCCGAGGCCATCGCCCCCTACGGCGTCTCCATCGCCCAGCACGGCATTTCGGGAACGCCTCTGGACAAGTGCGGGCGCTTCTCCCACTACGGCATCAACAAGGGAAACGTGGCGACGCTCTTTCAGAACGTCCTCTTCGGCCTCAAGATGGATCCCGAGACGGGCAACGCCCTCACTGAAGGGGGAAGCTACGTCAAGGAGGCCGACAGGGGGGTTCCCGCCGAACTCTGGGAGCGCATTGTCGCCTGGGCCGACGGAAAGGGTTACTCCCGCAAGAGCGGCGACTACAAGAAGGCCAACAGGCCCTTCGGCGACGAGATCCTGGCCCTGCCCCGACCCGTTCAGGACCGGATCGTCGACGAGACGCAGGCCTGGGCCGAGCGTTTCATCAGGGCCTTCAGGGCCGAGGGGACGGCCGATGCCGTCCTGGAGCTGATGTCCGCCCGGCGCGACCACAACTGCGCGCCGGAGCGCACGATTCTCCGCTCTCGCTCCGAGTTTTCCCCGGAGACGGCTCCAGACAGCCGCCGGGGCGACGGCAACGATTATTCCGACTAGGCAGGACCGTTTCCGGTAGTCCCTCTTCCGGAGGGATTATCGCCCGGGGAGGGCAGAGCCCTCCCCGCTTTTCGTGCCCTCGTGGTACTATGATTATTTGATGGGAGGTGATGCCTTGGCTAAATCAAAGACAAGAAGGCGTCGAAGCGGCAAGAGCGCTTCCGGTGCCGCCGATCTGCGCGTCATTCCTTTGGGGGGACTGGGGCAGATAGGCAAGAACTGCACGGTATTCGAGTACGGAGACGATCTGGTGATGGTCGACTGTGGACTCATGTTTCCCGAAGAGGACATGTTGGGCATCGATTACGTCATCCCCGACGTGAGTTATGTCGAAGAGCGCAGGGAGAATCTCCGGGCCATCGTGGTCACCCATGGCCACGAGGACCACATCGGGGCCCTTCCCTTCGTCCTTCCCCGTCTCGACGTCCCCGTTTATGCCACGAAACTGACTCTGGGCATGATCCGCAACAAGCTCAAGGAGGCGGCCCCCGCCTACGAGCCCCGCTTTCACGAGATCCGCGCCGGCGATGTCGTCGAGCTTGGCGCCTTCAGCTTCGAGTTCATCGCCGTCTGTCACTCCATTCCCGACGGCGTCGGCTATGCCCTCCACACGCCGCTCGGGACGGTGGTCCACACGGGAGATTTCAAGCTCGATCCCACGCCCATCGACGGCCGGGTCACCGATTACGGCACCTTCGCCGAGCTGGGGCGAAGGGGTGTCCTGCTTCTCATGTCGGACTCGACGAACGTCGAGCGTTCCGGCTTTACCGCCTCGGAGCGCCTCGTGGGACGGACCTTGGAGGAACTTTTCCGCCTTCACCGTAACAGACGCATCGTCTTGGCCACCTTCGCCAGCAACCTTCACCGGGCCCAGCAGGTCTTCGACGTGGCGGCCCGTTTCAACCGCAAGGTCGTTCTCATGGGGCGGAGCATGATCAACAACGTCGCCCTGGCACGGGAGCTGGGCTACGTCAGCGTCGACGAGAGCCTTTTGATCGCCCCCCAGGACGTGGACAAGATCCCCCACAATCGCCTCGTGGTCCTCACGACGGGGAGTCAGGGAGAGCCCTTCTCGGGCCTCGTTCTCATGAGCAAGGGGGAGCACCATCACATCAAGCTCTCCGAAAAGGATGTCGTCGTCGTCAGCGCCACGCCTATTCCGGGCAACGAGAAGCTCGTGAGCCATACCGTCAACCGTCTCTTCGCCTGCGGCTGCGACGTCGTCTACGAGAGGGAGAGGCAGATTCACGTCTCGGGCCATGCGGCGCAGGAGGAGCTGAAGATGATGCTCTCCATCGTCAGGCCCCGCTACTTCGTCCCCGTTCACGGCGAATACCGTCACCTGGTGCGCCACAATCAGCTGGCCCAGGACACGGGAGTGCCGGCCCGGAACACCTTTCTCCTCCTCAACGGCGATGTCCTCCAGATCAGCGCCGATAAGGCCCAGATCAAAGGGAACGTCCCCTTCGGCAGCATCCTCGTCGACGGCCGGGTCATGGGCGAGCTGGAGGGGAGCGTCATGCAGGAGCGACGCGATCTCTCCGAAGAGGGGATTCTCACCGTCTCCGTCGTCCTCTCCACCGACGGAGTGCTTCTCCGTCCCGTCGTTACCGAGAGTCGAGGCTTCCTCCATGTCGATATGGCCGAGGAGCTCCATCGAGAGGTCCGCGAGACGGTGATGAAACTCGTCGAGACGGCTGCCCGCAAGGGTTCCATCGACGAGGAGGATCTGGCCCAGAAGATCAGAGGTCGCGTCAAGGACCTGGTCCGCCGCCACACGCGCAGCTACCCGGTAATCATGCCGTTGATTTCCCTCGTGGAGGTCTAGCCCTCCGAAAGATTTCAAGGTCGGGAGTGACGATTTGTGTCGACGATGACCCTCATGCAGCTTTTGGGCGGCGTGGGACTTTTCCTTTTCGGCATCAGACTGATGGGCGAGGCCCTTCAGGATCTGGCGGGAGACCGCCTCAGACGGCTCATCGCCGCGCTGACCAAGACGCCTGTCCGGGGCGTCCTGGTCGGGACGCTGGTGACCATCCTGATCCAGAGCAGCAGCGGCACGACGGTCATGACGGTCAGCTTCGTCCACGCCGGGCTGATGACGCTCAAGCAGGCCGTGGGCGTCATCATGGGGGCCAATATCGGCACGACGGTGACGGCTCAGCTCATCGCCTTCAAGATCAAGGATTTCGCCCTGCCCATCATCGCCCTCGGCGTGGCGCTCTCCTTCATCGGACGCTCGAAGATGCGCAGGTACATGGGGAACGGCCTCATCGGTTTCGGCCTCCTCTTCCTGGGGATGACGACGATGGAGGAGGCCATGAAGTTCCTGGCCGGGCGTCAGGATCTTTTCCTGGCCTTCTCCCACCATCCCGTCCTGGCCGTCCTGGCCGGAGTGGGGCTGACGGTCCTGGTCCAGTCCAGCTCGGCCACGGTGGGGCTCACCATCGCCATGGCCTCCCAGGGGTTTCTCCCCCTGGGGGCGGCCATTCCCATCCTTTTCGGCGATAACATCGGGACGACGATCACGGCCGTTCTGGCCTCGGCCGGTTCTGGGCGCGAGGCCAAGCAGGCCGCAGCTTCGCACGTGCTTTTCAACGTTTTCGGTGTCCTTTTCTTCATGCTCCTCCTTCCTGTCTTTACCCAGGTCGTTCTGCTTACCTCCGACGACATCGCCCGACAGCTCGCCAACGCCCATACCCTCTTCAACGTCTCCAATACCCTTCTCTTCCTCCCTTTCACGACGCCTTTCGTCAAGCTCATCGAACGGCTCGTGCCGACGCAGGGCATCGTCCACGAGACGGGTCCCCGTTTTCTCGACAGGCGCCTCATCGCGGCGGCCCCTGCCGCCGCCGTCGACGCCGTCCGCATGGAGATGGTCCGTATGGGAGTGCTGGCCCTGGAGATGCTCGACTTCGTCCGCGAGGCCTTTGTCAACGACGACGCAAGAAGGATCGACATGGTCAACGAGAACGAGAAGCTCGTCAACGAGCTGAACCGCGAGATCACCCGTTTCGCCGCCGAGCTGGGCCAGGCCAGCCTCTCCTCCGATCTCGCCAGCGTCCTCTCCCTCTACGTCAACGGCATCGGCGACGTGGAGCGCGTCGGTGATCACGCCCAGAACATCATCGAGCTTTTCGAGATGAAGCAGGACCAGCACATCGAATTCTCGCCGACGGCCATGGCCGAGTTCACCTCCATGTTCGACAAGACGCGAGGGGCCTTCGCCTCCTCCGTCGAGGCGATCCGCCTCGAGGCCTTGCCCGACATGGCCGAAGTCGACCGCATCGAAGACGAGATCGACAACGACGAGAAGATGCTGCGCAAGCGACACATCGGCCGCCTCAACGCCGGTGTCTGTTCTCCGGCGGCGAGCGTCATTTTCATCGACATCCTGAGCAACCTCGAACGGATCGGCGATCATTCGCGCAATCTCGCCCTGGGGGTCTCCGATGTCGTCCGTCTCCGAGAGGGGGATATCTCTCATGGCCGTTCATAGTCTGCTTCTCGGCGTCGTCCAGGGGGCGACGGAGTTCCTTCCCGTCAGCAGCTCGGGGCACCTCGCCCTGGCCCAGTGGCTCCTCGGCTTCGATGAGGCGCCTCTGCCCTTTGATCTCGTGCTTCACATGGCGACGATGGGCGCGACGGTGCTCTACTTCTGGCGCGACATCGTCGATCTGGTCCTGGAGTGGCTCGGCGGGTTTGTCTCTGCCCGAGGCCGCTGGAGCGAGGGATGGCGCTACGGCTGGGCCGTGGCCGCCGGTACGGTCGTCACGGCTTTTCCTGCCCTGGGGCTCAAGCCTTTAGTGGAGAGGATGATCCATCTCCCCTGGGCCGTGGGGCTTGCCCTGGTGCTGACGGCGTCGCTGCTTTTCGCGGCAGGTCGCCTTCCCCGCCGAGGAGGGCAGGTCGTCCTCTCCTCGGGCTTTTTCGTCGGTCTGGCACAGGGATTGGCCGTCATCCCCGGCCTTTCCCGATCGGGCGCGACGATCGTCACGGGTTTGGCCACGGGGCTCAAGTCCGAGGAGGCCTTTCGTTTTTCCTTCCTCCTCTCCGTTCCGGCCATCTGCGGTGCCACCTTTCTGGAGCTGCGTTCCGTCGGGAGCTGGGGCGACTTCACGGCAGCCCTTCCGTCAGGATGGCTCGTCGGGGCGATGGCCGCCTTCGCGACGGGCTATTTCTCCCTTGTTCTTCTCCGACGAGTCGTTACACTGGGCAGGTGGCGCGGTTTTTCCCTCTACTGTCTCCTGCTGGGACTGGGCACCCTGGCCCTTTCCGTCGTCAGGGGGTGAGGCGATGGCCGCAAGAGGAGGAGCTCACTGGACCTTCGTCATCCTTCTCGTCCTTTTGGGGACCTTTCTCGGCGTCTACCTCCAGCGCTTCGACGTCACGGCTCCCTTCTTCCGCGATGTCATCCGCTCCGGTTTCGATCTCCGCGACGTCGATCTGGTCTTTATGCAGTTTGGCCTGTCCTTTCATCTCCGGCTCAATCTCGGAAGTCTTCTTGGAGGTCTCGTCAGTCTATGGATTCTTCGTTGATCGTCCCTCTCCCTTCGCCCCCTCTCGTCCTGGCCTCGGCCAGCCCTCGTCGTAGAGAGCTTCTTTCCGAGTTGGGCTGGTCCTTTTCGGTCGAGCCCTCCCGCGTCGACGAGACGATTCCCGAAGGGGAGCCCGCGGCCTCGGCCGTCGAGCGCCTGGCCAGGCTGAAGGCTTCGGCCGTGGCCGATAGGAGGGCCGAGTCCTGCGTCGTCGCCGCCGATACGGTCGTCGCCGTAGGAGGGCTCCTTCTGGGCAAGCCTCGCGACAGGGCCGAAGGGCGCGCCATGATCGGCCTCCTTGCCGGAAGGACGCACGACGTTTTCAGCGGCGTCGCTCTGGCCTGGCGGGGGAAAGTCTTTTCGGCGTCGGAGCGTACGGAGGTCACCTTTCGTCCCCTTTCGGAGTCTGAAGTGAGGGGCTACGTCGACACGGGCGAGGGCGACGACAAGGCCGGTTCCTACGCCATACAGGGCCGGGGCGCTCTTCTCGTCACGTCGATTCGCGGCTGTTATTTCAACGTCGTCGGTCTGCCTCTGGCGCGGCTCAGTCTTCTCCTGGCCGAGGCGGGGCTCTCTCTGGAACGGCAATGGAGGTTCGGTTCACGATGAACGGCAATCGGCACAAGGTTTTCTGGGGCGCCCTCTCCCTCGCCCTGTTGCTTTCCTTCCCCGGTCTCTTCCAGCGCTGGAGCGTCGAGGAGGCCACCCACACGGTAGGTCTCGTCGCCGCCTATCGCGATGTGGCCGCGTTGGCCGATCAGGAGGGGATCGAAGACGAGGAAGCCCTGGGCCTCCTGCAGGAGGCGGGGCTGACGGGGCTCATGGTGGGCGATCTTACGGGCAAGGAGCTGAGTAACGGGGCCCTTCCCCTCTGGTTCGGCCCCAAAAACGGCCTTCCGTCGACCTGGTCAGGGGCTTTGGAAGGCGATTCCGATGGCGCCGTCGTCTGGGTCCGGCAGGGAGATCTCGACGTGGATCTCGTCCGGCGTCATGTCGTCGCCCGCTTCGGCGACGTGCCCTTCTACGAGGGAGAGGAGGGGGCTCTTTTCCTCCTTCCTCTTTCCCTTTCGGCTCTGGAGGAGGCCGCCGTCCTTCCCGATTTCGAGGGGTTGGCCCTTTCGAAGGAGCTGGCCCTTCCCATTCTCTTCCGTCCCGCCCCCTCTCACGGTCTCGACGGCTCCGCAGCCATGGCCGCCCTGGGCGCCGTCCTCGACGAGAACGCCCAGGTCCGCGCCCTGGCCCCGTCGGGACCTGTCGTCACGGCCTATCCTAATGTCGAGCTCCTGGCCGAGGTCGTGAGGGAACGGAAGTTGCCTCTGGCCAAGGTGGAGTTCTCCCGCCAGGTGGGGGCCATCCCCCTGGAGTGGCGCGTTTTTCCCTCCCTTCTGCCCCTCCACAGCGTCACGGCCGAGGAGATCCAGAGCCGTGGCCTTGACGGTCGTCAGATCGTCGAGCGGATGGTTCGCGCCGCCAGGGAGCGTTCCCTCCGCCTCCTCGTCATGCGTCCCGTCTCCTATTCGGGACCGCAGACGATGGAGGCCTTCCGCGCCGATCTGCTCGCCATCTCGCGGGGAATGGGCCGTCACGGGCCCCGTCTGGGCTGGCCCGAACCGATCCCCCTCTGGCAGGCCGGTCTGCCCGATGCCGTGGCGCTGGCCCTCGTCCTCGTCTTCTCGGCGATGGTTCTCCTCTGGCGGATAGGCGGTCGCTACGGCGAGGTCATGGGGGTTTTGCCCGCCCTTCTGTTGGGTTTTTTTGCCGTCGCTCTCGGCGTCGTCACCTGGAAGGTGCCTTTCGTCGCCCGAGTCGTCGGGGCCTTTGCCGTGCCCCTTTTCGCTTCGGCGGCCTGTCTGGCCGCTCTCGAGGGGTGGCGCACGCCCTGGAAGGGGCTCCTCGAGGGGCTGTTCATTCTCCTCGTCGGAGGGGTGGCCGTGGCGGCCTTTTTCGGCACCCCCTATTTCATGCTGCGTCTCAAGGCCTTCTCGGGCGTCAAACTGACCCTTCTCCTTCCGCCCCTTTTCGTCCTCTTTCATGATCTCAAGCGGAAGGTGCACCCCGAGGGGTTGGGCGATCTGCTCCGGAGGCCTCCTCTGTGGGGTGAGATTTTCCTCCTCGTTCTCCTTCTGGGCGGGGCCGCCGTTGTGGCCATCCGAAGCGGCAATGTCGAGTCCGTTCCCCAGTGGGAGATCGACCTTCGCGATTTCCTGGAGCAGTGGCTCGTAGCCCGACCGAGGACGAAAGAGACCTTCATCGGCTATCCCGCTCTGATCCTCTGGTACCTCTTCCGCCGGCGTGACTGGCTTCCCTCCTACCGGGAGGTGCTGAGGATCGGCAGCACTCTGGCCTTCGCTTCGGCGGCCAACAGTTTCTGTCACTTCCATACGCACCTGATTTTCACCCTATGGCGCGTCGGCAACGGTGTCTTCCTGGGCTGCCTTTTCGGGGTTCTCGCGGCCTTCATCGTCCTGCACCTTATCGAACCGGCCTGGCGGAGATGGGGACGGCTTCTTCTCGACTGAGGCGCCCCTTCCGGGTGCTTCTGTGCGGTTACTATGGCTTCGGCAATCTGGGCGACGAGCTGTTGGCTCAGTCGCTCGTCGCTCTTCTCGTCAAAACGGGTCTCGACCGCCGGGAGATCGCCCTCCTTTCGGCCGATCCCGCGGGAAGTCAGGCCGCATTAGGCGTAGCCTCCTTCGACCGATGGTCCCTCGGAGGCATCGTCACGGCCCTGAGCCGAAGCCGGACGCTCCTTCTCGGCGGCGGAGGTCTCTTCCAGGACAGCACGAGTTCCCGATCGCCTCTTTTCTATGGAACCGTCGTGGCGTTGGCCCGCCTCCTGGGCTGTCGGCCCTGGTCTTTCGGTCAGTCCGTCGGTCCCCTGCGGAGCGCCCTGGGGCGCATGGTGGCGCGAAATGCCCTGGCGGCCTGCCCCCTTGTCGTCGTTCGAGACGAGCCGTCTCGATCTCTTCTGGAGAGTTGGGGGATCGCCGCCCTGCTGTCCCCTGATCCCGTTCTTGCCCTGGAGCCCCAACGTCTTCCGTCGCGAGGCGAGGCTCTTTTGGTCAATCTGCGCCCCTGGGGCGATCTTCCCGGCAGGGCCGCCGAGGCGGTGACGGCTCTCGCCGAAGAGAGGGGCCTTCCCCTCGTCGGCGTGGCCATGGCCTCCGAAGACGAGGCGCTCATGGATCGCCTCCGCCGTGAGGGGCGGCTACCCCTCACGGAGCTTCTTCACCTGAAGAATCTCTTCGACGTGGGGCCCGCCTGGGCCCGCGGAGGGAGCGCTGTGGGGATGCGCCTCCACTTCAACGTCCTCTCCCTCATCGAAGGCGTTTCCTCTGTCGCCATCCCCTATGACCCGAAAGTGAGGGCTTTTGCCGAGGCCTGGAACATCCCTCTATGGGAGGGACGGGGGGGGATCGCTTTCCCCGTCGCGGGCGAAGAGGATCGCGACGCGAATCTCCGGGCCGCCGGGAAACGGATCGAAGGCGATCTTGCCTGGGCCCGACGAAGGATGGAGGAGGTCTCGGACTCTTGAACGGAGAGATGTTGAAAGCCCTTCGGGCTCGGGCCGTCGACGTGCGCAAGGATGTGGTCCGCATGGTCGGCATGGCCAAGTCGGGGCACCTCGCCTCGTCCCTTTCTCTCGTCGATCTTCTCGTCTACCTCTACGAGAGGGAGCTGCGTCTTCGTGCCGCCGAACCTCAATGGCCCGAGAGGGATCGTTTCATACTGAGCAAGCGCAACGGCGCTCCGGCCCTCTATACCGTTCTGGCCCACGGCGGTTTTTTCCCCCGCGAAGAGCTATGGAACTTCCGGAGCCTCGGCGCCATCTTGCAGCACCGACCCGAATGGCGTCGCACGCCCGGCATCGACGGTCCGAGCGGCTCTCCCGGGCTGGGGTTGGGGCTGGCCGGAGGTCTGGCCCTGGGGCTCGTCAAAAAGGGATGTGCCTCACGGGTCTTCTGCCTCCTGGGGGATTCGGAACTGGAGACGGGCACGGTCTGGGCCTCCATCGCCATGGCCTCGCGCTTCGCCCTGGCCAATCTCGTCGCCCTCGTCGACTGCAACGTCGCCGAAGGCGAGCGTCTCCAGACTCGGGCCGGAGAGAGGGCCTTTCAGGCCTTCGGCTGGACCGTCGCCCACGTCGACGGCCACAGTTTCGCCGACATGGAGGAGGTTTTCGGCGGTCTTTCGGCCGAACGGTCTGGCCCTGCGGCCCTTTTCGTGAGAACCTGTCTCGGGAAAGGCGTCACCTTTTTCGAGGAGGGGCGCTGGCCCCGCTCGACGGTGGCGCCCGGCAGGGATGACGTGGATCGGGCCCTGGGGGAGTTGAACGGTCTGGACGGCGCGGAGGACGGGCGATGAACGGTCACGGTTGTCGAAGCGCCCAGGAAGGGTTCGGCGAGGCTCTGGCCTCCCTGGCCGGTGACAGCGCCGATTTTCTCCTCTGCGTCTCGGCGCAGGAAGAGGGTTTCCTCTCCTTCGCCGAGGCCTTTCCCGACCAGTTCGTCCGGACGGGGTCGACGGAGGAGGATCTCGTCGTTGCGGCGGCCGGTCTCAGCCTGGCCGGATTCCGCGTCGTCGTCGCCTCGACGGCCTCCTTTCTCGTCGGCCGTGCCTACGACCGAATCCGCAATCTCGTCGCCCTGCCCCGGTTACCCCTCTGTCTCGTCGGCAGCGGCAGCGGCTTTTCCCGAGGCGACGAGGGAGCCCCTTATCAGATGTTGGAGGATCTGGCTCTCATGAGGGCCCTTCCGGGAATGGCCGTCGTCGTGCCCTCCGACGCCCCTTCTGCACGCCGTCTCGCCGTCGAGGCCTGCCGGAGCGAGGGACCCGTCTACCTCCGCCTGGGCGATCATCCCAGGGCCTCCCTCTACGGCGAGGACGACGCCGACTTCGCCCTCGGCGAGGGGCGCCTCCTCCGCAGCGGCGACGAGGTGACGCTCTGTGCCTGTGGCGTCATGGTCCACGAGGCCCTTCGAGCCGCCGAGATTCTCGCCCAACAGGGGCTTTCCCCCGAGGTGATCGACTGCTACAGCGTCAAACCCCTTCCGGAACGCCTCATCCTCTCGTCGGTGCGCCGCACGGGGTGTTGCGTCGTCGCCGAGGAGCATGGCGTCGTCGGCGGCCTCTGCGGCGCCGTGGCGGAACGGGTCTCTCAGCGTTGTCCCGTCCCTCTCCGCTTCGTCACGGCGGGAGAGCGCTTCGGCCAGAGCGGAACGACGGCCAACCTTCAGGAATACTACGGTCTCACCTATAAGGAGATCGTCGGAGCGGCCGCCCAGGCTTGGGCGATGCGGAGGAGGTAAGCCATGGATATCCGCATCTCAGGGGTGACAAAAGTCTTTGAAGGCGATATCGTCGCCCTGGAAGGAATTTATCTCACCGTAGGAGCCGGCGAGTTTGTCTACCTCGTCGGAACGACGGGATCGGGCAAGACGACGCTCATGCGCGTCATTTCCCGCGAAGTCCTTCCCACGAAGGGGCAGGTGATGGTGGGCGAATTCGACCTGCGGCGCATGCGGTCCCTCGACCTTGCCTACTACAGGAGAGATCTGGGGATCGTCTTTCAGGATTTCCGTCTTCTGCCCCACCTGACGGTCCTTGAGAATGTGGCCTTCATCCTCGAGGCCATGGGTGTCCCCCCCAAGGAGGTCCGTGACCGGTCGGGTTTCGTCCTCGAGCGGGTCGGCATGTGGCACCGCCGTTTCCTGCGTCCCACTCAGCTCTCGGGAGGGGAGCAGCAGCGGGTGGCCATCGCCAGGGCCATCGTCAACGCTCCGGCCCTCCTCTTGGCCGACGAACCCACGGGCAACCTCGATCCCCGTACGTCAGACGAGATCGTTCAGCTTCTGACGTCGATCAACGCCTCGGGGACGACGATCCTCATGGCGACGCACAATCAGTATCTCGTCGACGCCTACCGTCACCGTGTCGTCGAGCTGAACCGGGGGCGCATCGTCCGCGACGAAAGCCAGGGGAGGTATGTGGCCGATGTCGACCTTTAGGTACCTCTTGCGCGACACCTTCCGACTCCTCTTCCGCCACTGGGGCATGAGCCTCCTGACGCTGTTCTCCATCTCGGCCGTCTTCTTCCTCCTCGGCGTCAGCTCTCTCCTGAGCCTCAATGCCCGCCACGTCCTGGGCAACGTCGAGGGCCAGCTCACCGTCCAGGCCTACCTCCGGCACGACGCCGACCTGGCGGCCATGAAGGCCAAGGTGGAGAGCTTCGGCAACACGGCGCACGTCGTCGCCGTGACACCCCAAGAGGCGCTGGAGCGTCTCAAGGCACGCCTGGGCAACAGGGCCGAGGTGGTGACTCTCGTGGGAGAGAACCCCCTGCCTCCGGCCCTGGAGATCCGCGTCGACAGGGCCTCTCAGGTTACCCCTCTGGCGCGTCGTCTCGTGGCCATGGCCGAGGTGGAGGACGTCGTCTACGCCGGTGGCCTGGCCGAGAAGCTGGAGCGCCTCTCCTCCTTCGTCGGACGTCTCTCCCTGGGTGCCCTCGTCATCGCCGTCGCCGCCGCCGTCATGGTTCTCTTCAACACGGTGCGCATGGCCGTCTATTCCCGCCGCGACGAGATCCACGTCATGCTCCAGGTGGGAGCCACTCAGGCCTACGTGGCCTTTCCTTTCGTCCTCCAGGGGATGATTCTGGGAATGGTCGGCGCCGGACTCGCCTCGTTGACCCTTCTGCGGACCTATGCCTCGGCCGTCGATGTTCTCTCGGCGACGATGCCCTTCCTGCTTTTCGTCCGAGACGGAGCCCTTCTGGTCCGCCTCGGCATCGTCCTCGTCGGGGCGGGGATCAGCCTTGGCTGGATCGCCAGCTGGTTCGCCGTCGTCCGCTTCATCCGTTCGGCCGTGAGGCCCCTCTGATCACTCTCCGAGGAAGAGGAGGAACGTCCATGAAAGGTTCGGCAGCTCTGCTTCTCGCCGTCCTTCTTCTCTCGCCTCTGACGGCTCAGGCCCTGACGCGGGAGGAGGTGGACCGGAGCCTGCGGCAGGAGGAGGCCAGGCTGGCCCAGATCGAGGCTCAGGTGGCCGCCCATCGCCAGAAGCTGGGCGAGACTGCCCAGAAGGAAAAAAGCCTCCTCGACGAGCTGTCGCGGATCAACGAGAAGACCGTCGTCACCCAGCAGAAGATCGTTGTCCTCGACCTTCAGCAGAAAAAGGTGGCTGGCCGCATCGAAGATCTCGAGAAAGAGATCGCCTCGACCCGCAAGGATCTGGTCGGCGTGCAGGAGCTTCTTCGCAAAAGGCTCCTGGCCCTCTACAAGTACGGTAACGGCGCCGATCTCGACCTTCTCCTCTCTACCGGCGACGTTCAGGAGGCCCTGGCGACGACCTATCTCCTGAAACGGATCACCGACCAGGACCGTCTCTTCTTCGACGACCTGGCCCGCAAGAAAGAGGGCCTGGAGAAGGCCCTGGGCGAGCTGGAGAGCCAGAGAGGGCAGCTGAAGAGGCAGAGGGCCTCTCTGGAAAAGGAGAAAAAAGAGTATAATCAATCCTTGGCTCAGCGGAACAAGGCTCTCGACACGATCCGCCGCGAGAAGGTCAGTTTCGAGAGGGCCGAGAAGGAGTTCGCCCAGGCCCAGGCCGAATTGGAACAGAGGATTCGCCGTCTCCTCCAGGAGAAGCAGCGCCTGGCCGAGGAGGCACGGAGGGCCGCGGCGGCTGCGGCGGCCGCCCAATCCGGTCGCCGGCCCCCTTCGCCTCCTCCTGCGGCCTACAAGCCGGGAGGCAGATTGAAGTGGCCCATCCAGGGCAAGGTCATGAGCCCCTTCGGCACGCGTGTTCATCCCGTCTTCAAGACGAAGACGACCCACACGGGAATTGACATCGACGGCAACAGAGGCGATCTCGTGGGGGCCGCCGAGGCGGGAGAGATCCTCTTCACGGGATGGCTGCGCGGCTACGGCCAGATCGTCGTTGTCGACCACGGAGGCGACTTGACCACCGTCTATGCCCACCTGTCGCGGATCTCCGTCGCCGAAGGCGATCGCGTCAAAGTGGGCCAGACCGTGGGACTGGTGGGCGACACGGGCGTCGCCACGGGCCCCCACCTCCATTTCGAAGTGCGCGTCAACGGTGAGGCCAAAGACCCGATGCGCTATCTGGGCGGACGATAAGCCCCTCAACAGAAGGTGAACGCTTCTATGTGGAAACGCAGTCGAGACATCATCGCTGGCATCCTGATCGGCCTTACCCTGGCAGGGGGAGTCCTCGTCTTTCGCACGAACCTCGTCGAAGGCTTCGATCTGAGGTCCGTTCCCTTCGGCAACCAGGGCCTCTGGCTGATGAAGCAGGCCCGGGCCATCCTGGAGACGTACCACGTCGATGCCGACAAGCAGGAGGACGTCGAGAACAAACTGGTCCACGGCGCCCTGAGAGGCATGGTTTCGGCCTGGGAGGACCCCTATACGCGCTACGTCGATCCCGATCAGATGAAACAGGAAGAGATCGAGATGCAGGGCGAGTACGGCGGCCTGGGGATCTACATCGGCAAAAAAGAGGGGCGGACCATGGTCATCAGCCCCATAGAGGGGACGCCGGCCGATCGGGCCGGTCTCAAACCCCTCGACGAGATCGTCAAGGTCGATGACGAAGTCATCATCGGCGTCGACCAGAACGAGGTCGTCAAGAAACTCCGCGGTGCCCCGGGGACGGCCGTGACGGTCTGGATCCGCCGGGAAGGGGCCGACGAACTCCTCCAGTTCGATCTGGTCCGCGAAAACATCCAGATCCACTCCGTGCGTCACGAGGTCCTCCAGGAGCGTTGGGGCTATATCCGTCTCATCCAGTTCAACCAGAAGACGACGGAGGAGCTTCAGGCCGCCCTGGACGACGTCCTGAGCCAGGACGTGGAGGGGATCGTCCTCGACGTGCGCAACAACCCCGGCGGGCTTCTCAACGTGGCCGTCGACGTGGCCGACCTCTTCCTCGACGGAGGCCTCGTCGTCGGTATGCGGGGACGAGTCGAACGCTCCAACGATACCCTCTACGCCAGGCCCGGTGTCCGCACCTCTCTCCCTCTCGTCGTCCTCATCAACGAGGGGAGCGCCAGCGCCTCGGAAATCGTCGCCGGTGCCCTCCGGGATCGGAGCGAGGTCCCTCTCGTCGGCAAGAAGAGCTTCGGAAAGGGATCGGTCCAGACCCTCTTCAATCTTCCCGACGGCTCCGGCCTCTACGTTACCATCGCCCGCTACCACACGCCCAATGGGGTCAATATCGATCACAACGGCCTCGACCCCGACGTGGAAGTCGACGGCGAGATGACGAAAGAGAGAGAGGAAGACCTGCAGCTCAAGCGAGCCCTCGAAGAACTGGATCGGATCGCTTCGCCGCGGCGACAGGCGGCCTCTTAGACGATGGGGCTTTTCGTCGGGAGACGGGGCCGCGTCTCCCGGGCCTGGCTCCTTGTCCTGATCATGGTCTTTTCCGGCGGCCTTCTCATCGGAGCGGCGGTGAGACGTGACGGACATCCCGTCACGCCTCACCCGTCTGTCGGGGAGATCCGTGAGGAGGAGGGGCCGGAAGCTCCCGGGACGACGGAGGCGCCTCCGTCTCAGGACGCCAGTTCTCTCTTTGGGCCGACACCCGTCTCGAAAGAAGGCGACCTCTCCCGGTCGGACGAAGATCCTTTCGCGCCCGAAAGGCCTGACGGAGAGGGGCTGATCTGTCTCGTCATCGACGACTGCGGCTTCAACGTCGACGGTCCGCGCCGTCTGGTCGACGTGGCGATTCCCATGACCTTCGCCATTCTGCCCAGAGAGAGGCACAGCCTTGACGTCGCGGCCCTCCTTGAGGCGCGCGGCTTCCCCGCCATCCTTCACTTGCCCATGGAGGCCGAGGGTGACGGAACGAGGGGGGATTTCCTCGTCGGCGTCGCCATGAGCGACGACGTCATCTCCGAGACGGTGGCCGCCCTCCTTGACGAGATGCCGACTCTCGTCGGCGTCAATAACCATCGCGGCTCGCGGGCCACGGCCGACGAACGCGTCATGGAGGCCGTCCTGAAGCCTCTCGCCGAAAGAGGGCTTCTCTTTCTCGACAGCCGCACCAGCTCCACCTCCGTGGCCTTCCGGACGGCCCGGCGAATGGGGCTGAAGACGGCCTACAACAGTATTTTCCTCGACCACGAGGCGACGCTCGACTTCATGAAGAGCCAGTGGCTCCGGGCCCAGAAGCTGGCCCGAAGTCGAGGGTGGGTCGTCGTCATCGGCCACGTGCGGCCTTTGACGATCACCTTTTTCGAGACGATGGATCGGCGTCTTCAGCCGGGTCTGCGCTTTGTGACCCTTCCGGAGCTGCTCGAGGCCGTCTATCCCAGATGAGGAGGAATCAGAACGATGGCAGGACAGGTTGACGTCATCATCGGAGCCCAGTGGGGAGACGAAGGCAAGGGACGCGTCGTCGATGCCCTTGCCGGACGGATGGATGTCATCGTCCGTTATCAGGGAGGGGCCAATGCCGGGCATACCGTCATCGTCGGCGACGAGAAGCACGTCTTTCATCTCCTTCCCTCGGGAATGCTCTACTCGGGCTGCCTCTGCGTCATCGGCAACGGCGTCGTCGTCGATCCCGACCAGCTCCTTTCTGAGCTGAAAGAGCTTCAGGAGAAGGGCAAAGACAGGGCCCGACTGCTCATCAGCGGTTCGGCCCATGTCGTCATGCCCTACCACAAGGTCCTCGACGGGCTTGACGAGAAATTCCGCGGTCAGGACCGGCAGATCGGCACGACGAAAAGGGGCATTGGCCCCTGCTACGTCGACAAGTACAACCGCGTCGGCATCCGCGTCGAAGACCTCCTGGACGGCCATGTCCTGAGGGAAAAGCTGGAGTTCAACCTGGAGATCAAAAATCTCCTTCTCAGCCGCGTCTACGACGAATCGCCTCTTCCCTTCGACGACCTCTACGACAAGGCCCTGACCTGGGGCAAGGCTCTGGCTCCCTACGTGGGCGACGCCTCCCTCCTCGTCGACGAGGCCCTCGGAGAAGGGAAGTCGGTCCTCCTCGAAGGGGCCCAGGGAACGCTTCTCGACGCAGACCACGGCACCTATCCCTTCGTCACCAGCTCCCATCCCACCGCCGCAGGCGGCTGCCTGGGTGTCGGCATCGGTCCCACCCGGATCGACAGGGTCATCGGCATCGTCAAGGCCTACTGCACCCGCGTCGGCGACGGTCCCTTCCCCACTGAGGATCAGGGAGAGAAGGGGGCCTATCTCCGCGAAAAGGGATGCGAGTTCGGCGCCACGACGGGGCGTCCCCGACGCTGCGGCTGGCTCGACATGGTCGCCCTCCGCTATGCCGTCCGCGTCAACGGCATCACGGCCATCGCCCTCACCAAACTCGATGTCCTCGACGGTCTGAGTGAGATCTCCGTCTGCACGGCCTACGAAATCGACGGCAAGAAAGAGCGCCACTTCACCAACAACAGCGACAAGCTCATCGAGGCCCGGCCCATCTACGAGACCCTGCCGGGATGGAGCGAGTCTCTTGACGCCTGCCGCACCTTCGACTCTCTGCCTCAGGCGGCCCAGGACTACGTGACCTACATCGAAAAGACGACGGGCGTTCCCGTCATCCTCATCGGAGTGGGGCCGAAAAGAGAACAGACCATCCTTCGCGGACTCTGACGACTGCGCCATGCTTCTCGTCGACATCGACTTCTGCGATCTTTCCACTCTCGACGAGATCTACGCCATCGAGAGGCTCTGCAACCCCACGCCCTGGGAAAGGGCCTGGATCGAGAAGGACCTCTCCCTGGAAAGTGGCCTCTCCTGCTACCTCGGGGCCTGGAGGAAAAAATGCCTCATCGGCTTCGGTGCCTGCAAAAGACAAAAAAAGCGACTCTACATCATGAACCTCGCCGTCCATCCCGACTACAGACGGAAAGGGATTGCCTCCCAACTTCTTCTGGCCCTCTGCGAGATCGGTCTCACCTGGGAGATGAAGGCCGTCGCCCTCGACGTCCGGGAGGGCAATGCCGATGCCCAGTCCCTCTACCGGGCCTTCGGCTTCCGCGTCGTGGGTCGTACCCGGGGCTACTACAACGACGGGGAGGATTCCTACGTCATGATGACCTCCTTGCCCCTCGATCTGGGGTAGACCGCTGCCCGGAGGTGCCTTCCCTCCTGAGGGAAAAAGGGCTTGTTGGCCTTGAGGGGACGGACGCGGCTCAGGGGATTTCGGGGTTTGCCCTAACGAGAAGAGGGGCGGGAGTCGATCGACTCCCGCCCCTCTCGTCTCCTGAACCGGGCCGAGAGAACTAGCGGCCGTCCATCATGGCCGCCACGTCAGACTCGACGGTGTCGATGGCCCTGATGCCGAAGTTTTCCACGAGGACCTTGGCCACGTTGGGCGAGAGGAAGGCCGGCAGGGTAGGGCCGAGGCGGATATCCTTGATGCCCAGAAAGAGGAGGGCCAGGAGGACGGCGACGGCCTTCTGCTCGTACCAGGCGATATCGTAGGAAAGGGGCAGCTCGTTGATGTCGGCGAGGCCGAAGACCTCCTTGAGCTTGAGGGCGATGACGGCCAGAGAGTAGGAATCGTTGCACTGACCGGCGTCGAGGACGCGGGGAATGCCGCCGATGTCGCCCAGAGCGAGCTTGTTGTAGCGGTATTTGGCGCAGCCCGCCGTGAGGATGACCGTGTCCTTCGGAAGGGCCTGGGCCACCTCGCTGTAGTAGTCGCGGCTCCTGTGGCGCCCGTCGCAGCCGGCCATGACGACAAAACGCCTGATGGCTCCGCTCTTGACGGCCTCGACGATCTTGTCGGCCAGGGCCAGAACCTGACGGTGGGCGAAACCGCCGACGATCGTTCCCGTCTCGAGTTCCGTCGGGGCCTTGCAGGTCCTGGCCCTGGCGATGAGGGCCGAAAAATCCTTGGCGCCTCCTTCGGGCCTGTCGGGAATGTGAACGGCTCCGGGATAGCCCGTCATGCCCGTCGTGAAGAGGCGGTCGGCGTAGGTGTTGTGCCTCTTGAGAGGGACGAGGCAGTTTGTGGTCATCAGGATGGGGCCGTTGAAGGCCTCGAACTCGTCGTTCTGCTTCCACCACGATCCTCCGTAGTTGCCGACGAAGTGGTCATATTTCTTGAAGGCCGGGTAGTAATGGGCAGGCAGCATCTCGCCGTGCGTGTAGACGTCGACGCCGGTCCCCTCGGTCTGCCTGAGAAGGTCCTCCATATCGCGCAGGTCGTGGCCGCTGATGAGGATGGCCGGGCGCGTGCCGACGCCGATGTTGACCTGGGTGATCTCCGGGTTCCCGTAAGTCTCGGTGTTGGCCCTGTCGAGAAGGGCCATGGTCTGGACGGAAATCTCCCCGGCCTTGAGGACGAGGGCCACCATGGCGTCGACGGAGAGGTCCTCCGTCGTCGACGCCAGAGCCTCCATGAAGAAATCATAAAGATTTTCGTCCTCGTACCCCAGGACGGCGGCGTGGTCGGCGTAGGCGGCGATGCCTTTGAGGCCGATGATGAGGAGCTGTCTCAGCGAGCGGACGTCTTCGTTTTCCGTGGCCAGAACGCCCACGCTCCGGGATTTTTCGGCGAAGGAGTCGGTCGGGCCGCTCCATGTGGCACTGTCGTCCATAGTCTTGTCGAAGTCGCGTCCCCTCTCGGCCTTGTAGGCGGCCAGAACGTCCTGTCGCAGGACTTCGCGCCGCTCCAGGGCCTGGCCGATGAGAGAGGCGAAGCGCTCGTCGTCCCAGTTGGCGTTGGTGATGGTCGAGAAAAGACATTGGGCGACGAACAGCCCTTCCGAGTGGGCGATCTCCAGGCTGCGGGCCTCTTTCGACCATAGGGCGATTCCCTTCAGTGTGTGAATGAGCAGATCCTGAAGATTGGCCGTTGCCTCCGGCTTGCCGCAGACGCCGCGGACGGTGCACCCTTTGTTATTGGCGCATTCCTGACACTGGAAACAGAACATCGTCATTCCTCCTCGTCAGATAAATGAAGAAAGGGAAGATCGGATCAGAGCAGACGGGCTGATGCTGCAGGCCGGGGCGTCTTCACGACGAGAACGCGAAAAGGTTCGTCGCCCTCGTTGCGCCAGCAGTGGGGGATGTCCTTGGGGCTCTCGACGAGCCTGTCGGGGCCGACGGAGCGTTTTTCGTCGCCGATCTCCACAGTTCCCGTTCCCTGGAGAACGTAAAAAAAGACGTCGACGGGCGTGACATGGCGTTTCAAGGATTCTCCCGCTTCAAGCGTGATATGCATGACCTGGGCGTCGGGGTTGTCGTAGAGCTTGCAGACGCTGACGCCGTGAGGCGTCTGCAGAGGGGCGGCCTCTTCATAAGACGTGACTTTCATGGCGGAGCCCTCCTTCCGATCCCCGTGCCTCTTGCGGCCGGGTCAGGGTTTCTCGGGTATGATGGAAAGGGAAAAGGAGTTCCCCTCTTCCGAGTTCCATCGTGACAGAAGGGACGGAACTTTTCCTTGACGGAGATCAAGAAAAGGACCGATCCGAAACGATTGGCGAGGGGGATGTGCGGTGGGAAAAAAGATCCTGGCGACTCTGCCCGGTTTCGACGGCCTGAAGGAGGAAGATCTGGAAAAAATCCTCGCCATCGCCGTCGTGAAAAAGCACGAAAAAAAAGAGCTCCTCTTCTCCGACGGAGAAAGGGGAGCGGGTTTTTTCGTCATCGTCCGAGGGCGCGTGAAGGTCATCAAGGTCTCTCCTGAAGGGAAGGAGGTCATTCTCCATCTCTGCGGACCCGGCGATCACATCGGCCAGGTGGCCGTCTTCTCCGGTCATGCCTACCCGGCCTCGGCCGAGACCCTGACGGACTGCGAGCTGCTTTTCTTCCCCCGCCAGGCCATGATCGACCTCATCGGGCACGAACCGCAGCTTGCGCTGAGTCTTCTTGCCGTCCTCTCCGCCCACCTCCGGCAGCTGACGACTCAGGTCGAAAGCCTGGCCCTCAAGGAGGTGCCGGGACGACTGGCCGCCTACCTTCTTTACCTGGCCGAGGAGCGGAAAAGCCCCGGAACGGTCACTCTGGACACGTCCAAGGCTCATCTGGCCTCCATGCTGGGGACGACGCCCGAGACCCTCTCGCGGATCTTCTCCGACATGGCCGAAAGAGGGCTTGTCGACGTCGATCGCCGCGAAGTGACCCTCCTCGATCAGGAAGGCCTTCAGCGTCTGGCCGAGAGGGGGAGGTACGGCGCCTGAGAGGGACGGGCGCCTTGCCGCTCTCATCGGGAGATCGGTCGGCTCGGGATCGGACGCGACGATAGCGCAGGGAGTCCTCTGCGGCTCATGTTGATCCCCTCTAATGAGTTCAAGACGCGTCAGAAATATCAAAAAACCGATGTTTGTATTAAATAAAAAACAAGAAGAGGTGCGGCTCATGGATTCGTCGAAGAGAAAAGAACTGAAAAACGCCTATAAAGACAAGGCTTCTGTAGGGGGAATTTACTGCATTCAGTGCAGTGGCAACCAGCGCCGATGGATAAAATCCACAGAAGACATGGAGAGTATGAGAAATAGATTTGATTTTGCGGTTTCGACGAATTCCTGCCCGGAACCGGCAATGCGTGCGGAGTGGGCCGAATATGGAGTACAATCGTTTTCGTTTATCATATTAGAGGAATTAAAAAAGGGGAAAGCCCAAACAGAAAGGGAATTCTCAGAAGATATTGGTGTGCTGCTTGAAATATGGCTGGCGAAGCACAATCACGATAATTTTTAATTAAAATTAATAAAAATATGAAATTTCAACGCTACAGATAGGGTCAAATTCTATTAACTATATTTTGTGCTTTCGACAAGCTCATGAAAGTGCTTTGAAATATTATGGGTTGTCAGGTGATCGTTTTAATTAAAAATAAAAATGCCTTGGTCCGTGTGCTATGGCCAGTAAAAAGGCTACGTCTACTTTTAGGCGATGACGCTTGAATCCCGAATAGATCTTATCGGTGATATGGATGGGATTCCGTTCTCATCGTGGCTCAGTGAGGCTTCCACGCCGTAGACCTCGCGGAGCATCTTCTTTGATATAACTTCGTGCGGTGTGCCGGAACTATACATCCTGCCTTTTTCGTCAAGTACGATGATATGGTCGGCAAACCTGGCGGCAAGATTGATGTCATGAAGTACAACGATAATTTCGATGTCTTTGTGTTCTGCTATGTGGCGAAGCAAAAGACACAACTCCAGCTGCTTCTGTAAGTCGAGGGAATTGACAGGCTCGTCGAGCAAAATGATTTTAGGTTCGCGCACAAGGGTTTGGGCTATGAAAACCAGCTTCTTCTGGCCGCCGCTCAGCTCGCTGAAGCTCCGTGAGGCGAGACCTGCGATATTCAGGGCATTCAGTGTGTCCATAACGTTTTTCAGGTCTTCATCCGACACTCTCTGGCCAAGTTCCGGCAGCCTGCCGAGCAGTACCATCTCAAGCACCGTCAGTGAAGACATTTCAATGTCCATCTGAGGCAGATAGGACATCAGCTTCGTTTTATCATTCGTTTTCATGCGAGTGATGTCCCGTCCGCCGAAAAAGACAGAACCGTTGCATCGTAAAAGCCCGAAAATGCATTTCAGAAGGGTGGACTTGCCTGCCCCATTAGGCCCGAGCATGGCGTTCAGGCCGTTGCTGAAAGTGATGTCAAGCTCCTTAAAGACGGGGTGCATCCCCTTTGTGGAATTATATGAAAACGAGAAATTTTCCACCTTTAGCATCACAGTGTCCTCATTTTTCCAAAGATGATGACAAGGAACACAGGAATACCGATAACGGCCGTGACAATCCCGATCGGCAAAACGACGCCCGGTATGACGAGCTTGCTGACCACAAAGGCCAGCGAGACGACGACAGCGCCCACCAGTCCCGACAGCGGAAGGAAAAACCGCTGCTCCTCGCCGACGAGCTGACGCGCGACGTGGGGCGCTATGATGCCGACAAAGCCGACGGAGCCGACAAAGCAGACGGCAAATGACGTGAGCAGAGAGGTCAGGATGATGACCATGCGTCGGACGCTGTGGGTGTTGACGCCCAGACTGCGCGCCTTCGTGTCGTCAAGGGTCATGGCGGTAAGCTTCCATGCGTTTCTGCTCAGTACAAGAAAACAGAAGGTCAGCGCAGTCGCCACGATCAGAAATTTCGGCCATGTGGATTTTAAAAGGCTGCCCATGTTCCAGAAGACGAGGCTTTTGAGATCCTCATCGTCTGAGAGGTATTGCAGTACCGTGGTCAGCGCGCTGAAGAGGAAGTTTAAGGCAATTCCAAAAAGGATAATCGAGTTTTTCCCGGCCCCTCGTCGACAGGAGAAGGCATAGATGCAAACCGAGGCAAGAAGCGCGCAGACGAAGGAGTATGGTGGACCCCATTGTCAAGACCATTTGAGGCCCGAAGTTAGTTAAAGTCAGACCGCCATCGGTCCCTCCCGGTCGGCAAAGTGAACCTCCCGCGGTGTCCTGTAGTTCAGTGAGGAGTGAAGCCTTTCGTCGTTGTAGAAGTCCATATACTCCCGCAGGCCGCAGCGGAGATCGCGGACCCGCTCATAGTCGTTCAAGTAGAGCCACTCATACTTGAGGGTCCGCCAGAAGCGTTCCACGAAGATGTTGTCGAGGGCCCTGCCACGACCGTCCATGCTGATCCGGATCTCCTTTTCCTTGAGCAGAGACAGAAAGGCCTTACTGGTGAACTGACAGCCCTGGTCGGTGTTGAAGATCTCCGGCGTTCCCTGCCGAAGAGCCCTGTCGAGGGCGACGACGCAGAACTCTGCGTCCAGGGTGTTGGAAAGTTCCCAGGAGAGGACGAAGCGGCTGTGCCAATCGATGACGGCCGCGAGGTACATGAAACCGCCACTCATCGGGAGGTAGGTGACATCGGTGCTCCAGACCTGATTCGGTCTGACGATGACGGCGTTCCGGAGCAGGTAGGGATAAATCTCATGTTCGGGGTGAGGCTTGCTGGTTCCCGGTTTGGGGCCAATCCCTTCGAGCCCCATAAGCCTCATCAGCCGTCCGATCCGTTTGCGGTTCACGTCCTGTCCCTGTCGACGCAGCCAGGCCGTCATCCGGCGGCTCCCGTAAGAGGGGGCGCAGGTGTACCGGCCGTCGATGAGCTCCATGATTTCAAGGTTCTCCGCCGTCTCCGTCGCGGAAGAGCTCGCGTAGTAGAAGCTGGACCGGTTAAGATCAAGGAGGTCACATTGCCGACGAACACTGATCGAAGGGTGCTCGGGATCGATGGAGGTCCGCTTTCCCTCAAGCGTCAGCGCCTGATTTTTTTTTGAGCCAGTCGAGCTCCATCTTGAGCCGACCGATCTCCTGGTAGAGGGGGGCCATCAACGTCTCGACATCCATCGGAGTGCCTTTGCGTTGAAAGATCTCCGGACCCCCTTGCAGAAGCTGCTTCTTCCACTGACCGATCTGGACGGCGGAAACCTCGAACTCACCCGACAATTGAGCCAGGGTCTTATCCCCTTTCAGGGCAGCGAAGGCCACTTTGCTTTTGAACTCCGCTGAACGCCTCTGTCGCTTGGCTGCCATGATGTCCCCTCTCTTTCTGGGACCCTATGATACAGCCCGACTTCAACTGCAACTTAGCTCGTGGTCCAGTTTTCGGGGTCCACTATAGAGTTGGCTGTTTTCGTCAATCGAAAAGGTACCCATCATGATCCTGTAAAAGGAGCCCACCCCTACTGCCGTCAGGCGTTCAGTTCTTTGGTGCTGCGCTGAGCGAATCGATAGGATTCCCCCTTGAAGACGAAGATGTGAGCGTGATGGGTCAGGCGGTCCAGGAGCGCCTCGGTCAGGGTGGCGTCGCCGAAGACTTCAGGCCAGCGGCTGAACTCCAGGTTCGTGGTGATGCAGACGCTCTTCCGTTCGTACCGATCCGCGAAGAATTGGAAGAGAGGTGCTCCGCCGGGACCCAGTCCCAGGTAGCCCAGTTCGTCGACGATCACCAGGTCGTACCGGTCGTAGCTTTTGAGGAGCTTGGGAAGCCGGTGTTCGTCCTGGGCGAGGAGCAGTTCCTGGGCCAGGGTCAGGGCGGTGGTGAAGCGGACCGAACATCCCGCCGCGACGCAGCACGCCGCGAGGCCGATGGCGATGTGGGTCTTGCCTGTGCCCGAGCTGCCCAGGAGGACCAGGTTTTCCCCCCGTCCGACGAAGCCTCCGTCGGCGAGGGAGAGAAGCTTGTCCTTCGGGAGGGAGGGAAGCCGGAGGAAGTCGTAATCCGAGAGGGACCGGGCGTAGGGGAGTCTGGCCGATTTCAGAAGGTTCCTGAGCCGCTTCTCCCGGCGGGAGGCGCTTTCAGCCTCCAGGCTCTCGCGGAGGTAGTCCCCGGGGGACATGTCGGCGCCGCCATGCCGGTAATAGCTCAGGACGCCGGGAAGCCTGAGGTCCCGGCAGAGGCGTTCGACGGCCATGTCCCGGATCTCCGCGTTCATCAGGCCACCTCTTCTTCGAGCAGAGCGTCGTAGCGTCCCGGATCGGGGGCGGGAAGGGGCAGTTCCGCGAGGGAGTCCGGAACGGCGACAGTGAGACTGGCCGAAGGCGTTTTGTTGAGAAGCAGCTGGCGAACCGTCTCCGCCGTAACCCTCTTCAGGGCCAGGGCCTCTTCGAGGGCTTGCGTCAGGGCCTCGTGGGAATGGTCCCGGTGGAGCTGGAGGATGGCACAGAGTTCCCTGTAACCCGAATGGGCGCACAGGAGCGTCCGGGCCTTCTGCCAGGGCTCCTCCAGATCCCGCACGACCGCCGCATTTCGGACGGCCCCGGGTTTCGCCCGCAGCAGCGGCAGGTAGTGGACAAGTTCCATGGAGGCCTTACCCTTCCCGGAGAGGCGGCGATGATTCGCCAGAACCTTTCCTCGGCTGGAGACACGGACACGGTCCCAGGTGACGGAGAGGTCGACGGCCTCTTTCTCGTGCCCTACCGGGACCGAGTAGACGTTGCCCTCGAACCGGACCAGGGAGGTCCGGCTCACCACCGACACGGTGGTGAGGGCACAGGGATGAGGTATCTCCGGAAGAGGCATAAGCCGTAGGGCTTCTTCTTCGAAAGAGGCTGCGCGCCTCTGCCGTTCCCTCCCGCACCAGTCGGCCAGGACGGAATTGAGATCGTCCAGTGTCGCCAGGTCCGGCACGGGAACCAGGGCGTTCCTCCGCACATAGCCCACCAGGTTCTCCACGGAACCCTTCTCGTTGCCGCTTCGGACGTTGCAGAAAGAACTGTCGAAGAGGTAATGGCCCCGGAGGGCCGAAAAGTGCCGGTTCTCTTCCCGGTTCGGCCCCGGGAGGACCTTGGTCACCGCCGACTTGAGGTTGTCGTAGACGCATTCCCTGGGTACCCCGCCGAAGGACTCGAAGGCACGTCGATGTCCCGCCATGAAGGCCTCCAGCCCGTCGTCGGGAAAGGCGTACACGAAGGGAGCACCGCTGTGGCGAAGGCGCATGCAGAAAAGGTAAATCCTCCGTTCCTCCCCTCCGATGCGGACCAGAGCCTCGCCCCAGTCCACCTGGGCCTGCTCGCCCGGATATGCCGTCAGGGGAACGAACCCCTTCTCCGGGGTGATCTCGCTCTTCAGGTCCGACACGACCTTGCGGATGTTGGACTCGCTCCCACTGAAACCGTGCTCCGCCACCAAACGGTCGTAGACGCGCTTGGCGGTATGGCGCTGTTTCCCGGGGGCGTTTCGATCCTCCCGGAGCCAGGTCCGGATGATCTCCAGGTAGGGACCCGTCACCGGTCTGGGACGGGGAGCTTTCAGCCTGTAAGCGGGGATCTCCGAGTCCCTCAGCATTCTGCGGACCGTCTTCCGGCATATTCCCGTCTGCCTGGTGATCTTCCTGATGGACCAGCCTTCCCTGAAGTGCTGTTTGCGGATATATTCTTTGTCGACCATCCCGTGCATCTCCTCTCGTCCTCCCCGCGAAGCGGAATCGCCGTTCCTTTCGCAGGATGATAAGGGAACGGGTACGGGGTGGTCACCTTTTTCAGGATCGATTACCTCTCGGGTGGGACCCTTTTAGGTTAGCGAAAACAGTTGGCCGTGACCACAAATGGCTCGGAGACGTTTAAAACGTTTGTGTTTAATATGAGGCCCAGCGCCGCGCCGAAGGTGGCGGCGTTTGTAATGCCCAGAGTGTAGGGGCTGGCGATGGGGTTGCGCAGAATCGTCTGGATTTCGCAGCCGCCCATGCCCAGACTGGCGCCGACGGCCATCGCCATCAGGGCCATGGGCAGGCGTACCTCCCGCACGATCATGGCGTTATGGCCCTGTCCCTTTCCTGTGGCCAGTATGGCGAGGATTTCGGAAAGAGAAATGGACGAGGAGCCGATGGAGATGTTGAGAAGAAAAAGCAAAAGGACAAGAAGCAGGAGGGCCGCCGTCAGAACGGCCCTCCTGCGGATCATGCCGTCGTAGAGGGCACGCTCCTCGGACATTTATTTTGACTCGCCGAGGCGGTGCCACCAGACGGTCACGTCGCTGTCGACGAGCATGAAACGGTCGAAGAACTCGCTCATGACGGCATCGGGATCGACGTCCTTAAACGCCTCGGGGTAGAAGACCGTCGCCAACTTCAGGCAGGCGTGGAAGCCGTAAATGGATCGGCTCGCGGCATGGGCCAGCTCATACACGTTGTTGCCTTTGACGGCTCTGAGCGTGCTCCAGCCCGTGCGGTTTACGATGTCAAAGGACGGTGGGGGCAGCGTCGCGCCTGGCATGTTGTCCATCCATCCCAGGCCGGAGCCGCTGAGAATGATGTAGTCCGGATCGGATTGAAGGACGTATTCCGGATCGAGGGTATTGCTGCCGCCCTTGCCGGCAGTGGATTCGAGCAGGATCGGATCGGCGATGTTCTCGCCTCCTGCGGCGGCTATGACCGTCCCCCAGCCGGATCTGCTGCTGCTTGTGGAGCCGAACACCTCGGAGTAACCGGACTTTTCGTAGTAGACCGTCGGCTTGTCCGCGCGATCGGCGAGGTTCTTGGAGGCGATCAGGGCGAACTGTTCATCCAGGAACGAGGCAACCTCGTCGGCACGCTCTTCTTTTCCAAAGATCTGGCCGAGCAGCCTGACCGTGCTCTGGGCGGAGGTGGTGAACTCTTTGCCCGGTACGTCGACCAGTACGATAGGGATGCCCGCCGCCGTCAGCTGCGGCTCGATCTCCAGCGCGTATCTGTGGGCGCCCATGGCGGAATTGACGATGAGCACGTCCGGGTCCATCGCCAGAAGCATCTCCAGGTCGAAGGGCGCGTTGTGATCCGATATCTGGCCCACATGCTCGGCGTAGTTGCCGACAATGGGGGTGTACAATTTGGCGTAGGTCTGAAGGCTATGGCTGCCGGACTGTCCCGAGCCCACCAGTTTGTGAAAGGCCTCTTCGCCCAGCAGCGGGATGATGTAGTCGATCAAGTCCATCGTGCTGATGGCGTAGGTGGAAACGGGAAGGTCGAGCATCACCTCTCGGCCTTTCGCATCCTTCAACTTCATCGTGCCCGTGATGGGAGCCTTGGCGGGCATGGCGTCGGGGTTGAGCGTAGAAGAAGCCTCTTCTGCGGCGACGATTTCCGTGTAACTGTAATCGGCCGGGTTCAGTCCCGCGCTTCTGAGGGCGACGGCGACAGCGGCAATAATGGCATCGCCCGTCACGGTCGCGCCGGATATGGCGTCTACCTTGAGGGACTGGGCAGCCACGATGGCATCGGGGATTTTGTTGATGGCGACGGTCCCGATGTTTTTTGTCTCGCCATGCCCTTCATTGACGGCCACCGAGACGATTTTACCCGTCTCGTCAAGGACGACGGTGACGCCGAGTTCGCCGTGATATCCGGGGGCCGTGCCCTTATAGGTGCCGGCATGACTCTTGGCCGGTTCCGACGGTCCGGTATTGGGCGTCTCACCGGAAGCTACATTCGATGTGATGCAGCCGACAAACAGCGCCAGGATGAAAGTCATTGACAACAACAATGAGAGTGTTTTCTTCATGGGTTTATCCTCCGTGTGTTCGTAGTCTCTTCTGGAGCTGTGTCCGAAAAGCGAATGCAACCTCCCTTCAAAAATGAGCTATGAAAAGGACAGGTAGATCTCTTGGCTGAAGCTCCACCTATAGGGTGAGATCCCTCCTGTGAAATTCCCTTTTCGTGATGCCATGAGGTTCACTGTGACCGTTGTGGGTCTCACGGCCTGCTATTTGGCTTCAGACGGTTCTCCGGGGGCAAATTTCCTTATCGACCCCCTTGGAGTTCGGAGAAGTGTTAAAGTCAGGCTGTGATCGATTTCTCCCGTCCTGGGGGCGATTCCTTCGAGCCCCCTTGGCTGTGCGGTTCGCTACGGCTCCAACGAAAAAGGGGCCCCGGAAAGGGCCCCGAACATACTCGATCAGAAAGAGACGCCCCTCCCCGGCCCACGAGGGAGGATGCTGCCGTGAGGGGGTTCGGTATCCGGACTTGGGGTCATCCTCGGCATGCGCCTTCCCGACGTTATCGGTGGCCTCATGCATGCCTCGTCACCCTTACCGTAGCGGGTCTGTGCCGGATTTTCACCGGCTTCCCGAAAACACCCTCACCATAGGATCGTCGGATTCCTCAAAGGATCCGACCCTTACTTCCCGGGCCAGGATAAGGCAATCCTCGACAGGCGTCAACCTGAACCCTTTGTTCCCCTCCTGGAAGGAGGACGTTGCCCCTCTTTTTGGGAAACTTTATCTCCACAGGATCACGTCATTGAAGTTTTCTTTCGTGCAAGGTGCTGCGCGGATTGTGGACAAGAACGCGGGTGGTGCCGTTCCATTGTGGCCATGACGCAATAGCGGTCTCAGGTGGCCCCAGAGTATAGTGGACCCCGAAAACTGGACCACGAGCTAAGTTGCAGTTGAAGTCGGGCTGTATCATAGGGTCCCAGAAAGAGAGGGGACATCATGGCAGCCAAGCGACAGAGGCGTTCAGCGGAGTTCAAAAGCAAAGTGGCCTTCGCTGCCCTGAAAGGGGATAAGACCCTGGCTCAATTGTCGGGTGAGTTCGAGGTTTCCGCCGTCCAGATCGGTCAGTGGAAGAAGCAGCTTCTGCAAGGGGGTCCGGAGATCTTTCAACGCAAAGGCACTCCGATGGATGTCGAGACGTTGATGGCCCCCCTCTACCAGGAGATCGGTCGGCTCAAGATGGAGCTCGACTGGCTCAAAAAAAAATCAGGCGCTGACGCTTGAGGGAAAGCGGACCTCCATCGATCCCGAGCACCCTTCGATCAGTGTTCGTCGGCAATGTGACCTCCTTGATCTTAACCGGTCCAGCTTCTACTACGCGAGCTCTTCCGCGACGGAGACGGCGGAGAACCTTGAAATCATGGAGCTCATCGACGGCCGGTACACCTGCGCCCCCTCTTACGGGAGCCGCCGGATGACGGCCTGGCTGCGTCGACAGGGACAGGACGTGAACCGCAAACGGATCGGACGGCTGATGAGGCTTATGGGGCTCGAAGGGATTGGCCCCAAACCGGGAACCAGCAAGCCTCACCCCGAACATGAGATTTATCCCTACCTGCTCCGGAACGCCGTCATCGTCAGACCGAATCAGGTCTGGAGCACCGATGTCACCTACCTCCCGATGAGTGGCGGTTTCATGTACCTCGCGGCCGTCATCGATTGGCACAGCCGCTTCGTCCTCTCCTGGGAACTTTCCAACACCCTGGACGCAGAGTTCTGCGTCGTCGCCCTCGACAGGGCTCTTCGGCAGGGAACGCCGGAGATCTTCAACACCGACCAGGGCTGTCAGTTCACCAGTAAGGCCTTTCTGTCTCTGCTCAAGGAAAAGGAGATCCGGATCAGCATGGACGGTCGTGGCAGGGCCCTCGACAACATCTTCGTGGAACGCTTCTGGCGGACCCTCAAGTATGAGTGGCTCTACTTGAACGACTATGAGCGGGTCCGCGATCTCCGCTGCGGCCTGCGGGAGTATATGGACTTCTACAACGACGAAAGGCTTCACTCCTCACTGAACTACAGGACACCGCGGGAGGTTCACTTTGCCGACCGGGAGGGACCGATGGCGGTCTGACTTTAACTAACTTCGGGCCTCAAATGGTCTTGACAATGGGGTCCACCATAACCCTCAAGTATGAGTGGCTCTACTTGAACGACTACGAGCGGGTCCGCGATCTCCGCTGCGGCCTGCGGGAGTATATGGACTTCTACAACGACGAAAGGCTTCACTCCTCACTGAACTACAGGACACCGCGGGAGGTTCACTTTGCCGACCGGGAGGGACCGATGGCGGTCTGACTTTAACTAACTTCGGGCCTCAAATGGTCTTGACAATGGGGTCCACCATAAATGGGGTCCACCATAGAGGCCTGCATCGAGTTCAGGGGCATGTGAAAGGATGAGGACCGTGCTCGTTGCGTTAGGTGCAACGGGGCCTTTCGTTGTTTTTTTGATTCAGCACGAGAAAGGGGCGTTGGCTTTCTGTAGCCTCAGGGGCATTGCGTCAGCGGAGGAGCGAAGCGTCTATTCCGACGGGGCAGAGCGGTCCTTTTCCGTGCCCACCCGAAGGGGATCTGCCCTGGCCGCATCCATCCTACCCGTTTCTGTCTATGGCGACGGTCTTCGGATATTTACGTGTCTGCCTTATGGAACGGCAGAAGGAACATGAAGTGCAATAACATCAATTCCAGTGGGGATCCTTCTCATTCGCTGCAGGCTCTCGTCGAGGTCTCTTCGTTCCTGTCCTCCGTGGAGGGCATTTGAGTCCACAGCAGAACAGAGGGCTTTCTTGGGGCACGGAGAGAAGCGGTGTGCCTCTTCAGGGAACCTTTCTGACGGGATGGAGCCGAGGGCGGTTCTGCCTCTGCTGCTCGGACAAAACCGCAACCTTTCTTCGCAGGGAGTAAAACGTTCCTCGCTTCCTGTTGTTGTCTCGGCCTTTTAGGAATCGCGGGGCTTCCGGACGAGGTGTCGCTCCCGGGGAAGACGCGGACGTTGAGCTCGTCGGAAGACGGACTGCCGACATGGAACGGCAGGAGAAAACCGCCACTCCCGATAAGGAGGGATACACCGTCGAGACCTGTATGGTCGGCGCCTCCGCCTACGACGCCTTATCCGGACGGCCGGGGACCTCGAACCGCAAAAGATCCGCGACGCCATCGCCGCAACGGGGGATTCCGACGGAATGACGGGCGTCATAAAGAGTTTCACCACCGGGCGTGAGGTCGTGAAACCGCTCCATCTCCAGGTGGTCAAGGATGGGAATTTCCGCTACGATGCCGTCATCGACGATCCGGAGCTGACGCCCGGTCCGCCGTTCATCGGCACGATAGGCAAGGGGGAGGCGTCGTGGAGGAGAACTATTACGCAGAAAAGCTGCATTCCGGAAAGCTGTACCAGGTGTATCAGACGGAAATCCCCCGGGTCCGGCAGTACCTTGAGGCGGAAATCGACTTCGTGCGGAAGGGGCTCCGGGGACGGGAGAGGGTTCTGGAGGTTGGGGCGGGATACGGGCGGATTCTGAAAGAACTGGCCTCCCACGCGCGCGCTCTCGTCGGAGTGGATATCTCCGAGGAGTCGGTGGGATTCGGGCGGGAATGGTCGAAAGAGATCCCGAATCTCCGTCTGCACGTCATGGACGCCAATGTCCTCGACTTCAAAGAGGAGTTCGACAGGGTCTTGTGCCTTCAGAACGGACTGTCCGCCATCAAGGGAGACCCCTTCGATCTCGTCCGGAGGTGTCTGCGCTCTCTCACCGTCGGGGGGAAGGCCTATTTCAGCACCTATAGCCCCAGGTTCTGGGAATGGCGGGTGGCCTGGTTTCGGGAGCAGGCCGGCAAGGGGTTGCTCGGGGAAATCGACGAGGAGAGGACGAAAGACGGCGTCATCGTCTGCAAGGACGGTTTCAGGGCGGTTACCTTCGACGGCGGCGACCTGGAACGCTTCGGAGAGCGAACGGGGTACGGCTATCGCGTCGAGGAGGTCGACGAGTCCAGCCTCTTCCTGATAGTCGAGAAATAGCGGCTCAATCCTGAAGAGAGGGCGGCCTTAAGGCCGCCCTCTCTTCAGGGGCTTCAATCGCCGATCTTCCGTCCCGGGCAGCCCTCCCGCCAGGGGCACATGCAACCTGCGTTCCTCTCCTGCGACCCTAGAGCGACTTTCATTCGGGCGAAGGGATTCTCATGATTTTCTGCGCCGTTTGCCCCATACGGTCGTGATGAAGAGCTCACAGATACCCGACATGCCCCGACCCTTACGTCTGTTGCCCCGAGGGAGCTCCGTCGCCCTGAATCCGGCACGGATCGACCGGAAGAGGGCTTCCGTCTCGCCTGCGGTCACTCCAAGGATCGTGGCCCCGACCTGAAACAGATCAATATAGGCCTGACCGTGCGGCAGGACGGAATGCCCCTGTCGGAAACGGTGCTTTCGAGTACTCTCCGACAAAGGCTGGAACTCTCAGGCTGTGTTCGCCGTGCCGGCGAGTTCCTCGAAGAAAAAACAGGGACCATCTTCGTCTCCAAGCTCGCCTGGAAAGCCCTTGTCGGAATCGGAACGGCCAGGGAAGATCTCCACGAAAGAACGTGTCGCCAGGAAGCGACGCCCATCCTCGCCCCTCGCCTGGAGAACAACCCGACCCTGTACAAGATGGGGAAGATTCTGAGGGCCGACAAGAACCAGAACACCGTCGAGCAGGGCTTTTCCGATTCCTCTAACAGCCCGCCTAGATGGCCTCCGTCCACCTCAAGACGTCCCTTCAGCCCCAATGGCGCTCATCCGTCTGGGCGATCAGAGCCGCGTCGGCGAGAAGGCCGATGCGATCATCGAAGCCCCGAGTTTTGACTGGAGCCTCTACAGGCAGGGAGACTGCGAAGATCGATTGATCCGATCAAAATCATTCCCAGATGAGACTTGAGGTGCGGAAGGTGGGTGAGGGGGACGGCGTTGCCGAAGTCGGGACGGGTGATGTCCTTGATGCTCTACGGATATTGAGAAATAAAAGGGGCTACGGCCGGAAGGCCGTAACCCCTTTGCATTTACTGGTGGGCGACACAGACACTAAATTAATCTGATGAAGCTAGTTTTGGCGGGCATTTAGAGCTATGGGATCGATGTCTGTTATCCGGTTTGTTATACGATAAAAAGCGTCGATATCCTATAAGTCGTGGTTTGCCGAAAGGTAGAAATAGGCCGGATGATTGCTGACAACACTAGGAAAAGTGGCCTATTTTAAAACGACTTCTTACCATGAATCCATTTTGAACAATCGCCCTTGGTTCCCTTTGTCATGCAAGGTCAAAATTAATTCGTCTTCAGCAAATAAAGTTTCTTTGTGTGAGCGGGATGGTAAATCTGAATCAATCAACGTGATGATTGGCTGTAATCCAAGCCCCGCATATTGGCGGATGATCGCAAGCAAATTCTCTTTCTTTCGATCATCTAAAGATTCGAGAACGCCATCATGGTAGACAAAGCGAGGAAATCTGTCGTTCAGATGTGCTCGAAGCACTGCCAAGTCGAAGGCTACACAGAGGAGCTTGCGATAAGTATGCCCAAAATCTGCGTCAGTTGCGTTGCCGGCCCCGTCAAGGATTTCGGCCTTAAGCTCCAGGTGACCGGCTTGGTTTGATGCGACACTCAATAATGCCTTGCGGTCGATGACTGCCTCGACGATCTCGCTGAAGAAGACACGGATCGTTGAGAATAGGCTGTCCTTGTCGGAGTTCTGTTTATCCACATCTGCCTCAATCTCTGTTTGAAGGTTGTTTCGTTCCTCAGTGAGAGGCCGTATTTCTGCCCGTAAATTCTGCAATCTGTGTAGGTGGTTACGCTGCTTTTCCAGGGAAGCGATGTCAGCACGCAGAGAAATTATTTCATCTGAGAGTTGCTTGTACTTGATGAAAGTATCAGTTTCACTTAGGAATGAGAGCGTCGTTGAGCGTTTTTCCCCCAGGGTGTTCAGCTCGTCATTGACACGCTTCAGTTTAGTGTCAATCTCAGCGAGTTCCTCTCGTAGATAGCCGCGGCGCTCTTCAGTGATTGCTCGATTGAATGCGATTAACTGTTGAAAATCCTTCTTGATCTGGCCTTCAAAAAAAATGCCAGCTTCCTTGAACAGTTGCTGAGCCTCGTCGGGATTAAACAAAATTTGGCCTTCTTGTAGGGAAGCGAGCACTTTCTTGCGGTTCTGACTGAGCGAGTAGCGTTCGGCGTTGAGGGACGCAATGCGCTCATTAACTTCCTCAACCAACCGTTTGGTTTGATCCTTGTCAGGGAGGCGAAAATCGAAGGCATCAAGTAACCCTTGTTTCTTCTCCGCATCCTTCTGTTTGAGTAACAGAATGCCCTCAATCTTGCTGACATCCTCAAAAGAACCATTCATATCCTTCTCAATGGTCTTTATTGCATTCTGCATTTGTGCAAGCTCTTGCTCTTTTTTGTAGTGACTCTCGATCAGGTTAGCGTCAAAACCGAGCAAATTATGGTGGACCCCATTGTCAAGACCATTTGAGGCCCGAAGTTAGTTAAAGTCAGACCGCCATCGGTCCCTCCCGGTCGGCAAAGTGAACCTCCCGCGGTGTCCTGTAGTTCAGTGAGGAGTGAAGCCTTTCGTCGTTGTAGAAGTCCATATACTCCCGCAGGCCGCAGCGGAGATCGCGGACCCGCTCATAGTCGTTCAAGTAGAGCCACTCATACTTGAGGGTCCGCCAGAAGCGTTCCACGAAGATGTTGTCGAGGGCCCTGCCACGACCGTCCATGCTGATCCGGATCTCCTTTTCCTTGAGCAGAGACAGAAAGGCCTTACTGGTGAACTGACAGCCCTGGTCGGTGTTGAAGATCTCCGGCGTTCCCTGCCGAAGGGCCCTGTCGAGGGCGACGACGCAGAACTCTGCGTCCAGGGTGTTGGAAAGTTCCCAGGAGAGGACGAAGCGGCTGTGCCAATCGATGACGGCCGCGAGGTACATGAAACCGCCACTCATCGGGAGGTAGGTGACATCGGTGCTCCAGACCTGATTCGGTCTGACGATGACGGCGTTCCGGAGCAGGTAGGGATAAATCTCATGTTCGGGGTGAGGCTTGCTGGTTCCCGGTTTGGGGCCAATCCCTTCGAGCCCCATAAGCCTCATCAGCCGTCCGATCCGTTTGCGGTTCACGTCCTGTCCCTGTCGACGCAGCCAGGCCGTCATCCGGCGGCTCCCGTAAGAGGGGGCGCAGGTGTACCGGCCGTCGATGAGCTCCATGATTTCAAGGTTCTCCGCCGTCTCCGTCGCGGAAGAGCTCGCGTAGTAGAAGCTGGACCGGTTAAGATCAAGGAGGTCACATTGCCGACGAACACTGATCGAAGGGTGCTCGGGATCGATGGAGGTCCGCTTTCCCTCAAGCGTCAGCGCCTGATTTTTTTTTGAGCCAGTCGAGCTCCATCTTGAGCCGACCGATCTCCTGGTAGAGGGGGGCCATCAACGTCTCGACATCCATCGGAGTGCCTTTGCGTTGAAAGATCTCCGGACCCCCTTGCAGAAGCTGCTTCTTCCACTGACCGATCTGGACGGCGGAAACCTCGAACTCACCCGACAATTGAGCCAGGGTCTTATCCCTTTCAGGGCAGCGAAGGCTACTTTGCTTTTGAACTCCGCTGAACGCCTCTGTCGCTTGGCTGCCATGATGTCCCCTCTCTTTCTGGGACCCTATGATACAGCCCGACTTCAACTGCAACTTAGCTCGTGGTCCAGTTTTCGGGGTCCACTATACAGTTTCCTGTTCCGTGACCCTCTTTTGTTGGTGTTGTCGACGGCATCGGGTGCCTTTTCCCGGATCGTCTCCGTCTTGCCTATGTAGGCCGAATCGCCCCAGACTCCCTTTTCCGCTCCGTGGAGAAGGTCTCCGACCATCCGGGAGTCGTGGACATTCGCCGCCGTGGTCGCGAGGCTGTGGACCAGCTTGCTGTCTTTGTCCACCCCGATGTGGACCTTCATGCCGAAGTAGTACTGGTTCCCTTTCTTTACCTGATGCATGTCGGGGTCTCGCTTCTTCTCCTTGTTCTTCGTCGACGAGGGCGCGGCGATGATGGTGGCGTCCATGATGGTTCCCTCGGCAAGACGCAGTCCTTTCGATTGCAGGTGAGCATCGACCTCACGGAAGATCCGTTTCCCCAGGTCGTGCGCTTCGAGAAGGTGGCGAAACTTGCAGATGGTCGTCTCGTCGGGGACAGGCTCGTTCCCGAGGTCGATGCCGACGAAGCGCCTCATCGATTCCATGTCGTAGAGGGCTTCTTCCGCTGCCGGGTCGCTGAGGTTGAACCAGCACTGGAGAAAGTGGATTCGGAGCATCCGCTCCAATCCAACCGGTGGACGACCTCGTTCGGCCTTGGGATAGAAGGGAGCGATGAGCGCGCAGAGATCCTTCCAGGGGACCACAGCCTCCATTTCGGAGAGGAACTTCTCCCGCCGGGTAGGCTTCCTGTATCTCTCGAAGGTCTGGGCGTCGGCAAGGGTTTTCTGTCGCTCCATTTCGTCTCGCACTCCTTGAAAAGGGGATGAGGACATCGGCGCTACAGCTCTATTCTACCAATTACATCATCGCTGATGCGACTTCATGAAAGGCGCTTTTTTCAGAGGTTCCTTAGAATATGTCTTTGGATTAAAACTGGAGCTATCTAACTGGTCCTTCTTGTTCTATTTGGCGAATTATTTCTACAATATCATCTAAATTGGCAACTTGCTTGATCTTGTCGTCCGAACAAATCATTACAACGGTTTTTAGGCTTTCTGATGAGCTAGAGCCTGAGCTTTTATTTTTCATAAGCATATCTGCGTAGGTCAAAAGATAAAATTCTAATAAGTCGCTAGTCTTTAGAAAATTTTCATCTAATATATTTAGTTCCTTATCTGGATTTTTATTTTCATCTCCAGACAAGAATAACCAGTAATTATTATATTTTAATACCAATTTATTATTAATAAGTTCACCAAAGACAACATAGTGGCCATTGCTACCTGGTTTTAAAGTGTCCATTGCATCTTGAAAGTCAGTGTACTTATCTTTTTCTCTTCGTTTTGCATCTTCACTATTGTCTTTTTTGAATTCTATTATAAAAAATTTATTATTAGCATTGAGCAAAAGGTCTCCTGCAGATTCTTGGTTCCCGTCAAGAGGGGCAAAGGCAGCTCCTTCGTTTATTTTGGTCAATATTTCAATTACAAATTGATATTCAACTGTCTTTTCCCACCAAATTAGAGCTTCATCTCGATTGCTGTCCATTTTTTGTCTCCTTTCGATGTTGGTCGTTCTTTTTTGTCTCCAGCCGGATCCTCATCGCTTCCAGCGACACCCCGAAGCGGGGAGCCAGGTCCTCCGGGGCGAAACGCATGCAGCGGCTCCGGAAATGCCCGATCGCTTCATCGATGAAAGCCGACGGCATGAGCAGCTCCTCGGCGAAGACATGAGCCGGACGTTCCAGGGGTCCTGTTCCATCGGCGGCCATCATGGGCCCATGGCCGAGGAGGACGTGCCCCAGCTCGTGGGCGGCCGTCCAACGAAGGCGTTCTCGTGAAAGGCGCGAAGAAAGGAAGATGAAGGGGTGACCGCCGACATCGACGGAGTAGCCGTCCCGGTCGAGGGGGAGAATCTTCACCGGAATCCGCAAGGCCCTGCATGCCTTGCGGACCATCACCGGCGGGTGGCGAAAACCGAGCCTTGCCACGAGGTCGGCAGCCAGCTTTCGAGGATCTTTTGTCATTGCGTCGCCTCCAGCACTGTCTTTTAGTCAGCAATATACACTGGAAGGCGGGGTTAATGGTCTGACTATCCATGACGTTCTCCTCGGGTTGGCAAGAAGGTTTCGAGGGGCTGAATCTTATCGGGTTATGTCCAAAAAACAACCCCCTTCGGGCTTTGCGTCGGGGGTGCTTCTCGACATCTTCGGGAGGAGTAGATCAGCGACATGCTACCAGCAGGATAAAGCAGGTTCTCTCCCCGAGGTGTTTTCGCTAACCTAAAAGGGTCCCACCCGAGAGGTAATCGATCCTGAAAAAGGTGACCACCCCGTACCCGTTCCCTTATCATCCTGCGAAAGGAACGGCGATTCCGCTTCGCGGGGAGGACGAGAGGAGATGCACGGGATGGTCGACAAAGAATATATCCGCAAACAGCACTTCAGGGAAGGCTGGTCCATCAGGAAGATCACCAGGCAGACGGGAATATGCCGGAAGACGGTCCGCAGAATGCTGAGGGACTCGGAGATCCCCGCTTACAGGCTGAAAGCTCCCCGTCCCAGACCGGTGACGGGTCCCTACCTGGAGATCATCCGGACCTGGCTCCGGGAGGATCGAAACGCCCCGGGAAACAGCGCCATACCGCCAAGCGCGTCTACGACCGTTTGGTGGCGGAGCACGGTTTCAGTGGGAGCGAGTCCAACATCCGCAAGGTCGTGTCGGACCTGAAGAGCGAGATCACCCCGGAGAAGGGGTTCGTTCCCCTGACGGCATATCCGGGCGAGCAGGCCCAGGTGGACTGGGGCGAGGCTCTGGTCCGCATCGGAGGGGAGGAACGGAGGATTTACCTTTTCTGCATGCGCCTTCGCCACAGCGGTGCTCCCTTCGTGTACGCCTTTCCCGACGACGGGCTGGAGGCCTTCATGGCGGGACATCGACGTGCCTTCGAGTCCTTCGGCGGGGTACCCAGGGAATGCGTCTACGACAACCTCAAGTCGGCGGTGACCAAGGTCCTCCCGGGGCCGAACCGGGAAGAGAACCGGCACTTTTCGGCCCTCCGGGGCCATTACCTCTTCGACAGTTCTTTCTGCAACGTCCGAAGCGGCAACGAGAAGGGTTCCGTGGAGAACCTGGTGGGCTATGTGCGGAGGAACGCCCTGGTTCCCGTGCCGGACCTGGCGACACTGGACGATCTCAATTCCGTCCTGGCCGACTGGTGCGGGAGGGAACGGCAGAGGCGCGCAGCCTCTTTCGAAGAAGAAGCCCTACGGCTTATGCCTCTTCCGGAGATACCTCATCCCTGTGCCCTCACCACCGTGTCGGTGGTGAGCCGGACCTCCCTGGTCCGGTTCGAGGGCAACGTCTACTCGGTCCCGGTAGGGCACGAGAAAGAGGCCGTCGACCTCTCCGTCACCTGGGACCGTGTCCGTGTCTCCAGCCGAGGAAAGGTTCTGGCGAATCATCGCCGCCTCTCCGGGAAGGGTAAGGCCTCCATGGAACTTGTCCACTACCTGCCGCTGCTGCGGGCGAAACCCGGGGCCGTCCGAAATGCGGCGGTCGTGCGGGATCTGGAGGAGCCCTGGCAGAAGGCCCGGACGCTCCTGTGCGCCCATTCGGGTTACAGGGAACTCTGTGCCATCCTCCAGCTCCACCGGGACCATTCCCACGAGGCCCTGACGCAAGCCCTCGAAGAGGCCCTGGCCCTGAAGAGGGTTACGGCGGAGACGGTTCGCCAGCTGCTTCTCAACAAAACGCCTTCGGCCAGTCTCACTGTCGCCGTTCCGGACTCCCTCGCGGAACTGCCCCTTCCCGCCCCGATCCGGGACGCTACGACGCTCTGCTCGAAGAAGAGGTGGCCTGATGAACGCGGAGATCCGGGACATGGCCGTCGAACGCCTCTGCCGGGACCTCAGGCTTCCCGGCGTCCTGAGCTATTACCGGCATGGCGGCGCCGACATGTCCCCCGGGGACTACCTCCGCGAGAGCCTGGAGGCTGAAAGCGCCTCCCGCCGGGAGAAGCGGCTCAGGAACCTTCTGAAATCGGCCAGACTCCCCTACGCCCGGTCCCTCTCGGATTACGACTTCCTCCGGCTTCCCTCCTCCCGAAGGACAAGCTTCTCTCCCTCGCCGACGGAGGCTTCGTCGGACGGGGGAAAACCTGGTCCTCCTGGGCAGCTCGGGCACAGGCAAGACCCACATCGCCATCGGCCTCGCGGCGTGCTGCGTCGCGGCGGGATGTTCGGTCCGCTTCACCACCGCCCTGACCCTGGCCCAGGAACTGCTCCTCGCCCAGGACGAACACCGGCTTCCCAAGCTCCTCAAAAGCTACGACCGGTACGACCTGGTGATCGTCGACGAACTGGGCTACCTGGGACTGGGTCCGGCGGAGCACCTCTCTTCCAATTCTTCGCGGATCGGTACGAACGGAAGAGCGTCTGCATCACCACGAACCTGGAGTTCAGCCGCTGGCCTGAAGTCTTCGGCGACGCCACCCTGACCGAGGCGCTCCTGGACCGCCTGACCCATCACGCTCACATCTTCGTCTTCAAGGGGGAATCCTATCGATTCGCTCAGCGCAGCACCAAAGAACTGAACGCCTGACGGCAGTAGGGGTGGGCTCCTTTTACAGGATCATGATGGGTGCCTTTTCGATTGACGAAAACACCGAGGCAATGGTTTTGCTGCAGCAAGCAGGTTCGGAGTTTATTTGGCCAAAGAGTTGACCTTGATCCATTCGATAAGATCTTCCATGTTCGCTTCTCCGCTGGCCAAGCTGATGGCGATGCTGGCGAAGCTATCGTCCGACGCAATCAGATTGAAGCCATTTATGTCCAGAAAATAGGTTCCGACAACCATACCCAAACGCTTGTTGCCATCAAGCAACGGATGTCCCTTGATGATTGTTCGGATTTTGGTTGCCGCTATGAGAAGGGGATCATCGTCGTAAAAGTACGAAAGGCTTTCCAAGTTAAGGACATACTCAATAGGGCCGGGATTGATGACACAAATGGGGTCTTCCCGGTACTTGGCCTGAAGAGTCGAGATTGCCTCCCAGATGTCGTCTTCTGTCAGCCACTCAATATTTGGCGAGGACATCGAGAGCAGATTTGCGTTTGTTGATGATTGCCTCCATTGTGTGCCGACGTTTCTCGGGAAGGCAAACTCTCTTGACGGAAGTGCCCTTCCCGGCAATGGAGACCACAACGTTCTTGCACTGAATATTATTGGAGTTATTTTTTTCTGTTTCTCTCATGCGTAAGCCTTCTTTCAAGATTTTCCGTCGTCAATGGGGAAGCGAAGTTGTCTACCTGTTTTTTTGTGTTCAATGACTTCCAGTACCTCGTGCTCGGTTTTAAAGCCAGCAACATCTTCTCGTTGTATTGTTCGGAGCAGGACCTTTAGTAAATCGCCTTTAGAAAAAGAAATTTCACCCTGCTGAATTCCGCCAACAAAAACTTCGTCGCGGATTGTGGCAAAGAAGGTTTGTGCTCCATCAGAAAATCTCCATTTATTTCCCTCTAAAAAAGAAATGGACAGGGGTTTTAGGTAGATTTCCTTTGTGCTGTCAAGTAAAACATTGCCCTCGAAAGTTGGCGCTCTGAAATAAGGGGCTTCTGACTTGGATATGGTTGCAGATTCCCCCTTGTCGCTTTCAAAGCGGATCCTTTCGATTCCCTCTTCCTCAAGGGGGACTTTTATGGCTTTCTCCAGCGCTTGTCGGATTTCTAGGTCTTCCAGAAGTCTGACGATTCGTTCGTCAATCACTTCTGAGTCGCCGTCTTCGGTAGTGATGGTGGCCGTTCCATCCCCATTGTTTCTGATGAGTCGAATAGAGCGCTCGCGAAGCCATTTGACTACTGGAACAAGACCTTTACCACAATTGACAGTAAGTCCCAATAAACCACAAAGTGTTACAGCTGCAATGACGGATTCGGAATTTAAAAATGATATCGCATTTGTAACTATCTGGCCGATAGAAAGATCCACACCGAAAGAGCCTGTCTTAAACCCTGCCTTGACATTTACCGTTACTCGGCAATGCTTGTCGTTTAGAATATCGCTGGCTTCTTCGATAAGGTTGTTGACCGCCAACAAGGCAGGGGCAAGGGCTCGGATGTCCATCTCGTGATTCTCCAAGGCGAAGCCTTCGAAGGTGATGGTGAAGTTGGCTGAGCTCAAGGATCATCCCCCCTGTTTACGGTGTGATTCGACTCTAAAGCATCCTCTGGGGCGTGTCTACCCGTCTCTGCCGATCGGTTTTTTCTCAGTGCCAATCGTTATGTCCTTCTGTTGCCCCTTTCCCTTGGCCAGGAGGTCGACGGCCAGATTGGCCGAGGAAAGGATGGCCTCCAGCATCAGCTTGGCGTCGTTTTTCGGGGACGTCCTCGATGCGGATGCCGCCCCGGGCGGCGAAGCGGACATTCTGTGGATCGGCCACTGCCAATGCCTTCAGGAGTCCGACAAGGTTCCGGTGGGTCTCGGTCGGGCACTTGTCGATCTGGCCAGCTGGGACGAGGTCGGAAAGGGGGATGCCCAGAGTGGCCGCAATGGCGACGGTGGTATCAAGGTTTCGTTTTCGGTCCCAAGCCCGATAGGCGTCAAGCTGGTCCTGGGTGACTCTGGATCATCCGGCCCGACGGCAAGGTGAGTTCAGCAAGATCGCCGGTCTCTTCGGAGGCCGGCTTTTTTTTTTGCGTCGAGCGTGGCAGGGGAGACGGGCCGGGGCTCGTCGGTCTTGCACAGTAGGTAATCCGTGCTTGTTCCCAAGACATCGGCGAGATCCGCCAGTTTGTCACTGGGAACGGACCGTTCGTTAGTTTCCCATCGACTGATCGAACGAACATTAACCCCCAGCTTTTTTGGGCAAGGGCTTCTTGAGTCATGCGCGCTTTCGTAGCTGTGCGATGCGCTCTCCAGTGTCCATATCTAAATGGTACCGATTGGTCTGCCGGGTGGCAATGTCCAAATCGGTCTTATTGCGAAAGACTGTTTGGTCTTTTGTTGGGGCAAAACCCATTGACAAAGACCTTTCGGTCTTCTATGATGACATCCAAGACCAGTTGGTCTGGAGGGGAGGTGATGAGCATGGAGCGACTCAGAGCGTTTAGAGAAGCAGCCGAATTAAGCCAGGGAGAATTGGCTAGACTGAGTGTCTTTCCTCTCGGACCATCGCCAGGTATGAGGCAGGGCTTCGGGAGCCCAGAGCGTCCGACGTTAAAAGACTCGCGGAAATCCTGTCCGTTTCTGTAGAGGAGATTCTTGACGGAAACCCTACGACCCCCCGCCGATCGGGGGCCGGGGGCAACTGAACAATCCGCACGTCGAGGAGGCCCGGCGGTTCCGGGAAGCCCTCGACGAAAGCGGGCCGATTCTCGCGGCACTCGACACCGTTTTCGACCTGGCCAACAACGGCCGCATCGGACGACCCGGCAAGGCGGGAGCACTGCCAGAGGCTGAGAAACGTACTGGACGAGGCTCTGAGCTGAGGGAGCTGAGGGAAGGGCACCTTGACAATCGAAAGGCAAACCACAAGGGAAGAGGTTTCAATCCCTCGGCGGTGCGAGTTGAAGTCATACTCCGTCGGGGCCGTCTCGCTCCGCCAGGCTCCCAGGTAGTTCATGGCGATGCGGACCGTCTCTTCCGTGGCGCTCTCGAGGGATGGTCGTGGCGTAGCGATGTCCGCCTCGGCGGACTACGAGCTCGATCTCATCGGGAGCCGCCTGGATCGGGGATCGCTTTGCGACGATCATGTCCGTCTCGACGGGGCCTGGATCTCGAAGCTCTCTTCGCGGTTTCTCGGCCGGGGCTCGTCGGTCTCGCCCATGAGGTAGGCGGTCGAGACGTTGAGGGCGCGGGCGAGGGCTTGGAGATTTTTCCCCACCGGCGGGTGGGTCCCCGATTCCCAAAGATAAACCGCAGACCTGGAGACCCCTGTCGCGTCGGCGAGTTCTTGCTGTGACAACCCTCGACTTTTTCTAAGAGCTTTTATCTCGCCACCAGAAATCACTCGCCTTTTACCCCCCGCCTCAGCATTCGTGTCAAGTAAAGTCTACGTCTCACTTGGCAATAGTCAACATTAGTCAACTATGCAATTCCGCTTAGTGTGCTTGACAATCCGCGGAAATAATCCTACCATGCTGAGTGTATTGACTAGTTTGCTATGCAAGGAGGTGTTCCAATGGGATTCGGAGCAGTAATTCGGGAAGCCAGGCAAGCGACAGGACTTAGTCAAGTTGCGTTGGCTGAAAAAGTCGGAGTCTCCAGGTCGGCAATTTATGACTGGGAATCCGAGAAATATGCTCCCACCGACGGGCAGAACCTCGCTCGTCTGGAAGGGGCGCTGGGGCTTACGGCAGGTGCACTCTACAAGATGATTTTTGTCGACGGAAACCCTACGCCCCCCCCGGCCGATCGGGGGCCGGGGGGCAAGGAGACGGTCGAGACGGAGTTTCAATCCCGCAACGGTGCGATTTGAATGTGGAGGCGATCCCGAAGCTGTGCCGGTTCATGTCCGAACCGCACCGGGTGGTGACGGCGGCACTGGACCTCCAGGACGGGAGCCCCGACACGCCGGAGGGCGCGGAGCTGGTTGGGCTGATCAGGAATTTGGCGGAGTAGACAGGGAAGGCGGAAGGATCTGGCAGGGCTATCGCCCGGGGTTGTCCGATCGCCCAACCAGGTAGTCGAGGGACACGTCGAAGTAGTCCGCGAGGGCGATGAGGTTGTCGAATCCAGGCTTTGTTTCTCCGTACTCAATGCCCTGGTAGTGGCGTTCAGAGAGCCCCAAGGAGGCGGCAAGGGCTTTTTGAGTAACACCACGAGCCTTACGAAGAGACTTCAGGCGCTCAGAGAACATTCAGATGCACCTCACTTGACACGCTAAATAATACGTGATAGAGTCCCCTTGACACGCTAAATAATGCGTGCCACAACAAGAGGATGGTGATCCATGAGAAAAGAACTCGTACAAGCGCGCAACTCGTGCCGGATGACACAGGAGCAGGTGGCACAGGCAATCGGAATCAGTGTCCGCAACTACCAGAACATCGAGGCGGGCACAACGAAACCCAACGTGGAGACGGCCATCTCCATCGCTGAGCTGTTGAACGGCAACGTTCGGGACTTGTTTCAACCGCAGCGGCAACTGCGGGAAGACGATGGCGAAGACGATGATATCACGTCTCGGAAGCATGGCGTGAATGTGGAGGCGATCCCGAAGCTGTGCCGGTTCATGTCCGAACCGCACCGGGTGGTGACGGCGGCACTGGACCTCCAGGACGGGAGCCCCGACACGCCGGAGGGCGCGGAGCTGGTTGGGCTGATCAGGAATTTGGCGGAGTAGACAGGGAAGGCGGACCTTGAAAACCGAAATGGCGGTTTATGGCGCGGAGTAGTCGTTCGGATCGATGCAGCGGTCGTAGTCTTCCTTCGGGACGGGGATCCAGTCCGTGCGGTCGATCCCTTTCGCATTCGGAACACCGGGGAATGCGGAGGCGATCTTGATCCAGCGGTCGAACTCCCTGGCTATGGCGCGGATTTCGTCGGAGACTTCGCGGAAATCGTTGTCCTGGCTGAAGAGGGCCGCCACGTCGAACTCATTGGTACGAGCCAGGCGAACGAGGTCCAAGGCGATACGCACATCAATGCCTTTTTCGCGAGCCACTTTTATTCCATCGCATGAAGTGTATCTCAGGGGACGGGTGATGATCTCTACTTGGGGGGATTGGTTCAGGAGCGCCAACTTGTTGGTCCAAAACGAGTGAAGTCTGGGATTGACCTTCGAATCATGAATGCCCGTGTAAACGTGAACCTTCTTCAGTGTCCAATCGGGATGCATTTTGGAGAGGAATCGGGAAAGTTTGAGCGGATCGAAGTTGGGGCAATCGTAGTCCCAGGCTTTTCGGCAGGCATGAAAGAGGTTCTGGCAATCGAAGAAGACGTGAAGGCGTTTGGTCTGCGGCTCCTGCACGCGGATCCCTCCCAAACAAAACCCCCCAAGGACTAGATGCCGGAGGGGCTGCCTCCATCCTCGGGGGGATTAAACCAATCTCGCACGCCAACACCTGCCCGCGTGCGCATATCCAGGGTACCACAAAACGATTGCCTGTCAATATTTTTAATAGTTTCAATCCCTCGGCGGTGCGAGTTGAAGTCATACTCCGTCGGGGCCGTCTCGCTCCGCCAGGCTCCGCAGGTAGTTCATGGCGATGCGGACCGTCTCTTCCGTGGCGCTCTCGAGGGGGATGGTCGTGGCGTAGCGATGTCCGCCTCGGCGGACTACGAGCTCGATCTCATCGGGAGCCGCCTGGATCGGGGATCGCTTTGCGACGATCATGTCCGTCTCGACGGGGGCCTGGATCTCGAAGCTCTCTTCGCGGGTTCTCGGCCGGGGGTCGTCGGTCTCGCCCATGAGGTAGGCTGCAGTGGTGTTGAGGATGCGGGCGAGAGCCTGAATATCGCTTGCCTTGGGTTCTCGCTCTCCGCGCTCGTATCTCGCAATAGTTTCAGCAGAGAAACCGGCAATTGAGGCCAGTTCTGGCCGTTCAAATCCTCGCAACTCCCTCAATTCTTTCAACCGCATAGAGAAGACCGTTTGTTTGCTCATAGGGGAATGCTACCGTTTGGTGGCGAGATGAGCAAGGGCAAACCGGAGGGGGAGGAACTGGCGGGGCTGGTGCGCAGGCTGGTTCTACACGGAAACGATGCGGGTTGAAAGAGACGGGGTGGAAGCGGTGATGTCAGTTTTGGGAAGCTTTTGCTTCGCGCTCGGCGCGGCTGGAATTTGTTCCGTGGATGAAGACACCGACAAGACCCGCCACTCCGCCGGTGCCAATAAAGGTCCCGGCCCAGGAATGGCCCCAGATCACGGCAGCTGTGCCACAGACGATGCTGCTGATGCCGATGGCAAGGCCACAGAAAATTCCGCACCGGCTGTCTCTGGTTCGCGAACGGATAACCTCCGCCTCCAGTCCCTGCCGGTGTCGGGCTTGGTTCTCCGCCATGACCAGGATTCTCTCCGCTGCTCCCGGGCATACTTCATTGTAGCGAGCGAGAATTTCGGGCGACGGAAGAGGCCCTTCATAGGCCTCGGTGCGTACGATGCGAGTGGTTTTTGCCTGGAGAAGGGATCGGGAGCGGTTAGAGGGCATGCGTTGCTTGGTATTCCTTCAAGGCCTTACGGATATCCTGGCCGACAGCCTGCCAATCGGCAGCCGTTGCCCGAGAATCGGCGTCGTTGAGAGTGTCCGTGGTGTTGAAGACGGAAAGGGTATCGCCCATGTCAAGCACCGAAGCCATGCCGCGCAAGAAGCTCGGTGTCGCGAAGAGGAAATCGCTGGGGCTCATGGTGTCTCCTCCTTTCGTGAAGGGAAAACCCCAGAGAACCAAACTGCCGAAGGGGCTGCCTTCATCCTCTGGGGGCGTAAACGAACGATATGGGACGATCAAATTCTACAAGGCTCGGGAAAGATGTCAAGGGATTGCGTTTCCACACCGCAACGGTGCGATTTGAATCTTGAGGCTCACAGGGCCTTCAGCAGGCGCAGCGCCGTTTCCTGTTTTTCCGGGGACAGGGAGCGCCAGAGGAGCAGGAGCTGCTTTTCGTCTTCGCTCAGAGCATTCACCTGGCGGATGAGATCCAGAAAATCAGGTGAGGTTTTGCCTCTGTCGTGAACGGCGGCCAGAAATTCGAGCAGCTTCTCCTGAAGCCCGGTCGGGTTGAAGTCTCCGGAGGCCGGTTTTTGGGGTGGCCCGGCGGCAGGGGAGACGGGCCGGGGCTCGTCGGTCTCGCCCATGAGGTAGGCGATGGAGACGTTGAGGGCGCGGGCCAAATTGTTCACGTTCTTGCCCTCTGGGGAATATCGGTTTTTCTCCCAGTCCAGAACGGTGGTTTTTGCAACGCCGACCTCATTGGCCAAGTCCTGCTGTGTCCATTTCTTCTCCTTGCGTAACCGCCGGATTTCTTCGCCGGTGATCATGGCGCTTCCCCCCATTTCAAGTAAACCCTACTTTCCGGAACAAGAATAGTCAAGAAAAGTCAACGCAACCTACTTGTAAAAGTTGACTTGACTTTAGTGGGGGGTTGGCCATAAAATCCAAGTAGACCAGAATAAAAGGAGGTGAGGGGATGGGGTGCGGAGACGTAATAAGAAAGGCGAGGCGCGACATCGGCATGACCCAAGGTGAGTTGGCTCAAAAAATCGGGTGTACCCGAACAACGGTTTGTGATTGGGAAAATGAGAAATATTCCCCGACAGACGCCAAGAATCTCGCGGCTCTTGAGGCCGCGCTTGGGCTTCCAAACGGGGAGCTTTATTTGCTGATCTACGGAAACCCTACGACCCCCCCGGCCGATCGGGGGCCGGGGGGCAACTGAACCCGCACGTCGAGGAGGCCCGGCGGTTCCGGGAGGCCCTCGACGCGAGTACGCCGGTTCTGGTCGATCTGGAGACGGTTTTCGACTTGACGGACAACGGCCGGATCGACGACCCACTCAGGCGGGAGCACTGCCAGCGGCTGAGACACGTACTGGACGAGGCTCTGAGCTGAGGGAAGGGCACCTTGACAATCGTTTTCAATAAGTTTCAAGTTTCAATCCCGCAACGGTTCGATTCGAATATGGGAGGTGAATGAATGTCAGAAGTACCCGAAGAAAGTCCTTCGAAGCACTTGCGCTTCGATCTGTTTCAGGACGAAGAGACCGGAATCGTAACGATGGGTCTCTTCGGTCGAAAATCGATCACGTTCATTAATCCCGGAGAAGCTTTGTTGCTGGCGGAGCTGCTTATTCATCAAAGCCAAATATGGTTATCGCTTTACCCTTTCCGCGACGAGGAATCGTCTTGTGCTTGTACTGCTTCATCCATTGAGAAAGGGCCAAGAGACCTTCTTTTTGAGTGACTTTCCTGAAGGCGTAGACTTCAAAGACGAAGCTCGAATTTTTGAACGTGAATGTGGTGGCGATATTTGGAGATCTCATTTTCGATCCCCCCTTTAATTGTCCCCCAATGTATCACAACAGTATGGCGAAATCCAGGCGGTGAGGCGGATGGGTAGAACTGCATCGAGGCTCAGTCGTGCTTTTTCGGTGCGGCTGACCGAGGGCGAGTATGACTGGCTCGCCTCAGAGGCATCGAGGCGAGGCTTGAGTTGCGGATGTCTGCTGAGGCGGCTGATCAGAGAGGCCATGGAAAGGGCGGAAGGTGTGAAGGATCTGCAGACCTTCAATTTCAACGATCAAGGAGGTAGACGCAATGACGCCAGGGCAGACCGTTTTCGTCGTCGATGAGACGACGCCCAGGCAAATCGCCGAGCTGAACGCGAAAGTGGACCGGCTGCTGGACATGATTGCCCGGAACCAGATGCTGTCGGGCGAAGAGAATCCATGGCTCCCGGCAAGGGTGTTCTGCGAAAAGTACGGGATCAGTCGGTCGACGCTGGGGCGACGAATGAAAGAGACCCCTTGCCCGTTCGAGGTCCTTGACCCCAACGAGAAGGTGAAAAAGTACCGTTGGTTGTTTCAATCCCGCAACGGTGCGATTTGAGGAGGGCGGCAATGGTGCGGATTGAACGATTGATCGAAACCGGCGCCGTGCGCGGGCCGTACCGGCGGCCGTCGTTTTTTCAGCGCCTTCTGGCCCGGCTGGAGCCGGTGCCGGAGCCGGAGGACTGGCCGCTGGTGGCGGTGGTCCTCCGTGATCCCTCGGCGGAGGTCGAGGATGTCATTGGATTCCTCGACACCGAAGCGGCGCTTGAGTGGCTGGAGGGGTGCAACGAACTCTGGAATGGGGGGCATATAGCCCTATGGGCATTCAAGGGAAAGGGGATGAAGTTGAGGGCATGAACATCCGAAAGATGCAGGCGCTCCTCGACGAGCGCCCTCGGGGGCCGCGATGGATCAGTAGGTTTCGGGAGGTTGTTTCCATCCCGCAACGGTGCGATTTGAAAAAGAAGGCCCGCCAGGACGGCGGGCATGGGCAAAGCTCAGGCGGGAGTTGCCGCTCCCGCACTATTTTACCACAGGGAGGCGCCGGCGATGAATGACGTCGAAGCGCGCGAGGCCCTCGAGACCGTGGTGAAGGCTTTTAATCGGTACAACAACGCGATCGGCTGTCAGGGGTCGGCCTCCATGGAGGAGGCCATGGAGATCGCCTGGTCCTATGAGGCGCTGTACCGTGCCGCCCGACGGGCCGAGAGGTTGCTCGGGCAGTGATGTGTCGGGAGCTGCAACTCCCGTCGGAGACTCTACCAGGAAAGCGGGGGCCATCATGAAATCGGACGTCGCAATGGACGAGATGCGTCGGCGGGTTTTCAGCGATCTCATCGTTACCGCCGAGTTCTGCGTGGCGGAGTTCAACTTCCGCGTCGGTGCCGTGCCCGACGGGTTTTCGGTCTACCTCGACCTTTTGGAGGGCGATGTACGGCGGGCCAGGGAGCTTTTGGCAAGGTGGAATTGAGAGCTTCCAGGAGGTGGATCCGGACCCGGATTTCTCCCGAGTCCGGATCCGCGGGCGTTTTCCGTTGCTGACGAAAGAGGGTTTCAGGGGGGTGTCCGATGGATCGGCAGACGGCTTTTGAAGTCCAGGACCAACGCAATTTCTGGTTCTGCTTCCTGGATATTTCCATCATGACGGATGAGAGCCTTTCCGCCTTCGATAAGGCGGTTTATGCCGCGCTCTGTTCCTTTTCGTCCGTGGAGGGAAGGAGCTGTTTCCCGTCCATGCTGTCTCTGGCCAGAAGGGCGGGCTGCTCCCCGAGAAAGGCGAGGGAGTCGTTGCGGATTCTCGAGGATAGGGGGTATGTGGCCCGGACGGATCGATCCGCCCAGGGGCTCACGTCCGTCTACGCCCTACGGGGGGGCGGCACCGCGTGCCGGGGCGGGGCGGCAGGAGCTGCCGGGGGGGCGGCACACGGTGCCGCCAGAACTATAGCCACTAACGATATGGAACCTACTCCTTCGGAGGGAGCTGCCGCTCCCGGGCCGTCGGACGGAACCGGGGAGGATCTCTCCTGCGGAGCCGACGATGTTCCGGAGGCCATGCGCTCCACGGCGGAGCTTCTGATGCTCAAGCGGGGGAGTGAGGGGCTTTCGCCCGGAGAGGTCTCGGCCTTCCGGGCCCTGGAGCGGGCCCACACTCCGGCGAGAGTGCAGAAAGAGCTGCTGACGGCCGAGGAAAGATTCCGGCGGCGGAGGAGGCCGTTGGCGGAGCTCACGGCGGAATATCTGTTGGAAAGCCTCCGGTATCAGGTGTCCCGGAATCCGAAGACGGCGAAGGGAGGATGCGGATATGCCCGAAACGGTGATGACGGCGGCGGCGGCCGTGGAGCGCTTCCGGACCAGTATCGGAGCTGGTGGGACGATCAGCGGAAAGGTGTCGCCCCGGTCGCGGGAACAGGACCTGGAGCCTTTCCTGGCGAGGACGGCGGAGCTGGTTCGAAACCCTGAGCCTTGCGACGCCCGGGCTCTGGCGGAGTTCGACAGGGAGACGAGGCGTTGCCGGGAGTGCCCGGGGCCTGCGGTCTGTCCCTCTCGGGGGCTCGCGCCGAGGATCGATGCGTCCCTCGGGCGGATCTATCTCACCTACGGCCCCTGCGGGAAGGCCGTGAGGCTTTACGCGGAGAGGCGCACGAGAGCTCTGCTGCGATCCGCCGGGCTTCCGGAGAATCTGGAGGACCGGTCCATCGGCGGCTTCAGGAAAACCGAGGGCACCGAAGCCGCCCGTCTGGCGGCCATCGAGTCGGGAATGCGGATCCGGGCCGGAGATCTTTCGGGAAAGGGTCTGCTGCTCATGGGGCCGCCCGGAGTGGGCAAGAGCCATCTCGAGGCGGCTCTGGCCCGCGTGGCTCTGGAGGCCGGGTTCAACGCCGTTTTCGTCTCCCTGCCGGATCTGATCGATGCCTCGAAGAAGTGGTTCGATCAGAGGAAAGGGCCCGATCCCGCCGACGTGGTGGCCGAGGCCGATATCTCCGTTCTGGATGATCTGGGGGCCGAGTCGACCCGGTTCGAGTGGGTGGGGGAGCGGGTTTTTCGGATACTGGACCGCAGGATGCGGGGCCGGAAGCTCGTTTTCGCCACGACGAATCTCGTGGGGCCCGAGGAGATCGCCGGTCACTACGGCGGTGTCATGGGCAGGCGGATCGTTTCCCGGCTGGCGGAACTCTGTCGCTGGATTCCCGTGACCGGTCCCGACCGAAGGCTGGAGAATCGGTGATTCCCGCCGGAGAGGCCCGAGGTCGGGCAAGAGCGTCCGAGGAGGTGGAACGATGGATAAGGTCCGGCGCCTGGCCGACGTGATCGATTTCGTGATCCGATGCCATCCGATGGGTCTCCGGATCATCGCCGGGGATGTTCCGCCGCCGTCGACGGAGGACTTGATGGAGATCCTTTCCGGTTTCGAGGGGCAGGGAGGAGACGATGTCGCTCGCGTCGATTCGTCGCCTTCCGGTCATGGACCCCAGGAGTCCCTCGTGCTCAAGGCTGACGAGATGGAAACGATTCTGGCGTCGGGGGGAGGATGGAGTCAGATCATCATCGTGGCCAGGGAGTACATGAGGGCTTTCCCCAAAGATTGGGGAATTTTTACCCACCATGTTCTCTGGGTGGATTCCCTCCGGGATCACAGCAGGCTTCACGAACCGCAGCTGCAACGGGTGGCGCGGAAATTCGGAGTGTCGGAGGAGACGGTCCTTCGCCGAAGAAAGGAAGTGCCGTGGGCGATCGCAAGAGCCGCCCTCCTGGCGCCGGCTGAAGATTGGGTGCTTTTGGGAGGTATTTAGAACGCCCAAGGTAAGCTGGAGCGAAATTATTAAATGAGCTATAATCTCCTTGGTGATGCAATATTTTCACTAGGAGGACGACATGAAAAATATCGACTTGTTTCTTGGTAGAATTAAAATGTATTTTAGCTCTCAGGGAATTTTGGATTTCGATGGAGCCCAATTGCAGGCAAAAGGTAGATCCGAATTATTATCGATGGCAATAAGAAGCAGGCCAGTTTGTGTTTTTCGAGGTGATATTGAATGGAGAGTTGCTAATTTATTTTTCATAGATAAAAAATCAATTCGTTTCTGTTTTGGAAAAACTGGACCTAAAAAAGAAGGAAAATTAGAAAATGGAGATTTTGTGTCTATAAATGATGAATCAAGCGAATATATTTATTGTTTCTTGAATCTTGATCTTGGCATATGCGGGATACAGGATAATTCAAGGTTTGGGAAAAATGATGATTTATTTAATAAGCTCTTAAAAACTATTTCGAGCTCTGACATTGTGAAAAAATCAGGAATAATTGTAGATGGTGGCGTTATAGAAAATCCTAAGACATTTCTGCAAGTGATTGAAGAGGCAAAAAGAATAACAAAATTTACCATGACATTTTCTAGACCTAACCCATGGGATGAGGAAGATGCTCGGAAAAATCTTGCAATAATGTCAGAAAATATTGATTCTTATGATAATAAAATATTTTTTTCAAGTAAAAATGGACTAAAAAAAGATTTTCTTCCTAAATTAACTAGAGCGACGGTTTCTTCTGGAGATACTGCAACAATTAGAGCGGAGATGCCAGGTGAAACGAAAGCTCGTACATATTTTACGCAAGGATCGACTGTTAAGGTTACTACGTCTATAGGTGATATAGAAGGAAACCCACAAGATGTTATCGAGGTAATAAATGGAGTATATGAAAATATAAGACATGGAAATAGAGGTGATTGATAATTGAATCAAAATAATTATTTAATTTTAGAGCTTCTATATTTTTGGAAGTGGTTCTTTCATGGGATAAGCGAACTTACTCCTGGCTACAGAAGAATATTAAATAAATTTTTATTTATGCATTTTATTTTTGGTATGTTTATTGCATGGATAGTTCCGATTTCAAGTCTTGAAGCTGCGGAAAAGATTTTATTTCCGCTATCTGGAATATTGATAGGGGTTTCCTGCGCTTGGTCAGGAACTATACAGGCTATGATCAGTTCGGAAAATATTCAACATATCGAAAGATTTAAAGCTGGTGGAGTGTTTGAATATTCTTTTTGCTATTTACTTGCGTTATTTATTTCTATTATGACTATTTGTTTTTGGGGACTTGCCGGGATTGGTTTTTTTAGTTCTTTGGGGCTTAGGTTGGGATCATATGAATATGCAGAAAAGGTGTCTATAATATTCAGAGCTTTGCTTTATGGGTTGACAAGCCTTTCTATTCGCAATACATGGCAAATCATGAAAATGGTTCATCAGATGTATGTGCTTGATTTTTTTGTTTTTCTTAAAAAACGAGGCGAATTCGAAATCTAAAAAGATCAATAAAATTAAAAAACTATTCTTAGTGGATTTATTCTTGATTTCGTGTATCGCGATGCCTCCCGTAGTTTTCCTTTGGAGAAAAAAGCTGTTGACGATAACCGTATCGCTTGCCGGATCGATGTCCGTATCGTTAGCCGTATTGTTGGCGTGCCGAAAGGCTTTACAATTGTAATGTGGGATTTCGCAGGATAACCCGGGCGGAGGCTGTGCAGGTCGGACGCCGACACGGGATCCAACGGGGGGCTCTCCCCCCGACCTAAAAGACGTTATGCGGAGGGCTTCGGAGAAGATCCGAAGCCCTCCGCGCGTCGAAGGATCCTGATTTTTATCCGAGGAGCGATCCCATTTTGGAAACGAAGCGCAATGTTCTTGTCGAGGGCGATTGCCTCTCGATTCTTCCGTCACTTCCCGACGGAATCGCCGATGCGGTGATCACGGATCCTCCCTATTCTTCCGGAGGGATGACTTCCGGATCCCGTCAGGCCGATCCGGTGAAAAAATACCAGCAGAGCAGCCAGAGACTGCAGCGCCCTACCTTTCAGGGGGACAATCGCGATCAACGCTCGTGGGGATACTGGTGTTCCCTCTGGATCGGCCAATGCCTGAGGACTCTGAAAGAGGGGGGCTATTTTCTCATGTTTTCGGACTGGCGCCAACTTCCTATGGCCACGGATGCCTTGCAGGCCGGAGGCTGTATCTGGCGTGGCGTGATCGCCTGGGACAAGACGGAAGCGGCCAGGCCGCCTCATAAGGGGTATTTCCGCCACCAGTGCGAGTATGTCGTTTGGGGTAGCCGGGGGGCGCTGTCTCCTACGGATGCTCGCGGTCCTTGGCCTGGCTGCATGAGAGTGCCGGTGAGGCAGAAGGATAAGTTTCACCTCACGGGCAAACCTACGGAGCTGATGCGTCAGCTGGTCCGGGTGGCTCCGCCTGGTGGGTTGATACTCGATCCTTTCGCCGGGAGCGGCACGACGTGTCTGGCTGCCTATCTTGAAGGGCGCGATTTCCTGGGGATTGAGATGGATCGGGGGTATGCGGAAGTGGCGCGTGGGAGGTTGATCGAAGCAGGGCGTAACTTTGGGGCGGCTTGAGGGCGCGTCGGGAGAAGGTAAGGGATAGAGGGCATTTGACAATAGAGACGGCTCCGCCGGAGGGAGGAGCCGTCTCTATATTTTCAGAAACAAACTGATGGATTTCTCTTTGGTGCATCTCAGTTCCCGTTGAAGAGAAATAGCAGTGTCGTAGATTTCTCCGGCTAGATCTCTGGGAGCCCCATTGCTGTTGAAGCGTGAAAATCCATTTGAAATATCAATTAAGTTTTTAATTATAACTTCAACAAATAATTTCTTGGAATTTCCATCAACGCACCATTCTTTTAGCGTATTTTTTATTTCTTTGCCTAAAAATAGGGATGTGTTCGTGCATGCGTCAGAAAGACCCCAAATAGCATTTAAACCTTTTTTATAAAAATCTCTTTCACTTAAATCCTGACTTGTCAATATATTTAAAAATTTATCAAAATCATCAATGGATTTAATTAGATTGAAAAATGATTTTTCTCTAGTTGGTAAAAATGCAATTTTTCGGGATAAATTTATTTGTTTATATAAAAGAAGTGTTTGAAAAACGATAGCTATAAGTTGGATAGATAAAATAATAAATTCAATAAATTTCTCATTTTGATTGATTGAATTTGCCAAGTTGATCGCTCCCATTAAGTATTCTGTAATGAAAGGTTCGAATCAAGACAGAGGCGAACCTTTCATTACAAGCCCAATCTCTCCTGAAGGGCATCGGATAGGGTCTGAGAGAAATTGATGCCCGATTTCTCGGCCGCTTCCGCAAGGTAGGCGGGGATGGTCAGGTTTTTTCGGATGGTCTTTGTCCTCAGGGGAAGCATCCAGGCTTCTACCGCGACCAGGACTTGCCCGGGCTCGAGGGCGATTTCTCTCATGTCTCCGGGATCGGGAAGTTTTTCCCCACGCTCTTCCAGACAGGCCAAGTGGCCGCGCAAGGCGTCCTGTGCCATAACCAAGGCCTCTTCCTGAGTGGCTCCGCAGGTCAGACAGCCGGGCAGATCGGAGAATTCGACGGAAACGCCGTCGTCGTCAAAGGAAAAGATCGCCGGGTAGATGTACCTATCCGGCTTTTTTTTGTTTGCCATGGAGATTCCTCCTTTTTATCCGCAAAAATATAAAAGAATATCCGTTTCCGTAAGTGCGATGAGCATCGTGCAGTCTATCCGGGGTTTCTGTAGGGCGTTATAGCCCCGCTTGCTTGAGGATGCTTTTCGCCGTCTTGGTTGTCAGGTCTTTTTTGGGGTGAGGGACGGTGACGAGGCCCTTCTTTGTCGGGTGGACGAAGTGATGGTGCGAGCCTTCCGTTCGACACAGCTCCCAGCCGTCCTTTTTCAGCATCTTGATTATTTCTCTTGAGCTTGTGATCGTCCTCGCCCCTTTCGTTGACGTGATTATATCATGCGCATAATGTGCGTGTCAATTAGTCGGTTGAGATCGTGCGGTGTGGAATGAGAGCCTGACAAGGCCTGATCAATGTCGAGGAGGCATGGGCATGGAGTTCGTGCAGCCCCTCCGGAAGAAGACGGAGATCGAACGGGTGAAAGAGGCGCTCCGGTCGCGATCTCTTAGGGATTATGCCCTGTTCACTCTGGGAATCAACAGCGGACTCAGGATTTCGGATCTTCTCCGACTTCGGGTGGAGGACGTGATGCGCGTGGGAAAGTCGGGTCGGCGGTCCATCAAGGGGCAGATCGAGATACGGGAAAAGAAGCGTCGGAAGATGCGTCGCTTTCCCATCAACCGGGAGAGCCGTTCGGCGCTGCGGGATTACCTTTACCGGACGGATCTTCCGTCGGAGGAGCCTCTGTTCGCCTCGCGCAAACGGGGCGCCGACGGTGCGCGGAAGGCCATATCGAGACAGCAGGCCTATTTCCTCCTGGTCGAGGCGGCGCGCCGGGCGGGGCTCGACGAGCGGATCGGAACGCATACTCTGAGGAAGACTTTCGCCTTTCATCTGCATGAGCGGGGGGTCGACCTGACGCGGATCCAAAAGATCCTGGGACACTCGAGGCCGGAGGAGACTTTGGCCTATATGGGCATCACGGAGGACGAGATCTTCGGGATCATCGAGGATCTTTGCCTCTGAGAGGGGCGTTTTCCGGACCTTTCGTGCACCCCTTTTCGACGGGCTTTTTCGGAATACAAAACGGAGGGCGAAGGGGCTGCGGACCCCGGCGGATAGCGGTTTCAAGGCCCTTTCGGACGCGATCGTAAAATGAACCGAGGTTTTCTTTCCCGGAACCGGAGGTTTCCGTACGAGGAAATGACGATGTTCGAAGACTGCCAGGCCGGTGTCCGTCGGCATCGGAGGCGTCCCGATCCGAATCTGACACAATCCAGATATGACAGATTGGAGGGAGGGCGGCGGGGCGTCTTCGGCGATTGGAGGAAAAGGGGTGAAAGCCTTGCGATCACTGCCCTCGTGGCCGATCACGGGTCCTCCCGTGTATGCAGAATGTAGGGGTCGCTCCACAGCGCGGGCTTTTCCCAGCGACAGGGATTTCACCGACCGTTTCGTTTCGGTTTCCGTTTCTGTTTCGTGAACCTTGGCGAAGGCCTGGTTCAGTCGAAAGGAGGGAGGGAAATGCCGGATCAAGAGGACGGTCTGGAGGAAAGACGCGTCTCCGGAACGGAGCTGGCGGCCCTCCTGGGGCTTACTGACAGGCGTATAAGGCAATTGGCCCGAGAGGGGATCTTCCCGAAGGAGGGGAGGGGCAGGTATGTTCTCGGTCCCTCCGTAAGAGGGTACGCCCGGTATCTCGGGGCCTGCGAGGGAACCGAAACCGGACCGGATCCGGCTCCGGGGGGCATGGTCGTCGCCGGGACGACTCTGGCCACCTTTCTGGGGGTTTCGGAGAGGCGCGTCCAGCAGTTGGCCCAGGAGGGGAGGATTCCCCGGACGGAGCACGGGAAGTATCCGCTCCGGGATTCCGTGACGGGCTATCTGCGTTTTCTTCAGGAAGATTCGGGAAACATCAATCCGAAAGATCTGGACAAGGAGACGACCCGGCTCAGGAGAGCCCAGGCCGACAAAGCGGAGCTGGAGGTGCAGGTTATGAGGGCGGAGCTGCATCCCGCCGAGGCCGTGGCGGAGATCTGGGGAGAGATGATCGGGGCCTTCCGGGCCCGGATGCTCGCCGTGCCGGTGAAACTCGCGCCCCGTCTCCAGGGAGAGGAGGACCTCGGCGTCATCAGGGAGCGGCTGCGTCAGGGAGTCCACGAGGCGTTGAAGGAGCTGGCCGGATATGACCCGGAACGGATCACTCGCAAGGCTGTTTCGCGATATAGCAACGCTGGCTGCGCCGCCTCCTGAGCTGACCGTTTCGGAATGGGCCGACGGGTATAGAATCCTTTCTCCGGAATCCTGCCCCGAACCCGGCCGGTGGAGCACGGATCGGGTTCCCTATCTGGCGGAAATCATGGACGCCTTCACGGATCCAGCCGTGGAGACAGTGGTGGTGATGACGTCGTCTCAGGTGGGCAAGACGTCGATCATCGAAAACGTCGTCGGCTACCACGTGGATTACGATCCGGCCTCGATTCTCGTCGTCGAGCCTACTCTGGACATGGGACAGACCTTCAGCAAGGACAGACTGGCGCCCATGTTCAGGGACACGCCGGTTCTGCGCGGGAAGGTGAAGGAGGCCAGGACTCGCGACAGCGGGAACACGCTCCTGCACAAGCAGTTTCCCGGAGGTCACATCACCATAGCGGGGGCGAATTCTCCGTCGGGGCTGGCGTCCCGACCCATTCGGGTTCTGCTTTGCGACGAGGTGGATCGTTTTCCGGCCTCGGCCGGAACGGAAGGCGATCCGGTGACGCTGGCCCGGAAGAGGACGGCGGCTTTCTGGAACAGGAAGATCGGGCTTTTTTCGACGCCGACGATTCGGGGAGTCAGCAGGATAGAGGCGGCCTACGAAGAATCGACGCAGGAGAAATGGTGTCTTCCCTGTCCGCTGTGCGGCCGTTTCCAGCAGCTCCTGTGGCCTCAGTTGTTCCTGGAGGACATGACTCTCCGATGCCTGTTCTGCGGCGGCCGGTCCCGCGAGCAGGAGTGGAAGCGCCAGGAGGGCCGGTGGATCGCGGAGAAGGAAAATGCCTCGATCCGGGGATTTCACCTGAACGAGCTGGTCTCTCCCTGGCGACGGTGGGAAGAGATCGCGGCCGACTTCCGTTCCGCCGACGAGCAGAAGAAGGCGGGCAATCTGGAGCCGCTCAAGGCGTGGGTCAACACGTCGCTCGGAGAAACCTGGGAGGAAACGGGAGACGAATTGCAGACGGAATTTCTGGAGAAACGCCGGGAGTACTACAAGGCCGATCTCCCCGAAGGAGTGCTCGCGCTTACCGCCGGTGTGGATACCCAGGACGACAGACTGGAAGTCGAAGTCGTGGGTTGGGGGGCGGGAGCGGAGTCATGGGGTGTCGAATATCGCGTTCTGATGGGATCTCCGGAAGACGGCGACGTTTGGGGGCGCCTCGACGAGTACCTGATGAGGACGTGGGAATTCGAAGGCGGCCGCGCCATGGGGATTTCCTGCGTCTGCGTGGATTCGGGCGGCCATTTCACGACGGAGGTCTACAAGTTCTGCCGGCCCCGGGAGCAGAGGAGGATTTTCGCGATCAAGGGGCGGGGAGGAACGGGAATTCCCCTCATAGGCAAGCCGACGAGAAGCAATCGTGTCAAGGCGGCTCTGTTCGCCGTCGGCGTCGACACGGGGAAGGAGAATCTCTTCCATCAGCTCCGGAAGGAGCATGAGGGACCGGGATACTGCCATTTTCCGAGAGCGGTCGAGAAGGGGTACGATGCCTCCTATTTCCGGGGGCTCACCAGCGAGAAGCGGGTGATGCGTTTCGACCAGGGAAGGCGGCACCTGGTGTGGGTGAAGCGGTCCGGGGCGCGGAACGAGCCCCTGGACTGCAGGATCTACGCCCGTGCGGCGTTGGAGATTCTCAATCCCAATCTGGCGATTGCTCCGAAGGCGGCGGACGGTTCCCTTCCGCCTGTGCGGAAGAGACCGTCCGCCGTGAGGCGGAGCCGGCGGATGATCAGCAGAGGCATCGGATAGGAGGGCTTCGAATGGTCGCTTGGTCACTCGAAAAGGCGAAGGAAATGCTGAGTCTCTGGCTCGATGCCGAAGCGGCGATCACGCGGGGACAGGCCTACACGATAGGGTCGATGGCGTACACGAGGGTCAACGCGGCCTATATCCGATCGCAGGTCGGTTACTGGCGTCGCGAGGTGGAACGGCTCTCGCGCGGCCGGAGAGGAGCCCGCGTCGTTCGGGTTATTCCGAGGGACCTGTGATGGTGAACCTTCTGGACAGGGCCATCCGGACTCTGGCTCCGGAGATGGCTCTGAAACGCCTCAGGGCCAGGCAGCAGCTGGAGATCGTCGACACGGGCTATTCCCACCACGGGGCGAGCCGTCTCAAGAAGGCGCTGAAAGGCTGGGTATCCAGGGGCGGAGATGTTGACGACGATATCACGAAAAACCTGGATCTGCTCAGGGAGCGGTCCCGCGATCTTTTCATGGGGACGCCTCTCGCGCGCGGAGCCCTGGCGAAGATGAGGACCAGCGTGATCGGACAGGGATTGAAGGTCAAATGCCAGATCGACGGGGAGATTATCGGGATGGGCGAGGAAGAGGCGCAACGATGGGAGCATAACACGGAGCGCGAGTTCGCTCTCTGGGCGAATTCGACGGCCTGCTGCGCGGCCAGGCAGAAAACCTTCGGTCAGATCCAGGCATTGGCCTTTCTTTCCCGGCTGATGAGCGGCGACGTCTTCGCGTTGCTTCCCATGACGGACAGGCCGGAGACGCCTTATTCCCTGCGGGTCATGCTGTTGGAGGCCGATCAGGTCTGTCCTCCGAGAGGCCGGGAGAACGACGAGACGGTTCTCGGCGGAGTGGAGATCGACGATTACGGGGCTCCGGTGGTCTACTGGATCGCCGATAAACATCCCCGGTCTCTCTCGGGTCGACAGCCCAGGTGGAAAGCCGTGCCGGCTTTCGGGCGGGCATCGGGACGACGGAACGTGATCCATCTCGTCGATTGGGAGCGGCCGGGGCAGAGACGGGGCGTTCCGGTCCTCGCTTCGGTGGTGGAGTCGCTGAAGCAGCTGGGGCGATATACCGAAGCGGAGCTTATGGCCGCCGTCGTGTCGGGTTTTCTGACGGTGTTCATCCAGACGCCGTCGGGCGACGACCCACCTCTCGGCGAGAATATCGCGGAAGAGGAGCGGGTCGCTCCCGAGGACGAGACGGGCTACGAATTGGGAAACGGGGCCATCGTCGCCCTCGCCGAGGGCGAGTCTGTGGAGGACGTCAATCCGGCCCGTCCCAACGCGACCTTCGATCCCTTCGTGACGGCCGTCTGCCGACAGATCGGCGCGGCTCTCGAAATCCCCTACGAGGTTCTGATGAGTCACTTCACCTCCAGTTATTCCGCCTCGAGGGCGGCTCTCCTGGAGGCGTGGAGGATGTTCCGTACCCAGCGGTCCTGGATGGCCTCGGATTTCTGCCAGCCCATCTACGAAGAGTGGCTTGCGGAAGCGGTGACATTGGGCCGGGTTCATGCGCCGGGTTTCTTCGACGACCCTCTGGCGAGATGGGCTTACTGTCAGGCGGAGTGGCACGGGCCGAGCCAGGGCCAGATCGATCCGTTGAAGGAGGTCGACGCGGCCAAGATTCGCATCGAGGAAGGCCTTTCGACGCGGGCGCGCGAGACTGCCGAGCTGACCGGCGGGGATTTCGAGGCCTATCACCGTCAGCGGACCAGGGAGGAGCGGATCCGCCGCGAGGCGGGCCTGTCCGGATCCCGGATCGTGGAGGTGGAAAGAGACAAGGATGAAGGCTGAGCGGGTTGACGGAACGGGCGGGCACGGGCCCGCTTTTTTGATGTTCTTCGGGAGGTGGTACGGTGGCGGCGGAATTCTGGAAGGTGAAAGCGGTTTCAGAGGAGGAAGGGGAGGTCCTGATCTACGGGACCATCGGCGACGCGTCGTTCCTGGGAATGCCCCTGGATGACGTGAGTTCCAGACGGTTCGCGGAGGATCTGAAGGTTTTGGGTGACGTGAGTCGGCTGACGGTGAGGATCAACTCGCCGGGCGGGGAGGTCTTCGCGGCTCAGGCGATCCACGCGACTTTGAAGCGCCACAGGGCGCGGGTGAAAGTCTACGTGGACGGAATGGCCGCGTCGGCGGCTTCGCTGGTGGCGATGGCCGGAGACGAGGTCGTCATGGCCCGCGGCGCGATGATGATGATTCACAGTCCCGTGACGTGTGCCAGCGGCGACGCCGGGGATATGCGGAACGTGGCGGAGATTCTGGATCGGATCCGGGATTCGATGGTTACGGTCTACTGCGACAGGACGGGTCTCGGCGCCGAAGAAGTCCGCGACCTCCTGGAAAACGAGACGTGGATGACGGCCGAGGAGGCGGTGGAGAGGGGGTTCGCCGATCGAGTGGAGGGCGGGGAGATCGCCGTTGCGGCCGTCGTGCCGGGCCGAGTGGTGGTCGTGGGCAGCGGCGCGGGAAGGGTCCGGGTCGATCTCTCGGTCTTCAGGACTCCGCCCGAGGCCTGGAAATCCCTCGAAAGGCGGATCCGGGAGGATCGTCCGGACGACACGGAAGCTCCGGCGACGGAAAAGGACGGGAAAGAGGTGGAGGACATGACGCCCGAGGAATTGAAAGCCAAATACCCCGATCTGGTCAAGGCTCTCTCCGACGAGGCGGCGGTCGGAGAGAGGGCGAGAATCGAAGCGCTGAAGTACTTGGCCGCTCCCGGGAACGACAAGATCATCGCCGAGGCGATTGCCTCCGGTGCGACGGCGGAAGCGACGGCCCTGAAGATCGTCAGGGCGGATCGGGAGAGGCTGGCGGCCATGCAGGGGAAACGGAAGGAGGACGCCAGTGCGTTGGCGGGAATCAGGGCCGACGGTTCTCCCGGAGGCGCGGGAGAGAGGCATATCGTGGAGGCCATAGTCAAAGGGGCCGGCGGCGGGAAACGCGGAGGCGAAAAACGATGAGCGAGATTTTGACTTACGACAATCTCTTCGCCGGACATGAGATGCCGGCCGTCACGGATACGGCGGTTGTCCCTCTGGGGGCGGGATCGCTGGCGAGGGGGACCGTCCTCGGCCGCGTCACGGCTTCCGGGAAGTGCGTTCCCGTGGACAGTTCCAAGTCGGACGGATCCCAGGAGCCCTATGCCGTTCTGGCGGCCGACGCGCATGCCGCGGAGGCCGATGCCGTCGTTCCCGTCTATCTGACGGGCATTTTCAATGCGTCCGCATTGACTTTCGGCGGTACCGACGCGGCCGATGCCCATCGGACGGCCTGCCGCAGGTTGGGCATGTTCCTGCGCGACAACGTGAAAGCCTGAGGGAGGCCGTTCGGATGGCGATCAGCATTTTCGAAACGCGAACGATGATCACGGCTCTGGAGGAGATGAAGCCCGTCAGGACCTTCCTGAAGGACACTTTTTTCGGGAACGTCCGGACTTTCGATACGGAGCACGTGGACGTGGACGTCATCAAGGGCAAGCGACGCATGGCTCCCTTCGTCCATCCCCGGAGAGAGGGGCAGCTGGTGGACCGGATCGGCTATCGGACGGACACCTACAAGGCTCCGATGATCAAGCCGAAGATGGAAACCCGTGCCGAACATCTCATGAAACGGATGGCCGGCGAATCCCTGTACAGCGGCGTTTCCCCCATGGAACGGGCCGCGGAACTCTTGGGGCGGGACATGAGGGAGCTGGACGAGATCATCACCCGTCGAGAGGAGTGGATGTGCGCTCAGGCGATCTTCTCGGGGCGGATCCACATCGTCGGCGACGGGGTCGACGAGGTGATCGACTTCGATCTCACCAACAGGGAAACGCTTGCCGGCGGGGCGCTCTGGACGGCGGCCGATACGAGCGATCCTCTCGTCGATCTGCGCCGCTGGCGGCTCGAAGTGGTGAAGGCCTCCGGCGTCAATCCCGACATCTGCATCATGTCCTCCGACGTGGCGGCGGTCTTCGCGGATCATCCCCGCATGCGGGACCGGATGGATCTGCGGCGGGTGGACATAGGCCAGATCGATCCCAGACAGCTTCCCAACGGAGCCACCTATCACGGCTATCTGAAGGAGCTGGGGCTGGATATCTACAGCTACGACGAATGGTTTCTGGACGACAGCGACGAGGAGAAGCCCATGGTGCCGGAGAAGACCCTTCTCGTCGGAAGTACCGGAGCCCGGACGGATCTGCTCTACGGGGCCATCGTGGATCTCGACGCGGGACAGGCCTACGATCTGCCCCGTGTCCCGAAGACCTGGACGGAGAAGGACCCCAGCACCCGGATTCTGCAGATTCTCTCGCGGCCCCTTCCCGTTCCCGTCCAGGTCGACGCCTTTTTCGTCGCCGCTCCGATTTAGGCGGCTTCCGTCATGATTCGTGCGAAGTGGACGATCAGGGAACGAGGAAAGATCTGGAAGCCCGGAGAAGAGATCTCCGGGTTTTCCGCTTCCCAGGAGGACCGGCTTGTCGTGCTAGGGGCCGCCGAACGACTCGAGGCGGATGGGGAGACTTCTCCGACAGCGAACTTGGAGGAAGCGGAAGAGGAACCGGTACGGGTTCCCGAATCCGAGGCCGGGTCGCGAAGTTCCCGAAGATCGGGTCGGAGAAGTCGGTCGTGACCTTCCGGGATGGGGTCGAAGCCGATGTGGATCATATCTTCCTGGGCGGACTCGCGAGGAAGATCGTCTACGAAGGACGGGAGATCCCGGCCATAGACGGGGAGCTGATCGACAGAGAGAGACGGAACGGCAGGGAGTTGGCCGAAACGGTGACGCTTCTGGTCCGTCCGAAAGATGTGCCGGAACCCGAGGCGGCGGACGAGGTCCGGTTCGGAGGGAGGATCCTGAGAGTGGAACGTTTCGTGATCGAGGGGGCGCTCGTACGGCTGGAGCTTGTCGGCAACGAGGCTCCCGTCTGGAGCTGAGCCGTGAAGACGTCGAGGAGGAGAGTCCCTTTCGGCGACGTGGTTCTGAAGGATTTCTTCTCGCCCTGGGTGCGGCATATGGCCCGGACGCAACCGCAGTGGACGCGCAAGGCTCTCAAGAGTTCCGGCTGGTGGCTTCAGCAGCAGGTCAAGAAGGGGATCCGTTCGGGGGCTCCGGGCGGATCCCTCTACAAGCCCCTTTCGGGTGTCGTGAGACGGGGAAGGAACGGTGCGAAACGGCTCGGTCGGACGGGGGGCGGGAAGACGCCCCTGAAGCGGCTGGCCGATGCCGTGGGCTACGAATACAGCTCCGGCAGGGTCCGCGTGGGCTGGCTTTCGAGAAGCGCCGTCCATCTCGGTTCCATGCAGGAAAAAGGGGCTTCCGTCAGAGTGACCGCGAAGATGCGTCGTCTCTACTGGGCGTCGGCCGGAAGGACCTCGAGGGGAAAGATCCGCAAGGGGTCGATCCTCCCGCCCGGAGACGGCAGCATCGATATCCCGAAACGCCCCACCTTCAGGCCTCTGTACGACGCCCTTTATCCTCGAATCGGCGACTACATGGAAAGCAAGCTTCGGGAATACATCCGCGACGGAGGCCCGGTAACGGGAGCGGTTCCGGGCAGGCGGCGCAAGTATCGCGTGGAGGAGTGATACCGTGGACATGAACGACATCCTGGATCGCTGGCGGGATCGGCTGATGGAGTCGGAGACGATCCGATCCTTCTGCCGGTCGCGTTGTGGCAGAGAACCGGAGATTTTCATCGGTCCCGCCGCCAAAGATCCTCCGGGGGAGCGGAACTGTCCCTACATCCTGGTTTTTCCGGTCGGAAAGAGCGTCGGAGAGGCGGCTGAACTCCACTCCTTTTCCCTCTGCGTGGGGTGGGGCGTGATGGACGGGACGGCGGGCGATCCGGTCGGGACGGTCCGGGACTCTCGGGGGACCCGGAATCTCGAGGGGCTGGGCAACCTGATCCGAAACGAACTGGCCTACGCCAGTGCGACCTATCCCTCTTCGGTCAACGAGGTGGAGTACGAATGCTGGTTTTTCTGGCCCCAGCTCGTGGGGCGTATGGAGATCACCGTGGAAGTTCCCCGGACTTGCGGGGGCTTCACGGAAGAGTACTGACGGTTCGGGAGGCGATGATCCGTGTCGCAGGCGGGAGGTATCGGTTCGTCCCTGGTCATGGATTTCGAAACGACGTACGGGGCGGATCCGACGAGCAAGGCAGGCGTTAAATTGCCACGGACCAAGGTGGCGCTGACCCGGGGGCGCAATCTGTCCGATTCGGCCACTCTAAGGGAGGAGCGGAACCCGGCCGAGCCCATTCGGGGTTTCGTGAACGTCGAGGGGGCGCTGGAGGTCCCTCTGGACGTAAAGGCCTTCGGCTACTGGCTGAAGGCGGCCTTCGGCGCTCCGACGACGACGGGAAAAGGGCCCTATACCCATGTCTTCAAGGTCCGTGCGGAACAGCCTTCCATGGTGATCGAGCAGGGACATGCCGACATCGGGAAATACTTCAAATTCAACGGCTGCAAAGTGTCATCGTTGTCCTTCTCCTTCGGGAAAGGCGACGGGGAACTGACGGCGAAAGTGGGAGTGATCGGATCCAACGGGGCGGTTCTTTCCGCTCCCTACAATTCGGGAGCCCAGAAAGCTTCGTTTCTGAGACTGAACAACTGTCAGGCGCTCCTGAAGGAGGGAGGCACGGTTCTTGCCGACGGCACGGGAGGGGAGGTCTCCCTGGATATGGGGCTGGAGACCGATTCCTACGTGCTTGCGGGAGGCGGAGTCAGGGGCAATCCTCGAGAGGGGATTCTCAAGGCGAGCGGTTCGCTTACGGCGCTCTTCACTCCGGGGGCGGCCGCGCTGCTCGACAAGGGGATCGCGGGTACGGAAACGTCCGTGGAGGTCATTTTCACCCAGGGGACGCATTCCCTTTCCTTCCGCTTTCCCGAGGTACTCATGGAGGAGACCACTCCCGGAGTGGACGGCCCGGCGGGAATCCTGCTCGAGGTTCCCTGGAGAGGTTTCCATGAAGACGACGCCAACGGATCGGTCGTCGTGGCGACGCTCGTCAACGATATCGCGGGTTATTAGGGGGGATCGACATGACGGAGATGAAGCCGCGCGGCATGAAACGACGTGAGGTGAGGGAGTTCCGGAAGGCCGGACTGGATGTCCGGATCCTTCCCGTCGAAGAGGTGACCGGCGCCAAGATGGTGGCGATTCATGACTGGATTGCGGAGCGTGTCTATCCCGACGTCGATTTCGACGATTGGGACGAGAGTCGGGTGCGGGACTTCTGCTCCGACACGCTGACCCTGACTTTCGGAACGCCTGAATCCCGAAAAAACTTGCTGACGTCTGGATCTGGCACAGCGGAGAACGCCTGAAATACTGCCGGGCCTGCTTCGAGGTGACGAGTCGACGGGGGGAGCCTCCTGACTGTTCCCTCTGTCCGGAACGCTGTCCCGAGCTGCTTCCCGAAAACGGAGAGATCATGGAGCTCTGGTCTTACGTGCGTGGACAGTGGCGCCTCGGAGGAGACGTGGTGGCCGGACTGGATTACGGCGCCGTTCTGGCTGTGGCCGACGCGCTGGGGATCGATGTCGGCCCCGGAGTGCTGGAAGGGATCCGGACGCTGGAAAGAATCGAGAAGGAGAAGCTGGTCGAAAGGATGGCCAGGTGAGGGGAGGAGGCGCGCTTTGGCGGGCAGGGATGTACAGATCCTTCTTTCGTTGAAGGATGAGTTTACGAACGAGCTGACCCGAGCCACCTCCTCCGTGGACCGCATGAGAAGCAACGTGCTGACTCTCCGTACGGCTCTGATGTCGGTGGGTGCCGCCGTAGGCGTTTCCCGTATCGGGGATTCTTTCCTGGATGCGGCGAAAGAGGCGGAGAATTACCGGACCACGCTCGTTGCGGTTATGGGGGACCAACGGAAGGCAGCGGAGACGTTCCGTGATATCAACCTTTGGGCGGCGGCCCGCCCGGTCGATACGAGCGATGCCGTCGCCTCCTACGTGAAGCTGAAGGCCGCGGCCGTGGCCAATGCGGAAGAAGGCATCCGGGCCATCGGCGATCTGGCCACGGTCATGCACCGATCCATGCAGGACGTGGCGGGCGCGCTCGTATCGACGGAAACGGCCCCCTTGAGGGACCTGGGCATTCTGCTCGATCGCACGGGCGAGAATGCCGTCATCAGGTCGGGGCATGTCCGCACGGAAGTCGGGAAGGACATCGACAGCATCCGGGAAGGGATCATCGAGGTGATCGAACGGCGCTTCGGCGGCGCCATGGATAAGGCGGCCGACGACTGGGACGGAGCCGTCAACACCATGCGGGGAATCTGGACGGTCTTCCGTCAGGATCTGATGGGGTCCTCCGGAGACGGAGGGCCCTTCGATTATCTGGAAAGCCGCATCAGGGGAATCCGGGATTCCTGGACAGAGGTGATCTCCGGGGACGAATATCGCAGTTTCATCGATACCTGGAAGGATAGTCTCGTTTCCGCTCTGGAGTCGGTCGACACCGTTCTTTCCGGAGTGATCCGAACGACGGGCTGGCTCGTCGATCACCGGGGAGAAATTCTCGGAGTGGCCACGGCCTATCTGACCCTGGCCAAAGGGATCCAGGGGATCGCGAGTTTCGAGGCGGGACTTGCCATGCTTCCTCAGGCGACGAGCCTGATGGGGCGCTTGGGAAAGGCCTTCGCCATGTTTTCGGTGACCCCCGGCTGGATTCAGGGGACGACGGCAGCCCTCGATCAGCTGGGAATATCCGTTGCGGGGATCCGGGCCGCTCTGGCGGGTCCGGCGGGTCTCGTCGCACTGGGAGCCGCCCTGGGCGGGATCATGGGAACCGAAGTGGTCCGGGGGTTTCTGGAGAGCTGCAAGGCGGCCCGACTCTACCGGGAAGAGTTGAAAGATCTGTCGGAAGGCGAGCTCGAGCATCTGATCCGTCATTACGAGGATCAGGTCGAGCGTATAAAGACTTCCGGCGGGGGGCCCAACGGACGGGGATTCACGGAAGAGCACCCTCAGATCCAGGCCTTGAGGCAGAAGGTCCAGGGTTGGAAGGAGGAGCTGGAGATCCTTCGTGCCGCCGCCGAAGCGGAATCTTCCGTGCGGGATCGGGAGCCGGCGACGGTGCGGACGCCCGACGAACCCGAACGGACGGGGTTTTCCGACGAGCGTCTGGTCCGGGCCAAAAACGCCGGAGCCGAAGTGGCCGCCGCCATCGACAGAAACGCCCGGAAGATGACGATGCTTCAGGAGGCGGCGGAGGCCGCGGCCCTGGGAGTGGCTCGGTTTTGGGAAGACATGGCCTGGGAGAACAGGTTCGGGTTCCTCGACGATGAAGATTATTTTTCGATGCTGCAGAAACGCCTCCGAGAAACGGCAGAGGAGTTCGGGCAATTCAGCGCCCCCTGGAAGGGCGTTTTCGAGGACCTGCAATCCTTGGCGCGCAAGTTGGCCGACGAAGACCTCGAGCGGGTCCGCGAGCAGCTCCGGGGTTCCGCCGAGGACGGGGAGATCTGGAACGGCGCCATCGACGGTCTCATCGCTGAGTACGGGCAATTCCCGGCGCTGATCGGCCATTTGGAGAGCCTTCGCGGAGAAACGGAGAAACTGAACGCCGAAACGAATTCGTTGGCCGACGATATGAGCCGCTGGCTCGATGATTTCCAGGACGGCATCGCCGATGCCATCGTTTCGGGAAAGAATTTCTCCGATGTCCTGGCCGATGTCGGCAGGCAGCTGGCCAAGATCTGGATCAAGTACGCCCTTTTCGGGGGAGAAGGAGGCGGGGGGCTGCTTTCGTTCCTGCTTCCCAAAGCCCATGCCGGAGGCGTGATCGGCAGCGATTCTTTTGCCTCCGCTTCGGTGAGCGTTCCCCGCTATCACTCGGGGGGTATCGTCGGTTCCGACGAGCAGCTGGCGGTTCTGCGGAAAGGCGAGGGCGTTTTCACCCCCGGCCAGATGAAAGCCCTGGGGGAAGGTCCGGGCGTGGCGATCAACGTGATCAACAACACGGGTGTCGCGGCGCAGCCCAGACAGGAGACCCGCTTCGACGGCCGACGCTGGGTCGTGGATGTCTGGCTCGATGCGCTGGCCAACAACGTGGGCGGTCTGCGAACCGTCGTGCAGGGGGGGAGATAGGCGATGACGCTGCGATTCCCTGACTTGGCCGTTCCCTCGTATCCTCTGGAGGAGATCTGGGAGGACCCGGCCATCCGATCCGATTTCGAGGCCGGCTACGAGCAGACGCGGGCGAGGTATACCCGGCAGAGAAAGACATGGGGACTGACCTGGGAGGCTCTTCGCGATGCGGACAAGGAGAGATTGGAAAGCTTCTGGCGGTCGACCTTGGGCGGGTCGGCCTCATTCTTGTGGACTCATCCCCTGGATGGGACAAGCCATGCGGTCCGATTCGTCTCCGTTCCCCGGATCAGGAAAACTCTTCCCGGCCGCTGGGCCGCGGAACTTCAGCTTCGGGAGGTGTGAGTCATGTTTTCGTTGTCGGCGGCGGCCATTCTGGAAAAGAACAATCTCGCTTCGGACGGGGCCTGGCTGATTCTCCTGGAAGTCAAAGTCTCCGACGGGACGGTTCTGCGCTTCGTCAGAAACACCGAAAACGTGATCTGGAACGGAGAGACCTGGGTGGCCTTCCCTTTCGAATTCAGCGTGATGGGCGAGGAGTCCAAGGGGGAGATTCCCAAGGTGACGATCCAGGTCTCGAACGTGACGCGGGCCGTCCAGGCCTACCTCGAGTCCGCCGACGGGGGGGTGGGCTCCGCCGCGACCTTGAGAGTCGTTCATTCCGCCCATCTGGACCAGATGTCTCCGGAGCTCGAGGAGGTCTATTCCGTGACGGGCGTGAAGACGGACGCGCGGTGGGTGACCTTCACTCTGGGCATCGACTATCCCCTCGCTTCCCGGCGTCCCGCCCGGCGTAATCTGAAGAACTTCTGCCCATTCAGGTACGGCGGCGCGGAATGCGGCGTATCGGCGGGCGTTCTGCAGGATCTGCCGACGTGCGGCAAAACGTTGGCCGACTGCAGGCAAAGAGGCAACTCGACCCGCTACGGAGGCGAACCGTCCATCCCCCAGGGTGGTCTCTATGCCTCTTAAGATCACGTACGCGGATCTTCTGGGCGTGCCCTTCGTCGACGGCGGTCGGGATCCCCGATCGGGTCTCGACTGTTGGGGCCTGGTGCGGGTGGTCTTTTTCAGGGCGGGAATCGATCTTCCGGATTACCGCGTCTCCTGCCTGGACCCGTTCCGGATCGCGAGCGAGATCGATTCTCATCGGTCGGTCTGGAACCGGGTCGAACCGGACTCCGTCCTTCCCGCCCTTCTGACCGTCCGTTTCAACACCGTCGACGCGATCAATCACACGGCCGTCTATCTGGGCGGCGGCAGATTCCTCCATACGGATTCCAAAAGAGGCGTTCATCTGGACCGAACGGATCATCCCTGGTGGAGGCGTCACATCGAGGGGCACTATTTCCCCGCTCTGGAGGCGAAGGGATGGAAAAACTGACCGTAACCCGCATACGTAACCCGTTCTCGCCTTCCGACCGCAAGATATCGACTCTTCCCTACCGCCCCGGAGTCCCTCTTTCTTCCTACCTGGAACGGCTCTCTTTCGATACGGGCGCGGAATATACTCTCTCGGTCAACGGAAGAATCGTTTCCGGAGAACGGGCCCGCACCTACGTCCCCGAGCCCTGGGACTGGGTCACCCTGGTTCCCGTGGTCAGAGGCGGCGACGGCAAGAATCCGTTGGCCGTCATCGCTTCCCTGCTGGTGCCCGTCGTGGCCATGGGGGTCGGTTCCATGATAGCCGGCGGTTCCTTCGCGGGGGCGGGCATGATCGCCCAGACCGCCTGGGGATGGCAGTCCTACCTCGGCGCGGCGGCGACGCTGATGGTGGGCGGATCGCTGATCAATTCCCTCTTTTCGCCCGCCAATGTGGACCTGCCGGACCTCGATTCCGGCCAGGTCTATCGGTGGGGGAAAATGCAGGCTCTCGTGGGGCAGGGGTATCCCGTTCCTCTCCTGCACGGCACGGTCCGGACGGCGGGACAGATTCTGGCCGAGCATGTTTCGACGGACGGGGAAAAACAGTACTACAACGTTCTTCTCTGTCTGGCCGAAGGGCCGGTGGACGAGATTTCGGAGATCCGGATCAACGACAATCCCGTCGAAAACTTCTCCGACGTCTGGGTGCACGTCCGGACGGGAGAGAACGATCAGACGGTCATCGACGGCTTCGACGACACCTATGCGGATCAGTCCCTCTCCTACGTCCTGGATATGACCGATCCGCAGGAGGTGGCCGACGTCAGGGAACGACGATGCGACACCTGCGATCGCTGGCGGGGACGGGCCTGCCTGATCAGGGAGGGGGAAGAGGAAATCCGGGGCGACCGGCGCGTCCGTCCCCCGCGGAGCACGGATCCCGCCTTCCTCTGTGCCGATTACGCCGTGCGCACCTGGGGCGACCGGTATTTCAGAGATTCCTCCCCGACCTGGTCGACGCATCGGACCGAGGGAGACTCGGGGGAGGGGATCGAGGTGGTCCTGGATTTCTCTCAAGGGCTGTATCACGCCGACGATCAGGGGGAGCAGGAAGAGACCCACGTCGACGTGGAGATCCAATACCGTCGCGTCGGGACTTCCTCCTGGACTCCCTGGGTGTCGGAACGGATCGCCTGCAAGGAGACGTCCCCCTTCCAACGGTTCTGGAGGGCGGACCATATTCCGGCCGGACGGTACGAGGTGCGGGCGCGCGTGGCCGCCAAGGAGGGGACGTCCCTTCGCTACGCAAACAAGGTGGTGTGGACGACCCTCTCCCACATCGTCTATGACGACTTCATCCGCCCGGGAAAGGCGCTTCTGGCGATCCGAGCCCTGGCGACGGATCAGCTTTCCGGCGGGAGACCGAACGTCACGGCGTCGGTCCGTCGGTCGACGGTCCGGGTCCGGAACCCGGCCACGGGGCTCCATGAAGCAAGGGCCGCCGATAATCCGGCATGGGCCTGCTACGACGTGCTCCATCGGTGTCGCCGCCTGAAGGACGTCCGTAACGGAGCCTGGGTCCACGAGGTCCAGGGGGTTCCTGCGGACCGGATCGTCTATGCCGATTTCGCTGCATGGGCCGAGTTCTGCGACGCCGGAGCTCTGAAGGTGAACTACCTTCTGGGGGAAGCGACCGATCTCTGGACGGCCCTTCAGGTCTACGAGGACGCGGGGCGCGGGAAGGCGATCCTGCGCGGGACCAGGTGGTCCTGCATGTGGGACGGCCCGTCGGAGCCGGTGCAGCTTTTTTCCGTGGGGAATGTGCTGAAAGATTCCTTCCAGGAGGAGTTTCTGTCCCTGACGGATAGGGCCAACGCCGTGGAGGCGACCTTCCGGAACGCCTCGAAGGGGTACGAGCAGGACACTTTGACCGTCTACGACGAGGGCTTCGACAGGGAAGACAATCTGGCCAACCCGACACAGATCCGACTGGACGGCGTGACGACGTTCGAACAGGCTTACCGCGAGGCGAAGTATCGTCTCTCCCTCAACAAGTACATCCTCAGAACCTGTACGTGGGTGGCCGATGTCGACGCCATCGCCTGCCAGGTCGGCGACGTGGTGCGGCTCCAGCACGATGTGCCGAGGTGGGGTTGGGGCGGCCGTCTCGTTGGAACGGACTTCCGCGAAGGGGCGACGAATATCTATGACGCGGACGTTTCCTGGAACGTCTGGTCTTCCGATTCCGCGAACATGGCGGCCCTGACGACGAAAACGGGACGAAACGCGTTCACGGTCAAAGGCGTTTCGTCCGTGCCCGGGGCCTATTCCTACGTGTACCCGAAATTCCTGCTGGCAGGTTCGGATTGCTCTTTCTCCTGCCGGGTGCGAAACAACGGCTCCCGGGTCCTGAAGGTCACGCTTCGACTGCGCCGATACGGCAACGGCGCCGACATCGCCTCGGCGACATCGTTTCAGATCCGTCCCGGGGAGACGGAAGCCGTTTCGATTCGGTCCGAGGAGAAGACCGACATAGGCGTCACCTGTGCGATAACCGTCCATTCCTCTTCGGAGGACGGTACGGTGGATGCCGAGATTGACATGCTGCAGGTCGAGGCAGGACATGAGGTGACTCCCTACGTTCCGGCCGGCGTCACCCGGCCCGATTCCGACATCCTGGTGCTCGACCGGGAGGTGACGCTCGAATCCGGAAAGAACTACGCCGTCATGGTGCGGCGCGCGGATGATGTCCTCGTCGAACGGGAGCTTCTGCCGGTCTACGAAACGACGGTAACGGACCGGGTGACGCTGAACGGCTACCTGGCCGAGAGCATTTCCCCGGGGGATACCTCCTTCGAGTTTTGCTCCGGCGTGCACGCGGGGGATCCGGCGAATTCGAACGGAGTCTCCACGAGCATGGGAGAAGGCTGGACGGCAGCGACCCACTACAACGACTCGACGCTTGACGTCGCGTCGGCGGGGCGTCTCGGCGGCAGGGCTTTGCGGGTAAGGAAAGGGACTCTGGACGGTTGGACGGCGTACGTCAACGGGTCCGTCAGGGTGGAGCCCGGACGGACGTACCGGGCGTCGATCTGGTGTCGCGCGAACTCGACCGTGGATCCCGATCCCCCCTTTCTTTTCTACGGGACCGTTTCCTCCGACCGTTTCCACGGGAAATGGATCGGCGAACCGCCGGGATCCCGTCCGGGTCTGTGGGTGAAACGGGAGGCCCTTTTCACGGTAAGCGTTTCGACGAAGGGGAAAGTCTATCTTTACGGATCGTCGTCCGGAGGTTCCGACGGAGATACCTGGGAATACGACGACTATCACCTCGAGGAGGTTCACGATCCGGAAGGGGGAGAAGTCTATTCCCTGGGAGAAGTCGATAGGACGGGAAAAGATTTTCGGGTTATCCGGGTCACCCGGGAGGAAGATCTCAAGGTCCGTCTGGTGGGAATCGAGTACGTGCCGGAGGTTTACGACGAGAGAACTCCGCCGGATGAGCCGGAAACGATCGCTCCCGCGCCGGTGACGAGTCTCCGCGTGTCGGAGCACGTCGATGCCGGAGGAAAAGTCTTTCTCGATGTTGCCTGGACGCCCCCCAGGGGCGATTACTACGGGGCGACGGTGGCGATCGACGGGAAAAAGGTCGCCGATCTTCCTCAGTTCGCCACGAGCTGCCAGATTCCTCTGCCGGAATCCGACCGTGTCGTCGTCGGGGTGACGACGCTCGACGCTCTCGGTTTCGGAAAGGCCTCGGCCGAGACGATCTATGCGATTCAGGCCAGGACGGTTCCTCAGGTTTCGGGGATTTCTCTGGAGGAAAATTCCTACGTTCTGAAAGACGGAACGGTCCTGTCGGACGTGAAGGTTTCCTGGAACCGTCCGAATTACGCTCATATCCGACACTTCGCGATCTATTGCAGGCTCGACGACGGCGAGGACGAGCCGGGCGGAATCAGCACGGACGATTCCTTTGTCCTGAAAGCTCTTCCGGCTCCCAGAAGGGTCACCGTATCGGTGGCCGTCGTCAATTCCGCCGGCTGCGGAGGGCTCCCTCTGGCGGCTCCGCCGCTGACGTTGACGGGCAAGTCGGCGCCTCCGCCGAATGTGACGGGCCTGAAGGCGACGGTCGATCCTCTGGATCGCGGGCGTTATCTCCTCTCCTGGAACGGAATTTCCCTCGAGGACGTCCCCGATCTCCGGGGCTATGCCGTGAGAAAGGGAGCGACTTGGGCCTCGGGCGTTTCCGTGGGAACGATCCTTCCGGAGCCGAGGCTCTCTCTTGAGTACGACGCATCGGGGACCTACGTCTATCACGTGAGGGCTCTGGACAACTCGGGCAATCTCTCCGTCGGGACGGCTTCAATTACGGTCGTGGCGGGCCTGGAACCCGGCAGACCGACGAATCTGGGCCTGGCGCTGGACGATACGGATAAATCCTGGGGGACGCTCTCGTGGACTCCGTCTCCGGGCAAAGACATCGTCGCCTACGACGTGAGGCGGGGGAGCGCGTGGGAAAAAGCCGTTTCCTTGGGAGAGTCGGCGACATCGGCCTTCCGCGTGCGGCTTTCGGCTTCCGGGGCGGTGACTTTCCTGGTCCGGGCCAGGACCAGGCGGGGGGCTTCGTCGTCGACGGCCCAGCTCGCGACGACGGTCGATATCGATCCCCGGGACGTGACCGGTTTTTCGGCCGAACAGCGGGCCGACGCGAAGAACGTCGTCCTACTCTCTTGGGATGCTCCGGTCGATCGAGATGTGGCCTACTTCGAGATCCGCGAGGGAACGTCCTGGGACGGAGGCGAAGTGATAGGAGCCCACGTCTCGGGACTTTTCCTGGAACACCGGGTGTCGATCGAAAAAAACTATACCTGGTGGATCAGGGCCGTCTCGGTCGCCGGGAATCCTTCCCTGAACCCGGTCCCGATCTCCAGAGTCGTGGGGCTGGTCCCGTCGCCGCCTTCCGGTCTTGCCGTCGCTCAGGATCCTTACGACCGGACGAGGGTGGCCATCTCGTGGGTCCCCTCGCCGGATGCGGACGTCACGGGCTACGAGGTCCGCGACGGCATTTCCTGGGAGGCCGCGGAAATCCTCGGGGTGACGGCCGATCCTCGCCTGAATCTGACCCTTGCGGTTTCGACGGATCTGGCCGTCAAAGTCCGGGCCCGCAATTCGTCGGGTTTCCTGTCAGCGGAGATCTCTGCGTCCCTGTCGGCCGATCTGGAACCCTCGAACGTGGCCGGGTTCCAGGCCGCCCAGGACGGAACGACGATCGACATGCTCTGGGACAGAGTCGACGAGCCCGATGTGGTCGGATACGAGATCCGGGAAGGGTCTTCCTGGGAAACCGGGACGGTTCTGGTGACGGGGCTGACCCAGACCGGATACGTCTATCCCGTGGCGACGGAGAGAACCTTCCGTGTCCACGTGAAAGCTCTTACCCGGGCCGGATTCCATTCGTCCCAGGCCGCTTCGGCTTCCGTGGCCGTCACGGATCTGCCGCCGAAGAACGTTCTGTTGTCCTGGGACGAGCTGACGCTAGGCTCGGGGACTCACGACGGTACGGCCTTCGGGCCCTCAGAAGCCACGTTCGCCACCCTGGGGGGGCGGTTTTCCGACTACCCGACCGATCGCTTCAACGAGGCCGGAGCGGCCGAGGTATTGATGCTGGCGAACAAATTCTCCACGGAAGGCGGCGGTGCCGACACGGACTGGTCGAAATGGGGCCATTTCTCGTCGTCGACGTATTGGAATCAGGCTACGGTGAGGCAGTATCCGGACCCCGCGATGGGGATGTGCTTCGAGAGCGTCGCCGAAAACACCACCTATTTTTACGATTACTACCCGTACGGTTTCGGAGCCGGAAGAACGTACCATTTCGGCGTTTGGCTCAAATCGTCCGTGACGCAGCGGAAAACGCTCACGGCGTACCTCAATTCCAACCTCGGCGGTCAGCACACGGTCGGAGGGACGGCGGTGACCGTCGTTCTCCCGTCGGGAGAATGGGTCCGCGTCGCCTGCGATATAACGGCGACCGAAGACGTCGAGGTCGGTCGCGGAGGAATCGGTCTCAACTTCGGCGGCGGAAACGAGGGGATAACCTATTCGGCCGCGAAGCCGCTCTGTCGGGAATATACCGGCATCTATTCTCCGGCACGGAAGGATATAGGGCGAATCGTGACGGCCGACATCGGAGCGGAGTTCATTCCCTCCTTCGCGGCCGCCGCCGGGACGAATGCGGCTCTGGAATACCGGACAAGCAGGGACGGTTCGGTCTGGACGCCCTGGCGGGTCTTTTCGCCCCGTCAGGAGACCTTCCGCTACATCGAGGCTCGGGTCCTGCTTTCGACGACGGATCCGACAGGGACGCCGGAAGTGGGAACGCTGAAAATATCCGTGGATATGCCGGACGTGGCCAAGTCGGGTCGGATTGCCGTTCCCTCCGGAGGGGGGGTCGTTCACTTCGGCTACACCTTCACCGTGCCGCCCTCACTGGTCGTTTCGGCCGACGGGGCGAACCGCCGGGCGGAGATAACTTCCGGTCCCTCCGTGTCGCAGGCGACCGTGAAGGTTCTGGATGCGGCCGGTTCCGACGTGGGAGGGACGCTCAGCTGGTACGTCGCGGGTTATTGAGAGACGTCGGAGGGGAGGGGATTCCCTCCCCTCGTTTTCAGGGAGGTGACGCCTGTGGCCTTCAACGCGAACAAACCGGCCGACACCGAATTCATAGCGGACGGACCGGGCGTGGTCAGGGAGAATCAGAGGGCTCTCAAGGAAGACCGGATCGTCGATGCCGGGAAGCTCAGGGGACTTTCTCCCGGCCATTCGTCCGGGCAGATCCCGATATCGGACGGAACGGTCTGCGCGAATCTGAACGCAGACAGACTCGACGGACAGGACGCATCGGCTTTCGCCGGGGCGGGACACGGCCATGCGAATGTCACGACTTCCTCTTCAGGGTTCATGTCCAACGCGGACAAGACCAAGCTCGACGGAATCGCCGCCGGAGCGGAGGTGAACCAGAACGCTTTCGCCAACGTCAAGGTCGGAGGGACCTCTCTGCAGGCAGACGCGAAAGCGGACACGCTCGAGTTGGTGGCCGGAGCCAATATCGTTCTGACGCCGGATGCGACGAACGACAAAGTCACCATAGAAGTTTCCGGGAAAGTGGCCTCGGCCGCTCAGGCCGACGACGCGGCGACGGTAGGGGGTGTCGGTCCGAGCGATTTCCATAAAGTGCTGCTTCAGAATTCTCCGTATGCGATAACGAACGGAACGGGGCCGACAGTGGCTCCCCTTGCTTCTTGCCGCGGCATGAGGGTCGATTTCATTAAGGATTTTCCGATCGGCTCTCCCTATCGTACGGTTTTAACCCTCCGGGGGAATTCCGCAAACGGAGCCGTTCAAATCGCCTTGCCGTACAACTCGACGGATCAGCGTATTTACTTCAGGTACCAGCACTACACTGCCACAGCCTGGTCCGATTGGTTTTCCTTATGGAATTCGGGCAATGGCGGTTCCGGATCCGGCCTGGACGCGGACATGCTCGACGGTCTCCATCTCTCCGACATTCAGACGCTGATCAATGCCAGGGTTCCTTCCGCGGACGTATCGACGTCGTCGGCGGCGGGCAAGATCCCGAAGGCCGGAGCGGACGGGAAACTTGCCGCCGGTTTTCTGCCCGTTCTGGAGGAGACGGCGGCGAATATTTTGTCCAGGCTTCTGGCGGTGGACGGTGCCGGATCCGGTCTCGACGCCGATCTGCTCGACGGCTACCACGCCGACGATTTTCTGAGGAGCACGGGCGTCTCCCTTGGAAACAGCGGGTATCAACGGTTTTCGAGCGGGCTCATCATCCAGTGGGCCCGATGGACGGGCACGGGATCGTTGCAGAGCATCACCTTCCCTCTCGTTTTTCCCGGCTACTGTTACGTCGTCGTTCCCGCGACCATACTGACCGCTCCGGCCTCGGCCGTAGCCGCTCCGGCGGTCGGCTCCATAACGAGGACGGGATTCAAGGTCGTCAGTTACGCCTCGACGCAGGGGGCGGAATTCAACGCCTACATCGCGATCGGAAGATGAGGAGGGAATGGCTTTGCTCGCCCATTACGACGAGAACACGGGGGAAATTTTAGGGTTTTATAGCCGCGACATCCATGGCGACGACATCCCGTTTCCGGCGGTGGAGATCGCTGCGGAGCAATGGCGGGAGTGTCTGGAGAACCCGGGACGGCGCCGGATCAGTCCCGAGGGGGACGTCGTTTCCTGCGAGCTTCCGCCTCTTCCGCTGAACGAGCTCGTTGAGAGGAAGAGGGCGGAGCTCTCCGAGGCCTGGAGTCGTGAAATTACCGAGACAGGCATGCCGACCGGTCTCGGTTTCAATGTGGATTTCGACATCCTGGACCAGCAGATCTGGCTCGAAGGAGTGGCGGTCTTAGGGGCGGATGTGACGGACGTCGAGGTCTGGGACATAGGAAACCGCCCCCATGTCGTTTCCAGGGAGGAATACGTCCGGATCCAGGGAGATCAGAAAGAGTATTACGCCCGGATGCTTCAGAGGAAATGGGCTCTGAGGAAGGAGGTTCTGGCGGCGGAAACGGCCGCGGAGATCGAGGCGATCCAATGGTGAGACGAGGTCCGTAGTCCGCTCGGACGGGGAAACCAGGAAACCGGACGTGAACGAGGCGGCGGGGGAAGCGCCGCAAGGCGCAGAGGAAGCGGGGGGACGGCGCGACGGTTCCCCCGCTTCCCTTTTCGTGTGAGGAGGGAAGCGCACATGTCGAACGTCGATAAGATCAGAACGTCTCTCGAAACGCTGGTGGCCGATGCCAGATACCTCAAAAGTCAGATGGACGAGATTTCGGAGTGGAACAGCCTCGGGAAGATCAAGGCGAACGTCTCGAAGCTGAGGGACCTCGTCGGCAGGATCGTCATCTTCGCCGAATTGGCGACGTCGCAGATCAGAAGCGGCCTGACGGACCTCACGTCCGAGGACAAGCGGACGGCCGTCGTCGGCTATCTCGACAGCCTCCTCGTCTTGCCCTGGTTCCTGGAGCCCTTCGACGGGCCGCTGCTCGGGGCGCTGGTCGAGTATGTCGTGAGGAAGCTCAACGGGGCGCTCGGCCACGATTGGGGGCTGGCCAAAGTGGAGGCCCTCGTCGTCCGGGGACGGGACGTGCTGGACATCGCGGGCCCGCTGCCGTGGGAGAAGAAGGGAGCGAGAGGATGACCTCCCGCTTCGACGAGATCCTCGCCGTCACCCTAGGTTACGAGGGGGGATTTTCCGACGATCCCGACGACAGGGGAGGGGCGACGAACCTGGGCATCACGGAGGGGACGCTGGCCCGAGCCCACAAGGCGGGGGTCGTCGGGCACTGCGACGTGAAACGCCTTACCCGGGCGGAGGCGGCGGCCATCTACAGGCGGTTCTATTGGGACCCCATCGGCGGCGACCGGCTCCCCGCCCCTCTGGACATGGTCCTGTTCGACGCGGCGGTGAACTGCGGGGTGGGGGCGGCGGTGAAGCATCTCCAGGAGGCCCTGAACGCCCTGCTTCCCGGGAACTCGGTTTCCGTGGACGGGGGCTTCGGGGCGAAAACCCTGGCGGCCCTGAAGGCCGTCATCGCCCAGGACGCGGCGATCACCAAGGCGAACCCCGCCCTGGAGCCCCATGCGATCCTGCGGTACCTGACGCTGGACGTGCTGATGAACCGGGTGGAGTTGTACGACGCCATTGCCGACCGGGACCCCAGCCAGCGGAAGTTTCTGCGGGGCTGGATCCACCGCGTCGTCAATCTGGCCGAGGCGGCGGGGATGGAGTGATGTGTGCGTGAACGACGATGTTTGGGAATCGCTGCGGAGACTGCTGGTGATCGTCCTCCCCTCCGCGCTGATCGGCATGTCGGGCTCGGTGGTGAGATACCTGCGGCTTCACCGAGCCGAGCGCTTTTCGTGGGGGGAGTTCCTGAGCGGCATGACCGTGGCCGGATTCGTCGGCGTGGTCGTGGCCTGTTTCTGCCGAGGCTTGGGGTTGTCGCCTTGGACGACGTCGGCGATCGTGGCCATGAGCGGCTACAGCGCCGGCCAGATCCTGGACTACGGCCAGGGGGCGCTGCTGCGTTGGCTCGAGCGGAAGACGAAGTAAGAAAGAGGGGGGCCCTTCGGGGCCCCCCTGGTCTTCTACTCCTTTGTCTGTCTGGCCAGCCAGTCGGCCCACCACTGCATCATGTCCCGGCGCTGAGGCAGGTACTCCGCATGGTTATAGGCGGCGCGGACGGTATTCTTGTCGACATGGGCGAGTTGGCGTTCGATAACGTCGACGGGCCAGCCGTTCTCGTTCAAAAGAGTGCTGGCCATGCCGCGGAACCCGTGGGCAGTCATGTCATCATTCGCGTAGCCCATCGTTCGAAGGGCGACGCGAATGGTATTCTCGCTCATGGGGCGTCCGTCGCGCCGAGCGGAGGGGAAAACCCACTTCCCGCTGGCGGTGTGTCTGTGGACGTCCCTCAGGGTCGCCACGGCCTGTTCCGCCAGGGGGACGATGTGGGGGCGGTCCATTTTCATCTTCTCAGCTGGGATGCGCCACTCTGCCGACTGCCAGTCGATCTCTGTCCACTCGGCCTGACGGATTTCCCCTGGCCGGCAGAAAACGAGGGCAGAGAACCGCAAGGCCAGTCGCGTAAGCAACTGGGGATAGGCCTCGATATTCCGCATGAGCTCGCCGACGCTCTTTGCGTCGACGATAGTGGCATAATGTCGCTTCTTGTGAGGCTGCAGGGCTCCACTGAGGGCGGACGTTGGGTCCGTGTCGATTCGATCGGTGGCGATGCCGTAGCGGAAGATCTGCCCCATGAGTTGCTTGATGCGGTGGGCCGTGTCAGTCAGCCCCTGTTCCTCGATGCGGCGACACAAGGCGAGGATCGTCCCGGATGTGATGTCGCCGAGATTTCTGTGCCCGAACTCCGGCAGGACGTATCGATTCAATCGGATCAGGACCGTTCGAAGGTAGCTGTCGGAGAACTTCGGTTTTGCCCGTTTCTCCAACCACTCTTCGACGACATCGTTGAAAAGCTCGCCCGTCCTGTTCGGCAGCTCACCGGCCGCGATGTCCTTCCTCAGCTCGAAGTTGGCTTCTCTGGCGGCCCGGAGGGACACGCCAGGGTAGGGTCCCAGAGATTTCCTTTTCTCCTTGCCTCCCACCCAGTACCGAACGATCCAGTATTTTCTCCCGCTCGGGCGCACCTCGAGAATGAGCCCCTTCCCATCCGAAAGAGAGTAGGTTTTTTCTTTGGGTTTGGCCTGCTTCGCCATCAACTCCGTCAAGGCCACCGTGCCACCTCCTCGGGCAGTCCGTATAACGATGCCCGTCGCTATACGGTCCATTATACGGGATCGGTCCGGCTTGATGCGGTTTGATGCAACGTGGCTCGACCATATAAAAAGCCACAAACCCCGTATTCATCGGGGTTTGTGGCCTGGCGTGAATCCGCCTGATTTGGTGAGTTGGTGGGCGACACAGGGATCGAACCTGTGACCCCTTCCGTGTGAAGGAAGTGCTCTGCCGCTGAGCTAGTCGCCCGAACAGGAGCCATTATAGGGGACGGCGTCGCCCTTGACAAGGCTCTTCATGCCGCAACTTCGCGCAGAGTCTTTTGGGGGAAGGCTTTTGCACAAAGGCGACGTCCCTCGGGGAAGCGTCAAAGGGCGAGATCGATGTGGAGGCCGCCGAACTTGATGGCCGCCAGGGAGGCGACGCTGACGAGGACCCAAAGGGCGAGGGCCTCCAACAGAGGACGGCCGCCGACGTCGCCGAGGTCCTTCCTCGTCAGGGCCGCTCCGACGAGAAAGAGAGTGGCGACCATGAGCCTTTTGCCCGTCAGGGCCAGGGCTCCCCAGAGGGGCGTCAGACCCGGGGCGAGGCTCCGCGTCAACGAGGCGAGGAGAAAACCCAGCAGAAACCAGGGAAAGGCGGCTCCGCTTCTGCCTCTACAGAGGCGGGAGGCGGCGAAGGAGAGGGGAAGAATCCAGAGGGCACGCGTCAGTTTGACCGTGGTGGCCAGGGCGAAGGCCTCCATGCCGTAGGCCGCTCCGGCTCCGACGACGCTGCTCGTGTCGTGAATGGCAAGGGCGGCCCAGAGGCCGAACTGCTGCTGCGTCAGATGGGCCAGATGTCCCAGCGGGGGGAAGAGGACGAGGGCGACGCCGTTGAGGAGGAAGACGACGGCCATAGCCACGGCGGTGTGGGCTGACGAGGCGCCGATGGCGGGAGCCATGGCGGCGATGGCGCTTCCGCCGCAGATGGCCGTTCCGCCGCTGAGCAGGAAGGAGAGATTCTTCTCCACGGCAAAGAGTTTTCCCAGAAGGATTCCCGCCAGAAGGGTGGCGCTGATGCTGACGAGGGTGAGTCCCAAGGAGGAGAAACCCACGTGAAGGACCGTCCCGAGGGGGAGGCCGAAGCCCAGGAAGATGACGGAAAGCTGGAGGAGGTTTTTGCCCAATTTGGATGTGGCCTTCCCCGGAGCGTTGCCTGCCGTCAGGCCCAGGGCGGCCCCGAGGCCGAGTCCCAGGGCGGGTGAGGCGGTGAGGAGGGCCGTCGCGGCGGCTGCCGTCGGGCGGAAGAGAGGGTGGTTCAGGATCTTCTTCATGATCTTCCCCTTTCGAGTCCCCGTAGGGTCTTCGGGACAGACTATAGGGCGCACCCTTCGTTGAGTCCAATCAATGGATATGATACGATTCATCGACTATGTCGATGAATCGTTCCGTGACCCTGCGCCAGATCGAAGTCTTCGTCCACGTCGCCCGAGGAGGTAATCTGACGGCGGCCGCCGTCCGGCTGGGTCTTTCCCAATCGGCGGCCAGCATGTCCCTCGGCGAGCTGGAACGCCTTCTCGGAGGGCCGCTCTTCCACCGCGTCGGCCGCGGTCTGTGCCTCAACGACCGGGGCCGTTCCCTTCTGCCTTCGGCCGAGGCCGTTCTTCTTGCCTTCCGTGACTTTTCCGACAGGGCGGGAGGGGAGGGCGGCCTCTCGGGCGACCTCGTCGTCGCCTGCAGCACGACGATCGCCAACTACCTGTTCCCGTCTTGCATGAAGGCCTTCCTGGAGGCACACCGGGGGCTCTCTCTTTCTCTTGATGTCGGCAACACGGAGGAGATCGCCGAAGAGGTTCGCAAAGGAGAGGCGGATCTGGGACTGGTCGAAGGCGACTGCGCCGATCAGGGACTCGTGACGGAGAAGTGGCTTCGCGATGAGCTCCTTCTCTGTGCCTCGCCTCGTCACCCTCTCGTGACTGCCAGATCCGTGCCCCTCTCCCGTCTTGCCGGGGAGACCTGGATCTTTCGGGAAGAGGGGGCGGGGACGCTTAGCACGCTCCTGAAGGCCTTCGCAGAAGAGGATTTTTTCCCGGACCGGATCCTCCACATCGGCCATACGGAAGCGATCAAGCGGGCTGTCGAAGCGGGGCTGGGCGTCAGTTGTCTTTCCCGCTTCGCCCTCTCGAGGGAGCTCCGTTCGGGAGATCTGGCCCTGATCGATACGCCTTTCCGTCCCCACCGCTGGTTTTGCCTCATCCATCGCCGAGGGCCCCGGAGCGCCGCCCTCACTCTTCTCGTCGATTGGCTTCTGGATCGGCGTTCTCTTCTCACCTGACCTGAAGGGGGCCGGCCGGAAGAGGGCGATCCTTTTTCGTCAAATAGTGTCCCTTTTTTGACCTGAGGGGCATTTCCTCTCTTGCGGAATCGTAGTAAAATGCTAAATAATAAGGAGGTCACCGATGCGTAACGGAGTGAGAAGCTTGTTGGCCTCTCTCGACCCCGGACTTTGGGCCGAGATCGGTTTTGAGCCCTGGGAGTGGCAGGGTATGGTCGGCGTCCATCGCCACATGATCTTCAGAAAAGGAGGCTTTCTCGGCGAGGTGGCCCGCTATTTCGCCGAGGACTATCTCGTCTGGAGTCACAGGGGAAAAACAGACGAAGATTGCCTTCTCTCCCGATGGCCTTCCGCTCCGGACGTCATCTCTCACCGCTTCCTTCTTCTCGACGAGGTCACCGTCCCTCGGCGGTCGCGGGCTTTCCTCTTCGGCCTTCGAGGGTGGGTCGATGTACAGCGTTACCGACCGGGCGAAAAGCCTCACCGTAAGTTTCGCGATCTCGCACGGTTCGTCGATGAGGTTGCTCTATGTGTCCGCCGTCGCCGGGCCGAGGAAGGGGAAGGTGATCCCCTTTCTCGAAGCTGAATCCAGGACATTGGAAGGCACGTCAATCTCGATAACGGAGGTGTTATCCCGATGTTGATGTCTTTGTTCCTGATCGCCGTCGTCCTCTTCTCCGTCGCCTACGTCGTCTACGGCAGATTCCAGAACCGCGTCTACGAGCTGGACGCCAAGGCCAAGACGCCGGCCGAGCTCTACTTCGACGGCATGGATTATGTTCCCGCCCACCCGGAGGTCCTTCTGGGTCACCACTTCGCCTCCATCGCCGGGGCCGGTCCCATCGTGGGTCCCATCACGGCGGCGGCCCTTTTCGGCTGGCTCCCGGCCTATCTCTGGTGCCTCGTCGGATCCATCTTCTTCGGCGGCGTCCACGACATGGGGTCCATCGTCGCCTCCATCCGCCACAAGGGCTATTCCATCGGAGAGGTCGTCGACCGCTGGATCGGCCACAGGGGGAAGACGATCTTCCTCTGCTTCTCCTGGCTGACCCTCGTCCTCGTCATCGCCGTCTTCCTCGAACTGTCGGCCCAGAGCTTCGCCGCCGATCCCGCCGTGGCCTTTTCGGCGACGCTCTACATCGCCATGGCCCTCGTCTTCGGCGTCCTCATCTACCGCATGAACGTCTCCCTCTGGGTGAGCAGCGCCGTCATGGTTCCCATCGTCATCGGCGCCATCTTCTATGCCTCCGGAACCGGGTGGATCCGCGATTTCTTCACCCTCGACGTCAACACCTGGCGACTCCTGCTCGTGGGCTACATCTTCGCCGCCTCCATCCTCCCCGTCTGGCTCCTCCTCCAGCCCCGCGACTACCTTGCCTCCTACATGCTCTATTTCTCCGTCTTCATCGGGACGATCGGCATGCTCTTCGGCAGCCGTTACGAGGTGACCCTTCCCGCCTTCAAGGGACTGACGACGGCCAACGGCCAGTTCATCTGGCCCATGCTCTTCGTCGTCGTCGCCTGCGGTGCCATCTCGGGCTTCCATTCCCTCGTCGGCAGCGGAACGACGGCCAAGCAGCTCCGCCGCGAGACCGACGCCCGGCCCATCGGCTACGGCGGCATGCTTCTCGAAGGACTGGTGGCCGTCATCGCCATCGGTACGGTGATGATTTCGGGCTCCATCGCCAAGGGCGGCCCCACCATCACCTACGCCGAGGGGTTGGGCCAGTTCGCCGGTCTCATCGGCATCAGCCCCGCCATCGGAACGTCCATGGGCCTTCTGGCCCTCAACTCCTTCCTCCTCACCACGCTCGACACGGCGACGCGCCTGGCCCGCTACCAGCTCCAGGAGCTGACGGGGATGAAGCTCGACCGCTACACGGCCACGATCGTCGGCGTCGCCCTGGCCATGGTCCTCCTGTTCTACAAGACGGGAGGCAAGCCGGCCTGGGCCCTCATCTGGCCCGTCTTCGGCGCGGCGAATCAGCTTGTCGCGGCCCTGGCTCTTCTGGCCATCGGCGTCTGGATCACGAAAGGTCTCAAGAAGGATGCCAAGTTCGTCATGATCCCCATGGTCTTCATGCTCGTCACGACGGTCGCGGCCCTCTTCCTTCTCATCAAGGCCAACCTGAACAACCCTCTGCTTTCGGGGATGGCCGTCGTTCTTCTTGTCCTGGCCTTCATGCTCGTCAAAGAGGCTTGGAGCGCCTTGAAATCGGATGACCTGACGGCGGCCAAGCCCAGGTAAGGCCTGTTACTGTCACGAAGGGCAAGGGAGCTCAGGGCTCCCTTGCCCTTTTTCCATGACGTCCGTTTTCTCGGGAGCTAAAATGGAGGTGGCTTTTCCCCGCCGGAGAGAGGATTTCTCCTCATAATTGGAAGGGAATCTTGGAAGGGAATCATCGAAAGGGGATTTTCTTGTGAGCGATGCCGTTTGCGTGAGAAGGCGCGTCGAAGGCGCCGTCGGTTTCGTGACCCTCAACCGTCCCGAGGCCATGAATACCTTCAACAGGGCCTTGGCTCTCGAGCTCGACGAAGCGCTGGAGGCCATGGAGCGCTCCTCCGACGTCCGTGTCGTCGTCGTCGAGGGGGCGGGGAAGCACTTCTCGACGGGGATCGACCTGAAGGAATTTTTGGCCCAGGAACGCCGGGAGATGCGTCCCTTCCTGGCCCTGATGGATCGCCACAACTACCGTCTGGCCTCCATGACCAAGCCCGTCATCGCCTCCATTCAGGGCTATGCCCTGGCCAACGGCGCCGGGCTGGCTCTGGCCTGTGATTTTATCGTCGCCTCCGATGACGCCGTGCTGGGAACGACGGCCGTCAACGTAGGGCTCATCTGTCTTGAGCCAGGCTATCAGCTGGCCCGGTGGATCGGCCCCAAGCGGGCCCTTCATTATGTCCTCTCCGGCGACTTCCTTCCCGTCGCCGAGGCGGAGAGGATGGGAATCGTCTGTCGCGCCGTTCCTCGCGAGGAGCTCGCCGCGGCCACCCTCGAACTGGCGCGGAGATTGGCCGCGAAAAGCCCTCTCTCCCTGGCTGCGGGCAAGAGAGGTATGCACCGCATCGAGGCCCTCATGCTGGAACGGGCCATCGACGTGGCCGGAGAGCAGTTCACCGCTTTGGCCGTCACGGAAGACGCCCGAGAGGGCGTCGAAGCCTTCTTGGCCCGACGCCCCCCCTCGTGGAAGGGGTGCTGAGGTCTCCGTTTTCGGCGAGGTCCCCTTCAGGAACCCGACTTTGCCTGCCAGAGGAGCCTGTTCTCCTTGAATTGGACATTTAATTTGCCCTCGTCCTTCAGCCAGGAGAGATAGGAGCGGACCGTGCTTCCTACAAGGACATACTGCTCGAAGGTCATTGTCAACTGATAGGCAGCGAAAATTTTTTGCAGGATGTCCTCGAAACAGAGAGGTTGCCGACATATCTCCAGGATTTTTTCCGATATTTCCATTATTTTTTTGTAGTTTAGTTCCGCTAGAGGCCTGATGTCACGGGTGACTTCCGCGTGAGCTGGAACAAAAATTTCAGCTTGAATGGTTTTTATCATGGAAAGCGTTTCTAGATATTTACTGACATCGTAAATAAAGGAAATTTGATATTTTTCGAGTATCATTTCGCTGTTAACGCTGTCTGCAAGGAATACGACGTCGTCTGGTGTACGAATTCCTACCATATGAAAGAAATGGCCGGGAAGAGGAATGACGTGCAAGTCCTTGGGAAAATTTTCGCTAGTCAGATCAATGACGTTGCTTTCAGCAGCTAGAAGAAACTTGTGCCGTAGATCCTTACACGGGTACCCCCCATATAAAAAGGACGGTTCTAAGATCGGAAACTTGGAGAAGGCGACTTCTATCCCGCTGGAGAATATCGTGCAGCCTGTGTGCTGCTGGAGGTAGTTGTTGCCTCCGATGTGATCGGCGTTGGAGTGGGTGTTGATGATGCATCCCAACTTCCAGTCGTTGCTTTCCAGTATTTTGAGTATTTTTTTGCCGGCCTCTTATGGTGGACCCCATTGTCAAGACCATTTGAGGCCCGAAGTTAGTTAAAGTCAGACCGCCATCGGTCCCTCCCGGTCGGCAAAGTGAACCTCCCGCGGTGTCCTGTAGTTCAGTGAGGAGTGAAGCCTTTCGTCGTTGTAGAAGTCCATATACTCCCGCAGGCCGCAGCGGAGATCGCGGACCCGCTCGTAGTCGTTCAAGTAGAGCCACTCATACTTGAGGGTCCGCCAGAAGCGTTCCACGAAGATGTTGTCGAGGGCCCTGCCACGACCGTCCATGCTGATCCGGATCTCCTTTTCCTTGAGCAGAGACAGAAAGGCCTTACTGGTGAACTGACAGCCCTGGTCGGTGTTGAAGATCTCCGGCGTTCCCTGCCGAAGGGCCCTGTCGAGGGCGACGACGCAGAACTCTGCGTCCAGGGTGTTGGAAAGTTCCCAGGAGAGAACGAAGCGGCTGTGCCAATCGATGACGGCCGCGAGGTACATGAAACCGCCACTCATCGGGAGGTAGGTGACATCGGTGCTCCAGACCTGATTCGGTCTGACGATGACGGCGTTCCGGAGCAGGTAGGGATAAATCTCATGTTCGGGGTGAGGCTTGCTGGTTCCCGGTTTGGGGCCAATCCCTTCGAGCCCCATAAGCCTCATCAGCCGTCCGATCCGTTTGCGGTTCACGTCCTGTCCCTGTCGACGCAGCCAGGCCGTCATCCGGCGGCTCCCGTAAGAGGGGGCGCAGGTGTACCGGCCGTCGATGAGCTCCATGATTTCAAGGTTCTCCGCCGTCTCCGTCGCGGAAGAGCTCGCGTAGTAGAAGCTGGACCGGTTAAGATCAAGGAGGTCACATTGCCGACGAACACTGATCGAAGGGTGCTCGGGATCGATGGAGGTCCGCTTTCCCTCAAGCGTCAGCGCCTGATTTTTTTTTGAGCCAGTCGAGCTCCATCTTGAGCCGACCGATCTCCTGGTAGAGGGGGGCCATCGACGTCTCGACATCCATCGGAGTGCCTTTGCGTTGAAAGATCTCCGGACCCCCTTGCAGAAGCTGCTTCTTCCACTGACCGATCTGGACGGCGGAAACCTCGAACTCACCCGACAATTGAGCCAGGGTCTTATCCCCTTTCAGGGCAGCGAAGGCTACTTTGCTTTTGAACTCCGCTGAACGCCTCTGTCGCTTGGCTGCCATGATGTCCCCTCTCTTTCTGGGACCCTATGATACAGCCCGACTTCAACTGCAACTTAGCTCGTGGTCCAGTTTTCGGGGTCCACTATATCTTTGTCGTTCCCACTATCGATGAGACAGACTTCGGTTTCATTGTTCCTGTAAACCCCGACTTTGACAGGGCTGTTGATGTAATAGCTTCGTTGACCCAGTTGAATTAATTCGTACATCATCTTGCCTCCACCGAAAAATCCGAAAAAAGGGGAGGGACGGCATGGCCGTCTCTCCCCTGTCCTTTCAGCGGCGCACTCCTGGAACCTAACTCTTCCTCGGGGCCACGCTGTAGCTCTTGCTGCCCCAGGACTTGCCCTTGACGGCCGGTCCCTCGACGAGTTCGACGTAGCGGTTGTAGCACTTGGGGCAGTGGGCGGGAACGACATTGGGAGCCGCTTCGAATTCATGCCTGCAACTGAGACAACGGAACTTGCGCACCTAGGCCACCTCCCGTAAGGTTTTCTCATAGAAAAGCTTACGTCCCCATTATAGCGAAAGAGGCAGCCGCAATCCAGCCCCGGCCCGCCTAGAGGAAGAAAGCGGCCATGAGGGCGGCCAGAATCAGACCTGGCAGCATGTTCGTCACCTTGATGGCCTTGATGTCCAAGATGACCAGTCCCAGTCCGAGGAGAATGAGGCCGCCGACGGCGCTCATTTCGTTGATGACGGCCTGGGAGAGATAGGTCTGGGCCGCTCCGGCGAAGAAGGTGAGACTACCCTGGTAAAGGACGAGAGGGATGGCGGCGAAGAGGACGCCCAGTCCCAGGGAGGCCGACAGAGCCAAAGAGGAGACGCCGTCGAGGAGGGATTTGGCGAAAAGCAGGTTGGGAAAGCCGCCCAGCCCCTCTTCGATGGCCCCCAGAATGGCCATCGATCCCGTGCAGAAGAGGAGGGAGGCCGTGATGAAGCCCTCGACGAAACGGTCGTTGCCCTTGCTGAAGCGTTTTTTGAGAACCTCGCCGAACTTCTGGAGGAGACCGTCGAGGTCGATCCGTTCTCCCAGGATGGAGCCCAGGACGAGGCTGAAGATGAGGACGAGGAAGTTTCCCGTCTGAGAGGCCATGTGGACGCCCAGGAAGAGGGTGAAGAGGCCGATGGACTGGAAGATGGCCTTCATGAGATTCTCCGGCAGTCTGGATCGGATGAGAAGCCCTGCCGTGCTGCCGATGACGACGGCCAGGGCGTTCACGAGCGTGCCCGCTGCGGGCAGATGGGCGAAAAGATCCTTCATGTGAGGCCTCCTGGTCTTCTGCCTTTCCTGTGAGTCGAAACCCGTCAGGCAGGAAAGGGGAATTTTCTTCATATTGCCTCTGGTCTTTCTGCCGATCTGTGCTATAATGCCTAACTGTAGCCCTCAACGCCGCGGGGTGGAGCAGTTTGGCAGCTCGTCGGGCTCATAACCCGAAGGTCGCAGGTTCAAATCCTGCCCCCGCAACCAAGTCTTCACGAAGAGGTCCCTGTCTTTCGACAGGGGCCTCTTTTTCGTCCTTCAGAAGGAGGGGCAGGCGAGAGCAAAACGCTGACAGTAGCGGGCCAGGAGGTCTCTCGTGGCCTCGTCGAGGTCGATGCCCTCTTCGAGGGCCCGTCGGCGGTTTTCTCTCTCCTTCTCGCCGTGGATGTAGATGCGCGATTCCCCCTCGGCCTTTTCGCTCCGGCGGATCTCGTCGAGGATGGCGGCCACATGTCTCTCTATGGCCTCCCTCTCGCCGAAGAGGTCGAGGCGAAGGGCGGCGAAGAAGTGGGCGATGCCGTTTTTCGTTCCCCTTTCGCCGTAGATGCGCGGGCTCCAGCTCCCCAGGGAGAGGCCGGCGCAGAGGAGTTCGACGAGCAGGGCCAAGCCGTAGCCCTTGTGGCCACCGAGGAGCTCCCCCTCGCCTCCGAGATAGAGCTGGCCTCCGTAGGGGACGCCCTTGTGGAAGTGATCGACGACGAGATGGGCGTCTGTCGTTCCCCGTCCCTCTTCGTCGACGGCCCAGCCCAGGGGCATGGCCTTGTCCCGGCGGTCGCAGACTTCGATCTTGCCGTGAGCCACCGTCGTCGTCGCCATGTCGAGGAGGAAAGGCTCCTCGCCCGTGGGGATGGCCACGGCGATGGGGTTGGTCCCCATGAGGCTTCTCTTGCCGAAGGTGACGATGGCGCAGCTTCGGGTGTTGGTGAAGGAGAGGCCGATCATCCCCTCGGCGGCGGCCTCTTCGGCCCAGAGCCCGGCCATGCCGTAGTGGTTGGAGTTGCGCACCGAGGCGAAGCCCGCTCCCACTGCCCGGGCCTTTTCGAGGCATCGGTCCATGGCGAAGCGGGAGACGATGGGGCCGACGGCTCCGTGGCCGTCGACGACGAGGGAGAGGGGGGTCTCGTGGACGATCTCCGGCGTCGCCTCGAGGTCGACGACGCCGCCCTTGAGGTTGCTCTCGTAGAAGGCGAGGCGGGCCACTCCGTGGGAGGCGACGCCCCTGGCGTCGGCCTCGACGAGGACGCGGGCCGTCAGATCGGCCGCCTCGGCGCCATAGCCGAGACCTTGAAGGATGTGGGACGCAAGGGTCTTCAGTGTGTCGTAGGTGATCACGGGACCATCTCCTTTGGGGTTTGGAAGCTATCTTACTCCCCTTCGGCGGCGGGGGCGACGGTGAGTTCCGACGGAGAGAGCTCCTCCGCGGGCAGTCCCTCCCGGCCGAGGAGGGAGGAGAGGACGAAGGCCGTCAGGCAGAGGGGCCATTCGAGGTAGACGATGTGGGGCGTGATGCGGAAGGAGGGGACGAAGGTCCAGAGGAGCCAGACGAGAAGGGAGGTGGCGATGGTCCAGAATCCGTTGGCTCGACGGCATAGAGAGGGGACGAGAAGGCGAGAGAGGATGAGGAGGGTGAAGGAGGCCGTTATGGCCAGAGCCGTCGTCACCGTCCTGAGAATATCGGCCGCCGTCAGGGCCAGGAAGAAGGTCCCGAGACTGACGACGAGGATCACGGTGCGGGAGAGAAACATCTCCCGCCCTCTCCAGCTTTTTTCAGGCAGCAGGGATTTGACGATATCCTCGACGACGAGAGTCGAACTGCCCAGGAGGAGGGCCACGGCGGTGGAGATGTCGGCAGCCCAGAGTCCGGCCAGGAAGAGGCCGCCGATGAGGGGATTGATGGCCGTCGCCAAGGTGGGCAGGGCCATGGCGGCGTTTTCCAGGTGGGGGAACTGTGCGGCGGCGAGAACGCCGAAGAGGGCGCAGAGGAAGCCGGCGGGAAGGATGATGATGCCGCCGAGGATGAAGCCGCGACGGGCCGTCGGGGCGTCTTTTGCGGCGAAGGCGATCTGGGAGACGGCCTGGAGAGAGAAGGCCTGAGTGAGCATGACGACCATCCAGGCGGCGATGACGGCCACTCCCGCTCCGGCCGTCCAGTCGAACCAGGGCCTGTCGGGAGGAAGGGCGGCGACGACGTTGTCCCAGCCGCCGAACTGCCCCGTCGCGGCGATGAGAGCGGCGATGATGCCCACATAGATGACGACGACGTTGAGGATGTTGCTGATCCCTCCGGCCCAGTAGCCGCCGATGAAGGCGATGCCGACGAAGAGGAGGGCCGTGGCGATCATGCCCGTCTTGAAGGTGAAGACGGCAGGAAGGATGGCCGTCAGGATGGCGCCTCCCGCCACGTACTGCAGGGAGGTGATGACCATGAGGACCAGGATCTGGGCCAGGGCTCCGACGAAGCGGGCCTTGCGACCGTAGAGACGTCCCATCATTTCGGGGATGGTCGTGACGCCGCTGCGGCGGAAAAAGGAGGCGGCGAAAAGACCGACGACGATGCCGCTGATGCCCCAGGCCGCGTTGTACCAGCCGGCCGAAAGGCCCCGGTTGTAGGCGTCCTGCGCGACGCCTACGGTGGAGACGCCTCCTATGGCCAGACCGGCTAGCATGGCGGCGACGACGACGGCCGGCAGCCTTCTCCCGGCCAGGAGATATTCCAGGGCCTCTCCCTTGCTTTTCTGCCTCAACTTCGAGGCCGCCGCCGAAATGGCGGCCAGAACGATGGCGTAAATCACCAAAATGACAAGTTGTACGTTCACCTTTCTTCTCTCTCCTTTCTCGAACTCCACTCGATAAGGACGGGAACAAAAAAGCGGACCCCCTGAGGGGGCCCGCCGGTTTTCTTGTCCACGTCATCTCAGACGCCGACCAGACCAGGCAGGCTCCCCGCGACAACGTAATAAAAATAAAATCGAGAGGTCTGAAGCGGTTTCCTGCAGGACAAGGTCGACACCTCCCCGGAACGGTGATATTGCTGCATGACGCGCTCAAGCACCTTACTCTCCCCTGTGTCCTTCTGTCAAGTCTCTCCTGTTTCCCTGGATCCGCAGGCTAAAGACATAGAAAGACCTCGTTGGCACCGCTGCTAGAGCGGCGATAGAGTTTTGGTTACCACACCCAAACCCACACCAACGAGGTGATATTGATGGCATCTTAAAAGGCTCTCCCGTTCCACTACTCAATAGAAAGCCAATCGAAAAGCGTCACCCTGGATCCGCGGGCTCTTCAAGGGGAGCTCCGTCGGATCCGCCGATTCAAGGTCCGTTCCAATCATCTCGCCGGCGCGGGGTCGAGGCCGTCGACTCCGCCCTTCAGGCGCCTCCTGGCCGGGCCGATGGACTTCCATCCTGTTTTTGCCTGCCGATCTAGGCGGATATCCCGCCGATTGACAGGCAGGAGCGGGAGGGCTAGGCTCAAGGCCCCTGTCAGGGAAGGAGGAGGACCATGAAAGAGATCGCTCTTGAGGCCCTGTCCATGGAGGAAGAGGTTCGGACTTTGAGGCGCCATTTCCATCGTCATCCCGAGGAGAGCCTCAAGGAATTCGAGACGGCCGCTTCCGTCGAGAGGGAGTTGCGACGCCTGGGACTGGCTCCTCGCCGCCTGGGGGAGACGGCCGTCGTCGCCGACATCGTCGGCGACGCTGACGGACCTGTCGTGGCCCTCAGGGCCGATATGGACGCCCTCGTCCTTCAGGAGGAAAGCGAAAAAGACTATGCCTCATGTCGCCCGGGGCTGATGCATGGCTGCGGTCACGATGCCCATACGGCCATGCTCCTCGGAGCCGCAGGGATTCTCGCGCGGCGACGGTCCTTTGCGGGCACGGTCCGTCTCCTTTTTCAGCCCGGAGAGGAGATCTCGGCCGGAGCCCGCCTGATGGTCGACGGCGGCGCTCTGGAGGGTGTCGAGGCCCTCTTCGGTCTTCATGTCTGGATCGATCTCCCCTCGGGAACCTTTTCCGTCGAGGCCGGGCCTCGCATGGCCTCCTGCGATCGCCTCGCCATCGACATCCGAGGTCGGGGCGGTCATGCCGGAAAGCCTCATCAGACCGTCGATGCCGTCGTGGCCGCTTCCGCCGTCGTCATGAACCTCCAGACCGTCGTAAGCCGCGAGACGGATCCCCTCAAGTCCCTTGTCCTCTCCCTTGGGACGCTGCGCTGCGGATCCCTCTGGAACATCATCGCAGGGGAGGGGCGCATCGAAGGAACGGTGCGCGCCTTCGATGAAGAGCTTCAGAAGGGGACCCGGGCTCGCGTGGAACGTGTCGCCCAGTCGACGGCCTCGGCCTTCGGGGCCGAGGCGATGGTGACCTACGACGAGCTCTGTCCCGTGACGGCGAACGATGCCGAGCTTGCCGAAGCGGCTTCTTCCGTCGTCGCGGCCCTTTTTGGCGCCGATCGGATCGTCTCCATGGCTCCCGTCGCCGTCAGCGAGGATTTCGCCTTTTACGGCGGCCATGTCCCGGCTCACTTTGCCTTCTTGGGCGTCGGCAGCGACGGGGCCGCCCTATGGCCCCATCATCATCCTCGCTTCGACATCGACGAAAGGGCCCTTCCCTGCGGCGTGGCCTACTACGCCGCCTCGGCCCTGGCCTTTCTCGCCCGAAACCGGGGTGTCAAGGGACACTAAAAATGTCATCTAAAAAGAGGGTCTGAGGGACAATGAAAGTGTCGCTTTCGAGGGGCTGAAATCGCCCCCGTCAACAGCCCGCCTTGGCTTTCCTCCGCGGCGGAGGTCCTTCTAGGGAGGGGAACCCGTCCCTTGCTCGGAGCCGACCGCCGCGGCAGGAGGAGCGGGATTCTGTCGCCAGGGATGGTCTGCCGCCGGCTTCCTCTGCTTCTTCGTTTTGCATGGAGTGCCTGTCTTCGTCTCGATGACAGGCGGGGGAGTCGCAGGGGGCTCTTTGTCGACGGCTGCGAGATCGTAGAGCCCGTCATGGACAAGAGCCAGGAGTTTCCCGTCGAGCTTCTCGATGACCTTGACCGCCTGTCCCCTGGCAAGAAGCAGGGGGCGTCTGCGGGGGCCTATCAGGGAGTACTGTTTTCCGTCGAGGGAAATCGTCGAGTCTCCCGAGGCCTTCCGGTCGGTCTGGCGAGTCAGGAGGAGATCGAGAGCGGGGCCGTCCGGCGGAGGGAGAAAGGCAGATGCCCCCTCTGCGGGAGGACGAGCGAACCTCGGGTTATGGACCTCTCCCGGGTAGGCGGCGAGCAGGACGTTGGCCTCTTCGATCGTTTTCACTCCGGCCAGTCGGAAGGCGACGACGAGACGATCCTGAAGAGTTCCCCAGAGCCTTTCGATCCGCCCCTTCGCCTGGGGAGACCCTGCAGGGACATAGCGAGTTCCGAGAACCTCCAGAGCGCGGCCGAACTGGGTTACAGGCGCCGAGTCCTCCAGCTCCTCCTTGATCGTCAGTTTTTCCGACTTGGGAGAAAGGAAGATGGTGTGGCGGTCGGCGTAAAGCTCGCGAGGCACGCCGTGGCGATCAAGCATCTGACGGAGCACGCGGAAGTAGCCGAAGAGGCACTCATTCCTGGCCATCCACAGACCGAGGACCTCTCCTGTGGCATCGTCCACGCCGTGGAGAGTGCAACGCTCACCGATCTCGAACCAATCGAAAGGAGAGGCGTCCATCTGGACCAGATCGCCTCGTCGGGACCGTCGGACCCTGCGGGAACGCCGCTTCGGGGCCCGGTGGCGATGAACGAGGGACAGGTTCTCCGCGCGAAGGAAACGGGCGATGCTCTTGGCGCTCAGCACGAGATCATGCTCTTCGGCAAGGAGTTCGGCCATGTGCTGACAGCTCGTATCCCTGTAAAGACCCTTGGCCAGACTGACGACGAAATCCCGTGTCTCCTGACAGATTCTGCGCCGGGACGGTTTGCCTCGTCCCTTGTGCAGGAGCCCCTGCGCTCCCTCTTCCCGGTAGCGTCGTTTGAGCCGAAAGACCTGACGGCGGCTCAGCCCGAGCCGATCGGCCACCTCCTGAACCGTCAGGTTGCCCCAGCCTCTTCCACCAACCCCAAGCGCCTTGCTTCTTTTGTCTTCATGAGTAGGTCTCTCCTGGTCGTCATAAGTGACATTTTCCCTGTCCTCTTCACGAGTGACAATACCATTGTCCGGCGACATCGCCCGAAACCGGGGTGTCAAGGGACACTAAAAATGTCATCTAAAAAGAGGGTCTGAGGGACAATGAAAGTGTCGCTTTCGAGGGGCTGAAATCGCCCCCGTCAACAGCCCGCCTTGGCTTTCCTCCGCGGCGGAGGTCCTTCTAGGGAGGGGAACCCGTCCCTTGCTCGGAGCCGACCGCCGCGGCAGGAGGAGCGGGATTCTGTCGCCAGGGATGGTCTGCCGCCGGCTTCCTCTGCTTCTTCGTTTTGCATGGAGTGCCTGTCTTCGTCTCGATGACAGGCGGGGGAGTCGCAGGGGGCTCTTTGTCGACGGCTGCGAGATCGTAGAGCCCGTCATGGACAAGAGCCAGGAGTTTCCCGTCGAGCTTCTCGATGACCTTGACCGCCTGTCCCCTGGCAAGAAGCAGGGGGCGTCTGCGGGGGCCTATCAGGGCGTACTGTTTTCCGTCGAGGGAAATCGTCGAGTCTCCCGAGGCCTTCCGGTCGGTCTGGCGAGTCAGGAGGAGATCGAGAGCGGGTCCGTCCGGCGGAGGGAGAAAGGCAGATGCCCCCTCTGCGGGAGGACGAGCGAACCTCGGGTTATGGACCTCTCCCGGGTAGGCGGCGAGCAGGACGTTGGCCTCTTCGATCGTTTTCACTCCGGCCAGTCGGAAGGCGACGACGAGACGATCCTGAAGAGTTCCCCAGAGCCTTTCGATCCGCCCCTTCGCCTGGGGAGACCCTGCAGGGACATAGCGAGTTCCGAGAGCCTCCAGAGCGCGGCCGAACTGGGTTACAGGCGCCGAGTCCTCCAGCTCCTCCTTGATCGTCAGTTTTTCCGACTTGGGAGAAAGGAAGATGGTGTGGCGGTCGGCGTAAAGCTCGCGAGGCACGCCGTGGCGATCAAGCATCTGACGGAGCACGCGGAAGTAGCCGAAGAGGCACTCATTCCTGGCCATCCACAGACCGAGGACCTCTCCTGTGGCATCGTCCACGCCGTGGAGAGTGCAACGCTCACCGATCTCGAACCAATCGAAAGGAGAGGCGTCCATCTGGACCAGATCGCCTCGTCGGGACCGTCGGACCCTGCGGGAACGCCGCTTCGGGGCCCGGTGGCGATGAACGAGGGACAGGTTCTCCGCGCGAAGGAAACGGGCGATGCTCTTGGCGCTCAGCACGAGATCATGCTCTTCGGCAAGGAGTTCGGCCATGTGCTGACAGCTCGTATCCCTGTAAAGACCCTTGGCCAGACTGACGACGAAATCCCGTGTCTCCTGAGAGATTCTGCGCCGGGACGGTTTGCCTCGTCCCTTGTGCAGGAGCCCCTGCGCTCCTTCTTCCCGGTAGCGTCGTTTGAGCCGAAAGACCTGACGGCGGCTCAGACCGAGCCGATCGGCCACCTCCTGAACCGTCAGGTTGCCCGCGACAGCCTCTTCCACCAACCCCAAGCGCCTTGCTTCTTTTGTCTTCATGAGTAGGTCTCTCCTGGTCGTCATAAGTGACATTTTCCCTGTCCTCTTCACGAGTGACAATACCATTGTCCGGCGACAATCGCCCGAAACCGGGGTTGACAGATTGGACCTGCGGCGTTAGGATACGTCACAATTTCCTGAGGGGCCTTGCAGTTAATTCGACGGGAGGGAGATCGGGTTATGTTCCAACAAAAGGTGTTCTCTTCCGTGCGGCGACTTATTGGCTTCGGGGTCTCCCCCGAGGCTGTCTGAGGCGTGCCTCCGCGCGCCTTTCGGCGTCCGAGGGCCGGGATCCCAGAAGAGGGACCCCGGCCTTTTTCGTCTTCATGCGTGGAATTTGCTCAAAGGGGGGCTTCCCGTCACGTCCGAGCCGAGCTGAGTCCGAGAGCGTCCCGTTCCGTCGAAAAACGTGAAAGAGGTGACATGGAGTGAAAAAAAGAACGCTGGCAGAGGCCCTCATCGCCTCCCATAGCCCCGATCCCGCCGACGTGGGGGCCATCTGTTCCGTCAAGGTCGATTTCGCCTTCACCAATGACATCACCGGCGCCCCGGCCATCAACGCCTTCCGCGACATGGGTGCCGAGAAGGTCTTCGACAGGGAGCGCTGCGCCATTCTCCCCGATCATTTCACGCCCAACAAGGATATCGCCGCCGCCGAGCAGGCCAAGACGGCCCGCCTCTTCGCTCAGGATCAGGGCATGCTCTACTGGGAAGTGGGGCGCGTCGGCGTCGAGCATGCCTTTCTTCCCGAAAAGGGCTACATCCTCCCCGGCGATCTCGTCTTCGGCGCCGACAGTCATACCTGCACCGGCGGTGCCCTGGGGGCCTTCTCGACGGGAGTCGGGTCGACGGATCTGGCCGCCGTCTGGGCCCTGGGCGAGTCGTGGCTCATGGTCCCGCCGACGGTCCGCGTTCTTTTCTCGGGAAGGCGTCGTCCCTGGATCACAGGAAAGGACCTGATCCTGGCCCTTCTGGGCCGTCTCGGGACTCAGGGAGCCCGCTACAAGGCCTTCCAGTTCGAGGGAGGGGCCCTAGCCGATCTCCCCATGGACGACCGTTTCACCGTGGCCAACATGGCCGTCGAGGGCGGAGCCAAGGCGGGCCTCTTCGTCCCCGACGAGAAGACGCTCGCCTATGCCGGGGCCCGGGCCGCGCGTCCCTTCACGGCCCTTTTCCCCGACGAGGGAGCCTTCTACGCCGAGACGGTCGAAATCGACGTGACCTCTCTCGAACCTCAGGTGGCCTTTCCCCACTCCCCGGCCAACGTCCGCTCCGTGGGCGAGGCCTCCGGCGTGGACGTCGATCAGGTCTTCATCGGCTCCTGCACCAACGGCCGTCTCCGCGACATGGCCCTGGCGGCCCGCCTTCTCCGGGGGCGTCAGGTTCGTGACGGACTGCGCTGCATCATCATTCCCGCCTCCTACGAGGTCTGGTCCGAATCGCTCCGCCGAGGTTACCTGACGACCTTCGCCGAAGCGGGCGCCGTCGTCTGCACGCCCACCTGCGGACCCTGCCTGGGCGGCCATATGGGCATTCTCGCCTCGGGCGAGCGCTGCCTCGCGACGAGCAACCGCAACTTCGTGGGACGCATGGGCCATCCCGGGAGCGAACTCTACCTGGCCAGCCCCCTCGTGGCGGCGGCGACGGCCCTTACGGGGCACATCACCGATCCCCGGGAAATCCTGAGCGAAGAGGAACTGAAGGAGGTCGAAGGCGATGAACATTGAGGGCCGGGCCTGGCGCTTCGGCGATGACATCGACACGGACGTGATCATCCCCGCCCGCTATCTCGTCACCGACAACGCCGTCGAGTTGGGCAAGCACTGCATGGAAGATGCCGACGCCGACTTCGTCAACAAGATCGCCTCAGGCGACGTCATCGTCGGAGGCGAGAATTTCGGCTGCGGCTCCAGCCGCGAACATGCCCCCCTGGCCATCAAGGGGGCGGGGATCTCCTGCGTCATCGCCTCCTCCTTCGCCCGCATCTTCTTCCGCAACGCCCTCAACGTGGGGCTGCCCATCGTCGTCTCGCCCGAGGCGGCGGCCTCCATCGAGGAAGGAGATGTCGTCGTCGTCGACGCCCGGGCGGGGACGGTGCAGAACAGAACGAAGGCCGTCACCTTCTCCGTGGCGCCCTTTCCCCCCTCTCTCCAGGAGCTGGTCGAGGCGGGAGGTCTCGCCCCCTTCGTCCGCCGCCGTCTGGAGGAGAAGAAGAAAGAGGAGGCCAGACGATGAGCCGCTCCTACCGCATCGCCCAGATGGCCGGCGACGGCATCGGTCCCGAAGTCGTCGCCGAGGCCCGCAAGGTCGTCGAGGCCGTCGCCTCGGCCAAGGGATTCGGCCTCTCCTGGGTCGACTATCCCTTCGGTGCCGAGCATTACCTGAAGACGGGTGAGATTCTGCCCGAATCGGTTCTGGACGAACTCCAGTCCTGCCAGGCCCTTCTTCTCGGGGCCATCGGCGATCCCCGCGTCAAGGCGGGCATCCTGGAGCGGGGCATTCTCCTGAAGCTCCGGTTCTTCTTCGACATGTTCGTCAACCTCCGGCCGGCCAAGGCCTTCCCCCGCGTCCCCCTTCCCGTCCCCCTGCCGGAGGGCAGGGAGATGGACCTTCTCGTCGTCCGCGAGAACACGGAGGACTTCTACGTGGGCCTTGGCGGCGACGGCGGATCGCCCGTCGACCTCGGCCTCGAGCGGGGCCTCTACACGATGGAGGGCGAGATGCGGGTCCGTTTTTCCACGCCGCAGAGGTCGGCCTTCCAGGTCGGCCTCGCCACGGAGGGGGCCGTGCGGCGCATCACGGCCGATGCCTGCGAACGCGCCCTGGGCCGGGGCGAAAAGCGCCTTACCTTGGCGACGAAGGCCAACGCCATGCCTCAGCTCTACGGCTTCTGGGAGGAGATGGCCCGCGACGAGACGGAGAAACGAGGCCTGACCTTCGAGACGATCAACGTCGATGCCCTCTGCTACCATCTGGTGCGCACGCCCTGGAAGTGGAACGTCGTCCTCTGTCCCAACATGTTCGGCGACATCGTCAGCGATCTTTTGGCGGCCCTCAGCGGCGGCCTGGGCGTCGCCGCCGGAGCCAACATCGGGGCCGGACTGGGCATGTTCGAGCCCGTCCACGGATCGGCCCCCGACATCGCCCGCCAGAATCGGGCCAATCCCCTGGCGGCCATCCTTTCGGCGGCTCTCATGCTGGATTGTCTCGGCGAGAAGGAGGCGGCCCGCTCCGTCGAGGCGGCCGTGGGAGCCTTTTTGGCCGGAGCACGTCCCGACGAGCTCCCCGAGGAGATGGGCGGACGGGGCACGACATCGGCCGTCGGCGACGCCGTCGCCTCTCATCTATAAGCTTTTTGCTTTTTATTTTTTCGAGGAGATGATTTTCGTGAAAAGAGAAAAAAGAGCCCTTTCCGTCCTTCTTCTTGCGGTGACCCTGGTCCTGTCGGCGGTTTTCGCCGCCTCGGCGGCCGAGTCCTTCCGCCTTTCCAATCAGCTTCCCCCCTCCCACTTCCTCTCCGAGGCGGCCGAGGTCTTCGCCGCCAAGGTGAAGGAGTACTCCGGCGGTGACGTGGAGATCAAACTCTTCCATTCGGCCCAGCTCTTCAAGGACACGGAGATCGTCGAGGCCCTTCAGCAGGGCTTGGTCGAGATGGGCCTCGTCCCCGTCAACCAGTGGTCGGGCATGATTCCCGCCGCCGACATCTTCGGCGTTCCCTTCGTCTTCGCCGACCTGGCCTCCATCGAGCGCTTCCTCGATTCCGAGGCGGGAACCCTGCTTGACGGCGCCTTCAACGAAAAGGGGTGCAAGGTCGTCTTCTGGATGGATTACGGTTTCGTCCAGTTCCTCAACAGCAAGCGCCCCCTCCTTGCCCCTGCCGATTTCAAGGGCCTCAAGATCCGCACCTTCAGCACGGGAACGGCCGATGCCGTGCTGGCTCTTGGAGGCACGCCGTCGGCTTTGAGCTCGACGGAGATGTACATGGCCCTTCAGAGGGGCACCGTCGACGGCTCGACGACGGGCGCTCCCGCCGCCTACTCGCGCAAGCTCTACGAGGTTCAGAAGTATATGACCGTCTGCAACTACTCGGCGGCCCAGTTCGCCCTTCAGTCCAACCTCAAGTGGTGGGAGGGGCTTTCCGACTCGACGCGCGATGTCCTCGAGCGTGCCGGCAAGGATGCGGCCTCCTGGATCAGGGCCGAGATGGCCCGTTCCGAGGCGGAGGCCCTGACGGCCCTCAAGGAAAAGGGCGTGGAAATCGTCGAGCTCGACGCCGCTCAGCGCCAGGCCTTCGTCGAGGCCACATCTTCGGTCCGCGACGGCTTCATCGCTGAAAGCGGAGAGCTGGGCCGGCGGCTGATGGAACTGGCCGCCCTGGCCCAGTAAGGGCCGGTACCTTTCAGACGCGGCGTCCGCCCCAGGCTCTGTCGAGACGGGGCGGACGCCTTTATGGAGATACGCCGCCGCCCCGAAAGGGCCCGATCTCAAAGAACGCTCTCTTGAGACAGGTGAGGCCCTTCTTTCCGGGGCAGCTCCGAAAAAGGCCCCGGCCGGTCGCGGAGGGTGAAGCCGGAAGAAGTTTTCCGGGGTTCTCTTTCGGCGGATCCGGACGGGCTTTGATGGAGGTAGACAATGATAAAGACGATCAGAAAAACGGTCGAGGGAGTGAATCGCTTCTTCGGTTACGCAAGCGGCCTGGGCATTCTTCTCATGGGATTCATCCTCTTCTGGGAGGTCATCGCCCGCTATGTCTTCAACGCCCCGACGCTCTGGGCGGGAGAGACGGCCACCTACCTGTTCATCTGGATCATGTTGGCCGGATCGGCCTATGCCCTTCAGGAGGGGCGTCACGTCCACATCGATCTCGTCGTGACCCGTCTTCCTCGGCGCCTTCGGGCCTTCGTGGCCGCTGTGACCTCCCTGGGCGGGACTCTTTTCTGTTCCGTCGTGGTCCTCCAGGCCTGGGACATGGTCGCCAAGGCCCTTCTTTTCAAGAAACATTCGCCGACGCCTCTCGGCGTTCCCCTCGTCATTCCCCTGTCGGCTCTTCTGCTGGGTTTTGCCCTTCTGACGGTTCAGTTCGCCCTCATGACGACGGCGCACTTCGTCGAAAGCATGAAGAAGGAGGGAGCCTCATGCTGAGTCTCGTCGCCGTGGGAGCCCTGCTTCTGACCATTCTCTTCGCCGGCCTGCCCGTGGCTTTCTCCCTCGGTTCCACGTCGGCCCTGCTTATCTGGCTCCAGGACCTGCCGGCGGGCATCATCGGCCATACCCTTTTTTCGTCTCTGGACAGTTTCGTCCTCCTCGCCGTGCCGCTTTTCATTCTCATGAGCCAGATCCTTCTCGAGGGAAAGGTCGGCGACGGTCTTTTCGAGGCCATGAACGTCTGGGTCCGCCATCTCCCGGGAGGGCTGGCCATCGCCACCATCCTCAGCTGCGCCTTCTTCGCCGCCATCACAGGATCGAGCGCGGCGACGGCGGCGACGGTGGGCCTCGTGGCCCTCCCGGCCCTGCTGGAAAGGGGCTACGAGCGCCGATTCGTCTACGGCCTCATCGCCGCAGGGGGGACCTTGGGCATCCTCATCCCGCCCAGCATTCCCATGATCCTTTACGGGGCCGTCACGGAGGAGTCGGTGGGGCGCCTCTTCATGGCCGGCGTCGTCCCCGGACTGGTTCTGACGGGGCTTTTCATGGCCTATGCCGTCTGGAAAAGCAGGCGCGGCGGCTTCCGCCCCATGGAGAGGGCCTCCTGGGAGGAACGGTGGCGCGTGACCCGCCAGAATATCTGGGGCATCGTCCTTCCTCTGCTGATCCTGGGCGGCATCTACACGGGGGCCTTCACGCCCACCGAGGCCGCCGCCGTGGGGCTCGTCTACAGCCTCGCCGTGACTCTCATCGTCTACAGGACTCTCCGTCTGAGGGATATTCCCGGAGTCTGCCTTCGCTCCGTGGGCACCTCCTGCATGATCGCCATGATCATGGCCGGAGCCCTTCTCTTCGGCAAGGTGATGACGCTCCTCGAAATTCCCCAGGCCCTGACCCACTCCGTCGTCGCCGCCAACCTCTCTCCCCTGGCCTTCATCCTGGCCATGAACGTCGTCATGCTCCTCCTGGGCTGTGTCCTCGAGACGGTCTCCATCATCCTTCTCACCATGCCCCTCGTCGCTCCTCTGCTGGGGCTGCTGGGCATCGACCCCATCTGGTACGCCGTCATCGTCACCGTCAACATGGAGATGGCCCTCATCACGCCTCCCGTCGGCGTCAACCTCTACGTCATCAGCGGCATCAGCAAAGAGGCCCGGATGGCCGACATCATCAACGGCGTCCTTCCCTTCCTCCTCATCATGGTCGTCATGCTCGTCATCGTCGTCGCCTTTCCCCAGCTCAGCCTCTGGCTGCCCGCTGCCATGAAAGGATAGGAAAAAGGAGGCCCTCAAGCCATGGAACGAAAAAGCACCCTCTTCCGGCGTCAGCTTGCCCGTCCCGGGGCGATCCTCTCGGCCGGAGTCTACGATGCCCTCAGCGCCCGCATGGCCGAGCTGGCCGGATTCGATGCCGTTCACCACTCCGGTTACGGAACGGCGGCGGCCCTTCTCGGCGCTCCCGACATCGGCCTCGTCGATTTCAGCGAGATGTGCCGCCAGGTCAAAAACATCGCCCGTTCCGTCTCCATTCCCGTCCTGGGCGACGCCGACACGGGCTACGGCAATGCCCTCAACGTCTACCGTACCGTCCAGGAATATGTCTGGACGGGGGCTTCGGGGACCTTCATCGAGGATCAGCAGTGGCCCAAACGCTGCGGCCACATGGAGGGCAAACGTGTCGTCAGCCGGGAGGAGATGCGGAGCAAGCTTCGGGCTGCCGTCGACGCCCGCGACGGAGAGGATCGTGACTTCGTCATCATCTTCCGCACCGACGCCCTGGCCGTCGAGGGGCTGGACAGCGCCCTCGACCGGGCCCGCGACGCCCTCGACGTCGGGGCCGACGTCATCTTCGTCGAGGCCCTGAGAACGAGGGAGGAGATGGAGCGCGTCGTCGACGCGATCCGGGCGCCTCTCATGCTGAACCTCATCGAGGGAGGCAAGACCCCTCTCCTCTCGCTGAGTGAGGCCCAGGAGATGGGTTTCAAGTATGTCGTCTTCGCCCTCAGCGCCCTCTACGGCGCCGTCCGGGGGATGAAGGAGGCCCTCGATGCCATCGTGGCCACGGGGCGGACGGGAACGGTTCCGTCCCCCTCCTTCGACGACTTCGCCCCCATCGTCAGATCTGACCTCTACGCCGAAAGGGCCCGGCGCTATCGCTTCGAGCCATCCGGCTGCTGACTCGCCGTGGGGATCTCGCCACGTTAGGGACCTTTCCTCTGCCTGTCCGCCGGCGGCATTCCGAATGCCTTTCACTCTTTCTCTCCCTGCCTGTGCGATAATGGGGAAAAAGGCGATTTCCAGGTAGATGCGAAAGGAGTGTTGTGACCTTTGAGCCGCTACGTTCTGAGCGTTCCCGACATGGCCTGCCATCACTGCGTGGCCCGAATCACGAAAACGCTGGAGAAAGAGGGACTGCCGACGTTCAAGGTCCTTCTGGACGACAAGACCGTCGACGTCGAGACGGAGGCCCTCGACGCCCTTCTCGGCGCCCTCGACGATGCCGGTTATCCCGCCTCCGTCAAGGAAGGGCCGATCTGACGAAGGGAGACCATGAAAAAGGGGAGTCCGGGGCGTCCCGGCTCCCCTTTTTTCTTTCGGGCCGAAAGGAACCTCTCCTGGTCCCTCAGGCGAAACCGGAAGAGGAGCTAGCCCAGGGCGACGTCGAGGATCATCATCATCGTGAAGCCCACCATGACGCCCAGGGTGGCCAGATCGCTGTTCCCCTTCTGCTGCGACTCGGGGATGACCTCCTCGACGACGACGTAGATCATGGCCCCGGCGGCGAAGGCCAGGGCAAAGGGGAGGATGGGACGGGAGAGGGTGACCAGGGCGGCGCCGATGACGGCGGCGAGGGGTTCGACGATACCCGACAGCTGGCCGTACCAGAAGCTCCTGCCCGCCCTGAGTCCGTCGCGGCGGAGAGGCATGGAGACGGCCATTCCCTCGGGGAAGTTCTGGATGCCGATGCCCAGGGCCAGGGCCACCGCCCCGGCCAGAGAGGCCGATGGAATGCCTGAGGCGACGGCGCCGAAGGCGACGCCGACGGCCATGCCTTCCGGGATGTTGTGGAGGGTGATGGCCAAAACGAGAAGCGTCGAACGCCGCCAGTCCGTGGGGATGCCTTCGGCCTCCGAGCGGGGCAGGCCGATGTGAAGATGGGGGACGACGAGATCGAGGAGCCTCAGAGCGGCCCCTCCGGCGAGAAAGCCCAGGGCGGAGGGGAGCCAGGGTATGAAGCCCATCTCCTCCGACATTTCAATGGCCGGAGCCAGAAGGGACCAGTAGCTGGCGGCGATCATGACGCCGGCGGCGAAGCCCAGCATGACGTCGAGGAGCTTCTGGCTCGGGTCGCGGCGCAGAAAGACCGTTGCCGCTCCCAGTGCCGTCATGGCCCAGGTGAAGAGGGTGCCCAGAAGGGCCTGTAGGGTCGGGTGGAGCTGGGCGATGAAGTCCATAGTCTCTCTCCTTTTTTGTGTCCCTGAAGGACCGGTCCCTCTTTCGGCGAGGGGGGCGTCCTTTGCCCATTGTAGCTTTCTTTTTGGACTCCGCAAACTGGTATGATTTTTGTTTTTGCGGTTCGAGCCCTGTCGGCTCCAGCCGCTCTGTGCTATGATTCTGCCGTGGGGGAAGGGATCTTAACTTTTTTCATCGAGGAGGTTGACCATGACCCGATTCCCAAGGAACGACGGCGGCGATGTCTCCGTTGTCGTCTGTGGCGCCGCAGGGCAGGGCATTCAGACGGTGGAGGATCTGCTCGTCCATGTCCTTCGTGGTGAAGGGTATCATGTCTTCGGCAGTCGGGAGTACATGTCCCGCGTCCGAGGCGGCAGCAACTCGACGGAAATCCGCGTCTCCTCCAGGCCCGTGCGGGCCCTCGTCGACCGAATCGACCTTCTGATTCCCCTCGACGGTGCCGTCAGGACCAATATCCGAGAGCGCATCGACGGAGAAACGATCATCATCGGTGACGGAACGGAGCTGGGTTCGGAGTTCGGCGGCTACGAGGAGCAGTTCGTCAGCGCTCCCCTCCTGGCGGAGGCTCGCCAGGCCGGAGGGAAAGTCTATGCCAGCGTCGTCGCCGCCGGTCTTCTGGCTGGCCTTTTCGATGTCTCGACGGAGCCCGTCGAGGACTACTTCGTCAGGCGTTTCAGTTCCAAGGGCGACGCCGTCGTCGAACAGAACCGTCAGGCCCTGAGCCGAGGGCTGGCCCTCGCCGCCGGTCTCCGAAAAGAGGGGCGCTTCTCCATCGACGTCAAGCCCCGGAAAGGCGCGAAACGCGTCGCCGTCAACGGCAACGACGCCGTCTGCATCGGGGCCCTGGCCGGTGGTTGCGACATGGTCACGGCCTATCCCATGTCGCCGGCGGCAGGTGTCCTCTCCTTCATGGCCCAGAGGGCCCGCGACTTCGGTCTCGTCGTCGAACAGGTCGAGGACGAGATCGCCGCCGTCAATTGGGCCGTCGGCGGCGCCTACGCCGGGGCGAGACCTCTGGTGACCACCTCGGGGGGCGGCTTTGCCCTCATGACGGAGGGACTCAGCCTGGCCGGAGTCATGGAGGCTCCCATCGTGATCCACCTGGCCCAGCGTCCCGGTCCGGCGACGGGCATGGCGACGAGGACGGAACAGGCCGATCTCGAGCTGGCCCTCTATGGCGGCCATGGCGAGTTTCCCCGCATGCTTTTCGCCCCGGGCACGATCGAGGAGGCCTTTTCCCTGACGCGGCGGGCCTTCGACCTGGCCGCCCGTCTCCAGTCTCCGGCCATCGTCCTCACCGACCAGTACTTTGTCAATTCCTTCTACGACCTTCCTCCCTTCGATGTCGGAGAGAGTCTGCCCGATAAACACCTCGTTCCGGCCGGGACCGGTTATCGCCGCTACGAGGAGAGCCCCGACGGAATCTCGCCCCGGGCCGTTCCCGGCTTCGGCCCCGGCCTCGTCGGTGCCGACAGCCACGAGCACGATGAGGTGGGCCACGTCTACGAGGATTTCCACCTTCGCCGGCGCATGAACGACAAGCGCCTGCGCAAGTTTCAGGCCCTTCTGGCCGAGACAGTGGCGCCCACGCTTGTCGGTCCCGAAGACTACGACACGCTCATCCTCTGCTGGGGATCGACGCGGCTCATCGTCGAAGAGGCCCTGGCCGAGCTGGGGCGTCCCGGTCTGGCCATGGCTCACTTCGGCCAGGTCTGGCCCCTCCACCCTTCGACGGCCGGCCTCCTGAGTCGGGCCCGACGTCTCGTCTCCGTCGAGGGGAACGCCACCGCGCAGCTGGCCAGACTGATCCGTCAGACGACGGGCATCGAGGTGAGGGATCACCTGCTCAACTACTCGGGGCTCCAGTTCTCCGTCGAGCAGGTCCGTGACGGGCTCAAGGGCCTTTTGAGCTGAGGGGAGGCACGACGATGGCCAACGTTTTCGATCTGGAAAATATCGAGATCTCCTGGTGTCCCGGCTGCGGCGATTTCCCCATCCTGGAATCGCTCAAGAGGGCTCTGGCCGAACTGGAGCTGACGCCCGACAGGGTCGTCTTCGTCTCCGGCATCGGCCAGGCGGCCAAACTGCCTCACTACATCAAGGGACACTTCTTCAACGGCCTCCACGGCCGGGCCCTCTCCAACGCCACGGCCATCAAGGCCGCCAATCCCTCGCTGAAGGTCATCGCCATCGGCGGAGACGGCGACATGTACGGCGAGGGAGGCAATCACTTTCTCCACACGATCCGCCGCAACCCCGATATCACCAACTTCGTCCATAACAACATGGTCTACGGCCTCACGAAGGGACAGGCCTCGCCGACGAGCCAGGTGGGCTTCAAGACGCCCGTCCAGGTCGAGGGCGTCTTCTCGACGCCCGTCAATCCCGTCGCTCTGGCCCTTGTCCAGGGGGCGTCCTTCGTGGCCCGGGCCTTCGCCGGAGACATCGACAGGACGAAGGAGATCATGAAGGAGGCCCTCTCCTTCAAGGGCTACGCCCTCGTCGACATCCTCCAGCCCTGCGTCTCCTTCAACAAAGTCAACACCTACGCCTGGTTCAAGGAGCGCGTCTACTATCTCGACGGGGATCACGACGAGGCCGATCGCATGAAGGCCCTGGAGAGGGCCCTCGAACCCGATCGGTTCGCCCTGGGCGTCCTCTTCCGCCGAGAGCGCCCCTCTTTCGAGACCTCCCTCCCTCCCTATGACGGCGACGACCGCCCTCTCTACGCTCGCTCCGTCGATCTCGGGAAGCTCGACCGTCTCATCCAATCCCTGTAAAGTGCCGAAGGAGGCAACGATCATGTCCGAAAGAAAGCCCATCGAAGTGGGGAGCTTCGTCCCCGATTTCACCCTCAAGAATCAGCACGGCAACGAGGTCTCCCTCGCCTCCCTGAAGGGGAGGAACGTCATCCTCTCCTTTCACCCCCTGGCCTGGACGCCGGTCTGCCGCGACCAGATGAAGGAGCTCGACCTCAACTTCGATCTTTTCGTGTCGATGAACACCGTTCCCCTGGGCTTCAGTGTCGACTCCCTGCCCTGCAAGACGGCCTGGGCCGAGGCCATCGGTCTCGAGAGCCTTCAGATCCTCTCCGACTTCTGGCCCCACGGCGCCGTCGCCCAGTCTCTGGGGCTCTTTCGCGATTCTCACGGCATCTCCGAAAGGGCCAACGTCATCGTTAACGGCGAAGGCGTCGTCGTCTTCGTCAAGGTCTACCCCATCAGGCAACTTCCCGACATCGAGGAGATCGTCGCCTTCGTCAGGGAGTACACGGGCACGGAGGTCAGCGGTGACGTCGAGGTCCAGCACTGCATGAAGACCGAGACGGGAACGACCTGCATCGATGACGGCCGCAATCGGGGCATCAACGCCACGGGAAAGTAGTGTCGACGCGACGCTCGCCGGGAGGTTATCGTCCATTGAAGGAGGGGATGTCCATGAGGTTCACGATCACCGCGGCTCTTCTTCTCCTGCTGTCCCTTGGCTCTGTCGCGTCGGCCCATCCCCCCAGCGAGATCCGCCTCAACTACGACGGGGAGAAAAAGCTCGAGGTCCGCGTCATTCACGGCGTCGACAACGGATCGAAGCATTTCATCGACAAGGTGGAGGTCCGTCTCGACTCCAAGCTCGTCGCCGAAAAGGTCTTCGCCTCCCAGCTCAGTCCCAAAGGACTCGTCGTTGCCTTTCCGCTGGGGGCTTTAGCTCCGGGGACGGTCATCGCCGTCAGGGCACACTGTAACATTTTCGGCTCTCGCGAGGTGACCTACAGGGTCCCCTGAGGCCGATCGCGAGAAGAATGGGGGGATCCCGTCGGGATCCCCCCATTCTTCTCGCGATCATGGCCATTCTCGGTAGAGAAGCTTCTTCCAGGTGAAGCTGGATAGCGCTTCCGCCGAGGGATGCTGCCCCTTGGACATGGTCCCGAAATCCTTGGCCAGGCTGTCGTAGCCCCGGCGAAGGACCTCGTCTCCCTCGGCCTGGGCAACGAGAAGGGTGATCTCCTGGAGCTGGCGGTAGATGGCGGGGACGATGGTGAAACCCGGTCCGTCGGGAGTGAGGCCGACGGTGTAGATGAAGGAGAGCGTTCGTCCCTCCCGGGTCGGCTCCTCGTCGCTGTAGCGTGGCAGGGCCGGAGAGACGTAAAGGGCCGTTCCCTCGGGAATGTCGACGTTGAGGGAGAGCGCATCCCAAAGAGTGGCCGCCGTCGGACTCTCGGCGACCCAGAGACGGGGGCGGCCCGACAGATAGGCGATCCAGAGGTCGACACCCCTTTTGGCGTCGTCCTGGGCGAAGGAGAGTTGCCAGAGGAGGTCGGGCTTCCAGTCGGCGTCGATATAGGGTGTGCTGCGGTGGTCCCGGACCAATCGATGCCCCTTGAGCGAGTCGAGAGGTTCCGTCCCTGCCGGGCTGCGGAGATAGGCCGAACGGATCAGGCCGTCGCGTTCGTCGAGGAGGATCGAAAGGGGGTGTCCCGGCGCCGAAAGGATATGAAGATTCGTCCCGCCCTGGGCGGGAGTGCCTTCGGAAAGGACGGAAAAGAGAAGGGCGAAAAGGAGAAGGGAAAAGCCCCTTCCCGGCGGAGACAAAGGGCACAGAAACAAAGAGGCGACCTCCCTTCGGGAACATGAAGACCCCCGCCATCATAGAACCGGCTGACGGCGGGGGTCAAGGGCGGTCGTTCCGATGGCTCAGGGGTTCTGGAACATCCGCTGGGCCATGAAGACCAGCTGCAGGTACGGGTCGTTGACGTCGTTGTGGGCCGGGGAGTGAATGAAGTAGTGATTCAGGAGGTCCATGACCGTCTCCCGGCGGGTGACGATGTCGAGGAAACGCTCGGCCAGGAAGAGGGGCGATTTGTCCTCCATGATGGCCTGAAAGCCGACGATCTGTCCCGGAGTGATGCCCTTGGCCTCGTCTCCTCTGGCCACGACGAGCTTCCAGAATCCCTTCCTGTTGAGGGCCATGTAGGGTTCGCGGGTGTTGTAGGGAAGGGTCAGGCCCACGACGGGAAGGCCGATCCCCGAGGCGGCCTCCTCCGTCCAGCCGACGCTGGCCCAGTGGAGTCCCAGGGTTTCGCTGACGCCCCAGGGCGTGGCCGGCGGAAGGGTCATGGGCCGCCCCAGGATCTGGGAGACGGCGACGAGGGCCTGACGCATGGCCAGAGTCCCGATGAGGGGGAGAACGGCCTTTCCCGTGGGACCGTCGATGATTTCGGCGCCGTCTCCGACGGCGAAAACGTCGGGGTGAGAGGTCCTCATGGCCTCGTCGACGACGATGCCCCGCCCGACGACGAGGCCCGCTGCCCGGGCCAGTTCGGCGTTGGGCCTGACTCCCGTGGCGAAGAGGACGCCGTCGGCCTCGATCGTCGTGCCGTCTCCGAGGACGACGCCGCGCGGCGTCACCTCGGCCAGAAGGGCTCCCGTAGCGACGGTGACACCGCGCGAGACGAGACGTTCCTCAAGATGGGCGGCCATTTCTCCGTCCAGGGCCGACGTCACGTGGGGAAGAGCCTCGAGGACCGTCACCGTCAGCCCTCGATCCACGAGGGCCTCGACGAGCTCGAGGCCGATGGCGCCCGTGCCGACGACGACGGCCCTTTTCGCCTTCTCGGCGAAGGCGTCGAGAGCGCGGGCGTCGGCGGCGCCGCGAAGGCTGTAGACGTTGGGGGCCAGGCGATCGCGGCGGATCAGCTCTCTTCCGTACCAGACCCAGGTCCCGCCGTCGGCGGATCCCTCGCCGAGAACGCCCGGGACGGGAGGAATCCAGGGGACCGCCCCTGGGGCGAGGATCAGTTTCTCGAAGGTGACCTCGAGAGGTTCCTCTCCGCCCTCGATGAGGGCTGAATGGTTCTCCAGATCGAGTCGGACCGCTTCGCCGAAGAGGACATCCTTCATCATGTCCGGAGGCAGCCTGTCCGCCCGGGCCATGTCGACGACGACCTGTTCCGGACCTTCGGGGACGAGCTTCCGTCCCACGGCGTAGGGGAGGCTGCAGATGATCGTGGGTTCCTCGTTGACGACGATGGCGGCGTCGTCGAAGCCCATGTTCCTCAGAACCATATAGGAGACCCGCCCTCCGGGACCGCCGCCGACGATAAGGACCTTTTTCTTCAGGGTAGGAGCCATCCGATCCACACATCCTTTCCCGTTCTCTTTTTGCGGAATATCACATCCCGTCCAGTATATACCCTTGAGGGGTATATATCAAACCCATTCGGAGGTGAAGGTGTCGAGATGGTGCGTCTCGTTGAGGGAGACGAGGGTGAAGCCCCGTTTCCCTTCGAAGAGGAGCCGAGAGCAGGAGGCCGTGTCGAAATGGAGTCGCCAGAAATAGGGCTCGGCGATGGCCAGACAGGCGGCGACGAGAGGTTTAAGGACGGTGCGGTGGCTGACGATGACGAGCGTCTCGCCTCTGTGACGGTTGATGAGGTGCTGGAGATTGGAGTAGGCCCGGCTCTGGACCTGATCGAGAGTCTCGGCGCCGGGAAGGCGGAGCCTTTCGGGGTTTCTGAGCCAGAGTTCCCACTCTTCGGCGTAGTTTTGGGCCACCTCTTCCTTGGAATGCCCCTCCCAGGGGCCGAGGGCCATGTTGGTGAAGCCCTGGATGGTCTCCAGCGGAGCCGCGACGGCTTCCGCGATGGACTGGGCCGTCGCGAGGGCCCGGGAGAGCGGGCTGGTGAAGACGCGCGTCACCGAGAGGGGGATCAGGGCCTGGGCCAGGGCACGGGCTTGGCTGACTCCCCTCTCGGTGAGGGGAAAATCCCTTCGTCCTCGAAAAAGAGCCCTTTCGTTTCCCTCGCTTTCGCCGTGGCGGGCGAGGATGATCGTCGTTTTCGTTTCCTCTCTCTGTCGCATGGAGTTCTCCCTTCCGATCTGAACGGCATCTTCCCATTGTCCTGTCATTATAGACAAAGGAAGGGCCCGGATTTTTTGACCTGTCTTGACAATGGGCGCGGGGGTTGATAAGGTACTGAAAGCGAAAGCGTCCGAACTGGCACTCGTCGAGCGAGAGTGCTACCAAGAGGGGGGGTGTGACCTGTGCTGACAGAGAGGCAGTTGGAGGTGGTGCTGTCCGTAGTCTACGACTACATCACGACAGGCGAGCCCGTCGGCTCTCGGACCATATCACGGCGTTACCTGACGGGAAAGAGTGCGGCGACGATCCGCAACGAAATGTCCGAGCTGAGCGAGATGGGCTACCTCAACCAGCCTCACACGTCGGCCGGTCGCATTCCCACGGCCAAGGCCTACCGCCTGTACGTCGATGCCATTCTGCAGCGCAGACGAGAGCCTTCGTCGACGCTGGCGCCCTTTCTGAGAGATCTCAGGGCCAAAAGACAGGATGTCGAGGCGGCCTTGGCCATGATCTCCCATCTCCTCTCCCGGTTGACGCGGAGCGTCGGTCTCGCCGGCGTGGAGCTTCTGGAGGAGGTCCTCGTGCACCGCATCGACTTCCTTCCCGTCGACAGCCGCCATGCCCTGGTGCTGACGGTTCTTCAGGGGGGGCTCGTTCATCACCGGATGATCGAGTTCGCCTTCGAAGTGAAGCCCTCCGAGCTGGACGAGCTTTCCCTCCGTCTCAACCTGCTGGCCTCGGGCAAGGCCTGGAGCGAGGTGCGCCAGAATCTGAGCGCCTATCTGGCCGGGACGCTCGATCACCTTTCGCAGAGCTGCTTTTCGGCCCTCGAGGCCATCGATGCCATGCTGACGAGCCGCTCCATGAAGGTCTTCACGGGAGGAGCCCATCATATCCTGGGCCTTCCCGATTTTCAGGATATCGGCAAGCTTCAGGCCCTGATGGCCCTTCTCGAGGAGGAGTCCTCGCTGGAGAGGCTCGTTCGAAGCGTCTCCCTCGAAGAGGGTCTTTCCGTCCTCATCGGCGAGGAGAATCCTCTCGAGGAGATGCAGAGCTGTTCTCTCGTTCTCAGCTCGGGGCAGTTCGAGGGTAAACGGATGGTCGTCGGCCTCATCGGTCCTCAGCGCATGGATTACGAAGGGGCCATCGTCCTTCTCGAAGGCCTTCTGCCCCACCTGACGGGAACGCGGGATGACGACCGCTAGAAACAAGGAGTGTGAATGTCGATGACGGAAAAAGAGGAGAAGACGGCTCCCGACGAGGAGCTCTCCCCGGTGGAACCGGTTGCTGAGGTGACGGTCTCCCCCGAGGAAGTCCCTCCCGTCGAGGAGATGGGAGATGGCGTCGATTTGAGAGAACGCGTCAGGGAGCTCGAGACCCTTGCAGGGGATCTCAAGGCCGAGGCGGCCCGGGCCAAGGCGGATTTGTTCAACTACCGCCAACGGATGGAGCGGGACAGGGTCCGTATGCGCCAGATGGCCCTCGAAGATCTGGTTGTCCGCCTTCTTCCCGTGATGGACAATCTCGACAGGGCCCTCGCTGCGGGCGAGGACGTTTCGGCCAGGGATCTTCGCAGCGGCGTCTCCATGGTTCAGCGCCAGTTCCTGCAGGTTCTTGCCGACATCGGCGTCGTTCCCATCGAGACGGTCGGCCTGCCCTTCGATCCGGCCCGTCACGAGGCCGTGGCCCTCTGCCCGGCTGATGAGGGCGGAGAGGATTGCGTGGTCTGCGAGATTCAAAAGGGTTACTGCCTGGAGGAGCGCGTCATCAGGCCCGCTCAGGTCCAGGTGGGTCGAAAGAGCTAATCCGAACGATACGAAACTGAAGAGGTGACTTTTATGGCAAAGGTTATCGGAATCGACCTTGGGACGACGAACAGCGTCGTCGCCGTCAAAGAGGGAGAAAATATCACCATCATTGCCAACGCCGAGGGGAGTCGTCTGACGCCCTCCGTCGTTGCCTTCACCAAGGAGGGGGAGCGTCTCGTCGGTCAGCTGGCCAAGCGTCAGGCCATCGTCAATCCCGATCGGACGATCCAGTCCATCAAGCGCAAGATGGGGACCGACCATCGTGTCTCCATCGACGGCAAGCCCTACACGCCCCAGGAGATCTCGGCCATGGTCCTTCAGAAGCTGAAAAAGGACGCCGAGGACTATCTGGGAGAGACGGTGACGAAGGCCATCGTCACCGTTCCGGCCTATTTCACCGACGCCCAGAGGCAGGCCACGAAAGATGCCGGTCAGATCGCCGGTCTCGAGGTCCTGCGCATCATCAACGAACCTACGGCGGCCTGCCTGGCCTACGGCGCCAACAAGGAGGGCGAGAACAAGATCCTCGTCTTCGATCTTGGCGGCGGCACCTTCGACGTCTCCATCCTCGACGTGGGCGAGGGCGTCTTCGAGGTCCTCTCCACGAGCGGCGACAACCTTCTGGGAGGCGACGACTGGGACGAGCGGATCGTTCAGTGGCTCACGGAGGAGTTCCGCAAGGCCGAGGGAATTGACCTGAGCAAGGACCGCATGGCCCTTCAGCGTCTCCGCGAGGCGGCCGAGAAGGCCAAGGTCGAACTTTCCTCCATGGCCGAGACGACCATCTCTCTCCCCTTCATCACGGCCAACCAGAGCGGCCCCAAACATCTCGAGATGGCCCTCACCCGGGCTCGCTTCGAGGAGATGACGACCGATCTCATCGAGCGCGTCGCCGTTCCCTGCCGTCGCGCCTTGGAGGACTCGGGTCTCTCGACGTCCCAGATCGACAAGATTCTCCTCGTCGGCGGCTCGACGCGGATGCCGATGGTCCAGCGCAAGGTCAAGGAGATCTTCGGCAAGGAGCCCACGAAGGGGATCAACCCCGACGAGTGCGTCGCCGCCGGCGCGGCCATCCAGGGCGCCATCATGACGGGCGAGCACAAGGACATCGTCCTCGTCGACGTGACGCCCCTCTCCCTGGGGCTGGAGACGATGGGCGGCGTCTTCACCAAGATCATCGACCGCAACACGGCCATCCCCACGTCGAAGAGCCAGATCTTCACGACGGCCGCCGACAATCAGCCCCAGGTCGAGATCGTCGTCCTCCAGGGGGAACGGGCCATGGCCGCCGACAACGTCAAGCTGGGTTCCTTCTCCCTCGACGGCATTCCGCCCGCACCGAGAGGGATTCCCAAGATCGAGGTGACCTTCAACATCGACGTCAACGGCATCCTGAACGTGACGGCCAAGGATATGGCCACGAACAAGGAACAGCACATCACCATCCAGTCGTCGCGCCTCTCCGAGGAGGAGATCGATCGGATGCAGCGCGACGCCGAGGCCAACGAGGAGACGGATCGGAAGAAGAAGGAGCTCATCGAGGCCCGCAACGAGATCGAGAGCCTGAGCTACAACGCCGAAAAGCTCCTCAAGGATCTGGGCGACAAGGCCTCCGCCGACGAGCGGGGACGGATCGAGGGCGAGATCGCCTCGGCCCGCAAGGCTCAGGAGGGCGAAGATACGGCGGCTATCAAGGCTGCCGCCGAGAAGCTGACCCAGTCGCTTCAGGAGCTGTCGACGCGCCTGTACGCCCAGCAGGCCCAGGCCGGCCAGCCCGGCGCCTCTCCGGAAGGCGGTTCCGCATCGGAGGGACCGACGGTCGACGCCGAGTTCAACGATTCCACCCGGGCCTAGGAGTGAGATAAGGTGGCCTCCGGAGGACGTCGCGACTACTATGAGATTCTCGGCGTGCCGAAAGACGCCTCCGTCGAGGATATCAAGAAGGCCTACCGTCGGCTGGTGCGCAAATACCATCCCGATGCCAACCCCGGCAATAAAGAGGCGGAACAGAAGTTCAAGGAGGTCGCCGAAGCCTACGAGGTTCTGAGCGATCCCCAGAAACGGGTCCAGTACGATCAGTTCGGCACCGTCGGAGACATGACCGGCGGCGGTTCCCCCTTCGGCGAGGGCGGCGACGTGGGCGACGTCTTCGGCGATCTTTTCGAGACCATGTTCGGCGGCGGTTTCGGCGGCTTCGGCGGTCGCCGGAACCCCAACGCCCCCAGGCGGGGAGCCGATCTGGAGATGGAGATCTCCCTTACCCTGGAAGAGGCCTATCGGGGAGTGACGCGCAAGGTCGAGATCCCTCGCTGGCAGAGCTGCGAGCGCTGCGGCGGCACGGGAGCCGAACCGGGCAGCTCGCCCAGGACCTGTCCGACCTGCGGAGGCAAGGGGCAGGTGGAGCAGCGCCAGAGGACGCCCTTCGGCGAATTCGTCTCCGTCAACACCTGCCCCAACTGTCAGGGACGGGGCAAAATCGTCGAAAAGGTCTGTTCCCGCTGCGGCGGTGCCGGCCGTTACCGCGACAGGCGGACGGTGGAGGTGAGGATCCCTCCCGGCGTCGACAGGGGGACGCGGCTGCGCATCTCCGGCGAGGGTGAGGCCGGGCTCAACGGAGGTCCTCCCGGCGATCTCTTTCTCGTCGTCTCCGTCCGGGCCGATCCCCGCTTCCGGCGCGAGGGGGACAACCTCCACGTCGAAATGCACATCGCCTTTCCGCAGGCGGCTCTGGGCTGCGAGATCCAGGTTCCCACTCTGGAGGGACTTCAGAGCCTGGATGTTCCGCCGGGGACCCAGTCCGGTTCGACCCTGCGCGTCAAGGGCAAGGGAATGCCCCGCCTTTCGGCAGGGGGACGGGCCGGAGATCTTCTGGTCCGCGTTGTCGTCGATGTGCCGGCGAACCTCACGGAAAAGCAGAAGGCCCTTCTGGCCGGACTGGCTCGGGAGATGGATGTCTCCGTCAAGGAGTCTCAGGGGCTGCTCGACAAACTCAAGGGGTTCTTCGGCGCCTAGGTCGAGGGTTGCGTCGTTCGTGATACACTGTGGCAGGAGTCAGGGAGGCGACTACCGCCTCCCTTTTTCTTCGGAAGGAGGGAGACCATGGCCATGTCGGAGAGTTTCTGGTGGTACATCACTCTGGAGGCGAAGGCGGGTGACGACGAGATGCTCGTCTCCCTTGCCGAGCTCTGCGGGAGCATCGGCGCCGAAATTCAGGATCTGCCCCGGTCCGTCCGGTCTCGGCTCTTTTTCCGCAGCGGCAGAGACCTGGCCCACTGGCTTGGGGAGGTCAACGCCGTCCTCGAGTCCTGGCCCGGTGTCTCCGTCGTGGACATGGGGCGGATCGATAATCGTCCCTGGCATACGGAGTGGAAAGAGGCCTTTCCTCCTCTGCCCGTCGGCAAAGGGCTGGTCGTTCTCGCCCCCTGGCACAGCGGCAGTGAACCCGCAGGCAGGCTGCCCCTCTACATCCATCCCAAGAGCGCCTTTGGCACGGGCTATCACGAGAGCACCCAGCTGGCCCTGGAATTCCTCGAGCGTCATCTGCAAAGGGAAATGGCCGTAGCCGACATCGGCACGGGGTCGGGCATTCTGGCCATCGCCGCCGCCAAGTTGGGGGCCTCCCACGTCGAGGCCCGCGATCTCGATCCGGCCGTCATCGTCGAGGTGAAGGAAAATCGCGCCCTCAACGGCCTGACGGAAAGGGAGCTCGACGTCGCCGAAGGCGATCTCCTCAAGGGGCTCGAAGGTCCCTTCGACCTTCTGACGGCCAACATTCTCTTCGATCCCCTCGTGCTCATGCTTCCCGATCTCTCCCGGGTTCTTCGCCCCGGCGGGAGGGCCCTTTTCGCCGGCCTCTCCCTGAGGGACAGGGAGCCTTTCCGTGAGGCCCTGGCCCTTCATGGGCTCATCGAAATCGAGGATCGGACCAAGGGGGAGTGGTGGGGTGTCGTGGCCGAGATTCCGGCTTGAGGGGTGCCCCCTCCTGGAAGAGGGGCTCTGGCTTCTCTCCGAGGAGGAGGCCCATCACCTGATGACGGTCCGTCACAGTCGGGAGGGCTCCTTCGTCGAAGGCCTTCTGCCGGGCCGGATCGTCCTGACGCGCCTCGAGCGTCGCGGCGAAAAGTGGGCGGTCCGTTTCGTCGAGGAGCTTTCCGCCTCCGACGAGGGACCGGAGATCGTCCTTCTTGCGGGGCTGCTGAAGGGAGATTCTTTCGATCTCCTTCTTCGCCAGGTGACGGAGATCGGCGTCTCACGGATCGTCCCCCTCTGCTGCGATCACTCCGTCGTCCGCCTCGACGACGGTAAGGCGGAGAAGAAACTGGCCCGATGGCGCAAGATCGTTCAGGAGGAGTCCAAACAGTGTCGCTCCTCGACGATTCCCCTCCTCGACAGGCCCTGCTCCGTCGAACAGGCCCTGACACTCGACCTTCCCTCCAGTCGCTTCGTGGCGGCCATCGACGCCTCGGCGCCGCCTCTGGCCTCTCTCGATGTCCCCTCCTCCCTCGTTTTGGCCGTCGGGCCCGAAGGGGACTGGTCGGCCGGAGAGGAATCCTGTCTTAGAGGGGCCTCCTTCCTCCCCGTCTACCTGGGGCACCGAATCCTGCGGGCGTTCACGGCGGCGGCCGTCGTCTCCTCCTGGGCCGTCCAGGGCTGGCTTGGAGGGCGTCGTGTCCTCTCTTGAGGGGCTGAAGGTCCGCATCGAAGTTCTGGGCTGCCGGACCAACCAGTATGAGGCCGATGCCTTGGCCGATGCCTTCGTCGCAGGCGGAGCGAGCCTCGTCGATGGCCCTCCCTGGGACGTGGCCCTTCTTCTTTCCTGTTCCGTCACGTCGGCGGCCGACGGCAAGAGCCGCCAGCTGTTGCGGCGACTGAAGCGGCGGGTTCCCGAGGCCCTTGTCGTCGCCGTCGGCTGCTGGGCCCAGAGGGCCGATGACGACGAGATCGCCTCCGTCGGCGTCGATCTCGTCGTCGGCAACGGTCGCAAGGCCGAACTGGTCGGGGCCGTGGAGGCCCTGATCGAAGGTCGCCTTCCGGCGGGGACGGTGCTCCGCCAGAGCCTTTCCCCTCCCGCACGGTGGGATCCCCTTTTCATGGGCCGTCCCCATCTCCACAGCCGGGCTTTCGTCAAGGTCCAGGACGGGTGCGACCATTTCTGCAGCTACTGCATCATTCCCCGCCTCAGGGGGCATCCCCAGAGTCGTCCGCTGGACGACGTGTTGGGGGAGATCGGCTCCGTCGTCGCCTCGGGCTGTCCCGAGGTGATCCTCACGGGCATCCATCTGGGCCTTTACGGTCGGGATCTTGGCCTCTCCCTGGCCGATCTCGTCGGGGCCGTCGCCTCCGTCAAGGGGCTGAAACGCCTCCGGTTCGGTTCCCTCGAACCCTTCGCCCTCGACGATTCCCTTCTTGCCCTTCTGGCTGCCTCTCCTGTATTCTCTCCTCATCTCCATCTGCCTCTTCAGAGCGGCGACGACGAAGTCCTCGTCCGGATGAGGCGGGGTTACGGGGCGGCCGATTTCCGGGCCCTCGTGGGGCGGTTACGGCGTCTCTGGGGCGATGACCTTCACATCAGCACGGACCTTCTCGTGGGCTTTCCCGGCGAGACGGAGGCGGCCTTCGGCCGATCTCTCGATCTGCTTCAGGCCCTGAATCTGGGGCGGCTCCATGTCTTCCCCTTTTCTCCCCGCAAGGGTACGGAGGCGGCTTCCCTGCCCGGCCGCCTTTCCCCTGAGGTTCTGCGGGAGCGCTGTCGCCGCGCCATCGATCTGGGCGAGCGCCTCCTCTCGCGTTACGCCCGCCGCTGGGTCGACCGAGAGGTTCAGGTCGTCGTCGAGAACTCCGAAGGCGGTGGCATCGGGGGGCTTTCGGCCCACTACCTGGATGTCGAGGCCCCGGGGAGGGCCTCCGTCGGCGATGTGGTGACGCTACGCGTCGAGAAAGAGGTCCGAGGACGTCTCCTGGCCTTTCCCCTTTCCCTGTCGGTGAGGTGATCTCTGTGGATGAAACGATGCTCGGCATCGATCTGGGAACGCGCTATGCCCTGACGGCTCTCTGCGGGGACGACGGGCGTCCCCTTGTCCTGCCCAATCGCTGGGGTGGCAAGCGGACGCCCTCCGTGGTCGCCCTGACGGAAAAGGGCTGGCTCGCCGGGGAAGAGGCCGCCCGCGTCGCCCTTCTTCGTCCCGACCGGGCCTGGTGGAACGTGAAACGTCGCATCGGATCGGGCTGGACGGCCCGCTGTGACGGTCGGTCCTACTCGCCCGAGGAGCTTCTCGTTCCCCTTCTTCGCCTTCTCCGTGAGGATGCCGAGGCCCTGTTGGGGCGTTACGTCGCCTCCTGCGTTCTCGCTCTCCCGGCCCACTTCAGTTTCGCCGAGCGGGAAGCCCTTTCCGGCGCGGCCCGGCGGGCCGGGTTCGAGACGACCCTCCTCGTCAACGAGCCGACGGCGGCCGCCCTCGCCACGGAGAGCGCGGGCCGTCATCTCGTCCTCGACTTCGGCGCCGGCACCGTCGATCTCTCCGTCGTCGAGGTCGAGGAGGGCGTCTGGCAGATACTCGAAAGCCGGGGGAGAAGCGATCTCGGAGGTGCCGATGTCGACAGGCTCCTGGCCGAGGATCTCTTCCGGCGCTGCGGGTACGGGGCGGAGGAGAACGATCCCCGATGGCCTCTCCTTCTGGCCGAGGCGGAGACGATCAAGATCGTCCTTTCCGAGGCTCAGTCCTGCCCCTGGCACGTTCCGGCCGGCCTCTTCCCCGACGCCTCTTCTCCCGTCGAGGTGACGCGGGAGGAGCTGGAGCGACTGGCTTCCCCCCTTCTCGAGGAAATCGTGGCCCTGACGGAGGACCTCTGGCGACGCCATCGTCCCGAGACGCTTCTTCTGGTGGGCGGAAGCAGCCGCATTCCCCTCCTCCGCAAACTGTTGGAAAAGCGGGGAATGAAAGCCGGACATCTGCGTCTCTGTCCCGACGAGGCCGTCGTCTGTGGGGCCGCCCTGAGGGGGTTGCCCCGCAAAAAGGAGCGTCTCCTCCTCGACGTCCTCTCCGAGGGGCTGGGCATCCGCACGGCCGACGGCGCTGTGGCCCTCCTTCTCGAAAGGGGGACGCCCCTTCCCGCCTCGGCCAGGAGACGTTTCGTCGCCACCGGCGGAGGCCGGATCCACGTCGAGGTCCTTCAGGCTTCGCGCGAAGGGGAGCGTTCTCTCGGCAACCTCTCCGTGTCGCCTCTGGCCCGAGGCGACGAGGTCGAGATCGCCTTTCGCGTCGATGGAGGAGGCTCGCTTCACGTCGAGGTCCGCCGAGGGGAGGAACGAATGTGGCGGGTTCTCACCCTGGGAGGGGAGAGAGAAGATCCCGTCGAGGCCTTCTTGCGGGATAGAGAGCGTCTCGAACGGAAGCTGGCCCTGCTGACGGGACTTCTCGACGCCGGAAGCCAGCAAAGGGTGCGCCTTCTCGTCGACAAAACCCACCTCCTTCCCGGCGACGACGCGGCCATCGGAAAAGAGGCCCTGGCGGCCCTCGATCTTCTCGTCTCCACCCTGGAGAGGGAGGTCGTCTCATGATTCCCTGCGAGCTCGAGTCGCGCTTCCGCCTTTTGGGCATCGCCCCTCAGTCGGACTGGGATCAGGTCAAGTCGGCCTTCCGCCGCCTTGCCCGGACCTGCCACCCCGACGTGGCCGGGCCCGAAAGCTCGGCCCGTTTCGCCGAGATCAACGAGGCCTATATGGACATCAAGGGTTTTCTCCTCTCGGGCAAGACGCCTCAGGGACCTCTCCGCCCTTCGCCGCCTCACGGAACCTCCCGGCCCAGGACGGGAAAAGGGCAGCGCCGGAAGGAGGCGGAGCCTGCCAGGGAAAAGACGAGACAGCGTCGCCTCGACGAGGCTCTCGACGAGGCGACGCGGCGCGTCGAGGCCCTTCTGCGAAAGTCGGCGGAGCGCAAGAGGGAAGACCTTTCGGGCCACCTGGAACGGTTACGCAGCGCCCATCCTGCTGTCGTCCTTCTCGCCCTGGAGGGGCTGGCCGCCCGCGTCGGAGAGGAAGCGGTCCGCAGGGCCCTCGTGGACCTTCTCTGCCGCCCCTCCCTGGAGCGGGAAGTCCTGGACCGCGTCATCGACCTCGTCGGCCCCGCCAACAGGGAGATCATGGTCCTTCTGTCGCGCCGTGTCCTTTCCATCGATGCCGACGTCGCCCTTCGCCTGGTCCGGTCCCTGCGCGGCCTCGCCGATCGCGCAGGCCTGTTGACGCCCTGGCTCTCCCACCGCTCAGAGAAGGTCGTCGCCGAAGCCCTGGCCCAATGGCCTCTGTCGGCGCCTCCGCCTGACGACCTGAGTCTCTCCCGCCTTCTCCGTCGGAACGAGGAGGCCCTGCTCATCCCCCTCCTTCGCCTTCTCCATCGCTGCGGTGCCCCGGCCTGGGCCGTCTTCTCGCTGAAGAAACTCGCCGTCGATCACCCCGCGGCGGCCGTTCGAGTCTGGGCCCGCTCTGTTGTGTCTCAGGGCGACCTAGGATAGAATAGCAAGGACTTTCTGTCGCGAAGGAGGGAGCGATTCGTTGGAATCCTGCGTCTTCTGCCAGATCGCCGAGGGTCGCCTTCCGGCCGAGATCTATTACGAGGATGAAGAGGTCCTCATCCTTCGCGATGTCGCCCCTCAGGCTCCGATCCATCTGCTTGTCATTCCCCGAAGGCATGTGGCCTCGGCCTCCGAAGTCGACGACGGTCGGATCTGGTCCACCGTCATGACTGCCGCCGTCGCCGCCGCGCATCGGCTCGGTCTTGTCGAGAAAGGTTTCCGCCTCGTCGTCAACAGCGGCGAGGAGGCGGGGCAGACGATCCCCCACCTTCACGTTCACCTGTTAGCGGGACGCTCTTTCCGCTGGCCACCGGGTTAGCTGATGGTGGCATAGAAAGGGGGGAATGTGAATGACCACAATCGTTCGCAGAGACAACGAATCCATCGATGACACCTTGCGTCGTTTCAAAAGGCTTGTCTCAAAGGACGGCAATCTACGGGAGGCCCGCAAGCGGGAGCATTACGAGAAGCCCAGCGAGGCCAAAAAGCGCAAGATTGCCGATGCCAGACGGCGAGGCACGAAGAAGAGGTAGACGACCGTGAGCCTTCTCGAACAGGTCCATCTGGATGTCATCAAGGCCATGAAAGCCCGCGACGCATCGCGCCTCTCGGCCCTTCGTCTGCTCAAGGCCGCCCTCGAGACGGCCGCGACTCAGGGAGGACGTTCCGGTCCTCTCGACGAGGAGGAAGAGATCGCTCTCGTCCGCCGTCTCGTCAAGCAGCGTCGTGAGGCCGCCGAGGCCTTCCGCAGGGGAGGAGCCGTCGAACGGGCCGAGGCCGAAGAGGCCGAGGCTCTTCTGCTCGGCGGCTACCTGCCGCCCGAACTCTCTCAGGAGGAGATCGAAGCCGCCATCGCCGACGTGGTCCGGGAGGTGGGAGCTTCGGGCCCCCGGGACCTGGGAAGGGTGATGGGGCCCGTCATGGTCCGCTTCAAGGGCAAGGCCGACGGCAATTGGGTGCGTCGCCTTGTGCAGGAGAGTCTGGCAAACCTTTAGGCAGGCCTGTTTTTCCCGGGGCCGGACGGATTTCCCTCGTCCGGCCCCGGTTCTTGACAGGAGGGAGGTGCCCTGATTGCGTTGTCCCCGTTGCGATGCCCTCGAGACGCGCGTCATCGAGACGCGGATGGCCAACGACGGCCGCGTCGTTCGCCGCCGTCGCGAATGCCCCTGCTGCGAGGCCCGCTTCACGACCTACGAGCGCCTTGAGGAGTGGCAGACCCTCTGCGTCATCAAGAAGGACGGTCGCCGCGAGGCCTTCGACGCCGACAAACTCCTTCATGGCCTCTGCCGTGCCTGTGAGAAGCTGCCTGTCCCCCTCGATCGCCTCGAGGAGGCCGTCGACCACATCGAGACGAAAGTCCGCGATCTGGGCCAGCTCGAAGTCGCCGCCTCCCTCCTGGGCGACCTGGCCATGGAGGAGCTTCGCAAAATCCATCAGGTCGCCTATGTGCGTTTCGCCTCCGTTTATCGGGAGTTCACCGACCTGTCCAACTTTGCCTCCGAAATCGCCCGTCTTTGCGATACCCTCTCCGACTCGAAGGGGAGGATGAAGGAGGGGGAGTCCTGCGAGGAAACCGGAGACGCGAAAAGAAACGGTTCTCAAAGTCGCGATCCTTTTGTATAATTGACCCACCATTTCTGATCGGATCGGGAGGGATCGAACGGTGAAGAAATTCGCGATTTGTCTGGCTCTTGTGGTGGTCCTCGGTCTTGCCGGGGCGGCTCTTGCCGAAGAGCCCATTCGCATCGGCGTCTACCTGCCCCTGACGGGACAGAACGCCTTCGGTGGGCAGCTCGAGCGCGACGGCATTCTCATGGGCAACAAGGAAAAGCCCGAGGTCCTGGGCCGAAAGATCGAAGTCATCGTCGTCGACAACAAGTCCGACAAGGTCGAGGCGGCCAACGCCGTCGTCCGCCTCATCGAGAAGGAGAAGGTCCATGCCATCCTCGGCACCTACGGCTCCTCCCTGGCCATGGCCGGAGGCGAAGTCTCGGAGAAGGCCGGCATTCCCGTTCTCGGCACCTCCTGCACCAACCCGCTCGTCACCCAGGGCAAGAAGTACTACTTCCGAGCCTGCTACATCGATCCTCTCCAGGGGTCGGCCGCGGCCAAGTTCGCCATGGATGTCCTCGGCGCCAAGCAGGCCGCCGTTCTAAAGGATGTGGCCCAGGACTACTCCGTCGGTCTCTCTGCCTATTTCAAGCGCGCCTTCGAGGCCGCCGGCGGCCAGGTCGTCTCCGATCTCAACTACCAGTCGGGCGACCAGGACTTCACGGCCCAGCTGACGACCATCATCGGCCAGGGCGCCGAGGTCCTCTTCATCCCCTCTTACTTCGCCGAGGGCGCCATCATCATCAAGCAGGCCCGCGAGCTGGGCGGCACCTTCCACATCATGGGCGCCGACGCCATGGACAATCCCGACATGATCACCATCGGCGGCAAGGACATCGAGGGGTTCGTCTACTCCACCTTCCCCTATGCCCCCGACATGCCCGGCATGAGCGAGATGGCCAAGACCTTCACGGAGAACTGGAAAGTCCAGTTCCCCGACAAGGACCCCAACGCCAACTCGGCCATCGGCTATGACTCCTACATGCTCCTCGTCGACGCCATCGAGCGGGCCGGAAGCACCGACCCCGAGGCCATCACCAAGGCCCTGGCCGAGACGATGAACTGGGAGGGCGTGACGGGATCGACGACGATCAACGAGACTCACGACGCCGTCAAGCCCGTCGGGTTCAAGAGGGTCGAAGGGGGCAAGCAGGTCTACGTCGGCTCCGTCATACCCGAGATGTAGTTCCCTGTCCTTCAGGTTTGAAGCGTCTGAGGGGGAGGTCCGTCCTCCCCCTCCTTTCTTGCGAGGAGGGCTCTCATGAGCGTCGAGATGTTCATCCAGCACTTCCTGAACGCGCTCACCCTGGGGAGTCTCTACGGCCTGATCGCCATCGGCTACACCATGGTCTACGGCATCCTGAGGCTCATCAACTTCGCCCACGGCGACATCTTCATGCTGGGGGCCTATTTCGTCTTCTGGGGAGGAAGCCTCTTCAAGCTCCCCTGGATCGTCTCCGTTGTCCTTGCCATCGGCGTCACCTCCCTCTGCGGCATTCTCGTCGACAGAGCCGCCTATCGCCCCCTGCGGGAGGCTCCGCGCATCTCGGCCCTCATCAGCTCCATCGGCGTCTCCTTCCTCATCCAGAACCTGAGCATCGTCACCTTTTCGGCCATTCCCCGCGCCGTCCACGTTCCCCAGTGGCTCGGCCAGGTCCACGTCATCGGCAAGGTCCGCCTTCTTCCCCTGGCCCTCGTCGTCCCTTCCGTCTCCCTCCTCCTCACGTCGGGGCTTCTCTGGATCGTCTACCGCACCAAGCCGGGATTAGCCATGCGGGCCATCTCGAAGGACATCGAGACGACGCGCCTCATGGGCGTCCCCGTCAACCGCATCATCGCCCTCACCTTCGGCCTCGGATCGGCTTTGGCCGCCGCCTCGGGCATCATGTGGGCCCTCCGTTATCCCCAGATCAACCCCTTCATGGGCACCATTCCGGGATTCAAGGCCTTCATCGCCGCCGTTCTGGGTGGCATCGGCTCCATTCAGGGCGCCGTCCTGGGCGGCCTGCTCCTGGGTTTCATCGAGATCATGATCATCGCCTTCTTCCCTGCCCTGTCGGGCTACCGCGACGCCTTCGCCTTCGTGCTCCTCATCGTCATCCTTCTCATCAGGCCCTCGGGACTGATGGGTGAGAAACTGGAGGAAAAGGTCTGATGGCTGCCGATAAAAAGACGTTCCTCAACCTGGCCTCTGTGGTCCTCCTGGGACTCTTCCTCTGGTGGGCCCAGGGCCATCTCGACGGGTACAAGATCCAGATCTTGAACCTCGTGGCCATCAACATCATCCTGGCCCTCAGCCTCAACCTCATCTACGGCTTCACGGGCCTCTTCTCCCTGGGTCATGCCGGTTTCATGGCCATCGGGGCCTATGTGAGCTCCCTGCTGATCCTGCCCGCCGCGCAGAAGGCGACGATCTTCCTTCTCGAGCCCCTGGTCTGGCCTCTGTCCGTGCTCCAGGCTCCCTTCTTTGTCGCCGTCCTGGCCGGTGGGATCGCCGCGGCCCTGTTCGGATTTCTCATCAGCTTCCCCGTCCTGCGCCTGGGCGGCGACTATCTGGGCATCGCCACCCTGGGATTCGCCGAGATCGTCCGCGTCGTGGGCAACAACCTCTCGGGGATCACCAACGGCGCTCTGGGACTCAAAGGGATCCCCAACTACGCCAACATCGGCTGGAACTACGGCTGGTGTCTTTTCACCCTCTATTTCATCGCCCGCCTCGTCAACAGCAACTTCGGCAACGTCCTCAAGGCCATCCGCGACGACGAAACGGCGGCCCGGGCCATGGGCATCGACGTCCTGCGATGTAAGGTCGTCTCCTTCACCATCGGCGCCTTCTTCGCCGGCGTCGGCGGCGCCCTCCTCGCCAGTCTCCTGACCACGATCGATCCCAAGATGTTCCTCTTCCTTCTCACCTTCAACGTCCTCATGATCGTCGTCGCCGGAGGGCTGGGTTCGCTCTCGGGGACGGTCATCTCCGGCATCGTCATCACCGTCCTCCTCGAGTGGCTCCGCTTCGTCGAAAACCCCGTCACCATCGGCTCCCTCTCCATACCGGGCATTCCCGGCATGAGGATGGTCCTCTTCTCTCTGGCCCTGCTTTTCATCATCCTCTTCCGCCGCGAGGGGATCATGGGGATGAAGGAGATCACCTGGGACGGGCTGGCCTGCGCCTGCAGGAGGAAAGGAGGCGACGACCGTGACTGAGCGGGAGACGGCTCTTCAGACGCAGGGGGTCACGATGCGCTTCGGCGGACTGACGGCTCTTCACGACTTCTCGATCCGCGTCTTCCGCGGCGACATCGTCGGCCTCATCGGCCCCAACGGGGCGGGCAAGACGACCTGTTTCAACGTCATGACCGGTTTTTACCGGCCCACGGAAGGGAAGGTCCTCTTCGAGGGTAGGGATCTGACCGGCATGGGGCCCCATCAGGTCTGTCGCGCCGGCATCGCCCGAACCTTTCAGAACATCCGCCTCTTCGCCAACGAGACGGTCCTTCAGAACGTCATGATCGGTTGCCACGTCCGCCACCCCCTTCACTGGTGGGAGGCTCCCCTTCACTTCGGCCCCGTCGCGGCCAAGGAACGGGCCATCCGCGACAGGGCCATGGCCCTTCTGGAGGAGGTCGAACTGGCTCATCTGGCCGGCGAGTGCGCCGCCTCCCTTCCCTACGGGGCCCAGCGACGCCTCGAGATCGCCCGGGCCCTGGCCACGGAGCCCCGCTTCCTCCTCCTCGACGAGCCGGCGGCGGGCATGAACCCTCAGGAATCGCAGAAACTCCTGGCCTTCATCCGTCACGTTCGGGAACGGTTCAACGTGACCATCATGCTCATCGAACACGACATGAAGGTCGTCATGGGTGTCTGCGAGCACATCTGGGTCCTCGACTACGGCGTTCTCATCGCCCAGGGAACCCCGAAGGAGATCCAGGCCAACCCCCGCGTCATCGAGGCCTATCTGGGAGAGGAGGCCGTCGCCGATGCTTAAGGTGGAGAATCTCAATGTCTTCTACGGCGGCATTCATGCCCTGAAGGACGTCTCCATCGACGTTCCCCGCGGCAAGATCGTCACCCTCATCGGGGCCAACGGCGCCGGCAAGAGCAGCACCCTCCGGGCCATCGCCGGTCTGGTCCGCAAAAAGGGGAAGATCTTCCACGATGGGGAGGACATTTCCGGCGCGGTTCCCGAGGCGATCACCTCCGCCGGACTCGTTCTCGTGCCCGAGGGAAGGAAGATCTTCCCCCACCTGACCGTCTACGAGAACCTCATGCTCGGCGCCTACATCCGCAACGACCGGGCCGGCATTGCCGAAACCCTCGACTGGGTCTACGGCCTTTTCCCCCGCCTTCGGGAGAGGGCCTGGCAGAAGGGAGGGACCCTTTCCGGCGGCGAGCAGCAGATGCTGGCCCTCGGCCGGGCCCTCATGAGCCGTCCCAACGTGATCATGATGGACGAGCCCTCGCTGGGACTGGCGCCCCTTCTCGTGAAGGAGGTCTTCGAGATCATCGCCGCCGTCAACGCCCAGGGCGTGACCCTTCTCCTGGTCGAGCAGAACGCCTTCGCCGCCCTCCGCGTGGCCCACTACGCCTACGTTCTCGAGGTGGGGCGCATCGTCCTCGAGGGGACGGGTTCAGCCCTGCTGGCCGACGATCGGGTCCGCGAGGCCTATTTGGGAGGCTGACCTCCCGAGGAGAGCTTTTGTGTATAATGAAGGGCAGGCGCCCTTGGCGCTTTATTCCGAGGAGGCGGTGGCTGTCATGTCGGCATGGAATCTCCCCAATATGCTCAGTCTTTCCCGGGTCTTCCTGGCTCCACTGGTGATGCTCTTTCTCACCCTCCGGGGCCAGTTCGGCAACGTCTTCGGCCAGCCCGTCGGCGATGTCCTGGCCGGTCTCGTCTTTCTCCTCGCCGCCCTGACCGATACGGCCGACGGCTACATTGCCCGCAAGAAGGGGATCGTCACCAATCTGGGCAAGTTCATCGATCCCCTGGCCGACAAGATCCTCGTCACGGCGGCCCTGATCGCCCTCGTCGAGCTCCATCGTCTCAGCGCCTGGATGGTCGTCGTCATCGTCGCCCGCGAGTTCATCGTCACGGGCCTCCGCATGGTCGCCGCCGCCGAAGGCATCGTCATCGCCGCATCAAAGGGAGGCAAGGCCAAGACGGTCAGTCAGATCGTCGCCATCGGTCTTCTCATCTTCAACCTCCCCGGCGGGACGGTGGCCATGTGGGTGGCCATGATCCTCACCGTCTGGTCCGGCATGGATTATCTGCTCAAGTGCAAGGATATGCTGGCCGGATCGGGGAAGACGTCAGGAGGAACCCCTTCATGAACGAAAGAGAGCGCACGTCCCTTTTCGCCGCCGTCGAGGCTCTCCGCCCCGCCATGGTCGAGACGCTGAGCCGTCTCGTCGAGATTCCCGCCGTCTCGCCCCTCGACGGAGGGGCGGGGGAGGGCGAGAAGGCGGCCTGGCTGGAGCGTCACATCGCCTCCCTCGACCTGGGGGAAACCCGACGCTACGACGCTCCGGACGACAAGGCCCCCGACGTGCGCCCCAATCTCGTCCTCTCCGTTCCGGGCGAGGAGAGCGAGGCCGGTCGATTGGTCCTCGTCTCCCACGTCGACGTCGTCCCCGAGGGGAACCGCGACCTCTGGACGGCAGATCCCTTTCGGGCCGTCGTCCGAGACGGCCGCCTCTACGGCAGGGGGAGCAACGACAACGGCCAGGAGCTGGTGGCCTCCCTCTACGCGGCCCTGGCTTTGAAGAAAATGGGTCTTCGACCCCGACGGGATCTGCTCCTCTGTTTCGTCGCCGACGAGGAGAGGGGGAGCGCCAAGGGCATCTGCCATCTGCTGGAAGAGGGACTCTTCCGGCCCGAAGACCTCGTCGTCGTCCCCGACGGAGGCAACGAGAAGGGCGATTTCGTCGAGATCGCCGAAAAGGGGATCCTTTGGCTTCAGTTCCGCGTCAGGGGGCGTCAGACCCACGCCAGCCGACCCGACCTGGGACTCAACGCCTGCCGCGTGGCCAACGCCTTCGCCGCCGAACTGGACGAGGCCCTGCATCGGGCCTTCCCGGCTCTCGACGACCTGTTCGTCCCCCCCTTCTCCACTTTCGAACCGACGAAGCGCCTGGCCAACGTGGCCAACGTCAACACCGTCCCGGGCGAAGAGGTTCTCTGCTTCGACTGCCGCGTCGTCCCCTCCGTCCCTCTCGACGACGTCCTTGCCGTCGTTCGCTCCGTCATGGGTGATCACGAGAAAAGAAGCGGCGCGACGATCGAGCTGACGCTCCTGGAGCGCGGCGACGCCGCCGAGCCCACCTCGACGGGAGCGCCCGTTGTCGAGGCCCTTGTCCAGGCCCTGGAACAGGTCTACGGCTTCAGGGCCGTCGTGGGCGGCGTCGGCGGGGGGACCTGCGCGGCCTACTTCCGCCAGGCCGGAATCCCCGCCGTCGTCTGGGCCCAGGAGGCCGAATGCGCCCACATGCCCGACGAATATGCCGTCATCGACCACCTCGTCGCCGAGGCCAAGGTCTTCGCCCTGCTCATGATGGAGGCATGACCGACGTTCGCCTCAGCGACGGAGGGGAAGGGAAAAACGAAGAGGGGAGGCTCCCGACCGGAAGCCTCCCCTCTCTTCTGTACAGGGTCCTCAGCGCCGTTTCAGGAGCAGGGCCGGCAGGGCCAGGAGCAGGGCTGAAAAACCCTGGAGGCCGAGGGAACAGCCGCCGCCGCCACCGGACGTCGGATCGGGCCTCTCCGCCGTGGGGGACGTGAAGACCTTGAGGCAGACGTTGGCGCCGGTCATCTCCGACGTCATGTCCGTCCAGGTCGTGCCGTCGGAACTGACGAAACTCTCGCCGGCGTTCGCCGAGGCCTTGTCGCTGTACCCCTCCTCGGGATATTCGACGGGGATGGGGAAGGTGTAGCCCGGCGTGGTGAGGCGGACGACGACGGAAAAGAGCTCGCCCGGCACGAGAGCCACGTCGGGAAGGGCCACGGTGTGGTAGCCCGCCGTCGCGAGGTTGCCGTCGGAAGAGGAGACGAGGGTGCCGTGGACGGGGTTGCCTGCCGTGACGCCCCGGTAGATGTCGATCCGATAGGAAGAGCCGCTCTGGCTCGCGTAGAAGGAGACGGCCTTGATCCCCTCCGCCTCCGTCGCCGAGAAGGCCTCCCCTGCCTTGAAGACGTTGGCGAACCAGGCCGTGTCGCTGCCGAAACCGTAGGCGGAGACCCAGCCCAGGGGGTCGTACTGGTAGATCCGGCTGTAGTTGGAGGCGTCGGCGCCGGTGAAGACGACGGACTGACTGATGGTGGGATCGGCGTAGGAGAGCCAGAAGTAGCCCTCGTCGCCCCAGCCCGTTCCCCAGCTGTTCTTGACGAGCCAGGCGCCGTCGCTGCCGGGACGGACGACGAAGTTGGCGGCGGGATAGGCGTCGTCCCAGCCGATGATGGCCACGACGTGACCGCCTCCGGTGGCGGCGGCGTTGTGGAAGGCGTGCGTCGTCGGGTTGTAGACATCGGTCTCGTCGAAGGGCCAGACGATGCGGATATGGACGGCTCCCTGCGCCATGAGGGATGCCTTGACCCTGTCGGCGCCGGAGAAGGCGCCGCTCATCGAGAGAAAATGGACCTGCTCCAGATGCTTGGCCGCGGGGTCCGACGCCGAGGGGAGTTCGCCGTTGTAGGGTCTGTCGCTCTCGTGGACCGCTCCCGTCCAGCGGGAGAGGAGGGCTGTCGAGATCCAGGGATTGCCTCCCTGGTCGAAGATGGGGTCGCTGCCGAAGCCGGGGTCGCTTTGAGTGAAGGCCGGTCTTGCGGCGCTCTCGTCGACGTAGGCGAAATAGGCCAGGTGCCACTCGGAGAGGTCGAAGGTGCCCTCTCCGGCCTTCCTGAAGGTCGATTCGAGGGAGGCCATGGCGCCGAAGGCCCAGCAGGTGCCGTAGGGGTTCTGGTCGCGGATGTCGGTGACGGCGCCCTCGACGCGCAGATCGTAGGAGGCGGGAAGGTCCGCCGCCGAGGCGAGGTCGATCTCCGGGGCGGTGACGTGGGAGAGATCGAGAGGGGAGGGGCGGTACCCCAAAGGCCTTGTGTCGGGAAGGGCCGTCTGCGGCGATGAGCCGGACCGCTCCTGGCTGTATCGGAGGTATTCCGAGTCGAGGGGGGCCCTCTGCCCCACGGCGGCGAAGGAACCGGCAGCTACGGCGACGGAGGTGAAAAGGACGAGGGCAAAGAGGGCGAGACGGAGACGACGGTGATTCATGAACGGACACATCCTCTCTCGTGAAGAGATTTCTCGTCGGATCCGGAACCGTCGGGCTCCCGATACTCTGCACTGGAAGAGGGGCAGGGAACGAGGCGGAGGTGATCCTCCTGTGACTCTTTAACTGTATCCTGCAAATGGAACTGCTGTCAAACGGCGCGAGGTCTTTCCCGGAGGTTTCGCCAGAGCGTGATCTCCATGGCGGCCACGGCGACGACGAGGCCGATGCCGACGCCGCGCAGAACGAAGCCGTAGCCGAAACGTCCCGCGAGGGCGGAGACGCAGAGGGGAGCCACGGCCCAGGAGAGGTCGACGGCCGTGCCGAAAAGGGTGAAGATTTCCGTGTACTCCTCCTGCGGCGTCCGAGCCGAGAGAAGGGCGTAGAGAAGGGGGAAGGTGAGGCCCATTCCGACGCCGTGGAGGGTCCCGCCGACGATGAAGGCCGCCGTGGAGGCGCCCCAGGTCGCGACGAGGGCACCCAGAGCCAGGGTGCTGAAGGCCGGAAGGAGCAGTTTCGCCCCCCTGCTGTCGACGAGATGGCCCAGGAGAAAGCGGACGGCCAAGGCGGCCAGTCCGCTCGAGAAGAGGAAGGCCGATCCCGTCGTCGTCCATTCTCGGGCGGCGTTGGCGATGAAAGGCATGATCGGCGCCGCTCCCAGGGCGAAAAGGGTCCCCGAAAGGAGAATTGTCCTCAGATCGGGCCGGTTCCAGGCCGGAGCGAGGGCCTTCAGGAAGGAACGCCCTTCCCGGGCCTCGAGCCCCTTTTCCCTGAGAAGGCCTGTGAGGCCGAGGGCCAGGAGGCAGCAGGCGAGGCCGACGGCGAGAGGGATCCGGGGGAACCCCTCGAGAACGAGGCCTTCGGCGGGAGGGATGAGAAGGATCTGGGGGATGAGGGGGGAGAGTCCCGAAAGGCCGAAGCCCCGGCCGCGGAGGTTTTCCGGGAGGATGCGGGCCAGATGGAGAGGATTGGCCACGGAAAAAAGCCCCCACCCCAGTCCCTGTAGGGCCCTGCCGAGGAGCATGAGCGGGAGGGGAGGCAGCGCGACGAGCAGGGCGATGGCACCTGCCATGAGAAAGGCCCCGAGGGCCATTCCCGCCCTTGTGCCCCTTCGGGCCAGGAAGGAGCGGTTCCAGGGGCGCCCCGCCAGAAGGGCCACCTCGAAGGTGATCCAGACGAGGCCCACCGTCGGAGCCGACCAGCCCCTGAGGGTCAGGACGAGGGGGTAGAGGAAAAAGAGGGCGATGGAGACGTAGGCCGTCATGTTGACGGCGAAGGCGACGTGGAATTCGCGGGGCAGCGCTCTCATGGAAAGGCTCCTCTCTCGGGGGTGGCGACGGGTCCATTGTAGAGGGCTGGCCGTACGGCGCAAGTGGCGGAGGCGATCTTTCTCCTCGGGCGGAAGGCCCTCCGGCGGGAGGCTAAGAGGAAAAATCGGGCGGAGGGCGATAGTTTTTGACGCTCCCGGCGCGGGAAGCCTATAATGGATCGAATCGACTCGAGAAATCACGGCTGACCGGCCGATAGTCATGAGGTGACCTCTATGTTCCAATCCCTGAAGAAAGCTCTGGGGCTCGATCCCAACGATCGGGTCCTGAAACGGTACAGCGGGCTTGTCGAACGCGTCAACGCCCTCGAGGCGACGATGGAGCCCCTTCCCGACGACGAACTGGCCGCCCTCGGCGGCGCCTTCCGATCCCGCCACGAGGCGGGAGAGAGCCTGGACGACCTTCTGCCCGAGGTCTTCGCCGCCGTCCGCGAGGCCTCGCGGCGCGTCATGGCCATGCGTCATTTCGACGTGCAGCTCATGGGGGCCATGGCCCTCCACGAGGGGAAGATCGCCGAGATGCGCACCGGCGAGGGCAAGACCCTCGTGGCGACTCTGGCCGTGGCCCTCAACGCCCTCTCCGGCAAAGGGGTCCATCTCGTCACCGTCAACGACTACCTGGCCCGACGCGACGCCCAGTGGATGGGGCCCCTCTACCGTTTCTTCGGCCTCTCCGTGGGCGTCATCTATGCCTTCATGCCCCCCGAGGAACGGACGGCGGCCTATCGCTGCGACATCACCTACGGAACCAACAGCGAGTTCGGCTTCGACTACCTCCGCGACAACATGACGATCCATCCCAGCCAGCTCGTCCAGAGGGAGCCCAATTTCTGCATCGTCGACGAGGTGGACTCGATCCTCATCGACGAGGCCCGGACGCCTCTCATCATCTCCGGCCCCTCGGAGGACTCGACGGAGCCCTACCGGACGGCCGATCAGGTGGCCCGCAGGCTGAGAAAGGGCGACGATTTCGAAGTCGACGAGAAGGAGCGCAACGTGGCTCTCACCGAGGAGGGGATGGCCCGCTGCCAGGAGATGCTCCACCTCGACGACCTCTTCTCCGACATGGCCCATTCCCAGTTGGCCCACAAGATCCTTCAGGCCCTGAAGGCCCACAACCTTTTTCAGCGCGACGTCCACTACGTCGACAAGGACGGCGAGATCGTCATCGTCGACGAGTTCACGGGACGGCTCATGTTCGGGAGGCGCTTCTCCGATGGCCTCCATCAGGCCATCGAGGCCAAGGAGCGCGTCCGCATCGGGAGAGAAAATCAGACCCTGGCCACCATCACGCTCCAGAACTACTTCCGCATGTACCGCAAGCTGGCGGGCATGACGGGCACGGCCGCCACCGAGGCCGAGGAGTTCAAGGAGATCTACGGTCTCGACGTCGTCATCGTCCCCACCAACAGGCCCTGCGTCCGCGTCGACCACTCCGACGTGATCTACAGGACCAGGACGGAGAAGTTCGCCGCCGCCGCCGACGAGGTGGCCGAGCTCCACGAAAAAGGCTGTCCCGTTCTCGTCGGCACGACCTCCATCGAGAGTTCGGAGCGGATGAGCCGTCTTCTCAAGGCACGCAAGGTTCCCCACGAAGTGCTCAACGCCAAGCAGCACGAACGGGAGGCGGCCATCGTGGCGCAGGCCGGAGCCTACGGTGCCGTCACGGTGGCCACCAACATGGCCGGCCGGGGGACGGATATCGTCCTGGGCGGCAACGCCGATTTCCGGGCCCGCGAGGAGGCCGGACGTCGCGGGCTCGACGTCGGCGACGCAGGGGTCTTCGAACCCCTCAGGGAGGAGATGGGCCGCCTCTGCGAGGAGGATAGGCGAAAGGTCCTCGAGGTGGGGGGGCTCCAGATCATCGGCACCGAGCGTCACGAGGCGCGCCGCATCGACAACCAGCTCCGCGGACGGGGCGGTCGCCAGGGCGATCCCGGCGGCAGCCGCTTCTACCTTTCCCTCGAGGATGACCTGCTCCGCCTTTTCGGCTCCGACCGAATCCAGGGCCTCATGGGGAAGCTGGGCATGGAGGAGGGCGAGGCCATCGAGCACCCCCTGCTGACGCGCTCCATCGAATCGGCCCAGAAAAAAGTCGAAGAGATGCACTTCGACATCCGCCGTCAGCTCCTCATGTACGACAACGTCATGAATCAGCAGCGCGAGGCCGTCTACGGAGAGCGCCGCACCATCCTCTTCGACGGAGAAATCGTCGACCACACGCGCCAGATCGTCGTCGGCGTCCTCTCGTCCATCCTCGACAGGGCCTTTCCCGAGGAGTCCGACGCCGATCCGGCCTCGGCCAGGCTTCGGATCAAGGGGCTTTTCGGGCCCGGCCTGGATCGTCATCTCGAGGGCGTTATCAGCCGCGACCTTCTCCCCGCCGCCCGAGAGGCCATGACGGAGGAGCTCCGGCGGCGCTTCGAGGCTAAGGTGGAGGAGCTGGGGAAGGAGACGGCGGAGCAGCTCTTCCGCTTCATCACCCTCAACGTCCTTGACAGCCATTGGAAGGAACATCTTCTGGCCATGGACGAGCTTCGCCGGGGCATCGGCCTCCGCGCCATCGGTCAGAAAGATCCGCTGGTGGAGTATCAGTTCGAATCGTACAACCTCTTCCAGGAGATGCTCGACCGCGTCCGCTACTCCGTGGCCGACCTCGCCCTCCGCGTCTCCGTCGTCCGCGAAGAGACACGGCGACGTTCGCCGGAGGGGCTCCACGAGGGGCGAGCCCTCTCCGTTCCCCTTCGTACGGCCGATCAGGAGGCCGCCGATCGGGCAGGCCATACAGAGGCGCGGGAGCCCGTCCGCAGAGGTCCCAAGGTGGGACGCAACGCCCCCTGTCCCTGTGGCAGTGGCCGGAAATACAAGCACTGTTGCGGCAGGAACGAATGAGAGTCGTCGAACGAGAGAGCCCGGAGGAGATATGCCCATGAAGATTGTGCGTGTCGTCGCTCTTTCCCTCTGCCTGGCGGCGCTGGCCTCGGGCCTCGCCTCCGCCGATTGGGACGTCTCCGCCGAGATGGGCCGCATCGTCTCGGAGGCGCCTCCTCTCGTCTCCTTTCCCGAGGCCGAGGGAATGGTCTGGAAGCGTGATCTCGCCTATTCTCTGGCCGCCGACGGAAGCCTCACCCGCAGCCAGAGATGGCTCGTCCTGGCCGGTCCCTTCGGCCTTCCCTCGGCGTGGCGTCACTGGATCCTTCCCATCGCGCCCGGAGGCCAGATCGATGTTTTCGAGGCCGGCCTCTACGATCCCGTCACCTCCCGTCTCGTCCTGCCTCTCCTGCCCGTGACGAAGGAAGAGGCGGGCCTCTCCTTCGTCGAGCTCCGCCTGCCTCCGGAGACGGCCGACCTGGTTCTGGCCCTGGAATTCCGCGAGATCCTGCCCCGGCGGTACAACGTCGACGACCGTCTCTGGACCAACGTGGACCTTCCCCTCTGGGAGGGGGAAATCACCGTCGACGTCCCCGAGGCGGCGGGCTTCGTCTGGACCTCCTCGGAGGGACTATCGCCGTCGAAGACGACGGAAAAGGGACGCGACCGCTATGCCTGGCGTCTCGTCAATCGCCCGGCCTGGAAGGGCGGCGGCCTCGTCGCCGACGGACGTCCGTCCCTGGCCTTCAGCCTGAGGCGTGGCCCCCGCAGCTCCCTCGAGGAGCTGGGATCGCTGTCCGCAGGGCTGGACCTCGCCCTGCCCCCGGCTCTGGCGACGTCGTCGACGAACGTCATCCGCCGTGGCGAGGCCCTGTTGGGCTACGTCGATGGAGAGGCGCGCCTTCGGCGGGATCTCCCCGCAAGCTGGGTCCGGCCGCAGGAGCTTCTCCCGGCCGAGGGACCCTGGACGGAGTGGGAGCGGACGCTTCTCCTCTCCCGCTGGCTCGCGGCTGCTGGCTGGAAGTGCGATCTTTTCTGGCAGCCTCTGACGGAACTGGACGATGCCGTTCCGGCGACGCGCACCCTCTGGCTGAGGCCCGTCCTCTCCCTTTCCGCTCCGGGCCTCTCCCAGGCCTATTATCTCCCGGGACAGGCCGTCCCCCTGGGCGAGACGCCCTCGGAGATCAGGGGGAAGACCCTTTATCGTCTCGATCGGGGCAATGTCGTCTCCGTCTCCGTTCCCGGCGGAGATGCCCTGGAAAACCGCCTCATCCTGACCTGGCGCCTCGCCGTCGACGAGAAGGGATTCGCCTCCGGCGATCTCGTCGTCGATGTCTTCGGCGGTTGGTTCTCCCTCGTCGGGGCCGTCTCCCCCCACGGCATCGAGGGGCTCTCCTTCAGGGGAAGCCCTCTGTCTCTGGGCCAGCCCGAAGTGGCCCGGCGCAAGGCGGGCCTGCGCGTGACCTACCCTGTCCGGGGAGGGCTGGGGATTCCCGGCAACGCGTCGCTGCTCTTGCAGGTTCCCGGCGTCGATCCTCGGGCCTTCTCCGATCTCCGACGGGGTCTGGGGCCCCTCTCCCTTCAGTTCCCCTTCGTCTTCGAGCAGGCCTTCGAGATTACCCTGCCCCAGGGCTACCGCCCTCTGGATTTTCCGACGCGACGCAACGTGGAGACGGGGCCCGTCCGATTGACGGAGACCTTCAGGGAGAAGAAGAGGGCGGGCAGCATCGAGGGGAGTTCCCGCCTCGTCGTGACGACGAGCGTCCTCGATGACGGCGGAGCGGCCACTTTGGCCGCCCTGATCCAGAGGGGCGATCAGTGGAGCGCCCTCACGCTCCCCGTCCGCAAACGGTAGGAAGGTGTTTCCCCTTATTTCTGGAGGTGTGACGATTGATCAACATTGAAGAGACGGTGCGCTCCCTGACGGAGCGGGCGCTGCGAAAGGTGGCCGCCGAGAGGGGACGGAATCTCCCCGATGTCTTGCCCATCATGCTCGAACGCCCCCGCAGGGAGGGACAGGGCGATTGGGCCTGCAACGTGGCCATGCAGGTGGCCAAGGCCATGGGAACCAACCCCCGCGAGATTGCCCAGGCCGTCGTCGATCGGCTCGATCTGGAGGGCGGCTATCTGGAGAAGGCCGAAGTGGCCGGCCCGGGCTTCATCAACTTCTTCCTCTCTCCTCTTTGGGCCTCGGAGGTCATCGCCGAGGTCCGCCGGCAGGGGGAGGCCTATGGTCACGGCCTTTCCGGCAAGGGGCGCAAGGTCCAGGTCGAATTTGTGTCGGCCAACCCCACCGGTCCCCTTCACGTCGGCCACGGCAGAGGAGCCGTCGTCGGCGACGTGACGGCCAACATCCTGGCCGCCGCAGGATGGGAGGTGGAGCGGGAGTACTACATCAACGACGCCGGCCTCCAGATGACTCTCCTTGGCAAATCGGTCCAGAGCCGCTACTTCGAGCTTCTCGGCAGGCCCGAAGGGGCTCCCATGATCGAAGACGGCTACAAGGGCGACTACATTTACGATCTGGCCCGGGAGCTCATCGAGCGCGACGGCCCCGTTCACCTCGACGAGCCCGTCGAGGTGAGCCTCCCCCTCTTCCAGGTCTACGCCTCCGACGCCATCCTGGCCATGATCCGACGCGACCTGGCCGATTTCGGCGTCCACCACGACGTCTGGTTCTCCGAAAAGAGCCTTTACGACACGGGAGCCGTCAAGGCGGCCGAGGCCTTCCTTAAAGAGCGCGACCAGGCCTACGAACAGGACGGGGCCACCTGGTTCCGTGCCACGCGCTACGGCGACGCCAAGGACCGGGTCCTCTTCCGGAGCAACGGCGTCGCCACCTATTTCATGTCCGACATCGCCTATCACAAGAACAAATACGACCGGGGCTTCGATCTCGTCATCGACGTCTGGGGGGCCGACCATCACGGCTACGTTCCCCGCATGACGGCCGCCGTTCAGTCCCTGGGCCGGAAGGCCGAAGACCTGCGGATCCTCCTCATTCAGTTCGTCAACCTCCTCCGCGGAGGAGAGCAGGTCTCCATGTCGACGCGATCGGGACAGTTCATCACCCTTCGCGACGTCATCGACGAGGTGGGCGTCGACGCCTCGCGCTACTTCTTCGTCATGCGCAGCTGCGACAGTCACCTCGACTTCGACCTGGCCCTGGCCAAGGAGGCTTCCAACGACAATCCCGTCTTCTACGTCCAGTACGCCCACGCCCGGATCCACAGCGTCTTCCGTGAGGCCCTGGGCAGGGGAATCGTCCTTCCCGATGCCTTCGTCGACCTGTCCATCCTCGGGGCGCCGGAGGAGCAGGCCCTGATCCGCAAGCTGGCGGCCTTCCCCGATGAACTGGCCAAGGCCGCCGAGGAGCTGGCCCCTCACCGCGTCACCTTCTTCCTCTACGATCTGGCCTCTCTTTTCCACAGCTTCTACAACGCCCATCGCGTCCTCGACGCCGAGCCTTCCCTCTGCCTGGCCCGGCTGGCCCTTCTCGACGCGACGCGCGTCGTCTTGGCCAACGCCCTGGCCCTTCTGGGAATCCAGGCTCCCCAGAACATGTGAGATGCCCCGCCTCCGCTGGGTTCTTCTCTGGACCTTCGCCGTCGTCTTCCTCACCGTGACCTTCGCGGCCTACGTGACGGAGTTCCGGCGGACGGCACGCCTCGGCGGAGCCGTGGACAGAAAGGTCGCCGAGCTGGTCCGTCTGTCGCGGACCAATCAGGACATGGAGGAGAAGGTCTCCTTTTACGGGACGCAGGAGGGATTGGCCCGGCTGGCCCGGGAACAGTTCAACCTCGTCAAGCCCGGCGAGAAGATCTATCGTCTCCAGGTCGTTTCGGCCGACGAGCCCTTGCTCCCCTGAGCGGCTGCGGGTATAATTCTCAAGCGTGTGTCCCTGTCTCTCCCGAAGAGGAGAGACCTTAGTCCACAGGGAGGAGGTGAAAATCGTGCGACCCTACGAGCTGATGGTACTGCTCAAGCCCGAGATCGAAGATCACAAGGCTACTGTTGAAGTTCTGGGCGAGGTCGTGCGGGGTCTTGGCGGAGAGATCGCCAAGGTCGACATTTGGGGGAAACGGCGTCTGGCCTACCCCATCGACAAAATCGTAGACGGATTCTACACTCTCTACACTCTCGACATGGATCCCACTCAGGTTCAGGAGCTTGATCGCCTGCTCAAGCTTCGCGACGACGTGATCCGTCACATCGTCGTCAGGCTCGACGAGAAATAGGCGGGAGGTGGGTTCATTGGCACGAGGTTTCAACAAGGTCGTCCTCATGGGCAATCTGACGCGTGACCCCGAGATCCGTTACACGGCGGCCAACAAAGCCTACGCGCGCTTCACCGTGGCCGTGGGACGAAGCTGGAAGGGGAGTAACGGAGAGCTCCAGGAGCACACCGACTTCATCCCCGTCGTCGTCTGGGGCATCCAGGCCGAACACTGCGAGCGCTACCTGAGCAAGGGACGTCCCGTGCTGATCGAGGGGAGCATCAACACCCGCTCCTACGAGACGCCTCAGGGCGAGAAGCGTTACGTCACCGAAGTCCAGGCCCAGGGAGTCACCTTCCTGGGCGGGCGCCGTGACGAGGGCGCTTCGGGCTCGAGCTACGGCGAGGGCGGCGATCGCGGGGCGACGCGGAGCGGAGCCGACGTGGGGAGCTTCCGCGACGGGGGCTTCCAGAAGCCCCTTCCCAAGTCGGGCGCAGACGATTTCCCCCTCGACATCTCCGAGTACGAAGGCGGAGATTCGGGCGAGGAGGAGGCCGACATTCCCTTCTGAGGGAGGCCTCGTGGGTCGTGCAAGGGTAGGAGGGAAAAGAACGTGGCATTCAACAAGAGGCGCGGCAAGCGCCGCCCCAAGGTCTGTTTCTTCTGCGTGGACAAGGTCGCCCATGCGGACTATAAGGATCTCGACCGTCTCCGCAAGTACCTCTCCGAGCGGGGCAAGATTCTTCCCCGGCGCGTCACGGGCAACTGTGCCAAACACCAGCGCCAGCTGACGACGGCCATCAAGCGGGCCCGCATCATGGCCCTGCTGCCCTTCAGCACCGACTGAGGGGTTGGGGAGAGGTTCGTCCCGGGTCCTTCGAGGGCCGAGGGGATTCTTCCTTCGGCCTTCGGAGGACGCAGGTCCGCCCTTCTCATCGGAGCAGCCGGAGGCCCTTCGGGGCTTTCGGCTCTCTTGTTCTTCCCGGGCCCTCGAAGGCGCCCGATCCCCTTCAGATGGAACGGTCCCGAAGGAGGAAAGTCATGTCACCGACGCGGGCCCTTGTCGAAGCCTCTCTGCTCGTCTCCCTGGCCGTCGTCCTTTTCGCGGCCAGCCACTATCTCCCCGTCGTGGGACTTCTGGTATCCCTCGTCTGCCCGGCCCCTCTTGTCGTGCTGGGTCTCCGTCACGACCTGAAACGGGCCCTTCTGGGGACCTTTACGGCGACGCTCCTCACGGCGGCCCTTCTCGGCGTCGTGACCTCCCTCTTTTTCCTCCTCGGCTTCGGCATCCTCGGCATCGGCCTGGGCTACCTGGCCCGGCGGTGCAAGAGCGGCTCCGAAGTCATCCTCTATGGCCTCGTCATCTCCCTGGCCAGCAAGCTGGCCCTCATGGCCATCCTCATCAAGATGACGGGAATGAATCCCTTCAGCCTCGACGGCGCCGCCCTCGAGGAGTCTCTCGACGGCGTCGTCCGGCTCTACGGAACGGTCGGCCTTCCGACACAATCCCTCGAGGCGATGAGGGAGCAGTTCCGGTCCATGGTGGCCCTGCTTCCCCGCATCTTCCCGACCCTTCTCGTCATGGCGTCGGCCATGGACTGTTTCCTGAGCTACGTCATCAGCGGCGCCATCGTCCGGCGGCTGGGAGGCTTCAGCCTTCCTCCGTTGCCTGCCTTCAGCCAGTGGCGTTTTCCCAAAAGCGTCTTCTGGGCTCTCCTGGCCTCCATGGGCCTTCAGCTTCTCGGCCCCTCCCTGGGGGAGTTCGCCGTCGAGGCGGGCCTCAACCTGCGCCTCCTCGTCTCTATGCTCTTTTTCTTCCAGGGACTCTCTGTGGTATGGTTTTATCTGGTCTCAAGGAAGATGGTCGCCCCTCTGCGCTACGCCGTCGTCTTCCTTCTGGCCTTCGTTCCCTTTCTCTCTCAGATCGTTCTCGTGCTCGGTGTCGTCGACATCTGGTACGATTTGAGGAATCGTCTCAGGAGGTGACCGGTGCGATGAAAGTGATTCTGTTGCAGGATGTGAGCAAGCTGGGCAAAAAAGGAGAACTCATCGAGGTCAGCGACGGTTACGGCCGCAACTACCTCTTTCCTCGAGGCTTGGCCGAAGAGGCCACGCCGGGCAGGCTGAAGCTCTGGAAGGAGCTCCAGGGCGCCAAGGAGGCCCGCCAGGAGAAGGGACGCCTCCAGGCCGAGGAGACGAAAAAACATCTTCAAGGTCGACAGATTGTCGTGAAAGTCAGCGCCGGAGAGGGAGGCAAGCTCTTCGGAAGCGTCACGACGGCCCAGATGGCTTCGGCTCTCGTCGACCAGCTTCAGACTCGGATCGACAAGAAGGAGATCCGTCTCGAGGAGGCGGTTCGCCAGGTCGGGATCTTCCCCTTCAGGATCCGCCTCGCCCCCTCCATCGAGGTCGAAATGACCCTCAAGGTGGAGGCCGACTAGCTTGGCCGAACCTCTCAGAGTCCCGCCCCACAATCTGGAAGCCGAAAGGGCCGTCCTGGGAGCCTCGCTCCTGGATAAGGACGGTCTCCTTTTCGTGACCGAAACCCTCCAGACCGAAGATTTCTACGACCTCCGTCACAGGCGGGCCTTCGATATCATGGTCGATCTGGCTCAGAAGGATCGTCCCGTCGATCCCCTGACCTTCATGGAAGAGGCGAGCCGCAAGGGGATTCTCGACGAGCTGGGGGGACAGCCCTTCCTGGCCGAGCTCGTCGATTCGGTGACGACCGTGGCCAACGTGGAGTATCATGTGGCCATCGTCAGGGACAAGAGCGTCCATCGCCGCCTCATCCAGGTGGGCAGCGACATCGTCCGTCTCGGCTACGCCGAGGACCGCGACGTCGACGAGATCCTCGACGAGGCCGAGCGGGCCGTCTTCGAGATCTCCCAGCGGGGGGGGAAGAACCTCTTCCGCCACGTCGGCGAGGTCCTGGGCCCCACCTTTCGCCAGATCGAGATCCAGTTCCAGGCCGGCGAGGCCGTCACAGGCGTCTCGACGGGCTTCGCCGACTTCGATCGTCTCACGGGCGGCCTCCAGCCGGGAAGCCTCAACATCGTCGCCGCCCGTCCCTCCATGGGCAAGACGGCCCTCGCCCTCAACATCGCCCAGTACGCGGCCGTCCGCAAGAAGGTCCCCGTCCTCGTCTTCAGCCTCGAAATGGGGGCCGAACAGCTCGTCCAGCGCCTTTTGGGCGCCGAGGCCCGCATCAACATCCACGACCTGCGGACGGGCTCCTTTCACGAGACGGCTTGGGAGTCCCTGGCCGAGGCCGCCGGTGTCCTCGCCCAGGCCCCCCTCTACATCGACGACAGCTCCGTCCTCTCCACGCTGGAGCTTCGGGCCCGCTGCCGCCGCTTCAAGGCTCTCTATCCCGAGCTTGGGCTCGTCGTCGTCGACTACCTCCAGCTCATGTCCATGGCCAAACGCGTCGAGAGCAAACAGCAGGAGGTGGCCGAAATCTCGCGGGCCCTCAAGGCCGTCGCCCGCGAACTGGAAGTTCCCGTCGTCGCCCTCTCCCAGCTCTCGCGGGCCGTCGAGTCGCGCAACGACAAGCGCCCCATGCTCTCCGACCTCCGCGACAGCGGTGCCATCGAGCAGGACGCCGACCTCGTCATCCTCCTCTACCGCGGCGGCTACTACAACGCCACGACGGCCGAGGAGACGGACAACGCCGCCGAGATCATCGTCGCCAAGCACCGCAACGGCCCGACGGGGACGGTCCACCTCGTCTTTCTGCGCGAATTCGCCCGCTTCGTCAACGCCGACCAGATCTACAGCCGCCGCTGATCGACAGGGAAGGAAGGGAGCCCCTTGGGTAGCCGTTACGAATGGGATGTGGCCCGTTTCCTCAACGCCTCGCCGCCGGCGCGGAAGGAGGTTCCCAAAACCGTCTCGGGCGAGGCCGACGCCGAGGCGGCCCGCTTCGTCGAAGTGCCTATCGAGGCCCTCCGGCCCAACCCCTTCCAGCCCCGACAGCATTTCGACGAAGAGGAACTGGAGGAGCTGGCCCAGTCGATCCGTTCCTTCGGCCTCATTCAGCCCGTCGTCGTCCGCCGCCTCGGCTCCGGCGCCTTCGAGCTCATCGCCGGAGAGCGCCGCCTTCGGGCCTGCGAAAGGGCGGGATGGAAGACCATTCCCGCCGTCGTCACCGAGGCCGACGAGGCGACGCAGCAGGTCCTGGCCCTCGTCGAGAACCTTCAGCGCCGAGACCTCTCGGCGGCCGAAGAGGCGCGCTCCTACAGCGGCATCATGGAGCGGACGGGCTGGAGCCAGATCGAACTGGCCCGCAGGCTGGGCCGCTCGCAGGGGGCCATCGCCAACAAGCTCCGCCTCCTTCGTCTTCCCGAGCCCGTCCTCGATCTGATCGTCTCGGGACGGCTTTCGGAGCGCCAGGCCCGGGCCCTTCTTCCCTTGCCGGCGGAGCGTCAGATCGACCTGGCCCGCAGGGCCGTCGACGAGGGGCTGCGCGTCCGCGAGCTGGAGGGCCTCGTCGCCGAGGAGACGGCGCCCGCCGAGGCCGAGACGCCCAGGGAGGAACCGAAGGAAGAGAGGAGGACGGAGCCCCTCTCCAAGTCCCGGAAACGAAGACCCTCTCCCGAGGTCTCTCCACCTGTCGACGACGACGGTTTCCTGAAGGCTCTGGCCGACCTCGTCGAAAGGGCTCGTTCCTCGGGACGGTCCGTGCAGTGGAAGGTCCGCGAAGAGGGGCAGAGGGAGCGCGTCGTCGAAATCCGCATGGCGCTTCACAGTCACGGCCCCGAGGCCGAGGAAAGGTCGTGAAGGTCCGATGGCCCGAACGTTCAAGGGCGGCAGGGGGAGCGTGAAAACCCCCTCGATCGTCGGAGAGGCCGCCTCTTCCGCCCCCCGTCTGGCGCCGGAGTGGCTTCTCGAAAGCATGCTCTTCGTCGCCCTGACGGCGCCCAATCTCTTCTTCTCCGGCGCCTACTGGTTCCAGACGCTCCACCTCATGAAATGGTTTCTCGCCATGATCCCCGTCGCCCTCCTCTCCGTCGTTGTCGGATGGCGTCTTCTCCGCCGCGGCCCCGAAGGGACGGCCTTTTCGCTGGATCCCTTCGGCGCCCTCTGGTTCCTCCTCCTCCTCTACGCCGCTTTTCAGCCCCTGTGGGCCCCCGTCACCTCCATTCCCACCCTGGTGCGGGAGTGGTTCTACCTGGCCACCCTCTGGGCCGCCTACGTCTGGGCCCGCCACGACTTCGACGGCAGGCGCCTTTCCCTCTTTCTCCTGGCCGCCGCCCTCAACGGCGCCGTCAACGTCCTCTTCGCCGAGCTTCAGATCAGGGAGCTCAACGGTCCCTTCCCCTTCATCCTCCCCACGCCGGGCCACTACATCGGCAACACGGGGCAGCAGAACATGCTCGGCGTCTGGATCGCCATCGCCCTCTACGGCGGCGCCTTCCTCCACCTCGTCCGGGAGGGGAGCCGGAGGGAGGGCCTGATCAACCTGGCTTTATTCGCCGTCAACGCCTGGGGGCTCTGGAACACGACGAGCCGCTCGGCCTACCTGAGTTTCTTCGTCGGCCTCGCCGCCCTCTCCCTCGTCTACGGCCGCCTCGTCGGCAGAAAGGGACTCCGGCGCCTCTTGACGATCCTCCTCATCCTCGCTGCCACCCTCTTCGCCGCCGAAGGGGCCGGAAGGGGCCATCAGCTCGTCCGAAAGGCTGCCGAGATGGTCCGGGACGTCGAGACCGTGGGCCATCGCGACTCCATCTGGCTCACCTCCTGGGCCATGTTCAAAAAACATCCTCTCACCGGAGTGGGGCTGGGCCACTACAAGTGGAACTACCTCGACGCCCAGAGGGATATGCTCCGCGACCACCCCGACAGGGACTGGAAGTTCACCCTCTGGGCCCACAGCGAAGTCCTCCAGTTCCTCTGCGAGTTCGGTCTCTTCGGCTTTCTCTTCCTCGTCGGCCTCGGGGGATGGTGGCTCTTCTCCCTTCTGCGGGCCCTGACTCGGAAAAAGGAGCTCTCCTCGGCGGCTCTCTGGGCCATCGGCCTTCTCTTCCTCTTCTGGTTCGACGCCCTCTGGACCCGTCCCTTCCACCGCATCGAGAACGTCCTCTGGATGAGCCTCGCCTTCGCCCTGGCCAACAGGGAGCTCCTGCCCGTCGAGACGGCCTGGAGCCGCTGCCGTCCCCGGGCGCTTCGGGCTCTGGGTGGACTGGTGACCGTCGTCGCCCTGGCCGGATCGGCCCTCATGATTGATTCCATGGTCGGAGACCGTAAAATTGCCGTTGCCATGCGCAGCCGCAGCGCCCAGACTCGGAGGGAGCTTCTGGAGAAGGCCCACGACCATCTTCTCGTCCGCGACATCGCCGCCAAACAGCTGGCTCATCACCTCGTCTCCATCGGCGAGATCACGAAAAACCGCGAGATTCTCCTGGACGGCGTCCTGCGCCTCGAGACGGTCTTCCGCAGCGAGCCCCACAGCCAGGAGCTGCGCGCCCTCCTTAAGTGGCAGGGCCGTCTGGGGCGAAAAGAGGAGCTCATGGAGTCGGTTTCCTACCTCAAGCCGGGCAGTTACCGCATCGGACCCTCGTCGACCCTCTCGGGGACGCCCTGACCGTGTCTCCATGGTGACCCGATCGGGAAAGTCCGGGGTGGCCCGTCTCCGTGAGGGCTTCACCCTCGTCGAGATCCTCGTCGTCGCGGCCCTGGCGGGGCTGATCGCCGTCACGGCCTTCACGCCCCTGATCCACACCGTCGGCGTTCTCCGCGACCTGGAGGGATCCTTCGGAGCCGAGGCCGGACTTCGCCTCGCCTCGGCCCGCATCGTCGGCGACATGCGCCAGTATCAGCAGCCGCCCAAGGAGCCGGCCGTGCGGCTCGTCCGCCACGATCGCTTCGGGGGCAGGGCCGATGACGCCCTTCTTTTCTGGAGCGTCGCTCCGCTGCGACAGGGAAGGGCCGCGGGGACCGTCGTCTACCGCCTGGGCGGAAGCCGGGCCTACGAGAACTCCCTGATGCGCTGGATCCTGCCCGGCGCCCTCCCGTCGGAGATCAACGTGGCTGCCCTCGCCGACGAAGAGGGGCAGCTCGTCCTCCAGGGCCTCGACGGGCTGAGGGTGACCCTCCTGAACGGAAACCAGTGGGTCGACGAGTATTCAGGCCCCCTTCCGCGGGCCCTCAGGCTGACTCTGACTCGAGGGGAGGTTGAAAACCTCTATGAGGACTGGCTCCCTCAGACGCGCTAGACGGCCCGGCTTCATCCTCGTCGCCGTCCTCTTTTCCGTCATGGTTCTTCTCGGCGCCTCGACGGGGCTCGCCTGGTTCGTCCGAGGCCAGGTGAGGCAGATCGAGCGGGAGCGAGAGTCGCTGACGGCCCGGAGCCTGGCCTACATCGCCACGCGCCAACTCGCGGCGGGTCTCGCCTTCGACACCAACGACTACGACGGTCTCGACGAGCTCTGGTTCGGCACCCACGTCATTCCCGTCGAGGAAATCGGCGTCGCCGTCGTCTCCTTCCTCCCCGGCGACGACAAGATCTCCCTGTCGGCCCTGTTCCTGCCTGACGGAGAGACGCTGCGCCTCGAGATGGAGCAGCCCTGGCGCCGCATCTGGGAACGCCTGGAGAGAACCGATCTGGAACAGGTCGTCCTCGATTTCATGGACGGCAACGTCGCCCCCCGCCTGGGAGGAATGGAGAGAGAGGCCTACCCCAACCGGATCCCGGCCGATCTCTCGGAACTTCTGGCCTGCCCCGGCGTCGACGAGAAGGTCCTCTACGGAGACCCCTCGCGGGGACGTCCCGGCCTCGTCCATTTTCTCTCTCCCTGGGGAGGGAACAGGATCAACGTCAACGTGGCCGAGGCGGACGTGCTGACCGTCCTCGACGATACCTTCACCTCCGACAGGGCCCGGTCCGTCGTCGAAGCGCGTCGGAAGACGCCCTTCACCTCCATGGAGGAGCTCAAATCGAGGGGCGGCGTCGCCGACGCGGCTCTTCCGCGCCTGTCGAACCTTCTCGGGTTCAAGAGCGAGACCTTCCGGGCCCAGGTGGAGGTTCAGCTTCTCTCGGGAGCCCAGCTCCACTATGAAGTCGTTCTCCGGAAACGGGGCAAAGCGGCGGATATTCTTCTCTGGAAGGAGCGTTAGACCATGGCCGACGTGCCCAAGATATGCCTCGCCCGCAAGGACCTTCTTCTCGAGCTCACCGGAGAGGGCTCCCGGAATCTCCCGTCCCCTTCGGAGGGGAAGGGGAGCCTCCTCGTCCTCTGCCCCTTTCGGACCGTGGCCGTTCACCCCTTCGAGCTGCCCCTCTCCAACCTGGGGCAGATTCGCGAGGCTCTCAGACTGCGCCTTCAGCCCTTCCTCGCCGGAGGGGGGCTGGACCTCCTTCCCCTTGTCACGGCGAGCGAGGGGAAGAAGAGCCGCGGCGTCGCCTGGCTCGTCTCGAGGGGGGAGAGGAGCCAGTGGGCTCCGCCCGCCAACGGCAGGGAGGTCCGCCTCGTTCCGGCCGTCCTGGCCCTGGCCGCTTTGGGCGGCGACGGCGCCCTGCTCGGCGATGGCGACCACCTCTACAGCGTCGCCCTCGGCGATGGCCAGCCTCTGGCCCTGCGCTGCCAGCCCCGCGACAGACGGGACATGGAGGCCGAAGTCGCCTGGCTGCGCCAGTTCCTCGGCGACGCGGAGGCCTCGATCGTCTCGGCCGACCTCGTCGCCGACGAGCCTCGGGCCCTTGCCCTTCTTCGCGAGGGCGCCCTGAAGCTTCTCGATCCTTCCCATCGCCTCTACGGCGTCGATCTCTCGGGCCAGGCCATCGATGCCGCCCTGAGGGCCGACAGGCTTCTCTCCCTCGTCCGGAGGGCCGGCTGGGCCGTCGCCGCCACGGGGCTCGCCGCCTCTCTCCTGGCGGCCTCCTTCCTCTTCCTTTTCAGGGCCGACCTCCGGGACATCCAGAGGCGCTCCGAGTCCCTCTACCGGGAGACCTTCGGCGACGACGGCGTCCTCCGCGATCCCCTCAGCCAGGCCCGGGCCCGGCTCATGACTTCCCCGGGGGGAAACGCCGGTCCCTCCCTGGCCGAGATCCTCTCCCTCGTCGGAGAATCCTGGAGCTCCGGCGGGGCCCCCGTCGACGTCACGCTCGAGACGCTGCGCTATAATGCTTTCGGGGCCGACGTCGTCGGCGCCGCCCCTGACGTCCGGGACATCGAGGGCCTTCAGGCCCGCCTGAAGACGCAGGGACTGGATTCGCGACTGGGCGACATTCAGCAGACTCCGGGGGGGAAGCTGCGCTTCTCCCTCTCTCTGAGGTGGGAACAGCCATGAGTGCCCTGGAACGTCATCTGCGCAAAGGCTTCGACTGGCTCCGGACCGACAGACAGGCCCGGAGATCGGTCCTTTTTCTGCTTCTGGGAGCGGCCCTCTGGCTGACGGCCATCAGCCTCTGGGGAGAGGCCGGCGATCTCAGAAGCCGCATGATCCTTCAGGAGGATCGCTTCCGCCGTCTGGCCCAGGTCGTCCGGAGCTACCGCAACCAGCCCCGACAGGAGACGAAAAAGGCTCCCTCCGGCGACATCCTCTCGATCCTCTCGTCCCTCATCGATCAGGTCGGCGTCAAGGACCGCCTCGTCCAGCTTTCGGCCGGCGCCGCCGGGGCGACGCTTCAGTTGGAGCGCCTCTACGGCGAGGAGCTGGCGACGCTCCTCCAGGAACTGGAGAGGAAGGACCTTCCCCCTCTCTCGGCCGAACTCCGCTCCGTCCCTCAGGGGGAGACGAAGCGCTTCTCCTGTTCGATCCTCGTCGGGGGGGAACGGCGATGAAGGTCGTCCGCGTCTTTTTCCTCCTTTCGCTCTTCCTCCTGGGCCTTGGAGCCGGCCTTTGGCTCTTCTTCCCCTGGAATCAGGCGGCCCAGGCCCTTTTCGACGAGACGGCCCGCCATCTGGAGCGCCAGGGGGTGGAGATGACGGCCCTCGAAGTCTCGGGCCGGGGGGGGCTCCGTCCCCTCTTCCTCGCCCGAGGTCTCTCCCTCTCCCACCCCTTCCTGAAGGTGAACGCCGCCCTCGTCGAGGGGCGTCTCGATCCGCTCTCCTCTATCCTGAGCCGATCCCTGGCGGTGGACCTCGCCGTCGGTCCCGGCGACCTGATCCTCCTTCAGGGCCATCGCGCCTCGTGGAACGCCGGGCGCCTGCTCCTGAAGGCCCGACCCCGGTCCGTCGACGTCTTCGACGTCGACCTGTCCGGCCCCCTCTCCGTCAAAGGCGCCTTCTCCTTCGACCCGACCTCGTCCGCTCTGACGCGGGCCTCCCTCGACATCGGCGCCCCTGCCGAACTGGACCCGGTCCTTACGGGACTTCGGGCCCTGCTGCCCATCAAGAAAGAGGGCGAAGGACGATGGAAGGTGACCCGGCCATGAGACGTCTCCGCCTCTCCCCGCCCCGGATCTCGGGGTCGGCACGGAGTGCCCTCCTCCTCTGGGGGAGACGGCTGGCCCTTCCTCTGGCCGTCGCCGTCGCCGGCGTCATCGTCGGCTCCGTCGGCGCCCGGGCCGTCGAGATCGCCCTCAGACAGCGCCTCCTCGACGGCATTCACACCTGGGCCCTCCGGGAGAGCTCCGTCGGGACCCTTCCATCGGGCGATCCCCTCGCCGAAGGGTTGAAGGCCTTCGTCGAGGCCAACCCCTTCGGCGTCGAAAGGCAGATCGCCCTCCAGGATCGGACTCCCGCCGCCGCGGAGCCCGATCGGGCCTCCTTCCGAAAGGCCCGTCTCGTCGGCACCCTGCCACCCGAGGGGGCCTTCGTCCTCGTCGGGGAGACGGTGCGGCTCATCCTCCGCGGCCAGACGGCCCAGGGCTACGAGCTGACCGACGTCGAGCCCGGTCGGGCCCTCTTCCGGGGCGCAGAGGGAGACCTCCTCGTCCTGACGCTGGAGTTCGCCAAGGCCGTTGCCGTTGCCCCTCCCGCCAGGGCGGCCCGTCCCGCGCCCGCTCCCGAACCGGCCGCCCTCTCCGTCACGGCCGCCGCCCCCGGTAAGGAGGGGGCCGTCGACAGGGATCTCGTCAACAACCTCCTCATGAACCCCTTCGAGGAGCTGCGCAAGATCCGTCTCCAGCCCCACGTTCAGGACGGCTCGGCCGCCGGCATCGAGGTGCGCTACATCCGCGACGACAGCATTCTCCGTCAGCTCGGCGTCTCGCGGGGCGATGTCATCCAGTCCGTCAACGGCGTTCAGATCCAGAACATGAACGACGTGGCCAACGCCATCTCCTCTCTCATGGGGGGATCGCGCTTCGACGTCTCCGTCCTCCGCGGCGGCCAGCCCGTCGAGTTGAGCTACACGGTGAAGTGACGTGGCCTCCCGGGGATTCACCCTTCTGGAAGTTCTCGTCGCCGTGGCCATCCTGGCCCTGTCGGCCACGGGGGCGCTGCGGCTCGTGGCCATGTCCCAGAGAAGCCTGGCCGAGGTGCGCCTTCAGCGCGACTTTCTCGACGGAGCCAGGGCCCTTCAGGTCCGGGCCCTGGCCGGCGACCTTCCGTCGTCCGGTTCCGAGGGTGACCTGGCCTGGGAGGTCCGGCCCGTCACGAGAGAGCTCCTCGAGGGGCTCTGGACGGCCCAGTACGGTCTGCTCCGCCTTCAGTACAAAGGGCGATCGATGACATTATGCATACCTTAGAGCGAGACGGAGGTTTTTCGATGCGAGGCACGAGGCTTTTTCTCTATCTTTGCCTGGTCGTGGCCCTTCTGGCCCTTCCCGGCCCCCTGGCGGCGGAAGATCTTCCCGCGGACGACGCCGAACTGACGGAACAGAATCTCATCGAGGCGGCTCGGGTCATGCGCGATTCGGGGCGGGTCCAGCTCAACTTCAAGGACCTCGACATCATCAAATTCATGCGCTTCATGACCGAACTCCTCCAGGAGAACATCCTCGTCGATCCCGCCGTCAAGGGAACGGTGACCGTCGTCTCCCCCCGGTCGGTCTCGCTCGAGCAGGCCCGGGTCCTCATGGTCTCCGTCTTGGAGATGAACGGCCTCTCCCTTCAGGGATACAGCGGCTACAGCAAGCTCGTCCCGGCCAGCAAGGGCCCCAGCTCGGACCAGATCGTCCGCAAGGGACGCGTCGGCCCCGGCTCGGGCGACCAGACGGTGGTCCAGCTCGTCCCCCTCGATTACGTCTCGGCCTCCTTCGTCGTCAACGCCGTCCAGACCTCCATCGGCAAGGGCATCGGCATCGTCCCCCTCCTCTCGGGCAACGGCGTCGTCCTCTCGGGGCTCTCCTCCCTCGTCCAGCAGGCCGTGGGCGTCATCCGCGCCGTCGACTCGCCCGAGAGCGTCAAGGTCAGCCTGGCCCTCCCCATCGTCAGCGGGTCGCCCAAGGTCATCGCCCAGCACCTGACCCTCCTCTCGAAGGAGCAGAACTCGCCCCTTTTCGGCATCTTCGTCGCCGCCGACGAGGCCAGCCGCAAACTCGTCATCGTCGGCGACAGCGCCGCCCTGGCCGAGGCGGGGCGCGTCGTCAGCGAGCTGGACGTGCCGGCCCGGTCGGGCGAGTTCCACATCTACAAGCTCCAGAACGCCGACGCCACGGCTGTGGCGGAGCAGCTGAGCCAGCTTCTGGCCGTGGCGGCTCGTCTCGAGGCCGACAAGGAGGGGAAGATCCCCAACACCGTCGTGGCCGACACGGCCACGAACAGCCTCATCTTCGCCGCCCCTCCCAGCCAGTACGAGGAGCTCCTCAAGATCATCGAGGCCCTCGACACCCAGCCCAAGCAGGTCCTCCTCCGAGGCCTCATCGCCGAGGTGAACCTGACGCGCCTCAACAGCGCCGGCATCGACTGGGCGGCCTACGGCGGCGCCGAGCTGGGAGGCGACGCCATCCTGGGAGGCCAGATCCAGCTGGGCAACACGTCCGTACCGTCGTCGATCATCGACTACTTCACGGATCTGACGACGAAAGAGGAGTTTCTGCCAAGGGACGGCGAAACCTATAAGGTCACCAACACCGAGACGAAGGGCCTTCTCTACACGTCGATCAACATGCTCAACAAGCACGACGCCATCAACGTCCTCTCCATGCCCCGCCTCATGTGCACCGACAACATGGAGAGCCAGCTCCAGGTGGGCCAGGTCATTCCTCAGCTGACGTCGAAGAACTCCGACATCACCAACCCCTCGGCGGTCCAGAACAGCTACGAGTACAAGGACACGGGGATCGTCCTCAAGGTGACGCCCCACGTCCGCAGCGGCAATCTGGTGGCCCTCGACATCGAGCAGCGCACCGAGGACGTCCTGACGGCCCAGACGTCGGATACGCCCGTGACGGCCAAGCGGGAGATCAAGACCTCCGTCCTCGTCCGCAACGGAGACACCATCGTCCTGGGCGGCCTCATCACCGAGTCGGAGAAGTTCCTCAAGAACCGCGTCCCCGGCCTCTCCTACATTCCCCTTCTGGGCAATCTCTTCACCACCACGTCGAAGCAGAAGGAGAAGGTGGAGCTGATCCTTCTCCTGACGCCGGAGATCCTCGAGACGCCCGAGATGGCCGGAGCGGCCACGAAGCGCATCATGGGCGGCGAGGAGCACGGCGGCAAGACCCAGGCCGAGAAGGAGCTCCAGGACCGCTTCGAGTCCCTCTACCGTGAGGCGGTGAAGAATCTGTGACCCTGCCCGAGCCCTCTCAGGTCCTTCCCTTTCTGCCTGAGGCGCTCAGCCTCGACACGCTGCGCCAGCAGGGCATCGTTCCCCTGAGACGCGAGGGGGAGCTGCTCATCGTCGGCGCCGTCTCCCTCGAAGCCTTCCCCCAGGCCCAGATCCTGGGGGCCTCGCTGGGGCTGCCCGTCGAGGTGGAGATCCACAGGAGAGAGGCCATCGACGGCCTTCTCCGGGCCCTCTACGACCTGCGCAGCGGTCTCGCCGAAGAGGACGTCGACGCCGTCGAGGGCGTCGACGATCTGGCCGACCTGGCCCGCGAGGACGTCCTGAGCGACTCCGTCGACGTCCCCATCATCCGCCTCGTCAACGGTCTCATCGCCGAGGCGATCCGGGAGCGCGTCACCGACATCCACATCGAGCCCTACGAGGAGAGCGTCCTCGTCCGCTTCCGCGTCGACGGCGTCCTCCGCGACCGCCTCCGTCTTCCCAAGGGCCATCAGGCCCCTCTGACGAGCCGCCTCAAGGTCATGGCCCGCATGGACATCGCCGAGCGCTTCGTCTCTCAGGACGGCCGCATCGGCATCACCGTCGGGGGACACGCCATCGACATCCGCGTCGGCGCCATCCCGACCCAGCACGGCGAGCGGCTGGCCCTGCGCATCCTCGACAAGGGGCAGGGACTGCTGACCCTGGAGCATCTGGGCATGGCCGAAAGGGAGAGGACCGTCCTGGAGGAGGTCATCGCCAGGCCCCACGGCATCATCCTCCTGACGGGGCCGACGGGGTCGGGGAAGACGACGACGCTCTACGCCATCCTCCAGGCCCTGGCCCGTCCCCAGGTCAATGTCCTCACCGTCGAGGACCCCATCGAGTACGATCTCCCCGGCGTGGCCCAGATCCAGGTCAACGAGAAGGTGGGGCTCACCTTCGCCGGGGCCCTCCGGGAGATTCTCCGCCAGGACCCCGATATCATCATGATCGGCGAGATGCGCGACTACGACACGGCCCACATCGGCGTCCAGGCGGCGCTGACGGGCCATCTCGTCCTCTCGACGCTCCACACCAACGATTCGACGAGTGCCGTGACGCGCCTCATCGACATGGGCGTCGAGCCCTTCCTCCTGGCCGGCTCGCTCAACGGCGTCGTGGCCCAGCGTCTCGTCCGCCGTCTCTGTCCCAGGTGCCGCGTCGAGGAGGCGGCCACGCCCCTTCTTCGCCGCTACGGCCTCGAGTCCCACTGGCGCGCCGTCGGGTGCGAGCACTGCGGCGGCACGGGCTACCGGGGACGGGTGGGGCTCTACGAGCAGTTCGTCGTCGACGACGGGGCCCGCGAGGCCATCTCCCAGGCGCTGCCCGCCTCGCGCCTGCGGAGCGCCGCCGTCGAGAGAGGCCTCGTCAGCCTCTGGCGGCTGGGTCTCGAGAAGGTGGCCGCCGGCGTCACCTCCGCCGAGGAAGTCCTGCGCGTCACGGGAGAGGACCCGTCGTGACGACCTTCCGCTACAGCGCCTACGACGGGGAAGGGCGCCTCAAGCGGGGGCGCCTCGACGGGGCCTCGTCGGAGGCGGCCCTGAGGGAGCTGGCCCTCCAGGGGCTCGTCGTCGTCGAAATCGCCGCCGAGGAGCGCAGAAAAAGGGCGTTGGGCCGGCCCCTTTCCCTGGCCTCCCACGTCCTCTTCTGCAAGAGCCTCAGCGCCTACCTCAAAAGCGGCCTTCCCGTCACGGAGGCCCTCGAGATGCTCCGGCGCCAGACGCCCGACAGGCGTCTCGGCGAGGCCTACGGGGCTCTTCTCGAGGGCGTTCAGGGAGGGCGCCGTCTCGGCACGGCCATGCGCGATCAGGCCGTCTTCCGCGAGGGGCTCATCGGCATGGTCGAGTCGGGCGAGTCCAGCGGCTCGCTGGTGGAGATCCTCGTCAAGGGAGCCGAAGTCTACAGGGCCGAGCAGCAGCTGCGGCGCAAGGTCCAGTCGGCCCTCGTCTATCCGGCCGTGATGGTCGTCGTCGGCCTGGGCGTCATCGCCTTCCTCCTCACCTACGTCGTCCCCAGGCTGACGGCCCTCTTTTCCGACATCGGCCAGGCCCTCCCCGTGCCGACGCGGATTCTCTTGGCCCTCTCGGCCGGGGCCCAGGCCCTCTGGATTCCCCTCCTCCTGGGGACCCTCGTCCTTCTTCTCCTCGTCCAGAGGGGGAGGGTGAAGGTGAAACTTCCCTTCATGAGGGGGCTCAGGGAGCGGATCGCCCTCTCCCTCGTCTTCTCCCACCTCTCGACGCTCGTCTCGTCGGGCATCCCCCTCGTCCAGGCCATTCAGATGACGGCTCCCATGGACGGCGATCGGGAGAGATGGAAGGACGTGGCCCAGGGGGTCCGCGAGGGCTATCGTTTCGCCCAGTCCCTGGAGCGGCAGGGGAGTTTTCCCGAGGATGTCGTCTACGTCGTGCGCATCGGAGAGATGGGATCGGAGCTTCCCGAGGCCCTGGAGCGGGTCGCCGAGAACAGCTGGGAGACGGCCGAATCGCAGATGGAACGTCTGGCCAGCCTCGTCGAGCCGCTGCTGATCCTCTTCCTCGGAGGGGCCGTTGGCTTCGTCGTCGTCGCCATCCTTCTGCCCATCTTCGATCTCTCCGGTCTCGTGAAATAAGGCAATGCCCAAATTTCAGAAAGAGGTGATGTGGTGATGCAGATGAACCGCCGTCGCAGAAGTGCCTTTACCCTTGTCGAAGTTCTCGTCGTCGTCGTCATCATCGGCCTGTTGGCCGGTCTCGTCGTTCCTCGCGTCGTCGGCCGAGGCGAGGAGGCCAAGCGGACGGCCGCCCAGGTCCAGATCCGCCAGCTCGGTCAGGCCCTCGATCTCTTCAAGCTCGACAGCGGGTTCTACCCCACGACGGACCAGGGACTGGAGGCGCTCGTCTCCAAGCCGACGCTGCCTCCCGAGCCGAGAAATTACCGCGACGGAGGCTACATTCAGAAGATCCCCGTCGATCCCTGGGGCGGGCCCTATGTCTATCGGGCTCCCGGCGATCACGACGAGTACGATCTCTTCTCCTACGGTCCCGACGGCGATGAGGGCGGAGACGGGGCCAACGCCGACATCACCAGCTGGGACTAGGCCGTGAGAGCCGGGAGGGGGTTCACCTTCGTCGAGCTCCTCGTGACGGTGGCCCTCCTGGCCGTCCTGGCCGGCCTGGTTCTGCCCCGTCTCGTCGCTCCCGAGCCCGACGCGGCCCTGGAGCTGAAACGTCTTCTCACCGACGGGGCCCTCAGGGCTCAAAAAGAGGGGGAGACGCTTTTCCTGCGAGGCGAGGGGGCTTCGGCCGTCCTTTACGGGCCCGCCGCCGAGGGGCCGGGCCGAGAGCTGGGTCGTTACCCCCTGGGGCGGTGGACCGTCGCCTTCGTCCCGGAACGTCTCCTGATCTTCTCCGACGGCTCCTTCTCTCCGTCGAAAATCGTCCTGAAAAGGGGGGAAGAGGGCCGTTCCTTCAACGTCACCGTGACGGGCCAGGTTCTGGAGGTCAAGCGGCCCTGAATCCCGCCTCTAGCCTCGCGGGTCCTGTCCCAGTGGGGGCCGTCGGCGCGTGACCGGTCGGCTTTCCTGCGGGAACGCGGCCGTTTTCGTCTCAGGTGGGCGCACGGCCGCTCCCGGTTCGCGGGTCCCCGTCCGGCCTGGAGGCGTCGCTTTTCGGGGGACGGCCGATCTTCGCGGCGGCCTTGCTCCTCCGGAGATCGGCGGCTCGGCTGCGGGTGGCCTGTCTCGCGGGTCCGCCGAATTCCGTCGCGGAGGAGGGCAAGGCCGGGGCGCGAAAGACGGGTTAAAGTCCTCCCCTTTTCCCCAGAGAGGCCAGGTGATCCTGAAGTTCCTCCCGGCCCGAGACGTCCAGCTTGCGGTAGATGTTCTTCAGATGGGTCCGGACGGTGTTGGTCGTGATGTTGAGCCGGCCGCAGATGTCGGCGTTGGAGCATCTCTCGGCGACGAGAAGGGCGACACGCCGCTCCTGCCGGGTGAGATCCTCCTCGAGAAGTCCCGCAAGAGAGAGGCCTTCGCCGCCCTCCTCGTCGCCGTCGGCGAGGGGCAGGTCATAGCCGGCGAAGGTCTCTCTGTCGTCGTCGAAGGCAAGGCCCGCCAGGAAGAGGGTGGCGATGGCCAGCAGGCTCAGGAAGGGGGACAGAGGCAGCCCCAACTTCATGGCCGCCTTCTGGGCTCCCTGAGTCAGGGCGATGCCGACGAGGACGGAAAGAACGACCCCGAAATGCCCCCGAGAGGCGACGGCGAGGGCCTCTTTCCTCCCGGCCCTGGAGGCCAGGTAGAGGAGGAGGACCCAGGCGTAGGTTCCGAAGACGCCGTAGCCCGTCTGCAGCAGGGCCACGGCGATGAGGGGATGATGACCGCCGAGGAAGAGGAAGGTGGCGAAACCCAGGCCCAGGAGGGTCTGGGCCATGCGGTAGAGATTCCGCAGGTCGATCTCGGCGAAGCGCCAGATCAGAAGGCCCGTGGTCAGGGCCCCCATGCTGTAGAGGGGCTCCGTCACCTTCCAGATCCGGTAGAGTTCCGGAGAGGAAGAGGTCAGGAGCAGGGCGTGGAAGAGGGAACAGGTGAAAAAGAAGGAGCCGATGCGGAGCATCAGCTTGGGCGAATAGGGGGAAAGCCCCCAGGAGGGAGAGAGGGGAGAGGGGATTCTCGCCCCGTAGAGTCCCTCCGAGGGGGCGCGCCAGCACCAGGCGGCGACGAAGGGGAGGAGGAGCGTCAGGGCCAGAAGAATCTCTCGGGGGATCCAGGGAGAAAAGGTGATGACAAGGGCGCTCAGGACGTTGGCGCAGCCGAAGAGGAAGGCCGAGGCGGCCGGAGAGAACTGCGTGAGGTGCCAGCACCAGAGGACGAAGAGGATCGTCGCTCCCAGGGCTCCGACGAAGGTGAAGAGGAGGCCCCAGCCCCAGGAAGTGACGTATCCCGGCAGGAGGAAGGGGACCTGGCTCGCCGAGGAGAGAAGGGCCCCCAGGACGAGCGTGGTCTTCGCGCGCCCCTCGTCGAAGGGAAGAAGACGGCGGGCCGCCGCGAAGAGGCCCAGACCGTGGAGGAGGGTGAACAGAAGAAAGGCCTGCTGGGGGGCGAGCAAGGTCCTCTCGGGGAAGACGGAAAGAAGGTGTCCCTCGAGAAAGGTCAGCCACCGCCAGGCGGTGACGGCTCCGAGACCGAAAGCGGAGGAAAACATCAGAGAAGGACCTCCTTGAGTGGACGCTGCCACTCCCACAGAGTATCATGCTTCATCGTCGCTGCAAACCCTCTTCGACACTGCTTCCCCGAGGGGGGGTGAGAAAAATCACCCTTGTCGGGAAGCGGTTTCTCCCCTACTGTGACGGGGAAGCGCTTTCGTCCTTTTCACCCTTTTGCCGGTCGCCGTCTTCCGGGGGAGACTGGTCCCTCGTCCGGAAGATGCGGGGTCTGTCCTTCTCTCCCTGACTTGTGTCAGATCCCGTGACGTTCTTCTGCGACTCGTAACAGCGAAGGAGGAGGTCCCCCCTCAGGGACCTCCTCCTTCGTCGATGGGCCTCTCTTCGTCGAAAACGCCTCGAGCCGCTTGAGCTACTTGAGCGAGAAGAGATCCCGGTAGGTGGGGTAGGGCCAGACCGGCAGGGAGACGAGCCCCTCCACCTCGTCGCAGAGGGCACGGGCCTCCTCGAAGAGGGGAAGACCTTCGGAGGTCAGGCGGTTGGCCTGAGTTTCGATGTCGAGGTCGGCCAGGCTCTTCCTCAGGCCTTCGAGCTTCTTCGTCCTCTCCGACAGGCTCTGGCGGAGCCCCAGGAGACGTCCCAGATCCTCCTTCCATCCCGTCGCCTGGCCGGCCAGTTCCTCGGGAAGGTCGCGAAGGGCCTGGGCCTCCTGGCCGATCTGTTGGGAGAGGGCGGGCAGGACACCCTCCCAGACCATGGAGGAGAAGATGCCCATTTCGATGTCGACGGTCTTGAAGTACTGTTCCAGTCGCGTCTCGTAATAGGCCACGATCTCCCTGTCGGACATGATCCCCATCTCGTCGAGGAGTTTCCGGTGCTCCGGCACCAGGTAGAGAGCCAGGGCTTCGGGCGTCGTGTCCGCCAGGGGGAGCTTCCGTCCCTGGGCCTCTTCGCGCCACTCCGAGGCGTAGCAGTTGCCGTCGAAGCAGACGATGCTTCCCTCCCGGTAGGCCTGGCGGATGGCGTCGAGGGCGGCGTCGGTGATGTCCCAGCCGCCTCCGGTGCGGCTTTCGATCATCTCGGCCATCCGGTCCATGCCCCAGCTCCAGAGGGCCAGCAGCATTGTCACCGGTCCGGCGATGGACTGGGAGGATCCGGTGGCGCGGAACTCGAATTTGTTGCCCGTGAAGGCGATGGGCGAGGTCCTGTTGCGGTCCGTGTTGTCGATCTTGACCGAGGGAAGGCGGCTGAGGCCCAGATCGAGGAGGCCCTTGTCGGGCATGTCGCTGAAGGAGCCCTCCTTGATCTTCTCCAGCAGCTGCGTCAGCACGTCGCCCAGGTAGACGCTCATGATCGTCGGAGGCGCCTCGTTGCCGCCCAGACGGTGCATGTTTCCCGCCGAGGCGATGGAGGCCCTCAGAAGGCCGCCGTAACGGGCCACGCCGAGGAGAAGGGCCGAGAGGAAGGCCAGAAACTGGAGGTTGCGCCTCTGGTTCGTCGACGGCTCCAGCAGGTTCCGCCCCTCGCTGTCCTGGAGGGAGAAGTTGGTGTGCTTGCCGCTGCCGTTGAGGCCCATGAAGGGTTTCTCGTGGAGGATGAGTCGGAAGCCGTGCCGGCGGGCCTGCTTGCGCATGACGCCCATGGTCATCTGGTTCTGGTCCGAGGCGAGGTTGGCCTCGCAGTGGAGCGGGGCGAATTCGAACTGACAGGGGGCGACCTCGTTGTGGCGCGTCTTGATGACGACGCCCAGGCGCGTCAGCTCCTCTTCGACGTCGTTCATGAAGGCCAGAACGCGGGGATGGATCGTCCCGAAATAGTGATCCTCCATCTGCTGGGCCTTGGGCGGCAGGGAGCCGAAAACGGTCTTTCCGCAGTAGATCAGATCGGGCCTGCGTCGGGCGACTTCCTCGTCGACGAGGAAGAACTCCTGCTCCGACCCGACGGTCATCTGGACGTTTTTGACGGTCCTGTTGCCGAAGAGCTTGAGAAGGCGCAGGGCTCGGGGCTCCATGGCCGCGAGGCTGCGCAGGAGGGGCGTCTTGAGGTCCAGGGGCGTGCCGTCGTGAGAGATGAAAACGGAGGGGATGAAAAGAGTTCCGCCGACGCCGTCGTCCATGATGAAGGCCGGGCTGGTGGGATCCCATGCCGTGTAGCCCCGGGCCTCGAAGGTGGTCCGTATGCCGCCGGAAGGCAGCGAGGAGGCGTCGGGCTCGCTCTGGATCAGCTCGCCGCCCGTGAAGGTCTCCAGGGGAAATCCCTTGCGGTCCAGGGAGAGGAAGGCCATGTGCTTTTCCGCCGTCATCTCCGTCCGGGGCTGAAACCAGTGGGTGTAGTGCGTGGTTCCCCGGGCGAGGGCCCACTCCTTCATGGCCATGGCGACGGCGTTGGCCACGCCGTCGTCGAGGGGGGCGCCTCCTTCGACGGAGGCAAGGAGCTGTTCGTAGACATCACGGGGAAGACGTTCCCTCATGGTGCGCCTGTCGAAAACGTTGACGCCGAAAGTGGCTGAAGGCCGCAGCGACTCGGTCATAACGATCATCCTCCTTGGAGAGCATGGAGGTGTTTTATCACGTCTCGGCAGATTGCGCAAGCTTTTCGTGAGAAACAATTGCCGAATTGCGCGATCAGATCAATTTAGCAGGAATATTGTCGTGTCCATGCAGGTTTTTCGTGAAAAAACCTGCATGGACACGATCAGAGGAGGAGGCGGTAGACGAGGGGAACGGCCAGGGGAATGACGAGCGTCAAGACGACGCCGGAGAGGAAGGAGAGAACGGCCACCTCTTTGCCGGCGCTGCGGACGATGAAGGGAAGGGCCGTGTCCATGGCCGTCGCTCCTGCGGCGCCGACGGCGCCGTTTTTGCCGAAAAGGCGGACCAGGAGGGGCATGGCCACGATGATGAGGATCTCCCGGAGCAGATTGGCGACGAAACCCACCGTGGCGGCCTCGATTCCGGCGGCTTCCTTGAGGAGGATCATGGTGATGCTGTAGTAGCCGCAGCCCGCCGAGGCCGATGCCGAGAGGGCAAGGGGAAGTCCCGTGGCCATTCCGGCCAGGACGCCGCCGCCGATGCTGCCGCCGAGGGCGGCGGCGGGCAGGAGGAGTGTTCTGGGCGAAAGAGAGCGGAGGCTCTCCCAGAGGTGGGGGTCCTTGCCCATGTCGAGGCCGATGGCGAGGAAGAGGAGGATCAAGGCCCCCTTGAGCAGCGGGTCGATGAGAGAGGAGAAGCCCTCGGGAAGCCAGCCCATGGCGCCCAGGGCCGTTCCCGCCAGGAGGACGAAAAGCGGTCTGGGGTCAAACAGGACCGTCACCTCCGCCGAAGACGACGAGGCGGCAAAGGAGGGCGCTGCCCAGAAGCCCCCCGAGGCAGAGGGCTCCCGCCTTGAGGCCCAGGCTTCCCATCTGTCCCAGCAGGGAACGGTAGCTTCCCAGCTCGCAGCCGATGAGGAAGAGAAGGAGATAGACGGCCGCCGTCAGCCCCAGAGAGCTTCGGGCCGTTACCGACGAGGGCAGCCGGCCGCTCTTTCCCGCCGCGATCCCCGCAGTCAGACAGAGGGCGAAAAGAAGGATGTCCATGGCCCCTCAGAGGATGGACTTGCCGGCGAGGGCCATCTTCTGAAGGAGCTCGGGTCGCTTCCTGACGGCTTCGGCCTCATAGAGACCCGAGAGACAGAACTCGCCGGCGACGGCCATTCCCATGAGGGCGGAGGATCGGCGGAAGCTGAAAAGGAGTCCCTGGAAACAGGTGCCGTCCTCGTCGCCGGCGGCGCCGATCAGAACCGATCTCTTCCCCTTCAGGGAGAAGCCCCCGTCATGCTCCCCGTAGAGGGGCAAAAGACGGTCCCAGAGCGTCTTGACGGGGCCCGTCCAGCTGTACCAGTAGAGAGGCGAGGCGAAGAGGACGACGTCGGCCTCCCGGAGGGACTCGTAAAGGGCGGTCAGATCGTCGTCGAAGAGGCAGGGCCTTCCCTGGGTCCAGCAGCCGCGACAGTCGATGCAGCCCTGAAAGGACATGTCGTAGAGGCGGAAGCGGTCGATTCTCTCCGCCTTTCCCGGCGCCGACAGAAAGGCCTCGGCCAGCGTCTCCGTGTTGCCGCCTCTGCGGGGGCTTCCGAGAATCAGTGTGACCTTTGTCATGATGGTTCCTCCTTCGGCAATCGCATGGGATTTTCGGCCACAAGCATACCATTTGGAAGGTTTTTTAGAAAGTGAAAAATTCCCCTAAAGGCCACTCCCCGATCGACAGGTCCTGTTTGCGAGGCATGGGGCAGGAGAGGTCGGGTCCGCAGAGAGGTGGCCCCGGGATCATCTCTCGAGGCGGAGACGGGTACCTCCGAACCGGGGAGCGTCGGGTTTCTCGGGAGGAAGGGCAGGGATCGGCCGTCAGGCTCTCCGTGTCGCTTCGTGACCGGATCGGCGGAACGCCCCTCGTCGGCCTGCGGGTTTGCCTCCTGGGCCTCTCATTTCCTCTCGCAGAGGCCCTTGAGGAACCAGAAGAGGACGGCCGCGGCCAGGGCGGCCGTCCTTCCGTCCACGTCGAGGGGGGGGCTCATCTCCATGATGTCGAAGAAGCGGACCCGTTCGGTCCTGCCGGCCAGGTAGGCCACTTTTTCCAGATCCTGGGCCGAGAGGCCGTTGGGGTTGCTCGCCGAGGCGCCGGGGGCGTCGGTGCTGCGAGCCGCGTCGATGTCGACGGATACGGCGATGGTGTGCGGCCCCTCTCCGGCCACCTGAAGAGCCTGAAGGAAGGTCTCCATGGGCCGTCCCTGGAGGGATTTGAGGGTGAAGACGGAGCCCCCGGCCTGGCGGAGCCACTGGTAGTACCAGGGCGAATTGTGGAGTTCCTGAATGCCGTATTCGGCGAAATTGTCCCCCTTCAGGGCTCGCCGGGGAAGTTCCTCGAGGGCCCTGAAGAAGGGGGTTCCGCTGGTGAGGCCGTGGCTCATGTCGCGGACGTCGAGGTGGCTGTCGACGTTGACGACGCCCAGGTCGCCCTCGTTCAGTCCGAGGCCGTCGACGAGCCCGGCCAGTCCGGGAAAGGTCAGGTCGTGGCTGCCGCCGAGGACGACGGGGAGGATCCCCCTGGCGGCAATGGAGGTCACGACGGTCCGGGCGCTCTCGTGGACCTCTTCCAGCGTTCTCCCCTCGGTCCTCACGTCGCCGATGTCGATGAGGCTCAGGTCGCTCAGGGCCGGACGGAAGCCCGGCGTCAGGCGGTAGAAGGCCCGGCGGATGGCCCTGGGACCCGACCGAGCCCCCTCGCGACCGCCGTTGGCCACGATGCCCCGGTCTTCGGGAACGCCGACGAAGGCCACGTCGACGCCATCGGGAATCGTCCCGGCGGCGGGCAGGACGATCTCCCCCATGCGGGGATCCTTTTCGTCCCCTTTAGAAAAAAAAAGCTCCCTCTCGGGAGGAACCAGCTCGCTCCACAAAGGACTCACCTCGACCCTGTCGAAGAATGTGGCGGTCATTATAAGCCTCCGCGCGGGGGGCGACAAGGGCGCGGCGACGCTCGCTCCGATCCGGAGGGACTTGGCTTCCCCTTTTGGTTGCCCCTTCCGCTCGGAGGGGATCGGCTGAATCGGGAAGATCGGCTTGCCGTCCCCCGAGGCCGGATTGAGGCCCCGTCGCCGTCCTCGGCGCGTCTTTACGGCGCGTTCTCCCCCCGATCCACGGGCGAAACGGGAGGGGAGCTTCATCGGCCCGACCAGGAGAGGTCCGAAAAGACGGGAACGGCCGCCTCGAACTCTCACCGGCGAGGCGATTCGAGGGATCGCGAGTCGGTGGATCCGGCGGAGCTGCTCCTGAAGAGCCTGCGGATTCCGGTTTCCCCCTCTGAACGCAACGTCCCCTTTGCTGCTATCATGATGAGGTTCGGAAAGGTACAGGCCGGAAGATTCCCGGCGACAGAAGCCAAGGAGGAAAAATCGTGCCCTCTCAAGCCCGCTTGGCCCCTCGGGGCCTGGAACGTCTGCAGAGCCGCCATCCCTGGATTTTCAGGGGAGACCTGGCCTCCCTTCCCGAGGCGGAAGGAGGCGAGCTGGTCGCCGTCGGCGACGGCAGGAGGCCTCTGGCCTGGGGGCTCTGGAATCCCCAGACGTCGCTGGCCCTCCGCCTTCTTTCATGGGGGTCCGAACGTCCTCACCTTCCCGACCTGATCCGCGATCGTCTCCGGTCGGCCCTGGCCCTGCGCCGCCGCTGGTGCCCCGGCGAGGAGACCTTCCGCCTCGTCCACGGCGAGGCCGACGGCCTGCCCGGCCTCGTCGTCGATCGTTACGATGACGTCCTCTGCCTTCAGCTCCTCTCCCTGGGCTGGTACGGGATGCGGGAGGAAATCGTCGAGGCCCTCTCGGAGCTTCTCGATCCGACGGCGGTGCTCCTGCGCAACGATGTGCGCGCCCTGGAGAGAGAGGGGCTGAGAGCCGAAAAGAAAGTGCTCAGAGGCGCTCTGGAGGCGGGTGAAAGCCGCGTCGTCGCCCTGGGAGAGATCAAGAGTCTCGTCTATCCCCTGGCGGGACAGAAGACGGGGCTCTATCTCGACGTGCGCCACTTCCCCCGCCTTCTCCGCGGTCTCTGCCGGGGAGCCTCCGTTCTCGATGCCTTCTGCTTCCAGGGCCAGTTCGCCCTCCACGCCCTCCGCTACGGCGCCGAACGGGTGACGGCCGTCGATCAGTCCGCCCCGGCTCTGGAGGCGGGGCGGCGGGGTCTGTCCCTTTCCGGCCTCCGTGACGGCGTCGATTGGGTCTGCGGCAACGTCTTCGATGTCCTTCGACGCTTCGAGGAGGAGCGACGGACCTTCGACGTCGTCGTCCTCGATCCGCCGCCCTTCGCTCCGAGCCGTCGTCAGGTCGAATCGGCCCGAAGGGGTTACAAGGATCTGGCTCTGAGGGGGCTGCGCCTTCTCCGGCCAGGAGGAACCCTCTTCTTCTTCTGCTGTTCTCACGCCTTCGGGCGCGATGCCCTTCTCGACGTTCTAAGGGAGGCCGCCCTGGACGGAAGGCGGGACGCCAAGGTCGTCGCCGAGCTTCATCAGCCGCCCGATCATCCCGTACTGCCCCATGTCGCCGAGACGGATTATCTCAAAGGTTTCGTTTTGGAGGTTTTTTAATGAAAAATTCGATCAAGGCCCTGCTTTTCGATTTCGACATGACCCTCGTCGACAGCAGTCGGGGAATCACCCACTGCCTCAATCTCCTGGCCGCCGCCGAGGGGCTTCCCTCCGTCACGCGCGAGGAGGTTCTCCTGACCATCGGCGATCCCATTCCCCTGGGGTGGGAAAAGCTCTGGGGCCGCTTCGATCCCCGGTGGGTCGACCGCTACAGGGAGAACTACCGGGCCGAGGAGATCGCCCTCATCCGTCCCTTCCCGTCGACGGTTCCCGTTCTGAAGGCCCTCAAGGGGGCCGGTCTCCGCCTCGGCGTCGTCTCCAACAGGGGCAACGCCCGGATCGCCGTCGAAGGCGCCGGGCTGACCTGGGCCTTCGATTTCGTCCTGGGGCTCGATGAGGTCGATCGCCCCAAGCCCGATGCCGATCCTCTCGTCAAGGCCATGGGACGCCTCGGCCTGGGCCCGGCGGAGGTCCTCTACGTGGGCGATACCGATATCGACATGGCCACGGCTCTGGCGGCCTCCGTCCGGGCCGTGGGAATGACGACGGGCAACTTCGACGAAGAGGGGCTTCTCTCCGCCGGAGCCTGGAAGGTCCTCGACGACCTGACCGGGCTCTGTCCCCTCGTCGGCGTCGCCGATTCCTCCCGTGTGCGGGACTGACGGGGTCCCTGTCGGCGATGAAAGAACGACGTAAGGTCGATCTTCCCGACAACGCGCGGCCCATTCTGGAGCAGCGCTACCTGCGCAAGGATGCCTCGGGCGAGATCGTCGAGACGGCCGAGGCGATGTTCTGGCGCGTCGCCTCGGCCGTGGCCGGGGCCGAGGGGCGCTGGGGCGTGGCCCCCGAGGTCTGGGCCGAGCGCTTCTACGACGTCATGGCCCGTCTCGATTTTCTGCCCAATTCGCCGACGCTCATGAACGCCGGGACGGAGGGGGGCCAGCTTTCGGCCTGCTTCGTCCTTCCCGTGGGCGACAGCATGGAGGAGATTTTCGACGCCCTCAAGTGGACGGCCCTGGTGCACAAGTCGGGCGGCGGAACGGGCTTCAACTTCTCCGGCCTTCGCCCCTCGGGCGATGTGGTGCGGAGCACCTGCGGCGTCGCCTCGGGGCCCGTTTCCTTCATGGAGCTTTTCGATACCTGCACGGAGGTGGTCAAACAGGGAGGCATGAGACGCGGCGCCAACATGGCCATCCTGGACTGCGACCACCCCGATCTGCTGAGTTTCCTCAAGGCCAAGACGAAAGAGGGCCGCCTGGCCAACTTCAACATCTCCGTGGCCCTTTCCGACGCCTTCATGGAGACGCTCGAGGCCGACGGAGACTGGTCTCTCGTCAACAGGCGAAGAGGCGAGACGGTCAGGACCCTGCCGGCCCGGGAGATCTTCGACCTTCTCGTCGAGAGCGCCTGGGCCACGGGCGACCCCGGCCTGGTCTTTTCCGACAGGATCGAGGCCGACAATCCCACTCCCCAGGTGGGACGCATCGAGGCCACCAATCCCTGCGGCGAGCAGCCTCTGCTTCCCTTCGAGAGCTGCAACCTGGGGTCGATCAATCTTCTTCACATGATCGACGGCGACGATTTCGACTGGAAAAAGTTGGAAAAGACGGTACGCCTGGCCGTGCGCTTCCTCGACGACGTCATCGAGATCAACGGCTTTCCCCTGCCCCAGATCGCCGAGCGCTCGCGGGGCAACCGCAAGATCGGCCTGGGAGTCATGGGCTGGGCCGAGTCCCTCTTTCGCCTGGGCGTTCCCTACGACAGCGACGAGGCCCTCCGGCGGGCCGAGAGACTCATGGCCTTCGTCACCGCCTCCGGCCGCGACGAGAGCCGTCTTCTGGCCGAGGAGCGGGGCGTCTTTCCCAACTGGGAGGGGAGCCGGTGGCAGGAGAGGGGAATCCCCCTGAGGAACGCCACGGTGACGACGATCGCGCCGACGGGGACGATCTCCCTCATCTGCGGCTGCTCCAGCGGCATCGAGCCTCTCTTCGCCCTGGCCTACCGCCGCAAGGTCTTCGAGGAGCGCACCCTGACCTACGTCAACGCCCTTCTCGTCGAGGAACTGAAAAAGCGGGGGCTCGACGACGAGGCACGGCTCCGTCCCATCGCCGAGAAGGGGTCGCTGGCGGGGCTGGGGCTTCCCGACGATCTGACCCGTCTTTTCGTGACCTCCCACGAGATCGACCCGGCCTGGCACGTGAAGATGCAGGCCGCCTTCCAGCGCCACACCGACAACGCCGTCTCCAAGACGATCAACCTCCCCGAGGAGGCCTCCGTCGACGACGTGGCCTCGGCCTATCTCAGGGCCTACCGCGAGGGATGCAAGGGGATCACCGTCTACCGCGACCGCTGCAAGGCCACGCAGGTGCTCTACCGGGGAGGAGGGGGAGAGGGCGAGGCCGTCAAAAAACGGAAGAAGCCCGCCGGCCGCCCCGGAGTCCTCAAGGGGACGACGGTGAAGATCATGACCTCCTTCGGCAACCTCTATCTCACCGTCAACGAGGCCGAGGGGAAACCCTTCGAGGTCTTCGCCACCCTGGGCAAATCGGGCAAGGATACGATGGCTCACACGGAGGCCCTGGGGCGGCTCATCTCCCTCGCCCTGCGAAGCGGCGTCCCGGCCGGGCAGATCGTCGAACAGCTCAAGGGGATCGGAGGGAGTCAGCCCGTCTGGGAGAGCGACGGCGTCATCCTCAGCCTTCCCGACGCGGTGGCCCGCGGGCTGGAGCGGGCGCTGGGCGAGAGCTACAGGGATTCCTCCCGCGAGATGTGTCCCTCCTGCGGGGCCCCTCTCGTCGCCGCCGAGGGGTGCCTGAAGTGCGAGAGCTGCGGCTATTCCCGGTGCGGATGAGTCTCGGAGGGGAGGCGGATCGATGGCCCTGGGCCGACGGACGAAGAATGTGACGGCCTTTTTCGCCTCCGTGCTCGTCGTCGCCGCCGGAGGCTGGTTCCTTCTGGCCTGGTGGGATCACTTCCAGGAGAGGAACCAGGATCTCGTCCAGGCCCGGCCCTTCGTCTACCGCAACGATGTCCCTTTTCACGTGGCCCTTCTCTGGGAGGAGCGGGTCGTGACAGCGCCTCTGGCGGGGAAAGTCTCCTTTCCGGGAGGGGGAACCTCGCTGCGGGTGGCCAAGGGGGACGTCCTGGCCGTCGTCGCCGGCCCCGAGGGGGCGAGGCGGGTCGCTGCCCCCAGCCCCGGCTACTTCACGACCCTCCTCGACGGGCAGGAGGGAAAGTGGCGCTATGCCGACCTCTGGTTCGGAGAGAGGGCCCTGGCCGATCCCGGAGGGCGCGTCACCGTCGCGGCGGGGACAATGCTGGCCAAGGGCGATCCCCTGGGCGTCTTCATCCCCCAGCCCCAGGAGCTCCGGGCCATCGGCTACGTCGATCGTACGCCTGCCAGCGAGGCCGATATGGCCCGAGGGTCGGTCCGGATCAGACGGAAGGAGAAAGATCTCCCCTTCCCGGCGACGGTCCGCGTCTTCCGCGACCTTGGGGCCCGTTTCAAGGTCTACCTGACGTTGCCTCTCTTCCCCCTGGAGTTTCTCGACGGGAGGATCGGGACCTTCATCCTCTCCGGCGAGGAGTTCGTCGGCGTCGTCCTTCCCGAGACGGCCGTCGTCCACCGCCAGGGCCGGCAGGGAGTCTTCGTCGTCCAGGGCCAGACCGTCTCGTTTCGCGAAGTTCTGGGTCTGCCCGTTTCGGGCAGACAGTTTCTCGTCACCGAAGGCCTCAAGGCGGGCGAAGTCGTCGTCGCCCGAGGGGCCCGCGCTAAGGAGGGCAAGGTCCGACTATGGTGAAGGAAGCCGTTGAACGCGTCTTATCGATAAGAGCCGAAGTGGACGAAGCGGCGCGCCGCTCCGGGCGCTCCGGGCGCGATGTGGCCCTGGTGGCCGTCTCCAAGAATCACTCCGTCGAGGCCATGAAGGCCTTTGCGACGGCCCCCATCGACGGGTTCGGGGAAAACCGAGTCCAGGAGGCGGTGGAGAAGCGGACCCTCTGGCCCGACAGGGGGCTTCCCTGGAGGATGATCGGTCACCTCCAGAGGAACAAGGTCCGCAAGGCCCTGGCCGTCTTCGACAGCCTCGACAGTCTCGACAGCGTCGATCTCGCCCTGACTCTGGAGCGGGTTCTGGCCGAGGAGGGGCGGGAACTTCCCGTCCTCGTCGAGGTCAAATGCTCCGACGACGAGGCCAGGACGGGCCTCGCCCCCGACGGGGTCGAGGCTCTTCTGGAGCGGGTCGTCACCTCCTGCCCTCACCTGTCCGTCGAGGGGCTCATGACGATCGGCCCTCTCGACGGCGGCGAGAGGGCGACGCGTCGTGCCTTCTCCTCCCTGAGGGAACAGCGCGGTCGTCTTCGGGAGAGGACGGGATTGGCCCTTCCTCATCTCTCCATGGGGATGAGCGGCGATTACCTCTGGGCCGTCGAGGAGGGGAGCACCGTCCTGCGCATCGGCACGGCCCTCTTCGGAAGGCGCTGAAGGGCCGTGAAGAATCTCATGGCCCTTTTGGGCCTTGCCGAAAGACCTGCCGACGATCTGGAGGCCCTTGCCTCGACCGAGGAGATCCGCGAACGGGAAGAGCGTCTTCGACGTCCCCTGCCCGTCGGAGGGGGGATCCTGATCTGCCGCGGGAAGAGCTGCCTCGGGCGGAGAAAAGAGCTTCTCGAGGCCCTGCGGAGCGGACGGGCCGTCGTCGTCGATCTTCGGGGCGTCGACCGCGAAGAGGGGCAGGCCCTTCTCGATTACCTCAGCGGTGCCGTCGAGGCCAGTCAGGGTGCGGTGATGCGCCTGGCGCCGGCGCTCTTTCTGGCCCTGGCCCACCGTTCTCTCGTCGAAGTGCTGGAATAGGGAAGGGGATCAGGAACGTGACGGAATGGATGAGCGCTCTCGATGTGGCCAACAAGGTTTTCGGCCGAGGATTCAAAGGCTATAACCAGGGCGAGGTCGATGCCTTTCTCGACCAGATCGCCGAAAGTCTCCAGGGCTATGCCCAGCAGGTTCTCGACATGCAGCGGGAAGTCGACCTGCTCCGCGACAAGACGGAAGATCACGAGAAGCTGAGGGCCTCCCTTCAGGAGACGCTCCTTTTCGCCCAGAAAAGCGCCGAAGAGAGGGTCCAGGCCGCGGAGCGGCAGGGACAGGCCATCCTTGCCGAGGCCAAGGGGCAGGCCGAACGGCTCGTCTCCGCCGCCCAGGAGGAGGTGGCCATGGCTCGCCGGGAGCTGAAGGAGCTCCGTGAAAAGCGACAGGAATTCGTCGCCGACTTCAGGGCCCTTCTTTTCAGATACCAGTCTCTCATCGGAGAGATTCCCGAGAGGGAGAATCCTTGACGGAGACCCTGGCGCTCGACAGCGACGTCCGCTTCCTCCGAGGCGTCGGGTCGGGCCGAGCCCGCCTCCTGGAGCGGCTTTCGATCCGCACCGTCGGCGACCTGCTCTACCTTTTCCCCCGTCGCTACGAGGACCGCAGGCAGCTGACGGCCTTCGAGGCCCTGAGGCCGGGGACGACGGCGGCCGTTCTGGCCCGCGTCGTCACCGTCGAAAACCGACCGACCCGTCGTCCCGGCCTGACTCTCGTCCGAGCTCTTCTCACCGACGGCAAGGGGTACGGTTATGCCCTCTGGTTCAACCGCCGCGGCGTCGATCGCCTTCTGCCGCCGGGAACGGAGGCCTCCTTTTACGGCCCCATCGAGCTCCACCGGGGCAAGTTCCAGATCACCAACCCCGACGTGGAGGTCATCGACGAGGGGGAACCCGACTCGACGGGGCGCATCGTCCCCGTCTACCCGGCCACGGAGGGGCTCTCCCCCCTCTGGCTGAGACGTCTGCTGCGGCAGATCCTGCCCCAGGCCCTTCCCCTTCTCGTCGACGACCTGCCCGAGGAGATCCGCCGCCGCCGTTCCCTTCTCGATCTGGCCGCCGCCGTCGAGGGACTTCACTATCCTCGCGACGGCGATCACTGGCGGGCCTGCCGTCGTCGCGTCGCCTTCCAGGAGCTTTTCCTTCTCCAGCTCGGTCTGGCCCTGCGGCGCCATCAGGCCCGCAAGGGGGGTCTTTCCCCTCGACTGACCCCCATGGGTCCCATGGCCCGGGCCTTCCTCGACGCCCTTCCCTTCCCTTTGACGGAGGCCCAGAGGCGCGTCGTCGGCGAGATCGGCGCCGACGTCTCCCTCGATGAGCCCATGAACCGTCTTCTTCAGGGTGACGTCGGGTCGGGCAAGACCGTCGTCGCCGTCCTGGCCCTGCTGGCCGCCGTCGACGGCGGTTTTCAGGGAGCCTTCATGGTCCCCACGGAGGTCCTGGCTCTCCAGCACCATCGCCGACTCAGCGCCCTGCTGAGTCCCCTGGGACTGCACGTCGTCCTCCTGAGAGGCGGACTGCCTCCGCGGGAGAGGGAGGAGAACCTCCGTGCCCTCGAGGAGGGACGGGCCTCTCTCGCCGTGGGTACCCATGCCCTCATTCAGGAGGGCGTCCGCTTCCGCCGTCTCGGCCTCATCGTCATCGACGAGCAGCACCGCTTCGGCGTCCTCCAGCGCGGTGCCCTCGCCGGGAAGGGGGAGTCCCCTCACGTCCTGGTCATGACGGCGACGCCCATTCCCAGGACTCTGACGGTTTCCATCTACGGAGACCTGGCCGTCTCCGTCCTCGACGAGCTGCCTCCGGGGCGGAGGCCGGTCGTGACCCGCAAGGTGGAGAGCAAGGACCGCCGCCGTCTTCTCTCCTTCATCGACGGACAGATGAGAGAGGGACGACAGGTCTACTGGGTCTGTCCCCTCGTCGAGGAGAGCGAGACGCTCGACGTCGCTTCGGCGACGAGCCGTCACGAGGAGCTGTCGCGCCTTTTCCCGAAGCGTCGCGTGGGACTTCTCCACGGCCAGATGGCCTCGAGGGAGAAGGAGGCCCTCCTGGCCGCCTTCCACGAGGGGGCCGTCGATCTTCTCGTGGCCACGACGGTCATCGAAGTGGGCGTCGACGTGGCCAACGCCACCGTCATGGTCGTCGAGGATGCCCAGCGTTTCGGCCTCTCTCAGCTCCACCAGCTCCGGGGCCGCGTCGGCCGGGGGGCCGAGGAGAGCTACTGCCTGCTTCTGGGCGACGCCACGACGGTCGAGGGACGCAGGCGGATCGAGGCCCTCTGCGCCACCGGCGACGGATTCCGCATCGCCGAGATCGACCTTCGCCTGAGGGGGCCCGGCGAGGTCTGCGGCGTGCGCCAGCACGGTCTGACCGATTTCCGTGTCGCCGATCTCCTCAAAGACGGCAAGATCCTCGACGAGGCGCGTCGTGAAGCCCAGGACCTGGTGGAGATCGATCCCTCCCTGTCGCGCTGTCCCCGGCTCAGGGATGGGCTCTACCGCCTTTACGGCGAGGGCCTGGACCTGGCGGTGACGGGATGAAGGAGCGGGGAGGGGATCATGAGTCCTATCTGCTCCGCCTCCTCGAGAGGGGAGCCCATACGCGTCGTTCTCTGGAGGAGCGCCTCCTCCGCCGGGGGGCCGACGGCACGGAGATCGCCGCCCTTCTCGGCCGTTTCGAGGCCCTGGGCTACATCGATGACGGTCTCTACGCCAGGCTCTACGTCGAGGGGCACGGCGATAGGGGAAAGCGTCGTCTGAGGGATGACCTGCGTCGTCGCGGCGTCGCCGAGGCGACGATTGCGGCGGCCCTGGAGGAAAAAGACGACGAGGAGGAGGCGGCCTTCGGGCTGGCCCTCCAGTGGCACGAGAGGGGCGTCGAGAGTCGTCTCATCGCCGGTCGCCTCCTCCGGCGGGGATTTCCGCCCGCTTTGGTGCGATCCCTTCTGGACCGTCTTGAGCGAAAGGCTCCCTGAGGTTAGAATGTCTCTGTATGGTTTCGCTGATTGCGTGTTACCGGATAGAGCAGCAGAAGCCGTACCTTGACAATCGAATAAGGGGTGATCGCAACCATGCACATTCTGTACCTGATGCTGGGTCTGGCCGTCGGCGGAGCTGCCGGCGCGGCCCTTGCCCTTTGGCATCGTCGGAGATCGGACGGCACACTGCGCGATGGCGCCCGAAGCGAGGCGGAACGGATCGTCGCCGAGGCCAGAGCGGAGGCCGATCGACGTAAAAGGGAGTCCCTCAACGAGGGGAAGGAGGAGGTTCTCCGGCTCCGCCACGAGGCCGAGCAGGAGATCCGCGAGCGCCGTAACGAGCTTCAGCGCGCCGAACGGCGGCTGGAGCAGAAGGAGGAGAACCTCGACCGCAAGACGGAGAAGGTCTCCCGTCGCGAAGAGGAGCTCAAGAACCGCCACGACGAGATCGAGACCCGCCTTTCCGAGGTCGAGTCGCTTCGCCTCGAGCAGGTGGCGCGCCTCGAGGAGATCGCCGCCATGACGGGCGAGGAGGCCAAGCAGCTCCTCCTCTCCGAAGTGGAGGAGGAGGCCAATCATCGCATCGGACTCCGCCTCAAGGAGCTCGAGGAGAAGGCCAAGCGCGAGGCCCAGAGAAAGGCCCGAGAGATCGTCGTCACGGCGATCCAGAGAACGGCCGTGGAGCACACCTCCGAGGTGGCCGTCAGCGTCGTCCATCTCCCCTCGGACGAGATGAAGGGACGCATCATCGGGCGGGAAGGGCGCAACATCAGGGCCTTCGAGACCCTGACCGGCGTCGACCTCATCGTCGACGACACGCCCGAGGCCGTCACCATCTCCAGCTTCGATCCCGTCCGGCGCGAAGTGGCCCGCCTTTCCCTCGAGCGCCTCATCGTCGACGGCAGGATCCATCCGGCCCGCATCGAGGAACTCATCGAAAAGGCCTCCAAGGACGTCGATGAGATGATTCTCGAGGCCGGAGAGGAGGCTCTCCTCGAGACGGGCACGAAGAACATGCACCCCGAGCTGATGAAACTCATCGGCCAGCTCCGCTTCCGCAGCAGTTACGGCCAGAATGCCCTCGCTCACAGCCTCGAGGTCTCCCACCTCTCGGGCATCATGGCCGCCGAGCTGGGCGTCGACGAGGCCCTCGCCCGTCGAGCCGGCCTCCTTCACGACATCGGCAAGGCCGTCGACCACCAGGTCGAAGGACCTCACGCCATCATCGGCGCCGATCTCGCCAAGCGATACAACGAGCCTCAGGACGTCATCCGGGCCATCGCCTCTCACCACGAAGACGAGGAGCCCCAGACCGTCTACGACGTCCTCGTCGCCGCCGCCGACGCCATCAGCGCCTCCCGGCCCGGCGCGCGCAGGGAGAGCCTCGAGACCTACATCAAGCGTCTGGAGAAGCTGGAGAGCCTGGCCACGTCCTTCCAGGGCGTCAGCAAGGCCTTCGCCATCCAGGCCGGCCGCGAGATCCGCGTCATGGTCTCGCCCAACGTCCCCGACGCGGGAGGCATCCAGAAGGTGGCCTACGACGTGGCCCGCAAGATCGAGGAAGAGATGAAGTACCCCGGCCAGATCCGCGTCACCGTCATCAGGGAGACGCGGGCCGTGGAATACGCGAAGTAATCCATGCGCCTGCTCTTCATCGGTGACCTCATCGGCCGTCCCGGAAGAAAACTCGTGGCCGACGTCCTCCCTCGGTTGAGGGAGGACGAGGGGCCCTTCGATTTCGTCGTCGTCAACGGCGAGAACGCCGCAGGAGGCTTCGGCCTCACGGAACGCGTCGTCGACCAGCTGTTCGACCTCGGCGTCGATGCCATCACCACGGGGAACCACGTCTGGGACAAGCGCGACTATGTCCCCCGCCTCATGGAAGAGGACCGCGTCCTCCGTCCGGCCAACTATCCCCCCTCCTGTCCCGGATCGGGCGTCAAAGTCCTCGAGAAGGGCGGACGGCGCCTGGCCATCGTCAATCTCCAGGGACGGGTCTTCATGCCCGCCATCGACTGTCCCTTCCGCGTCGCCGACGGCCTGCTCGAGAGGATCGACACGCCCTGCGTCTTCGTCGACTTTCACGCCGAGGCCTCGTCGGAGAAGCGCGCCCTGGGCCTCTATCTCGACGGCCGCGTCTCGGCCGTCGTGGGGACCCACACCCATGTCCAGACCGCCGACGAGGAGATTCTCCCCCGAGGCACGGCCTACATCACCGATGTGGGCATGACGGGCGGTCACGGCGGCGTCATCGGCATGGAGGCCTCCTCCGTCCTGCCCCGCTTCCTGACGGCTATGCCGACCAAGTTCGAAGTCTGCGAAAAGGACCTGCGCCTCAACGGCGTCGTCGTCGATGTCGACGACGACCGGGGGCTGGCCCTCTCCTTTCGGAGGGTGGATCGGCGCCTGTCCTGACGAAGAGGTTCGGAAATCACGTGCGCGGGGACCTGCCTCAAGGCAGGTCCCCGCGCTTTTGTCGTGGACCGCGAGGCCTCCATCGTTTACCCTTTTGTCGGAGGCTTCGCCTCTCCGTCCCCTCCCGAAGCCGCGAAAGGTGCCGCGAACGGCCCTGGAAAGGAGACGCCATGACGGAACTTCGTGTCGGATTGCTTCAGCTCGCTCTCAAGCGGACCGATCCCGAGGGCAACTTTCAGGACGCGATGAATCTCCTGACGAGCCTTTCGGGACGGCAGTGTCACCTTCTTGTCCTTCCCGAACTCTGGAACGCCGTCATTCCCCTGGGAAGGGGACTCTCCCTCCTCGACGAGGGGGAGCCCATCCTCTCCCGTCTGCGCGAACTTGCGAGGAGAAAGGCGATCGCCATCGTCGCCGGAAGTCTGGCCGTCAGAACGCCTGGGGGCAATCGCAACCGCTGCTACGTCATCGGCCCCGATGGAGAGGTGCTTCTGGCCTACGACAAAATCCACCTTCATCCCAAGCTCAAGGAAGAGCATGCCTTCATCGCCGGAGATTCCCTGGGGCTCGTCGATCTCCCCCTCTGCCGCGCAGGCGTCCTCGTCTGCTTCGACGCCGAGTTTCCCGAACAGGTTCGGGCCCTGGCCCTGCGAGGGGCTCAGGTCCTCTTCGTTCCCGGCGCCTGGGGCCTTCCCCATATTCACCTCTGGAGAACGCTGCTGGTGGCTCGGGCCCTGGAAAACCAGCTTTTTGTCGTCGGCGTCAACCGTTGCGACAGGGGGCCTTCCCTCTCCTACGGAGGCAACAGCCTCGTCGTCAACCCCTTCGGAGAGGTCCTTCTCCACATGGATCACCAGCCTCGCTTCGACATCGTCTCCCTCGATCTGGGAGCCGTCGGGCGAGCTCGGGCGCGACACGAGGTGCTCGCCTCGCTTCGGCCCGAACTCTATCGGCGTTGGGTTTAGGGGCGGTTTCCGATCTACAGGCAGAAAACAGATGGAAGCTTCCCTCGCTCGGCCGGGAGGCGTCTGGAGGACGGAGACGGTCGCCCTGAACCCGCACCGGAGAAGGAAAGAGGAATGGGCCTTGAGTCGGCGGATCCGGCGGTGTTTGCCTTGAAGAGCCTGCGGATTCGGCACGGTTGCGGAAGGCCCGGGGCTGTGTTAGTCTCAAGAGGAAATGTCATGCAATTTTGACGGTCGACGCCCTTTTCCTTCATTCTTCGTTCTTGTAAAGCGATCGACTATCATACTATAATGCTTCTGATTGCCTCAGCGTCATGTTGTCGTTCAACCCGTGAAGAGGGGGGGAGATCTTTCGTCGAGGCGGAGCCGTTTTGGAAGAGGCGGAGGGACAGGAACCCTGTCTCCGGATAAAAGAGCAGAGGAGGGGATATCATGAGCAACGGAACCGAACGCGAACAGTGGGGTTCTAAGCTTGGTTTTATCCTGGCCGCGGCGGGATCGGCCGTCGGGCTGGGCAACATCTGGCGTTTCCCCTATATCACGGGACAGAACGGCGGAGCGGCCTTCGTTCTCCTTTACGTGCTCATCGTTTTCATCATCGGTTTTTCCGTCATGCTCGCCGAGGTCGCCATCGGACGGAGCGCCCAGCTTAACGCCGTCGGATCCTTCAAGAAGCTCAAGGGCGGTGCCTGGCCCATCGTCGGCTGGATGGGCGTCATCGCCGGTTTCATGATCCTCTCTTTCTACGGCGTCATCGGGGGATGGACCATGGCCTACATCATCAAGTCCTTCACGGGCCTCATGTCCATCGCCGAGGCCGGCAAGGCCGGCGACTTCTTCGGCGGTTTCATCAGCAACGGCGCCCTGGTGATCGGCTGGCAGGCGGCCTTCATGGCCCTGACGATCTGGGTCGTCTACAAGGGCATCGGCGAGGGGATCGAACGCTACTGCAAGATTCTCATGCCGTCGCTCTTTCTCATTCTGCTCATCCTCATCGTCCGCTCCGTCACCCTCGAAGGGGCCGGCAAGGGGCTCGAGTTCTACCTCAAGCCCGACTTCTCCAAGCTGACGGGCGGGGCGCTCCTGGCGGCCATGGGGCAGGCCTTCTTCTCCCTCTCCCTGGGCATGGGCTGCATGATCACCTACGGCAGCTACCTGGGCAAAAAGGAGATCCTCCCCGGCGCCGCCGTCCAGGTCTGTTTCCTCGACACCATGGTGGCCCTCCTGGCGGGCCTCGTCATCTTCCCCGCCGTCTTCGCCTTCGGCGTCGAGCCCGGGACCGGTCCCGGGCTGACCTTCATCACCCTCCCCTCCGTCTTCGCCAAGATGCCCGGCGGCTCCGTCTGGTCGGCGCTCTTCTTCCTTCTCCTCTTCATCGCCGCCCTCACGTCGGCCATTTCCCTCCTCGAAGTCGTCACGGCCTACTTCATGGACGAGATGAAGTGGAGCCGTCCCAAGGCGGCCTGCGTCATGGGCGGCCTCATCTTCCTCCTCGGCGTCCCCTCGGCCCTCTCTCTGGGTGCCATGAAGCTCCAGATCGCCGGCAAGGACTTCCTCGACGCCATGGACTTCGTCTCCTCCAACGTCATCCTTCCCCTGGGCGGCCTCTTCATCGCCCTCTTCGTCGGCTGGGTCTGGACCGACAAGGCGCGTCGCGAGGTCACCAACGACGGCGCCCATCCCTTCGGGATCATGGAGGCCTGGATCTGGGTCTGCCGCGTCGTCGCTCCCGTGGCCATCGCCTACATCTTCATCCGGGGGCTGAAGTGGTAGCCGTCCCACGTTGAACGCGAAAGGGGGTTTCGGCAGAGCCGAGGCCCCCTTTTTTGTCCGTTGACTCTCCACCCGAAGGGTGTCAGAATGAACGAAAGGCTGGATGAGGATCGCAAGAGAGCCTCTGCCCTTCGGGGCAGGGCGCCGAAGGGGCAAGGCGCATCGCGTCGAATCTCTCAGGCAAAGAGGATTGCGGTCGGACAGCTCTCTGGAGAAGGCTTCGGCCTGCCAACGGGGCAACCCCCGCTCTTGCGGGGCGAATCCCCAGGGCATCTGGACAGAGACGATATCCCGTGAGGGGGTGACGTCCTTGGTCCGGTCTTTTTGTGTCTTCACCAACAACCCGCGCCTTCGCCATTCGCCTCACTACGGGGAGGTCTCGTCGCTCCAGCTTCTTCTTTCCGTCCGTGATCGCCTCCATCGCGGCGCCGTCCTCGTCAATCATCCCCTCTACGGCAACTTCCGTCCCCATCAGCAGCCCTTCCGCTCCCTCGTCGTCGAGGAAACCGCCGAGTCCCGAGCCGTCGACGTCGAGTCCCTTTCCCTCATCGAAAGAGCCCTTTCCATCTATGGCGCGTCCGGGCCCATCGCTCTTCCCGGCGAGCTGGATCCCTCCATCGAGGCCGATTACGCCTACGTGGACGGAGAGCTCGTCCGGGAGAGCCTTGCCCGCTGCGGACTGGAAGCCCTTCTCTCTTCGGAGGGGAGGCAGACGGATACAGAGGAGGCATCGTCATGATCGAACTGGACAAGGATACTTTCGAGGTGGAGACGGCGCAGGGAGACCTGCCCGTCGTCGTCGATATCTGGGGGCCCCAGTGCGGCCCCTGCCTGGCCCTTATGCCCAAGGTGGAGGAGCTCGCCTCCGAGTTCGAGGGGCGGGTAAAGTTCTGCAAGCTCAACGTGGCCGGCAATCGGCGGCTCGTCATCGGTCTCAAGGTCATGGCCGTGCCCACCTTCCTCTTCTTCAGGGGAGGCGAGAGGGTTCAGACTCTGACCGGCGCCGCCGTCTCGCTTGAGGCCATCCGTCAGGCCACGGAAGGGCTTCTTCAGTAGGAGCGAAAGGAGAGAGTAAAGCATGAAGCTGGAACTTCATCGCCTTCACGTGCGGGGCCTGACCTGGGGAGCGAGGACATCCCTCGTTGACGGCGTCCTTTCCGTCGACAGGGAGGAGCTGACGTCGCTGCTGGCCGTCGATGGCCGTCTCCTGTCTGTCTCTTTGGATCTGGCTCTGCCCGGAGACAGTCTGCGCATTCTCCCCGTCAAGGATGTCGTCGAGCCGCGCTGCAAGATCGAGGGGCCCGGCGAGGTCTTCCCCGGTTTCATCGGCGACGTCGAGCCCGTCGGGGAGGGGGCGACGCGCGTCCTCGAAGGGGCCGCCGTGGTGACCTGCGGCAAGATCGTCGGCTTCCAGGAGGGCATCATCGACATGTCGGGTCCCGGCGCCGACTACACGCCCTTCTCCAGAACCTGTAACGTCGTCGTCACGCTCGTGCCCGTCGCGGGACTCGACCGGCACGAGTACGAATCGGCCTGCCGCATGGCCGGATTCCGAGCGGCCCACTACCTGGCCCGATCCGTCGATTCGACCGAGGCCGACAGAGTCGAGACCGTCGACTGGCCCTCTCTGGACGAGGCCATGACCTCCCACCCCGGCCTGCCCAAGGTGGCCTACCTCTACATGCTCCAGTCTCAGGGACTCCTTCACGACACCTACCTCTACGGCGTCGACGTCAAGCGCATCCTGCCCACCCTCGTGACGCCGACGGAGGTCATGGACGGCGCCATCGTCTCGGGCAACTGCGTCTCGGCCTGCGACAAGAACAGCACCTACGCCCACCAGAACAACCCCGTCATGGCCGCCCTTCTCGCCCGCCACGGCAGGGAGATCAACTTCGTCGGCGCCATCGTCACCAACGAGAACGTGACACTGGCCGACAAGAAGCGTTCGTCGGGACAGGCCGTCAAGCTGGCCCGCATGCTCGGCGTCGAGGGGCTCGTCATCTCCGAAGAGGGTTTCGGCAATCCCGACGCCGACCTGATCATGAACTGTCGCCGCGCCGAGAGGGCCGGCATCAAAACCGTCCTCATCACCGACGAGTTCGCCGGTTCCGACGGGGCCAGCCAGTCTCTGGCCGACGCCGCCACGGAGGCGACGGCCGTCGTCTCCGCCGGCAACGCCAACGCGCGCATCGTCCTGCCTCCCCTGGAGAGGGTGATCGGCTTTCCCGCCGAGGCCAACGTCATCGCCGGCGGCTTCGAGGGCTCCCTGCACGAGGACGGATCGATCGAGGTGGAACTTCAGGCCATCACGGGCGCCACGAGCGAGCTGGGACTGGGTCGCCTCTCGGCGGCTACGGTCTGACCGGTCTGCCAAAAGGAGGATGAAGACCGTGACCTATCGCGTGGTCCACTACCTGAATCAGTTTTTCGCCGGCATCGGCGGGGAAGAGGCTGCCGGCCAGAGGCCCCTTCTGCGCCAGGGCATCGTCGGGCCCGGCCAGGCCCTGGCAGCGGCCTTGGGTTCCGAGGCGGAGATCGTCGCCACCGTCATCTGCGGCGACGGCTACTTCGCCGAGAACATCGAGGCGGCGACGGCAGAAATCATCGAGCTCATTCGATCCTGTCAAGCCGACGGCGTCGTGGCAGGGCCTGCCTTCAACGCCGGTCGCTACGGCACGGCCTGCGGCGCCGTCTGCAAGGCCGTGGGCGAGACCCTCTATCTTCCGACGCTGACGGCCATGTATCCCGAGAATCCCGGCGTCGACCTCTTCCGCAGGGATACGGTCATCGTCGAGGCCGCCGACAGCGCGCGGGGGCTGCGCAAGGCCGTTCCCGTCATGGCCTCCCTCCTTGTCAAGCTCCTCAGGAAAGAGGAACTGGGCCTCCCCGCCGCAGAGGGCTACATCGCCCGAGGCCTGCGCCGCAACCTCTTCCGCCCCGAAAGGGGAGCGGAGAGGGCCGTCGCCATGCTCGTCAGCAAGCTCCGAGGGGAGCCTTTCGAGACGGAGTACCCCATGCCCGTCTTCGACAGGGTTCCTCCCGCTCCCGCCCTCAAGGATCTCAAGGGGGCCCGGATCGCCCTCGTCACGTCGGGCGGCATCGTTCCCAGGGGGAACCCCGATCACATCGAGGCCTCCAGCGCCAGTCGCTACGGCGAGTACGACATCTCCGGCGTCGACGATCTCACCTCGGCGGGCTACGGGACGGCTCACGGCGGCTACGATCCGACGGCGGCCGACGGCGATGCCGACAGGGTCCTTCCCGTCGATGTCCTGCGCGAGATGGAGAGAGAGGGCCTTTTCGCCAAGCTCCACGAGGTGTTCTACACGACGGTGGGCAACGGCACGCCCGTGGCCATGGCGGCCCGATTCGGCCGCGAGATCGCCCGAAAGTTGAAGGAGGCCGCCGTCGACGCCGTCATCCTCACCTCGACCTGAGGGACCTGCACTCGTTGCGGCGCAACGATGGTCAAGGAAATCGAGCGTGCAGGCTTCCCCGTCGTCCACATGTGCACCATCGTCCCCATCTCCCAGACTGTCGGAGCCAATCGAATCGTTCCGACGATCGCCATTCCCCACCCCTTCGGTGATCCCACCAAATCGCTCGAGGAAGAGAAGGCTCTCCGGCGCTCTCTCGTCGAGAAGGGACTCAGAGCCCTTCAGACGGAGATCGACGGCCAGACCGTCTTTCCCGGCTGAGAAAGGAGACCGGACTTCCGATGACGACGGCGGCAATCAAGGCCACGGCCTATGCCCTGAACCACGTGCCCGAGCTCGCTCGGCTCTACGGCAACACGCCTTGGATCGAACGGAAGACCAAGAAGGAGACGGAGTTCCTGGAAAAACTGCCCGGTCACCTTTGGACCTTCGATCAGGCTGCCTCCTACGCTCCCAATCGGGCCTATATCGGCGCCATCGGCCTCGACGAACTGGCCCGATCGCCCAAACCCTGGCATGAGAACTTAGCCGAAGAGCCCTGCCGCTACGGCCGCTACGGCGAGATCATGCCCGAGGAGGAATTTCTGGGGCTCCTCGATATCTGCGACGTCTTCGATCTCGTCTGGCTCGAGAGGGACTTCGCCTCCGACGTGGCTCAGCGGCTCGATCGCCACCCTCTCGTCACGGAGGCGATGAAAAAGCGCCTGGAAAAAGGCCATCCCCTCGTCGAGATCGACGATGAGGTGAGGGATCGCCATGCCCTTCCTCTTTCTCTAGGCGGAAGGATCGTGGGCTGCGTCCGTCAGGGCCACGACGTCGACGAGTGCCTCGAGGCCTATGTCCTCCTGGAGAACCTGGCCTGCAAGGCCGGAGGCGTCCTGGCCCTTCTGCATCTCTTGAAGAACGCCGCGATGGCTCCCGAGGAGGTCCATTACGTCATCGAGTGCTCCGAGGAGGCGGCGGGAGACATGAACCAGCGAGGCGGAGGGAACTTCGCCAAGGCCGTCGCCGAGATCGCCGGCTGCGTCAACGCCAGCGGCATGGACGTCCGGGGCTTCTGTGCCGGTCCCGTCAACGCCGTCATCGCCGGGGCCTCTCTCGTTGCCGCCGGAGCTCAGCCCAACTGCGTCGTCCTCGGCGGCGGAGCCGTTCCCAAGCTTTTCATGAACGCCAAGGACCATGTCCGCAAGGGGCTGCCGGCCCTCGAGGACGTCCTGGGCAATTTCGCCCTTCTCCTCGTCGCCGACGACGGAACGATGCCCGTCATCCGCCTCGACGCCCTGGGCAAACATACCGTCGGGGCCGGAGCCTCGCCTCAGGCCGTGACGACGGCCCTGGTCCTGGAGCCCCTTCAGAAGGTGGGCCTTTCTTTCGCCGACGTGGACCGCTATGCCGCCGAGCTTCACAACGCCGAAGTGACTCTGCCCGCAGGGGCCGGCGACGTGCCCCTGGCCAACGCCAAGATGATCGCCGCCCTGGCCGTCATGAAGGGGCAGCTCGAGAAGGCCGACATGATGGATTTCGTCGCCCGGCGGGGGCTGATCGGCTTCGCCCCCACTCAGGGCCATATCCCTTCGGGCGTCCCCTTCCTGGGCCATGCCTGTGACGCCATCTCGGCCGGAACGATGAGGCGGGCCATGATCATCGGCAAGGGAAGTCTCTTCCTGGCTCGCCTGACCAACCTGGCCGACGGGGCTTCTTTCCTCGTCGAGGCCGGTCGTCCCAAGGAGGTCGCCGCTCGGGGCCTCGACCGTGAGGCGGTGCGACAGATGATCCTCGAGGCCCTGGGCGATGTGGCCCGGGCCCTCAAGGGCGACTGAGGCGGTGATGAGAGTGAGCGGACCGTCTCGCCTCGTCGGCGAGCTTCTGGAGGAGATCCTCTCTCAGGGGGCCGGCCCGGCTCCGACGAAGATCGGCCTCATGGCCTACGGCAGCGAACTGGGGGCGGCCGAAATCGTCGCCGGAGCCCGCCTCGCCCAGGAGAGCCGGGATCTCCAGGTCCTTCCCATCGGTCCCCAGGTGCCTGAGGGAGAGGGCCTGGACTGGATCGAGACCGACGGCTGCGAGGCCGACGTCGTGGCCGCCATGGAAGGAGCCCTTGCGGAAGGGCGCATCGACGGGGCCGTGGCCCTCCATTACCCCTTCCCGCTGGGGGTGGCCACCGTGGGCCGCGTCGTCGTCCCCGCCGACGGGCGGGATCTTCTCGTCGCCACCTCGACGGGCGCCTCGGCGACGGACCGCGTCGAGGCCATGGTGAAAAACGCCCTCCTCGCACGAGCCGTGGCGCGAAGCCTGGGCAAGACCGATCCCTCCCTGGGCGTCCTCAACGTCGAGGGAGCCCCGTCGGCTTTGAGGGCCTTGAAGTCTCTGGCCGACGGAGGCTACCCCCTTCGCTTCGGACGAAGCGGCCGAGGCGATGGGGGGGCTCTTCTGCGGGGCAATGACCTCCTCTCCGGTGCCGTCGACATCTGCCTCTGCGACACGCTGACGGGCAACGTTCTCGTCAAGCTTTTTTCGGCCTTCACCACCGGCGGGGGAAGGGAGAGCCTGGGATGGGGCTACGGTCCCTCCGTCGGCGAAGGCTGGCCCTCGGTGATTTCCATCATCTCCCGGGCCTCGGGGGCCTCCGTCATCGCCGGAGCTCTGACCTTCACGGCCCAGGCCGTGCGCTCCCATCTGCCTCGCCTCGTCGAAGAGGAGTTCGCCGCCGCCCGCAGGGCCGGACTGGCCGAGCTCCTCCGCAGAGAAAGACCCCAGGGGCCGGAAGCCCCCGCCGCGCCGCCGGCCGAGCCGACCGATGCCGAGATCCACGGCGTCGACGTCCTTGCCGTGGAGGACGCCGTGAAGCTCCTCTGGGAGGCGGGCGTCTATGCCGAGTCGGCCATGGGCTGCACGGGGCCCGTCGTGAAGATCGCCTCGGCCCGGAAGGGGCGGGCCGAGGCGATCCTTCGTCAGGCCCATCTCATCGACTGAAACCGTCACCTCAGAGCCAGGAAGCAGAAAAGACGGAGACCCTTTTCGAGGACGGCCTCATCGGGAACGAAGCGGCTGCTGTGGAGGGACGGAAAAGAGGCCAGAGGGCGCTCTGCCGGTCGGCAGCCCAGCCAGAAAAAGAGGGAGGGGACCTGGGCTGCCATGAAGGAAAAATCTTCGGCGATCATCGAGGGCCTCTCGGCGTCGATGGCCTTCAGGTGAGGCAGAAGACGCTCTCTGTCGCGGAGAAAACTTTCGGCCAGTTCGGAGTCGTTCATCAGGGCCGGGTAGCCGCGTTCGTATTCGACGGAGCAGCGGGCGCCCATCCCCTGAGCGACGGAGCAGGAAAGGCCGGAGATCTCGCGTTCCATGAAATCGCGGACGTCGGGACTGAAGGTCCGGCACGTCCCCTCCATGGAGACGGAATGGGCCAGGACGTTGTAGCGGTCGCCACCTTCGATGCGGCCGAAGGTCAGGACGACCGGCTCGAAAGGATCGATCCGCCGCGACAGAAGACTTTGTACGGCCGTTGCCACATAGGCCGAAGCCGTCAGGGCGTCGATGCCTCTGTGGGGACTGGCTGCGTGGCTCCCGACGCCGTCTATCCGGACCGTCAGGCGATCGGAGGCCGCCATGAGGGGGCCCCGTTTCGTGGCCACCTCTCCCAGGCAGAGTTCGGGCCAGAGGTGAAGGCCGTAGAGGGCGGAGACCTTTTCAAGAGCCCCCATCTCGATGAGTGTCCTCGAGCCGCCTCGGGGACTGTCCTCTTCGCTGGGTTGAAAGAGAAACCGCAGGGGGCGGCAGGGATCGGGGCAGATCTGTGAGAGAATTTTCGCCGTCCCTGCGAGGATGGCCGTGTGGAAATCGTGGCCGCAGGCATGCATGGCCCGTAGGTCCTCGGAGGCATAGGGAAGTCCCGTCTCCTCGCGGAGGGGCAGGGCGTCCATGTCTCCCCTGAAGGCCAGGCGTTCGCCGTCGTCCCCTCCGAGGTTGGCGACGAGGGCGTTTCCCCTTTCCGTGCGGCGAAAGGAGAGAGGGGAATCCTGAAGGAAGGCCAGAACCTTCTCGACGGTGGAAGTCTCTTCTCCGGAGAGGTCCGGATTCCGGTGGATGGCACGGCGGAGGGCGATGGCTTCGGGGAGGACTTCCCTGAGAGTCCTTTCCATCTTGTCGGCGACGGAATACATGATGGCCTCCTGTCTGGGGGAAAAGGGGAGCCGGGTTTTCCGGCTCCCTCTGGGTGTGTCCGGGGCGATGACGGGTGTCAGCGCTCCGACAGACGACGCAGGGCCTCCCTGCGCTCTTCCTGGAGCGTATTGGGCGTCAGAAGGGCTCTGGAGTAGAGGTGAGGCTGACGATCTCGGAACATGTGGATCGTCTCGCGGATCGTTTTCACGGCGCTGAAATCGACTTGGGCGGTGACGATTTCCTGCTTTTCCCCGCCCTCGGCGAGGATTTCACCGAAGGGATCGATGACGAGGGAGTGTCCGAAATAGCTTCCCATGGGGCTTGTCCCCACGCGGTTGCAGGCGATGACGAACATCTGATTCTCAATGGCCCTGGCCGTGAGCAGCGTTTTCCAGTGATTCAGGCGGGGGTTGGGAAAGTTGGAGGTGACGATCAGGGCCTCGGCCCCTTCGAGAGCGTACCCTCGGGAGAGCTCGCAGAAACGGATGTCATAGCAGATCATGAAGGCGACCTTGCCCCATTCGGTCTCGAAAACGGCGTTCCGGTCGCCCTGGGAATAGGGGAGATCTTCGTCCATATCGCTGTAGAGGTGTGTCTTGCTGTAGTCTCCGGCGATATTTCCCTCTCGGTCGATGAGAAAGGTCGTGTTGCGCATCTTCCCGTCGGAGAACTGCGTTCCGATGGAGCCCCCCACGACCCAGACCCGATGCCTCCTGGCCAAATCGCGCAGGAAGGAGACGGATGGTCCTCCCTCGGGTTCAATGAAATCGGCCATGTGATGGAACATCTCCTGAGAGAAACCGCAGCTCCAGTCCTCGGGGAGGATGACGACGTCCGGTTTTTGACGGGCCGCCATGGCCTCTTCAAAAAGCCCGCCTACGGTTTCGAAATTTCTGAGAGGTTCCTTGAAGTGAATGTCGGTCTGCAAAAGAGCGACTTGAATCAAGGTCGATTCCTCCTCCGTTTCCCGTCTTTCCCTCAGTTCCCGTGGACGTAAAGAAAGGCCCGGACGAAGACATAAAGGAAGGTTATGATCGTCAGACACCAGCCGTTTTTGAGCATGGCCCGTATGTCTTTGGAGCGGGCCAGGCCCATCTGGCCGACCATGTCGACTGTAGGCGTAACGAAGAAGGTGACCTGACAGGCGACGAGGACGACGAGAGCCCAGATGGTCATCGATATGTGGTTCTCCGTGACCAGGGGAAGGAAGAGCTCGTGGGTTATCTGAGCCTGGGCCACTCCGGCCCCGGAGATTCCGAAGACGCCGATGAGGGTGCTGAGCATGAGGAAGGCCACTTCCCCGCCCTTGTCGATGAGAGGCTGGATGTAGCCGGCCAGGGCGTTGAAGGCGCCCGACTTGGCCACATAGTTGAGAAAAGGATCGAAGAGAACGAACATGAAAAACATCCAGTACATCTTCGAACTGCCCCGGACGAGAGTCTTCAGAGCCTCCGTCAGGGACATCCCCGAGGCGGCTCCCGTGGCCAGAGCGGCGACGAGCATGACGACGATGGCGTAGGAGGCTCCCGACTTGGCCATGATGCCGTAACCCAGCATGAAGGCCATGGTGGCGAGAAAAACGATCGTCGCCCGCCGGATCTGGGGCGTTATTTCAAAGGCATCCTGGGCCGAGTCGGCGTCGCTGTAGGCGACCTTGCCCTCCGTCTGCCTCTGTGTTCTGCAGGCGATGAAGAAGGTGCTGCCCCAGACGATAAGAGCCAGAGGGATTCCGGCCGTTGCCATGAACTGGCCGTAGGTCAGTCCCGTCAGCCCCATGATGGTGACGACGGGAGGGACGAAGGGGCCGATGTAGAGGCCCGTGGCTCCGGCCCCGTGAAGAATGACGCCTAGCGTGCTCGGTGTGATCCCCAGGCTGGCAACGATGGGGATGATGATGGGGGCGATGATCGCGTTCGATCCGGCCAGAGTTCCCAGCATACTGACGAGGGCCGTCGAAATGAACATGGCGACGATGATGGCCTGGCGCTGGGATGTGATCTTGCTGCGGCCGATGACATAGTGAACGATGTTCTGGGCCACCTTGGATTCGGTGAGGATCTCGCCCAGGCCGGCTCCGAGGACGATGATGAATCCGATGAGGGAGAGGAAGGAACTCAGGGCACCCTGCAAGGTGGCCCCGAATCCGGTCAGCGATTCCCCCGTGAGGACGGCGCCGAGAAGTACGCAGAGAAGGACGGAGAGGTTCATGTCCGTGCCTCGGAACATGAGAACGATATACAGAAGCAGCGGGAGAAAACCGAGAATGGCTGGGAGGTCGAAAATCAAGGCATTCAGTCCTTTCTCTTCTCAAATCTCCGTGACGGTTTTCGAAACCGACGGGCGAAGCGCCTCTGGATGAAGAGTCAGCTTCTGTGGCCGAAGAGCCCTTCGTCGACGTCGACTCCCAGTCCCGGCCTTTCCGGGCAGAGCACGTGGCCTTCGATGACGGATAGGGGCTCGGAGACGAGGTTGGCGCTGTGAAGTGCCGACCCGAGGAGCATGTCGTTGGGAAGGGAGAGGGCCTTCTGGCTGGCGACGAAGTGGACGCTGGCCGCCTCGCCGATGGAGACTTCCAGATTGCTTCCCGCCGTGGCCTTCAATCCAGCTGCCTCGACAAGGGCGGCGATCTGGCAGGCCCGATAGAGTCCCCCGACTTTGCCGACTTTGATGTTGAACAGATCGGCGCCCTCGTTGCGGAGCACGTTGCAGGCGTCTTGAAGAGTGGAAGCGCTTTCGTCGGCCATGATCGGCACGGCCCCCGATCGTTCTCGAACGAAGCGCAGGCCCGCCAGATCCCATTTTCTTACAGGCTGTTCGAAGGCCTCGACGGGGCAGTCCCGAACCTGGTCGAGCAGAGCCAGGGCCTCCCGCGGCGTGAAGCCCTGGTTGGCGTCGAGGCGAATGGGAACGGCATCTCCCAGCTCTTCTCGCAAGGTCCTTATGAGTCGAACGTCATCGGCCAGGGCCTGTCCCACCTTGATCTTGATGACACGGTAGCCCTCGGCCACCTTCCGACGGGCCTCTTCGACGGCCTGATCGAAGCTCTGAAGGCCGACGACCCAGGAAAGGGCCATGCGCGGGCGGACCTTGCCTCCGAGGAGACGGTAGACGGGCAGACCCAGGCTCTTTCCCATGGCGTCGTGGACGGCAATGTCGATGGCGGCCTTCGCCGCGCTGTTTCCGTCGATGGAGCTGTCCATCCGCTCGTGGATCCGGGCGATGTCGAAAAGGTTCTCGCCCAGGGCCGCTTCCCGCAGATAACGGTTCAGGACCGTCTCGATGGTGTAGCCTGTCTCGCCCATGAAGGCCGGAGAAGGGGCAGCCTCTCCGTAGCCGACGATGCCATCTTCCGTCTGGAGACGGACGACGGCGTGAGCGCGCCTGTTCGCGGCATAAAGGGAAATCTGCCAGGTCTTTCGCAGGGGAAGTTCCACGACATGGACCTGGATGTCGACAATTCGGCTTCTGTTCACCTTGAGGTCACCTCTGTGGCTGAAATGTCGGGTAGGCTCGATCAAGAAGAAGCCCCACCTCGTTGTGGAATCGGATTCCCTCTTCGTTGTCCTTCAAATCGGCGGTCATGACGACGACGATCAGGGTGCCCTCCCTGCTCGGCAGGATGCCCACGTCATGTTCCGTCCCCGGAAGGTCGCCTGTCTTGTGGGCGAAAGCCCTCTCTCCGGACATGTGCCGTGGCAGCTTGTTGTTGCACTGTTGCCTTTCCATGATGGACATCATGCGTTTCCTCGACGGAGGAGACAGGCCCGGCCCGTTAAGAATGGCGACCAGCAGCGAGGCCATGTCGCCTGGCGTCGTGACATTCTCCAGTCCCCGCTCCTTTGCCCTCAGATCCATCATTTTGCGGGCCAGTCGGGTCCGGGAAAGTCCCATCCGGGCAATCTCGTCGTTGACGCTCTGCAGAGTGAGCCTGTCGATGAGCAGATTCGTGGCGACATTGTCGCTGAGGGTGATCATGAGAGTCGCCAGGTCTTCCAGGGTCAATTCGAGGCCCGGGCGAAGGTCGCGCAGAATGCCGAAGCCGCCCACCCGATCTTCCTCCCCCAGTCGGACTCGATCGGCAAGACAGAGGATGCCCTTTTCCGCTTGCCGGAAGAGTTCCCACAGGAGGGTCAGCTTGATCACGCTCGCTGCAGGAAAGGAGACATCTGCCCCGCAGGAGAGGAGGTTCGAGGGGGAGCCGATGACGAGGCCGACCTGGCCCGAAAGAGCCTGGGCCTTCTGCTTGATCGCCTCGAAAAGATCGGACTTCATGGCAGGGAGGGAGGACGAAAAGCCTCCCCCTTTGTGTTCGGGGCAGGAGGGAAGAAGATCCGATCGCCGGGGAAGTGCGCCGGAAGAGGGTCTGTTGCCCTTTCGGTCTGTTCTGACGGGACGGGGTGACGGGACATGATCAAGAGACCTCCTCTGTCCTGAATCCGGGTCGTCCGGCTCTGGAGCGGCAAGGCCCGACCGGGTCACGCTGCGGTCGTCTCTTTTTTCATCCCATCACCCCTTCCGGTCCCTCTAGACGTAAACGTCCTTTTCGAGGAGCATGCGGCTCCTCTTTTCGAAAACCTCTCGCGACGAGAGGTTCAGATCTCTGGCGTAACCGGCGACGAGGGCGTTGAGAAGGGCCATGGCCGGCACGTAGGAATAAAAAGGTGCCCTGTTGGGGGCGAGAAGAAGGGCGTCGGCCAGAGGGACCAGAGGCGATTTGAGGTCGTCCGTCAGGGCCGTGACGAAGACTCCCGCTTCTCGGGCCGTCTTGACCAGATCCCTTGTCTGTCTGTAGTAGCGATGAAAGGAGACGGCCAGAAGGAGACATTCTCCGTCGAGATCCTCCAGGCGCTCCTGAGCGTCATCGACGGAGGCGTTGAAAAACGAGAACTTCCTGTCGAGTTGGCGGAGGAGAAAACCGCCGTAGTGGACCAGGGAAAAAGAGGTACGCCCTCCCGTCAGAACGACGCGACGGGCCTCCCCCATCTTGCGGACGACCCTTTCCAGGACGTCGTCCATGGCGCTCTGTCGCAGCAGAAGGAGGTTTTCCCGGTCCATTTCGCAGACGTGTCCCAGAAGGTCCTTTTTTTCAAGGGGACCTTCGAATGAGGCCTTCAGCTTCTGCATCGGGGCGTTGTCCTCGTAGAAGAAGCGCTGAAGTTCCCGGGCCAGAGCGGGATAACCGTCAAACCCGATCCGGCAGGCGAAGCGGACGATGGTGGCGCTTGAGACGCCTATGTGGCTGCTGAGCTCCTTGGCCGTCTGAAAGGCGATCCTGTTGCCCCTGTCGAGGATGGCCTGGGCCACTCTCTGTTGCTGCCGGGAAAGGGAGGAGTAGGCCTCGCGGATGAGTTCGATGACGTTGCCGGCACTCATTGCCGCCCTCGATTCTGGATTTCAAATTTCATCCAGCACGTTTTTTGAGATTTCAATTGCAATAAAAACACGCTCCCTCGTTATTGTCAAGTCCCACGGTGGGGTTTAAGGCGGTCGGCCGTGGCGGTTCACCCATCATAGCCTTTGAGGGTGGAAGAAGGGCAGAATGGGGTGGTTGGAGAGGAGTTCGCCGCCGGCCGAGCCGACCGATGCCGAGATCCACGGCGTCGACGTCCTTGCCGTGGAGGACGCCGTGAAGCTCCTCTGGGAGGCGGGCGTCTATGCCGAGTCGGCCATGGGCTGCACGGGGCCCGTCGTGAAAGTGGCCTCCGCCCGCCTCGAAGAGGGGCGGCGCCTCCTGAGGGAAAAGGGCTACATCGACTGATCCGCCGCTGTCGGCGCGTCGGTTTTCTTCGTGAGAATCGGCACGGCCGTCGCCCGCCGGGGATGATGGCCCGTGCCGATCCTTTTTCGCCGAGGGGAGCTTCTCCCGACCTGTCGCCGGTGGTACAATATTCAGAACAGGCGAGGGGAGTATTAGAAAAGACTATCGGAAAGGAGGCTCCGAAAAGATCGCTTGCCGCCGCAGCGAGGAGGAGAAACCGGCAATTCCTTGCAAGAGTCTGACGAGAGTGAGGAAGGTGAGCGTCCGTAATGGAAACGGTGGTAAAGATCAATGGTTTTGTCAACGGCATCGTCTGGGGACCGCTGATGTTGACCCTGCTCGTGGGAACCGGCGTCTACCTGACTGTTGCCCTCGGTTTTCCCCAGATCCGCTATTTCGGTTTCATGTTCAGGCAGGTTTTCAGCCGCAACAAGGACAGCAAGGCGGAGGGAACCGTCTCGTCCTTCGCCGCTCTGGCCACGGCTCTGGCCTCGACGATCGGAACGGGCAACATCGCCGGCGTGGCGACGGCCCTTCATCTGGGCGGCCCCGGCGCCCTCTTCTGGATGCTCGTCTCGGCCGTCTTCGGCATGACGACGAAGTTCGCCGAGGTGACTCTGGCCGTTCACTACCGCGAAAAGGATAAGGACGGCAACTGGAGGGGCGGCACCATGTACATCCTGGAGAAGGCCACGGGGCAGAAATGGCTGGCCTGGCTCTTCGCCTTCTTCACCACCTTCGCCGCCTTCGGCATCGGCAACGCCATTCAGGCCAACTCGACGGCCGAGGGGCTCAGCCTCGGCTTCGGCATTCCCCACTTCGCCACGGGCGTCGTCATCGCCATCCTGACGGGGCTCGTCATCTGGGGCGGTCTCAAGCGCATCGCCGACGTGACGACTTATCTCGTCCCCTTCATGGCCGTCTTCTACATCATCGGCGGCGCCATCGTCGTCTTCATGCATCTCGATCTCGTCCCCGGCGCCATCTCCAACGCCGTCCATTACGCCTTCAGCGATCCCTCGGCCATGCCCGGCGCCCTCGCGGGTTGGACGGTCAAGCTGGCCCTGACCAAAGGCATCGCCCGCGGCGTCTTCTCCAACGAGGCCGGTCTCGGCTCGGCTCCCATGGTCCACGCCGCGGCCATCGTCGATCACCCCGTCCGTCAGGGCGTCTACGGCCTTTTCGAGGTCTTCGCCGATACCATCGTCATCTGCACTCTCACCTCTTTGGCCATCCTCACCTCCGGCGTGCTCACGACCAACGCCGACCTGACGGGAGCCCAGCTCACGCTTTCCGCCTTCCAGGTCGTGCTGGGCCGTCCCGGCGTGGCCGTCCTCTCCCTGGGGCTGGCCATGTTCGCCTTTTCGACGATCCTCGGCTGGTACTGGTATGGCGAGACGGGAGCCACCTACATCTTCGGCAACAAGATCATTCCCTTCTACAAGGTTATCTGGCTGATCGTCATCCTCATCGGAGCCTACGGTGGCGGCGGCAAGTTCCTCTCCACCATCTGGGACATGGCCGACACGATGAACGGCCTCATGGCCATCCCCAACCTCATCGCCCTCCTCTGGGTCTCGAAGGAGCTGCGTCACCTCGTCAAGGACTTCGACGAGAAGCGTCGCAAGGGGCTGCTCTAAGCGATGAGCTGGCGCCCCACCTGGATGGAGGTGGACCTGTCGGCCCTGAAGGCCAACTTCCGGGCCATCAGGGACTACGTGGACCCCTGCTGTCAGATCCTGGGCGTCGTCAAGGCCGACGCCTACGGCCACGGCCTCCTGTCCGTCTCCCGTGCCCTTCTCGAGGCGGGCTGCCAGAGGCTGGCTGTGGCGACTCCCGACGAGGCCCTGGCTCTTCGCGAGGGGGGGATTCGCGAATCGGTCCTCGTCCTCGGCCCCTCCCCGCTGGAGGTGGCCTCCGTCTACGTGGCCGAAGAGATCACGTCGACCGTGACGGATCTGGCCTTTGCCCGGGCCCTGTCCGACGAGGCCTGTCGCCAGGCACGGCCGGCGAGGGTGCACGTCAAGGTTGATACGGGCATGGGGCGCCTGGGCTTTCTCCCCCGGGAAATGCCCTCGGCCATGGAGAGCCTGCTCTCCATGGCCGGCCTCGACATCGAGGGGCTCTTCACCCATTTCGCCACTGCCGACGAGGCCGACGGCGTTTACACGCGCCTTCAGTTCGCCCGTTTCGGCGACGTCCTCGACGGACTGCGCAGCGCCGGAAGGGGCGTCCGACTCCGCCACTGCTGCAACAGCGCCGCCCTTCTGGCCCACAGGGAGATGCATCTCGACGCCGTCCGCCCCGGCCTGATCCTCTACGGCATGTGGCCCTCTCCCGGCGGCCCCCGCCCCTTCCCCCTACGTCCTGTCTTCCAGGTCAAAAGCCGCATTGCCCTGATCAGGGAACTCGACGGGGGAAGCGGCGTCAGCTACGGCCTCTCCTACGTGACGCGCGGTCCGGAGCGTCTGGCCGTGCTTCCCATCGGCTACGACGACGGCTATCGGCGGGGGCTCTCCCGAAAGGCCGAGGTCCTGATCCGAGGGAGGCGTCTTCCCGTCGTCGGCACGATCTGCATGGACCAGACTCTGGTCAACGTCACGTCTCTTCCCGAGGCCCAGGTGGGCGATGAGGCGGTCCTCATCGGCAGTCAGGGTGACGAGACGGTCTCCCCCGAGGAGATCGCCGCCCTCTTGGGCACGATCAATTACGAAGTACCGGGCTTCTTCACGCCTCGCGTCCCTCGCCTGCCCGTGAGATCCACAGGAGAAGGAGGCCCTATTTGATGAAGATCGGTTGTCCCAGGGAGATCAAGAACCACGAGTACCGCGTCGGCCTCACGCCTGCCGCCGTTCGGGCCTATGTCGCGGCCGGCCACGAGCTTTTCGTCGAGGAGGGAGCCGGCGCCGGATCGGGCATTACCGACGAGGAGTATGTCGCCGCGGGAGCGACGATCCTCGCCACGGCCGACGAGGTCTGGCACGAGGCGGAGATGATCGTCAAGGTCAAGGAACCCCTTGCCGCCGAGTATTCCCAGATGAAGGAGGGGCAGCTCGTCTACACCTACTTCCATTTCGCCGCGGCCGAGGCCCTCCTCCAGGCCTGCCTGGAAAGAGGCATCACGGCTCTGGCCTACGAGACGGTCAAAGAGGCCGACGGTTCCCTGCCCCTCCTGAAGCCCATGAGCGAGGTGGCGGGCCGCATGGCGCCTCTCATGGGGGCCTTCTACCTCAGCCGCCCTCAGGGGGGGAGGGGAACGTTGCCGACGGGTGTTCCCGGCGTGGCTCCGGCGAACATCCTCGTCATCGGAGGCGGCGTCGTCGGCTACAACGCGGCCCGTGTCGCCTCGGGGCTGGGGGCTCGGGTCATGGTCCTCGACGTCAACCAGTCCCGACTCGAGTATCTGAGCCACATCATGCCCGCCAACTGCTTCCCCCTCTACAGCGATGCCCATTCGCTAGAGGAGGGGCTTCGCGATGCCGACATCGTCATCGGCGCCGTTCTCATCCCCGGCGCCAAGGCGCCTCGACTCATCAGGCGGGACCATCTCTCCCTGATGCGTCCCGGAGCGGTCTTCGTCGACGTCGCCATCGACCAGGGCGGCATCGCCGAGACGTCTCATCCGACGACGCACAGCGATCCCGTTTTCGTCGTCGACAACGTCATTCACTACTGCGTGGCCAACATGCCCGGCGCCTACGCCCGGACGTCGACCTATTCCCTCAGCAACTATACGACAGCTTACGGCCTCAAACTGGCCGCCCGGGGCGTCGAGGCCTGCCGAGGCAACGCACCCCTTCTGGGAGGACTCAACGTCCATAGGGGAAAGATCACCTGCCTCCCCGTGGCTCAGGCCTTCGGTCTCGAAGCGCTCTACGTCGATCCCGAGGAGGCCCTCTCCCTCTGACGCGAGAATTTTCCGTCTACGGAAAGGGAGCCCGAAGGGGGACGTTTTCCGTCCCCCTTCGGGCTATACTCTTGGGTGGTTCTCCCAGGACCTATCCGAACCGCACGGAGGGTGATTTCCCAGTGGCCTTCAAGAAGATAGCGCTTTCCAACCGTCCCGCCGGTCCTCTCGACGACGACACGCTCAAGATCCTTCGAGACGGGGCGACGACCTGTCGTCGCTGGGCCGTGACGATGACGACCCTTGCCGAAAGCGGTCATCCCGCCGGCTCTCTGTCCAGCCTGGAGATGGCCCTCATGACCTACGCCGTCGCCGACCTGACGCCCGACAACGCCTCCCATCTCGACAGGGATTACGTCGTCGTCAGCCACGGTCACACTTCGCCCGGGGTCTACTCCGCCCTGGCCTGGCTCGGCTTTTTCGACCCCCAAGAGGCCGTCGCCCACTTTCGCCAGGTCGGCAGTCCCTATCAGGGTCATGTCGAGAGAGATCTTCCCGGCATCGACTGGGGGACGGGCAACCTGGGCCAGGGGCTTTCGGCGGCCGTCGGTTTCGCCTTGGCCCAGAGGGCCCGGGGCCATTCGGGGCGGGTTTTCGCCCTCATGGGAGACGGAGAGCAGGTGAAGGGGCAGAACGCCGAGGCGAGGCGCATCGCCGTCAAGGAAGGTCTCTCGGCGGTGACGGTCCTCATCGACATGAACGGCATTCAGATTTCGGGCACGACGGAATCGGTCATGGCCGCCGACATCGAGGCCCTCTGGAAAATCGACGGCTGGCAGGTCCTGCACTGCGACGGTCACGACATCCAGGCCCTTTTCGACGTCCTCGTAGAGGCCGGCAGGAGCGATCGTCCCTCTGTCGTTCTCTGCCGCACCGTCATGGGCAGAGGCGTCTCCTTCATGGAGGGGATCGCCGATTATCACGGCAAGACCGTCTCGGGCGATCTCTACGCCCGTGCCATGGCGGAGCTGGGCGGCGACGATCAGGAGCTTGAGCCGCTTCGACAGAGGCGGCGGGACGAGCGTCCCGACGGACGGAACCTCACGCGCTATCCCATCTATCTCGATACGGGCGAGCCGAGGGTCTACGGCCCGGAGAAGGCGACGGACAATCGATCGGCCTTCGGGACGGCCCTGACCGATGTGGGACGTCTCAACGAGGGCGTCGCCGGCCGGACGCCTCTTCTCGTCTTCGACTGCGATCTCGCCGGTTCCGTCAAAGTCGACGGCTTCGCCGCCGCCTGTCCCCGCTCCTTCGTCGAGACGGGCATCCAGGAACACGCCACGGCCACCGTTGCCGGAGCGGCCTCGGCCGCCGGAGTCGTGGCCCTCTGGGCCGATTTCGGCGTCTTCGGTCTATCCGAGGCCTACAATCAGCAGCGTCTCAACGACATCAACGACGCCAACGTCAAGCTCGTCCTGACCCATGTGGGCCTCGACGTCGGAGAGGACGGCAAGACCCACCAGGCCATCGACTACATCGGCCTCCTGCGGAACACCTTCGGCTGGAAGCTCGTCGTCCCCGCCGACCCCAATCAGACCGACAGGGCCACCCGATGGGCCCTTTCCAGCTGGGGGAACACTTGCCTCGCCATGGGCCGGAGCAAGTTGCCCGTCGTCACGGACGAAGAGGGCCGTCCCTTCTTCGGCTCCTCCTATCGCTTCCGCTACGGAGCTCTCGACGTCGTCCGACCCGGAACGGATCTGACCCTTCTGGCCTGCGGCCACATGATCCACAGGGCGCTGGCGGCGCGGGAAATCCTGGCCGGGCGAGGACTGTCGGCCCGCGTCTGCCACGCGGCGACGCCCCTGCACATCGACATCGCCGATCTCGTCGAGGCCTCTTCGACGGGGGCCGTCGTCACCGTCGAAGATCATAACGTCAACAGCGGTCTCGGCTCCATCGTCGCCATGAGCCTGATGCAGCTCGGCCGGCCCATCCGCTTCCAGCCCTTGGGCGTGACGCGCTACGGCGAGTCGGGGGCCTCCGACGACGTCTTTGCCGCCATGGGCCTCGATGTCGACGCCATAGCCCGCGCCGCCGTCGACTGTCTCCGCTGAGCCCGGTTTTTTTGTCATGGACCTTTCTCTCGTCGCTTTCGGCGGTCCCGTCCTCTGGGTCATCGGCGGCCTCTCCGTCGTCTCCTTCGCCGTCGTCGTCGAGCGCCTTCTTTTCTTCCGGCGCAATCGAACCGACGTGGTCGCCCTGGAACTGGAACTGTGCAAGGCCCTTCACGATAGGGACAGAGAGAGGGCCTCGTCCCTGGTGCAAGGCGCCGACACGTCGGCCCATCGCCTCTGCGCCGCCGCCGTCAGCCATTGGGCCGTCGACAGGGAGGCCCTGAGGGAGCTGCTCGGTCAGCAGGTGCGGCGGGAGCTTTTTCGCTGGCAGAAGGGACTGGACCTTCTGGCGACCCTGGCCCGGGTGGCCCCTCTTCTGGGGCTTCTGGGCACGGTCCTGGGGATGATCGACATCTTCCGCATCCTCCCCGAAGGCGGACGGGCCGATATGGCCTTTCTCGCCGCCGGGATCTGGAAGGCCCTGATCACCACCGTGGCCGGCCTCTCCGTCGCCGTTCCGGTCATTCTGGTCCATGCCTACCTGATCCACCGCGTCGACGACGAGGAGGAGACTCTCCTCCGCACGACGGACTTCCTCGTCCGCGAAAAGCTTCTCGGCGGCGATCGCCCATGACCCGACCTTTTCTCGTCCTGGCCCTTCTGCTGGCTCTTTTCGTCCCCGCCCGTGGAGAGGAGCGCATCGTCTCCCTCGCCCCGGCCATCACGGAGAGCCTCTTCGCCCTCGGCGAAGGGGGCTCCGTCGTTGGGGTCACCGATTTCGACGTCTCTCCCGAGGAGGTTCTTTCCCTGCCTCGCGTGGGAGGCTATCTCGATCCCTCTCTGGAGCGCATTCTGGCCCTGAGGCCCACCCTCGTCGTCGGAACCGTCACCTTTCACGCCGAGCTTCTCCGCCGCCTGGAGGAACTGAAGATCGCCACCCTGACCCTCTCCCTCCATCAGGGCCTCGAAGAGGTCGGTAAGGCCCTTCTCTCTCTGGGACGGAGCCTGGGCCGGGAGGAAAGGGCCCTTGCCCTCGTCGAGGCCATCGACACCCGCCTCGACGAGCTGGGCCGGAGAGTGGCCGAGCGTTTCGGCGGCCATCCTCCCTCTCTCCTCGTCGTCGTCTGGACCGATCCTCTGACCATCGCCGGTGGGTCGAACTATCTCGATGATATCCTGGATCGCATCGGCGTTCCCAACGCCGCCGGAGGGATCGTCTACACCTTTCCCCAAGTGGATCGGGAGAAAGTTCTCGCCCTGGACCCGGATATCGTCGTCGTCGCCCGTGCAAGTCGGGGGATGACCATCCGGTCGGAGGACTTCATCGAACTCTTCCGGGGCATTCCCCTCCGGGCCATCGCCCGGGGAGCCGTCGTGGAGCTGCCCGCCGACATCCTCTTCCATCCCGGCCCCGGCGTCGCCCTCGCCGCCGAGGAGATCGTGACCATGATCGAAGCGAGACGGGAACCATGAGCCGGCGGCGCTCCTCTCCCGAGGTGGACCTGACGCCTCTCATCGACGTCCTTTTCATGCTCATCCTCTTTTTCGTCCTGACGGCGGCCTTTGTCCAGGGCCGCCTTGACGTCGACCTCCCCTCCGGTCAGGGGGAACCCCTCCCGGCCCATCCCCTCGTCATCACCGTTCTCGCCGACGGCTCTTTCCTCTGGGCCGGAGAGAACGTGGGGCGGGACGATCTCCTCGCCCGGGCCCGTGAGGCCAAGGAGGCCAAACGCCCCCTTCTTTTAGCAGGCGACAGGGAGGTCCCCTACGGTCTCGTCGCCTCCCTTCTCGATGGGCTCCGCCGGGAGGGGATCGACGAGATCGGTCTCGCCCTGGGGGGAGGAGAGCCTCTCCCGTGAAACGCTGGCCTCTGCCTCTCGCCGCGAGCCTTCTCCTCCATCTCCTCTGTCTGGCCGTTCTTCTGCGTCTGCCTGTCCCGGAAAGGCCCTCGCCTGTCGTGCCCACCCTGACGCTGCGCCTGGCCGCCTCCTCGGGCCCTGCAGAGGAGGTCTCTTCCCAGGGTGAGGTCGACGGGGAAAAGGGGAATCGCCCACGGGAGAGCGTGGTCGAGCCCGAAGAGGGGCCGCAGAAACCCGAACCCGAACCGAAACCCGAACCGAGACCTGAACCGAGACCTGAGCCGAAGCCCGAACCGAAACCCGAACCGAAACCTGAACCGAAGCCCGAACCGAAACCCGAACCGAAACCCGAACCGAAACCCGAACCGAAACCCGAACCGAAACCCGAACCGAAACCCGAACCGAAACCCGAACCGAAACCCGAACCGAAACCCGAACCGAAACCCGACGCCAAGGCCGAGAGAAAACACGAGGCCGCGGTCTCTCCTTCCTCGTCTGAAAGGGTGGAGGGATCGTCGGCGGCGAGGGCCCTTTCTTCCTCGTTCCCGGAGCGGCTGCCGTCAAGGGACATGGAAGGAGGGGCCCCGACGTCACCCGGCGCTTCCGCGGACGACGTCGTCACGGCCGGAGCGGCCGATATCGTCCGCCGCGTCGAGCCCCTCTATCCCCTGGCCTCGCGCCGCAGGAAAGAGGAGGGAGAGGTCGTCGTCGTGGCGACTCTCGATATCCGTGGTGCCGTCGTCGCGGCGGAGGTCGAGGTGAGCAGTTCCTTCTCCCTTCTCGACGAGTCGGCCCGAAAGGCCCTGACCCAGTGGCGCTTCCGCCCCGGCCTGGGGCCGAAGGTGCGCGTCGCCGTCCGCTTCCTCCTCCGAAACGACTGATCTCTCCTTTCACCGTCACTCCTGTTACAATGGAGGCACCGCAAAAACGACCATCCTGACCGCTGACCGGAGGGATAAGACCCGTTGAGGCTGCGCCGCTTTATCGTTCCCTTTTTCGGGGCGCTTCTCGTCCTGCTGACGCTGATCATCGTCCTCCTCGGGTTCGCCGCCGTCCGCGACGAGTTTGCCGAGCGGGAGCGCATGGCCCGTCTCCTGACTCAGAGCGTCTATGCCCGTCTGCTGCACCAGCTCCGCGGCGTCGAGGAGATCCTTCCCTTTCTCGTCACGGCCCGCGGCGAGACGGCGGCCCTCGACGTGGTCCTTCTTTCGCCCGTCGACGGCCAGAGGACGGGCTCCGCCGTCAGGGGGGCGCTTCCTCTCGGCTTCCATCCCACGTCCGTCGGGCCTCTTTGGGCGACGTCGCCGCTTTTTTCCCCCTCAGGCGATCCCCTCCTGGTCCGCCTCGTCGAAAGCGAGGGCCGATCCTTCGTCGTCGGCGTCCACCTCGACCTCCAGGAGGTCTTCTCCGACGACGACGGGCTGGAGGCCCTGCGGAGGATGATCCTCTGCGACGCCAGGGGGGTTGTTCTCTGGGGGCTTCCCGACGATCCCTTCGTCTCCCGCGGCATGATTCCCCCCTCTTTCCTGCGATCGCAACCCCAGTGGAGTAAGGCTCCCTGGGGAGATCTCTTCTGGGGACGGGCCTACAGTCTCCCTCTGGCCGGTCTGCGCCTTTTCGTCCATGTCCCGCTCCGCTCCTTCCTGAAGACCCTGGTGGGGAGGCTCTACCTCCCCGTCCTTCTGGGGCTGTCCAGCCTGCTGCTCCTTTGGAGTTTCTGGTCCATCGTCTCCAGACAGGTTCTCGACCCCATGGAGCAGGCCCGCCTCGCCGCCGTCTCCATGCGCGATCATCTCGACTCCGTCAGGATCCCCTCGGACTATACGGCGACGATCGAGGAACTCAGCAGAGGAATGACGATCTTCTCCCAGGGGAGCCGCCTCGAAGAGGTGACGACCTTCGGACAGGCCCTGGCCAGTTCGCTACAGACCCTGGTGGCCCAGCAGGAGGAGCTCATCTCCTACAGCCAGGAGCTGGAGTCGATGAACGTGGCTCTGACGGAGACGAACGAGGCCATCCGTCATCGCGAGGACCTCTGGCGATGTATGCTCGAGGCCTCCCGGGCCGTCTCCTCCAAGGGAGACGAGGGACTCCTGGGGCGGATGGCCGAGATCCTTCTCGACGTGGGCGAGGCCTCCGGCGTCGCCGTCGATCGCGTCGAGGGAGAGGGGCTCGTCCTTCTCGTGGAAAAAGGCTATCTGGGGCTCCCCTCCCGCACGGCTCTGCCCTTCGACGCCTGTCTCGCCGGCAGGGCCGTGCGGGAGGGGCGTCCGCTCTGGATAGCCGACGTCGGAACCGAGTCGGGCTATTTCGAGGTCCACGACGAGGTCCGCAGCGAATTCCTCCTCCCTCTCGTCCATATGGGGCGCGTCCTCGGTGTCCTCACCCTCTCCTGGAAGGAGCGGCGCGAACGCGACGACCATCTCATCGAATCCCTCGTTCCCCTCGGAGCCTTCCTGGCCGGGAGCCTCGACGTGCAGCGCTCCCTCGAGGAGCTGAGGCAGTCCTACTCCTACATGGCCGGCCGCCTCCAGCATCTGACGGCTCTCTATCACGACGAGACGGCCGAGCATGTCGCCCGCACCGAGGCCTACTGTCGCTTCCTCGCCCGCCGCCTCGGCAAGAACGACGAGGAGATCGAGCGGGTCGGCTTCTTCTCCCGCCTGCACGACATCGGAAAGCTGCGGGTGCCTCGCTATATCCTGACCAAACCGGGGCGTCTGACGGCGGAGGAGTTCGAGCTGATCAAAAACCACACCCGCTGGGGGGCCGAGATCCTCGGAGAGGCCCGGTGGCTCGACCCGGGACGGAAGATCTGTCTCTACCATCACGAGCGCTGGGACGGCAAGGGCTATCCGGAGGGTCTGGCCGGAGAGGCCATCCCCTGGGAGGCCCGCGTCATGGCCCTGGCCGATGTCTACGATGCCCTCCGCTCCTCTCGGGCCTACAAAGGGGCCTTCAGCCACGAGAAGGCCGTCTCCATCATCCTCGAAGGGGATGACCGCCTCAGGCCCGGTCACTTCGACCCCGCCCTCGTCGAAATCTTCCGCCGAGAGCATGGGGAGCTCGATGTCATTTTCAACAGCTATAGGGAGGACGAGGTATAATGACCTCTCTGATCCGCTTCTCAGGGAGGTAAGGTCATGTTGAACGAAGGCGATCTGGTCCTTCTCTGGTCGCCCCACAAGGGCGACTCCTATCTGTTGAGCCTGAAGAGCGGCGCCTTTCAGGGAACCCGCACGGGGACCATTCCCCACGACAGCGTCGCCGAGGCCTCTTACGGAGGGGTCGTCACGACGGGCAAAGGGCAGCTCTTCTACGTCCTCCGCCCCACTTCGGGCGAATTCATGCGCCGGATCAGGCGTCAGACCCAGATCATCTACCCCAAGGACGCGGGCCTTCTTCTCCTCTACCTGGATATCTTCCCCGGTGCCCGCGTCCTCGAATGCGGCACCGGTTCGGGGAGCCTGACCAGTCTCCTGGGTCATTTCGTCGGCGAGTCCGGCCGCGTCTACAGCTACGACCGGCGGGAGGAATTCTCCCTCATCGCCCGCGACAACTGCCGTCGCTGGGGCGTCGAGGAGAGGGTCACCTTTCGCATAGGAGAGGCCGTCGATGGCTTCGAGGAGCGCGACGTCGATGCCCTCGTCCTCGATCTTCCCTCCCCCTGGGAGGCCCTCGACGCCGCCCACGCCGCCCTCGCTCCGGGCCGCCGCCTGGCCGCCCTCGTGCCGACGACGAATCAGCTGGAGCGGCTCATCGACGGCCTCAACGAGGGAGCCTTCGTCGACATCCAGGTTCTGGAGACCTTCCTACGGACCTACAGGACCAACGCCAGACGGATCCGCCCCGACGACACCATGATCGGTCATACCGGTTACCTCGTCATCGCGACGGCTGTCCTCGCACGGGGCGGGAGCGGTGAGGGTGAGGGCGCCGATGAAGGCGACGGGGCCTGAGACGAAGGAAAAGGTCCTGCTCCACCTCTGTTGCGCCCCCGACGGGACGGTACCCTGGCCCGATCTTCTGGCCGAGGGCTATGCCGTCGAGGGGTTTTTCTACGGCAACAACATCCACCCCGAGGAGGAGTTCCGTCGCCGTCTCGATGCGGCGCGGATCCTGGCCTCCTCCCTGGGGTGTCCCCTTCATGTCCTCTCCTACGACCCGCAGTCCTGGATCGAGACGACGCGGGGGCTGGCGCGGGAGCCCGAGGGAGGCGCACGCTGTCTCCTCTGTTTCCGCCTCCAGCTCGAGGCCGCCGGCGATCTGGCCGGATCTCTGGGCTTCTCCCTTCTGGCGACGACGCTCACCATCAGTCCCCACAAGGATGTGACGGCCGTCAATGCCGTCGGTCGGGAGGTGGCCGCCCGACGGGGGCTGGTCTGGCTCGATCGGATCTGGCGCAAGGGGGGAGGCTTCGTCCGCTCCGTCGCCGAGAGCCGTCGCCTGGCCCTTTATCGGCAGAAATACTGCGGCTGTCTCTACAGCCTAAGAGGTGATGAAGACCGTGAAAAGAAACCCTGAGATGAACTTCTGTCCCTCGGGCAAACTGGCTCCCGAGCTTCTGGAACATCACGTTCTGGAATATCGCGGGACCGACCGTCCCGAGGTTCTCGTCGGTCCCCGAGTCGGCGAGGATGCCGCCGTCATCGCCTGGCCCTCGGGCGATTTCCTCGTGGCCTCTTCCGATCCCATCGTCGGAGCCACGAAAGGGGCGGGCCGCCTTCTCGTCCAGGTCAACGCCAACGATATCGTCGCAAAGGGGGGCGAGCCCTGCTACCTCATCGTCACCCTCATCCTTCCCGCCTCTCAGGGAGAGGACGAGGCCTCGGCCCTCATGGCCGAAATCGACGGGGCCTGCAGGGAACTCGGCGTGGCCGTCGTCGGCGGCCACACGGAGTTCACTCCCCGCTACGACAGGCCCGTCCTGGTGGGCACCATGCTGGGGCGGGCGCGGCGCGTCCTTCGGATCGAGCGGATGGAGCCCGGCGACCTTCTCGTCATGACCAAACACGTCGGCATCGAGGGGATGTCCATCCTCGCCCAGGACAGACCGGACCTCGTCGCGCCCCTCCTGGGAGAGGAGGCTCTCGCCGACGTTCTCTCCTGGACAGGGCTCCTCTCCGTCGTCCCCGAGGGGCGTCTTCTTCGTGACCTGGCCCGCTTCATGCACGATCCGACGGAGGGAGGGCTCCTGGGCGGTTTCGGCGAAATATCGCGTCTCTCACGCCTTGGGCTCTGCCTCCATCGCGACGCCGTTCCCGTCCACCGTCATACCCGTCGCCTCGCCCAGGCCCTCGACTTCGATCCGTTGAGGCTTATCTCCTCCGGCGTCCTCCTCGCCGTTCTTCCTCCCGAGCATCTCGCCGAGGCCGGAAGAAGGCTTGACGGGGCGGCCCTGGAATGGGCCGTCGTGGGTCATGTCGTCGACGGGCCCGGCGACTGCCCTCCCTCTCTCGACGAGGAGCTCTGGCGCCTTCTGGAGCTGAAAGGGGAGTGAGGGCCGTGAATTTCGGCCCCATCGGCCGCCGCGTCGAGGCCCTGCGGCGACTCATGACGGAGCGGGGCTGTTTCTCCTTCGTCCTGCCCGTCATCGAGAGAGCTAACTGGGAAAGCCTCTACTACCTATCGGGCTTCCGCGGCACGAGCGGCGCCGCCGTCGTCACCTCGACGGAGACCTTCCTCGTCACCGACGGACGGTATCTGGCCCAGGCCCGCCGCCAGTCCCCCTTCGAGGTCCTCGAACAACGGGGCGGCCGTCTTTCGGAAGCCCTGGCCGCGCTTCTGCGGAGGCTCTCTCCCCGCAACGTCGGCCTGGAGTGGGACCGCGTCACCCATGGCACCTACCTCTCCTTCGAATCCCTGGGCTATCCTCTCGTCGACGTCTCGTCCCTGCTTCCCCGTCTGCGTCGCCGCAAGGACGAGACGGAGATTCCCCTCATCCGGGGGGCGGCGGAGCGGGCCGCTCTGGCCTTCCGGCGGACGCTGGCCAAGGCCGGGGAGGGGATGACGGAGCGCGAATTCGCCGCCCTCCTGGAGTTCGAGATCCGATCGGCCGGCGCCGAAGGAGGATGGGGGACGAGCGATTTCATCGTCGCCTCGGGCAGCCGCTCGGCCCTTCCTCACGGTCGTCCCACGGACCGCGTCTTTCTTCGAGGCGACTGGGTTACCGTCGATTTCGGCGCCCGCTACGGCGACTATCTCAGCGATATCACCCGCAATTTCACCGTCGGTCCGGCCGATCCCTGGCTGCTGGAGATTCACGGCCTCGTCACCTGCGCCCATGACCGGGCCGCGGCTCTTCTCGTTCCCGGAGTCCCCTGCCGGGACGTGGACAGGGCGGCCCGCTCCGTCATCGAAGAGGGGGGCTACGGCGAGGCCTTTCCCCACGGCCTCGGTCACGGTCTGGGACTGGAAGTTCACGAGGCACCCCGCCTCTCTCCCCGCTTCGACGACATCCTGGAGGTGGGAGACGTCGTCACCGTAGAGCCGGGCATCTACGTCGAGGGCCGAGGAGGCGTGCGGCTGGAAGACGACTATGTCATCACCGAGACGGGGGCGATCTGCCTCACGGAAAAGCTCGAGGCTCGCCTCTTCGAGGTCTGAGGGCACGGTTGTTTTTGATCGACATTAATTGTATAATCGGCCTAGTTTCGACCTCAACGAGGGGAGGGTGCCTTTATGAAAAAGTACCTCTGCACCGTCTGCGGCTACGTCTATGATCCGGCCACCGGTGACCCTGATGCCGGCATCGCACCGGGAACGCCCTTTGAAGAGATTCCGGAGGATTGGGTCTGTCCCGTCTGCGGCGTCGGCAAGGACATGTTCGAGGCCACGGAGTAGCCCAGCTTGAAACGGCGGCGACGAGGGGAGGCGTGAGCCTCCCCTTTTGTCGCCGCCGTCCTTCTTCCCGGACCTTCCGTCGGGGGGCGGGTCGTGATGGAACTGTAACGTAGAGTATTTTTTGAAAAATATAGGTCTATTGACATTTTTCTCCGGTTCTTTCATACTCACGGCGGTCAGTGAATTAAACTCAAAAGATGATTCTCTCAGGTGAACGGGAAGACCGGTGCGAATCCGGCGCGGACCCGCCACTGTGACCTCGACGAAGCCGAGATGCCACTGCCCTTTCGAGGGCGGGAAGGTCGGCGGAGGATGAAGGGGAGCCAGGAGACCGGCCTGGGAGAAGGTCAGCAGACAGTTCGCGGAGATCGGACGTTCGTCTGGCGGAGAGCCCTTTGAGGAGCTCTTTGTCTGGCGTGCCCTTAAAGGGGGGAGTCCGTTGCGGACTCCCCCCTTTTTCGTTCGTTTCGGACCAGCGAAAGACCTATCGGAAAGATAAAGAAAACGCCGTCAGGTGAACGGGAAGACCGGTGCGAATCCGGCGCGGACCCGCCACTGTGACCTCGACGAAGCCGGGATGCCACTGCCCTTTCGAGGGCGGGAAGGTCGGCGGAGGATGAAGGGGAGCCAGGAGACCGGCCTGGCGGCGCGAAAGGTGAAGGTTCGCGGCGTTCGAACTCTCGCCTGGGGTTCCTCTTTCGTCTCGTTCGGAGAAGGAGGGGATGTCCGGCCGCGTGCCCCCAGGAGAGAGTCTCGAAAAGAGGCTCTCTTTTTTCGTCGAGAGGGTAGGTCGCGAAGGCTTCCGCAGCAGAGGGAGTTCCGAATGAGGGGGAGGGGCGGTTCCGTTTCGCCCTCTTCTCGGGCAGGGAGCCGATCCGTCGGCTCAGGGAAAGGCAGGAGGGATCGTCATGGGCAGAACTGTCGCGGAGAAAATCATCAGGACCCACCTCGTCGAGGGAGAGATGCGGCGCGGAGAGAGGATCGCCCTTCGCATGGACCAGACGCTGACGCAGGACGCCACGGGGACGCTGGCCTACCTCGAGTTCGAGGCCATGGGCGTCGCCCGCGTGAGGACGGAAAGGTCCGTCAGCTACGTCGACCACAACATGATTCAGGGAGACTATCGCAACCCCGACGATCACCGTTACCTCCAGGACGTGGCGGCTCGCCACGGGAGCATCTTCTCCCCTCCGGGGAACGGCATCTGTCACCAGCTTCACGTCGAGCGTTTCGCCGAGCCGGGTAAAACCCTCATCGGCAGCGACTCCCATACTCCCACGTCCAGCGCCGTGGGTATGCTCGCCATCGGAGCCGGGGGGCTTGACGTGGCCCTGGCCATGGCCGGCGAGCCCTTCTGTCTCCCCATGCCGGCCCTTCTCGGCGTCCGCCTCGTCGGAACCCTTCAGCCCTTCGTCTCGGCCAAGGACGTCATCCTCGAAGTGCTCCGCCACACCGACGTCAACGGCGGTGTGGGCAAGATCATCGAGTATTTCGGCCCCGGCGTGAAGAACCTCTCCGTCCCCGATCGGGCGACGATCACCAACATGGGCGCCGAGACGGGTGCCACGTCGTCTGTCTTCCCCAGCGACGAGGTGACGCGCCGCTGGCTCCGCTCTCAGGGGCGGGAGTCCTCCTGGGTGGAACTTTCCGCCGACGACGACGCCCGCTACGATGAGATCATCGACATCGACCTCTCGGAGCTGGAGCCGATGGTGGCCCAACCCTTCCAGCCAGGCAAGGTCGTCAGGGTCTCCGCGCTGGAGGGCATGGCCATCGACCAGGTCATGTTCGGCTCCTGCACCAACTCCTCCCTGCGCGATCTTCTCTCCATCGGCCATCTTCTCGACGGACAGAAGATCGCCTCTTCCGTCGACGCCGGCATTTCACCCGGAAGCCGGCAGGTTCTCCTCGAGGCCACGGAGCGGGGAGCCCTTTCGAAGATGATCCGCGCCGGCGTGCGCCTCCTCGAGGTGAGCTGCGGCGCCTGCATCGGCATGGGATTCGCCCCTCCCACGGAGGGCGTTTCGCTGCGGACGATCAACCGCAACTTCCTGGGCCGCTGCGGCCACAAGACGGGCAAGGTCTACCTCGTCAGCCCCGAAGTCGCCGCCGCCTCGGCCGTCACGGGCGTCCTCACCGATCCCCGTGCCTTTGCCCGGGACCGGGGACTGGAGCCCTTCCGCTTCTCCATGCCCGAGACGTTCCTCATCGATGACGGTCTTTTCGAGGCGCCCTCTCCGGAGCCGGAGACGATCGTCATCCGCCGTGGTCCCAACATCGCCCCCCTGCCCGAGATGAAGGCCATGGAGGCCACCGTCCGGGGCGAGGTCCTCCTCAAGGTGGGCGACGACATCACGACGGACCACATCATGCCCGCCGGGGCCAAGATCCTCCCCCTGCGCTCCAACATCCCCGCCATCGCCGAACATGTCTTCGAAGTCGTCGACGCCTCTTTTCCCGCCAGGGCCAAAGAGGCGGGGAGCGGCTTCGTCGTCGGAGGGGCCAACTACGGGCAGGGTTCGAGCCGGGAGCATGCCGCCATCGCCCCGCGCTATCTCGGCGTGCGCGCCGTCATCGTCAAAAGCTTCGCCCGCATTCATCTGGCCAACCTGGTCAACTTCGGCATCCTTCCCCTGACCTTCGTCGATGAATCCGATTACGACGGCATCGATCAGGGTGACCATCTTTCGCTGGAGACGGAGCATCTTCTGGCCGGGGGGGCGTTCATCATCAGAAACGAGACGAAAGATAGGCCCATCGCCTGCAAAACGCCGCTGGGGCAGGAAGATCTCGACGTCGTCAAGGCAGGAGGCAAGCTCAATTACGTGAAGGAGCGTCTGGCCGTTCCTTCCTTCTAATGGAAAGACGGAAAAGAGGTCGTTCCTTTCCCCTTTCGTACGAAGGGGCGAGCCCCTTTATCAAGGAAAACTCGCCCCCTATTCTCCGAGGAGGATGATTTGCATGAGCCGTTTTGCCGACCTGGAGCTGAAGAACTACAAGGAGCCCGAACGGGGCGAGAGAATCGAAGTGAAGGGGGGGCGCCTCGTCGTTCCCGACGAGCCCGTCATCCCCTACGTCGAGGGCGACGGGATCGGCGTCGACATCACGCCGGCCATGAAGGCCGTCGTCGACTGCGCCGTCAGGAAGGCCTACGGCACCCGACGCCGTCTCGCCTGGTGGGAGATCTTCGCCGGTGAGAAGGCCATGGGGCTCTACGACACGGCCATCCCCGACGACTCCTTCGCCGCCCTCCGGTACTTCCGCATCGGCATCAAGGGTCCCCTGACCACCCCCGTCGGCGGCGGCTTCCGAAGCCTCAACGTCGCCTTCCGCCAGGTCCTGGACCTCTACGCCTGCGTCCGGCCCGTGCGCTGGTTCGACGGCGTCCCGGCCCCTCTCAAGCGCCCTCAGGACGTGGACATGGTCATCTTCCGCGAGAACACGGAGGACCTCTACGCCGGCATCGAGTGGGAACAGGGGACGGCCGCCTGCGAGAAGATGATCCGCTTCATCAAGGAGGAGATGGGGGCCAGGCAGTTCCGCGACGACTCGGGCATCGGCATCAAGCCCATCTCCATCACGGGGACGAAGCGCCTGGTCCGCATGGCCATCCAGTACGCCGTCGACCACAAACGTCCCTCGGTGACGCTCGTCCACAAGGGCAATATCATGAAGTTCACCGAAGGGGCCTTCCGCAAGTGGGGCTACGAAGTGGCCCGCGAGGAGTTCGGCTCCGTCTGCATCACCGAAGAGGAGCTCTTCGGGACCTACGGCGGGAAGTGCCCCGAGGGGAAGATCGTCGTCAAGGACCGCATCGCCGACGCCATGTTCCAGCAGATCCTCCTCCGCCCCGCCGAGTACGACGTGCTGGCCACGGCCAACCTGAACGGCGACTACATCTCCGACGCCCTGGCCGCCTCCGTCGGAGGCCTGGGTCTGGCCCCCGGAGCGAACATGAACGACGAGGTGGCCTTCTTCGAGGCCACTCACGGGACGGTGCCCAAATACGCCGGCCAGGACAAGGTCAACCCGGGCTCTCTCATCCTCTCGGCCGTCCTCATGGTGGAGCACCTGGGCTGGCAGGAGGCCGCCGACCTCATCGTCGGCGGCATGGAGAAGGCCATCAGCGAGGGCATCGTCACCTACGACCTGGCCCGTCAGCGTCAGGGGGCCCAGGAGGTCTCCTGTTCCCGATTCGCCGAGGCCATCTGCGACAAGATGTAGTCCCGAAACACCTTCCTATCCCCAAGGGGAATTCCCCCCTGTCTCGGCGGGGGAATTCCCTCTCTCTTTTTGTCTGGAGGTGTCTTTCATGATCGAAACAATCGCCCAGGCGGGAACGCTGGAGTCGTCGGACTGTCTCGTGACGGTCTCGCCGTCGCCGACGCTGGAGCTGGAGTGTCGCGGCGCGACGGCGGGGCTTTTCGCCGAGCGTAACCGCGCCGTCGTCGAATCGGTCCTGCGAGAGCGGGGTCTGACGGGAGCGAAGGTGCAGATCCAGGATCAGGGGGCGCTGGAGCTGACCCTCCGGGCCCGGATCGGCACGGCCCTGGACCGGGCCCGGGGAGGCGCGCGATGAGGCTCCGCTCCATGCTCTACATCCCCGGCAACAGCCCGGCCATGATCCAGCAGGCTCCCGTCTTCGGGGCCGACAGCATCCTCCTCGACCTGGAGGACGCCGTGGCCCTCTCGGAGAAGGACAGCGCCCGCGATCTGGTCTGCGCCTTCCTGAAGGGCCTCGACTTCGGCACGGTCGTCGTCACGGTCCGCCTCAACGGATCGGACACGCCCTTTTTCGACGGTGACCTCCGGGCCGTGATCCCCTGTCGCCCCGCCGCCGTCCGTCTGCCCAAGTGCTCGTCGCCTCAGGACGTCCTGGCCTGCGACGCCCTCATGGCCGAGCTGGAGAGGGAGTCGGGCCTCGACGTCGGCACGGTGAAGCTCCACGCCATGATCGAGACGGCCCGGGGCCTGTCCAACGCCCAGGCCATCGCCGACTGCTGTCCCCGCGTTACGGCCCTCACCCTGGGCGGCCAGGACCTGACGGCCGACATGGGGGTGAGGAAGACCCGCGAGGGGAAGGAACTCTTCACGGCCCGGACCCTGGTGGCCCTGGCGGCCCGCGCCGCGGGGATCGACGCCTTCGACACGGTCTGGACCGACGTGAACGACAACGAAGGACTCCTGGAGGAGACGAAGGCCGTCGTCGGCCTGGGCTTTTCGGGCAAGGCGGCCATCCATCCCGGCCAGATCGAGTGGATCCACAAGGCCTTCGTCCCCGAGGCCAAGGAGATCGTCAGGGCCCGACGCATCGTCGAGGCGGCCCAGGCCGCCGAGGCCGAGGGCAGAGGCGTCGTCTCCGTCGACGGCAGGATGGTCGACGCTCCCGTGGTGAAGCGGGCCCTTCACACCCTCGAGATGGCCCGACTGGCCGAGGAGGTGCTCTAGATGACACGTGACAGAGGACGGGTCGTCAACGGGCTGGGACGTCGCGTCCCGGCCTTCATCGAAGGGCTCGGCGCCTTCGATCCCTACGAGGGCCCCTGGAGCCGCCTCGAGCGGGGCTACGAGGCGCCCCGCCTCGTCCCGCCCCTGCGGGGGTCGATGCCGCGGAAGACGAAGGTCGTCGAAAGCCTCCGCCGTGCCATCGAGGCCTCGGGCCTTCAGAGCGGCATGACCCTCTCCTTCCACCATCACCTGCGCAACGGCGACGCCCTTCTCATGGCCGTCCTGAACGAATGCGAGGCCATGGGGATCGGAAACCTCACCCTCGCCCCCAGCTCCCTGACCGACGCCCACGACGGGGTGGCCGACCTGGTGCGGCGGGGCGTCGTGAGCCAGATCCACACCTCCGGCGTCCGCGGCGCCGTGGGCAGGGCCATCTCGAAGGGGGAGGTCCCCTTTCCCGTCGTCATCCGCAGCCACGGGGGGAGGGCGCGGGCCATCGAGGAGGGCTCCATCTCCATCGACGTGGCCTTCCTGGCCGCCCCGGCCTGCGATCCCCAGGGGAACCTGACGGGGGCCCTGGGCCCCTCGGGGTGCGGCTCCCTGGGCTACGCCCAGATCGACGCCCGCCACGCCCGCCACGTCGTGGCCGTCACGGACCACCTCGTCCCCCAGCCGCTGAACCGCGTCTCCATCCCCCAGTACCTCGTCGACCAGGTCGTCGTCGTCGAGAGCCTGGGAGACGCCTCGAAGATCGCCACCGGGGCGGCGCGGATCACGCGGAGTCCCGTGGACCTCAAGATCGCCCGCGACGCCTACCGCCTCATCGCCGCCTCGGGGCTGCTCGCCCCGGGCGTCTCCTTCCAGGTCGGCGCCGGAGGAGCCAGCCTGGCCGTGGCGGCCTTCGTCCGGGACCACATGAAGGAGAAGGGAATCAAAGGGAGCTGGGGCTGCGGCGGGATCACGGGCTACATGGTCCGGATGCTCGAGGAGGGACTCTTCGAGGCCCTCTACGACGTCCAGAGCTTCGACGCCGCCGTCCGTGACTCGCTGGTGCGCAACGGCAACCACATCGAGATCGACCAGTCCTGGTACGCCAACCCCCTCAACCGGGGCTGCGTCGTCCACAACCTGGACGTCGTCGTCCTGGCGGCCCTGGAGGTGGACGTGGCCTTCAACGTCAACGTCATGACGGGACACGACGGCGTGCTCCGCGGCGCCTCGGGCGGCCACTGCGACACGGCGGCCGGGGCCAAGCTGGCCGTCGTCGTCGTCCCCTCCTTCCGCGGCGGCGTCCCCTCCATCCTCGACCGGGTCCAGACCGTCGTCACGCCCGGCGAGACCGTCGACGCCATCGTCACCGAGCGGGGCCTCTGCATCAACCCCCGGAGGAGCGATCTCATCGAGGCGGCCCGTTCCGCCCGGCTGCCCGTGAAGGAGATCGGCGACCTCAAGAGGGAGGTCGAGGCTCTCACGGGAGTCCCCCGCCCGAACGAGCCCGATTCGGACCGCGTCGTCGCCGTCGTCGAGTACCGCGACGGCACCCTCATCGACAGCGTCTTCCAGGTCAAGTGAAGACGGCTTCAGGGCAGAGTCATAAGGGGGGGCAGCCCCTTTTATCGGGAGAGGAGTGGAGGCAATGACGGAAAGGCACAGAGTCATGATCGACGGCAACGAAGCGGCGGCCTACTCGGCGCACCTGACGAACGAAGTGATCGCCATCTACCCGATCACGCCGTCGTCGAACATGGGCGAATGGGCGGACCAGTGGTCCTCGGAGGGGAGGACGAACATCTGGGGCACGGTGCCCTCGGTGGTGGAAATGCAGAGCGAAGGAGGCGCGGCGGGGGCGCTCCACGGGGCGCTCCAGGCCGGATCGCTGGGCACGACCTTCACGGCCTCCCAGGGTCTTCTTCTCATGATCCCCAACATGTACAAGATCGCCGGCGAACTGACGTCGACGGTCATCCACGTCGCGGCCCGCACCGTGGCGTCCCACGCCCTCTCCATCTTCGGCGATCACGGCGACGTCATGGCCGTGCGCCAGACGGGCTTCGCCCTTCTGGCCTCGGGATCGGTCCAGGAGGCCATGGACATGGCCCTCATCGCCCAGACGGCGACGCTCTCGTCGCGTGTCCCCTTCGTCCACTTCTTCGACGGCTTCCGGACCTCCCACGAAGTGGCGAAAGTGGAACAGCTCACGGCAGAAGACGCCCGCGCCATGATCGACGACGGCCTCGTCCAGGCCCACAGAGAAAGGGCCCTCACGCCGGACCGTCCGCGGATCCGGGGGACGGCGCAGAACCCCGACTACTACTTCCAGGCCAGAGAGGCCTCCAACCCCTGGTACGAAGCCTGCCCGGGCCACGTCCAGGCCGCCATGGATCGGTTCGCCTCCGTCGTCGGCAGAAGCTACCACCTCTTCGACTACGTCGGAGCCAGTGACGCCGAGCGCGTCGTCATCCTCATGGGAAGCGGAGCCGAAACGGCCCACGAAACGGTCGAGCACCTGATGAAAGCGGGAGAAAAAGTGGGCGTCGTCAAAGTGCGCCTCTACCGCCCCTTCTCGGCGACCCACCTCCTGGCGGCCCTCCCGTCGAGCGTCCGCTCCGTCGCCGTCCTCGACCGCACCAAAGAGCCGGGCTCCCAGGGAGAGCCCCTCTACCTCGACGTCAAAGCGGCCCTCTCCGACGGGCGCCCCTCGGTGCGCCTCATCGGAGGGCGCTACGGCCTCTCGTCGAAAGACTTCACGCCGGCCATGGTCAAAGCCGTCCTCGACGAACTCAAAAAGGAACAGCCGCAACAGCCCTTCGTCGTCGGCATCGACGACGACCAGACCCACCTCAGCCTCGCCTACGACAGCGCCTACAGCACGGAAGACGAAAAAACCGTCCGCTGCCTCTTCTGGGGAATCGGCTCCGACGGCACCGTGGGGGCCAACAAAAACTCCATCAAAATCATCGGAGACGACACGGACAACTACGCCCAGGGCTACTTCGTCTACGACTCCAAGAAATCCGGAGGTCTCACCGTCTCGCACCTGCGGTTCGGCCCGAAAGAACTGAGATCGTCCTACCTCATCGGCCAGGCCAACTTCATCGCCTGCCACGTCTTCACCTACGTCGAAAAATACCGTCTCCTCGCCCAGGCGGCTTCGGGAAGCACCTTCCTCCTCAACAGCATCTACGGCCCGGAAGACGTCTGGGACCGTCTGCCGCGGGAACTGCAGAAAGAAATCATCGACAAACAGATCCGCTTCTACGTCATCGACGCCTACAAAGTGGCCCACGAAACGGGAATGGGCGTCCGCATCAACACCGTCATGCAGACCTGCTTCTTCGCCATCAGCGGAATCCTCCCCCAGGACGAGGCCATCGAAGCCATCAAGCGGAGCATCAAAAAAACCTACGGAAACAAAGGCGAAGCCATCGTCAAAAAGAACTACGCCTGCGTCGACGCCTCCGTGGCGAACCTCCACGAAGTCAAAATCCCGAAGGAAGTCACCAGCGCCTTCGCCATGAAACCCGCCGTCCCCGCCGAGGCGCCCGAATTCGTCAGAACCGTCCTGGGTCCCATGCTCGCCAACGAAGGAGACAGCCTCACCGTCAAAGACGTGGCCCTCACGGCCGACGGCACCTTCCCGACGGGCACGACCCAGTGGGAAAAGCGCAACATCGCCATGGAAATCCCCCAGTGGGACCCGGAAACGTGCATCCAGTGCGGCAAATGCGTCCTCGTCTGCCCCCACGCCGTCATCCGCTCCAAAGTCTACGACGGCACCCTGCTGGAGGGCGCGCCTGCGACCTTCAAATCGGCCGAGGCCAAATGGCCCGCCTTCAAAGACAAAAAATACACCGTCCAGTATGGTGGACCCCATTGTCAAGACCATTTGAGGCCCGAAGTTAGTTAAAGTCAGACCGCCATCGGTCCCTCCCGGTCGGCAAAGTGAACCTCCCGCGGTGTCCTGTAGTTCAGTGAGGAGTGAAGCCTTTCGTCGTTGTAGAAGTCCATATACTCCCGCAGGCCGCAGCGGAGATCGCGGACCCGCTCATAGTCGTTCAAGTAGAGCCACTCATACTTGAGGGTCCGCCAGAAGCGTTCCACGAAGATGTTGTCGAGGGCCCTGCCACGACCGTCCATGCTGATCCGGATCTCCTTTTCCTTGAGCAGAGACAGAAAGGCCTTACTGGTGAACTGACAGCCCTGGTCGGTGTTGAAGATCTCCGGCGTTCCCTGCCGAAGAGCCCTGTCGAGGGCGACGACGCAGAACTCTGCGTCCAGGGTGTTGGAAAGTTCCCAGGAGAGGACGAAGCGGCTGTGCCAATCGATGACGGCCGCGAGGTACATGAAACCGCCACTCATCGGGAGGTAGGTGACATCGGTGCTCCAGACCTGATTCGGTCTGACGATGACGGCGTTCCGGAGCAGGTAGGGATAAATCTCATGTTCGGGGTGAGGCTTGCTGGTTCCCGGTTTGGGGCCAATCCCTTCGAGCCCCATAAGCCTCATCAGCCGTCCGATCCGTTTGCGGTTCACGTCCTGTCCCTGTCGACGCAGCCAGGCCGTCATCCGGCGGCTCCCGTAAGAGGGGGCGCAGGTGTACCGGCCGTCGATGAGCTCCATGATTTCAAGGTTCTCCGCCGTCTCCGTCGCGGAAGAGCTCGCGTAGTAGAAGCTGGACCGGTTAAGATCAAGGAGGTCACATTGCCGACGAACACTGATCGAAGGGTGCTCGGGATCGATGGAGGTCCGCTTTCCCTCAAGCGTCAGCGCCTGATTTTTTTTTGAGCCAGTCGAGCTCCATCTTGAGCCGACCGATCTCCTGGTAGAGGGGGGCCATCAACGTCTCGACATCCATCGGAGTGCCTTTGCGTTGAAAGATCTCCGGACCCCCTTGCAGAAGCTGCTTCTTCCACTGACCGATCTGGACGGCGGAAACCTCGAACTCACCCGACAATTGAGCCAGGGTCTTATCCCCTTTCAGGGCAGCGAAGGCCACTTTGCTTTTGAACTCCGCTGAACGCCTCTGTCGCTTGGCTGCCATGATGTCCCCTCTCTTTCTGGGACCCTATGATACAGCCCGACTTCAACTGCAACTTAGCTCGTGGTCCAGTTTTCGGGGTCCACTATACAGATCTCGCCGGAAGACTGCACCGGCTGCAGCCTCTGCGTCCAGAACTGCCCGGCCCGGAGCAAAAAGGAAGAGGGGAAAAAAGCCATCAACATGGTGCCCCAGCCGCCGCTTCGGGAAAGCGAAAAGGCGAACTGGACCTACTTCCTGAGCCTGCCCGACATGGACAGGGGGCAGCTCAACCTGGGAACGGTCAAAGACATCCAGCTCCTGCGCCCCCTCTTCGAATTCTCCGGCGCCTGCGCCGGCTGCGGAGAGACGCCCTACGTCAAACTCCTGAGTCAGCTCTTCGGAGACAGAGCCCTCATCGCCAACGCCACGGGCTGCTCGTCCATCTACGGAGGCAACCTCCCCACCACCCCCTGGACGAGCGACGGAGAAGGACGGGGCCCGAGCTGGTCCAACTCCCTCTTCGAGGACAACGCCGAATTCGGCATGGGCATGCGTCTTGCCCTGGACAAACAGCTCCAGTACGCCCTCGAACTGCTCGAAGGCCAGAAAGAGATCGTCGGCCAGAGCCTGGTCGCGGACCTCGTCGGCGCCGACCAGAGCGACGAAAAGGGAATCGCGGCGCAACGCGAAAGAGTGGCGCGCCTCAAGGCGAACCTGGCCGGGAGGGAAGAGGCCAAGGCCAAAGACCTCCTGAGCCTTGCCGACGTCCTGGTCCGCAAAAACGTCTGGATCCTCGGAGGAGACGGCTGGGCCTACGACATCGGCTACGGCGGCCTGGACCACGTCCTGGCCTCGGGCAGAAACGTCAACGTCCTCGTCCTGGACACGGAAGTCTACTCGAACACGGGCGGTCAGATGTCGAAATCGACGCCGATGGGAGCGGTGGCGAAATTCGCCGCCGGTGGCAAGCCGGCCATGAAAAAGGACCTGGCCCTCATGGCCATGGCCTACGGCAACGTCTACGTGGCGCGCGTGGCCCTGGGCGCCAGCGACGCCCAGGTCGTCAAGGCCTTCCGAGAGGCCGAATCCTACGACGGCCCGTCGATCATCATCGCCTACGCCCACTGCATCGCCCACGGCATCGAACTGAAAAACGGCCTGGAACAGCAGAAAAAGGCCGTCGCCTCGGGCCACTGGATCACGATGCGCTACGACCCGAGGAGGCGAGAAGAGGGCAAGAACCCCCTCACCCTCGACAACAAGGAACCCTCCCTGCCCCTGGAGGACTACATCTACGGCGAGAACCGCTACCGCATCCTCCAGCGGGCCCACCCCGAAGAGGCGGCCCGGCTTCTGGAGCGGGCCAGGGCCGAAAACGCCTACCGCTGGAAGCTCTACCAGCATATGGCCGCCATGGCGGACTGAAACCGGACGACGGAGGAGAACCTAGGCGGGTTCTCCTCCGTCGCGAAGGGCAAAAAAGGAGATGGGACAGTGGAGAAGCGACCATTGAAGCCCCAGAAAGAAGGCGCAGGAAGGGATCGTTTCGCTCCCGCAGAGGGACGATCTGAGGTAAGGGGAAAGCTGGGCATTACCGAGACGGTTCTTCGCGACGGCCACCAGTCGATCATGGCCACCCGTCTGACCCTCGCCGACATGCTCCCCGTGGCGGAACAAATGGACGAGGTGGGCTATCACTCCATCGAGATGTGGGGCGGGGCGACGTTCGATGCCGCCATGCGTTTCCTGAGGGAAGACCCCTGGGATCGTCTGAGGACGCTCCGAAGGACATTCAAAAAGACGCGGCTTCAGATGCTTCTCCGAGGGCAGAATCTTCTGGGATACCGCCACTATTCCGATGAAGTGGTCCGGGAGTTCGTCCGATGTGCCGTCGGAAACGGCATCGACATCATTCGCGTCTTCGACGCCCTCAACGACGTCCGCAACCTCGAGACGGCCGCCGATCAGGTCCTTCGCGAGGGGGCTCATCTCTAGCTCTGCATCGCCTACACCCTCTCTCCCGTCCACAGTGCCGGGGCCTTCCGGAAACTGGCCGGGACGATGAAGTCCATGGGAGCCCACTCGATCTGCATCAAGGACATGGCCGGTCTTCTCTCTCCGGGCGACGCCTATTCGCTGGTGAAGGCCATCAAAGAGGAGACGGGGCTGCCCCTTCAGGTGCACAGCCACTACACGACGGGTCTTGCCGCCATGAGTTATCTCGAGGCGGCCAGGGCCGGTGCCGATGTCGTCGACTGTGCCATATCGCCCTTCGCGATGGGGACGAGTCAGCCCGCCACGGAAAGTCTCGTCGCGGCTCTGCAGGGCGGACCTCGCGATACGGCCATCGACCTGGAAAAGCTCGTTCCCATCGCCGATCACTTCCGCCGCATGAGGGAACACTACCGGGATATCGTCGTCAACCTCGAGGGTATCGATATCAACATCCTTCGCTATCAGATTCCCGGCGGCATGTATTCCAATCTTGTCAGCCAGCTGAAGGAGCAGAAGGCCCTGGACCGTCTCGGTGACGTCCTGTCCGAAGTGCCGAGAGTGAGGGAGGAGATGGGCTACCCGCCTCTGGTGACGCCGACGAGCCAGATCGTCGGAACGCAGGCGACGCTCAACGTTCTCGTCGGCGAGAGGTGGAAGATCGTCCCCAAAGAGGTGAAAAACTATTTCCTCGGCTTCTACGGCCGTCCTCCGGCTCCCCTCGACGAAAAGATCCGCCGCAAGGTCATCGGTTCCGAGGAGCCCCTTTCCGTCATGCCCGGCCAGCTTCTGTCGGGCGAGATGGAAGAGGCCCGGCGGACGATGGGGGCCTGGGCCGATTCGACGGAGGACCTGCTCAGCTATGTCCTTTTCCCCGCCGTGGCGAAGGATTTTCTCGTGGGCAAGTTCGCCCGGGTCAACCGTCGGAACGTGGGTCTGGGAGAGTGTGTCGACGGGGCGGCCTATCCCCTCTAGCGTTCTTCTCCCTCAAGAGGGACAAGGTCCGCAGAAGGAGGGTCCGAAGGACGGCGATCTTCTCGTGCTGGGGGTACGGGAGATCGCCGTCGCCTCTTTTCGAGGCCATGTCCCTCGCCAGGCGCCCCGGCCGGGAAAAGAGCCACCGATGCGAGTCGGCCAGCCTGCATCGGCGAGGGGATCCGAGCGGACCTCGAACAGGCGGAACCGATGGCGTCATCCTCCTGGCGGGCCTGCGGATTCGGGGTGATTTTGAGCCCTTGACAGTTTCCCAAAGGGGGCTATAATGCCTCAAGAAAATCGAGGTGATAAACTTGGGAAGAGAGAACCAGGGTTTATAGATTTTTCCGACGGAGTCCCTCTCCCCGACGGGGCGATGGCCGGCGACGTCCGTCCTGTCGGAGCTCTCGCGAGGAGCCGTGGACGATCGGGAAGGCGCAGCGACGGCGCCTCCTTTTTTGTGACCTTTGACGGAGGTGAGGAAACGTGGAAGCCCTTGAACTGCTTTTAAGCGACGGAACGCGCTGGCCCGGCCTCGGAAAGCGAGGCCGGAGTGACGGCGGCGAGGTCGTCTTTACGACGATTCCCACCGGTTTCCCTCAGGCCCTGACCGATCCCTCTTTCGCGGGACAGATCGTCGTCTTCGCCTTCCCCATGGTGGGGTGCTACGGCACCGACGGAGAGCGGTTTGAGAGTCCCCGCATCTGGGCCCGCGGCGTCGTGACGGCTCATCCCTGCCACGGAGAGAGTGCCGGGCCCGATCTTTTCGGATGGATCGAGGAAAACGGGGCCTTCTGGATGGGCGGCGTCGACACGCGCCGTCTCGTGATCCACCTCCGGAGCCGGGGCACTCTGGCTGGCCGCATCGTCTCGCCCGGAGAGGAGGTCCCCGTCGTCGCCGAGGCGGGATCTCCCGTGGCCCAGGTCTCGACGGTCCGTCCCCTCTCCCATCCCGGCAGAGGGCCCAGGATCGCCGTCGTCGACTACGGCGTCAAGGCGGGCATCGTCCGGTCCCTGTTGGCCCGGGGCTGCGCCGTCGATGTCCTTCCCCACGACACGTCCTCCGAGGCGATCCTCGCTCTGAGGCCCGACGGCGTCCTCCTCAGCAACGGCCCCGGCGATCCGGCCCTTCTGGTGGAGGCCGTCTCCGTCGTCGAAGCTCTTCTGGGAAAGGTCCCCCTTTTCGGCATCTGTCTGGGCATGCAGCTTCTGGCCCTCGCCCTGGGGGGCAAGACGGTCAAACTTCCCTTCGGCCACCGAGGGGGCAACCAGCCCGTCATCGAGGCCGGCGGCAAAAAGGGTTTTCTGACGAGCCAGAATCACGGCTATGCTCTGCGCGACGATTCCCTGGAGGGAACGGGGATCACCGTCACCTACCGTCACGGAGGCGACGGTAGCGTAGAGGGCTTTCGCCATCCCGAGACGGGGGCCTGGGGCGTCCAGTTTCACCCCGAGGCGACGCCCGGTCCCGAGGAGAGCGGCGGCCTTTTCGACCTTTTTATCGACCAGTGCAGGGAGGCTGCAGAATGACAGAGGAAAGCCGGGTCTCGAAAGGAAGGTCTCCCCTGGAGGCCATGACGATTCTCGTCCTCGGCTCGGGGCCCATCCGGATCGGCCAGGCCGCCGAGTTCGATTACTCGGGCAGCCAGGCCTGCCGCACCCTCAAGGAGGAGGGCCACCGCGTCATTCTCCTCAACAGCAATCCCGCGACGATCCAGACCGATCTGGGCCTGGCCGACGTGGTCTACCTCCGCCCTCTGACGGCCGACGTCGTCGAAGACGTCCTCAGGGAGCAGAGGCCCCAGGGCGTCATCGCCACCCTGGGAGGCCAGACGGCCCTCAATCTTCTCGTCGAGCTCGACGGGAAGGGACTCTGGGAGCGCTACGGCGTCAAGGTCCTGGGAACCTCCGTCGATTCCGTCCGCCGCTCCGAGGGACGCCTTTCTTTCCGCGATGTCCTGACGGAACTGGGCGAGCCCGTCGTCGAGAGCGCCTATGCGGCCTCCGTCGACGAGGCCCTTGCCTTTGCCGCCGAAGCCTCCTTTCCCCTCGTCGTCCGCCCCGACTACACGCTGGGCGGGACGGGCGGCGGCGTGGCCCGCGACGGAGGGGAGCTGGCCCGCATCGCCCGCGAGGGGCTTGCGGCCTCGCCTGTCGGACGGGTCCTCGTCGAGCGCTATCTCGAAGGATGGCGGGAGATCGAAGTCGAGGTCGTCCGTGACGGTTGGGGCAATGCCCTGGCCGTCTGTTCCATGGAGAACTTCGACGGCATGGGAATCCACACGGGCGACAGCATCGTCGTCGCCCCCGTTCTGACCCTGACCGACGGCCAGTGGCAGCGTCTGCGCTCCTCGGCCCTGCGCATCGTCGAGGGGCTCGCCATCGAAGGGGCCTGCAACGTTCAGTTCGCCTTCAGCCCCGACGGGTCGGACTACGCCGTCATCGAAGTCAATCCCAGGGCCAGCCGCTCCAGCGCCCTGGCCAGCAAGGCCACGGGCTACCCCATCGCCCGCATGGCCGCCCGCATCGCCCTGGGGCAGAGCCTGGCTGAGATGGCCAACCCCGTCACGGGCCAGGGGAGCGCCCTGGCCGAGCCCGTTCTCGATTATGTCGTCGTCAAGTTTCCCCGCTGGCCCTTCGACCGATTCCCTCAGGCCTCGGGCGGGCTGGGGACGCGGATGAAATCGACGGGCGAGGTCATGGCCTTAGGCCTTCATTTCAACCAGGCCCTGCAGAAGGCCCTCCGCTCCCTCGAGCTTCCCTTCGGCCTCCGCGATCCCCTTCTGGCCTCCTTCGGCGACGGGGCCCTCATGGCCAGCGTGGAGAGGGCCGATCATCGCCGTCTCTGGGCCTTCCTCGAACTCCTTCGCCGGGGCCGCGACCCGAAGGAGCTGGCCGACAGGGGCGGCGTCCATCCCTTCTTCCTCTTCGAGTTGGGCCGTCTCGTCGACGTCGAGAGGCGTCTGGCCCTCGAAGGGCTCGAGGACTCCCTCCTCCGTCAGGCCAAGTACGAGGGATTCTCCGACGAAGACGTGGCCCGCTGCGTCTCCCTTCCCGCAGGAGAGGTCGAGGCGCGACGCAAGGCCCTCGGTCTGGAGCGGGCCTTCCGCGAGGTGGACGGCTGCGCCGGCGAGACGCCGACGCACACGGGCTACTACTACGGCGTCTTCGGCGCCGGAGGGGACGTCGTTCCCGCCGATGACCGCCCCTCGGCCCTCGTCCTCGGTTCCGGTCCGATCCGCATCGGCCAGGGTATCGAGTTCGACTACTGCTGCGTCAAGGCCGCCATGGCCCTCCGCAAGGGAGGACTGCGGGCTCTCATGGTGAACAACAACCCCGAGACGGTCAGCACCGATCACGATCTTTCCGATGGCCTCTATTTCGAGCCTCTCACCGTCGAAGATGTCCTTCCCGTCATCGAGAGGGAGCGTCCTCTCGGCGTCCTGGCCGCCTTCGGCGGACAGAGCGCCCTCAAACTCGGCCTGGCCCTGGAAAGACGGGGTGTTGCCCTTCTGGGGACGACGGGCGATGTCATCCGCAGCGCCGAGGACCGGGGGCTTTTTTCCAGTCTCCTCGACGATCTGGGCATTCTCCAGCCGCCGGGGGTGGCCGCCGAGAGCCCCGACGAGGCCAGGCAGGCGGCGCGCTCCCTCGGCTATCCCCTCATGGTACGCCCCAGTTTCGTCATAGGCGGCGTGGCCATGCGCCTCTGTTTCGACGAGAGGGATTTCGAGGAGATCGTCGATCTGGCCTTCTCCGCCGAGAAGGGCCAGTCGGTCCTCATCGATCGCTTTCTTCAGGGGCGCGAGTTCGAGGTCGATGCCCTCTGCGACGGCGAGGATGTCTTCCTTCCGGGCATTTTCGAACACCTCGAGCCGGCCGGGATCCACTCGGGCGACTCGATGGCCCTCTTTCCTGACATGAGCCTCACGGCCGCTCAGCGCCGCGAGATGGTCGAAACGGTCCAGGCCCTTTCGGCGGCCCTGGGCGTCAAGGGGCTGATGAACGTTCAGTTCGTCCTCCACGAGGGGCGTCTCTACGTCATCGAGGCCAATCCCCGGGCCAGCCGGACCGTGCCCATCGCCGCCAAGCTGACGGGCATTCCTCTCGTCGAAATGGCCGTCCGCCTCGCCCTGGGAGTTCCCTTCTCCGATCTGGGGCTGAAGGGAGGCCTTCACGACCATCAGGGACCGAGGGGCGTCAAGGTCCCCGTCTTCTCGACGGAGAAGCTGCCCGGCGTCGATGCCCAGGGCGGCGTCCGGATGCAGTCGACGGGCGAGGCTCTGGGTTTGGGCGACTGCATCTCCGGTGCCCTCATGGAGGCCCTCGCCGGAGCGGGGTGGAAGATCCCCCGCAAGGGGCGCCTTCTCCTCTCCCTGGCCGACCGGGCCAAGCACCAGGCCCCGGCTCTGGCTGCGGCCTTTTCGGCTCTGGGCTGGGAGCTGGAGGCCACGGCGGGCACGGCGGCTCTTCTGAGCCGCTGGGGGTTGGCCGTCTCTTCCGTCGAAAAGGGGACCTCCCTCGTCGAGGCCATGGCCGAGAGGCGGTGGGATCTCGTCGTCAACGTTCCGGGCGAGCATCCCGAGACGATCTCCGACGGATTCCGCCTCAGGCGGGCCGCCGTCGAATCGTCCATCCTCTGTCTCCATACCGTCGAGACGGCCTCGGCCCTGGCCGTGGCCCTGGCGGCGACGGAAAAGGGGAGGACCGGTCGGGCCCTGTAGTCGCCGGGCAAGTCGTGCTATCCTCTTTTCGGGGTCCGCCCCGGGGAGGATGAAAAAATGAACGGTTTCGCTCTGAAGATTTTCGGCTGCCAGATGAACGTCTACGACGGCGATCGCATCGCCTCGGAACTTCGCGTCCGGGGCTGGCGGGAGGTCCCCGAGGAGGAGGCCGATCTCGTCGTCTACGTCACCTGCAGCATTCGCGACAAGGCCGAGCAGAAGGTTCGAAGCGACCTGGGACGGGGCGGCAGGAAGCCTCTTGTCGCCGTCGTGGGCTGCATGGCCCAGAGGGTGGGGCGGGAACTCCTCGCCCGCTTCCCTCAGGTCCGCGTCCTCTGCGGGCCCCGTCAACTGGGACGACTGGCCGGGGCTGTCGAAGAGGCCATGGAGGGGAGGACGACGGTTCTCCTCGACGACGACCCGAGGGCCCTCGAGGACCTGGAGCAGATTCCGAGGCGACGCCAGCTCCCCTTCAAGAGCTTCGTCACCATCGCCCATGGCTGCGACAATTTCTGCACCTACTGCATCGTGCCCCATGTGAGGGGCCGCTTCCAGTCCCGACTTCCCGGGGCCGTCGTCGACGAGGTCCGGTCCCTCGTCGACGACGGCGTCGTCGAGGTGACGCTGCTGGGCCAGAACGTGAACAGCTACGGCACCGATCTGCAGGGGGTCTCCTTTGCCTCCCTCCTGCGCTCTCTTTCTGCCGTCGAGGGACTGCGCCGCCTCCGTTTCGCCACCAACCACCCCAAGGACCTGACCGATGACGTCATCGCCGCCATGGCCGAGGAGCCCAAGATCTGTCCCGCCGTCAACTTGCCCATTCAAGCGGGCAGCGACAGAGTCCTGAAGCTCATGAACCGCGGCTATGACGTGGCCTCCTACGCGGAGAGGATCGGAGCCTTGAGGTCGGCCCTTCCCGACCTGGCCGTCACGAGCGACCTCATCGTCGCCTTTCCCGGCGAGACGGAAGAGGACTTCACTCTTTCTCTCGAGGCGCTGAGGCGTTTCCGCTTCGACCAGGTCCACAGCGCCGCCTACTCGCCCCGTCCCGGGACGGCGGCGGCGTCTTTTCCCGGCCGTCTTCCCGCCATGGAGGCCCGGCGTCGTCTCAACGCCGTCAACGATCTCCAGCTCGGCATCGCCCGAGAGATCAACGCCTCTCTCCTGGGACGGGTCTTCACCGTCCTCGTCGACGGTCCCGCCCACAGGGGCGAGGGGCTTCTCCAGGGGAGGACGGCGACGGACAAGGTCGTCCTCTTTCCCGGTCAGGGTCTTGAGGGGCGTTTCGTCGACGTCGTCGTCGCCGATGCCGACGCCTGGAGTCTCAAGGGGCGTCTCGTCGAAAGGATGTGAGGGATCGTGGAGAGACGCTGGAAGGGGCTGGCCTTTTTTTCCGGAGCCGTCGTCTGTCTCTTTGCCGCCTGGCTCCTCCTGAGCCATTTTTCGGGCCGGTGGGGTTCTCCGGAGCCGACGACGGTGGCCGGTCCGGCTCTGGCCGTCAGGGAGGAGCTGGCCCACCGCCTGCCGCCCTCCGAGCCGGTCGCGGAACGTCCGGAGCGGGTCGAGCCGTCTGAGCCCTGGGTCGTCTACGTCACGGGAGGCATCCGTTCTCCCGGCGTCTATCAGGTCCCTCCCGGATCCCGCGTCTACCTGGCCGTCGAGATGGCCGGAGGCTTTTCGGCCGAGGGGGATAGGGAGGCCATCAATCTGGCCGAACCCCTCGCGGACGGACGTCACCTCCACGTGCCACGCAGGGGAGAGGTCCCGGCTCCTCAGCCGCTCCCCTCCCGCCCGTCGCCCTCTCCCGGCGTTTCGGGGACGGAGAAGGTTCTCGTCGACGTCAACAGGGCCGGGGCTGCCGACCTGGCCACTCTGCCCGGGATCGGCCCCAAGCTTGCCCAGGCCCTCGTCGACGACAGGGAGGCCAAGGGGCCCTTCCGCACCGTCGACGACCTCAAGCGGGTCCGGGGCATCGGCGACGGCAAGCTCGAATCGATCCGTCCTTTCGTCACCGTCGGGCCGTGACCTTTCTCGTCAAGGCGCCGGCCCTCGTCGTCCTGGCGGCCTGGAGCCTGGCCCTGACCTTCCTCGGCAGGGGACTTCCGCCGGGAGCCGTCGTCGCGGCGGCCCTTCTGGCCCCTGTGGGCCTCCTTCTTCTGGGCAGCGACGGCTTCGAGGGCTGGGCGTTCCGCCCGGCCCTCCTCGTCCTTCTCCTCTCTTTGGGAGGGGCGGTCCTCTTCCTGCATCGTCTGGCCGAGCCCTCACTCCCGCCCCGTTACGAAGGCGAGGTCACGGTCCTCTCCGAACGTCCCTGGGGGAAGCGGCGCCTCGTCGTCGTCGAAGGGGGAGGCCTTCGGCTGGCCGCCTTCGTCCCGCCTCGACAGGTCGTCGGGGCAGGATCGCACCTCGACGTCGAAGGGGAGGTCCTTCCTCTCCGAAAGGCTCGAGAGGGGGAGTCTTTCGACTTCTCCCGCTGGGCCAGGGCCCGAGGAATCGAGGGCGAGCTCCGACCCGGCCGGTGGCGTCTCCTTGACGGAAAGAGCGGTTGGGCCTGGCGGCGAGCCCGGATCGAGGCGGCCCTTCTTCTGAAGCTGCCGCCTCTCATGAGAGGCCACCTGCTGGCGGCCTGGACGGGCGGACGCGACCCCGATCTGGCCCGAGCCCACCGGCGCTGGGGAACGTCGCATCTTCTGGCCGTCTCGGGCTTTCATGTCGGCCTCGTCGCCTCGGCGATCCTGCTTTTCGCCGGGCCGTCGACGGTGGGGCTCGTCGTCGCCTCTGCCCTCGTCTGGGCCTATGTCTTCCTGGCGGGCGCTCCGGCCAGCGCCGTCAGGGCGGCCCTGATGGTCCAGCTCTACCTCCAGGGAAGGCAGATGGGACGGCGGGGAGGCGGAGTGAACGCCGTCGCCCTGGCGGGGCTGATCCTTCTGGCCTGGCGTCCCTGGTGGTTCTGGGACGTGGGGTGGCGTCTTTCCATGACGGCTGTTCTCACTCTGACGGCCCTGCCTGATTGGGGCAAGGGAACGGCTTTTCTGGCCGGTCCCCTCGTCTGGCTCACGACGGCTCCCGTCGCCGCCGAGGTCTTCGGCGTCGTGCCCCTGGCCGGAATCGTCCTCAATCTGGTCGCGCTGCCCCTTTTTGCCTTTCTCCTGCCTCTGGCCTCTCTGGCGGCCCTGCCGGTCCTGGCGGGCTGGCGCGGCGGCGCGGCGGCGGCCCGTTTCGGTGAAGACCTCTTCGCCCTCTGGGCTCGGGCTGCCGACGGGGCGGCGAACCTCTTGGTGGGAGAGGTGACCTTCTCGGCTTTGATCTACGCCGCCGGGACCTTCGTCCTCTTTCTGCTTCTGGCCCGCAAAGTCGGCGTCGGTCCCCCGCGTTCCCTGGCGGCCGCTTTGGCCCTGACCCTTTTCTGCGCGACTTCTCTTTAAAAAAGGTGCCACACGAGGCCGGGCTCTTCCCGGCCCTCTTCAGGAGGGATAGACGATGCTTCTCGTGATCGACGTGGGCAACACGAACACCACCGTAGGCGTCTTCGACGGCTCCAAACTGAAATCCCATTGGCGCCTCATGTCGGAGCGTCACACGGCCGACGAAGTCGGCATCTACCTGCTCAACCTGCTCCGCACGGCCGACATCGATCCCCGATCCATCGACGGCGCCATCATGGCCTCCGTCGTGCCCCCCCTCGACGGGGCCTTCTCGGAGGGAATCGACCGTTATCTGGGACGGACCTGCCTCAAGGTCTCGACCGATCTCGATCTGGGCATCGTCATCGGCTACGGTGCCCCTCACGAGGTGGGTGCCGACAGGATCGTCGATGCCGTGGCCGGCGTGGCCCGCTACGGGGCTCCCCTCGTCATCGCCGACTTCGGGACGGCCATCACGCTTAACGTCATCGACGCCAAGGGCGTCTATCTCGGCGGGGCCATCGCGCCGGGACTCATGACGAGCATGGAGGCCCTCTTCGGCCGGACGGCCAAGCTGCCCAAGATCGCCCTCGAGGCCCCTTCGAGCGTCATCGGAAGGACGACGATGGAATCGATTCAGGCCGGCATTCTCTACGGCAACGCCGGCCTTGTCGACGGCCTCGTCCGGCGCATCTGGGATGCCTTGGGGCGGAAGACGACGGTCATCGCCACGGGAGGGCTGGCCTCGGCCGTGGCCGCCCATTCGGAGACGATCGAGACCGTCGATCCCTGGCTCACGCTGGAGGGGCTCCGCATCCTCTACGAACGGAACGGGGTCCCTCGTTCATGACAGAAGGCTTCCCTCTTGGTCACGCCAGGCTGGCCGTCGGCGGCCTCGACCTGGCCAACCCCCTCTGGCTGGCCCCTTTGGCCGGCGTCACCGTCCCGGCCGTGCGCGCCTTCTTTCGCCGCCTCGGCGTGGCCCTGACCCATACGGAGATGGTCAGCGCCGCCGGGATCGTCATGTCCAACAAAAAGACGGAGGCCATGGTGGCCTCTCCCGACGGGCGGGACCGGCCTCTGGTCATGCAGCTTTTCGGCGACGACCCCCTTCTCGTCGAGAGGGGGGCCCGGCGGGCTCTGGCCGTGGGCGGTTTCGACGCCCTGGGGCTCAATATGGCCTGTCCCATGCCCAAGGTCTTCCGCAAGGGATCGGGGGCCCGCCTTCTCGAGGTGCCCCAAAGGGCCCGGGAGATGGTTCTTCGCCTTTCCGATCTGGGCCTTCCCCTCTGGGTCAAGCTGAGGAAGACGACGGCGCTTCACCCCCTGGCGACGGAGGATTTCGCCGCCGCTCTCATCGAGGCCGGCGCCGATCACCTGACCCTTCACGGCCGTACGGCGGCCCAACGCTACGAGGGCGTCGCCGACAGAGAGGCCGTCCTCTCCCTCGCCCGGGCCTTCCCGGGCCGGGTGAGCGCCAGCGGCGATGTCTTCTCCGTCGAGGCGATCCGAAGCTATCTTGACGGAGGCTGCGTCGGCGTCTTCCTGGCCCGGGGGATTCTGCGCGATCCCTTCCTCGTCCCCAGGGCCTTGGCTGCATTGGGATACGACGTCGACGAAAGCCTGCTCGTCCCGGCGCCGGAGAGGGAACTGGACCTTCTGATGGAGATGGGCCGGGCTCTGCTCGATCAGGAGGGAGAACGCTTTGCCCTCGTCTTGCTCAAGCGGTTCGTCTCCTGTATGTTTAAAGGGTTTACCGGCGCATCGGCCTTCCGCCGCGCCGTGGCCGTCGAGATGACCTGGGAGGGGCTCTCCTCTCGCCTCATCGAGGGGCGGAGCCTTTTTCGATATGAGACGCTGCGTGAAGGATGCCTGCCGTCAGGTCCTGTGCCCCCTTCCGGGGCGCGAAAGGAGAGCGTTTAAGGATGTCGGAACCGAAAGAGATGGAATGGACTCTGGAAGAGGAGAATGAAGTCTACCGCCAGAGGATGGAGAAGCTCGACCGCCTGCGCCGGGAAGAGGGGTACGACCCCTTTCTCGTCGATCGCTGGGAGAGGGAGACGACTCTGGCCGAAGTGGCCCGGAACTTCGCCCATCTGAAGGAGGACGAGCACGTCGAAGACCGCCTCGTCACCGCCGGACGGGTCCTCACCGTTCGCAAGCACGGCAAGGCCTCTTTCCTCACCGTCGGCGACGAGACGGCGACGCTGCAGCTCTACTTTCAGGTCGACGCCCTGGGCGAGGAGTCGTACGGTTTCTTCAAGAAATGGGTCGACAGCGGGGATTTCGTCGGCGTCGTGGGCCATCCTTTCCGGACCCGACGGGGCGAGCTCTCCCTCCAGGTCGACTCCTTCAAGCTTCTCTCCAAGGCCCTTCGCCCTCTGCCGGAGAAATGGCATGGCCTGAAGGACACGGAGACGCGCTACCGCCGGCGCTACGTCGACCTCATCGCCAACCCCGAGGTGCGTGACGTCTTCCGCAAGCGGAGCCTCATCATCGCCACCTTCCGCCGCGTCCTGGAGGCCCACGGGACCCTCGAGGTGGAGACGCCGACTCTGTCTCCCCTCGCCGGAGGGGCCAATGCCCGTCCCTTCGTCACCTATCACAACGCCCTCGGTCTGGATATGTATCTCCGCATCGCCACCGAGCTCTACCTGAAGCGCCTCATCGTGGGCATGATGGGCCGCGTCTACGAGATCGGCAAGAACTTCCGCAACGAGGGCATCGACGCCATGCACAACCCGGAGTTCACGGCCATGGAGGTCTACTGGGCCTACGCGAACTACGAGGACATGATGAATCTCACCGAGGAGATCATCTCGGCCTGCGCCGATGCCGTGGGGAGCCGCGTCGTCGACTACCAGGGGACGGAGATCTCCTTCGAACGTCCCTTTCGGAGGGGCACCATGGTCGATCTCGTCCGCGAACACTGCGGCGTCGACTTCCACGCCTGGAAGAGCGACGACGAGGCCCGATCCGAGGCCAAAAGGCGCCACATCGAGATCAAGGGCGACGAGAGCCGCTTCATCGTCCTCTCCAAGCTCTTCGAGGAGTTCGTCGAGGAAAAGCTCATCCAGCCCACCTTCGTCCTCGGCCATCCGACGGAAATCTCCCCTCTGGCCAAGAGGAACCCAGACGAGCCCGATTTCACGAACCGCTTCGAGCTCTTCGTCTACGGCAAGGAAGTGGCCAACGCCTTCAGCGAGCTCAACGATCCCATCGATCAGAGGGGACGTTTCATGGATCAGCTCCAGAAGAAGGAGGCCGGGGACGACGAGGCCCACGCCTTCGACGAGGACTTCATCAACGCCCTCGAGTACGGTCTGCCTCCCACGGGTGGCCTGGGCATCGGCATCGACCGCCTCGTCATGTTCCTGACCAACTCCCGCTCCATCAGGGACGTCATCTTCTTTCCCACCATGCGCCCCCGAGACTAGGGGGAGACCGTGACCGTTCCGAGCCGCGGCGAGGCCTCCCGGAGGATCGCGATCCTCCGGGAGGAGCTGGCCCGCCACGAACACCTCTACTACGTCCTGGACAGGCCCGAGATCTCCGACGATGTCTATGATTCCCTCATGACCGAGCTTCTCGGGCTCGAAAGGGCCTGGCCCGACCTCGTCGAACCCGACTCGCCGACGCGCCGCGTCGGCGGCAGGCCCGTCGAGGGCTTCGAGAAGGTCGAACACGCCGCGCCCATGCTGAGCCTGGAAAACGGCTTCTCCGAGGAGGACGTCCGGGCCTTTCTGGCCCGCGTCGAGCGGACCCTGGGCCGCCTGCCTCCTCTGTCCGGCGAGCTCAAGATCGACGGCCTTGCCGTCTCCCTCCTCTACGAGGAGGGGCGTTTCGTCCGCGGCCTGACCCGCGGTGACGGCCGCTTCGGCGAGGACGTGACCTCCAACCTCAGGACGATCCGCTCCCTTCCCCTGCGCCTCCGCGAGGCTCTGCCGGGGCGGCTCGAAGTGAGGGGCGAGGTCTACATGAAAAAAGAGGACTTCGCCTCCCTCAACGCCGAGAGGGAGGAGGAGGAGCTCCCCCTTTTCGCCAACCCGCGCAACGCCGCCGCCGGGAGCCTGCGCCAGCTCGATCCGGCCGTGACGGCCTCGCGCCGCCTTTCGGTCTATCTCTACCAGATCGTCGAGGCCCCTCTTCAGGGTCTGACGAGCCAGAGCGCGGTCCTGGAGCGTCTCCGCGAGCTGGGTTTCCCCGTCCAGCCCGGTCACGCCCTCTGCCGCGACGGCGACGAGGCCCTGGCCTACCTGGAGCGGTGGAAAGAGGAACGCTTTTCCCTTCCCTACGTCACCGACGGCGCCGTCCTCAAGGTGGATGACATCGCCGCCTGGGAGACTCTGGGCGCGACGGCCAAGACGCCCCGCTGGGCCCTGGCCTTCAAGTATCCCCCGGAGGAGAAGAAGACGCGGATCAGGGAGATCATCGTCTCCGTGGGGCGCACCGGTGCCCTCACCCCCGTGGCCCTTCTCGATCCGGTCCCTCTCTCGGGCTCCGTCGTCCAGAGGGCCAGCCTTCACAATCAGGACGAGGTGGATCGCAAGGACGTCCGAATCGGCGATCGGGTCATCGTCCGCAAGGCCGGTGAGATCATCCCCGAAATCGTCGCCGTCGACGTCGAGGCCCGCGACGGCAGCGAGAGGCCCTTCCGCCTTCCCGAGAGGTGTCCCGTCTGCGGCGCCTCTTCCGTCCGCCTTCCCGGCGAGGCGGTTCTCCGCTGCCCCAATCGCTCCTGTCCGGCTCAGCTCCGCGAGGGGCTGCGCCACTTCGCCTCCCGAGGCGCCATGGATATCCGGGGCCTGGGAGAGAAGATCGTGGCCCAGCTCGTTGACAGGGGGCTCGTGACGACCCTGGCCGACCTCTACGAGCTGGACAGGGAAAAACTTCTCATGCTGGAACGGATGGGGGAGAAGTCGGCATCGAACATCATCCAGGCCCTGGAGACCTCGAAAAAGCGCCCCCTGGCCCGTCTCCTGGCTGCCCTGGGCATCCGCTACGCCGGGGCCCGCGTGGCCGAGATCCTCGCTCAGGCCTTCGGCTCCGTCGAGGCCCTGGCCGCCGCCTCCGAAGAGACTCTGGCCGACGTCGACGGCGTGGGACCCGTCATCGCCGCCTCGGTGGCGGCCTTCTTTGCCGACGAGGCCAATCGGCGCACGCTCGATCGCCTGGCCCGACTGGGCCTGCGCACCTCGGAGGCACGCCGGGCCGCCTCGGTCCCCCTTCCCTGGGAGGGGAGACGCGTCGTCTTCACCGGCGAGCTTCAGCGGGCTACCCGGGCCGAGGCGGAGGAGAGAGTCCGAGCCCTCGGCGCCCTTCCCTCGTCGAGCGTCAGCGCCAAGACCTTCCTCGTCGTCGCCGGAGAGAAGGCGGGCGGCAAGCTCGACAAGGCCCGCGCCGCCTCGGCGGCGATCGTCGACGAGGAGACTTTCTGGCGCCTCGTCGGCGAGGCGGAAGACCTTTTCCGGTCGACCGCGCCGGAGGGGGAAAAAGAGGTTACGGTGGAGAATCACGATCCACGATAAAGGAGGGAATCTTATGGCCATCACGGAAGACGAAGTGAGGCATGTGGCCCGGCTGGCCCGCCTCGAAGTGGAGGCGGAGGAAGTCTCGGCCCTGGCGGGGCATTTCAACGCCATCATGGGACACTTCGAGAGCCTGCAGGAAGTGGACGTTTCCCATGTCGGCGATGTCGTCGACGTCGTCGCCGACATTCCCCCCTGGCGGGAGGATGTCGTCGTCGTCTGGGACAACCGGGAAGGAGCCCTGGCCCAGGCACCCGACAGAGACGACGACTTCTTCCGCGTCCCCCGGATTCTGGAGGAGGCCTGACGATGAAGCTCTTTGAACGTTCCGCCGCCGATCTGGCCCGGGCCGTAAGGGAAGGGAAGTTCTCCGTCTCCGAAGTCGTCGAGGCTCATCTGAGCCGGTTGGAGAGGATGGAGCCGGCCCTGTCGGCCCTGGTGACGCCCATGAGAGAGGAAGCCCGCTCCCGCTCTGCCGCCCTCGACATCGCCCTCGACAGAGGAGAGAAGACCGGCCCCCTGACGGGCGTTCCCGTCATCGTCAAGGACAACTTCTGTACCCGTGGCGTCCGCACGACCTGTTCGAGCCGCATGCTCGAACAGTGGGTTCCTCCCTACGATGCCTCCGTCGTCCGCTACCTCGAAGAGGCCGGTGCGATCCTCATCGGCAAGGCCAATATGGACGAATTCGCCATGGGCAGCTCGACGGAGCATTCGGCCTTCTTCACCACGTCCAATCCCTGGGATCCCCAGCGCGTTCCCGGAGGGAGCTCGGGCGGCAGCGCGGCGGCCTGTGCCGCCGGTTATGCCCCCCTCACCTTCGGCAGCGACACGGGAGGGTCCATTCGCCAGCCCGCCGCCTTCTGCGGCGTCTACGGCTTCAAACCCACTTACGGCATGGTGAGCCGCTACGGCCTCGTTCCCTTCGCCTGTTCCCTCGACCAGATCGGTCCCTTTTCCCGCAGCCTCGAGGACCTCCTCCTGGCCATGGAGGTCGTCGCCCGCCCCGACGAGCGTGACGGCACATGCAGTCGCCGTCCCAGGCCCGCTTTCCTGAGTGCCCTCGAGACGGAATCGCTGAAGGGCAAGAAGATCGGTCTCGTGAAGGAGTTTTCCGCCTACGAGATCGACGGGGCCATCGACGCGACCTTGAAGGACGTCGCCGATCTTCTCCGGTCGGCCGGCGCCGAGATCGTCGACGTCTCTCTCCCGACGATGAAACACGCCCTGGCCTGCTACTACATCATCGCCCCCGCCGAGGCCAGCTCGAACCTGGCCCGCTTCGACGGCGTCCGCTACGGTCTCTCGGCCCAGGCCGAGGGGCTTCTCGAACTCTATTTCAGGACGCGCCGTCTCGGCTTCGGTCCCGAGGTGAAACGCCGCCTCCTGACGGGGACCTACGTCCTCAGCTCGGGCTACTACGACGCCTATTACAACAGGGCCCTCAAGGTCGTCAGCATTCTCAAAGACGAGTTCGAGAGGGCCTTCTCCGAGGTGGACCTTCTCCTGACGCCGACGACGCCCACTCTTCCCTTCAGGAAGGGGGAGAACATGGGCGATCCCATCAAGATGTACATGAGCGACCTCTTCACGTTGCCGGCCAACATGGCCGGACTGCCGGCCCTCTCTCTCAACGGCGGCTACAGCGGAGGCCTTCCCGTGGGGGTTCAACTCATGGGACCCCGTTTCGGCGAGATGGAGATCTTCGGTGCCGCCGCCGTCATCGAGAAAAGACTGGGCCTGCCCCGAATCGCAGGAGGTGACCTCTGATGGCCCTCACCTTCCAGACTGTCATCGGACTTGAGATCCACGTCCAGCTGGCGACGAAGACGAAGCTCTTTTGCTCCTGCTCGACGAACTACATCGGCGCCCGTCCCAACAGCAACGTCTGCCCCGTCTGCCTGGGCCAGCCGGGAGCCCTCCCCGTCGTCAACGGCAGGGCCGTCGAGCTGGCGGCCCGCGTGGGCCTCGCCCTCGGCTCGAAGGTCCAGGAGGCGACGCGCTTTCACCGCAAGAACTACTTCTACCCCGACCTCTCCAAGGATTATCAGATCAGCCAGTACGACCTGCCCATCTGCGCCGGAGGGCTCGTCTCCTTCACCGACGACGAGGGCGAGACGGTGCGCGTGGCCATCACGAGGGCCCATCTGGAGGAGGACGCCGGCAAGCTCGTCCATCCCAGCTCCGACGGCCGTCTGGCCGGAGCGGCCCACTCCCTGGTCGACTACAACCGCGGCGGCGTGCCGCTCCTGGAGATCGTCTCCGAGCCCGACATGACCTGTCCGGCCCACGCCCGGCTCTACACGGAGCAGATCCGCCGTCTCGTCCGTTACCTGGCCGTCTCCGACGGAGACATGGAGTCGGGATCGCTCCGCGTCGACGCCAACATCTCTCAGAAGGTCTCCGACGGCCGCTGGGGCTCCCGGGTCGAGATCAAGAACATGAACTCGCTTCGGGCCCTCGAACGGGCTCTCGAATACGAGGAGGGACGCCAGCGGAAGGTCCTCTCCGAGGGAGGCGAGATCCGCCAGGAGACGCGCCACTGGGACGATGGCGAGGGAAAGACCCGTTCCATGAGGAGCAAGGAGGAGGCCCACGACTACCGTTACTTCCCCGATCCCGATCTTCCCCCCCTTATCGTCGACAGAGATCGTCTCGAGAGGGTCCGGTCGGCCATGCCCGAACTTCCCTGGGAGGCCGAGCGTCGCCTCGTCGACGCCTACGGACTGGGAGCGGAAGACGCCAAGGTCATCGCCGAAAGCGCAGCCGCCGTGGCCTACCTCGACGGCTGCGTCCGGGCCGGTGCCGAGGCCAGGCGCGCCGCCAACTGGGTTCGCACCGAAGTCCTCCGAGTCCTCAACGAAAAGAGAATCTCTCTGGAGGCCTTTCCCCTCAAGGCCGAAAATCTGGCGGCCCTCCTCGTCCTCGTCGAAGGCAAGGGGCTCTCGACGACGGCAGCCAAGGACGTCTTCGACGTCATGGTCCGTGACGGATCGCCTCTGGAGGCGGCCATGGCCGCTACGGGCGTCGTCTCCGGTCAGGTCTCCGGATCCCGCCTGGAGGAGATCGTCGAGACGATCCTCGCGGCCAACGTCGAGGCCGTCGAGGCCGTCGAGGCCGTCCGGAGCGGCAAGGATCTCAAGGGCAAGAAGATCAAGTTCCTCCAGGGCCTCGTCATGCGCGAGATCCGCGGTCAGGCCGACGCCGTCCAGGTCGAGGCCGTTCTGAAGCGGAAGCTGATCTGAAGGCCGATCGCGTGAACTCGGTCCTCGGACGGCTCGCCCCACAGGGGAGCTGCCCGGGGACTTTTTGCTTTCATGGGGGGGCGGCCCTGAAAGGATTCCTGCCCCTCTCCGGTCCTCTCCCGGCAAAGGCGGCAGAGAAAAGGCATGCCCCTTCTTGACGACGACGGAGGGTGTTCTTCCAGGGGAAACGGTCCTCCCGGTGAGGATCTTCCGGGAGAGGGCCGCTTTTCGCCTGCCTCCGGGCCTTCGTCGGACGTCCTTGCCCCTGCCGGAAATTTCAGATATTCCGAAAGGAGCGGTCCTGTCCTGGTCTTCCTTCTTCTTGCGACGGTCGCGTTTGTCCTCCTGTTTTCCCTCGTCTGGCGGCGCCGCTCGCGCCGCGTCTCCCTTCCCTGCCCGGCTTGGTTGGGGTGGATGGTGGAGATGGAGAATCCTTTTTTTCGGAACCACCGGTCGTCGTCGATCATCGAAGCGCTCGATCTGAATCCGACCATGACGGTTCTCGATTTCGGCTGCGGCCCCGGCCGCCTCACCCTGCCTCTGGCCCGGGCTCTCAGGGAGGGAGGTTCGGTCGTCGCCTTCGATATGCAGCAGGCCATGCTCGACCGGGTTCGGGTTCGGGCCGAGAACGAGGGCCTTTCCAACGTCGCCTATGTCCGAGGCGAGGCAGGAGAGGGAAAGGTCGATCCGGGCCGTTTCGACAGGATCCTCCTCGTGGCCGTCTTGGGCGAAATTCCCGATAGGGAGGGGGCCCTTGGGGAAATGCGCCGAGGACTGAAGAGGGAGGGCCTTCTCTGCCTGTCCGAGGTGATCGCCGACCCCCATTTCCAGGGGCGGGAAGAGGTGCGCCGACTGGCCTCTTCGGCGGGTTTCATCGAAAGGGCCTTTTTCGGTTCCCCTTGGGCCTATACGCTTTTGCTGGCTCCCGATCTCTCCCTGTCCGATCGTTCTGAGATGGGGTCCGCGTCGTCCGAAAGAGACCTTGCGGAAGAAAGCCTCAGGGTAGATTCGTAAGAAGGATGGAGGGTAATCGAAGATGATTTTCAGAAAGACTTTCGATGCCGACGGCGTCGACTGGCAGAAAGTGGCGGACCTTCTGAAGGAGGCGGCCATGGCCTCCTTCGAGGCCGAGCGCCACGAGAGGGCCTTCCGAAACAGCGCCGTCACCGTCTTTTTCTACGACGGAGAGCGCCTCGTCGCCTTAGGGCGGGCCCTCTCCGACGGGGCCTATCAGGCGGCTCTCTACGATGTGGCCGTCTGCCCCGACTATTAGGGAAGGGGATTGGGGCGGGCCGTCGTCGAGGCCCTTCTGGAGAGGCTGACTGCCATGAACGTCCTTCTCTACGCCTCGCCCGGGAAGGAGGCCTTCTACGAGAAGTTCGCTTTCAGGAGAATGAAGACGGCCATGGCCCGCTTTGTCGACGTGGAAAAGGCCATGGAGCGAGGTTTTGTCGACAGCGGCTCTCGCGGGAAGGATTCCTGAGAGAGCCCGGGGCAATCTCTTCCCGTCGAAGCCGATGAGGCTGGCCGAGGGAACTCCGGCTCGGGGCGTCTCGGTTGCGATGTCGCCTTTGCAGGGGAAGGCCTTCTTCCCCTGCGGGATGGGGCGACGGTCTTCGCTGTCCTCCGGAGGGAGTGGTCTCGCGCGAGGCGAAGACGCGGCCTGTGTTCGGGGCTTTTCATGGGATCGGCTGGTTGTATACTCTAATTGACCTTTTCGTCACAGGTGCGTAATATAAGGCCTTGGATACTCTCACCGTTTACCTGTAGGTTTCGTCCCGTATCGCAAACCATCGCAGACAGAGGGGGAATCATTTATGGGGACACGCAAGCCGGAGGATATTCGTAGCATCGCGATCGCCGCTCATGGCGGGGCGGGCAAGACATCGCTCACCGAGGCCATGCTCTTCAACACGGGCGCGGTGACGCGCATGGGGAAGATCGAAGACGGCAACACCGTTTCGGACTTCACGCCCGAAGAGCAGAAGCGTCAGATCTCGATCAATACCTCTCTGGCCACGCTCACCTATAGGGGCAAGACGGTCTATGCCCTTGATACCCCCGGATTCTCCGACTTCGTCGGCGAGCTGCGGTCGGCCATGCGTGTCGCCGATGGCGCTGCCATCGTCGTCAGCGGCGTCCACGGCGTCGAGGTCCAGACGGAGAAGGCCTGGGAGTTCGCCGACGAGTTCGGCCGTCCCACCGTCTTCTTCGTCAGCAAGATGGACAAGGAAAACGCCGATTTCGGCAAGACCGTCGAGAACATTCAGGAGGCCCTGACGGCCAATGCCCTTCCCGTTCTTCTCCCCATCGGGCAGGAGGCCTCCTTCAAGGGCGTCGTCGACGTCCTCACGGGCAAGGCCTATACCTACAGGGGCAACGGCGGCAAGGACTTCACCGTCGGTGAAATGCCGGCCGATATGGCCGATGCCGTCGCCGCCGCCCGCGAGGCCCTCGTCGAGCGGGCCGTCGAAGTCGACGACGAGGCCATGATGCGCTACCTCGACGGAGAAACCCTCCAGGACGAGGAGATCGCCGCCCTTCTGCGCCGCTCCGTCGTCGAGTGCAGGCTCTTCCCCGTCGTTCCCGGCGCCGGGCCGGCCAACGTGGGCATCACCCAGTTCCTCGACGTCGTCGTCGACCTCCTGCCGTCGCCCCTCGAGACGGCACCCCGCCCGGCCCTCAGAGGGGAAGAGGAAGTCCTTGTCGCTCCCGACCCCAAGGGGCCCTTCTACGCCCTCTGCTTCAAGGTCATGGTCGACCCCTACGTGGGCAAGCTCTCCTTCATCCGCGTCGTCTCCGGAGGTCACTCGACGGATACGACGGTCTTCAACGTCAACCGCGGCGAGGAGGAGCGCGTCAGCGTCTACAAGCTCATGACGGGCAAGAACGGCGTCGACAGCAAGGACGTCGTCGTCGGCGACATCGTCGCCGTTCCCAAGCTCGTCTCGGCCGCCGTGGGCGACACTCTGGCCGCCAAGGGGGCCAGCCTGATTCTGCCGCCCATCAAGTTCCCCCGTCCCATCTACAGCCTCGCCGTGAGTCCCAAGACGCGGGCGGACCTGGACAAGCTGGCCAGCGCCGTCCGCAAGATCCTCGACGAGGACATGACCCTCCAGTTCGACAAGAACGCCGAGACGGGCGACAACGTCCTCTCCGGCATGGGCGACGTCCACCTCGACATCGTCCTGGCCCGCGTCAAGGAGCGCTACGGCGTCGATCTCGAGGTGGCCACTCCGGCCGTCCCCTACAGGGAGACGATCCGCAAGCCCGCCAAGGCCCAGGGCAAGCACAAGAAACAGACGGGCGGACACGGCCAGTACGGCGACGTCCATATCGAGTTCTCTCCTCTGGGCAAAGACGAGGGTTTCGTCTTCGAGGACAAGATCGTCGGAGGCTCCGTTCCCAAGAACTTCATCCCCGCCGTCGAGAAAGGCCTGCGGGAGGTGAAGAACAAGGGCGTCCTGGCAGGCTTCCCCGTCGTCGACTTCAAGGCCTCCCTCTTCTTCGGCTCCTACCATGACGTGGACTCGTCGGAAATGGCCTTCAAGCTCGCCGCCCATCTGGCCTTCAAAAAGGGCATCGCCGAGGCCTCTCCCGTCCTGCTCGAGCCCATCATGAACGTCGAGGTCGTCGTTCCGGAGGAGTATCTCGGCGACGTCATGGGCGACTTCAACAGCCGTCGGGGCCGCATCATGGGCATCGATTCCAAGGGGCGCCTCCAGATCGTCAAGGCCCAGGTCCCCCTGGCCGAGATGTTCCGTTACGCCATCATCCTCCGTTCCATGACCTCGGGACGGGGCAACTTCACCATGAGCTACTCCCACTACGAAGACGTGCCCGGCGACATCTCCAAGAAGGTCATCGCCGCCCGCAAGGTCGAGGAGGAAGAGGAGTAGGCCGTCAAAGACGGGGGCTTCCTTGGCCGTCACGAAGGAGGGGGAGAGCCTGGGGCTCTCCCCCTCCTTCGTGACGGGATTTCGTCTCGTGGCTCGGCGGTTCACGGCGATTTCGACCCCGGTCGGACCTCGAGTTCGGATCTTGCGGCGACGCCTCCTCCTTTCCGACGACAGTGTCGCCGTCGCCATGATCGCGGCCTTTCGGTATAGTGGAGGGAGAAGGCAGAAAAAGAAGATCCAAGGAGGCCGCCCGCCGTGAGATCGCCCTCTTCGCCGATCCTTTCGCCCGATGACGCCGCCCTGTCCCGAAGGGCGATCCGCCTTGCCCTTTTCTTGCTTTTCCTGCTCTGTCCGGCCGGGGTCTCGGCGGGCGATCCCCTCGTTCTCCTCTCTCCCGAGGAGCGGGACTATCTGGAGCGTCTCGGTCCGGTGAAGATGTGCGTCGATCCCGATTGGGCCCCTTATGAGTGGATCGACGGAGAGGGGCACTACGGGGGAATCGCCGTCGATCTCGTCGCCCTTGCCCGAGAGGGCGGTGCGGAGTCCCTTCTCGGTGCCGCCGACAGGGCCCTCTAGCAGGCCAAGCGAGAGGGGCGGAACCGCGTCGTCACCGTCTCGACGGACGTCCGGAGGGCCCGGACCGAAGGCGGTCCGCCCACGGATCGGCCGTCGTCCCGTGAGCGGCGGTCTTCGTCCGTCTTCCCATCTCGGCGGGATTGCCACCGCTTCTACCTTCTTGTTGAAAAAACATCGCGCCTCGCGAGCCGTCTCCTCCCGGCGTTTCGGTTATCCCCGTCGGTAGGTCGCCGTCCCTAATCCTCTCCGGCGATGACGTCGACGAAAATTTTCGTAAGGTCCGGGTCGAACTGTCTTCCGGCCTCCTCCTCGATCTGCCTCAGGGCGATCGCCTTCGGCAGGGGCCGTCTGTAGAGATGGTCGCCCGTCATGGCCTCGTAGCTCTCGGCCAGGGCGATGATCCGTGCCGAGAGAGGAATAGCTTTTCCCTTCTTCCCGCGGGGATAGCCCTTGCCGTCGAAACGTTCGTGGTGGGCAAGGACGGCCTCGGCAATGGTGGCGAATTCCCCGGAGGAGCGCAGGATCTGAAAACCGATCTCGGGGTGGCGCCTCATCTCGTTCCTCTCCTCCTCGTCGAGCTGTTCCGGATTGAGGAGAAGACTCCGCTCGACGCCGATTTTCCCGATGTCGTGGAGAAGCCCCGCCAGGGCCAGCTCCTCCACGTCGTCGGGGCCGAGACCGAGGGCCGTTCCCATGAGGCGGCAGAAGCGGCTGACCCTCTCTCCGTGACCTCTTTCCCAGGGGCTTCTCTCGTAGAGGCTCTGAGTGACGAGGCGGATCGTCTTGCTCTTCATGCTGTCGCTCTCGGAGAGTTTGTTGCGGTACATGCGGTTTTCCGCATCGGAAAAAAGCCGCTCGCGCGTCTCCGTACCCTTCGTCTTCGTTGCGACGCCGAAGGATACGGAAAGAAGAGGGCCCTCGCTCTCGCGGGTCTTCAGTACGCTCCTTATCCTCTCGACGATGGCCCAGGCCGCCCTGGCGTCGCTTCGGGGGAGAAGGAAGACGAACTCGTCGCCGCCGATGCGGGCCAGGACGTCGCCGGGACGGGTGGCCTCCCGAAAGATGGAGGCCATGGTCCGGAGCAGCTCGTCGCCGACCTGGTGTCCGAAGGCGTCGTTGGTCAGCTTGAGGCCGTTGACGTCGGCCATGATGAGGGAGAGGGGCAGATGGGACGCGTCGTCGAGGCGGCGGAACTCCTCCTCGTAGAAACGGCGGTTGTGAAGCCCCGTGAGCTGATCGTGGTAGCTGAGGAAGCGAACCTCGGCCTCGGCCCGTTTCCTCCCGTCGATGTTGCGGCTCACGCAGAAGAGCTCGATGTCGCCGTCGGCGGCGAAGCGGAACCGCGTCGAGACCTCGACCCAGACGACTCTGCCGTTCTTGCAGGGCTGACAGATCTCGTTGATGTGGTCGCTGTTCTCCTCGGGGTTTTCGAGAAAAAGACGCAACCCCTCGGCGATGAGGGCCTCCGTCTCCGAGAGGGACTCGGCCGTCAGCGATTGGGCCAGAGTCTGAGCCATGGCCTCTTCCGCCGTGTAGCCGCGGAGGCGGAAGACGGAGGGACTGACGTAGGTGAAGCGGCTGCGGGTCACGTTGTAGACCCAGATCACGTCCGAGACGGACTCGGCCAGAAGGCGGTACTTCTCCTCGCTCTCCCGGAGGGCCGCCTCGAAGGTCCTCCGCTCCGTGACGTCCCTCTGGGTATAGACGATGCCTGTCACCTCTCCCCGCTCGTCGCGGAGGACGTTGCCGTTGATCTCGCCGTGGAAGAAGGAGCCGTCCTTGCGCCGCAGGAGGTATTCGACGGGGCCCGACGCCTTCCCGCAGAGCCTCTCGCCGATGAGGGAGCGGGCCCTTTCCCTCTCGGAGGGGGCCAGCTGGTCGAGGATGTTGCCGCCGACGACCTCGTCGGCACTGGCGTAGCCGCCGAGCTGAAGGGTCTTGGGCGTGACGGAGCGGATCGTCCCGTCCGGATCGGTGAGGCTGATGCCGTCGGGGATGGTGTCGAGGATGATCCGGAGGCGCGCCTCGCTCTCCACGAGGGCCTCCCTGGCCCTTTTCGTCTCCGTCACGTCGCGCTGCGTCGAGAGGACGGAGAGGCGTCCCTGCCAGGTGATGAAGAGGCCGCTGAGGGTGATCCAGAGGAGCCTTCCCGAAGCGGTCCGGGCGCGGATCTCGTAATCTCTGACGACGCCCTTTTCGCGGAGGGCGGCGAGCCAGGCCTCGCGTTCTTTCGGCTCGCCCCAGAAGGAAGAGGCCTTCGTTCCCCTCGATAGGGCCTCGGGAGAGGTCTCGAAAAGTTCAGAAAAGCTGGGGTTGGCATAGAGGAAGGTCCCGTCGCCGTCGACGACGGCGAGAGGGTAGGGGAGGTTTTCGATGACGCGCCGGAACCGGTCTTCCGACTCCTTCAGGGCTGCAAGGGCCTTCGTCTCCTCCGTCACGTCGCGGAAGGCGAAGCGTCGGCCGAGATCGTGCCCCTCTCCGAAGAGGGGCCAGGAGGTCTCCTCTATGGGGATGACGGTTCCGTCCCGGCGTCGGATCCGGAAGCGGAGGACCGATCGTCCCTGGCGGGGGCTCTCCCAGAGGGGGCGGTCCTCCTCCTCCACAAGGGAACTCAGGAGGTTGTCGTCGTCGAAAAAATCCCGAGGCGGATAGCCCGATAGAGACTCACAGGCCCCGGAGACGTGAAGGATGTTCCCCTCGGCGGACTGCCAGATCTCGCAGTGGCAGCCGTCGCCCGGGAGAGGGCGCTCCCGTCCCCTCTCCTCGCCGCCTCGATCCCTTCGTTCCTCGCTCATGACTTCCTCTCCTCTTTTTCCTCTGCGGAGTGTCACATCATTTTGACACAGTCCACCGAGGAGTTGAAGGCCTCCGCAAGAGATACCTCCATCCCCTCTCCCGAGTGTCTTCGGTCTCTCGACCACATCGAGGAACGTCCGGTCCTTTATGCCGCGTCTTCCTCGACTCGCGGGCTCCGTCGCCGATTTCACGGGGAAGCCCCTGTACGCGAAGGGAAGTTCGAAGGCCGTGTCTTCGATCGGCTTTCGGAACGTCCGGGCGGTCTCGGTCCGAGCGGCTGCGGCCTGGCCTTCTCCCCGCGAGGGGACTATGATCGTAGACGGTCCGTCGCCTCCCCTGGAGGAAAGGGCGATGGTGCCGCAGTCCCGAGGAAGGCGAAAAGGAGGAGAGGTCCAATGTCGGAAAGCCTGACCCTGCTGAAACGCCGTGAGATCGAGGCGGCCTTTTTCAAGACTCTCATGGGAGCTCTTCTGGAGAAAATGACGGAAGAGGAACTCCGCGAGGCCGTCGGCAAGGCCCTCTGCGGAGCCGCCCGCGAGGCCGGCCGGAGGGCCGCCTGCGAGGGAGACGGCCTGGAGGACCTCAAAAAGGGCCTCGCCCTCTGGTCGGAGGGAGGGGCCCTGGCGATCGAAGAGATTCCCGACGAGGAGGGACTCGCCTTCGACGTCCGCCGCTGCGCCTACGCGGAACTCTACGAGGCGATGGGGCTCGGTCCCTGGGGCGCCGTTCTCTCCTGCAACCGGGACTTCGCCTTTCTCGAGGGGTTCAACGACGCCCTCGAACTGAGGCGTTCCGAGACGATCATGGAGGGCGGCAGCCGCTGCGATTTCCGCTACCGGTCCCGCGGGTGAGATCCCTTTTTTCGTCGGTCATGGCCGATCGTCGCGGGAGGAGAGAAGGGCCAGACATTCGACGTGGCGCGTCCGGGGGAAGAAATCGTAGGGTCTGAGGCGAAGCACGTCGTAGCCGGCCTCTTCCAGGAAAGTCATGTCCCGCCGCAGTGTCCCGGCGCTGCAGGAGAGATAGGCGATGCGACGGAAACCCGCTCGGGGGAGCCAACGGGCGACTTCCGGCTCCAACCCCGTCCTTGGCGGGTTGACGTAGGCCAGACGCCGTGAACGGGCGTGGGGGGAGAGGAAAGAGTCGAGCTGGGGGATCCTCTCGGCGCAGCAGCCCCGCAGGAGAGAGGCTCCGGGGCCGTTGACGGCGGCGTTCTCCATGGCCTCGCCCGAGAGCTCGACGCCGACGACGGCGGCGCCCCTCCGGAGCCAGCGGGCGAGGCTGGCGCCGTTGCCGCAGTAGAGATCGACGACGCCATCGCCCATGCAGGGGGCCAGAAAGGCCTCCGCCTCGTCGAGGGAGCGTTCGTAGAGGCGGGGCAGAAGCTGCTGGAAGGCGCAAGGACCGTAGACGAGGCCTCCGGAGTCTTGGGAGCGTCTTTGCCCCCAGAGAAGGATCCACTCCCTGTTGGCGAAAAGCCTTCGCCCCGCAGAGGGGTGGAGATGGAGCCAGAGTCCCTCGAGGCCGCTTTCGACTCCCCCTTCGTCGAGCCCTTTCGTCCAGGTCAGATCGGGACGGGTTCTGGACTTGACGATGAGCGTCGCCTGAGCGCCCGACTGAGCGTAGAAGGCCAGGGGCAGGAGGGGGTCGTCGGGCAGGATCCGGCTCAGGAGGGCCAGAGAGCGTCGGACGCGGGAAGAGTGGACGGGGCAGTCTTCCAGAGGAAGAAGCTCGTCGCCCCGGAGCATGCCGAAGCGCCATCGGCCGTCGATACGGCGGACATGGAGGCGGACCCGATCGCGATATCCCAAGGATTCGGCCTCCGTGGCTCCCTCCAGAGGGGCAAGGCGGTCGGCCCAGGGGGCCAGCTTGGAGGCGAGCCATCCCCTTTTCTGGGCCTCGCTTTCCTCCCGGCTCAGCGATCGGTGATCACAGGCCCGGCAGAGGGAAGAACAGCCTCGGGGGAAAAAACCTTCGCCGAACGCGGGACCACCTGTCGGCGTCGTCTCGATCCTCATCGCCTCTCCTCTTTCCTCGCAAAGGGGCTTCGTGAAAGGGCTTCTCCGTCGTCTCCCTTCATTTTACAGGATCGTCGAGAGAGGAAAAGGGCGCAAGGGGCCTTGTCGGCCTCAGGAGGGGTCATCGAAGGGTTTCCGCAGAGAAAGAAGGAGCCTTTTGACGAGGCGGGCGCCTCGGAGGAGAATCTCGTCCATCGGCGGCGACGGCTCCGGTTCGGCGAGGCCGTCGACGGCCTCGATGAGAGGCGTCGAGTCGCAGGCCTCGAGAAGCTCCTGGCGAAGGCGGTCCAACCGGTCGCCGTCGAGGACACGGACCTGGACCAGGATCGAAGCGGCCCTGCGCAGCACGCGAAGAGCGGGAGGCGAGTGGAAGAAGGCGGAGGCCAGGCGGAGGACCGACTCGGCCTCGTCGCGGTCCCGCCGCCGATAGTGGCTCAGGTAGTTTTCCAGGGCGTCGGCGGCGTCGTGGCGGTCCCTGATGCCGCCCTCCTCGTCGTGGAAGAAACGGTCTTCGGCCATGACGCCGGCCATGGAGAGGAGAAAGCGTCTCACTCCCACGGGGTCGGGCGTGACGACGACGCAACGCCCCCTCTCTCCCGACTCCTCCTGCGACGGGCCCAGACGGCAGGAGAGGACCTCCATGTGGAGAAGGAAGGCCATGACGAGATGGCCGGCCTCGTGGAAGGCGACGCGTCGGCGGTTCATGCCCTTCAGGCCGTGGCTTCGGCGATGATGCAGTCGCCGCCCTGGCGCTTGGCCTCGTAGAGGAGCCTGTCGGCCTGGGCCAGGAGGCCCGTGGCGTGGAGGTCGGAGCAGCGGCAGGCCACGCCGATGCTGAATCCGATGGCCTGATCTCCCTGTCCGACGGGGCTCTCCCGCAGCCGCCGACGCAGCTTCTCGGCGACGGTCCGGCCTCCGGAAAGATCGGTATTGGGCAGGACGACGAGGAATTCATCGCCGCCGAAACGGCCGACGATGTCGGAGTGGCGGACCGTCTGGCGCAGGATGACGCTCACCGTCCGAAGGACGCGGTCTCCGGCCAGATGGCCCTTGCTGTCGTTGACGGCCTTGAAATGATCGAGATCGATCATCATGAGACAGAGGGGACTGCCCTGGTTCTTTGCGTGGCCGATCTCCTCGCGAAGGCGTTCCAGGATGTAGTTCCTGTTGAAAAGGTGCGTCAGGGGATCGCGGATGGCCCTCTCTCTCAGGGCTCCCTGCGTGCGTTCCAGCTCGGCCGTCCGTCGGCTGACCTCCTCTTCGAGATCCTCCTTGTGTTCCGACAGCTTTTTCAGGGCCGCCTGCAGGCTCGTTCTCTGCGATCGGGAGAGGAGAAGGAGGGGGAGGGCCAAAAGCAGGAAGTAGAGCCCCGTCAGGGCCGTCCGTCCCGCGTCCCTCCGGGCCAGGGCGGCGAGATGGTCGGCCGAGGCGTCGGCACAGGCCAGGTAGCGCCGCCCGCCCGGCGTCGTCTCGGCCACGGCGACGGAGCGGAAGGAGCCCCACTGGTCGTCGTAGCTGACGAAGACGGTCGTTCCCTTTTCATAGGCCTCGCGGAAGGCCGCCGGGATGTCTCCGTAGGGGTGATAGTACCAGGAGGCCTTTTCCCGGGCCTCCTCGTCGGTGACGGTGGGGGCGGCGAAATGGAAGCGTCCCTCTTCCTCGACGAGGGTGTAGAGCCAGGCGAAGCCCGTCTCGGCGATGAAGGCGTTGAGTACCTGGCGGTTGCGCATCTCCTCCTCGAAAGAGATGCTTCTGGGGCCGACGGCCCTGTCGTGGAAGTCCTTCGCCAGGAGGTGTTTGAGCGTTACGGCGGCCATGACGAGACGTTCGTCGGTCTCCCTCAAGGTCCGACTCAGTGCGCTCCGATAGGCGAAGACGACAAAAGCCGCGACGCCGACAAGATAGACGGCGACGGCCACGAGAAAGCGAAAGCGACGTCGAGGCGACGGACGGCCGAGCTCCAAGCCGACGATACCTCCCTCCGGTCGATCCTTCCAAGGGGTCCACAGTGAAAATCTATTTGCTTCACAACTTTAGAGATTATAGATGGAGGGAAGAGAAAAATCTATAACGAATAACAACGGCGCTATAATTTTTTATAAATGAATTCACCTGGAGCCTTTCGGGAAAAAATATTGATTTTTGATTTAAAAATTCCCCGTCGAACTTGACGGCACTCTTTTCCCGGCGGAGAATGAGGCAAAAGAAGCGCCGTGACCGGCAGAAGCGGCGCCGCGTCAGGAGGGAAAATCGGTGAATCCGGAACGTTTTCGCATCGGCCTCTGTCAGATCGCCGTTCGTCTTGGCGACAGGAAGGGAAATCAGGAGCAGGTCCGACGGTGGATGGAACGTCATTACGTTCCCTCCGAGCTGCCGACGGCCCTCGTTCTCCCCGAACTCTGGGATGTGGGCTACGCCCTCGACTCGGCCGAAACCCTGGCCGACGGGGATGGCGAAGAGGCGGCGGCCTTTCTTGGGGACCTGGCTCGCCTCTACGGGACCTGGTTCATCGGCGGTTCCGTCATGGCCCGGGGAAAGGGGGGGCTGTTCAACCGCTCGCAGGTCATCGACGACAGCGGGAGCTTGGTCGCCCAGTACGACAAGGTTCATCTCGTCCCCTTCATCACTCCCGAAGACCGGGTTTTCTCCCGCGGGGAGGAGGCCTGTCTCTTCGATTTCGCCGGGATGCGGGCCGGGTCCATCATCTGCTACGACGTGCGCTTTCCCGAGTGGGGCCGCGTCTACGCCCTGCGGGGATGTGAGCTTCTCTTCGTCACGAGCCAGTGGGTCCGGTCCCGCATGGATATGATCCACTCCATGGTCAAATCACGGGCCATGGAGAACGCCCTCTACGTCGCCTTCGTCAACAACGTCGGGGTCACCGGCGGACTCGATTTCGGAGGTCGCTCCCTCGTCTGCTCCCCCGACGGGGAGGTCCTGGCAGAGGCCTCGGGGGACGAGGACGGTCTCTTCGTCGAGATCGACAGAGGGAGGATCGGAGAGGCCCGGGAGTTTCTTCAGGTCTTCCGGAAGCGTCTTCCCCGCCTTTACGGAGATCTCGTCAGAGAGGATCTGCCCTGAACTCCCTCAGCAGGTTCCGTCGCGGCCGCCGAGGCGGTAGAGCTTGACGGGGCGGCCCACTTCGCGGAAGGCGTAGTCGACGGAGACCTGGTCGATTTCGACGAGGTATTCGAGGTAGCGCCGCGCCGTTGACCGGGAGATGCCCAGGAGTTCGCCCACCTCGGCGGCCGAGAGGGACTTGTCCCAGGCCTGCAGAAGGGCCGTAACGTCGCCGACGAGCTTGGCCTGAAGCCCCTTCGGCGGTGCCAAATCAGGCGCCAGAGGGGGGGTGGCCAGCGTTCCCGTGAGGCGGTCCAGCTCCTCCTGTCGCCAGGGTTCGCGCCGTTCCGTCAGTCCCAGGTGGTAGGTCCTGTAGGCCTCGAGAGCCGTTTTGAATCGGCTGAAGGCGAAGGGCTTGATGAGGTAGTCGAAGGCTCCGAGGCAGAGGGAACCCCTTACGGCGTCGGGCGAGGTGCCGACGGAGAGGACGATGAAGTCGATTCGAGGATGGGACACGCGGGCACGGCGCAGCCCGTCGAGGGCGTCGAAACCCGGCAGGAAGAGGTCGAGGAGAACGAGGTGGATTGCCTTTTCCTTCAGGGCCTCGAAGAGAGCCGGGCCGGAGCTGACCTGATCCTGCAGGCGGAAGCCGCGCAGCCGTTTGAGATAATCGCCGTAAAGATCGCGCAGAGTGGGATCGTCCTCGGCGACGAGGACTGAAAGGGCCTTCACAGGAGATTCACCTCTCTCCGGGCTTTTCTGAAGGCGGACAGTCGACCGTCGAAAGGTCCGACGTTCTACTCCCGACGACCATTCATTATACCCGTGGGAGGCCTTTCCGTCTCTTCCAGCTCCGCTCTTTCCTTTTCATCGAGGCGTTCCAGGGCCTTCCGTGCCGGCTCGTAGCCGGAGTCGAGGGCGAGGGCCGTGGCGTAATTCTCTCGGGCCTCGAAGGGGGAGCCGTTTTTTTCGAGGATCGTCGCCGCGAGAAAGAAGGCCTCCGGTCTCGAAGGCGCCTGAGAGAGGGCCAGACGGAGAGTCTCCTCGGCTTGGGAGAGGCGGTTGTCGGCGATGAACGCCTCCGCCTCGAGACAGAGCGCCTCGTAACCGCCCCGGCCGAGGCGGGTCCGCAGGGCCTCGCGGAGTGCGGCTGATGGCAGGGCGAGGGGGAGATCCATCCGGGGGATTCCGGCGAGAGTCTCGGGGAGAGGCGCCTTCCCGGCGACGAGGACCAGCTCGACGTCGGAGGGGAGGAGATCTTCCGCTTCGCCGGGGAGAAGAAGAGGACGACCCAGAGGGCCCAGCTGGGCTCGCAGGCGCCGGAGGAGACGTTCGTCGTCGCAGACGAGGACGAGAGGGGCTTTCTCCTTCCTCCTCACGGTCGATGGCCTCCCGTTCCCTGTTCCGCCGAAGGCCATCGGAAATGGAGGACGACGATGTCGTGGTCGGGATGTTGGGCCTTCTTCGTCGACCGTCGTTCGATGGCCGATTCCGTCTCGGCCAGGCACCAGGAGTCGTCGGAATCGATGCCGACGTAGCCGATATGGTCGATGTTGACCTTCAGGTTGTCGTAGGAGTAGTGTCCCTCGGGTAGAGTGAGGAGGGGGAAGGCCGCTCCGACGACGGTCTCGATGTTGTAGTCGCCGAGGACGAAACGTACCCCCCGGAGTGACTGGACCAGTTCGTTGATCTTGAGGATCTGGAGGCCCCGCTTCGTTTCGTTGTAGATCAGGGCTTCCACTTTGTCCCGCTTGCCCTGGGTGCTCTGGCTCTTGAGGTGGACGTTGACGAGGGTGAAGCGCCGGTCTGCCTCCCTGTCGAGGAAGACCGCCACGAGGGGGGGCCTGTCGAAGAGGGTCAGAGAGCGTTCTTTCCAGAGGAAGGAGGCGTTCTGGTAGTAGGGGGTCGGCCCGTCGAGAAGCTTCACCCTGTCGTCGTTCCAGATGAAGGCCAGATCCTGGCGGCTTCCCCTGTCGTGGATGACGTACTTCCAGCCCGGCAGGGTCTTCTGGAGGAAATAGCGCAGCGACGGACCGTCGCCGATCTCCTGAAGGGCCAGGACGTCGGCGCCCGAGGCCAGGACGGCGTCGGCGAGTTTTTCGAGATCGTCGTCGACGTAGGCTTTCTTGCCCGAGACGGTGAAGTACTCGATGTTGAAGGTCCCGATGGAGAGGGTCCACCCGACGCCCGGGAGAGAGAGGGCCAGAACCAGTGAGGCGAGGACGAGTCCGATCCGCTTCCGAAACCTCATCAAAATCGAAAGACTCCCTTCTTCTCCGCCTCATGGCGGGCCTTTCCCTTTAAAAGTCGGAATCGGCGGTTCCCGGAGCGCCTCGGCCTATTCGCGAACGAGGCGCTCCGGCCCCATGACGCCGTCCAGGGGGCTGTTGGCTTCGACGTAGGCGACGAAGGCGTCGATGTCCTTGTACCCCGTCTCGACGAGACGTTCCTTCCAGGGGAGGAAGATCTCGTAGCCGTCGCCGCCTCCCGCCAGGTAGGCGATGGTGGCCAGGCGGTAGATCGCATTCTCGTCGAGAGGCGTGTCGCCGATGGCGACATCGGTGACGGTGCCGTCGGCGATGCGGCATCGGAGGCCCGAGACGTGAGGGAAGGCCCCCGCTCCGGAGGGGATGGAGGCCAGGAACCGGAGAAGACGGAGCAACTCGCCGCCCGAGAGGTCGAGGGTGACCACGTCGTTGCCGAAGGGAAAGACGGCCAGGCCGTCGCGGAGGCTGACGGGACCGGCGGCGATGGAGTCCCGAATGCCGCCGCCGTTGAGGAGGGCCACGTCGGCCCCGGTCCTTTCCCTCATGGCGTCGACGGCGATATGGGAGAGGTTCGTCTCTTCCGAGCGAATCCGTTCCCGCTCCCCGTCGAGGATCTTCTCCGTCGAACCGATGATGGCTCCGATCTTTCTCGATCCCTGCCACCGGTAGTAGTTCAGCCTCGCCGTCGTCGCGGCGTCCCGTCCCGTCGCGGGGGCGACGGCGATGGCGCGCCATCGCGCCTCGACGATGTTCCCCTCCTCGATGGTGAGATCGAAACGTCCCAGATGTCGACCGGCCCACCCGGCCTGGGCGACGAAGGTATCGCCGATCCTCCGGGCTTCCCGGAAGAGCGTGTGGGAGTGGCCGTCGATGACGAGATCGAGCCCGTCGATGGAGGCCCGGGCCAGCTCTTCCGACCCCGTTCCCGCCCGCAGGGGGAGGTCCCAGCCGAGATGGGCCAGGGCGATGACGACGTCGGCCCTTTCCTTGAGGTCGGCCACATGGCGCCGGGCCGTCTCGACGACATCCTCGAAATGTCCTCCGTCGAGGTTGAGGGAGGAGGCTCGGGAGGTCTCCTCCGTCGTCAGCCCAAGGACGGCGACGCGGAGATCGCCCAGATCGAAGAGCCGGTAGGGCGCAAAGGGATTTTCCCCTCTTGCGTCGACGAAGTTGGCCGAGAGGAAGGGGAAGCGGGCGAAACTTTCCTGAAAGCGGAGTAGGGCCTGGGGATTGTCGAATTCGTGGTTGCCCAAAACCATGGCGTCGCAGCCCATGAGGCGCAGCAGGGCCAGATCGGGGAGGGCCTGCTGGCGGTCCGACTCGGGGACGCCGGTATTGACGTCGCCTCCGTGAAGGAAGAGAAGGTGTCCCCCCCTGCCCGTCACCTCTCTGTCGATGGAGGCGACGAGAAAGGCCAAGGCGTCGAAGCCGCCCCGGCCCTCTTCCTCCCAGAGATGGCCGTGGCTGTCGTTGATGTGAAGCACCGTCAGCTCCGCCGCCTGCGAGGCGACGGGCGTCAGGATCAGCCAGAGAGCGGCCAGGAGCGGCAACGTTCGCGGCGCCGGGTTGTTCTTTTTTCTCACCGGGGACCTCCTTCCCGACGGCAGATGCCGATCCCTCTTCGAGGCCGAGCGTGGCGGAAGAGGGATCGGCCCTGAAGTCAGAGCATGCGCTTGCGCCAGAGCCAGAAGGTGGAAAGAGCACTCGTGGCCAGGGCGAGGAGGAGGACGAAGAGAAACCCGTAGGGCATGTCGCTCCAAGGGACGCCCACGTTCATCCCCCAGAAACTGGCCACGGCCGTCGGCACGGAGATGATGATCGTCACCGAGGCGAGGAATTTCATGACGATGTTGAGGTTGTTGGAGATGATGGAGGCGAAGGCGTCCATCATTCCGCTCAGGACGTTGCTGTACATCTGCACCATTTCGTAGGCCTGGTTGTACTCGATCTGGACGTCTTCGAGGAGATCTTCGTCGTCCTCCCTCATCTTGATGATCTCCCGCATCTGAGGGTTCTGGAGGAGGCGCATGATGCGGTCGATGACGACGCGATTCGATCTCAGGGCGGCGCTGAAGTAGGTGAGACTTTTCTCGAGATCGAAGAGCTGGTAGAGCTCCTCGTTTTTCATGGCGTGGCGCAGGTTGTTCTCGATCTGGTTGGAGCGGCGGTTGATCTGGTTCAGGTAGCGGAGGAAGGCCGTCGCCGTCTTGTAGAGAATCTGGAGGAGAAAACGGGTTCTCTTGAAGGTGGAGAAGCCGCCCATGGTCACGACGCCCTGAGGGAGGATATCGTTGGCCTCGAGGGAGACGGTGACGATATGGTGGGCCGTGATGATGATGCCCAGAGGAACGGTGTCGAACTCGTACTCGGTGGCGCTCTTGCCGACATTGATGACGATGAGGAGGATTCCGTCGTCGCTTTCGATGTGGGATGTCTCCTCCGGGTCCAGGGCCGTTGTGATGAAATCGGCGGGAATGTTGAGAAGAGAGGAGAGGGCGGCGACTTCGTCCCCTTTGGGTGCGATGACGTTGATCCAGCATCCCGGCTCGAGAGCGGGAAAATCGAGCTGACGGATGCCGCGTTCCTCGGATTTGAAGACGGTGATCATGGCTTTCCCCCTTGCCGCCCGCGCCGACAACGACATAAAGGCCGCCGGGCGGCGGCCCGCCGAGGTGGTCGATCAGGCCTGATATGGTTGTTCGGGGGATCGAGGGAAGGGAAGCCCTTCCTCACCGATCCGGCGCCGCCGGACCGATGAAAGGGCCGACGGCTCAGTACGGAGTGGCAGATTGTCGCGGAACGGTCGTACTGGGACTGTCGCCTTCCATGATGGAGAGTCACTTCCTTTTGGCGTTGAAGGGGGACGGGGGTGAGCCCCTCGTCCGCGTGTCCTGATTATAGCCTCTGACGGAAGGGGTGGCAAAAGGGATTCCCTCACACGAATCCGCCGTCGAAAAAGGGCAGACACTCCGTTGGCCCGGTCTCGGAACGGATGGCGGGGTCGCGTCGGGCCCGCGCCGACGAACGGATCGGATCGCTCGAATCGGCGGATAGGGGGGTGCCTGGCCAAGAGGGATGCCGGGCCTATCGAGGGGAAAGGTCGATGTCGCTTGCATATGAGGGGAGGGCCGACCTCTAAGCGCAGGTATTTTAAAACGATACGAAAGAGGTGGTACAGGCTACGTCCGGCGGAGCCCCGGCCTGCCGAGGAATGGCTTCAGGGGAGATTTTTCCCTGCGCGGTCTCGCGCGTTGACGGAATTTTGTGACGGGCTTCTTCCCTTTGTCCCTCGTCGGAGAAGGGATATACTTCCCTCTGTCGAGGCTCGTCCCCGAGCCCTCTGCGACGGAAGGGAGCGAATGTGTCCATGGGTGAGCTTTTCGAGGCCGTCATGATCGTCTGTTTCGGTCTGGCCTGGCCCGTCTCGGTCTACAAGTCCTATGTGTCGAGGAGCACGAAGGGCAAGAGCGTCTTCTTTCTGCTCATTGTCCTCGTCGGCTACGTGGCGGGCATGATCCATGTTTTCCTCGACTATCCCGGCCTGAGTTACCTCAACGGCCTCTACATCGTCAATACGATGATGATCGTCGCCGACATCCTTCTCTACGTCCGGAACAGGCGTCTGGAGGCAGGCGAGGGGAGAGAGGCCCGGGCCTGATCCACCGCTTCCCGCAGGGGGAGGATGGTTTTCTGCGGAGCCCCAGGCTGGTACCATGGGAAGGGGGCGTCTTCCGGCGTCCCATCCGAGGGAGGTGTCGTCGTGACGACAGACAGGAAACTCCAGGAGCGTCGTCCTCTTTTCGAGGTGACGAAGGAACTCGTCGCCGTGGCCCAGGGGCTGGAGAAGGCCGACCTGGTCCTCCGCAACGTCCGCCTTCTCAACGTCAATACGGCCGAAATCCAAGAGGGCCTCGACGTGGCCGTCAGGGCCGGGCGGATCGCCTATGTGGGCAGGGCCGATCACACGATCGGTCCCGATACGATCGTCGTCGACGGAGAGGGAAAGGTTTTGGTCCCCGGTTTTATCGACGGCCACATCCATGTCGAAAGCAGCATGGTCACCGTCCGCGAATATGCCCGCGTCGTCGTTCCCCACGGGACGACGGCCATCTTCATGGATCCCCACGAGATCGCCAACGTTCTCGGCATGGAGGGGGTCCGTTTCATGGTCGACGACGGCCGCGACGTGCCCCTCAACGTCTGGGCCACGATGCCCTCCTGCGTTCCCGCCGTTCCCGGTTTCGAGGACGGAGGCGCCCAGTTCGGCCCCGCCGAGGTGGCCGAGGCCATGACCTGGGAAGGGATCGCCGGTCTGGGCGAGCTCATGAACTTCCCCGGCGTCCTCATGGGGAGCGACCACGCCCACGGCGAGATCGAGGCCACGCTTCGGGCGGGCAAGCCCGTGACGGGCCACTACTCCATGCCCGATATCGACAGGGGGCTCAACGCCTACATCGCCTCCGGCGTCAGCTCCTGTCACGAGTCGACCCGCAAGGAGGACGCCCTGGCCCGGATGCGCCTGGGCATGTACGCCATGATGCGCGAAGGGTCGGCCTGGCACGACGTGAAAGAGACGGTCCGAAGCCTGACGGAGGAGAAGATCGATTCCCGTTTCGGCCTCCTCGTCAGCGACGACGCCCATCCCGACACGCTCCTTTCTCTCGGACACCTGGACCACATCGTCCGCAGGGCCATCGAGGAGGGACTCGATCCCATACGAGCCGTCCAGATGGTGACGATCAACACGGCCCAGTGCTTCGGCATGGCCCACGAGATCGGCAGCATCTCCCCGGGCAAGTTCGCCGACATGGTCCTTCTCTCGGACCTCTCCCGCGTCACCGTGGACCGCGTCTTCTACAATGGAAGGCTTGTGGCCGAGAAGGGAGAGATGGTCGTCGCCATCGCGCCTTCCGTCGTCCCCGGCTGGGCGAGAAAAACGGTCCGCCTGGCCCGCCCCGTTTCGGAGGCCGATCTGAAGATCGACGCCCCCGAGGGCGCCTCTTCCGTCCGGGCCCGCGTCATGGAGATCATCGAGGCCCATGTGGGGACCTACGCCCGTCAGATGGAGCTTCCCGTCGTCGACGGCGCCGTCCCCGCCTCCGTCGACAGGGACGTGGCCAAGATGGCCGTCTTCGAACGCCACAGGGCCACGGGGACGAGGGGACTCGGCTTCGTCACGGGCTTCGGACTCCAAGGAGGGGCCGTCGCCTCCACCGTGGCTCACGATGCCCACAATCTCATGGTCGTCGGCACCAACGACGCCGACATGGCCCTGGCCGCCAACGCCCTGGCCGAGGCGGGAGGGGGCATGATCGCCGTCCGCGACGGCCAGGTTCTGGCCCTCCTTCCTCTGCCTCTGGCGGGGCTCATGAGCGACGAGCCGGCCCGGATCGTCGCGGCTTCCGTCGAGGCTCTCGACCGGGCCTGGAAGGAGCTTGGCTGTTCTCTTCACGCCCCCTTCATGACCATGGCCCTTCTTCCCCTGGCCTGTCTTCCCGAGCTGCGCCTGACCAACAGGGGGCTCGTCGACACCGTGGCCTTCCGCTTCACCGAGCTTTTCGTCTAACCGCCGGCCAGGACGGGGTAGAGGCCGATCTCGACCTCTCCGTCGATGACGCTTTCCATCGGGAGATAGCGTCCTTTCAGGACGGCAAGGACCTCGGTCTCGTCGAGACCGAGGTCCTTGATGATTTTGCCCGCCGTCGTCGGTCCCTCGATGACGAGTCGTCTCGGAATCTCTCCCGAGCGAGAGGTCACGAGGGGGTGGATCCTGAAGGAGAGGGTCAGGGTCACGGCCGGAGAGAGGCCGCCTCGTCGGCCAGACCGAGAGAAAGGAGCCGCTCCCGCGTCGGGACTCCCCTGGCGTCCCAGCCGCGGCAGGCGTAGTACTCTTCGAGCATCGTCGCCAGGGGGGGCAGGTTCTCTCCCGTTCCCTCGTCGCGGCGGGGAAGGGAGACGATCCGATCGGGCAGGACGTCGTCGTCGCGGCTGATTCCGCAGCGGACGTTGTAGAGACGCTTGAGATTGAAAAGGCGTTCGCCGGTCTTCATCAGTTCCTCCAGCGAGATCTCCCGTCCCGTGACGAGGGCGAGCCAGCGTCGGATGTCGGTGAGGGTCACCCCGGCGTAGAGGAGGAATTTGCAGAGCTTGAGGGAGTCGAAGAGGGCCATGACGTTCTGGGCGTCGAAATTGAGTCTTCCCTTGCCGGCGACGCCGCGGCGATCCTGAGGGCGGTCGTAGCCCAGCTCGGGGAGAAGGGCCGTCTTCTCGAACATGTAGGTCCCCCCCTGGAGGTGGCAGGCTCCCCGGTTGGAGGTGGCGTAGCCCAGGGCCAGGCTGTTGAAGCAGCGGGGATCGTGAGCCGGAAAGGAGAGGCCCTTGCAGTGGATGGCCGCCTCCAGACCACGGCCCAGGCTGCGGGCGGCGGCGGCCACGCCCTGTCCCAGAAGCCTGCCCAGAAAGGTCTCGCCCCGACTGATGCGTCTGACGAGTTCGACCATGGCTCCGGCGTTGCCCCAGCGGAGATCGAGACCCTCGAGCTCGGCCGGGGAGAGGATCCCTTTTTCGGCCCACTCCATGGCCATGGCGACGGCGTTGCCCGTCTCGATCGTGTCCATGCCGCAGCGGTTGCAGATGTCGGCGGCGTAGGTGATGGCCTCGAGGTCGCTGACCAGGCAGGAGGCGCCCAACATGCCCAGCGTTTCGTACTCGGGACCGGCTCCGACGACGCCTCTGTAGGGTCCCTCCTCGATGGCCACGGTGCGGCCGCAGCCGATGGGGCAGGAGGCGCAGTAGAAGCGCCCCGTGAGGATCGTCGCGGCCATTTCCTGGCCCGAGATGGCCGCGGCACGGTCCCATCCGCCCCGGGACCAGTTCTTCAGGGGAAGATCGCCCAGCTTCTCCGCTCCGGCCACGCCGCCGGCCGTTCCCAGGAGGTGGAGTCCCTTGGCGTTTTCGACGAAGAGGGGCAGGCGCTCCCGGAGGTGGCTCCTGAGGCCCCTCTCGTCCAGGGGGAGCACGTCCTCCGTGGCGATGACGGCCAGGGCCTTGAGCTTCTTCGAACCCATGACGGCTCCGAGTCCGCAGCGGCCGGCGACGCGGGCGTCGGCTCCGTCGTGGACGATGGCGGCCAGGGGAGTCTTCCTCTCTCCCGCCGGTCCGATGGCGGCCACGCGGCAGGTCGTGCCGTGACGTTCGACGAGGATCCTTCCCGTCTCGAAGGTGTCCCGTCCCCAGAGCTCGTCGGCAGCGACAAGGCGGACCGCGTCGCCTTCGACGAGGAGGTAGAGGGGGCGCGAGGCCGCTCCCGTGACGACGATGCCGTCCCATTTGGCCCCTTTCAGGGCGGCTCCCCATCGGCCGCCTGCGTCGCCCTCGCCGAAAATGCCCGTCAGAGGCGATTTGGCCAGGATCTGGTGGCGTCCCGACGTGGGGACCTTCGTCCCCGTGAAAGGCCCTGTCATGAAGATCAGAACGTTCTCCGGTCCCAGCGGGTCCGTTTCAGGTCCCGTCATGTCGTAGAGGAGCCGCGTTCCCAGGCCGCTTCCGCCCAGGTAGTCCTCCTGGAGCCTCGTCGGCAGTTCGCGGGCCTCGGTCTTTTCTTCCGTCAGGTCGACGTAAAGGAGTCTGCCGGCGTAGCCGCCCTTCATGTCCGTCCTCCCCTTTCCCCGTTCTTCAGGCAAGACCGCCCCTTTCGGGGACGAGCGGTCCTGCCTCCTTTCACGATGCTTCGACACTCTTTCCTGTCCGCTGTGAGGATCGAGCCGGATCGCACCCGGTGAGGGAGAGCGTCCTTCTCTCGCAAACGAAAGGCCCCTTCCGTCGCTTGAGGTCTTTTCATCGGGGCCTCCGCTGAACGGTTACTCGCTCTCTGCGTGTCGCTCCTGCCACTCCAAGGCCCTGATCAGCTGAAAGACGAGCCGGTTGACGGGCGTGGCGATGCCATACCGTTCTCCCAACCGGCAGACTTCTCCGGCGAAAAGGTCGACTTCCGTCTTTCTTCCGGCCTCCCTGTCCTGGACCATGGAATTTTTTCCCTCCGGGGCCAGGGTGTCGAGCATTTCCAAAGAGAGGTCGATGTCCTTCGTCGAAAGATCGACGCCGTTTCTGGCGGCAAGGGGAGGTACTTCCCTCATGGCTGACAGGAGGGCCTCTCTCGCCTCGGGGCAGCTCTGGAAGGTGCCGTAGGGGGCCCTCAGAAGGGCTCCGACCTGGTTGATGCCCACGTTGAACATGAACTTGGCCCACATGCGATGACGGATGTCGTCGACGGCAAGGGCCCACACGCCGGCCCTCTCGAAGAGCCTTTCGAGTCCTTCGACGCGCTCCGTCCTTCTGCCGTCGAGTTCGCCGAAGACGATCCGGGCCGGACTGGTGAAACGGAGGTTCGATCCCTCCTTCGTCGAATCCATGTGGGTGATGAAGGCGGGAAGGATCTTCTCCGTTCCCAGGGCCTCGCCGAGGATCTCCTCGCTGTCGATGCCGTTGAGAAGAGAGAGGACCGTCGTCTCCGGGCCGACGACGGCCTTCAGTGTCTCCAGGACGGATCGCAGGTGGTAGGCCTTGACGGCGACGAGGATCACGTCGGGCGGCGAGGCGACCTCATCGGCGGTGACGAAAGAGAAGGCGTATCTCCTGCCGTTGACGACGGTCGAAGTCGAGCTGTAGCGCTCCTTCCTCGCAACGTCGCAGAGGATCTGGAGAGGGAATCCCGAGTCGGAAAACTGGGAGGCGAAGGTGGCGCCGGCGGCGCCGAAACCGAGAAGAAGAACGTTGTCCATGGCGATTCTCTCCTTTCAGCAAGCGGAATCCTCTTCGTGCCGGTCTGTGCCGGGAAGAGGTGGTCCTAGGCGGATCGTGAGGCCAGGTGGGCCGGAGGCCCTCTTCCGGTGCGAGTCCTTAGAGAGCAGGAGCCCCCGGGGCTCTCCCAGGAACCGTTCCAGAAGACGCCGCAGTTCCCTGCCGTCGACGGGTTTGGTCAAAAAAGCATCGATGCCGCTCTCGAGGCTCTCCCGACGGGTTGTGGCCTGTGTATCGGCGGTGACAGCCACGATGGGTGTCCGTCGTCTCCCCGATGCGTTTCCCTCCCGTCGGATGAGATCGGCCGCCTCCAGGCCGTCGAGGAGGGGCATTTTCAGATCCATGACGATCAGGTCGGGATTCTCCTTCAGGAAGAACTCCAGAGCCTCTCGGCCGTCGACCGCCTCGAAAAGGGAGGCTCCGGGGAGGAGGGTACGGAGAAGCTCCCCGATAAGCCTGCGGTTCGGTTCGATGTCGTCGGCGATGACGATGATCGGAGGCCGTTCCCGCTCGATGACGGTCAGGTCCTCTCGGGCGACCTTCCCCTCTCCTGGCGGTTCCCCGCAGGCCCCGTCGGCGACGAGGGTGAAGGAGAAACAGCTCCCCTCGCCCGGGCGGCTTTCGAGCTTGAGGGCGCTGCCCATCCTCTCCAGAATGCCGGCGGCGATGGCCAGGCCCAACCCCGTCCCTCCGTAATGTCGTGCCGTCGAGGAATCGCCCTGGGCAAAGGCCTTGAAAAGCCGCCTTTTCTGTTCGGTCCCTATGCCGATTCCCGTATCTGTGACGGAAAAGGAAAAAGCCCCCCGACCGCCGTCTTCTTGGAAGGTGACGGCCACTTCGACGAAGCCCTTCTCGGTGAACTTGACGCCGTTGCCGACGAGGTTGACGAGGACCTGGTGGAGCCGCAGCGGGTCCGTGACGATGTAGGGCGGTACGTCGTCGGCGATCTTCAGACGAAGCTCGATTCCCTTGGCCCTGGCCCCGTAGTGGGCGATGGCCAGGGCCTGTCGGACCGTTGCCGCCAGATCGGTCGTGAGGGATTCCAGTTCGAGGGCTCCGGCCTCGATTTTGGAGATGTCGAGAACGTTGCCGGTGATAGCGAGAAGAGACTGGGCCGAGGCCTCGGCGTAGCTCAGATGGTCCCTCTGGAGAGGGGTCAGGTCCGTCTCGGAAAGCAGATCGAGAAAACCGATGATTCCGTTGAGGGGAGTCCGGATCTCGTGGCTCATCACGGCCAGGAAGGCCGACTTGGCCTCCGTGGCGGCCTGGGCCTGGCTGCGGAGCTCGTCGGCCCGTCGGAGGGCGAGGCGGAGTTCCTCCTCCATCCTCTTGCGGTCGCTGATTTCCGAAGAGAGAGTTCCCGTGCCGAGGATCTTTTCTCCCTTTTCGTCGTAGATGGGGAACTTGCGGGTCAGGAAAGTCTGGATGCCGTCGGCCCCGGTGATTTGTTCTTCGACGACGAGGCTCTGTCCGCGGGGAAGGGCCATCGCCTGTCCGTCATTGTCGCTGAAGGCGGCGATCTCTTGGGGGGTGGCCAGGCCCCGGAAAAGTTCCTCGTCGGTTTTGCCGATGACGGAGCCGGGGCCGTCGAGGCCGAAAAGCTGAAGACAGGCCCTATTGACGCCCACGTAGCGGAGCTGGGTGTCTTTCATGACGGCCACGTCATCGGTGTTCTCGAAAAGTTCCATGAAAAAGCGGCGATCCCTCTCGCTCTTCTTGCTCTCCGTCACATCGGCGACGACGGAGATCATCAGCCCGCGGGACGGAAGGGGAATGTTGCGGGCCGAGATGTAACGCTATTCCCGTCCGGCGCGAAAAAGGGGAATGTTCTCCCAGACCATGCGCTCGACGTCGCCTCCGTGGCAGTCCTGAAGGACGCGATCTCTGATTCGCCGCCGGGAAGCGGCGTCTTCATAGACGGCGTCGAAGAAATCGACGCCGCTTTCGAGGGTTTCCCTTGTCGTTCCGTAGATTTCGGGAAAGCGGTCGTTCATGTACTGAAAGTCGACGGAAGGATCGACGGAGTTGATGGCGATGCCCAGGGGGAGGTGATTCATGACGGCGTCGACGAGATCGCGCGGCTCCTTGAGGGCCGCCTCGAGTCGTTCCTTTTCTTTCCGGAGGGCTTGCAGCTCCGTCGAAAACGAAGTCCCGTCGTCGGAGTTTCCTGTTTGACCTGCGGCGGAAGGGCTCCCTGGGGGGAGAAAGGGGACGGCGTCGAGAAGGTTGCGTTCCTTTTTCGAGGAGTCGTCGGCCGAGGACGGAGGAAAACGGGAGCCCAAAAGCGGATCACCCTTTCGCCGAGGATGGGGGCGGAGACAAAAGCTCTCCGCATATTGTAGCTCAAGGTCGGCACCTCCTGTCCATAATAAGACGATCCTCTCCGCTTAGGTTGCAGGAAACCTCGACGAGGCGGGGCTCGACGATTGACGCTCTCTTTTAAGTGACCTACCATCGTCGAAACGGTCCCTTGAGAGAGAGGCGCCTCTCGGTCGAAGCCATCGAACGCCATCCCGTCGGGGCCTGAGCCTATCTCGACGGGACAGCGCAGGAAATCGGGGCTTCCCCTCCGATTCGGGAGGAGCGGCGAAGGGGCCCGCGGTGCGGCGGGCCGGAACAAATTCGGACTCTGGAGGCCTGAAGATGGGCGATGACGAGTTTTTTTCGGTAACTTCCGGCGATGTGGACGAAGCCCTCTCTCGGGGACTGCTCGTCCCCGAGAGGCGGGACGAGCTGGAGGCCTTTCTGCGGGCCCGGTCGAAGGAGAGGGAGGCGACGTCGGGATCGACCTTCTCCGTCCTCGCCTACTACCTGGGAACCCTCGTCGTCCTGGCGGCCCTGTCCTGGTTCGTCGCCGACGCCTGGGAGAGCATGGGCGGCTGGGGGCTGGCCTCCGTCGCCGCCGTCTACGGCGGGCTTTTCGTCCTGGCAGGACGGCGCTTCTACGGCCGAGAGGAGACGCGCGTCCTGGGAGGGCTTCTCTTTTCCCTGGCTCTCTGTCTGACTCCCCTTTTCGCCTACGGCGTCCAGAAGGCTACGGGGCTCTGGACGGGCACCCCGCCGGGGGAGTACGACAGCTTCCTCCACTGGGTCCGGTCGGGCTGGTGCGTCATGGAGCTTTCGACCATCGCCGTCGCCCTGGCGGTCATCCGAGGGGTCCGGTTCTCCTTCCTCGCCGCTCCTTTGTCCCTGGCCCTCTGGTATCTGACGATGGACCTGTCGTCCCTGCTGAAGAGGGATCACAGGATGACCTCTCTGCTTTTCGGACTGGCGCTGATGGCTCTTGCCTTCCTCTGGGATCTGAGGCGGAAGAGAGAGGATCCCGAGTACGGCTTCTGGCTCCACCTCGTCGGTGCCGTGGCCTTCTGGGGCGGCCTCTCCCTTCTCGATGGCAGGACGGAACTGAGGCGTTTCCTCTACGGATCGATCAACCTGGGCCTCATCGCCCTCTCGGCGGCCCTGGACCGATCGATCTATCTCATCCTGGGCGGTCTTGGCTTTTTCGGCTATCTGGGCCATCTGGCCTGGTCCGTCTTCGAGGACGTCCTCTACTTTCCTCTCGTTCTCGTCCTTTTCGGCCTCGCCGTCATGGCCTGCGGGCTCTGGTATCACCGCAGGCGCAAGGCCCTTTCCCTCTGGATCGAAGGGCACCTTCCCCCCTTTCTCCTCCGCCTGCGCGAAGTGAGAGGCGATTCTGCCTGGAAGTAAGGGGCACAGAGGGGCAGGCCCCTTCCGGGTCGGCTGGAACGTAAGATCCGGTGCCGTCCGGGTTCCCGTTGCCCCATTCTTCCGTCCTTTCTCCCAGGGGGAGTGGGGGAGGGCGACCGTTCGTGTCTTGTGGACCTTCTTCGGGGAGCGGGATGTGCACCGGAAGGCCCGAGAGCGACAAGGGGGTTCCCATGGGAACCCCCTTGTCGCTCTCGACGGAATCAAACGCTCAGAAGGTCGCCGAGGGCCTTCAGGAGGAAGGCGTCCTCGTAATGGGCGGCGGCGAAGGAGAGTCCGACGGGGCATCCGTCGACGGACAGGAGCGGCGCCGCTATCTCGGGCAGGCGCCCCGTTCCTGAAAAAGACGTGGTCGTCATCGTCCGGCCGTAGAAATCCCAGACGGATTGAGGCCTATCGAGAGAGTCCCTGAGGGGCGCCACGGTCGGCGTCGTGGGGAAACAGACGATCGTTCCGGCCCGAAAGAAACGGTTGATCTCCCGGAAAAGGCTTTCGCACAGAGCGAGAGAGGCCATGGCCTGGCCTCGGTCGAAAGACTTCACGTTGCCGTAGGCCATGGAAAAGGCGAACCCCAGCTCGGGCCGATGTCCTTCGATCCAGTCGCCGACGGTGTTCTCGAATTCCATCGTCTGCAGATTCCGCAGGGCCTCCTCGTTGCAGGCCGAGAGGGTCATCTCCCGGCCGACGATATCGGAAAAAGAGGCCCGCTCGAGGGCGATCCCGGCCCGTGTCGCCAGCTCGCCGATCGCTCTTTCCGCCGCTTCCCGGACGGGCCCGTCGGCGACGGCGAAGGCGTCGTCGAGGAGGACGATCCTTTCCATCGGGACCGTGGTCTCGTCGCCGGTTCGGAGTAAAAGGGTCATGACGCGGCGAAGGATCTCGAAGTCGGCGGCCACGACGCCGACGGTGCTGACGCTGGGCATGAAGGGCAGCACACCCGCCTCGGAAATCCGGTGAAGCGAGGGGCGCATGCCCCATACGCCGCAAAGGCTTGCGGGAACGCGAATCGATCCCCCCGAATCGGTCCCCAGGGAGAAGTCGGCGAGACCGCAGGCGACGGACGAGGCCGAACCGCTCGACGAGCCGCCAGGTATGCGGTCCGGCGCCTTGGCGTTGAGCGGCGTTCCGTAGAAGGGGTTTTCGCCGTCGAGGCTGTAGGTGAATTCATCGGCCACGACCTTCCCGACGCAGGTCGCTCCGGCGGCGAGGAGCTGATCGACGCAGATTGCGTTGCGGAGGGGCGCGGGGTGACTGTCGCGCCAGGCGGGACTGCCGAAGGAGGTCCTGTGCCCTCCGATATGGATGTTGTCCTTGACCGTAAAACAAAGGCCGTCGAGCGCCCCGCTTTGGAAGGGCTCCAGCGAGAAGACCTCGACGAAAGCGCCGGAAGCCTCGACACGGTGCGGATCTAACGGCGCGGGTTGTCTTGGGGACATCATCTTCCTCCTTTTTGTCTTCGGGGTTCTGGTTTCGGGTACAGGTCTTTCCGAATTGGGCTTCAAGGAATAAAGAGTGGCGTCGTCCCTTTTTGTATTAGCTGTAAAAAATAATGAATTGATAGCTTTCTTGGTCTTATGTATCGAATTGATTTTTTGATAAATATCAATGCGGTCTATGCTTTTATAAATCTAAAATATTGCATATAGTGGTGTTTGTGTAATTATGGACTGAAATATGTCGTTATAATAGAGCATCAAAAATCTGTTGGCTGGATAGGATTTTGTTGTGACAGGGAGTTTGAAAGCAGCGAAGCAGGACGATCAATTCCTTTCCCGAAGGTCATTCCTCTGGCTGTCCCTTTCCTGACCGACTGCCATACGGCGGAGGTTGGTGATGTCTCGCCGTGGCGGGGCACCGAAGAGGCGGCCGTACTCCCGATTGAATTGGGAAGGACTCTCGTAGCCGACCTGGAATGCCGCGGTTGTCGCGTCCAGATGTTCCGCAAGCATCAGCCGCCTGGCCTCCTGCAGGCGTAGCTGTTTTTGGAATTGCAGGGGACTCAGGGCGGTCAACGATCGGAAGTGATGGTGGAAGGTCGAGGCGCTCATGCCCGCCCTGGCCGCAAGATCGTCGACGCGCAGAGAGGAGGAGAAGTTTTCCCTCAGCCACTCGATCGTCTGAGCGATCTGCCGGCTCCGGCTTCCTGCCGACGCGATCTGGCGCAGACGTGTGCCCTGATCGCCTACGAGCAGACGGTAAAGGATTTCTCGCTGGATGATCGGGGCAAGGATGGGGATGTCCCTTTCATTTCCGAGGAGGTCGACGAGTCGCTGAAAGGCGTCGAGCAGGGGAGGTATCATCTCCCCCGTGGCCATGCCGCGACTCGCTTGCTGTGCGCGGGGCGCGGGAAGGTTGCTGTCCACCATGAGTTGCGAAACCTCGCGCAGGTCGAGCCTCAGGACGAGCCCCATATAGGGCTTTTCCTCGCTCGCATCGATGATCTGGACGATGGTGGGCAAGTGAACGGATGTGATCAGATAGTGATGGGCGTCGTAGGTGTACGTGTCGTCGCCGAGGATCACCCGCTTTGCGCCCTGAGCTACCACGCAGACGCTCGGTTCATAGAGGCCGCTGCTCGGAGCCGTAGGCTCCTCTCGTCGGACGAGGGACAGGTCCGGTATGGCTGTCGCGCGCCGCTCTTCTCGATCGGTCCATCGGGCAATGTCTTTTCTCAGCTTCTCAAGAGCCAGCTTCATGGCATCATTCCTCTTGCGTTCTCCTTGGGCCTGTCCGGCTCGTCGTAAGGTCGCCCACGGAAGATAGCACAGGAAACCCACAGGAGGCAAATTCCCCAGATACTCGAACGAATAGGCAATATTTTGAGAGAATCGCGCTACCTTCATCGAGGTGATGGGGGCTAAAGTGTCATGGAGGTCGATGAAGCTGAAGAGAGGGGAGTTTCTCCACCTTGATACCCCAACTGGACGATAGAGGAAGCAGACGAAGAATGAAATTTAAATTTTAAAATCCGACCCAAATTTTCTTCGGCGTCGGGGATTTGGCCCGCTTGGGGAAAGGGGCACGCGGTTACGGCAGACAGGCTCCGATCGTGACCGGCGGCGTCAAATGAAAGGGCTTGACCGCGCCGCGACGAGTCTCGAGAACGCCGGACTTTCCGCGGTTGCGTGTTCCGGCATTGCGTCCGCTCCCAAGAGGACCTCCCGTGAGACGGGGAGTGGACATGGTGCGCCGAGAGGCTTGCGACGGGATTCTCGCCCTCGGCGGCGGCCGCGTCATGGACGCCTCCAAAGGGATCGCCGCAGCCGCTTTCTATGGGGCGACGAATGCCCGTGAAAGGAGAAGACAGTGCAAAAGCGACAATTAGGAAATAGCGGGATTGAAATTTCAGCCCTCGGACTCGGGTGCATGGGCATGAGCTTCGGTTATGGCCCACCGGCGGACAAAGGTGAGATGATTGCCCTGATCCATTCGGCTATTGACCGCGGTGTCACCTTTTTTGATACCGCCGAGTGTTACGGACCCCTTACAAACGAAGAACTGGTCGGAGAGGCTCTCGAACCTTTCCGTGACAAGGTGGTGATCGCCACCAAGTTCGGTTTCCGGGAGGGGGACGCGTACAAGCCGCAGGACAGCCGACCGGAGCGAATCCGTGAAGTCGCCGATGCGTCGTTGAAACGACTCAGAACGGATCGCATCGACCTGTTCTATCAACATCGCGTCGATCCGAACGTGCCAATCGAGGAGGTAGCCGGGACCGTCGGAGAGTTGATTCAGAAGGGTAAAGTCAAACACTTCGGCCTTTCCGAGGCGGGCGTGCAGACCATCCGACGGGCTCATGCCGTGGTGCCGGTCGCCGCCGTTCAAAGCGAATATTCCATGATGTGGAGGCAACCCGAAGAGGAGCTTTTGCCGACGCTGGAGGAGCTCGGAATCGGTTTTGTCCCCTTCAGCCCGCTGGGCAGAGGTTTTCTCACCGGAAGGTTCGACAAGAAGGCTTCCTTCGGCAGTTCCGATTTCCGCAGTGTCGCGCCTCGGTTCAGACCGGAAAACCTGGATGCCAATCAGGTGCTGGTCCATCTGGTCAAGGAGATCGCAACCGAAAAGAGCGTAACGCCGGCTCAGATCGCTTTGGCATGGCTGCTGGCTCAAAAACCGTGGATCGTTCCCATTCCCGGAACCACCCAAAGGCATCGCCTGGAGGAGAATCTGGGCGCGGTCGACATCGATCTGACCGCCGGGGAGTTGCGGGACCTGAATGATGCCCTCGCCAAGATCGGGATTTCCGGAGACCGCTATCCGGCCGAACTCGCCAGACTCACGGGCAAGTAAGGGCTGAGGTAGAGGACATGCACGATCTTTCGCGCATTCGGTAGAGGGATTCTTCACCTGGCCGATCGCGGCTTTGACCGCGGAGAGCTCGTCCTGTGGCTCCCGTCACAGGGATGTTAAGGAACCTCTGAAAAAAGCGCCTTTCATGAAGTCGCATCAGCGATGATGTAATTGGTAGAATAGAGCTGTAGCGCCGATGTCCTCATCCCCTTTTCAAGGAGTGCGAGACGAAATGGAGCGACAGAAAACCCTTGCCGACGCCCAGACCTTCGAGAGATACAGGAAGCCTACCCGGCGGGAGAAGTTCCTCTCCGAAATGGAGGCTGTGGTCCCCTGGAAGGATCTCTGCGCGCTCATCGCTCCCTTCTATCCCAAGGCCGAACGAGGTCGTCCACCGGTTGGATTGGAGCGGATGCTCCGAATCCACTTTCTCCAGTGCTGGTTCAACCTCAGCGACCCGGCAGCGGAAGAAGCCCTCTACGACATGGAATCGATGAGGCGCTTCGTCGGCATCGACCTCGGGAACGAGCCTGTCCCCGACGAGACGACCATCTGCAAGTTTCGCCACCTTCTCGAAGCGCACGACCTGGGGAAACGGATCTTCCGTGAGGTCGATGCTCACCTGCAATCGAAAGGACTGCGTCTTGCCGAGGGAACCATCATGGACGCCACCATCATCGCCGCGCCCTCGTCGACGAAGAACAAGGAGAAGAAGCGAGACCCCGACATGCATCAGGTAAAGAAAGGGAACCAGTACTACTTCGGCATGAAGGTCCACATCGGGGTGGACAAAGACAGCAAGCTGGTCCACAGCCTCGCGACCACGGCGGCGAATGTCCACGACTCCCGGATGGTCGGAGACCTTCTCCACGGAGCGGAAAAGGGAGTCTGGGGAGATTCGGCCTACATAGGCAAGACGGAGACGATCCGGGAAAAGGCACCCGATGCCGTCGACAACACCAACAAAAGGGGGTCACGGAACAGGAAACTGACCGACGAAGAACAGTCTCACAATCGTATGCTGTCCAAAACGAGGGCAAAGGTGGAGCATGTCTTTTTGATCGCGAAGCGAGTCTTCGGATTCACCAAGGTGCGTTACAAGGGGCTCAAGAAGAACACAAGCCATGTCCACGTGATTTTTGCCCTGTCCAACCTGTACATGGTGAGAAGGCTTTTATTGGAGATGGATAGGGCGTAGTGTCTTCAAAAGCCGGCAGAACGGCAACCATAAGGCAAAAAAGAGCCGGGAATAGCTCCACATAGGCAACTTGCCTGACACGACAGGCTGAAATGGCACACAGCGCACGAATTCAGCCACCAAGAGGTACTGTTGGAGCTTGCCGGATCTTTTTTTCAGAGGTTCCTTAAGAGAATTCGTATCGGAGGCATGCCTCGCCGAGAGAGATCGTCTCAAGGTCAATCCCGGAGAAAAGGGGCTTTCCTCCTGTTCCGGTCGTCTCTTTATTGTCTGGGCCAGCCGGGAGCTTTCCGCGTGCGAGTCGGCCCGGCTTTTTCGCCTCACTCCAGCAGGGCGTCCATGTCGCCTGCGGCCTTGCGAGCCCTCTCCAGGGCCTGCCGCGGCGATCCGTTGGCGTAGCAGTAGAGGCAGAGGTGGGGGCAGGTCCCGTAGGTGCCGACGTCTCTGCTGGGGGCGCAGCGGCAGTGAGGGCGTTGTCCCCTGTCTTTCGGAAGGCGTGGGGGCTCTCCGCCGAAGAGGGGAAGCTGGCGGCCCGACGAGGGGCCGAGGAGGAATTTCCGCAGGAGGGCGTCGTCGGGCCTGAGGCGCAGGAGCAGGTTCCCGTCGATGCAGCTGTTGGCGACGATGCCGTAGCGGCTGAAGTCGTCCTTCTCGCAGCAGGTGGCGGCGACGAGGGACTCCTTCCGGCAGCAGGCGGCGATGCCCCGGGCCAGTTCGTCTTTCTCGGCGTCGCTGAAATCGCGCCAGGCCAGGCCGGCCTTTCGGAGGTTCGAGGCGACGCGGCGGTAGGGAGCGATGTCGGCGAAGCTGAAGACGAGTTTTTCCGTGTAGGGGCCGATTCCCTCGCTCAGGCGGCGGACTTTTTCCAGAAGGGCCGCCGCGTCGAGCCTTCCGGTCAGGATGAGGGGGTCGAAGCGCCAGACGAGACGTTCCCTTCCCAGCCTGTCGGCGAGGCGACGGAAGGTGTCGATGCGTTTCTGCAGAGGGGGAAGGCCCGGTTCGAGGCCTTCCCTCTCGTAGTCGTTGAGGGTGAACTGGACGTAGAAGGGGAGGCGGCGTTCCGCTTCGTCGAGGTGCTCCAGAAGGGGGCCGGGGTTTTTGGACCAGTAGACGACGGCGCGGGCGTGCGTGAGGTCGACGGAGTGCCTTTTTCCGCTGAAGGGGTTGATCCGGGTCAGATGGCCCATGTCGAGGCGTTTCAGGAACCAGGGGAGGTAGAAGGCGGGAATGTCCGTGGCGCGGCTTGCCGAGAGGATGAGAGGGGGGCGGGATCGCGCCTTCCCCCTTTTGTGAAGTCCTGGCTTTCCTGCGACATGTCTTGTGCCATCGAAGTATCCTTCCCTTGGGGTCGGTGGGCACGTCCGAGGCGATCGGCGGTTTTTCGTCTTTTCCCTGCCGTGACGAAAATCGGTCGACGGGGCAGGGCGTTTTTTCGAACCCTCTTTTCGTGGCCTCTTTCCGACGGAGGGAAGAGGCTACGGAGGGACCGGAGCGATCTTTGCGACTGGCGGGGCTTCGTCGGTCGCTTTGTTCGGCGGACCGGGGCCTATCGCGGGTTTTTTCCGAAGTTCCGACAGGAAGGAGGCAAGCCGGAGACGGGCGGCCTTCGATGATCCTCGGCTCAGGCTTGCCTTTACTCCCTGTCCGTTACCTCCGGGGGAGGCGCCCGACCTCACGGCCGAAACGTCTCCCCCGCCCCGTTGCCGTCGGCAGGTTCTAGATCTCGACCTCGTAGATCCAGCCCTCAGGCGCCTCTTTTTCTCCGAACTGGATGCCGCAGAGCGTGTCATAGAGCTTTTTCGTGACGGGGCCCACCTCTTTTTCGCTGTAGAAGACGTGGAGCTGCCCCTTGTATTCGATGCCCCCTATGGGGGTGATGACGGCGGCCGTGCCACAGGCTCCGGCCTCGGTAAACTGGTCCAATTGGTCGATGTAGACGTCCCGCTCCTCGGCTTTCATGCCCAGGTAGTCCTTGGCCACGCGGACCAGGGAGGCCCGGGTTATGCTGGGCAGGATCGAGGGCGACTGGGGCGTGACGAAAGTCTCGTCGGCGGTGATGCCGAAAAAGTTGGCCGCTCCCACCTCTTCGATCTTCGTCCGCGTCGCGGGGTCGAGGTAGATGCAGTCGGCGAAGCCCTTCTCCGCGGCCAGGTGGTGGGGCATGAGGCTGCTGGCGTAGTTGCCGCCGACCTTGACGGCGCCCGTTCCGTGAGGGGCCGCCCTGTCGTGATCGGAGACGGTGAAGTTGACGGGGACCATTCCTCCCTTGAAGTAGGCCCCCACGGGTATGCAGAAGACGGAGAAGATGTACTCCGGGGCCGGTGCGACGCCGATGTTGTCGCCGACGCCGATCATGTAGGGGCGGAGATAGAGGGTGGCGCCGGTGCCGTAGGGGGGCACGTAGTGCTCGTTGGCCCTGACGACTTGCATGCAGGCGTCGATGAAGGTCTCCATGGGGACCTCGGGCATGAGCAGACGGCGGCAGCTCTCCTGGAGGCGCCTCGCGTTCGCGTCGGGGCGGAAGAGCTGTATCTTTCCCTCTTTTGTGCGGTAAGCTTTAAGCCCTTCGAAGCAGGTCTGGCCGTAATGAAGGGCCGTCGAGCCCTCGCTGATGCGAAGGGTGTTGTCTTCGACCAGCTCTCCCCTGTCCCACCGGCCCTCTTTCCATCTCGCGACGTAGCGCAGGTCCGTCTTGATGTATTTGAAGCCGAGCGTTTTCCAGTCGATGTTGACGGTCTTGCTCATTCCCTCTCGTCCCCTTTCGTGACATGGTCCTCCTATTTTAGCAAGCCCTCGGGCTCGGCGCTCTTTTTGGAAGCGATACAATTGCTCGATTCGGAACAGGCGATCAAAAGATCCGCCCCCGGAAGGGGCTTCGCCGGCAGGAAGATTTCCCCGCAAAGGCCTCGGGCGGCCATATGGAAAAAGCAAAAGGAGGCGGCTCTGGTCCTGGCGCGGAAGATCGCGACGGGACGGAGCGGGCCTTGAAGAAAGGGAAAGGGGTTTTCCTCCACGATGGATGGGAAGGCTGAAATCAGGAACATCGGCATCTTCGCCCACGTCGACGCCGGTAAGACGACTCTCGCCGAGGGCCTTCTCTTCCGGTCCGGGGCCATCAAGAAACTCGGAAGCGTCGACGAGGGGACGGCCAGCACGGACAGGCTCGACGTCGAGCGGGAGAGGGGCATCTCGGTCCGTGCCGCCCTGGCCTCCCTCGTCTGGCAGGGGAGCCTCGTCAATCTCGTCGATACGCCGGGCCACGTCGACTTCTCGGCCGAAGTGGAAAGGTCTCTTCAACCTCTGGACGGGGCCGTGGTCCTTCTTTCTGCCGTGGAGGGCGTCCAGGCCCAGACGGAGGCCGTCTGGCAGGCCCTTCGGGCCATGGGGCTCCCCACCCTTTTTTTCGTCAACAAGATTGATCGCATGGGCGCCGATCCGGAAAGGGTCGTCGATGAGATCGGAAGGCTCCTGACGCCCTCGATCCTTCCCCTTCAGCGCGTCGAGGGGGACCGTCAGACGGGTCTCCGTCTCGTGTCTCTCTGGCCCGAAGGGGAAGGGCCCGAGGCTGCCGAGACGGTCCTGGAAGCCCTGGCCGATGCCGACGAGACGATCATGACGCGCTTCCTCGATGGGGAGTCCTTCTCCGCGGCCGAGCTGGACGCCAGGCTCGTCGAGGTGGCGCGCAGAGGGGACCTCCATCCCGTCCTCTTCGGCGCAGCCCTGGAGGGATTCGGCGTCGAGGAACTTCTCGACGCCATCGTCCTCTATCTTCCCGCCGCCTCGGGCAGGGCGGAAAACCCCCTTTCGGGGCTTGTCTTCAAGGTGGATCACGACGCCGCCCTGGGGCGCCTCTGTTACGCGCGGATTTTCGAGGGGGCCCTGTCCACGCGCGATCGGGTCCGCAATGCCACCCGCGAGAGCGAGGAAAAGGTGACCTTCGTCCGCAAGGCTCGAGGCTGCCGCTTCGAAGAGGGCAACGGCGGCTCGGCCGGCGATATCGTCCTCCTGTCGGGGCTGAGGGGGCCATGGCAGGCGATGTTCTGGGAGATCCCTCGGCCGTTCCACGCCCCGCCAGGCTTCTGGAGCCGCTTTTCCGCGTCCGCGTCGTCCCCGGCGAGGCCGACCGCCTCCCCGAACTCATTGAGGCCCTGCGCATCCTCGACGAGGAAGACCCCTTCCTCCACTTCGGCTTCGACGCCGAGAGAGGGGAACTCCACATCCGCATCGCCGGTCTCATGCAGACGCAGATACTCGAAAGCCTTCTCCGGCGTCGCTTCGGCCTGGCCGTCTCCTTCGAGCAGCCGTCGACCCTCTACAGAGAGACGCCGCTGAAGGTCGCCGAGGGCCACGTGGAGTACACCCTTCCCAAACCCTGCTGGGCCGTCATGACCTTTCGCGTCGAGCCCGCCGAGAGGGGATCGGGCCTCTCCTTCGTCTCCGAGGTGAGCGGCGACGCCATCCACGTCAAGTATCAGCGCGAGGTGGAGCGGGCCCTTCCTGCCGCCCTCGAACAGGGGCTCTGGGGCTGGAAGGTGACGGACCTGAAGGTCACCCTCGTCGACGGCGAGGATCACGAGATCCATTCCCGCCCCTCCGATTTCCTCATCGCCACGGCCATGGGCGTCATGGACGCCCTGGACAGGAGCGGGACGAGGCTGCTCGAGCCTCTTCTTTCTTTTTCCCTCTCCGCTCCCGAGGAGATCGGCAGCCGGATCCTGGGCGACCTCGTGCGGATGAGGGCCCAGTTCGAGAGTCCCCTCATCTCCGGCGGCCAGTTCCAGGTGACAGGAACGGTGCCCGCCGCCGATTCCATGGAGTATCCCGTCCTGCTGGGGACCCGATCCGGCGGCAGGGCCCGCATGACGACCCGCTTCGCGGGCTATCGCGAGTGCGCCGAGGATTTCCGGGCCGAGACGCCTCGCCGGGGGATCGATCCCCGGGACCGCTCGAAATACATCCTGGCCGCGAGAAAGGCCCTCTCCTGAAGCGGAGCCTTCCGGCCTCTTCCCGCCACGCCCGGCCCGATCGCTCTTCTTCGACGCCGGCCGGGCGGCTCTGTCGGGCGCAAGGGGTCGGGGCCTTTCCGCCGGAAAAGGGCGGAAGAGGCCGGAGCGTATCGGCGGAGGCTCCGCCCGGGACGGAGGGGCGGAAAAAGAGGGTCTTCGAAGGCAGGCCTCCCTGGTGCTATACTTTCGGGGCAAGAGTCATCGACCTTCAGCGAGGAGTGTTGTCTTATGATGCCTTCGAAAGTAACGGATATTGCAGCCGGTCGGGAGGCCCGTGCCTGACCTGCTAGCATAGAGGCCTCCCAAAAGTTGCGGTACAGACTAACTTTTGGAGGTCAGTTCAGTGAATACGATAAATATGAAAAACCTCGGTCTCAGCGGGAGCCTTCTCGACGAGGCCCGTTCCTTTCGTGACCTTTATGTGGGGCGCGTTCTCTCCCAGTCGAAAGACCTCTATCGGGTCGTCACGGAGAGAGGCGAGGTCGCGGCGGAGGTCTCGGGCAAATTCCGCTTCGACGCCGTGACCCCTTCCGACTATCCGGCCGTGGGCGATTTCGTCATGGTCGACCGCGACGACGACGAGGGCGGAAACGCCGTCATCCACCGTCTTCTGAGGCGGAAGAGCCTTTTCGTCCGCAGGGCCGCCGGAACGGCCAAAGAGGAGCAGGTTGTGGCGGCCAACGTCGATACCGTCTTCGTCTGCATGGCCCTCGGCGGCGACTACAATCTCCGGCGCGTCGAGCGCTATCTCGGTCTGGCCTGGAGCAGCGGTGCCGTCCCCGTCGTCGTCCTCACCAAGGCCGATCTCTGCCGCGATCTGTCCGAGAGGCTGTCGCGGCTGGAGGCCGTCGCCCCCGGCGTCGCCGTCGTCGTCACGTCGAGCCTGACCGACGACGGGTGGCAGGCTCTCCGGAGCTATCTCGGTCCGGGGCGGACGGTGGCCTTCATCGGCTCGTCGGGCGTCGGCAAGTCGACGCTCATCAACCGCCTCGTCGGCCGCGACCTTCTGGCGACGGGTGAGGTCCGCGACGGAGACGGCAGGGGACGGCACACCACGACCCGCCGCGAGCTGGTCGTCCTCGCCGGAGGCGGCGTCGTCATTGACACGCCAGGAATGAGGGAGCTCGCCCTCGAAAGGGCCGACCTCGTCAGGACCTTCGCCGACATCGATGACCTGGCGACGCAATGCCGGTTCCGCGACTGCACCCACAAGGGGGAACCGGGCTGCGCCGTGGCCCGGGCCGTCGCCGACGGTCTGCTCGATCCCGGGCGTCTGGCCGGCTACCGCAAGCTCTGCAAGGAGGCCCTTTACGAGGGGCTCCATTCCCGGCAGGTCGAAGCGGAAAAGATGGCGATGATGTTCGGGACGAAGGGCGCCATGAAAGAGGCCCGCAGATCGGCCAGGGAAAAAAACAGAAGGCGCCAGGGCTACTGACCGGAAGGTCTTTCCCGAAGGCCTGTGGGGACAGTAGAAGAGGGGGAGTCCGTGCGGCTCCCCCCCTTTTGCTGTCGGCCAAAGGGGCCGACCGGTGAGCGACGGCGGGGCCGGTGCCGAGGCAACCCCGGTTTCCGTCTTGCTCCGTCCCGACAAAGGGGGTAAGCGGGAAGAAGGAGGAACGACGAGAGGGCGTCTTGCGGAAGCGCCGGAAGGAAGGTGGCGAGAAACGGGACCGGACCCGAGCTGTGCCATGCCGGAGAGGCCATGGCTCCGAGGGGCGCGCCGCGAGAGAGACGGCGAAAGAGGAAAAATCAACTTGATGTATGTAATCTCCTCAGGCAACAACGATCCTGACAACGGCTGTTCGGACTGTGACGGGGATTTGATTCATGGGGAGCTGGTGGCCTTCATCAACCTGCAATGTAACCTTCCGCATGCCGACCGCTATTGAAGGTTTCCGGCCCGGCGGTCACGGCATGTACAGCGGGTGATGGTGGTGTTTTTGGTAAACAGAAAGGATTTGGACAGAGACTTCATTGGGATAGGCGCGGTTAAAAAGGTGAACATTAGCTTGACATTTTCTCGCCCACCACGTAGTTTTATTCCATATTTAGTCCGAGCAAACTGGATGATAAGGGGTATAGATCACCCAAACCTTAAGGAACCTCTGAAAAAAAGATCCGGCAAGCTCCAACAGTACCTCTTGGTGGCTGAATTCGTGCGCTGTGTGCCCTTTCAGCCTGTCGCGTCAGGCAAGTTGCCTATGTGGAGCTATTCCCGGCTCTTTTTTGCCTTATGGTTGCCGTTCTGCCGGCTTTTGAAGACACTACGCCCTATCCATCTCCAATAAAAGCCTTCTCACCATGTACAGGTTGGACAGGGCAAAAATCACGTGGACATGGCTTGTGTTCTTCTTGAGCCCCTTGTAACGCACCTTGGTGAATCCGAAGACTCGCATCCCCCTATGCCACAATAGTTGTCGCCTCTCCTGAGTAGGTTATGATTGAACTCCAGAGGAGGTGCGCCCCATGAACCACTACAGTCCCGACGTGAAAGAGCAGCTTGTCAAACGAATGATGCCCCCTGAGAACGCCTCCCTCTCGACTCTGGCGCGTGAGACGGGAATCAGCTTCGAAACGCTCAGGCAGTGGAGGAAGAAGGCCCGTATCGAGACAGGTTCGCCCGTCCCCGGCAACGGCCGTCGCCCTCAGTCCTGGTCCCCCGGCGACAAGCTTCTCGCCGTCCTGGCCACGGCGGGGATGAACGAGACGGAACAGGCCGAATACTGTCGATCGAAGGGTCTTTACGTCGAGGAGATCCGTAGCTGGCGCGAGGCTTGCCTCGACGGCCTCGCCGCCGGCCGGGACAGAGACAACGTCAGGGAGCTGCGCGAGGAACTCACGTCGCACAGGGGACGCCTGAAGGAGCTGGAGCGGGAACTTCGGAGAAAGGAAAAGGCCCTGGCTGAAACGGCGGCCCTGCTCACGCTGCGAAAAAAAGCCCAGGCGATCTGGGGGGACGACGAGGACGGTATCTGAGCCTCCCCGATCGCCAGGCGGCCTGCGACCTCGTCCGAGAAGCCTGCCGCCAGGGAGCCCGCAGGGAAAAGGCCTGCGCCGAGCTGGGCCTCACTCTCCGCACCTTCCAGCGCTGGACCAGGGAGGGACAGGTCGCCGAAGACGGCCGCAGGAAGGCGAATCGCCCCAAGCCCCGCTGGAGCCTCACGGAAGAGGAAATCGAAACGATCCGCTCCGTCGTCGACAGCGAAGAGTTCGCCGACCTGCCCCCGAGTCAGATCGTCCCTATCCTCGCCGATCGGGACATCTACCTCGCCTCGGAATCGACCTTCTACCGCATCCTCCGGTCCACGAATCGACAGAACCGTCGCGGCCGGTCCCGAACCGGCTCGCCCAAGGTACCGACGACACACGAAGCCAAAGGGCCCAACGAAGTCTGGTCCTGGGACATCTCCTGGCTGCCGGGCCCCATCGTCGGGCTCCACTACTACCTCTACCTCATCCTGGATATCTACAGCCGCAAGATCGTCGGCTGGGAGATCTGGGAGAGGGAATCGGAAGACCACGCCTCCGAACTCGTCACCCGCGCAGTCGTTTCGGAAAAGACCTTCACGAAACCGCTGGTCCTCCACTCCGACAACGGCAGCCCCATGAAGGGCTCGACCTTCCAGGCCCGCCTTGCGGCCCTGGGAATCCTCTCCAGCAGAAGCCGCCCGAGAGTGAGCAACGACAACGCCTACTCGGAATCGCTCTTTCGGACCTACAAATACCGCCCCGCCTTCCCGTCGCAGGGATTCGCCGGCCTCGAAGAGGCCCGGAAATGGACGGCCGCCTTCGTCCGCTGGTACAACGAAAAGCATCGCCACAGCGCCATCGGCTTCGTCACCCCCGACGCCCGCCACAGAGGCGACGACGTCGAGATCCTGAAGAAAAGAAAGCTTCGCTACGAAAAGGCCCGATCGGCCCACCCCGAACGGTGGAGAGGCAAAACCCGCCGATGGGAATCCATCGGTCCCGTCTTCCTCAACCCCGACAGATCGGGTAAGGAGGAAAAAGCGGAGAAGGACCCCGGCTGAACGATCGCGAAGGAGATGCCGGAAGAGGAAATGTCAACCTGATGCATGCATGACTCTTGGGCGACAACTATATTGACAAACACCGCTCTGTGGTCGTCGAGGACGAGGACATGGAGGGGCGTGAAGCAACAGTGGTCCTGACCGGTGCTGATGGATCGCTGGTTGCGCAAATCGCCACAGTGATTGGTGGAGGTAAGCCATGATTGAAATGGACCAGATCGACAGCAAAGCGGCCTCCTCGCTGGAGGGATACCTGGTCCGGAAGGATCTGGTCCGGACCTTCAGCCGCCAGTTTCCGGTGCCCACCTATGTCGTCGAGTTTCTGCTCGGCCGGTACTGCGCCAGCACCGAGCAGGACGAGATCGACGAGGGGCTCGAGATCGTCCAGCGGCAGCTCAAATCACGAACGGTCAAAGCCGGAGAGGAAGAGCTCTTCAAGGCGAGGACCAGGGAGAAGGGCGAGATCAAAATCATCGATCTCATCACTGCTCGCCTCGATGCGAAGACCGATTCCTATGTCGCCACACTGCCCAGCCTGCGGCTGACCGATGTCCGCATCTGCCCTGAGCTGGTCAACCGGCATGAACGGATGCTGACGGGAGGTTTTTATGCCGAAATCACCGTGAGCTACGATGCGGCCATCGCCCAGGAGACCAAAGGGAGGCCATTCGGCGTCGATTCTCTCCGAGAAATTCAGCTATCCCAACGAGATGTGCTCGATATCCTGGCCGAGGCCCGCAAGTCCTTCACTACCGACGAGTGGAAAGAGTTTCTCCTTCGATCCGTCGGCATAGAACCGAACGGATTGTCCCGCCGGCAACGCGATGCCTTGATGCTGCGCATGGTGCCCTTTGTCGAGCGCAACTACAACCTGGTGGAACTCGGCCCCAGAGGGACGGGCAAGAGCCATCTCTTCCAGCAGGTTTCCCCTTACGCCCATTTGCTCTCCGGCGGAAAGGCGACCGTTGCCAAGATGTTCGTCAACAACGCGACAGGGCAGCGCGGGCTGGTCTGTCAATACGATGTGGTCTGTTTCGATGAGGTCTCCGGCATCTCCTTTGATCAAAAAGATGGCGTGAACATCATGAAGGGCTATATGGAGTCCGGTGAATTCAGCCGAGGCAAGGAGAGCATCCGAGCCGACGGGAGCATTGTCCTCGTCGGGAACTTCGAGGTCGACGTCGAGCATCAGCAGCGCATCGGTCACCTGTTCGGTCCCATGCCGCCCGAGATGAAAGACGATACGGCTTTCATGGACCGAATCCACGCCTTTCTGCCCGGTTGGGATGTTCCCAAAATCAGCAGGGAGCTGCTGACGAATCACTTCGGCCTCGTGAGCGACTTCTTGTCCGAGTGCTGGAGCCAGCTCCGCTATCAGAGCCGGGTCAGCGTACTGCAAAACCGGGTGTTCTTCGGTGGCGCACTGTCAGGGCGTGATACGAACGCCGTCAACAAGACAGTGAGCGGTTTGCTCAAACTCCTCTATCCCGGCGAGGGAGAAGTTCCCGAAGAGGATATCGAGTGGGCTGTCCGCGTCGCCATGGAGGCTAGACGTCGCGTCAAAGAGCAACAGAAGCGCATCGGCGCTGCGGAATTTCGCAACACCCACTTCAGCTACGTGATGGGAGCTGATGGCGTCGAAAAGTTCGTCTCGACACCGGAGCTGCAAAGCGAAAACAGCATCGGTGGCGACCCCCTTGAGCCGGGCCAGGTCTGGACCATCTCGCCAGGTGGGGGGGGGGGAACACCCGGGACTCTACCGTATCGAGATCAACGAAGGCCCAGGTTCGGGCGTCAAGATCCTCAACAAACCCGTGCCGCCGGCCTTCAAGGAAAGCATGGGCTATGCCGAGCAGAACCTCTACGCCCGCTCTATGCAACTGGTCGGGGACAAAGACCCTCGTCACCACGAATTCACCGCCCAACTCCGAGCCTTCGACGCATCCAAGTCCGGCGCGAAACTCGGCATGGCATCCCTCCTTGCGCTCTGCACGGCTCTCTTGAAGAAGAGTGTCCGTGGCGGGCTCATCATCGCGGGAGAGGTCAATTTGGGCGGGTCTATCGAGCCCGTTCACAACGCCGTCACCATTGCCGAGATTGCCGTCGAAAAAGGCGCCTCGGCACTCTTGATGCCCGTCGCCTGCCGGCGTCAGCTTATTGATTTATCCGACGACATGGCGACCAAGATCGATATCCAATTCTATTCCGATGCCCGGGATGCCCTTCTGAAGGCGATGGTGGAGTGACGAAGATGAGCGTCCGGAGTGCAGCCATCCAGGTGTTGAAAGCGGCTGACCGTTGTGCCTCGTTTAATCGGTGCCCTTGAAGTCGGTGCCGAAGAAGATGACGCCATGACTCTCGACTACGCCACATTGGAGCTGCTCCGCCAGAATCACCCGGCCTGGCGGTTGCTCTGTGCCCACCACGCGCCGCTGGTGGCCTCTTTTCTCCACCGAGCGTTCGTCGTGCCCCGTGTTCGGAATCTCTCCCAGGCCGATCTCGTCGAGGCGCTGGAAGACGAGCTCTTCCTCCTGAGGGAGCAGATGGGCGCCGAGGCCTTTCCCGGCACGGCCCAAAGCTACCTGAGCGACTGGGCCGAAAACGACAAGGGCTGGCTGCGGAAGTTTTATCCCGAAGGGACGGACGAACCGCACTATGATCTCACTCCGGCGACGGAGAAGGCGATGGGCTGGCTCGAAGGGCTGACGGAACGGTCCTTTGTCGGCACGGCATCGCGCCTCCTGACTCTGTTCGATCTGCTTCGGCAGATGAGCGAGGGGAGCGAGACTGACCCCCAGGTACGGATAGCCGAATTGGAGAAAAGGCGCAGCGACGTCGACGCCGAAATCGGACGCATTCAGGCCGGTGACATTCCCCTTCTCGATGACACGGCCCTGAGGGATCGTTTCCAGCAGTTCCTGCAGATGGCGCGGGAGTTGCTGGCGGATTTTCGCGAGGTGGAGCACAACTTCCGCCATCTCGACCGGAAGGTTCGTGAGCGCATCACTCTCTGGGAGGGCTCCAAGGGGAAGCTGCTTGAGGAGATCATGGGCGAGCGGGAGGCCATCGCCGACTCCGATCAGGGCAAAAGTTTCAATGCCTTCTGGGATTTCCTGATGTCCCCGTCCCGGCAGGAGGAGCTGAGCCGGCTGCTGGAACAGGTGCTCTCACTGCCGCCCATTGTCGCCATGGAGCCCGATGCCAGGCTCCGACGCGTGCACCACGACTGGCTTGAGGCGGGTGAGCATACCCAGCGGACGGTGGCCAGGCTGTCGGAGCAGCTCCGCCGTTTTCTCGACGATCAGGCCTGGCTGGAAAACCGCCGCATCATGGACATCCTCCACAGCGTTGAAACCCATGCTCTGGCCTTGCGGGAGGATTTGCCGGCAGGGAATTTCGTCTCCCTGGACGAACCTTGCGCAACGATTGAGCTCCCTCTGGAGAGGCCTCTTTACCACCCGCCTCTCAAGGTTTACATTTCCGATAGGGTTTTGGAAGAGGGCGAGGCCGAGGTGGATCTGGCGGTTCTTTACTCCCAAGTCGTCGTCGACCGGGCCGAGCTGACCCGGAATATCCGCTTTGAGCTTCAGGAGCGCAGCCGGGTCAGCCTTGGCGAGGTCATTTCCCGCCACCCTCTCCGCCACGGGCTGGCCGAGCTGGTCGCCTACCTCCAGGTGGCCGCCGATTGGCCTGAGGCGGTCGTCGACGATGACGTGCAGGAACAGGTGACCTGGCTTTCCGACGGAGGAATCCTTCGCTGCGCGGCCTTACCGCGCACGGTCTTGTCGAGGAGAACATGATGGATTACAGCGGCATCGATCCCGTCTCCTTGTCCCAGGAACTTTCATCGGTGGTGATTCCCCTGCTCAAGGGGGTCTTGTACCAGGAGGAAAATCCCCGATCGTGGGCCTCCCTCCTCAACCTGCAGGCTCGCGTTCAGGATTACGTCGCCGTGCTGGGTCTTGAGCTCATTCTCGATGAGGCGGAGGGGTATGCCTTTCTGCGTTCCCGCCGCGATGACGAGGAGAGCCCCGATGATATCCCCCGGCTCGTCTCCCGACGGCAGCTTTCCTACCCCGTCAGCCTCCTTCTCGCCCTTTTGCGCAAGAAGTTGGCCGAATCCGACGCCGGCGGCGACAGGCGCCTGATCCTGTCTCGTGACGAGGTAGTGGAATTGATCCGGATCTTCCTTCCTGCCGGCACCAACGAGGCGAAGCTCGTCGATCGGGTCGATGCCACATTGAACAAGATCGCCGAGCTGGGTTTCGTTCGCCGCCTGAGGGGGCAGGGACAGATGATTGAAGTCCGGCGGATCATCAAGGCCTTTGTCGATGCCCAGTGGCTGGCCGACTTCGATGAGCGGCTGGAGGAGTACCGAAGGCAGCTGGCGGGGCCATTGGTGGACGACGATGAGTGAGTCCCTTGAACTGGAATTCATGACCGATGACAGCCTGGCCGGTTTCCGTCTGCAGCGGCTGGAGGTCTTCAACTGGGGGACCTTTGACGGCAGGGTCTGGACTCTGAGCCTCGACGGAAAGAACGGCCTCCTCACCGGCGAAATCGGCTCGGGGAAGTCGACGCTGGTCGACGCCGTCACGACCCTGCTCGTTCCGAGCCATCGCGTCGCCTACAACAAGGCCGCCGGTGCCGACAGCCGCGAACGGACCCTTCGTTCCTACGTGCTCGGCCATTACAAGTCAGAGCGGCAGGAATCCCTGGGCAGCGCCAAGCCCGTCGCGCTCCGGGATTTCAACAGCTATTCGGTGATCCTCGGTGTTTTCGGCAATGCCGGATACGGCAAGACGGTTACCCTGGCCCAGGTCTTCTGGATGAAAGAGGCGAACGGTCAGCCGACCCGTCTCTATGCCGCCTGTGAGCGCGATCTGTCGATAGCGGCCCATTTCTCCGGATTCGGCAGCGAGATAAGGGGTCTCCGGAAAAAACTGCGCGAAAACGGTGCAGAGATCTTCGACACCTTCCCACCCTACGGTTCCTGGTTCCGGCGCCGCTTCGGCATCGATAACGAACAGGCTCTCGATCTCTTTCATCAGACCGTTTCCCTTAAATCCGTCGGGAACCTGACCGACTTCGTCCGCAGCCACATGCTGGAACCCTTCGATGTCGCGCCGCGCCTGGAGGCACTGATCGGGCACTTCGAAGACCTCAGCCGGGCTCACGAGGCCGTTTTGAAGGCCAAAAGGCAGGTCGAGATGCTGGAGCCGCTGGCGGGCGACTGTGAACGCCACCGAGAGCTGTCGCAAGGAGCCGAGGATTTTCGAGACTGCCGCATTGCTCTCCGCCCCTGGTTTGCCTCACTGAAGCTTGATCTGCTGGAGAAACGTCTCCTCGCGCTGGATGAGGAGTGGGTCCGCCATCGAGCGGCCGTCGGCCGACTCGAGGAGCAGCGACGGGCTCAGGAGGTGCGCAGGAGTGATCTGAAACGCAGCATCGCGGAAAACGGCGGTGGCCGGATCGAGAGAATCGGTTCGGAAACCGAGCGGAAGCGGGAAGAGATGGAACGCCGCAAGAAGGCCGCCGATCGCTACGCCGAGCTCGTTCATGTCTTGGGACAGTCACCGGCGGCGACGGAGGAGGCCTTTCTTCGCCAGCGCTCCGAGATCTCAGAATGGCGCCAGACGACGGAAGCGGCCGAAGACCGCACCCAGAACGATCTCACTGAAACGGGCGCCCTTCTTTCCCGGGAGCGGCCCGAGTACGATCTGTTGAAAAGGGAAATCAACGGCCTGAAATCCCGTGTCAGCAACATCGATGAAAAACAGATCGCCCTGCGCCGCTCTCTCTGCCAGGCCCTGAATCTGGCCGAAGAGGAGATGCCCTTTGCCGGCGAACTCCTCCAGGTCCGCGATGATGAGCGCGACTGGGAGGGGGCCATCGAACGGCTGCTTCACGGCTTCGGCCTCTCCCTCCTGGTCCCCGATCGACATTACGTCGCCGTGGCCGAATGGGTTGACCGGACCCATCTGCAAGGCCGGCTCGTCTATTTTCGGGTGCGCCTGGGGAGCCGAGGCGAGATGCCGTCTCTGGCCCCTCATTCCTTGGCGCGCAAGCTGCAGGTCAAACCGGATTCGCCCTTTTATGACTGGATCGAACGGGAGATAGCCCACCGTTTCGATCTGGCCTGCTGCCTCTCTCAGGAGCAGTTCCGCCGTGAGACGCGGGCCATCACCCGGGCCGGACAGATCAAGGTGCCGGGGGAGCGTCACGAAAAGGACGATCGTCACCGTCTCGATGACCGTCGCCGTTATGTCCTGGGCTGGAGCAACGCCGAAAAGATCGCGGCCCTGGAAGAGGAGGCCCGGGAGCGCAAAAGGCACCTTGACGCGCTGGATCACCGCATCGGAACCCTGAAAAAGGAACAGGAGGCGCTCAAGGAACGCCTTGACACGCTATCCAAGCTTGTAGAATACGTCGACTTCCGCGATCTTGACTGGAAGCCGCTTGCGAAGGCCATTGCCCGGCTGGAAGAGGAGAAACGGCAGCTTCAAGCCGCTTCGGACCTGCTTAAAACCCTCACGGTCCAATTGGCGGCCGTCGAGGAGGAATCAAGGGAAACGGATCGCCAGCTCAAAGATCGAAACGACAGGGCCTCCAAGACGGAGCAGAAGATCAGCGACGCCGAAGAGCTGAAGAGGCAGGCGCAGGAACTTCTTGCCGAAAGGGCAGGGGCGAGTGCGCCGCGTTTCCCTCTGTTGGAATCGATGCGGGAGGAGGCGCTCGGCGGGCAGGTCCTGACCGTCGAATCCTGCGACAACCGGGAGCGCGAAATGCGCGACTGGCTGCAGACCAAAATCGACGCCGAAGAGGCGAAGCTCAAGCGGCTGTCCGAAAAGATCATCAAGGCCATGACCGAGTACAAGAAGGAATGGGTTCTCGAAACCCGCGAGGTCGATGTCCACATCGATGCCGGCCCGGAATTCAAAAGGATGCTCGATCAGCTCCGGGCCGACGACCTCCCTCGCTTCGAAGGGCGTTTCAAGGATCTTCTGAATGAGAACACCATTCGCGAGGTGGCCAACTTCCAATCCCAGCTCGCCCGGGAGAGGGAAACCATCAAGGAACGCATCGCCAAGATCAACGAATCGCTCACCCAGATCGACTACAACCCCGGCCGTTACATCAGCCTTGAGGCGCAGATGAATCTCGACGCCGACATCCGCGACTTTCAGTCCGAGCTGAGGAGCTGCACGGAAGGGGCCCTCACCGGCTCCGAGGAGGAGCAGTACTCGGAGGCCAAGTTCCTTCAGGTCAAGCGCATCATCGAGCGCTTCCGGGGCCGGGAGGAGTTCGCCGAGCTTGATGGGCGATGGACGGCCAAGGTGACGGACGTCCGCAACTGGTTCGTCTTTGCCGCGAGCGAACGGTGGCGGGAAGACGACAGCGAACACGAGCATTATGCCGACTCCGGCGGCAAATCGGGCGGCCAGAAGGAGAAACTGGCCTACACCGTCCTCGCCGCCAGCCTGGCCTACCAGTTCGGCCTGGAGTGGGGAGCCGTGCACTCCCGTTCCTTCCGGTTCGTCGTCATCGACGAGGCCTTCGGGCGAGGCTCCGACGAATCCGCCCAGTACGGACTGCGGCTTTTCGCCCAACTCAACCTGCAACTTCTCATCGTCACTCCCTTGCAGAAGATCCCCATCATCGAGCCTTTCGTCGCCCATGTCGGATTTGTTCACAGTGAAGATGGCCGCGACTCCGTCCTGCGCAACCTGACCATCGAGGAGTACCGCGTCGAAAGGCAGAGAGCGGGAGAATGACCTGGACGACGCCAGCCGATCTCAAGACGCAGGTCCAAAGGCTCTGGGATCGGGGCCTGCTTCTTGCCGCTCTGGCGGGTGGTGAGCCTCTCTTTCCCCGGCGCCTCGTCCTCAAGGGCCCGACCTCGCGGGAGCTGAGCGAACGGTTTCCCGAGGTTCGTGATTGGATCGCCCGGATTTCGGCGGCTTCCGGCCCCTACCGGATCGAATGGCGCACCGTCAATCATCGCGTCCTCGGGGTCAATGAAATCCCCGCACAGATCTGGATTGACAGCCTGGAAGATGCCTTCCGACTGATCGGCAGGCGCCGGGAGGCGGAGCGTTTTGCCGCGCTTCTCGCCCTGACCGGCGAGAGTCGGCCCGAATTGACCGTTTGGCAGGCCAGGCGCCCTCACCGTGCTCTTGAGCTGGCCGAGGAGTGGCCGCGACTGCTGGCCGTCGTCACCTGGTGCCTCAACCATCTCCGTCCCGCCGTCTACCTTCGCCAGATCGACCTCCCCGGCGTCCATACCAAGTTCATCGAGGGACATAAAGCCGTCCTGGCCGAACTGCTCGACCTCGTCCTGCCCGAAGAGGCCATCGATGGGGCCTATGGCGGAGCCTCGGGGTTCTGCCGCCGCTACGGTTTCCTGGACAAACCGTCACGGGTCCGTTTTCGCGTGCTTGACCCCGCCGTCCGCCTTCTGAGGACAGAGGGAGACCACGATATCACCCTGACGGAACGTTCCTTCGCCTCCCTTGATCCGTCCTTTTCAACGGTCTTCATCACCGAAAACGAGATCAACTTCCTGGCCTTCCCCGATGTCCCCGGAGGGATGGTCCTTTTTGGGGCCGGTTACGGTTTCGACAACCTTGCCGGTGCCGATTGGCTCCATCAAAAGAAAATCCACTATTGGGGAGATATCGACACCCACGGTTTTGCCATCCTCAATCAGCTGCGGGGCCTCTTTCCCCACGCCCGTTCTTTTCTCATGGATCAGCAGACCCTTTTGGTCCATCGGTCCCTTTGGGGCATGGAGCCGCAGCAGGAGATGGCGGATCTGGCGAGGCTCAACGATGAGGAGCGTGACCTGTATGATCAACTGCGGTGCCACCACTGGGGCGATCGGGTCCGACTCGAACAGGAGCGGATCGGCTTTGACTTTTTGCTTGATTGTCTAGGTTGCGTCTTCAAAACATCGTAACCAAAATCGTGCAGAAAGCGTATGGAGTAGCATCAGCGATGAACTGCTGGAATGGGGCCGTAGCAACTTTGTCATCATTCTCTCTTCACGGAGGGCAAGACGCGAGATCTGCGACAGAAAACCTTTGCTGACGCCCAGACCTTCGCGAGATAGAGGCAGCCCACCTGGCTGGCGGGAAAAGTTTTTCTTTCGAGCTCAAAACTGTTTTCCATTGGAAATATCTCTGCGCGCTCATCGCCACCTTCTATGCCAAAAACGAACGAGGCCGTCCGCCGGTTGGGTCGAGCGGATGCTCCGAATCCACTTTCTCCAGTGCTGGTTCAAACGCATCTACCGTGGATTGATTTTCATTTTTCTCCATTTTCGACCTATTGCGTATGAACTGGCGTCGCTTGTCTTTCTGCTCTTCCGCGAGTACACTGTTTTGCAATATCGGTTGCGCCCGAGGAGGGACTGGGATGAAGGGTTTCGACAGGGTATCGGTATCGCTCATGATTAGCCTGCTCGGCCTTATTGGCGCCAGGTCCCTTCCTGGAGCGCTTGCCTGTCCGTAGCTTTCAGGCAGCTGAGCTTCAGGCCGGGATCTTCGGATCCCGGCTTTTTTATGGTTCCCTTCCCGCGAAGCGGAGAAGAGGGAGGAAAAGACAGGAGGTCTTTGAGAAGAATGGGACAGAACGACGCACCAAGAGAACAGTGGGGAAGCCGGGTCGGCTTTCTGCTTGCGGCGGCGGGATCGGCCGTCGGGCTGGGCAACATCTGGCGTTTCCCCTACGTTGCGGGCAAGAACGGGGGCGCGGCCTTCCTCCTGATCTACCTGGCCATCGTCTTTTCCATCGGCGCCTCGGTCATGCTCGCCGAACTGGTTCTCGGCAGGGCCTCCAAGCGCAACTCCGTCGGGACCTTCCGGGTGCTCAAGGGCGGAGCCTGGCCGATCGTGGGCTGGATCGGTCTGATCGTCGCCTTCCTCATCCTGTCCTACTACGCCGTGATCGGCGGCTGGACGATGGCCTACATCATCAAGTCCTTCACGGGGCTCATGTCGGCTGATGGAGCCGAAGGGGCCCAGGGGGTTTTCCTTTCCTTCATCGCCAGTCCCTTCCAGGTCATGAGCGCCTTTTTCCTTTTCATGCTGACGGTCTTCTGCATCGTCTACCGCGGCGTCGGTGAGGGCATCGAGCGCTTCGCCAAGGTTCTCATGCCCGGTCTTTTCTTCATCCTGCTGATCCTGATGGCCCGGGCCCTGACCCTTCCGGGAGCGGCCGAGGGCGTGGCCTTCTACCTCAAACCCGATTTTTCCAAGGTGACGGGAGCGACCTTCATCGATGCCTTGGGGCAGGCCTTCTACTCTCTTTCCCTGGGAATGGGCATCCTCGTGACCTTCGGCAGCTACCTCAACAAGAAGGAGAGCATCCCCAAGTCGGTGGCGATGGTGACCTTTCTGGACACCCTCGTGGCCTTTTTCTCAGGTCTCGTCATCTTCCCCACGGTCTTTGCCTTCGGCGTCGACGCCGGCGCCGGTGCCGGCCTGACCTTCATCACCCTGCCGGCCGTCTTTTCTCAGATGTGGGGCGGCGCTCTCTGGTCGGCGCTCTTTTTCTCCCTCCTTTTCATCGCCGCCCTCACGTCGGCCGTCTCTCTCTTCGAGGTCGTCGTCTCCTACGGCATGGACGAGCTACGGTGGAGCCGTCCCAGGGCCAGCGTCGTCATGGGCCTGGCCGTCTTTCTGATGGGCATCCCTTCGGCCCTTTCCAACGGGGCCGTCGACATCCGGCTTTTCGGGCAGGGTTTCCTGGACGGCCTGGACTGGCTCTGCTCCAACATCCTTCTCACCGTCTGCGGCATCCTGATCTGCCTCTTCGCCGGATGGGTCGTCTGCGACAAGGTCAAATCGGAGGTCACCAACGACGGGCAGGTGCCCTTTCCCCTTCTGGTCCCCTGGCTGTGGATCCTGCGCGTCGTCGCCCCGGCGGCGATCATCATCATCATCTACTCGGGGCTGAAGTAGCGGGTCCCTTTCGACGCACGAGGGGGCTCCGGCGGATTTCCGCCGGAGCCCCCTCGTGGTGTTTGCATCTGTTTGGTAAAACGATGTGCCGTGGACCTAGAAAACGGGACAGTGAGCCACGTTGCCGTTGAAGCCGGGCTGTATGATGGGATCCCGAAAAGGAGAGGGGACATCATGGCAGCCAAGGGGGGCTTCACCGAAGTTCAGAAGGGAAAGCGGTCTCCGACGCCATGAAGGCCCGGGCCGTAGAGTTCGTCCGGGGAACCATTGAGCGAGCGACGCCGGAGGAGCTCGTCAACTTCTTCCGCAAGTTCGACTTCAGAGTAACAGCAAAGCCGGATAGCCTCTGCTTCGAGGCCAATCCGGCTCTGTTTTTGTCTGAAACTCTTTCGGAGTTCGCTGATTCAAAATTATGGCGTGCCCGAGGCGATTCGAACGCCTGACCTTTGGCTCCGGAGGCCAACGCTCTATCCAGCTGAGCTACGGGCACGCTTGACGACGGCTATACTACCACGCCGGAGGGGAGGGCGCAACGGCCCCGACGTTTTTCCGTCTCTTCGTCGCGTCGGACTTCGAAGGCAGGAGGCCAACGCTCAAGAAACAGCCCCGTCATTCATCGCCAGGTTGACAATATCATGAACGCCGCTGCAAAGGTTCATCTCTTCGCCGGGCCCCGGCGTCATTCTTCGTGGCGGTTCTGGACGAGGGGTTCGACGAACTGGACCTCCGAGTCCCAGGGGAAGAGGATCCACGTGTCCTGGCTCACCTCCGTGACGAAGGTGTCCACCAGGGGGCGTCCGTCGGGCTTGGAGTAGACGGTGGCGAAATGGGCCTCGGGGAGCATCTGGCGGACCATGCGGGCCGTCTTTCCCGTATCGACGAGGTCGTCGATGATGAGCCAGTTCCTGCCGCCGCCTTCGAGCTTCTTCAGGACCGACATTTCCCCCTGGTCGCGGATGGTGTAGCTCGAGATGCAGACGGTGTCGACGAAGTGGATGTCCAGCTCGCGGGCGATGACGGCGGCGGGGACGAGGCCGCCGCGGACGACGGCGACGATCCGTTCCCATTTCCGTCCCATGTCGAGGAGACGCCACGAGAGGGCCCGGCTGTCGCGGTGAAGCTGATCCCATGAGACGGGGTAGGTGCGGTGGTAGCGGTCCTTGCTTGGCATGCCTTTCGCTCCTTAGGCGTCACGGTATAAGGGGCGGAGAGGCCCGACCCTTTCCTATTATAAGCGAGGTCTTCATTGACTTTCAGGGCTTTTCTCGATAGATTGTTAGTGAATGTTCGGTCAGATCGTCGAAGTACCCATTTTGTGAAGGGGGCGGATCAGGGTATGAGAAAGGGATTGTTGCTGTCGCTTGTCGTCGCGCTTGTGGTCGGCTTTGCCGGCGCGGCCCTGGCCTTCGAGGCCATCGCACCGGAGAATCTGAAGGTGGGCTGGGTCTACATCGGCCCCGTAGGAGACGGCGGGTGGACCTACATGCACGACAAGGGGCGCGTCGCCATGGAAGAGGCCTATCCCGGCGTCACGTCGAGTCTCGTCGAGTCCGTTCCCGAGGGCCCCGATTCGGCCCGCGTCATGGAGACCTTCATCCGCAACGGCGCCAAGGTCATTTTCGCCACCTCCTTCGGCTACATGGACTTCGTCCAGGACGTGGCCAAGAAGTACCCCGACGTCATGTTCCTCCACTGCTCGGGATTCAAGCGCGCCGATAACGTGGGCACCTATTTCGGCCGCATGTACCAGGCCCGCTACCTCTCCGGTCTCGTCGCCGGGAGCATGTCGAAGAACAACGTCATCGGCTATGTGGCGGCCCATCCCATTCCCGAAGTCATCCGCGGCATCAACGCCTTCACCGTCGGAGCCCGCAAGGTCAACCCCGATGTGAAGGTCAAGGTCATCTGGCTCTTCTCCTGGTTCGACCCCGGCAAGGAAAAGGAGGCCGCCAAGGCCCTCATCGACGCCGGCGCCGACGTCATCGCCATGCACGCCGACACGGGCGCCACGCCTCAGGCCGCCGAGGAGGCCGGCGTCTACGTCGTGGGCTACAACAACGACATGTCCAAATACGCTCCGACGAAGCACCTGACGGCTCCCGTCTGGGACTGGGGCGCCTACTACAAGTACGTCGTCGGCCAGGTCACGGCGGGCACGTGGAAGTCGGAGGACATCTGGTGGGGACTCAAAGAGGGCTTCGTCGACCTCGCTCCCTTCGGCGCCGACGTTCCTCAGGAGGTCCGCGACCTCGTGGCCTCCGAGAAGGCCCGCATCGTCGACGGCCAGTGGGACGTCTTCGCCGGGCCCGTCAGCAACCAGAAGGGCGACGTCGTCGTCCCCGAGGGAACGACGATGTCCGATGCCGAAATGCTCTCCATGAACTGGTTCGTCGAGGGCGTCGAGGGCGACATTCCCCAATAGACGCCACTGTACCGCTTCGAGAACGACGGCGGGACGCCTCCTTTTCGGCGCCCCGCCTCTTTTGTCGCTCTGCCTTCGGGACATCGCGGAAAAGCCGGACCGATTCCGTTGAATTTCCCTCTGCGTCTCCGACGCCGCAGGGTGAGGGGATCATGGAGCTTCTTTCTTCTCTTTGGGCTCGCGGTTCTTTCCGATAGAATGGATTCCGTCAGGGCCTGTGAAAAGGCCTGGCGAGAGGATGGTGCGCTCATGACAGCCCCTTCTCCCCTTGTCGATCTGCGGGGAATAACGAAGGTCTTTCTGGGAACGGCGGCCAACGACGGCGTCGACTTCGACGTTCGCCCCGGCGAGGTCCACGCCCTGCTCGGTGAGAACGGAGCGGGAAAGAGCACCCTGATGAACGTGCTCTGCGGTCTTTATCGTCCCGACGGGGGAAAGCTCTTTGTCTCCGGCAGGGAGGTCCGTTTCCGGTCGCCCGGCGACGCCATCGCCGCCGGCATCGGGATGGTTCATCAGCACTTCATGCTCATCCCCGTTCAGACGGTCTGGGAGAACATGATTCTGGGCCAGGAGGGACTCGACTTCGTCCTCGGCAAAAGAGCCATATGTCGGCGCATCGCCGAACTGGCCGACCGTTACGGTCTTCATGTCGATCCCGAGCGGCCCGTCTGGCAGCTCTCCATCGGCGAACAGCAGCGTGTGGCCATCCTGCGCATGCTCTACCGTGAGGCCAAGGTCCTCATCCTCGACGAGCCGACGGCCGTTCTCACGCCTCAGGAGGCCCGTCGCCTCTTCGAGACGCTGACGCGGATGAAGGCCGAGGGCCACGGCATCGTCTTCATCTCCCACAAGCTCGACGAGGTGGCCGAGATCGCCGACAGGGTCACCATTCTCCGCAGGGGGAGAAAGATCGGCACCGTCAGTGCCTCCGGCGTCGGTCCCGAGGAACTGGCCGAGATGATGATCGGCAGTCCCGTCCCTTCCGCCGTGAACAAGCGGAACGTGACGTCCGGCGAGGTCCTCCTCAGGGCGGAGGGGATCTGCGCCAGAGGCGACAAGGATCTCCCCGTCCTTCACGACCTCTCCCTCTCCCTTCGACGCGGCGAGATCCTGGGCCTGGCCGGCGTCGACGGCAACGGTCAGACGGAACTCTGCGAGGCCCTCGTGGGGCTTCGCCCTCTCACCGGAGGTTCGCTCTTTTTCGGTGAAAGGGACATGACGGGAGCCTCGGTCCGCGATTCCCTCGTCTCCGGTATCCGTTACATCCCCGCCGACAGGCGGGGGACGGGACTGGTGCCGACGATGAACCTCCGCGAGAACTATGCCCTGCGTCACTACTGGCGCAGGGCATACGGCAAGGGGCCCTTCCTGGCATGGGAGGCCCTGGCGGGCCAGACGGGACGGGTCGCCGAGCGTTTCGACGTCGTCTCTCCCTCTCTGGGCATCCCCGTTCGCATGCTCTCCGGAGGCAATCTGCAGAAGCTCATGCTGGCCCGCGAGCTCGACGGGGAGCCTCAGGTCGTCGTGGCCATGCAGCCCACCTGGGGACTCGACGTGGGGGCCACGGCCTTCGTCCGCGAACGTCTCCTCGATGCCCGATCGAAGGGGGCCGCCGTCTTCCTCGTCTCCGAGGATCTGGAGGAGCTTCTGGCTCTCAGCGACAGGCTGGCCGTCATCCACAAGGGACGTCTCATGGGCCTTCTCGACGATCCCCGGAAGGCGACGGAGGAGATGCTGGGACTCATGATGGCCGGCAGGCCGCTGGAATCGCTGAAGGAGGAGGCCTGTGACGGTGAAGATCGAAAAGCGCTTTGAAAGCCCCCGGTGGATGGAGTGGGGCCTTCCCCTCATCGCCCTTGCCCTGGCCTTTTCCGCCGGGGCGCTGCTTCTCGTACCCATGGGCGTCTCGCCCCTTGAGGCCTACGGGGCCATGATCCGAGGCTCCCTGGCCGACGGCTACGGCCTCAGCGAGACCGTCGTCAAGGCCATTCCCATAGCCCTTTGCAGCCTCGCCGTCGCCCTGGCCTTCACCATGCTCGTCTGGAACATCGGCGCCGAGGGACAGCTCGTGGCGGGAGCCCTGGCCGCTACGGCGGCCGTCCGCTGCTTCCCCTCGGAACAGGCGCCTCTCATGCTCGGCACGATGATGGTCATGGCGGCCCTGGCGGGCGGCCTCTGGGGGGCCTTCGCCGGCTGGCTCAAGGCCAAGTGGTCCGTCAACGAGATCATCACGACCCTCATGATGAACTACATCGCCATTCTGGGGCTGGAGTACTTCGTCTACGGACCCTGGCGCGATCCTGCCAGCCTGGGCTTTCCCCTGACGAAGGCCTTTCACGGGGCGGCTCGCCTGCCGCAGTTTTTCGGTACCCGCGTCCACGGCGGACTCTTTCTGGCCCTGCTGGCGGCCCTGGCCCTTCATATCGTCCTCCGCTGGACGCGATGGGGCTACGAGATCCGCGTCATCGGCCAGAACGCCCGGGCCGCGGCCTATGCCGGAATGGCCACGTCGCGCCACATCGTCGCCGTCCTTTTCCTCTCCGGCGCCATCGCCGGACTGGCCGGAATGGGCGAAGTGGCAGGCCTTCAGGGGCGTCTCCAGCCGGGATTTTCCGTCGGCTACGGCTTCACGGCCATCATCGTCGCCTGGCTGGCCCGTCTCAATCCCTTCGCCATCCTCGTCGTCTCCTTCTTCATGGGGGCCCTTCTCGTCGGAGGCGACACGCTTCAGGTCGTCATGCGCCTGCCTCTGTCGAGCGTCCAGGTCCTTCAGGGGCTGATTCTCTTTTGCGTCCTCGGCGGCGAGTTCTTCCGCCACTACCGTCTTCGGTTCCACCGAGGGGAGAGTGACGTCTGATGGAGCTTATCGTCCCCATTCTCGCCGCCGCCGTCCGAAGCGGCACGCCCATTCTCTACGCCACTCTGGGCGAGATCGTCACGGAAAAATCGGGCGTCATGAACCTGGGCATGGAAGGGGTCATGCTCGTCGGTGCCCTGACGGGTTTTTCCGTCACCTACCACGGCGGTTCCCCCTGGGCGGGGCTGGTTGCGGCCTTCGCCGTCGGCGCCCTGCTCTGCGCCGTCCACGCCTTTCTCTGCGTCACGTTGGGGGCCAATCAGGTCGTCTGCGGCCTGGCCCTGACCCTCTTCGGCACGGGAGCGAGCTCTCTCGTCGGGCGAGGCCTTGTGGGCGAGACCATCGAAGGTCTCTCGGCCTTTCCCCTGCCCCTTCTCTCCCGTGTCCCCCTCCTGGGGCCCGTTCTCTTCTGCCAGGACGCCATGGTCTATCTGTCTTTCTTTCTCGTCGCCTTTCTCTGGTTCTTTCTCTTTCACACCCGGCCGGGCCTCCATCTCCGCGCCGTGGGGGAGAGCCCGGCGGCGGCCACGGCGGCGGGCCTTTCCGTCCCTGCCGTCCGTTGGGCCGCGACGCTCTGCGGCGGAGGGCTGGCCGCCCTGGGAGGGGCCTATCTTTCCGTCGTCAACAGCCACATGTGGGTCGAGCAGATGACGTCGGGCCGGGGGTGGATCGCCGTCGCCCTCGTCATCTTCGGCATCTGGCATCCGCTGAGATCGACGTTGGGCGCCTACCTCTTCGGCGGCGTGGGCGCCCTTCAGCTCCGTGTCCAGGCCGGGGGGACGAGCATCCCGGCGCCGCTTCTGCTCATGCTTCCCTATGTGCTGACGATCGTTGTCCTCACGGGAATCTCCATCAAGAAGGGAAAGGGCATTCTTCTCGGCGCTCCTGCCGCCTTGGGACTTCCCTTTCACAGGGAGGAGCGCGAGTAGCCTCCGACCCGGCGCCGACGTTCTTTTTCGGGCGGCCTCGAGGCGATGACGAAAGCCCCTGACCGCATCCGGTCAGGGGCTTTCTCTCACAGGGGAAGGGGGCGGCGAAGGGCAGGCAGGTCCGAGGCGGCACGAAGAAGGGGCTTCGGAGACATCCGCAGGAGCCTCAGTCTTCCCAGAAGGGGGCCAGCGTCGCCTCGTCGGGAGCTCTCGTGGCGAGGCTGACGGCGACGAAGACGACGAGGGCGATGGCGAGGGTGGGGACGATGACGTTCATGCCCAGAAAGCGTTTGACGTAGATGGAGAGGAGAAAGAAGGTCGCCACGCCCGTTATCATCGAGGCCAACGCTCCCGCTCCGTTGGCCCTTCGCCAGTAGAGCCCCAGGACGAGGGGCCAGAGGAAGGCCGCCTCCAGTCCGCCGAAGGCGAAGAGGTTGATCCAGACGATGAGCGAGGGCGGCCTGAGGGCCGCACCGAAGACGATGAGTCCCAGAAGGGCCGTCGTGGCGAAACCGGCCCGGCGGAGCGTCTTTTCCGCCGGGATGGAGCGAGGCTCTCCCGGGGCGCCGTAGCGGACGAAAAGGTCTTTGACGAGAGTGGCCGAGGCCAGGAGCAGCTGGGAGTCGACGGTGGACATGATGGCCGCCAGGGGGCCGGCAAGGAAAAGGCCGGCCCAGAGAGGGGGCAGGACGCGAAGGGTGATTTCGGGCATGATGCTGTCCCCCGAGGGGAGTCCGGGGAGGACGGCGCGGCCGAAGACGCCGCACAGGTGCATGCCCAGCATGAGAAAGCCCATGACGAAGGTGCCGATGAGGATGGCCCGGTGCATGGATCGACTGTCCCTGTAGCCCATGCACCGCACGGCCGTGTGGGGCAGGCCGATGACGGCGAAGCAGACCAGGACCCAGAAGGAGAGGATGAAGGGCCTGGAGATGAAGTCCTTGGGGCCGAAGGGCGTCAGGAGGGCCGGGTCGGTCTGGCGGAGGGTCTCCATGATGGGGGTCAGGCCGCCTCCGGCCCGGATCGTTCCCCAGAGGATGGCCACGGTGCCGACGATCATGACGAAGCCCTGAACCGTGTCGGTGAGGGCCACGGCGCGGAAGCCGCCCACCGTGGTGTAGAGGACGACGGAGAGGGCGAAGAGGGCGAGCCCCAGACGGTAGTCGAGGCCCGTCAGGCTCTCGAAGAGGCGGGCTCCCCCGATGAACTGGGCCACCATGGCGGCGACGAAAAAGAGGACGAGGGAGAGGGAGCCGCAGAAGACGACGGCCCTGCTGCGGTAGCGGGCCCAAAGAAAGTCGTTGACGTTGACGGCGCCGATGCGGCGGCCGATGATGGCGAAGCGCTTGCCCAGGACGCCCAAAGTGAGCCAGGCCGTGGGAAGCTGGATCATGGCCAGGAGGACCCAGCCGAGGCCCATGGTGTAGGCCACGCCGGGGCCGCCGATGAAACTGCTGGCGCTGGTGTAGGTGGCGACGAGGGTCATGGCCAGGACGAGGCCGCCCATGGTGCGGCCTCCGATGAAATACTCTTCGAGAAAATTGTCGGCCCTCGACAGCCTCCGGTTCGTCCAGAGGGCCAGGCCGTACATGAGGGCCAGGTAGAGGACGACGGGGACGAGAATGGACGCGTCGCCTCTCATCGCCGGGCCTCGTCGTCGAGGGGCATGTCGCGGAAGAGGAGCTTCACCATGGCCGCGGCGAGGAAGGAGAAAAGAAGAAAGCCGACGATGGCGCTGAGAAAGAACCAGGCCGGGAAACCGGCGATGTAGCGGTAGGTCTCGACGGGGCCCGAGCCGAGGCCGTAGGCCGTGGCGTACCACCAGAGAAAGTTGAGCAAAGCGAGAGCGAGGGCGTAGAGAGCCTCCCTGTCGGCCTGGCGGAAGCGTCCTCGTCCCTTGAGAGGGGCAGCCATGAACGATCTCTCCTTTCGGCGCTGTCAGACCGGTCGGGTTTCGACGGCCTCGAGGCGCTCCATGAGCTCTTCCCAGAGGGGAAGGCGGCTCTCTATTTCCCCTTTCGTCTCGTCGAGGGCGATCATGAGGGCCCGGACCCTCTCCGAATCGGCCAGAACCTGGGGGTCGCAGAGGGACCCTTCTATCTCTCTCTTCCTCTTTTCCAGGGTCTCGATGCGTGCCTCGAGGGGGCCCAGGTCGACGAGAATCTCCTGCCGTCTCCTGTAGATTTCGTTGCGCCGCCGGGCCTCGTCGCGCTTGCGTTCCTTTTCCGTCGAGGGTGGCGCTTCCCCCTCGGCCGTCGCCCCGGGAGTCTCCAGCTCGAGGAGACGCGCTCGCCGCTCGATGAAATAGGAGTAGTTGCCGTGGTAGTCGTAGACTCGTCCCTGGCGGATCTCGATGACGCGGGCCGCCAGATCGTCGAGGAAATGGCGGTCGTGGGAGACGATGACGAGGGTTCCGTCGTAGCCGAGAAGGGCCTGCTGGAAGAGCTCCTTCGTGGCCATGTCGAGGTGGTTCGTCGGCTCGTCGAGGACGAGGAAGTTGGAGGGACTCAGGAGGATCTTGAGAAGGCCCAGGCGCGACTTCTCCCCTCCGGAGAGGACGGAGACGGGCTTGTGGATGTCCTCCCCGGAGAAGAGGAAGGCCCCTAAGAGGCTCCGCCTCTGCACTTCGGAGAGAAGAGAGCCCGTGGCCGTCACCTCCTGCCAGACCGTGTTGCCGTAGTCCAGGTTGCGGCTGCTCTCCTGGGAGAAGAAGGCCGGAAGGACGTTGTGTCCCTTGACGATCGTTCCTGCGGAAGGCTCTTCCTGAAAGGCCAGAAGGCGGGAAAGGGTCGACTTCCCGGCGCCGTTGACGCCGACGAGGGCCACCTTCTCTCCCCGGTGGAGGGTGAAGGAGGCGTCGCGGAAGACCTCGAGGTCGCCGTAGCGTCGGGCTGCCCCCTCGACGGCGACGACGTCGTGGCCGCTCCTGGGACAGGGAGGAAACCGGAGCGTCGCCGTCGTCTCGTCGGCCTCGATCTCAATGCGTTCGATCTTCTCGAGCTGTTTGATGCGGCTCTGGACCTGGGTGGCCTTCGTGGCCTTGTAGCGGAAGCGCTCGATGAACTGCTCCGTCCTCTTGATCTCGGCGTCCTGACGCTGCGCCTCCTTCTCGAGGGCCTCCTTTCTCTTGACGCTCTCTTCGAGGTAGTAGGAGAAGTTCCCCTTGTAGAGGGTGATCCGGCCGAGAGCCAGTTCCGCCGTCTCGAAGGTCATCTTGTCGAGAAAACGCCTGTCGTGGGAGATGACGACGAGCGTCCCCCTGTAGTCGCGAAGATAGCCCTCGAGCCATTCGAGGCTTTCCGTGTCGAGATGGTTCGTCGGTTCGTCGAGGAGCATCGTTTTCGGCGCCGCCAAAAGAAGGGCCGCCAGCATGAGGCGCATCTTCCATCCGCCGGAAAAGGCGTCGCAGGAGCGGCGGAGGGACCCCGGGGGAAAGCCCAGGCCGGCAAGGACCTTGGCGGCTCGGGCCTCGAAGGAAAAACCGTCGAGAGCGGCGATCTTGGCGTTGACTCGGTCATAGCGGGACAGTAGGGAGGCATCGGAGGCGTTTTCGGCGATGAGGGCCTCGAGGCGGCGCAGCTCGCCCTCCAGGGGGGCCAGGGAGGCCCGGGCCTTGAGGAAATCGACGACGTCCGCCGGTCCCAGTTCGGCCAGGTCCTGGGCGAGGTAGCCCATCTGCTCTCGGGGGGGCGTCTCGACGGTGCCCTCGTCGAGGGAGGTCTCTCCGGCCAGGACGCGGAGGAGCGTCGTCTTTCCCGCTCCGTTGCGGCCCACGAGCCCCAGTCGTCCTCCGTCGGGAACGGCGAGGGAGAGGTCTCGGAAAAGAACTCTCTCGCCGAAACGCAGTTGACCTTTCGTGATGCGTATCATGGCGTCACCTTTCGGGGTCCGCCCTCGAGGGCGGACCGGGCTGTGGGTGTCAATTCCCCAGGCGGGGACGAGTCATGGTAGCCCCATTGGCGCCGAAATGTCAAAAGATCCCCGGGAGGCCCCGGGGATCTTTCCTGTGTCGCGAAGGGCCTACCAGCCGTTGCGGTGAATCCGGGCCTCGTCGTAGCGGTTCGAGGGCTTTTTCTCCTCGGCGCCGTAACCGACGGCGATGAGGGAAAAGGGGATGATGTTCTCGGGAAGACGGAACATCTCCGTCATGGCCTTCATGAGAGGCTCCTTGGGGTAGATGCCCATCCAGACCGTGGACAGATCCAGGGCCGTCGCCTCGACGAGGATGTTCTCCGTGGCGGCGGCGCAGTCCTGGGGCCAGAAGTCGGAGGCCGTCAGGGTCTCCTGGCGGGAGCAGACGAGGATGGCCATAGGCGCCTCGAGGAGCATCTTCGAATAGGGGTGGACGCCGGGGATGGCGTCGAGATGTTTCCGGTCGTCGATGACGATAAATTCCCAGGGCTGCTGGTTGTGGGCCGAGGGGGCGCTCATGGCGGCCTTGAGAAGGAGCGTCACCTTCTCGGCCGGGACGGGATCGGCCTTGTAGCGGCGGATGCTCCTGCGCGCGAGGACGGGATCGAAAGACATGGCAAAACCTCCTTTTCGGATCGGACCTTATCGGTCTTTGACGAGAGAGCCCACCAGGGCTCCCGTGGCGGCGACGAGATCACCGGGGGCCACCTTGATCTGGAGGCCTCTCTGGCCGGCGCTGACGGAGATGAAGGGGAAGGAGAGGGCCGAGGCGTCGATGAAAAGTCGGTAGGCCTTCTTCGGCGCCAGGGGAGAGACGCCTCCCCGGATGTAACCCGTCAGGGGCTGGACTTCCTTGAGGGGGACCATCTCGACCTTCTTGAAGCCCGCGAGGGCGGCGAGGGCCTTCAGATCCAGATCGCCCGACCCGGGGACGCAGGCCATGACGACTTCCCGGCCGTCGCCGCGGGCGACGAGGGTCTTGAAGACCTGGTCGAGGGGAAGGCCGATCTCGGCCGCCACGTGTTCGGCGCCGAGATGCTCTTCGTCGAAGGCGTATTCGCCCAACTCGTAGGCGATCTTCATCCGGTCCAGGACTCGGGCGGCGTTGGTCTTCTTCAAGAGGCACCTCCTTATGACAGGGAGCGATCCCGACTATTTTATACCCGATCAATTCCCTCAGTCAGCCCCTTCCGATCCTCCGGTGTCCTTTTCCCGTTCAGAAGAACTATAGGCAATTTTTCGGCGCTGCTGTAAAATGAACGTTCGAGACCGGCAAGCCGGGCTCACGATCTTCCTTTCGGAAAGTGGGGGTGATCGGGGGATGGAAATCCGGCCCATTGACAAGCTCAAGCTCTACGGCTTCAACAACCTCACCAAAACCCTGAGTTTCAACATGTACGACATCTGCTACGCACGGACGCGCGACGAGAGTCAGGCCTACATCGACTATGTCGACGAGGAATACAACGCCGACCGTCTGACGCGGATCTTGACGGACGTCTCCAACATCATCGGCGCCAACATCCTCAACGTCGCCAAACAGGACTACGAGCCCCAGGGAGCCAGCGTGACCATGCTCATCTCCGAGGAGCCTCTGGGCTGCGGCAGCCGCGACTGTTCCGGCAAGGAGGTGCCGGGGCCCCTGCCCGACAGCGTGGCGGCCCACCTCGACAAAAGCCACATCACCGTCCATACTTACCCGGAAATTCATCCCGACCAGGGGATCAGCACCTTCCGCGTCGATCTCGACGTCTCGACCTGCGGCAAGATATCGCCCCTGAAGGCCCTCAACTACCTCCTCCATGCCTTCAACCCCGACATCGCCATCGTCGACTACCGCGTCAGGGGCTTCACGCGCGACGTGAGCGGCCGCAAGATCTTCATCGATCACGAGATCAACTCGATCCAGAACTACATCGCCGCCGAAATGCGCGACCTCTACCAGATGATCGACGTCAACGTCTATCAGGAGAACCTCTTCCATACCAAAATGATCCTCCGCGAGTTCGATCTCGACAATTACCTCTTCGACACGACGGAGCAGATGCTCCTGCCCGGAGAGAGAAAGAAGATCCGCAACCGCATCAAAAAAGAGATGCAGGAGATCTTCTCGGGAATGAACATCTCTCAGATCTGAGGCCGTGACTCCCCTAAGCGTTTTTTCCGAGGCCGACAGGGATTTTATGAATCTGGCCCTCGCCGAGGCTCGCCTGGCTCTCGAGACGGGCGATGTCCCCGTCGGGGCCCTTGTCGTATCCGCCGGCCAGGTCGTCGGGCGGGGGCACAACGGCCGCGAGGCCCGGGGCGATCCCTTGGCCCACGCCGAAATGATCGCCCTCGCCCAGGCCGCCCGCACTCTGGGGCGGTGGCGCCTCTCGGACTGCACGCTCTACGTCACCCTCGAGCCCTGTCCCATGTGTGCCGGGGCCATCCTCCAGTGCCGTCTCGGTCACCTCGTCTTCGGCGCCTCCGATTCCCGCGCCGGCTGCTGCGGGACTCTCTACGACCTCCTGGCCGACGGGCGCTTCCCCGTCCGGGTCGCCTGTCGCAGGGGGCTGATGGCTCAGGAGGCCGCCGGGCTCCTGAGCGGGTTCTTCCGCTCCAGGCGAAGGGCGCGAAAAGCCGAGAAAGGACCCGAGCCGCCTTTCTGTCCCTGAAGGGAAGAGGTTCGGGGCTCTCTCCCGGCCAAGCCCGCCGCCGCGGGGTTGCCCCGCCTCTCGCTTTCTCTTCCTCCGGCTGCCCGGGAGCCGGGACTTCTTCCGAATCTGTCGGGAGGTTTTCGTCGTGACCCCTGATCTCGTCCTCCTTCAGCTGGTGATGAGCCTCGTCGCCGCCCTCTCCGGTTTCGCCATGATTCTCCTCTGGAGCCTCAACCGTTCCGAGAGAGGTCCCGGCTGCTGGGCCCTGGCGGGGCTCGTCGGAGGAGGGCTCTTCCCCCTCTACTCGCTCCTGGGGGACTACAGCATGTTTTTCAACATGGCCGCCTCCCTTTCGGCGATGCTCCTTCTGCTGGAAGGCATTCTCCGCTTCCGCCGTTTCGGCGGCGAAAAGCCGCGCAAGGGCATCGTTGCCCTCGGCATCGTCCTCTTCGTCGCCCTTTCCTACGTCAACCGGAGCAGCGCCGCGGCGAGATGCCTTGTCAACGACGGTCTCTTCGCCGTCATGCTCCTCCTCATGGTCTTTTCCCTTCTTTACGGAACGCGGGGGACGGAGCGTCGCGTCTACCTCGTCGTTGCCCTTCCCAGCCTCCTCTTCTCCGCCGTCATGACCTAGCAGCCGACGCGAGGATGTACGAGGAGAAACGAGGTGCCCCCTCGACGAGTCTCTTCGCGCCCGGCGTCTGATCGTTGGGAGGAGATAAGGACTCTGGCCGCCTGGCGAGGCGCTTGATCTGCCCTGTGCGGATTCGTGCGAGCAGGCAGCTTCGATGACGAAGAGGGGACTGACGGCCCGGTTCCAGGCCTTCGGCCGGGGAACGGTCTTCTCGGCTGCCTTGACGTCGGCGCAGGGGGCGAGGCGTTTCGGCGCGGCGATTCGCGGCGTGGAGTCCCGTCGGATGACGGTCCCGCTAGACGGTCTCCCCCCTGTGCTGCACGGAAAAGACTTGAGCGGGGCTTGCGGCGGTAACGGCGCGATTCGATCCGGCGTCTAACCGGCATCTCCGGCGGAGAGGTGACGCTCTTTCTCCGCCTTGCCTCTGGCGTCGAGGCCTCTCCTGTGTTAGAATCGTCGTCGCGATGGAGGAGTGGCCGAGCGGTCGAAGGCGCTTGACTCGAAATCAAGTGAGGGACTTTGTTCCTCCGTGGGTTCAAATCCCACCTCCTCCGCCATAGAATCTTCAGAAGCCGTCAGGGGCCCAGTGTCTCGGCGGCCTTTTTGTTCCCGTCTTCAGGGTAGGGGAGCGTCGAAGGTCCCGGTTCGTCGCCGTACCTCGCAATCGAGAGGCTCCCCGGAGAGGACGGACGACGAAGGCGGCATCGCCGAGGGAGCAGGGGCGCTCTTCGCCCCTTGCGAGGGCCGTCGAAAGATGCTAAAATTCATCCTGTTGCGGAGGGGTGGCCGAGTGGTCGAAGGCGGGCGCTTGGAGAGCGTCTGAACGGCGACGTTCCGTGGGTTCAAATCCCACCTCCTCCGCCATTTTTTGTATGTTTAGATCGATTGAACGGTTTTCCGCTGGAGGTCCAGTCCCGTGCGGCGAAAACCCCCGAACTCCGCCAGGCCCGGAAGGGAGCAACGGTAGGGGATCTTTTCGGGTGCCACGGGGATTCTGGGCCTCCAGCGGAGGACCGTTTTCCTTGTCGGGAGGGATGATGATGAAGGAGCGCTTCCTTGAACCTCTCCTGGCCGTCGAGGCCGGTGATCGGCTGCTGCTGGCCCCGGTCTTTTCCGTCGACGTCGAAATCTACGAAAGAGGTCTGCTCAGACGTCCCTCCTACCGCAGGGTGCGGCTATGGGTGGACGGCCTGACGGGGAGGGAGCTGGCCCCTCTTCGGGAGCCGACTCCCTCTTTCCTTCCCCTTGAGGGGCGCTCCGTCCCTCCTCGTCTGTCGGAGGCCAAGGTCCTTTTCGTGGCCGAAGGCAGCCGATGCGGCGTTCCCGAAGGCTGGCGGGGGTGGGGCCGTTACGCCTCCGTTCAGGTCCTTCCCCAGAGCCTCTCGATGGATTGGCGCTACCTGATCCGCCGAGGCGATCGACTTCTCGACGGGCTGACGGGGGATGACCACGAACTGGGCATCTTGGCTCCCTTTCTGGAGAGCGGGCTCTGACTCGGTTTAAGCCTCTTCGTGCTTGTCGTCGCATTCCGCCGGCAGGGGGGCGATGTCGATGAGAGTGCCGATGAGGCTCTCCATCTCGCTCAGATCTGTCTCTCCCTGCTCGGCCAGGCATTTGCGGACGTAGTTCTTGAGGATCTCGATGCAGGCCTGCTGCATCGCTTTTCTGGCAGCCGAAAGCTGGACGAGAATGGAGTGGCAGGGCTGATCCTCGACGATCATGCGCTGAATGCCCCGAAGCTGTCCCTCGACGCGCTTGAGGCGGTTGAGCATGGCCTTCCTCTCCGGCGAGAGGTTCTCGATTTCCCGGATCAGGGACTGTTTGGCCACAGTAATTCCTCCTTGTCGATTATGAATACGAATACGGGGTATATTTTAGTTGAACGACGGTTGAAGGTCAACCGGGGGCTGTGATATACTTGCCGATGGCCCTTATCACGCACACGTCCCGATGCCTTCGGCGTTCCCCTCAGGGGTCCGAGGCAGTGGAAGGGCGTGGAGGGAAAAACGAAGGAGGTTATTTTATGGGTATCGTAACGATGAAGCAGCTCCTGGAGTGCGGCGTCCATTTCGGACACCAGACACGACGTTGGAATCCCAAGATGAAGCCCTACATCTTCACGGAGAGAAACGGCGTCTACATCGTCGACCTCCAGAAGACGGTCAAGGGCCTCGAGAAAGCCTATGATTTCCTGCGCGAAGTCTCCAAGGGAGGCGGCACGGTCCTTTTCGTCGGAACGAAGCGCCAGGCCCAGGAGACGATCCGTGAAGAGGCCCTGCGCTCGGGCATGCACTACATCAACCAGCGCTGGCTCGGCGGTCTTTTGACCAACTTCCCCACGATCCGCAAGCGCGTCACGCGCATGGTGGAGCTCCAGAAGATGGAAGAAGAGGGCTCCTACGAGAAGATGCCCAAGAAGGAAGTCGTCCAGCTCCGCAAGATCAGGGAGAAGCTCGAGAAGTACCTCCTGGGAATCCGCGAGATGAAGGAGGCGCCTGACGCCCTCTTCGTCATCGATCCCCGCCGCGAGGAGATCGCCATCCGCGAGGCCCGCAAGCTTGGCATCCCCGTCATCGCCATCGTCGACACCAACTGCGATCCCGAGATCATCGATTTTCCCATCCCCGGCAACGATGACGCCATCAGGGCCATCAAGCTGATGACGAAGCTCATGGCCGATGCCGTCGTCGAGGGACGCCAGGGCGTCGACGGCTATGTCGATCCCGAGGCCGACGAGGGTGGCGCCTCTGAGCCCGTCGACATCGAAATTCGCGAGAAACTGCACGAGACCTACGGCGAAGTAGGGGAAAAGCTCGTCAAGGAAGGCATCGAAGAGCATAAAGGCTGGAAGGAGGCCTAGGTCCATGGCTGTCGATATGGAAGCTGTCAAGGAACTTAGAGCGATGAGCGGCGCCGGCGTTCTCGACTGCAAGAAGGCCCTCGCCGAGTGCGGCGGCGACGTCGGGAAGGCCGCCGATCATCTCCGCGAGAAGGGGCTGGCCAAGGCCGCCAAGAAGATGGAGCGGACGGCCTCGCAGGGCGTCATCTTCAGCTACATCCACACGACGGGCAAGATCGGCACTCTCCTGGAGCTGAACTGCGAGACCGACTTCGTCGCGCGCACCGACGAATTCCTCTCCCTGGGTCACGAGATCGCCATGCACATCGCCGCCGCCTCTCCCCAGTATCTCCTTCCCGAAGAGGTCCCCGCCGAGGTGCTCGAGAAGGAAAAGGAGATCTTCAAGGCTCAAGCTCTCGAGGAGGGCAAGCCGGCCCACATCGTCGAGAAGATCGCCGAGGGGCGGGTCAAGAAATTCTACGAGGAGAACTGTCTCCTCGAGCAGGGTTACATCCGCGACCAGGACAGGAAGATCCGCGACCTCGTCATGGGAGCCATCGCCAAGTTGGGCGAGAATATCGTCATCCGACGTTTCTCCCGCTTCTCCATCGGAGAGTAGAGGAGCCCTTTTCACTCAAGGGGGCGAGGCGAAAGCCCCGCCCCCTTTTCGTGTCCGCCCGCGGCCTTCGGCCCGCTTCGCCTTCTTCGGAGGAGGTCCCATTCATGAGTTCCTACAGGCGCGTGCTCCTCAAGCTCTCGGGAGAAATTCTCGCCGGCCAGGCCGGATTCGGCCTCGACCTCACCGAGGTCCAGAAGATCGCCCGCAATATCGCCGACGCGGCCCGTTCCGGCCTTGAGATCGCCCTTGTCGTCGGAGGGGGTAACATCTTCCGGGGCATTCAGGCCGTCGACAAGGGATTCGACAGGGCGCAGGCCGACAATATGGGCATGTTGGCCACGGTCATCAACGCCCTGGCTCTGCAGGATGCTCTGGAGCGCCTCGACGTCCCCACTCGCGTTCAGACGGCCATCGAGATGCGTGAGCTGGCCGAGCCCTTCATCCGGCGCCGTGCCCTGAGCCATCTCGAAAAGGGGCGCGTCGTCATCTTCGCCGCAGGGACGGGTTCCCCCTATTTCTCGACCGATACGGCCGCCGCCCTTCGGGCCGCCGAAATAGGCGCCGACTGTGTGTTGAAGGGAACGAAGGTCGATGGTATATATGATAGAGACCCCGTGAAGTATCCTGAGGCGAAGCGTTTTTCGCGCATCACCTACCTTGAGGCCCTCCAGAGACAGCTCAAGGTCATGGATGCGGCGGCCTTCTCTCTTTGCATGGAGAACGGGATTCCCATCGTCGTCTTCGACATCCATGGAGAGGGGAACCTGAAGAAATTGCTCGTCGACGGAGAGGACGTGGGAACTCTCGTGACCTCTTAACCGAAAAGGAGTGATGAGCGATGCCAACGAAGGAGATCGCCAGACTGAAGCAGCAGATGGAAAAGACCGTCGAGCACCTCAAGGGAGAGTACCTGGGCATCAGGACCGGCCGGGCTCACCCCGCCCTGGTCGAAGAGATCAAAGTCGACTATTACGGCACACAGACTCCCGTCAAGCAGATGGGCAACGTCACCGTTCCCGATCCCCGTCAGCTTCTCATCACCCCCTGGGACAAGACGGCCCTCAAGGCCATAGAAAAGGGCATTCTGGCCTCCTCTCTGGGCGTCACGCCCGTCGTCGACGGCGAGGCCGTCCGTCTCACCCTGCCCGAGCTGAACCGTCAGCGCCGCATCGAACTCACCAAGTTGGTGCGCAAGTATGGCGAGGATGCCAAGGTGGCCCTGCGCAACCTCCGCCGCGACGGCGTCGAGACGATGAAGAGGATGGAAAAGGAAAGCCTCATCAGCGAAGATGACCTTCGCCGCTACCAGAAGGAAATTCAGGATCTCACCGATGAATTCTCCAAGAAGGTCGATGCCGCTCAGGGGATGAAAGAGAAGGAAATCCTCGAGGACTGACCGTTCCGTCGGCAGGCGACATCTTGTCGGAGGCGGCGGGGGCGTAAGCCCTCGTCGCCTTTTTTTCTTCGGGAAGGGCTGTCTCTGAACAATGTCAATATTTGAGTTTATATTTCATCTTTATTTTATTGCTTGTTCCGGCGGCAGGACCTATACTGGACCGGTAAACGAAGAAGTCCGATCGTCTCCCCAAGGGAGATCGACTTATCTTGAAGACCGGTGGTGATCGGCAGATGGGGAAAAGAGTGCTTGTGGCCCTCGGAGGCAATGCCATCCTCCAGAGCGGACAGAGAGGGACATTCGCGGAGCAGCTCGAGAACGTCCGCATCACGGCCAGACAGATCGTCAGGATGCTTCAGGAGGGCCATGAGATCGTCGTCACCCACGGGAACGGTCCTCAGGTCGGCGCCATCCTGATCCGCCACGAGTTGGGCAGCGCCAAGGTTCCCGCCATGCCCATGGACGTCTGCGGCGGCGAGAGCCAGGGCTTCATCGGCTACATGTTCTGCCAGAGCCTCCACAATGAGATGGCCAAGGCCGGCCTCGTCGGCCACGACCCCGTCTGTGTCGTCACCCAGGTCGAGGTCGATCCTGCCGATCCCGCCTTCGCCAACCCGGCCAAGCCCGTCGGTCCCTTCTACACCGAGGAGCAGGCCAAGGCCCGCGCCGCGGCCACGGGCGAGCATTGGATCGAGGATTCGGGCCGTGGATGGCGCCGCGTCGTCCCCTCGCCCGATCCGAAAAGAATCGTCGAGGCCGGCGCCGTCGTGAAACTCATCGAGGCCGGCTGCGTCGTCGTCGCCTCGGGTGGCGGGGGCATCCCCGTCATGCGTCTCGAAGACGGTCAGCTCAAGGGCGTCGAGGCCGTCATCGACAAGGATCTGGCCGGCGAGCGGCTGGCGCAGGCCGTGGGCGCCGATGTCTTCATGGTTCTCACCGACGTGCCTCAGGTGGCCCTCGATTTTCGCACGCCTCAGGAGCGCTGGCTCGGCGAGGTTTCCGCCTCGGAGATGGAGCGCTACCAGAGCGAAGGGCATTTCAGGGCCGGAAGCATGGGCCCCAAGGTGGCCGCCGCCCTCCGCTTCGTCCGCAACGGAGGCGAGCGTGCCGTCATCGCCTGTCTCGACGAGGCCCTCGAGGCCCTGGAAGGCCGGGCCGGCACGCGTATCGTCCGCGACTAGGCGTCTTGGTTTCTCTCTGCGGGAGAGAGGGTCTTCTCCCCTTTCGGTCGCGGGGGATCACTGCCGCAGGTTTCTCGGGCCGCCGCGTCGACGTGGCGGCCCTTTCGTGTTTTGATGGGGCCATTCCATCCCGACGGGAGGCTTTCTCGTGACCAGTCTCATCGTGATCATCCAGTGCCAGATCGCCCACAACCGATGCAGCGGTTTCGCCTGTTCCCATTCTTTCTACGAGAGGACGGGCAGGTTCGTCGATTATCCCCAGGGGCTGCGCTATCTCTCCTTCACGTGCGGCGGCTGCTGCGGCAAGAGCGTGGCGGCCAAGATGGAGCACCTGGCCCGGAAGCTGCGAGAGAAGACGGACGTCGGAGTCGATGATGTCGTCGTCCATCTGGCCTCCTGCATGGTGACCGATAACCACCATTACGATCGCTGTCCTCACGTGGACTATATCAAGGCCATTCTTGCCAAGAAGGGTTTTCGGAACGTCGTCGAAGGGTCCTTCATCAGTCGAACGTCGACGGAGCTGCGTCACCGAGGCGTCTACTGCGACTACGTCGATGGTCCTTCCGCAGAGGGGCGGTAGGGGAGCGGCCGCCCTGCGACCTTTGAGGGCCTCGCTGAAAGTGTTACAATAGGGATGTCACGATTCGATGATTGGAGGAATGCCCATGGACATCCGGTACGTGAGCCGAAACGTCGATCTCAGCGATGCCGTCAAGGACCATATGGAGAAGAAGCTGGGCAAGCTCGAGAAGTTTTTCGAGCGCATTCTCAGCTCCCAGGTCGAGATGAGCTTCAGCCGTGGCATGTTCGTGGTGGAAATTACTTCCGACGTCAACGGTGTCGTCATGAGAGGCGAAGATCATGCCAACGACCTTCGCAAGGCTTTCGACAGGTCGCTCAAGAACATCGAGCGCCAGGTCAAACGCCATAAGGAGTATCTGACCGATCGGGCCCAGATGAAGACCCACGATGTCTCCTTCGAGATCTTCGACGCCGAAGAGCTCATGGGCGAGCTGCAGTCGCCCCAGTCGGCCGAGGCGGAGGACATCGACGCCATCGTCAAGATCAAGCGTTTCCCCATGCGTCCCATGTCGGCTCAGGAGGCGACGATGCAGATGGACCTTCTCGGCCATTCCTTCTTCGTCTTCCGCAACGCCGACGAGGGCGACGGCATCAACGTCGTCTACCGCCGCCGCTCAGGTGGCTACGGGCTCATCACGCCCGAGATCTGACCGTCCTCCGGCTCGGGGTCTTTCCCCTCGGCGAGCCTCGCCGGAGTTCCTGACGGGAAAGACCGAAGGGATTTCGACGAAGGCGCCGTTTGCGGCGCCTTCTTTATGTCCGGGGGAGCCGGATCGGCCGGAGGAAAGGTCCTCTTGCGGTGCCCCGCTCGTTTCGGAGGTGAAAAGGTCGATGACACTCGTTCTCGGAAGAATAGGGCCGAAGCCGGCCGCTGAAGAAAGCCGTCGCCAAGAGGGAAGGGCACGATGAGATCCCTTCTGGAGGGACTCAACGGCCGACAGCACGAGGCCGTGGTCTACTGCGACGGTCCCCTTCTCGTTCTTGCCGGGGCGGGCAGCGGCAAGACGAGCGTGCTGACGCACAAGCTCGCCTATCTCGTCGAGGAGAGAGGGATCCCTTCCCGTCGCCTTCTTGCCGTCACCTTCACGAACAAGGCGGCCCGGGAGATGGCGACGCGCGTCACCGACCTCCTCGGGCCCGGCCGCGGGGAGATGGAGGTCCTCACCTTCCACGCCTGGGGGCTGCGCTGGCTTCTGCGCCACAGGGTCCTCCTCGAAGAGCGGGGTTTCGGGAAAAACTTCGTCATCTTCGACAGGGCCGATAGCCGCAACCTCGTCAAGCGTCTCCGCACGGAGTTCAATCTCGACGAGCAACGTTACGACACGGCCTGGATTCTGGGAGAGATGTCGCGGGGCAAGACGGAGTGCGATCTTCGGACGCTCCGGCCCGATAAGCTGGCCGCTCCCTGGAGCGATTTCTACGGCCGCTACCAGGAGGAGCTCCGACGCCAGGGAGCTCTCGATTTCGATGACCTCCTCGTCCTCCCTCTCCACCTCCTTCTGACCGACGCCGAGGCTCTGCAGGTCGAGAGAAACCGCTACGATTGGATTCTCGTCGACGAGTATCAGGATGTGAACCGCCTTCAATATCGCCTTCTCAAGCTCCTCTCGGGAGGGGGGGCGTCCCTCATGGTCGTCGGCGATCCCGATCAGTCCATTTACGGCTGGCGCGGCGCCGATATGTCCATGATCCTCCGTTTCGAGACGGATTTTCCCGGCGCGAAGACGGTCGTTCTCGATCAGAACTACCGCTCGACGGGCATGATCCTCGACGGCGCCAACGAGGTCATTTCCCGAAACAGGCTGCGGCCGCCCAAGGAGCTCTGGACGGCCCGAGACAGGGGCGAGAAGATTTATTCCCTTCTGGCGCCGAGCGAGGAGGCCGAGGCGCGCTTCGTCGTCGACCGCATCGAGGAGCTTCACGCCTCGGGCTTCCGCTACGGCGATATGGCTCTCCTCTACCGGATGAATGCCCTGAGCCGCCTCTACGAACAGCGTCTCGTCGAGGCGGCCATCCCGTACCGCATCGTCAGAGGGACGAGTTTCTATGAGCGCCGCGAGGTGAAAGACGTCCTGGCCTATCTGAGGCTGGCCGTCAATCCCCGGGACAGGGCCTCGCTGGAGAGGATCGGCAATGTTCCGACGCGGGGACTGGGCCCCAAGAGTCTGGAACGTCTGGCGGACCATCTGGGCCGGATTCCCCTGACGGAGCCGCAGAAGATCTGGCGGTCTCTGTCTGCAGGCTGTGGACTCAAGGGCAAGGCCGCACAGGGGGCTCTGGAGTTGGCCGGCCATATGGAACACCTCCTCGATCGGAGCGATGATTTCGGCGAGGCCCTTCGTTACGTCCTCGGCGATGTCGATTACGGCGCCTTCCTGGCCGAATACGACAAGGAGGGTTGGGAGGAGCGCGTCGAGAACGTCCTCGAAATCCTTTCCGTCGTTCCTCCCGGTCTTCCTTTGGCCGAGGCCCTCGTCGAGCTGGCCCTTTTCACCGATCAGGAGAGCTCTCTCGACGACGAGGACCGCGTCAATCTCCTGACGCTTCACGCCGCCAAGGGGCTCGAGTTTCCCGTCGTCTTCGTCGTCGCCATGGAAGAGGGCATCTTCCCCCATGCCCGTTGTCTCGACGAGGAGAGTCAGGGGCTCGAGGAGGAACGCCGTCTCTGTTACGTGGCCATGACGCGCGCCGAGGATCGTCTTTTCCTATCGGGGGCCCGAAGCCGTCTTCTTTTCGGGACGCTTCAGGCCAACGGCTATTCCCGTTTCCTTCAGGAGATTCCCGATCGCTTCAAGACCGTCGACGACCGCAGCCGGGAGGGAGTGACGCGCCATGTGGGTTACCGGTCTCACTGGGGATATCGGCGCCGGTAAATCGACGGTGGCCTCTCTCTTTTCCGACAGGGGAGCCGTCGTCCTCGATGCCGACGACATCGTGCGCGGTCTCTGGCGACGTCCTGCCTTCGTCGAGGCCGCCCGTCTCCGCTGGGGAGAGGAGGTCCTTGACGAAGAGGGACGCATCCAGCCCTCGGCCGTGGCCTCCCGTGCCTTTGCCTCCGACGGGGAGTATCACTGGCTCTGTGACCTTCTTCATGGGCCCGTCTTTCTCGAGATGGAGCGTCGTCTGGCCTCCCTTTCTGGCTGGGTCGTCGCCGAAGTGCCCCTCCTTTTCGAGTCTGGTCCCCCCTTTTGGGTCGATGAGACGGTCTACGTGACGGCTTCGGCTCCGACACGGGCCCGACGCAACGCCTTCCGCGGTCTCGACGGCGCCCACCTTTCCGCCCGGGAGCGTTTCCTCCTCCCCTCGGAGGAGAAACGTCGTCGGGCCCACTTCGTCGTCGACAACGACGCCTCCCTTGAGGTGCTGGCCCGAAGGGCGGAGACGCTCGGCCGGGACTTCGCCGATCTTGGAGGGATGGGGCTTTTCCTCTCTCTCGGAGGGGGGGAGGGCTTCGCCGAGGCCCTCGCCGGAGGGCGGTTGGCCGTCTCTCTCCCTTCCGTCTCCGGCCAGGGCCTTTTTCTGGGGCTGGAGCGTCGCTTCCCCGATGTGGCCCGTCTTGCCGAGGCCTTTTCCGTCGAGGTCCTCCTTTTCGACCTTCCCCGGAGGCTTGCGAGGGGAACCGCCCGCCGTGCCCTGGAGTGTCTCGATCGATGAGGCTCATCACGAGCCACATCGGCTCCGACTTCGATTCCCTGGCCTCCATGGTGGCGGCCTCCAAACTCTACGACGGCGCCGTCCTGAGCTTTTCCGGCTCGGCGGGGCGGACGGTCCGGGAGTTTCTCAAACGCTTTCCCGGCCGCTGGGAGGTCCTGACGCCGAGAAAAATCACTTTGGCCGACGTGGAGCTTCTCGTCATCGTCGATGCCCGATCCCGATCCCGTCTCGGCGCCTTTGCTCCCCTTCTGGATAGACCTTCCGTCGAAGTTCATCTCTACGACCATCATCCCCCCTCTTTGGACGAGATCGAGGCCGAAAAGAGCGTCATCGAGCCCGTGGGAGCCGTGACGACGCTCATGGTCGAGATCCTCCTCGGCGAGGGGATTCCCATCTCTCCTCAGGAGGCGACCCTTTTCGTCCTGGGCATCTACGAGGACACGGGAGCCCTCACCTTCGGCTCCACCTGCCGCCGCGACTTCGAGGCCGTGGCCCGTCTTCGAGAGCTGGGGGCCGATATGACTCTCATCCCTCTCTACGTCGAGATGGCCCTTTCGGCTCCCGAGCGACGCCTCCAGGATCTTCTCGTGGACCGTGCCTGGGAGCGCTATATCAACGGAGCCCGCGTCGTTTTGTCCACGTTGAGTCTCGACCATTACGTCGAGGGCCTTTCCCTCTTCGTCCACCGTCTCCGGGACTACTTCGACGCGGACATCTCCCTCGTCGCCGTTTCCATGGAGAAGAGGACCTACGTCGTCGGTCGAAGCCGCGAGGGTATCCTCGACGTGGCCCTTTTCCTGGCCCCTCTTGGCGGCGGCGGTCACCCCCAGGCGGCGTCGGTGACGTTGACAGGCGTGGAGCCGTCCCGGATCCTGGCCGATTTGGAGAAGGCTCTGGAGGGGGCCGTCGCTCCCTCCCTCCTCGTCCGGGACGTCATGACCCGTCCCGTCATGGCCGTCGAGGCCTCCATCTCCCTTGACGAGGCCTATCGGGTCATGATCCGCTACGGACATGCCGCCCTTCCCGTCACCGTCGGGGGACGTCTGAAAGGAATCATGACCCGCAAAGACCTCGACAAGGCCAAGCTTCACGGCCTGGGCCAGGTCCGGGTCGCCGAATACATGACGGAAGGCGTTCTCTCGCTCCGCCCCGAGGCCTCCATCGCCGAGGCTCACCGCATGATGGTGGTCCACAATATCGGCCGTCTCCCCGTCGTCGTCGATGGCGAGCTTCAGGGCATCGTCACCAGGACGGACATGCTTCGGGCCCTCTACCCGGCCTCCCTTCCTCCGGAGGAGCGCCGCTTCGGCCACGACTACCCCTGGCAGGAAGATCTGACGGATCTCATGGTCCGGCGTCTCTCGGAGGAGACGAACGATCTCCTCCGTCGGCTGGGGCGGATGGCCGAAAGTCTCTCCATGAGAGCCTATGCCGTCGGCGGCTTCGTCCGCGATCTTCTCCTGGGCCGGACCAACCTCGATCTGGATATCGTCATCGAAGGCGACGGCGTGGCCTTCATGAAGGCCTGGGAGAGGGAGGGCTACCGCGTCTCCGTGCATGAGCGTTTCCGAACGGGAATGATTGTCTTTCCCGGTCCAAGGAAGGTCGATGTCGCCACGGCTCGGCGCGAGTTCTACGAGTTTCCCGTGGCCCAGCCCACAGTGGCCAGCGATTCCCTCAAACACGATCTCTACCGGCGCGACTTCACCGTCAACGCCATGGCCATCGCCCTGGGGGAGAGGGACTGGGGGACTCTTGTCGATTATTTCGGCGGCCGCCGCGACCTGAGGAGGGGCTTCCTCAAGGTGCTCCACAATCTGAGCTTCGTCGAGGACCCGACGCGCGTTTTTCGTGCCGTCCGGCTCGAACAGCGCCTCAAGCTCAAGATGGAGGAGAACACGGTTCGCCTCCTGACGAGCTGTGTCCGAGGAGGTCTTCTCTCCCTCCTTTCGGGACTGCGCGTCAAGAGCGAGGTGGAAATCCTTTTTCACGAGGCTCTGCCCCTGCCGGCCATCCGCCGTCTTCGCGAGTTCGGGGCCTGGGAGGTCCTCTTTCCCGGGCTGGCCGTCGACTCCCGCACGGATCGCGTCGTCCGCCGTCTGACCGTCTTTTTCCGCCGTCTTCACCGTGATCTTCCGCCCCTCGAGGCGTCGCTCTGGCTCGTCTATCTGGCATCGCTTCTTTTCGGCAGTGACGAAGCCGTTCAGAGGAGCGTCATGGACAGGCTCCACCTGACTCCGGCGGAGCGTCACGTCCTTTCCCTCGCTCTTTTCTCCCTCGGTGCCGCCGAGAACGATCTGGGCGGACGGGGAGAGAGACGCCCTTCGGAGATCTGCCGGGCCCTGACGGGCGTCCCCCTCGCCGTCTGCCTCTTCTGGGCCGCCGCCACGGAGAGACAGAGGATACGAAGACGTCTCCTCCTTTTCCTCACGAGGTGGCACAAGGTGCGCCCCATGCTGACGGGGCGGGATATCCTCGACCTGGGATACAGACGAGGCCCTCTCGTGGGGAAGATCCTCGACGCGCTTCTGACGGCTCGCCTCGACGGCTCTGTGGAAACGCGCGAAGAAGAGATACAATGGGTGCTCGACACCTATCCGGGCGCCGCTCCGGACACGGAAAGGAAGTGACCGACCCTGTTTCGCATGCCCGATTTGACGCAGCTTCTGTTGAGCCTCCCGGCCGTCCTCTGGGCCATAACCTTTCACGAGTTCTGTCACGGTTACGTGGCCTACAGGCTGGGCGATCCGACGCCCAAACTTCGGGGACGGCTGACCCTCAACCCCTTGGCCCATCTCGATCCCATGGGAGCCCTCATGCTCCTTCTCTTCCGCTTCGGCTGGGCCAAGCCTGTCCCCATCGACACGCGTTATTTCCGCAGGCCTCGACGCGACATCGTTCTCGTCTCCCTGGCCGGGGCGGGAGGAAACCTGCTGACGGCCGTCGTCTGCGGCCTCGTCGTCCGCGTCTTGCCCTACCCCTTCGTGCACAACTACGCGCTGGGGCTGTTCATCCAGCTCATGATCCTCATCAACATCGGCCTGGCCGTCTTCAACCTCATTCCCATTCCCCCCCTCGACGGCTCGAAACTGCTCTACGTCTTCCTGCCCGGTCGTTGGATGGAGGGGTTCTTCTGGCTCGAGCGCTACGGCATGTTCGTCCTCATGGGCCTTCTTTTCCTGGGAATCCTTCCGGCCATCATGAGCCCCATCGTCTTCTTCCTCTACAGGCTGATCCTCTAGGAGGGAACCTCCATGCGCGTCCTCGTCACCAACGATGACGGCGTCTACGCGCCGGGCATCGCCGTTCTGACGGTCTTCCTCGCCGAGGCGGGCCACGAGCCCGTCGTCGTCGCTCCCGATCGGGAGCGGAGCAGCGTCGGCCATGCCATCACGCTCAACCGTCCCCTGAAGCTTCAGAAAATCACCGGCCCCTATCCGGAGGCGGTCGCGGCCTATTCCTGTGACGGAACGCCCTCGGACAGCGTCGTCCTCGGCCTGGAGGAGATCGCTCCCGATATCGCCGTCGTCTTCTCCGGCATCAACAAGGGCCCCAACCTGGGCGACGATCTGACCTATTCGGGGACGGTCTCGGCCGCCATGGAAGGGCTCGTCTTCGGCAGGACCTCGGTCGCTTTCTCGCTCGATTGTCGCGAGGAGGATGGAGAACGTCACTATGAAACGGCAGGAACCTTCGCCGTACACCTTCTGAAGTGGTTATCGGATAATCCGCTGCCGACGGGTGTCCTTCTCAACGTCAACGTCCCCAATCTTTCCCCTTCCCTTGTCAAAGGCGTCCAGATCACGCGCAAGGGGATTCGGGCCTATGAGGGCAAGGTCAATCGCCTTCAGGACCCTCACGGCCGCACCTATTACTGGGTCGCCGGTCGCGTGGAGGACGAGCTCGTAGAGGGGACGGACGTTTGGGCCGTCGCCCACGGCTACATTTCCGTCACGCCTATTCACCTCGATATGACCCACTATCCCTCGCTGGAGATTCTCTGCGGCCGGGGGTTGGCGGAGATCGATCTGGAGCGGAGGGCCCTCCCTGATCGGGAATCGACCTCGTAGCCCTTCTTTTCCGATTCCGATGGGATCTTCTGCCCGGGCCCCTGCGAAAAGACCGATCGGGAAGACCTGTCCCGGTTCATCCTGTCGGAGCGTCTCCCCTCGTTCCCACGAGGCGTCCCGGTCCGGTCCTTCCCGAAATCCTGCCCTGCAGCGCGACACGATCCTTGTCCGGCGACACAGGGGTGGCTGAGGGGGTTGACAACATCTCTGTCCCTCGCTATACTCCCCTTCAACGAGTGGAAGCCACACTTCAGGAGGTCCGCTTTCGATGAAAGCCTTTGCCCGATTGAGACGAGTCCGATGTGAAAGACCTACTTCGACGTTCACGCCCAATATGGGGGCGGAGACGGGGAAGAGTAGGCCTGTGGCTCGTCGACAGAGAGGGATCGCCTAGGCTGAAAGCGATTCTCGACGGCAAGGCCGAATAGAGCCCCTGAGCCTCTTTCCGAAGAAAGGCCCTGCCAAGTAGGAAAACGCCTGGTTCCCGTTAAAGAACCTCAAGCGGCCGCAGATCACTCTGCGGCAAGTTGGGTGGTACCGCGGACAAAAGAGTCCGTCCCTTCTCGGGACGGACTCTTTTTTGATTTCAGGCACTCTTTGACGATTGAAAGGGAGGAAAAGACAATGACGTACAAAGGCAAAGTGGTATTGGCTTACAGCGGGGGTCTGGATACGTGCGTGGCCGTCAAATGGCTCATGGATCAGGGGTACGATGTGGTGACGATGACGGCCGACGTCGGCCAGGTCGTCGATCTCGAGGCCGTCAAGGACAAGGCCCTCAAGACGGGGGCCGTCAACGCCTATGTCATGGATCTCCGCGAGGAGTTCGTCAGTGACTTCGTCTGGCCGGCCCTCAAGGCCAACGCCCAGTATCAGGGAACCTATCCCCTCAACTCGGCTCTCTCTCGTCCCCTCATCGCCAAGTACCTCGTCTGGGTCGCCCAGATGGAGGGTGCCGTCGCCGTCGCTCACGGCTGCACCGGCAAGGGGCAGGATCAGGTCCGCTTCGAGGTCTGCGTCGGCGCTCTCGATCCCAAGCTGCAGGTCCTGGCTCCCGTGCGCGACTGGCATTTCAGCCGTGAGACGGAGATCGAGTACGCCAAGGAGCACGGCATTCCCGTGCCGGTCACGGCCAAATCCCCCTACAGCATCGACGAGAACATGTGGGGTCGGGCCATCGAGTGCGGCGTTCTGGAGGATCCCTGGAACGAGCCTCCCTCGGACTGTTTCGCCCTCACGGCCGATCCCTGGGATGCTCCGGACGCCCCTCTTTACATGGAGATCGGCTTCGAGAAGGGCCTTCCCGTCTCCCTCGACGGTGCCGTCATGGAGGGGCCGGCGCTGATCGCCAAGCTCAACGAGATCGCCGGAGCCTGCGGCGTGGGGCGGATCGACATGATCGAAGACCGTCTCGTCGGCTTCAAGAGCCGTGAGGTCTACGAGTGCCCTGCGGCCGTCGTCCTCATGGGAGCTCACAAGGCCCTGGAGAAGCTCACCCTGGCTAAAGAGGTCCACGCGGCCAAAGCCGACATGGAGAACAAGTACGGGGAGCTGGCCTACGTCGGCTACTGGTACTCTCCCCTCAAGGAGGCCTACGACGCCTTCTTCGACAAGGCCCAGGAAGTGGTCTCCGGCGTGGCCCGCGTCCGTCTCTACAAGGGACAGGCCGTCGTCGTGGGCCTCAAATCGGAGAATTCCCTCTATCAGGACGATCTGGCCACCTATACCGACGCCGACACCTTCGACCACGGATCGGCCAAGGGGTTCATCAACGTCTGGGGGCTGGCCGTGAAGACCTGGCGCCAGGTCCACCCCGCCGAGGCCCTGACCGTTCCCGATCTCAAGGCCGTCGGCCAGTAAAACTTTCCTCTTCCCCGGCGATGAGAACGAGGAGGTCCGCAGGATGCGGACCTCCTCGTTCTCATCGCCGGGGAAGAGAGGGCAGTCCCTCCTCGGATTCGACGCGGTTTCGCCCCTCCTCTTTGGCCCGGTACATGGCTCGGTCGGCGCGAATGAAGAGGGCCGACGCCTTGTCGGAGGGGCCGTGGAAAGAGGCGGTGCCGAAACTGGCCGTGATGCGGAGAAAAAGACCCTCCCGGAGCCGGGGAAGGACGAAGTCGGTCCCCTCCACCTCTTGTCTCAGCCGCTCCGCGGCGCGGCAGGCCTGGACGAGATCGGTCTCGGGAAGAAGGATGCCGAACTCCTCGCCTCCAAGACGGGCCGGTAGATCTTCGGCCCGCAGGGATTTCCGCAGCCGTCGGGCCAGTTGGCGCAGGACCTTGTCGCCGCTGTCGTGGCCGTAGGTGTCGTTGACGGATTTGAAGAAGTCGATGTCGCAGAGGATGACGGAAAGAGGGCGCCCGTGACGGAGGGCCCGGGCCGTCTCTCGTTCGAGGGACTCGAAGAAGACCTTCCTGTTGGGCAATCCCGTCAGATCGTCCGTCGTCGCCCGCCGCAGAAGGCGTCGTGCCTCCTTGCGGCGGAGAAGATGGGCCGAGATCATCTCCGAAAGGGTCCTGAGCAGGGCCTCCGTCCTCTCCCGGCCTCGTCCCGATAGAGGCTGAAAGGCCAAGGCTCCCCAGAGGTGGTTCCCCGCGCAGAGGGCGCAGAAGGAGAATCGTCCCTCGTCGGCGCGGGGGAACGAGGTCTCACCCGACGAGGGCTCCGGAAGGCCGTCCTCGACGATCTTTTTGCGGTTCAGTTCCGTGAGCCATTCTACCGGAACGTCGTCGACGAAGACCTTTCCCTCTTCGAGGCCCTCCGAAGGGAGCGGGGGCTCGGGAGAGCCGTAGGCGTAGCGGATCTCCAGAAAGCGGCGACGCTCTGTCGAGAGGGAGCTTCGCAGGAGGAGAAGCCTGCGGGCTCGTGTCATCTCTCCGACGCGGGCGAAGGCCTCGCGCAGCTCCTCCTCCCCGACGCCGCTGGAGAGGAGGAGCTGCGCCGCCTCGGCGAGGAATCGCTCCAGGGCGAGGTGTTCTTCCAGCTCTTCGTTCCTTTGGCCGATGACCCTGTCCTTCCTGTAGACGGCGATGAGGCACAGGAGGGCGAGGCCGAGGAGCAGAAAACCGATGACGAAGGCCGAAAGGGCCCAGGAGGGGAAAAAGGCGAACTCCTCGTCGTAGAACCAGCGGCGCTGAAGGTTTTTGAGAGGAGAGAGAGGATGGGACTGGAGAAGGGCCAGCTTCTCGTCGAGCCTTGCCAGAAGATCGCCGTTTTTCCCCTTTGTCGTGGCGAAGACGATGCGCGACGGCGCGAAGATGACGGGGCTTCTCCTTAGGCCGTAACGGCGGACGAGGTTGGCCGTCGTCATCTGTTCGGCGGCGCAGACGTCGACGTCGCCGCGGCGAAGCAGGCCGAGGGCCTCGTGCATCGTCCTCGTCTCGACGATTTCGCAGGCGACGGCGAGCCTGTCGAGGATGCGTCGCAGCTCGTAGAGGGCATAGAAGCCGCCCTGGATGGAAAGCCTTTTCCCGTCGAGGTCCTGAAAGGCCAGGATCTCTCTGTCGTCACGGGTGAAGAAAGTGTACCAGGTGGCATAGTGATGGACGTCGGCGAAATCGACGCGCCTCTCCAGGGCCAGAGTGGAGGCCATGCTCAACAGATCGAGTTCTCCCCTTTCGAGCATGGACAGCAGTTCATCGCCGTGTCCCTCGACGAGGGAGATACGCCAGGGCTCGCCCTCGGCGAGGAGCTCGAGGAGATCGGGGAAATACCCTTCGTAACGTCCCCCCTCACCTTTGAAAAAAAGGGGTGGGAGCTCCATCATTCCGTAGCGGATGAGCCTTTCCAAGGCCGAAAGAGGCGAGGCGTTGAGGACGAGAAGGGAGAGAAGGGAGAGAAGGAAGGCGAGGCAGAGAGCTCCTTTGGAACCGCTCGGAGAGGAGAGCCTTCTTCCGATGAAGGAGAGACTGTCCGTGTCCTTTCGGGAAGAGCCGTAAGAGGAGCGTCCCGGGTTTTTCCCGTTGCGCCTTTTTCTCCGTTCGGCCACGCAGGCACACCTCCAGAGGTAGACTCAAGAGAATCGATTCCAGGACGGGGAGGGTCATTTTCCGTCTCCACAAAAACAAAAATTTTCTCAATGGTACAATGAAAAGAAGGGTAAAGCCAAGAAGCCCTTTCAATTCCATGTCGACGGCGGTCTCTCCCGGCGAGGTGGGCGGACCGGTCCGGCCTCCTCACGACGACTTGCGACGGGGGCTTTGCGGGACTTGGGATGGAAAAGAAGGCTCGTCGTCGACGGAAATTCCGCCTACGTCAGGTGAAAGCCGACCCTTAGGGTCTTTTTTCGTTTTTTTGATCTGAAAAATTCGCGAAAAAAGGGGCTTGATCTGTATAAAGTGTGCTAGAATGAGAATTGGAAAGGGTCCTTTCTTCAGCCAGTTAAAAGAACGGATATTTCCGACGGTCCCGGCCGGGGACCCTGTTTCGAGGGGGCAGTGTGATATGGATACCGATGCCGTCAAAGGGATTCTCGAGGCCTATGGCCGCGAGGAACGGTTTCTCCTACCCATTCTGCAGGATCTCCAGGAACGTTTCCGTTACCTTCCCCGTCCCGCGCTGGCCGAGGTGGCGCGCTATCTGTCCGTCTCCGAGAGCCGCGTCTACGCCGTCGCCACCTTCTACAAGGCCTTCAGTCTCACCCCAAAAGGAAGAAAATCGATCAAAGTCTGTACCGGCACGGCCTGCCATCTCCGCGGGGCCGGAGCTCTGCTGGACGCGCTCGAAAAGGAGCTGGGGGTGGCCGTGGGCGGAACGACGGCCGACGGCCAGTTCACGCTGGAGACGGTCAACTGTCTCGGGGCCTGTGCCCTGGCCCCCGTTTTCACCGTCGAGGATCAGGTCTACGGCAAGTCGGCCGGTCGCCTCGGCGAGATCCTCGAAAGGGAGCGACGGTCATGACGGCCCTTGCCGACTTTGTCTCTCTTGAGGCGTTGCGCCGTTCTCTGCGCGAGAGGAGAAAGGCGCCTCATCGCCTCTGTGTCTGCGGGGGGCCGGGCTGTCTCGCCTCGGGCAGCGCCGATGTCCACAGGGCGCTGCAGGAGGCGGCCGACCGGATGGGGCTGGACCTGGAGGTCTCTCTTGATCTGGTCCGCACCGGCTGTCAGGGCTTCTGCGAGAGGGGGCCTCTCGTCACCGTTCATCCTTCGGGCCTTCTCTACGGCCACGTCCAGCCGCAGGATGCCGAGGAGATTCTTCGCGTCACCGTCCTTGAGGGGGGTGTCGTCGAGAGGCTTCTCTACCGCGAGGGAAAAGAACTCTTTCCCCATGTCGAGACCCTTCCCTTCTATCGGAGGCAGAGGAAGAAGGTCCTGGCCAACTGCGGTTTCGTCGATCCCGACAGCATCGAGGATTACATCGTCCAGGGCGGCTACGGGGGATTGGCCCGTGCTCTGACGATGGAGCCTCAGGCCGTCGTCGACGCCGTCGTCCGATCGGGCCTGAGAGGACGAGGTGGCGGCGGTTTTCCGGCGGGACGGAAATGGGAGGCCTGCCGCAAGGCTCAGGGAAGCCCCAAGTATATCCTCGCCAACGGCGACGAGGGAGATCCCGGAGCCTTCATGGACAGGAGTCTCATGGAGGGAGACCCTCACAGCCTCGTCGAAGGAATGATCATCGGAGCCTACGCCATCGGATCGGAACAGGGCTTCATTTACGTCCGCAACGAATATCCTCTGGCCGTGAAGGCCCTCCGTCGGGCTATCGGCGAGGCCCGTCGCCTGGGGCTTCTGGGGCCCGACATCCTCGGGTCGGGTTTCTCCTTCGATCTCGAGATCTGTCGCGGAGGGGGCGCTTTCGTCTGCGGCGAGTCGACGGCTCTCATGGCCTCCATCGAGGGGCGGCCCGGAACGCCTCGCGTCAAATACATCCGTTCCACCGACAGGGGCATCTGGGACTGTCCGACGGTGCTCAACAATGTCGAGACCTGGGCCAACGTCCCTCTCCTTCTCTCCGACGGCGTCGAGGCCTTCCTCTCGCTGGGGACGGAGGGAAGTCCGGGGACGAAGGTCTTCTCCCTCGTCGGCAAGGTCCGGAACACGGGGCTGGTCGAAGTCCCCATGGGGATGACCCTGAGGGAGATCATCTTCGACATCGGCGGAGGCATGGACAGGGGGCGGCATTTCAAGGCCGTCCAGACGGGAGGCCCTTCCGGAGGCTGTCTCCCCGAGGCGAGCCTCGATCTTCCCGTCGATTTCGACAGCCTCGACGACGCCGGTTCCATCATGGGGTCAGGCGGCATGATCGTCATGGACGACAGGACCTGCATGGTCGACGTGGCCCGCTACTTCGTCTCCTTTCTCGTCGAGGAGTCCTGCGGCAAGTGCACGCCTTGCCGCGAGGGGCTCAAGCAGATGGAGGCGATTCTGAAAGACCTCACGTCGGGCAAGGGCCGCCCCGGAGACGTCGATCTTCTCCGCTTCCTGGCCGAAAACCTGCGCGACACGGCTCTCTGCGGCCTGGGCCAGTCGGCGGCTAACCCCGTCCTCTCGACGTTGCGCTACTTCCCCGAGGAGTACGACGAGCACGAGAGGGAGGGTTTCTGCCGGTCCGGTGTCTGCCGGGGGCTTTTCCACTTCGTCGTCGACGAGACGTCCTGCAGAAGCTGCGGTCTCTGTGCCTCCGTCTGCCCCGCCGGGGCCGTGGCGGGTCGAAAGGGAGAGCCCTACGTCATCGACGCGACGGCGTGCATCCTCTGCGGCAAGTGTCACGAGGCCTGTCCCTTCCAGGCCATTCGCGTCGGGAGGTGAGGGACATGGTCACCATCACGATCAACGGAAAGGAGTTAACCGTCGCCCCGGGGACGACGGTCCTCGAGGCGGCCCGAAGCCTCGGCGTCGAAATCCCCACTCTTTGTCACCACGCGGGCCTGTCTCCCGAGGGGAGCTGCCGCCTCTGCATGGTCGAAGTGGAACAGAGGGGGAGACGGCGCCTCGTCGCCTCCTGCATGTTCCCCGTCGCCGAGGGCCTCATCGTCGAGACGGAGACGGAGCCGGTGGCCCGGGCCCGCCGTTTCGTCCTGGGCCTTCTCCTGGACCGATCTCCTCACGCGGAGGAGATCGTCGACGTGGCCCGCCGTTACGGTGCCGTCGGCTTCGGCCGTCTGCCCGAGGGCGAGCGCGATAGCTGCATCTACTGTGGACGCTGCGTTCGGGCCTGCGAGGAGGAGGCCACGGGCTGTCTGTCCTTCGGCTTCCGCGGCTGGGAGCGCAAGGTGGGCGGTCCCTACGAGGAGCCTCCCTCGGCCTGCATCGGCTGCGGCGCCTGCGCCAAGGTCTGTCCGACGGGACATATCGTCATGGAGGAATCGGAGGATCGGCGCCTCATCTGGGGGCGGACCTTCGAGCTGCTGCGCTGTTCCCTCTGCGGCGAGCCCTTCGCCACGGAAGAACAGCTCGAGTTTCTGGGAGAGGAGGACGAGAAGGAGAGAATCTGCGAGCGCTGCCGGAAGCGGGTTTTCGCGGCTTCTTTCACGGGAGGCCTTCGCTGACGGACGTTCCCTGATCGGAGGCAGCCGACAGGGGGCGGGGAAACGTTTCGGAATGTCTGGAGCCGGTCCCGTGCCGGTGAAGAAAAGGGGGAATCGGGTCTGATGGAAAAGGTGCTGCTTCTTTCACCCGAGAAGTGTATCGGATGCGGCAGCTGCGAGCTGGCCTGTTCCATGGCCAAAGAGGGCGAGTTCCGTCCCGCCCTGGCTCGGATGTCGGTCTATCGCTTCGAGGGAGGCGTCAACGTTCCCATGGCCTGTCAGCAGTGTGACGACGCGCCCTGCGTCGCCGTCTGCAAGGTGGGTGCCCTTTCGCGAGACGAGGACAACGTCGTCGTCGTCGACGGGGAAAAGTGCATCGGCTGCCGGATGTGCGTCCACGCCTGCCCCTTCGGCAACATGGCCTACCACCGCGAGAAGAAAATGGCCATCAAGTGCGATCAGTGCGGTGGCGATCCTCAGTGTGTGGCCTTCTGCCCCACCAAGGCCCTGGAATTCCTTCCCGCCGACACGGTGGCCCTCGAGAGGAAGAAGATGTTCTCACGCAAGTTCGCCCAGATCGCCCAGGAGGTGACGGACTGATGTACGGATGGATGAATAAGGTCCTCCGCGTGAACCTCTCTCTGGGGACTTTCTCCGTCGAGGCGTTGCGCAAGGACGACGCCCGGGACTTCATCGGGGCCCGCGGCCTGGGGACGAAATACTTCGTCGACGAAGTCGATCCCACCGTCGATGCCCTTTCGCCGGAGAACAAGCTTTTCTTCGTGACGGGGCCTCTTACGGGGACTTTGGCCACGTCGGGCGGACGCTACGAGGTGGTCACCAAGGGGCCCCTCACGGGGACCATCGCCGCCTCCAATTCGGGAGGCTACTGGGGCGGCGAGCTCAAATACGCCGGCTACGACATGATCATCTTCGAGGGCAAGGCTCCGAAGCCCGTCTATCTCTACATCTACAACGATAAGGTCGAGTTGCGCGACGCCGGGTCCCTCTGGGGCCGGAACGTCGACGAGACGACGGATTTCCTCGTCGAGGCCACCGATCCCGAGGCCAAGGTGGCCTGCATCGGGCCTGCCGGAGAAAATCTCGTCAAGTTCGCCTGCATCATGAACGACAAGCATCGGGCTGCGGGACGGACCGGCGTCGGCGCCGTCATGGGAAGCAAAAACCTCAAGGCCGTCGTCGTCAGAGGGACGAAGGGCGTCAAGGTGGCCGACGGGAAGGCCTTCATGGACGCCGTCAGGCAGTGCCGTGACAAGCTGGCCGCCAATCCCGTCACCTCCGGCGGCCTGCCCGCCTACGGGACGAATGTCCTCGTCAACATCCTCAACTCCGTCGGCGGTCTGCCGACGCGCAACTTCCAGGAATCCTGGTTCGAGGGGGCCGAGGGAATCAGCGGCGAGACTCTTTCGGCCGACTACCTCATCCGCGCCAAGGGTTGCATGAGCTGCACGGCCCGCTGCGGCCGCGTCACCCACGTCGACGGCAAAAAGGGAGAGGGCCCCGAATACGAGACGGCCTGGTCTTTTGGCGCCCACTGCGGCGTCTCGGACATGAAGGTCGTCTTGAGGGCCAATTTCCTCTGCAACGACCTGGGCCTGGACACGATCACCATGGGGAGCACCATCGGCTGCGCCATGGAGCTCTTCGAGAAGGGCTACGTCACGAAAGACGAGACGGCCATGGATCTGAGCTTCGGCAACGGCGAGGCCATCGTGGCTCTCACGGAGGCCACGGCCTACCGGAAAGGCTTCGGCGACGTCCTCGCCGAGGGGTCTTACCGCATGGCCCAGCGCTACGGACATCCCGAACTCTCCATGTCGGTCAAGAAACAGGAGATGCCCGCCTATGATCCCCGGACTCTCCAGGGGATGGGGCTCGAATATGCCACGTCCAACAGGGGCGGCTGTCACGTCCGGGGCTACCTGACGTCGCCGGAGATTCTGGGCCTGCCGCAGAAGCTCGACCCGGCCAGCGTCGAGGAGAAGCCCTTCTGGGCCAAGGCCTTCCAGGACCTGACGGCCGCCGTCGATTCGGCGGGGCTCTGCCTTTTCGTCACCTTCGCTCTGGGAGCCGACGACGTGGCGGCCCAGCTCGAGACGGCCACGGCGGCGGGCTATACGGCCGAAGAAGTCGTCCGCTGCGGCGAGCGGATCTGGAACCTGGAGCGTCTCTTCAACCTCAAGGCCGGCGTTGGTCCCGAAGAGGATCGGTTGCCGCCGCGCCTTCTCAACGATCCCGTCCCTGCCGGTCCTGCCAAGGGGCAGGTCTGCCGTCTGGGCGAGATGCTCCCGGCCTACTACGAGATCCGGGGGTGGGACGAAGAGGGCGTTCCCGGAAAGGCCAAGCTGGCCGATCTGGGCCTTTCCGCCTACGGCCTCCAGCCGGAGGCGTAAGGAGAGCCCGTCGCCGGGAAGTCTCTCGGATCTTTCTCGGGATTTTTCGGGCACAGCAGGAGAGGGACCCTCGTCGAGGGTCCCTCTCCTGCTGGAGGGTCTTTGTCTTGTCCCGGCAGGGAGCCTCCGTTCCCGTGGCCTCTTCGCGAGGAGACGGAAGCGTTGGTCCCAGAAGGACTAGAAGGCGACTTCCGGCGCTGCCCGTTCCCCCTCGTCGGCCTCAAAATAGTCGGCCTTGACATGGCCGAAGTGACGGGCGATGAGGACGGCGGGGAAGGTGGCGATGGCGACGTTGTAGTCCCTGGCCGTTCCGTTGTAGTAGCGGCGCGACATCTGGATGTCGTTTTCCAGGGAACCGAGCTGTTCCTGGAGCTGGAGGAAGTTCGTGTTGGCCTTCAGTTCGGGGTAGTTCTCTGCCACGGCGAAGAGGGACTTGAGGGCGCCGGAGAGCATGTTCTCCGACTGGGCCCGGTCCCCTACGGACTGGGCCCGGGCCACACTGGCACGGGCCTCCGTCACCTTCTGAAAGACGTCGCTCTCGTGGGCGGCGTAAGCCTTGACGGTTTCGACGAGGTTGGGCACGAGGTCGAAGCGCCGTTTCAGCTGGACGTCGATGCCGCTCCACCCCTCTTCCCTCATGTTCTGAAGGCGGATGAGTCGGTTGTAGACCGAGACGGCCCAGAGAATGACAAGTGTGACGGCGGCCGGGGCGGCGATCCAGATCAGCATGCAAATTCCTCCTCGTCGGTCGTGTATCTCCTTTCCTATTCTACACGAGGGATCTCTGCGCCGCGAGAGGCGCTCGCGAGGAGGGAACGCCGTCGACGAGCTCCCGGTCGGGGCGGTCCTGTTTCCCTCTTCTCCCCGTCCTCTCTTGCGAGGAGGCCGCCCCCTTCGGAGGAACGCTCCTTCGGTGTCCTGAAGTCGCTTCCGTTCCTCTGCTCCTTTTTCCCTTCAGACGCTAAAATGGAGCTGTCGTCCGAACCTTCCGCGTAAGGATCGCAACGAATCGAAGAAAGGAGTTCCCACGATGACCCATCCGGCTTTTGTCGTCGCCGCCGCCTCGAGCGGTTCGGGCAAGACGACGTTCACATCGGGCCTGATCCGCGCCCTGACGCTCAAGGGACTCCGCGTTCAGCCCTTCAAGGTCGGTCCCGACTTCATCGACCCCTCTTATCTGGCGGCGGCTGCGGGACGCCCCTGTCGCAACCTCGACGGCCACCTTCTTCCCGGGCCGAGGCTCGAGGCTCTCTTCAGGCGACAGGCCGAGGCCGATGTCGCCGTCGTCGAAGGCGTCATGGGCCTTTACGACGGCCTGGGTCCCGAAGGCCTCTACTCGACGGCATGGACGGCCCGTCGCCTCGATCTGCCCGTCCTGCTCGTCGTCGACGCCGCCGCCGGGGCGACGAGCGTCGCCGCCGTCGTCCACGGCTTCGCCACCTTGCCGAATCTGGCTCCCTCTCTCGTGGCCGTCGTCCTCAATCGCGTGGGCGGAGAGGCCCACGCCGAGACGGTGACGGAGGCCGTCGAAAACCTCACGAAACTTCCCGTTCTGGGCTGGTTGCCCAAAATGGACGATGTCATCTTCCCCTCGCGTCATCTGGGGCTCGTTCCCGCCCTGGAACGGGCCGAGCTGGCCCTTCAACTTGATCGGCTGGGCCGGGAGGTGCTGGCGCGCGTCGATCTCGAAAGGCTTCTGGCCCTGGCCTCCCGTCGCAGGGACTTGCCCCCGGCGCCTTTGGAGGAAATCGTTCCCCTCTCGGACCATCCTCTGCGCGTCGCCTACGGCTGGGATCGGGCCTTCCATTTCTACTACCGCGACGCCCTCGATCTGCTCGAATCTTTCGGTGCCGAGCTGGTTCCCACCAGCCCTCTCGCCGACGAGGCCCTGCCCGAGGGAACGGAGGCCCTTTTCATGGGAGGGGGCTATCCCGAAGTCTTTCTCGACGAGCTGGCCGACAATATCCCCTACCTGACCTCGCTCCGGTCGGCCCACGCCGCGGGACTGCCCATTTACGGCGAGTGCGGGGCCATGATGTATTTCGGCCGGGGGCTCACCGACGGAAGGGGACATCGACGGGAGCTGGCGGGTCTTCTCGATATCGAGACGACCATGACGGATCGCCTTCAGCGCTTCGGCTATGTCCACGTCGACGTTCTGGAGGATACGGTTCTGCAGGAAAAGGGGCAGCGTCTGCCCGGTCATGAGTTTCACTACTCCGTCGCCTCCGGCGTCGCTCCCGATGCCTACAGGGTCAGCCGGGCCCGCAGGGAGATCCTCTCCTGGCCCGAGGGCTATCGCTCCGGTTCCCTCCTGGCCGGCTACGTCCATCTCCACTTCTGGAGCGACTCGACTCTGCCCCGGCGCTTCCTGGGCCAGGCCCTCGGGAGGAGGAGTACCCATGTCCGTTGAGGCCCTTCTTCTTGCCCTGACCCTCGATTTCCTCCTGGGAGACCCTCAATGGCCCCTCCATCCCGTGCGCCTCGTCGGCCGGGTGGCGACCTCCCTCGAAGGAGCCTGTCGGCGCCTGCCTCTGGGCGGTCGCCTTCAGGGCACGATCTTCCTCGTCGCCGTCGAAGCGACGGCGCTTCTTCCCCTTGCCGGGGCCCTTCTGGTCAACGCCTTTTTCCCTCTTCCCTGGGTTTTCGAGGGCATCGTCCTCTATTTCGCCCTGGGAGGAAGCGCCCTGGGGCGGGAGGTGCGCCGCATCGCCGAGGCCTTCCGGCGAGGGCGTCTCGACGAGGCCAGAAAGGTTCTCTCCTTTCTGGTGAGCCGCGACACGGAGGCCATGGGGGAGGAGGCCGTCGCCTCGTCGGGACTGGAGACCCTGTCGGAAAATTTCAGCGATGCCTTCGCGGCGCCTCTTCTTTACGCCCTTCTGGGAGGTCCTCTTCTGGCCTGGGCACACAGGACGGCCAACACTCTCGATGCCATGGTGGGTTACAAGACGGAACGCTATCGGGACTTCGGGTGGGCCTCGGCCCGTTTCGACGACATTCTGGGGTGGGGGCCGGCCCGCCTTTCTGCGGCGGTCATCTCCCTCGCCTCCCCCCTCGTCGGAGGCGAGGTCAAGGAGGCCTGGACGACGGCGTTCCGAGACGGTCCTCTGCTGGAGAGTCCCAACTCGGGCTTCCCCATGGCGGCTTTCGCCGGGGCGCTGAGACGTCGGCTCTGCGGGCCCGTCTCCTATTTCGGCTCCGTCGAGGAGAAGCCCTTCGTCGGCAGCGGGCCCGGGCCCGACGGCCTCGACCTCGAACGGGGGCTCTCTCTTTACTGGGCCGCCTCTCTTCTGCTGGCCCTCTTCGTCGTTCTGGCCGGGGCTCTTCTCTCGTGAGTCTCCATGGCGGTCGAATCTGGGAGCGCGACGATCCCCGGTCCTGGGTCGATTTTTCGGCGAACATCAATCCCTGGGGGCCCCCCCTCTTCGCCGTGAAGGCGGCCCGGCGGGCTCTGGCGTGGATCGACCGCTATCCCGACGGGGAGAGCCGTTCCCTGCGCGAGGCCCTGGAGCGGGCCACGGGGAGGGATCGTCGAGGGATCGTCGTCGGCAACGGTGCCGGCGATCTCATCAGAGCCCTCTTCGCCTCGCTCCGTCCCCGGCGCTTTCTCACCGTCGAACCCACCTTTGCCGAATACGGCGACGTGGCGCGCTCCCTCGCGATCCCCGTTCGTGCCTTTCCTCTCGACGCAGCAGAGGGTTTCGCCTTTCCCGTCGAGGCCCTCTGCGACGTTCTCGATGAGGGGGATCTCCTCCTGGCCTGTCAGCCCAACAATCCCACGGGCCGGGCCTGGACGGAAGGAGAACTGGAGTGTCTCCTGAAGGCGGCGGAGGCGAGGGGAGCCCTTCTCGTCGTCGACGAGTGTTTCCTCAACCTGACCGTTCCCGCGGCGGCCACCCTCTTCCGTCATCCCTGGCCGAAGGGGCTTTTCCTCCTCCGGGCCTTCACGAAGGATTTCGCCCTGCCCGGACTTCGCGTCGGCTACCTTCTGGCCTCGGAGGAGGCGGTCGGGAGGGTGCGGGCCTTTCTTCAGCCCTGGCCTCTCAACTGTGTCGGCGAGGCGGCGGCGAGGGCCTGCCTCGAAGAGGGAGGGCCCTTCCTCTCTCGCTGCCGGAAGCGGCTTGCCTCGGCACGACAGGCCTTCTCCGAAGGGCTCGCCGCCCGGGGCTTCGCGGTCTTTCCCGGCGCGGCCAATTACCTTCTCTGCCGCTCTCCTCTCGACGGGAAGACCCTTCAGGAGCGCCTTGTCCCGTCGAAGATTCTCGTCCGACGCTGTCATACCTTCCCCGGTCTCGACGATGGCTTTGTCCGCCTCGCCGTCCGATCGGAAGAGGAAAACGGCCGTTTTATCGAAGCCCTCGACGCTCTGTTCTGATCTCTCCCGGGGAGATGAAGAAGGAGGAATCGCCATGCATCGTCTGTACGTCTACTCCTCGACGGGCAACAGCCTGGCCCTGGCCGAAGGCCTGGGCCGGCGGCTCGGCGCCTGCGAGCTGATCAACATGGCCCGCCATCCGGAAAAGGAGGAACGGGTCTCGGGCGAGACGGTGGGACTCGTCTTTCCCGTCCACGCTTTCGGCCTCCCGTCCGTCGTGCGCCGTTTCATGGAGCGGCTATCGACGGACGGAGCCTCCGTCTACCTGCTTCCGAACAGCGCCGGCATGCCTCTCGGCGCCTCGGCCCTGGCGGAAACGGTGCTCCGTCGACGGGGCCTCTCCGTCCGGGCCGCCTTTCACGTGACCATGGCCGGAAATTACCCGCCCCTCTCCAATCCCCCTTCGGGGCGGAAGAGGCAGAACCTGGCCGACAGAGGAGAAAGGGCCCTCGACGCCGTCGCCGAGGCCGTCAGGGAGGGGCGCGAGGTCTCTCCTCCGGGGAGAGCGCTCCGTGCCCTTTCGGAGTTCATCAACGGCAAGGCCTTCGAGCGGGTCTCCGGCGAGGATCGCCGCTTCTTCGCCGACGAAAACTGCGTCGGCTGTGGCCTCTGCGCCGAACTCTGCCCCGTCGGCAACATCGTCCTCGAAGGAAAACGGCCTCGGTGGCTGCACCGCTGTGTGGGCTGCTTCGCCTGTTTCCACTGGTGTCCCCAGAAAGCCCTCCAGTACAACAGAAGCTCCTCGGCCGGGCGAAACCGCTACAACCATCCGGCCGTCTCTTTGGACCGCTACCGTCGATGGTGCCGGGAGTGAGGTCCTCAGTTCCCGGCCCTGGATCGAACGCCTCTCAGCCATCGTCCCGCCGCGGCGGCGAGGGCCGCCAAGAGGATCATGACGGGCGTGCCTTTCGGGCAAAGAGGCTGGCCGCAACAGGGGCAGCGGGAGGTGCTGACGAAAAGGCCGAAATAGCCGGCCCAGGAAAACAGAAAGGATTTCAGCGAAGCCTTCATGGGGACCTCCGGGAAAAGATCGAGCTTTGACGGGCCATCCCGATCCGCAGGCTTGCCGGGACAGACTCCGCCAGATCCGCTTATTCGAGGGAAAGTTCTCGGGCCTCCGGTCGGCTCCCTGCCGGGCCGATGGAGAGTTCCGCCTTTTTCCGTCTGCCGGTTCGAGGCGGCGAGGGCGCACGAAAATTTCGGAGGAGGGATGCCTGTCTTCGCGGCCCTTTCCCTCGCGTTTTCCCGCAAGGTGAGGGGCGGAGTTCTTTCTCCCCATTATACGTTGGCGTCGTTCTTTCGTCCTGGTATACTCGGCTGAAGATGAAACCGAATTTACACGGTGCCGTCTCGGAAAAATCTGAAGGAGGCGATCTCCATGAACTGGAAGGTTTTCTCTTCGATCCTTCTGTCGGTCCTGCTGTTCGCTTCTTGCTCCGCCGCCGAAGGTCCCCACATTCAGGGACTGGTCCGGGACGGCTGCGGCGAGCCCCTGGCAGGGATCCGCATTCGCGGCTGGGACGGCAAGAGGGCGGTCTCGGCCCTCTCCGACGGCAGAGGGGAGTTCGTCCTGGCCGGTCTCGAGGGAACTTCCGTGGCCCTACGCTGGGACAGGGACGGTCACCCTTCGGCGCGCCTCGATTCGGTTCGTCTCCCCTCGGCGGGGGCTCTCTTCGTGAGTCTCGAATATGGTGAAATGCCTTCAGGCGGCACGTTCGTCGTGCGGATTCCGACGAACCCTTCGACGGGCTATTCCTGGTCACTCGACGGAGCCGGCGACGGGGCCGTGGTCAGGACCGCGGGTGTCGTCATGGAAGAGCCCGAACCGGAGCGCTCCCCTCGCGGCCGGGGCGGTGCCGGGGCTCATCAGCTCTGGCTCTTCCGGGCCTTGACGAAGGGAACGGCGACGCTCTCTTTCGTCTATCGCCGTCCCTGGGAATCCCTCCCTCCGGCCCGGATTCACGTGGCGGTTCTGACGGTGCGATGAGGGGGCAAGCCGAAATAGCGTTTTGGAGCCCTTGTGTCGGGGCGGTTTTCTCCGACCGATTCGATTTCGCATGAGGGGGGTGTCCTCGTGACGGGCGGGAAGAAACTGCAGATCACCGTTTTCCTGTCGCTGCTTCTCTTTTTCTCGCCCGTCGCGGCCGTGGCCGCGACGGGTTCTTCTGCCCCCGCCAACGGGGAGTTCCTCCAGTACGTGGACCGTTTCCTCCGTCAGGGCCGTTATGCTTCGGAAGAGAGCCATCCCCTCGGCGAAAGCCCCTCTCCCGTCGATATCTCCCACCTGAAAGGGAGCGATCTTCTCCCCGCCTTCTCTTCGGCGTCGGCCTTTCCTTCGGCCTATGATCTCCGGGAAAGAGGGGAGATGACGGCCGTCCGCGACCAGAGCCCTTACGGCACCTGCTGGGCTTTCGGGGCCATCGGGTCGCTGGAATCGACCTTCCTCAAGGGGAGAGGAGAGACGTTGGACTTTTCCGAATGGCATCTGGCCTACTTCCGTTCCGTCGACGAGAGCGAAAGCCTCCCCGCCTTCGACACCAACGACGATCCCTCTTTCGGAGGCGATCCCATCTTCGATCAGGGCGGCAACGCATGGAAGTCGACGGCCCTCCTGGCCCGTTGGACGGGAGCCGTCGCCGAGTCGGCCCGTCCCTACCAGAACGTGATTCCCTGGGACAGGCAGACGACCCCTCTTCCCTCGGATGCGGTCGCGGGGCGTCTGGAGGAGGTCTACCTTCTCGGAGAGGCCTTCGAGGAGGCGGCCGTCAAGGCGGCCCTTACGGAATACGGTGCCCTCGTCTTCAGCATGGAGTGGGCCAACGACGCCTACGACGGTGAGACGGACTCCTACTACTGTCCCGAAAGGCTTTACCACAGCGGCCACAGCGTCGTCCTCGCCGGCTGGGACGATGCCTATCCGGCGGCGAACTTCAGGGCCGATCCCGGCAGGGACGGAGCCTGGCTGGTGAAGAACAGCTGGGGGGCCGAATCCTTCGGCGACGAGGGGTATTTCTGGATATCCTATGCCGACGGGACGTTGAGGAACCCGGCCCTTTTCGTCGGCGGTTCCGCAGAGTCCTTCGATGCCCTCTACCAGTACGATCCTCTGGGCTGGATCGAGAGCTGGGGCTTCGAAAGCGAGACGGCCTGGATGTCCAACGTCTTCGGGGCCCGGGGAATCGTCGAGAGCGATGACGTCGTCGTCGAGAGCCTCGAGGCCCTCTCTCTCTACGCTCTGGCCGCAGGGACCTCCTATCGCGTCGAGGTCTGGACGGGGGGAGACGTCGACGTCCCCCGAAGCGGCGAGCTTATCGCGATTCAGGAGGGCCTTCTGGATCTCCCCGGTTACCGGATGATCCGTCTCGACGAGTCTCCCTATCTGGTTCCCGGAAGATCTTTTGCCGTCGTGGCTCGGATGACGACGCCGGGCTATGCCTTCCCCGTCGCCGTCGAAAGCCCTCTCGATGGCTACAGCGGCAAGGCCAGGGCCGGCAGGGGGGAGAGTTATGTCAGTTCAGACGGCGCGGCCTGGCGGGATCTTTCCGTCGCCAAGGCCGACAGCAACGTCTGTCTCAAGGCCTTCACGAAGGCGGCCTCCCTTCCCGTGGCTTCCGTGGTCCCTCTCCTTCCCGACGGAGACGAGGTCCGCTCCGAATCGGGCGCCGAACTCCTTTCGGCCGAGGCCACGGCCCGTCGGGCCCGGCAGAACGCCGACGTGCTGACTTTTCTTGACGCGGGGTGCGTCCTTCGTCTTGCGGCCGTCGATTTCGGCGGGACGGCGCGGGACCTGACCCTGTCCATCGAGGGGACCGTCGTCTCGGCTCTGAGCCTTCATGATGAGGGGACGGCGAGCCTGACGCCCCTTGTGGCCCAGATCGGCGGAGAGGAGGGGAACGCCTTTCATCTCTCCCTGCCGAGGTCCCAGATAGAAGATCTCGGGAGCGGTTCCTTGACGGTGCGTTTCCACGCCGATCGGTCGGCCACGGTTCTGCTCGACGGACGCGATCTCGTGGAAGAGGGGCTGGCCTCTTTCGTCTTCGACGGGAGAGACCGCTACCTGGAGCTGACCTTTTGCGACGGCGACGGCCTCTCTCCGGACGGTCTGGCGGGGGCCCTTTTTGTCGTCCAGGCCCGCTCCTCCGGCTCCGGCGGCTGCCGGTCCCTTCCTGTCCCGTCGGCCGCCCTGCTCCTCCTGCCGGCTCTGGCCCTTCTGCGGAAGCCCTGACGTCTGGCCTTCCCGTCGGGCCTGGCCTCCGACGGGGGAGGGGAAAAGAGAAAGATCGTGAAAGAGAGTGTTCTCACCTCCCTCTCTTCCGTGGGAGGGCCGGTGTCAAACGCCTGGCCAGGGCCGAAGTCGCCTTGGAGTTGCCCATGAGGGGGATAGCCAAATGGACGCGAAGATTCTCCGGGTGATCGAGGACCAGATGAGGTGTTGGCCTGCCGTGAAGGGCCTGGACGCGTTCATCAAGGAATGTTCCGAGTCGGGCACGTTCTGGCTCGGCGACGAGCTGCCCCCCTGGATGCGGGAGATGGATTTCGACGAGCTCGAGATCCGCAGCGCCCTCGAATTCCTGCGCCCCGAACTGACAGCCCGCCAGATCGGCTATCTTGAGGCATGGACGGCCGTCTGGCAGACTCTTCGCGAGGACGGCACGTTCCACCGACGGGTCAAGGAGGTTCTCGGAGGCCGTCTCTCCTGGCCCGCCTACCGCAAGGAGACCGAAGAGGTTCTGGGCCGCCCGATCCCTCGAAGTCACTGGTGGTTCTGGCCCGACGAGTGACCCGACCGACAGCGGACAGCACGACCTTGAGGGGGCCTTCGGGCCCCCTCTTCATGCCAACAGAACAGGGGCTTCCCCTTGTCGGCGGAAGCCCCTGCGTTGAACTCAATAGGCAAAGAGGTTTCTGGCTCCTCGCTATTTAGTGTGGGTAACGTTACCAATCTCAGGTAACCCCAGTTCAAATCTTCCGGCTACGAGGTAATAAGCCGTGATGGCGTTGCGTACGGTTCTAAAGCCTCTCGCCTTGGCTGCCGCTGCCTTGAAGAGACTGTTCAGACCCTCAAGTATGCCATTGGTGCTCCTGGTTTTGACGTAGTTCAAGATGCCCTCCTTATGCCTTTTGACCGTTTTCGCGAACTTCGTTATCGGAGCGAGGCGACTGTGACTGGCCCACCCGTACTCTCTGTCCAGGAAGTAGCCGGCCCAACGGCTGTTGCGACAGTAGACCTGCTGCAAGGCCAGTTTGATTCGACTCTGCACGAGCAACCTTGCGATTCGCCCTCGATCCGGTCAGGCTGTCGAGCGTCTCCTTCTGAGCTTTCGTCAGGTTCTCCGGGTTACGGAGCCAGATGAAACGCGTTTTCTTCAGACCTCTGTTCTCTATCTGCTCCATGCGACGAACCTCGTCGAGAGCTTCGTTCATGAGTTTGCAGACAAGCAACTTGTCAAAGGTGATCCGGGCCTCGGGGAAGTGCTCCTCGATGCCGGTGATGAAGGCCGGCGACATGTCGATGGTAAAGTCGCTGACCTGATCCGGGCTACCTCCGTGCCCTTCGAGGAAGCTTTTGAAGGCTTGAAGGACGTCCTTGCCTTTGCCTTCCGTCACAAAGACGGCGCCTTTACGCTCGAGATCGACAAAGGCCGAGATGTAGTTGTGGCCCCGTTTTCTGGCCGTTTCATCGACGCCGACGGCGGTGACATGCGAAAGATCCTGCTTCTCGACAGCCTTGTCGACGTAATGGTGAGCGATGCGCCAGATCCGTGTGTCCCACTCGTCGAGAATCCGGGCCGCCGAGGCCACGGGCATAAAACGGATCAAGGACATGGCGAAGGCCTCAAAAAGCAGGGTAAAGCCGCTACCCTCCCGAGCCCAGGGCACCTTGGCCGTATGGATCCCATGGGAAGGGCAGTCGACACGGGGAAGGCGGGCGTGGAGATAGGCCTTGTACTGGAAGAGATTCATGTGTCTCCAGCTTTTCATCGTCGAATCGTGGACCTTGCAGCCGCCGGTACCGCAGAGGGGACAGGAGAAGGTCCCGCCCTTCCTGAAGTCGAGATAGATATCGATTCTGACCTGTTCCTGATCGAAGGTGATCTCATCGATGAACCAAGGATCTGCCAGTTCCAGAATCGTTTCGAGAAAGGGCTTCAGGTCATTCACGGCGGGACCTCCTGATGGAGAAGAATGAACTTCGTCCCCTATCCTAGCAGGTGGCTCTGATCTCAGCTGGCCCCCCTACCCGCACAAAAAATAGCGAGGAGCCTCAAAATCCGTGAGAAAAGCCACCGGCGATTTTCCCTCCCCTTAGGCGACAAGAGAGGGGGCCCCGGAAAGGGCCCCCTCTCTTGTCGCCTTGTCGTCTATTCGACGACGGTCGCCTTGACGAGAAGGACCGGCTCGACGGGAACGTCCTGATGGAAGCCGGTGTTGCCCGTGGCGACGGCCTTGATGGCGTCGACGACGTCCCGGCCCTCGACGACCTTGCCGAAGACGGCATAGCCCCATCCCCGCGTCGTGGGGGAGGTGTGGTCGAGAAAGACGTTGTCCTTGACGTTGATGAAGAACTGAGCCGTCGCCGAATGGGGGTCCTGGGTGCGGGCCATGGCGACGGTGTAGGCCTCGTTCTTCAGGCCGTTGTCGGCCTCGTTTTCGATGGGGTCGTGCGTCTCCTTCTGGCTCATGGCCTCGTCGAAGCCACCGCCCTGGATCATGAAATTGTCGATGACGCGGTGAAAGATCGTGCCGTCGTAGAAACCCTCTCGGACGTAGGCGAGGAAGTTCTCCGTCGTCTTGGGAGCCTTCTCTCCGTCGAGTTCCAGAAGGATATCGCCCTTGTTCGTCTCCAGTTTGACCATGATTTTGCCTCCTTGTCCCTTGCCGGTCTCTCCCTGGGCCGCCGCGGGAGATGTTCCCGTGACGGCGAGAGCCAGAGCCGTGACGAGAGCCAGAAGGGAGAGAAAGGTTGTCCGGGGGGTTCGTTTCATCGATGTCAGGCTCCTTTCGGTGTGGGGTGCGAGAGGTATTGTGCCCCAAATCGTCCTTTTCGTCCAGGCCCTTCCTCAATCGAGCCAGTCGGCCAGGTCGAGGGCGTCGTAGGTGATGATCAGATCCGCCCCGGCCCGACGGCAGGCCAGGTGGGCCTCCAGGGTGGCGCGGCGCAGGTCGAGAAGGCCCGCCGCGGCCGCCGATCGGAGCATCATCCGCTCGCCGCTGACGAGGTAGGTCGCCAGGGGGAGGAGGGTCTTCTCCCGAAGGCGGGCCAGGATGTCGAGGCAGGTCAGGGCCGGTTTGACCATGAGGATGTCGGCCCCCTCCTCCTCGTCGGCCAGGGCCTCGCGGAGGGCCTCCCTGCCGTTGGTGGCGGCCATCTGGTAGGTGCGCCGGTCTCCGAAGCCGGGGGCGCTGTCGGCGGCGTCGCGGAAGGGACCGTAGAAGGACGAGGCCATCTTGGCGGCATAGCTCATGATGGAAATGGAGGCGAACCCGCCTGCGTCGAGGGCGGTTCTGATGGCGCCCACCCGGCCGTCCATCATGTCCGACGGGGCCACCATGTGGGCTCCCGCCTCGGCATGGCTGAGAGCGACGGCGGCGAGCTGTTTCAGTGTCCCGTCGTTGTCGATGACGTCGCCGTCGATGAGGCCGCAGTGGCCGTGGTCGGTGTACTGGCAGAGGCAGACGTCGGTGACGAGAAGAGCCTCGGGGAAGCGTTCCGAAAGTTCACGGAGCGCCTGCTGGACCGGCCCCTGGGGGTCGGAGGCCGAGTCGCCGCGGGCATCTTTCCGCTCGGGGAGGCCGAAGAGGAGAAAGGCGCCGATGCCTTTCTCCAGGGCCCTTTCGACGAAGGGAAGGAGGCGGTCGACGCTGAAGTGGCTCACTCCTTCAAGGGAGGCGATAGGGCTCTCGATCCCGCTGCCCGGGACGGCGAAAAGGGGGAGGATGAGATGGCGTCTCTCGAGGGAGACTTCGGCCATCATCGTCCGAAGGCGGTCGTGGCTCCTGAGGCGGCGCAGTCTCATGCGGGGGAATTGGGCGGCCATGATCATTGTCTCCTTTCGGCGAGTTCGGAGAAGACCTCCAGGGCTGCGCCGAGAGTGCTTTCGAGAACGGATCGGTCGTGGGCGAGGGAGACGAAGGTGGCCTCGAAGGGCGACGGGGCGAAAAGATGTCCCCTCCGGACCATGGCGTGGAAGAAGAGGGGATAGAGGTTGCCCTCGGTGGCGCGGACCTCGTCGAGGTTGCGGGGCACCGAGGAGGAGAAGAAAAGTCCCAGGACGGAGCCGAGACGCGTCACGGAAAGGGGCAGGTTGCAGGAGCGGGCCGCCTCGGCGAGGCCTTCGGCGAAGAAGGCAGACTGGTCCTCCAGTTTTTCCCGGACTCCGGGGGAGGCGAGGACCTCGAGCGTGGCCAGTCCGGCGGCCATGGCCAGAGGGTTGCCGGCCAGAGTTCCGGCCTGATAGACGGGCCCGAGGGGGGCCAGATGATCCATGACCTCTGCCCGGCCTCCGACGGCGCCGACGGGAAGGCCGCCTCCGATGATCTTGCCCAGACAGGTCAGATCGGGCCTGATGCCCTTTTTCTGCTGGACGCCGCCCTCGGAGGTACGGAAGCCCGTGATGACTTCGTCGAAGATGAGAAGCGCTCCATGCCCGGCCGTGAGGTTCCGAAGTTCCTCGAGGAAGCCGGGAAGGGGCGGAACGAGACCCATGTTGCCCGCCCAGGGCTCGACGATGACGGCGGCGATGTCCTGGCCTCTCGCGTTGAAGAGGGCCTTGACGGCCTCCCTGTCGTTGTAGGGAACGACGGCGGTGCAGCGGGCCACCTCCTGGAGGACGCCGGCGCTGTCAGGCTGGCCGAGGGTGAGAGAGCCGCTTCCGGAGGAGACGAGCATGCCGTCGTGGTGGCCGTGGTAGCAGCCGGCGAATTTGACGACGAGGGAACGGCCCGTGGCGCCTCGGGCCAGACGAAGGGCCGTCATCGTCGCCTCCGTTCCGGAGGTGACGAAACGTATCTTCTCCATGGAGGGGAAGGTGCGACGAATCGTCTCGGCCAGCTTCGTCTCGAGAGGCGACGGAGCGCCGAAAGAGATCCCTCTCTGTGCCCTTTCGCAGATGGCCCGGACCACCTGAGGATGGCTGTGACCGACGATGAGGGGCCCCCAGCTGCCGACGTAATCGACGTAGCCTTTCCCCTCGACGTCTTCCAGGTAGGCGCCCCGGCCTCCGACGAAGGAAAGAGGCGTGCCGCCGACGCCCTTCCAGGCCCTTACGGGGCTGTCGACGCCGCCGACGAGGACCGACGCGGCCCGCTCAAACGCTTCGATGTTGTTCATGATCGATCTCCTTCTTGTCTTTTATGATTTTTTCGAGTCCCGTCAAGGCTGCAGGGGAAAGTTTTTCAGAGGCCTTTTTCGATGATGCGTTCCAGACGTTCCACATCGAGGTTCCTTTCCAGGTGATCGGCCAGCCTGTCGTAGGCCTCGAGGCGCATCTCGTGCCCCGATCGGGCCCGGCCTGTCAGAGGCGTCAGCCCCTTCCTCTCTCGAAGCCAGTTGACCAGGGCTCGCCGGAAGAGGGGATCGTCGGCCAGGCCGTGGAGGTAGGTGCCGAAGATCTGGCCTTCCCGTGCCGTCGCTCCGTCGGCGACGTCGGTGGTCTCTTCGCCGCGCCGACGAAGACGCAGAGGCGGCGGCGAATCGGCGGAGGTGAGGCCCGAGTGGATTTCATAGCCTCGAATCGTCTGTCCCCTGATGGCGGAGAAGGGGCCGGGGGCGTCGTCGGCGACGCGGGCCTCGGCGGGAAAGGCGGCCTTCTGAGGGGAAAAGAAGGTCGTCGCCTCGAGGAGGCCCAGTCCCTGGGCCTCTCCCTCTTCTTCGACGCCGTCGACGAGGCGACGGCCCAGCATCTGATAGCCGCCGCAGATCCCCCAGAGGGGGACTCCCCTTCCGGCGGCCTCCTCGATGGCCCGATCGAAGCCCTTGGCCCGCAGGAAGCGCAGATCGGCCAAAGTCGTTTTCGTTCCGGGAAGGACGATGCAGTCGGCCCCTTCCAGATCCGAGGGGTCTTTGGCGAAGCGGATGCGGCATCCCTCGTCGGCGAAGGCGTCGAAGTCGCTGAAATTGGCCATATGAGGGAGGGCGATGACGGCGATGCGGAGCGGTCCCGACCCGAAGTCGCGGATGCCCAGGGAATCTTCTGCCGGGATGGAAAGACCGGCGGCGTAGGGAATGACGCCCAGAAAGGGAAGGCCGGTCCTCTCCTCGAGGTAGCTGCGCCCGTCGTCGAAGAGGGAGACATCGCCGCGGAATTTGTTGACGGCCAGAGCTCGGATGAGGCCTCGGTCCTCTCGGGGCAGGACTTCCAGCGTGCCCACGAGAGAGGCGATGACGCCGCCTCTTTCGATGTCGCCCAGGAGAAGGACGGGCGCCGAAGCGGCTCTGGCGGCCCTCAGGTTGGCGATGTCGCGATGGTAGATGTTCATTTCGGCCGGGCTGCCGGCTCCTTCGAGGAGGATCAGATCGTACTCCCTGCGGAGGCTCTGGAGCGCTTCGTCGGCGGCCTTCCATGCCGTTTCGCAGAAGTCGAGATGGTAGTCCCGGGCTCCGAGAAAGGCGACGGGACGGCCCATGACGATGACCTGGCTCCTGCTGTCGCCCTGGGGCTTGAGGAGAACGGGGTTGAAGCGCAGGTCGGGATCGAGGTCGCAGGCCTCGGCCTGGAGGGCCTGAGCCAGGCCGATTTCGCCTCCGCCGCGGGTGGTGTAGGCGTTGAGGGCCATGTTCTGCGACTTGAAGGGGGCGACATGAAGGCCTCTCCGGGAGAAGAGGCGACAAAGGCCCGTCACGAGTAGGCTCTTTCCCGCATCGCTGGTGGTGCCGCAGATCATGAGGGCCTTAGCCACGGTCGAAAGCTCCTCTCAAAGTCTCCACAAGGGAATGAAGATGGGGGGTCTCCATGACGCAGGGTTCGAGGCCGAAAAGATCGCGGACGGCCTCGCCGCAGTTCCTTCCCCAGGCGACGGCCCTGCAGCCCTCGGCGAGGGGGCCGAAACGATCCCTCCAGGCTTCGGCCAGGGCGGCGCTGCCGAAAAGGACGGCGTCGAGGGGCGAGTCGCTCCAGTGTTCCCGATAGAGCTCCTCGGCGGGGACGGCGGCGGGAACCATGCGATAGGCCGCGCACTCTTCGACGACGGCCCCTTGCGATCGGGCCGCCTCGACGGCGAGGTCCGAACCCCGCTCGTTGCGGAGGAAGAGGACCCGATCGCCCTCGACGACGACTTCAGAGAGGAGTCGCGCCAGCCCCTGCGAGGTCTCGGGCGCGGCCACGGCGTCGGCGACGAGCCCCTGGCGCCTCAGGGCCTCGGCCGTCCCCTTCCCGATGGCGGCCAGACGTCCTCGGATGCGGCGCAGGTCCTCGGCCGCGTCCTTGAGGAGGGGGACCCCCCTGGGGCTGGTGAGAACGATCCAGTCGGCCCGGGGCAGAGAGCGACGGAAGACGGAGACATCGAGCCCCTCCTGTCTCAGGAGAGGCAGGCTGTAGGCGTCGGCTCCGAAGGTCTCCAGGAATCGGGCCGTCTCCCAGGACTGAGGGGCCGGACGGCAGCAGGCGATCTGAAGTCCCTGGAGTGGCCCTCTCGAAGGTCTCAGGGGAAGTTCGGTCACGGCGCCCACGTAGAGGATGGAAGGACTTCTGACCTCGCCTCTTCTCGCCGCCTCGGCCAGGCCGGAGAGGGTCCCCCGCCAGACTTTGGCCCGCCCCCACCCGGCCCACGTGACGGCCGCGGCGGCCGTCTGAGGGGAGAGGCCTCCTTCCTGGAGGGAACGGGCGATATCGGGAAAGAGGGAGACGGCCATGTAAAGGGCCAACGTCCCCGGAGATGCGGCCAGAGCGGACCAGAAGGCGCCGTCGAGGGCCTCTTCCTCCGTCTGGCCTGTGGCGACGGTGAGGCTTCGTGCCAGCCCTCTCTGAGTCGGTCCCAGGCCGACCATGCCTCCGGCCAGGGCCGCCGAGAGGCCGGGGATGGCCTGCCAAAAGACGGCTCCCTCCTGGAGGGCCAGGGCCTCCTCGCCGCCGCGGCCGAAGAGGAAGGGATCGCCTCCCTTGAGGCGGACGACCGTCCCCTCCCCCTGTCCGAGGGAGAGAAGGAGCCCGTTGATGCCTTCCTGAGAGAGAAAGTGGTCGTCGCGGCGCTTCCCCACGGGGTGGAATCGGCACGAGGCGGAGCAGAGCTGAAGGAGGTCGGGATGGATGAGCCGGTCGTAGACGACGTGGTCGGCCCGGCTCAGGATCTCCTTCGCCGCCAGAGTGAGAAGGGCCGGCGTGCCGCAGCCGGCTCCGACGAGATGGACCGTCATGGGCGGACACCGGCTTCCATCGGAAGACGGCAGGCCGCGAGGAGAGTCTCCATCTGAGGGCGGGAGGCCAGACGAGTCCAGAGCTCCCGTCCCAGCCCGACGGCTCCCTCGTCGTCGACGACGGCAGAGCTTAGGCTCTCCCGCTCCGTCCAGACCCCGTCGAGGGAGAGGATCTCGGCCGTCAGGACGAGACGGTCCCCCTCCCATCGGGCCTCCGAGGCCAGAGGGAGGTGGCAGCCCAGTCCGACCTGGGCGAGGAAGGAACGTTCGGCCAGGGCCTGAAGGCGCGTCGATCTGTCGTCGAGGCTGCGGAAGGCCTCGAACCAGGCCGACGAGGGGGAGGCCTCGACGACGACGATGCCCTGGCCGGGAGCGGTGATGAAGGGTAAGGGACGGGCGCCGTCGCGGTCGAGGCCGAGACGCTGAAGGCCGGCCTCGGCCAGGACGATGGCGTCGAGATCGCCCTCGTCGACGCGGCGGAGACGGGTCTCGACGTTGCCTCTTAGGCTGGAAATCTCCAGGTCGGGACGGGCTCTCAGGAGCTGGGCCCTGCGACGGAGGCTGGACGAGCCGACTCGGGCCCCGGGAGGCAGATCGGCCAGGGAGAGGCCGTCGGCCGTGACGAGAAGATCCCGGGCCGATCCTCGGGGAAGATGACAGGCCAGCTCGAGTCCCGGCGCGAGGTCGCAGGGAACGTCTTTCAGGCTATGAACGGCACCGTCTCCTTCGCCGGCAAGGAGGGCCTCTTCAAGGGCTTTGACGAAGACGCCGAAGCCTCCGAAGGCGCTCAGGGGGGTCATCCTGTCCCGATCGCCGCAGCTGTGGACGACGCGGCAGCAGCCGTCGTGGCCGAAGCCACAGAGGGCCTCTAGGACGAGCTCGGTCTGGCGTCGCGCCAGGGGACTTCCCCGGGTCAGAAGAGTGGGATGAGCCTTCATGGTTTCACCTCTCGGTCCGTCAGAAAACGGCAGATTAGCTCTTTCTTCCCGGCCGCCAGGGCCGGATCGTATCCTCCCGAGCCCACTCCGACGCGGCAGGAGCCGCTGTCGAACTGGGCCAGAAGGGCCCAGTCGCCCTTCTCGGCGGAGGAGGCGCAGTTGACGAGGCATCGGGCCTCCCTGGCCCAGGGAAGAAGTTTCTCCGTCTCCCCTGGCGGCAGGGCCAGAAGGACGAGGCGGAAGGCCCGGAAGTCCTCTCGCGTCGCCTCCCGGGGCTCCCAGTCGAAGGCGCCCCGGTCATGATCGGCAAGGAGCGATTCGGTCAGGACGGGGGCGACGAGATGAGGGCGACAGCCCGCCCCGAGAAGGGTCGCCATCTTCCGTTCCGCCAGGGGACCGCCTCCGACGACGAGGAGGGGCTCGTCGTTTCGCAGGGCGACAAGAAGTCCGTAGGGGCCCTTCATTCTCTCTCCTCCCGTGCCAGAAGTTTCCAGGCCCTTCCGGCGTGAGCTCCCTTGTCCTCCAACAGGGGATGGAGGACGCCTTTGACGACGCTCCAGGCCAGCTCCTCCAGGACTTTCTCGTCCCAGCCCTGACGGCGGGCCGTCTTCGCCGCCCTCGAAAGGGCCACGTCGCGGGCGCGGGCCAGGGCGAGACGGCGATAGACGTCGCCTCGTCTATCCTCCATTTCGCGCCAGAGTTTCTCGGCCGCCTCCTGGGCCTCCCCTTCGAGTCGGAGCAAGAGACGACCGTAATCGCCAAGCAGGCGGTCCCTCTCGGAGGCCATGTCGTCGAGATTGACGAGATCTCTTCCTGCCGAGGGGGAGACCTGTGGCGTGGCTCCGAGATCAAAGAGGCTTCCCCGAAAACCCCGAGGGGGGATGTCGGGCAGAGGTTGGGGCGAAGAGGTGCAGACGAAGAGGGCCTCCGCCGTGGCGGCCTTTTCGTGAAGCCTGGACCAGGGGAGCAGGGGAAGTCCCAGGGAGACCGAGGCCTCGAGGCCTTTCGATTCGGTCCTGTTGACGAGCGTTACGTCGTGACCCCGTCCTTTGAGTATGCGGGCCGTCTCAATACCGATCCGGCCGCAGCCAATGACGAGAACGCGACGGGATTTCCCCTCTTTTTCCTCGAATCGGTCCACCATGAGAGAGGCCGTCGAGGGAGCTCTCCCCGGATGGTAGCGGCTTCGAAGCGTCGAGGCCAGGGACAGGCCGTGCTGGCAGAGATGGTGGAGGACGGGGCCGCAGCCTTTTTTCCCCTCGTCGTAGGCTCGGCGGAACTGGCCGACGATCTGCTCCTCCCCCAGAGCCAGGCTCTCCAGGCCCAGAAGGAGGCGAAGAAGATGGCGGACCACGTCGCCTCCCTGAAGGAGGTGCCCCTCGGGGGGAAGAGAAGGGGCGTCGCTCTCCCAGAGGGGGCCGGGGACGGCGAAGAGTTCGAAGCGGTTGCAGGTGAAAAGGGTGAGGCATTCGAAAAAAAGTCCGCCGTCCGGTTCCGTCCCGGCCCAGAATTGGGCCTGATCGGCCCGCAGGGCCGCAGAAGAGCTTCGGTGGTCGAAGGAGAGACAGAGAAGACGCATGCAATCACCTTCCGATCAGGGGTAGGGCGGCGGCGACGAGAGTCAGAAGGGAGAGGGGTGTCGTCGTCGCGAAATGGCAGAGAAGGATTCTCTGGGCCAGGTCGCGAGGGAAGAGTCCGAACCAGAAGGCGGCGTTCTGACGCAGGGCTCGGGTGAAGAGCCCCAGGGCGTTGCCCAGGAGGAGGGCGAAGAGAGCCTCGCTCCGCGTCAGGTCGCCCAGGGAGAGGCTGGCTCCCGCCGCGGCCAGAGAAGCCGAGAGATGGCCGAAACCGGCTGCGGTTACGGCCCACCCCGCCGGAGGGAGAAGGAGGTCGCCGCCCATGAGCCCCTTCAGGAACCGTTCCAGGTGGGGGACGCAGGTGAAGGCCAAGGCGTAGAAGGTCCAGGCCCAGGGCAGGGTGACGAGGACGCGGCGGTAGAGGCCGGTGACTCGGGGGCCGCTGATCTCGCCGGTCTCGTCGATCTCCTCTTCTCCGTTTCGTCCCATGAGAAGAAGGACGAGGGCGAAGCGCAGAAAGCTGCGGAGGAGAATGACGGAGGCGAAGAGGGCTCCCGTCATTCCGGCCAGGCTGGCCGAGAGGGTGGCCGTCGTGATCCACCTCCTGAGATAGCCGGGGAAGGCAAGAGAGAGGGTGCCCCAGAGAGCCTTCTCGTCACTGAGGCGCCCCTCGCGGTGAGCCACGGCGAGAAGGGAGGCTCCGGCCCGGGAGGAGCCCAGGCTCGTGGCCAGGGCCGTTGCCACGACGGGGCTGATGCCCCGTCTCTTCATCGCCGGCAGGAAACGCCTCAGGAGTCGTTCGGCCGGTCGGAGGCGAAGGAGGATCTCTCCGAGGAGGAGCCCGAAGAGGACGTTGCCCGTCAGGATAAGCTCTCCCTTGAGGAGGGCCTGCCAGCCGCTCATCGTTGCCTCATCGCCAAAGAAGGAGCGTCGAAAGATATTCCCCCGTGGCCTCTGCTGCGGCAGGGCCTTCAAGGATGCGTTCGTCGGCCAACCCGGCCCTCTCGACGCGGACCATCCTTTTCCAGGGGCCCGTCCTCTCGACGAGAGAGGGAAGGTGTTCCTTCAGGGCCGATGCCTTGTAGAGGGCCGCCACGTCGCAGGCGGCCAGAGCCGCCGTCAGCCCTTCCAGGTCGCCCGTGCCCGGCAGAAGGGCCAGGCGGTCCTCTCCCAGGGCCAGGAAGGCTCCGACCCTGGAGGCTGCCAGGGAGTGGGCCGAGACGCCGGGGATCAGTTCGAGAGAGAGGTCCGGCTCGATCCCTTTCCAGACGTCGTAGAGATAGGCTGCCGTCGCGTAGAGGGCTGCGTCGCCGATGACGGGGAGGGCGATCGTTTCTCTGCCCTGCCAGAGAGGGCGCAGCGTCTCGATCTGATCGGCTATGGCTTTCGTCCGGACCTGGTCGTCTCCGTCCATGGGGAAGACGAAAGGCAGCATGTCGATGTCGAGATGGGCCGAGACGATCTCCTGGGCCACGCTGGATCGTCCCTTGCGGGAGAGGGGGACGAGGACGAGCTCGGCCTCTCGGAGACGCCTCAGGGCTTTGAGGGTTATCAGCTCGGGGTCTCCGGGGCCGACGCCGACGGCGATGAGTTTCACGGTCATTCCTCCCTTTCGCGGAGCTCTTGCCCCTCCGCCTTCATCCGTTTCAATTCCAGCAACAGAGTCTCTTCGTCGAGACCGTTCCCCTTCTCCTCACGGCCGATGACGACGAGAGGGATGGAGAGGGCCTCCGTCGCCTCCGCTTTGGCCCTTATTCCGCCCTCGACCCCCGAATCCTTGCAGAGGAGGCAGGCCGCTTTCCATCGGACGAGAAGGGCTCTCTCGAGATCGGCCTCAGGCGCTCCCCAGAGGGCGACGATTTCCGTCGGCTCAAGGCCCGAATCGAGGGCCTTGGCGAGGCTTTCCCTCGTCGGCAGGATGCGGGCCGCCACGGATCGCCCCGCTTTTTTGAGGACCGGCACGGCCCGATGGAGGATCTTGACGCCCAGGGCAAGAAAAACGACATGGCCCGGTTCGGTCAAAGAAAGCGCTGCTTCGAGAGCTCCGTCGACGTCGGCGGCGAGATGGGCTCTCGGCGGGATCAGGCTCGATCTTTCCAGGGCGAACCAGGGCAGGCCATGGGAGGAGGCGGCCTCGCGAAAGGTCTTTCGGGCGTCGACGGCGAAGGGATGGGCGCCGTCGACGGCCACGTCGAAGCGTTCCTCCTTCAGCGTCCGGCTCCAGAGCGGTCCGTCTCGACGGCCGACGAGGACCTGAGCGCCTGGCGGTACCGTGGCCAGTCCCTCTTGAGAGGCCACGGAGAGTGTGACGTCGAATCCCTCGGCGAGAAGCTTCTCGGCCAGGACCCGGGCCGAGGCATTCCCGCCCAAGAGGAGGATCTTCATTTTTTTTCTCCTTCGGCGCCGTAGCCTCGGCTGTCGATGAGGCGATTCCCTCTCCATTGGGCGCCCCGAGGCGGGAGGAAGAGGAGGGTCGTCATGTCGATGACATCGGCATGGAGCTCTTCCAAGGGGATGGAGCGGAGCGATTCGTCGTCGCGGCCGACGTTGCGGACGGCGACGAGAAAGACCCTGTCGGCGAAAATGCGCGCCACTTCGGCCAATTTTTCCTCCAGGCCTCGCCGTACGGGGTTGTAGAGGGCCACGGCCAATCCTCCCGCGGCGGCCCCTTCCAGGGCACGGATCACGTCGGGCCAGGGCTGGAGGTAGTCCGACAGGGAGATGCAGCTCAGGCCGTTCGTGTAGGGAGCGCCGAGAAGGGCGGCTGCGGCCTGGACGGCGGAGATGCCCGGAACGATACGGATTTCTTTGTCTCCGGCGAGGTTGAGGACCAGACCGGCCATGCCGAAGAGGACGGGATCGCCTCCCGAGACGAGGGCCGTGTCGTAGCCCTTTCGGCTCAGATCGAGGGCGAGGCGGACCCGTTCCTCCTCCTCTCCCATGGTGAAACGACGGATCTCTTTCCTCTCTTTGAGGGCCTGGGGGAGACGGTCGAGGTAGGGCCCGTAGCCGACGAGGACCTGGGCCCCTTCGAGAACGTCCCGGGCCTCGGCGGTCAGGAATCGGCCGTTGCCCGGCCCTGTCCCGACGACGGCGAGTTTTCCCTGAAAGACGGGACGCGCCGCGGCGAAGGCGACGGTGATGCCTCCGAAGGTCGAACGGGGCGCCAGAAGGCGGCCGAAGCGGGCGGCGCAGGGTTCGGCCACGCCGGGAAGGCCGAGATGGCGTCTGGCGGCGCTCGGCGAGAAGACGCCCTCGACGGCTCCGATCTCCTCTCCCGTGAGGGTGACGAGGGATAGCCCCCAGGAGGCGGTGCCGGCGGCGAAGGAGGAGTCGGACGCTCTTCTGTCGATCGTCGCCACCCGGCAGAGAGCTTCCCTGCGGAGGCCAAGAGTCTCCAGCCCCTTTTCGAGGGCCTCCAGAAGGGCTTCTCCCGTCGTTCCGGGACGGCAGCCCATTCCCGCCGTTATCAGAGGGGGGACGATCTGGCATTGGGCGGCCGAGAGGGAGATCTTTTTCCAGGAGATGAGAAGCTGAGCCTTATCGGCGGTCTCGACGAGGCTGTATCCCCAGGGGAGAGGCGGAAGACCGTCCAGGTCGGGGTCGACGAAACAGGAGAGCTTCCCGCCGTCGGCCAACCGACCGTTGAGCTCCGTCAGGGCCCTTTTCCCCAGGAGAGGCCAGCCGAGGCGGGAGGCGAAAAGATCGGGAGCCGTGACGTTTCTGCGGTCCGTGGCCGTCGTCGGGAGACAGGGCGCGTCGAGGATCTGGGCGCACCGTCGGGCCAGATCGAGTCCCCCTGCGAGGTGACTCCCCAGGAGGGGAAGGACGAAGGCCCCGTCTTCGGGGACGACGATGAGGGCCGGATCGGCCGCCTTATCGCTCAGAAGAGGGGCGGCGCCTCGGATGAGGATGGCCGCCGCTCCGACGGCGATGAAGGCTCCGGCGCCGGACCAATGTCGGGAGAGCGTCTCCGTGAGGTGCCCCTTCGGGCGGAGGAGAAGGGCCCCCAATTTCCGGGATAGGAGAGAGGCCCTCTCTTCCCCTCTGTCGCTGAAAAAAAGGACGTAGAGGGGTTTTGTCGTCATGAGGGGGATCCTCCTCGGCGGAAACCGTGGGAGAAGGCTCCGTCGTAGAGGCGGCTCCGCCCCCCGGGGGCTATGAGGCAGTCGCCGACGATGATGAGGGCGTGGTTGACGATGGAGGCCTCCTCCATGGCCCGGGGCAGGTCGGAGAGAGAGGTGCGGACGATGCGCTCGTCGGGCCAGGTTGCCCGATAGACGCAGGCGGCCGGCGTGGTTCCGTCCCTTCCCCCCGCCAGCAGGTCGTCGACGACGGCCCTGACCTGGCCGGAACTGAGAAAGAGGACCAGGGTCGACCCGATGGAGGCCAAGCGGTCCAGCGATTCTCCGTCGGGGACGGACGTCCGTCCCTTTCTGCGGCTGCAGATGACGGTCTGCGTGCCGCCTGGAATCGTGTACTCGATGCCCAGCCGCGCCGCGGCAGCCTGAAAGCTGCTCACGCCGGGAATGAGAGCGACGTCGATCGCTCTTTCGCGGAGGAGGGCGATCTGTTCGGCGATGGCACCGTAGAGGCTTGGGTCTCCCGTATGAAGGCGGACGACCTTTTCCCCCGCCTCGACGGCCTCGGCCATGAGGTTCACCTGGGCCTCCAGATCAAGAGAGGCCGAGTCGACGCGGCGGCAATCGTCGCGGCACCAGTCGAGCAGGTCGGAAGAGACGAGGCTCCCGGCGTAGAGAACGAGATCGGCCGCCTCCAGAACCTCACGGCCCCTGACGGTAATGAGACGGCGGTCGCCGGGGCCGGCGCCGACGAAGAGAACGGATCGCGTCATGGCTGTTCCTCCTTTTGGGGTTTCTTGTCGCACCAGACGAGGCAAATGGGATTCTCTCCCAGAAAGGCCCAGGAGGGTCCGAGCTTTCTGCCTCGTGCCGGGAAGACGTTCCAGGCCTCCGTCGGTCCCCGTTCCTCGAAAAGCTTCAGGGCCGCCAGAGCCGTATCGAGGAGAAGGGCCGAGAGGACGAGACGACCGCCGGGGAGGAGTTTCTCCCAGAGAGTCTCGACGATGGATTCCAGGTGGGGGCCGTGGCCTCCTATGAAGGCGCCGTCGACGGCCGGAAGGGAGGTCAGTCCCGACGGAGCGGCCTCGGCGACGAGATGGACCCTGTCGGCAAGGCCGAAACGGCGGAGATTCTCTTTCGTCAGTCCGAAGGCCTCCGGCGACGGCTCCAGAGCCCAGAGCTCCCCTCGGGGACCGAGGGCCTCGGCCAGAGTGACGGTGACGCCTCCCGATCCGCTGCCCACCTCGATGAGCCTCCGGCCTTCGAGAGGCGCCAGAAGGCCTACGATGAGGGCCCGTATCGGCCCCTTGGTGAAGGGGACGGCGTCGAGGCGACGGAAGAGACGGTCCTCGCGAAGGGCGAAGGTCATGGCATCACCCAAAGCAGGGCCAGCCGTCCTTCGGGTTCCCGTCGGGCCAGATCGCCAAGGGGGCCTTCCGTGAGCTTCTCCGAGGGGAGGCCCAGGTCCCAGGCGAGGACGGCTCGTCGCGTTTCTGCCAGTCGGAGGGCCACGTCGGCGATCTGGTCCGGAACGGAAAGGGATTCGCCGAGGAGGAGGACGAACTCTCCTTCGGGGAGGTTCCCCTCGAAGGGCCGGCCGTGAAGGGAGAAAGCCGGCAGGGAGGCCCAGCTCCGTCTCATGCGGCAGGCGAGAATCTGAAGGCTCGAGATGCCGGGGATCCAGATCACCTTGTCGCCGAAACGTCGGGCCAGAGAAGAGGCGAGGCTGTAGAAGCCCGTATCGCCGCTGACGACGAGGGCCAGTTCTTCTCCTTCGGCCAGGTCCTCGATGCGGGCGTAGAGTTCGGCCAAAGGAGGAAGGGGCTCGAGATGGGCTCCCGGAGGGAGGAGGGAGGAGAAGCGTCCGTCGCCGATGAAGCGATCGAAGCGTTCCATCGCCTTCCGGGCCTGAGGCGTCACGTACTCCTCCGAACCCGGCCCCAGGGCGATGCACCAGACGGTACCCTTCGTTTCCCTCACGGTCGATCCCCCATTCTCCGAATCAAATCCTCCGTCGCCGTCGAGGCGACGACGGTATCGGGCAGGGTGAAAAGGACGACGGCCACCGTCCGGACGGCGGGAGCGACGAGGCTCATGACTTTTGCGGCCTTGGTGGCTCCTCGCATCAGGGTGGCCTCGGACCAGGGGCGATCCCGAGTCGTCGTCACGGCCTCGTCCAGGGTGTTGGCCTCGAGGATGTCCCGCACCTCCGTCGCTGTCGCTCCCTCGGCGGCGGCCAGAGCCGCGAAGGTCTCCCTCCTTCCGTCGCTGTAACGGCTGTGGGTGTGGAGAGAACCTCCGGCCACCTTCATGAGCTTGCCCACCTGGCCGACGACGAGGAGTTCTTCGAGGGGGAGATCTCGCACCTTTTCCAGGGCGAAGCCCACGTAGTTGCTCACCGTGACGATCCTCTCGTCGGCGATGGACAGCCCCCTGGCGAGGCTGCGGCCGTAGTTGCCGGGAACGAGGCAGAGGCTTCGGAGACCTTCTGCGGCCCGAACGGAGAGTTCGCTGTGGATCGTCGCCACCAGGGCCTCGTCGCTCATGGGGACGACGAGACCCCGGGTTCCTAGGATGGAAAGTCCTCCCTCGATGCCCAGACGGGGGTTGAAGGTCCTTTTGGCCGCCTCGTTGCCTCCGGGGATGGAGAGGGTTACTTCGAGACCCCGTCCTGCAGGGAGAAGGGGGAGGAGATGACGACGGAGCAGTTCCCGAGGTCCGGGGTTGATGGCCGCCTCGCCTACGGCGACGGGAAGGCCCGGGCGTGTCGCCTTTCCCACGCCCTCTCCGGCGACGAGGGTCAGGCCCTCGTCGGCATAGCGCACGGAGGCGACGACAGGGAGTCCCGAAGTGACGTCCGGATCGTCTCCGCCGTCTTTGACGACCCAGGCTTCGGCTCCTTCTTCGGTCCGGCGGACGCCGGCCAGAGGCAGGCGGAGAGAGGTGCCGTCAGGGAGGAGAACGTCGACGGCACCTCTTCCCTCGCCTCGGAGCCAGAGAAGGGCGCCGAGGGCCGCCGCCGTCGCCGCCGTTCCCGTCGTGAAACCGTAGCGGAGAGGCGTCGTCATCGCAGGTCCAAAGCCAGGCGGATCAGGGCGTTGACGGCTGCGGCGCAGAGATTGGAGCCGCCTCGAGGCCCTCTGAGGACGACGGAGGGAAGTCCCGACGCCAGGAGACGCTCCTTGCTCTCCGCGGCACCGACGAAGCCGACGGGCATGGCCACGACGACGCGGACCGGCGCTCCCTGGGCGGCCCGTTCGAGAAGGCGGAAAAGGGCCGTCGGGGCGTTGCCGAAGGCGAAGAGGCTCACGCCCTCATCGACGGCGAGGTCGACGGCGGCCATGGCCCGAGTCTTCCCCGATCGGGCGGAAAGGCGGGCCACCCTCTCGTCGTGGATGAGGGAAAGGGGTTTCAGCTCCGTCCGGTCCAGCAGGGCAGGAGAGATGCCGGAGGCCACCATGGATACGTCGCAGAAGAGAGGGCCGCCCTGGGCCAGCGTGTGGGCCAGATCGGCCAGAGGGCAGGTGGCGGCGACGAGGTTGGCCAGGGAAAAATCGGCCGAGGCGTGGACGACGCGGCGGACCAGGGGGAAAAGGTCGTCGGCGATTCCGTAGGAGGGGAGGAGGGAGTCGATGAGATCGAGGCTTTTCGTCTCGATCCGCTCCGGGCTGTCGGCGTAGGTGTCGCTCATGGCAGAGATTCCTCCCTGGGGTAGAAGATATCGATCAGTTCCCGTCCTCCTCTTTCGAGGCCGAGAAGAGAGGGGCGGCTCAGAAGGCCTTCTTCGACGGCTACGACCTTCACGCCACCGAAAGGTTCCATCCAGGGGCGCCGGCGGACGTCGTCGACGGTGGCTCCGTTCATCGTCCCCTGTTGGACGATGTAAATATCCAGGCCCAGACGGGCCTCTTTGAGAAAGCGTTCGATCCCCCAGGCCATGAGGGGTTTCGCCTCCTCCTCTTCTCCCTCCGTCGCGGCGATGTTTTCCCCTCCGACCAGGGTCACGAGACGGGCGGCCCAGGAATGGGGAGCGCAGGTATGAAGGCCTTTTTCCGTGGCCTCGATGAAGACGCGGGGCCTAGGCCTTCCTCCGCGACGGCTCTCGGCTTCGTCGGCCAGGGCGCGACGGAGCGAGGCGGCTCTCCCTACCGCTTCGTCGGCGTCGGCGGACAGGGCTGTGGACAAGGCGCGCAGGTAGGTGTCGAAGTCCTCCCAGAGAGGAGGGTCGAGGCAGAGAAGGGCAATGCCCGCCTCGGCGAGGGTCGGCTCCAGGGCGGGGTTGAGACGAAGCACAAGACTCCTGGCGATGACGAGATCGGGGGCCAGGGCCAGGAGGGCCTCTCCTCCCACTTTGGGGCTCAGACGAGGAAGGTCGGGCAGGAGTCCGTCGTCGTCGCTCCGCGAGAGGGCGACGAGACGGTCTCCCGCGCCCAGGGCGACGATGTTCTCGCTGTGGCCGGGGTAGAGGGAGACGATGCGTTGCGGCCCTTCCGCCTCGACGGGGGCGGCCAGGGTCAGAATCAGGGTGACGAGAGCGACGAGGCGCGCCAAAGCGTTTGTCCTCCTTTCGAATGGTAAGCCTCGAAAGGGGTGTCGTAAACCTCTTCGAGGAGGGGGCCGGCAACGGCTGAGGCCTCTCCGTGAAAAAGGAGGCGGCCTCTTTTGAGGGCCATGACGGAATCGGCCCAGGTCAGGGCGTGGTTGACGTCGTGGACGGCGGCGATGACGGATTTTCCCCTCCCGGCCAGGCGACGGAGGAGGGCGAGAATGGCCAGGGCCTGGCGGGGATCGAGAGCCGACGTGGGCTCGTCGAGAAGGAAGAGATCGGGGTCCTGGGCCAGAAGGAGGGCCGTCATGACCCGCTGCCCCTCTCCGCCCGACAGCGCCGTGACGGGGCGAAGGAGGAGGTCCTCGACATCGACGGCCCTGGCGGCTTCGAGGACGAAAACATCGTCGCCGTGAGGCCTCGCGAAACTCCGGCTGTGGGGAAGGCGTCCCATCGCGATGACGTCGCAGACGGAGAAAGGAAAGGTGAAGGTCGCCTGTTGCGTCTGAAGTCCCACCTTGAGTCCCAGGTCGGGACGACGCCAAAGACGCAGTTCCCTTCCCTGGAGGATCAGGTTGCCCGAGTAGGGGAGAAGCCCCGCCAAGGTCTTCAGGAAGGTGCTTTTGCCGCTGCCGTTGGGACCGATGAGGGCCGTGAGGCCTTTCGACGGGAGAGACGTCGATAGGCCCTGCAGGGCCGTTTTGCCCTCATAGGCGACGGAGAGCTCCTTCATCGTCAGGAAGGCCGTCACCGACGGCTTCCCCTAAGAAGAATCCAGCAGAAGACGGGGCCGCCCAGAAGAGCCGTGATGACGCCCACGGGAAGTTCGCCCAGTTTCTGGGCCAGACCGTCGGAGGCGGCCAGAAGGGCGCCGCCACCCAGAAAGGAGGCCAGAAGGAGGGGCCGATGTTCGGGGCCGAGAAGAAGACGCAGCAGATGGGGGGCCACGAGGCCGACGAAGCCGATGATGCCGAAGCGTGAAACGGTCAGTGCCGTGGCCAGGGTCGCCGAGGCCAGCAGGAGGAGGCGGAGCCGCCCCTCTTCGATACCCAGCAGGGCTCCTCTTCCCTCGCCGAGGGAGAGGGCATCCATCTCGCGTCCCTTTATGAAGGCCGGGATGAAAACGAGGGCTCCCCCGAGCCAGACGGCCATCGCGCCCTCCATCGTCGCCCCCGAAAAACCTCCCATGAGCCAGAGGACGATCGCCGCGAGACGATCGTCGGCCAGAGCCTTGAGGAGGGTCACGCCGGCCGAGAGGAAGGCGTTGACGATGATCCCCGCGAGGACGAGGTAGGCCGTCGTTGCCCCTCCCGCGCGGCGGGCCAGAAACCAGGAAAGGCAGAGGGCGCCGAAGGCGCCGATGAAAGAGGTCGCCGTCAGGGGGACGCCGAAGGAGAAGGCGAAGGCGGCGCCGAAAGCCGCTCCCGATGCGATGCCCAGCGTGTAGGGCTCGGCCAGGGGGTTGGAGAGAAGCCCCTGAAGGACGACGCCGGAGACGCTCAATGTCCCTCCGGCGCCGACGGCGGCAAGGAGCCGGGGGAGACGCAGCGTTCTGACGACGAGTCCTTCAGGAGAGCCCTTCTCGACGGGGCCGACGAGGAGGGAGAGGGCCCGGAGAGGGGCGATCTCCCAGTCGCCGAAGGTGATGCGAAAAAAGGAGACGAGAAGGAGAAGGGCCGTCAGAGTCGACAGGAGCCAGACAAGGTGCCGGCCTTTCCGGCGACGGTGCTCCGTCAGGTGTTCTCTATCCACGGGGCCTTCTCCTTCCTCGTCCGCGCTAGTCGATGAGGGCCTTCAGGTGTTTGAGGAAGAGGGCCCGGACCTCGCTGTTTTCGCCGAGGCCCGAAATGACGGCGTCGACGCGGTAGCCCTTCTCCTTGAGCTGAGAGAGCCACGATTCCGGGTCGTCTCCGTCGGCCATGTCGTTGCGGGCGTGGTCACCGGCGACGATCATGAGGGGAACGAGGGTGACGCGGCGGACGCCGCTCTTCTCAAGATGGCGGACCATGTCGTCGAAGGAGGGGAATCCCTCGACGGTGCCGAGGAAGAAGCGATCGGAGACTTTTTCCAGGCAGAGGGCCATCTGGCTGTAAAAGGCGTTGGCGCTGTGAGGAGAGCCGTGGCCCATGAAGACGACGGCCCGGTCTTTGCCGAGACGATCTCCGTAGGTGCGGTGGAGAATGGCCGCAAGGTCGGCGCAATCCCCTTCGTCGGCCAGGAGCGGGGCTCCGAGGACGATCTTTTCGAAGCCGAACTTGCCGGGAATCGAGGCCAGGGCGGTGACGACGCGACCCAGATCTTCGTATTCCTCCCCGGGGATGATGTGCGTCGGCTGGACGTAAACGTGGGTGAACCCGTCGTCCTGCAGTTTGGCCAGGGCCTCGAGAGGGGTGGGGATGAAGAGGTTTTCTTCCTTCAGTATTTTTCGGCGGATGATGTTGGACGTGTAGGCCAGACGGACTTCCGCTTCGGGAAAGGCCCTGCGGGCCTCGTCGACGAGGCTGTCGATGGCGTGACGGGCCTCGGGCATGGATGTGCCGAAGGAGACGACCAGAACGGCCCGTCGGATCTCTTTTTCGGAGACCTCGCCCTGGCCGGCGAAGGCGACGCCGCTCAGGGCGAAGAGGGCGGCCACGGGGAGAAGGAGCAGCAGCTTTTTCAAGGGAAGACCTCCTTTGGGCAAAAACGCAGGGAAGAGAAAAAAGACACCGTCAGGACAACACAGGGGGACCGCAGCGCCTGGCCACGGCCCCCCTAGAGGGCAACCTGTGGCGTCCGCCCACGCAGACATCACCTCCTATCACCTCCACGACAGGTTTCCTGGCTCCCGGTCATCCTCCTCCGCGCCTTCCCGAGGGGAACGTCCCTCAGTGGCCTTGTTGCGGATTCGTCACGGTCACAGTGGCGGGGCCGCAGGGGCTTTTCACCCCTTTCCCTCGCCGTGGTCGGTCATCGCTATTTTGTTTTCGGGTTCCCGAAAAGCTTCGGGGCTATTCTTGCACAAGGCTCCCCTCCGGTCCAGAGGCGAAAGGGGGAAAAAGAAGAGGCGCCGCTCCGAAAAGGAGAGGCGCCTGCGTCGAAGAGATTCCTCAGGAGGCCTGGGAGAGTTTCCGCGCCGACTTGCGGCGCAACTCGGCGTCGAGGATCGTCTTGCGGACCCGCGTCGACTGGGGCGTCACCTCGACAAGCTCGTCCTCGTCGATCCACTCCAGGGCCGCCTCGAGGGTGAGGGTTCGGGGGACGTTGAGGACGACGGTGCTGTCCTTCGTCGCCGAACGGTGGTTCGTCATGGCCTTCTGTTTCGTCGGATTGCAGGGAAGATCGTTGGGACGACAGTGTTCGCCGATGATCATCCCCTCGTAGACCCGATCGAGAGGACGGACGAAGAGGGTGCCCCGGACCTGGAGATTCTCCAGCTGGTAGCTGGTGCACTCGCCCCGGTCCATGCTGACCAGGGAGCCTCTCGTCCGGGATGAGATGTCGCCCTTCCAGGGTGTGTAGCCGATGAAGCGGGAATTGAGAATGCCCAGCCCCCGCGTATCGGTGAGGAATTCGTTGCGGTAGCCGATGAGACCTCGCGAGGGGATCTCGAAATGGAGGCGAACGATGTTGATGCCCGTGGGCTCCATGGAGACCAGCTCGGCCTTGCGGCGCGAAAGTTTTTCGATGACCGGTCCCTGGAAGTCGACGGGGACGTCGACGAGGACCTGTTCGAGCGGTTCCTGCAGGTGTCCCGCCCCGTCGCGGCGGGTGATGACCTCGGGGCGGGAGACGCAGAACTCCATGCCCTCGCGGCGCATCTCCTCGATGAGGATGGCCAGGTGGAAGTCGCCCCGTCCCGAGACCTTGACCCCGTCGGCCCGGTCCAGCTCCTCCATGCGAAGGGCCACGTCGGTTCGAAGCTCCTTGTCCAGACGTTCCCGGAGCTGGCGGATCGTCACGGCCCGTCCCTCTTGGCCGGCGAAGGGGCCGCTGTTGACGAGGAAGAACATGGAGACCGTCGGCTCCTCGATCTCGAGAGGAGGCAGGGCGGGGTTCTCCAGCTCGGCGGCGGCAAAGGTGTCTCCGATGGTGATCTCCTGGGGACCGCTGAGCCAGATGATGTCACCGGCGGTCACGTTATCGACGTCGCGTCGCTCCATGCCCTCGGTGACCCAGAGGCGTACGGCCTGTTCCTGAGACTCTTCGACGACGATGAAATCGCCGTCGCTGCGGCTTTCGGGAGCCCAGGCCGTCCGGATACGCCGGAAGGTCTCCCCTTTGCGGAGCTGCCCCTGCAGGACGCGACCGCATCCGATGCGGCCCAGATAGTCGCTCCAGGCCAGAGTCGAGACCTGCATCAGGAAAGGGGCGCCGTCGATGGCGTTCGGAGCGGGGACATAGTCGACGATCGTCTCGAAAAGTTCCTCCATTCCCTCGGGCCTGGGACCGTCGAGATCGCGGGCCATCCATCCCTCGAGTCCCGATCCGTAGAGGACGGGAAAATCGGCCTGGACATCGGATGCGCCCAACTCGAGGAAGAGATCGAACGTCTGATCGAGTGCCCGATCGGGGTCAGCTCCCTTGCGGTCGGCTTTGTTGATGATGACGATGGGCTTCAGCCCCAGGCGGAGAGCCCGCATGAGGACGTAGCGCGTCTGAGGCATGGGCCCCTCGGCGGCATCGACGAGGAGCAGGACGGAGTCGACCATGGAAAGGACGCGCTCGACCTCTCCGGAGAAATCGGCATGGCCCGGCGTGTCGACGATGTTGATGCGGTAGTCCTTCCAGGCGACGCTGCAGTGTTTCGCTTTAATGGTGATGCCCCGCTCCCTTTCGAGAACGTTGCTGTCCATGACCCGCTCTTCCATGGCGGCGTTTTCCCTGAAAACCTTGCCGCTGCGGAGAATGGCGTCGATGAGGGTTGTCTTGCCGTGATCGATGTGGGCGATAATGGCCACATTGCGGATCTTTTCTGCCGTTGTCATGTCACTGATCCTTCCCTGGTTCCGGAATCGCGACGGTGGAGCCGCAACAAAGAATTATACAACAAAGGCTGCAAATTGGGTAGCTTGAATCGCCCCCTCTTCTCACAGTGTCGAGGCCTTCTTTCGGCGGGCTCTTTCTGAAGGGGAAAGGACAGCCCGATCGTCGGGGGCCGTCCGACGGCCCCCGACGATCGGGCGAGGTGGCATGTCTCGGTGAACCGGACAAGGTCCTTTCGGTTTTCTCTTAAGCGATGTTGACTGCGAAGTTCTTACCGAGCCCGGAGGAGCTCCAACGGGCCTCGTGGTTTTCTCTCAGAGGATGTCCAGACCCGGTCGGTAGATGAGGACGGAGCAGGGGGCATAGCGGGCCACGGAGGCGGCCGTGCTGCCGACGACGATCTCCACAAGGGGGTTGTCCCCCTTGTGGCCGACGACGAGAAGATCGTAGCCGCCTTCCTTGACCTTCTCGATGATTTTCTCCGAGGCGCTTCCCTGGGCGATGTGGATGGAGGGGAGGCTAGCCGGTTCGGCTCGGGCGATGAGGCGCGTCAATTTCCCCCGGGCCTCCTCTTCGGCGCTCTTGATGGCCTCCTGCGGCAGCCAGGCCTTGTAGCCCAGCCAGGGATCGATGGGAGGGAGGACGTGGATGAAATCGCAGGGACAGCCGAGGCGGCGTGAGAGGGCGAGGCTGAAAAGGACCAATTCCTGGGCGAGCTTGCTCGAGTCGACGGCGACGAGGATCTTTGAGGTCAAGAGAACTCCCTCCCTACATGAGTATTATTGAAGAAATGCAGCTTGCAACGGCCGGTGAAAAGGCACTTTATTAAAGTAATTTTATCACGAATCGTGGAAGATGTCATCCGAAGCGACGGCAAGACGTTGACCTTTTCTGAACTTGACGCATTACCGCCTCCTGTCTAATATATTAGCCGTCGCTCTGTGGTGCGTCGTTGCCTTTTCATTCAACGATGCGAGGGTTGGTCTTGAGAGGAGGAAGAAGGCATGAAACGGCAGCTTTGCGGAAAAAGCCTGTTCCTGGTTCTCCTGTCTTTGCTGATGGTGGCTGTTCTTGCGGGAGTGTCGTCAGCCGACGAAAAGGTGATCAAGATCGGAACGCTCTTTCCCCTGACGGGGCCTGTCGCCCTGGCTGGCCAGCGCTGTCGCGCCGCCGTCGAGACGGCAGCGGAAGTCATCAACAACGCCCATCCCGAACTGCAGGTTCCTCTGGCTGCCCAGGAGGGGATTCTGGACGGCTACAAGATTGTCCTCATCCATGCCGATCACCAGGGCAAACCCGACGTGGCCAAGTCGGAGGCCGAGCGTCTTTTCGACCAGGAGAAGGTCTGGGCCATCATCGGCAGTTACAACAGCTCCGCCACCAAACCGGCCAGCTTCGTCGCCGAGCTGAAGAAACAGATCTTCATGTGCGGCTGTTCCAGTTCGGGTGCCCTTACGGAGCGGAACTTCAAGTACTTCTTCCGCATGGCTCCGACGGACAAGACGGAATCGCTGGAGTTCGTCGAGTTTATGGAGTGGCTCAACGAGACGAGAGAGACGGGTCTCAAGACGGTGGGGCTCATCTACGAGAACACCGAGTTCGGCAAGCACGCCGCCGAAGAGGGACGGATGGCCGCCGAGGCCAAGGGCTTCAAGGTCGTCGCCGACGTGCCCTTCAACCCCGGTGCCACCAACCTCAACAGCGAAGTGCAGACGCTGAAGGCCGCCAATCCCGACGCCGTCTTCGGCGCCTGCCTGGGCGGCGACTACACCCTCTGGGTCCGGACGATGAAGCAGATGAGCTGGCTCCCCAAGGTGGCCCTCAACTACTGCACCGGCTACCAGGATCCCATCATCGCCGGTCAGCTCGGCGACGATGCCAACTACTTCATGGGCGGCACGGGCTACGCTCCCGAGTTCGCCGGCCTCATGCCGGCCGTCGCCGCCGTCGAGGAGATCTACAAGGGCAAGACCGATCCCAGCGTTCCTTTCGACAGCGACTCGATCCAGGAGGCTGTCGCCCTCTTCGTCCTGGCCCAGGCCATCGAGAAGGCCGGCGCACTCGATCCGACCAAGGTCGCCGAGACCCTCTACGCCAACGAGTGGGAGTCGCCCCTCTCCATGGGCGGCAAGGTCGCCTTCGCTCCCGGCGGACAGAACATCAGGGCCATGAGCATGCTCACCCAGCTTCAGGGCGGTCAGTACAAGCGCATCTACCCCGCCGATTTGGCCGACACGGAAGCCGTCGTTCCCATGGTTCCCTGGGAGAAACGCTGATCGGATCGGGGGAGATTCTTTCCCGGCGTCGACGGCCTTCCTCTCGCGCGTGACCTTTGTCCGTCGGCGGCAAGAGAGAGGCAGCGAAGGGATTCGCTGCCTCTCTCTTCGGTGGCCCGATCTCCTTTTCGTCGGAAAACGCCAGGAGGTGCAAGCAATGGGAACCTTCCTGCAAGTGGCCCTGGACGGTCTCTTCAACGGGCTTCTCTACGCCGTCGTCGCCGCTGGGCTGAGCCTGATCTGGGGCGTGATGGACGTCATCAATTTCGCCCACGGTGAGTTTCTCATGATCGCCATGTACTTGAGCTATTGGCTGGGTTTCCTCCTGAATGTCGACCCCATTCTCTCCTCCCTGGCAGGCGGGCTTTTTGTCTTCCTCGTAGGAGCTCTGACCTACAGACTCATCATCAGTCACACCATCGGCAAGTCGGCCATGTCGGCCCTTCTGGCCACTTTCGGTCTCTCCATGCTCCTGAAAAACATCTGCCTCAACCGCTTTTCCCCCAATTTCCGTCTCCTTCAGGGAACCTTGCTGGGCGGAAAGACCTTCAGCGTCGGCGGGATCATCGTCCCTCTCCCCCAGCTTTTCATCGGCCTCGTCGCTCTCGTCCTCCTCTTTCTCCTCTACGGCCTCGTCAAGAAGACCCGTCTCGGCTGGGCCATCCAGGCCACGGCCATGGACAAGGAGGCCGCCGAGCTGATGGGCATCGACACGGAGAAGATCTACCTTCTTGTCTTCGGTCTCGGAGGGGCCTGCGTCGGCATCGCCGGGGCCCTCCTGCCCTCCTATCTGGCCGTTCATCCCGAGGTCGGAGGCCTTTTCAGCCTCATCGCCTTCGTCTGCGTCGCCATGGGCGGTTTCGGCAGCATTCCCGGGGCCCTTCTGGCGTCGCTCCTCATCGGCCTCGTCGAGGCCTTCGCCGGTTTCTACATCGCCCCCGTCTTCAAGTATGTCGCTGTCTTCGGTCTCTATCTCGTCGTCGTCATGGTCCGGCCTCGGGGCCTCTTCGGGTGGTGAGGTCATGAAGAGATCGAGTCCTCGAGCCCGTCAGGATCTTCTCTGGTTCGGCCTTCTGGCCCTTCTCGCCGCCGCTCCCCTCATCCCGGGGCTGCTGAGAAGTTCCTTCACGGAGCACGTCCTGATACAGGTTCTTCTCTACGCGGGCATGGCCCAGTCCTGGAATATTCTGGGCGGCTACTGCGGCCAGGTCTCCTTCGGTCATTCCGTCTTCTTCGGCATAGGCGCCTACGGGGCGGGCATGGCCGTCGTCACCTACGGGCTCCCCCCCTGGGCCGGAGCCCTCGCCGGTGCCCTGACGGCGGCTGTCGTTGCCGTTGCCATCAGCTACCCCTGCTTCAAATTGAAAGGGCACTATTTCGCCATAGCCACCTTTGCCATCGTCGAGATTTTCAACCGCCTCTTCATGGTCTGGTACTGGGTCGGTGGAGCCCTGGGGCTCGATTACAGCTTCAGTGAGCCCGGATGGATCCATTTTGTCTGGTACGAGTCCAAACGGGGCTACTTCTACGGAGTCCTGCTCCTTTTCGCCCTCATTTTCGGCGTCGTCCGATGGATCGAGAGGCACCGTCTGGGCTACTATCTCCGCGCCGTCCGGGAGGGACAGGAGACGGCCGAATCGCTCGGCGTCGACAGTTCCCGGGTCAAGCTCACGGCCATGGCCCTCTCGGCCTTTCTGGCCGCCCTCTGCGGCGCCTTTTTCGCCCAGTACAACTACCGCGTCGATCCCCCCATGGTCATGTCCCTCGACATGTCGATGAAATTCGTCCTCATCACCATCCTCGGCGGTGTGGGAACCTTCTACGGCCCCCTTCTCGGCGCGGCCCTGCTCATTCCCCTCCAGGAGTACAGCAGGGCTCTCCTCGGCGGCATCGGCGGCGGCGTCGACCTGATCCTCTTCGGCCTTCTCATCGTCGTCGTCGTCGTCTATCAGCCTCGGGGCATCATGGGCATCATCGACGGAATCCTTTCGAGGCGGCAACGGTCAGAGGAAAGGGGCGACTAGACATGGCCCTTCTCGAAGCGCGCAACGTGACGATGACCTTCGGTTCCCTCGTGGCCAACGACGACGTCTCCTTCGACGTCGAGGAAGGGAGCGTCGTCGGTCTCATCGGTCCCAACGGGGCGGGCAAGACGACGCTCTTCAACTGCATCTCCGGTTTCTACCGGCCCACGTCGGGACGTCTCGTCTTCAAGGGCGAGGACGTGACGAATCTTCCGGCCCATGCGATGGCCCGCCGCGGTGCCGTTCGGACCTTCCAGGTCGTCCGTCCCCTCAAGGAGATGACCGTTCTCGACAACGTCCTCGTCGGCGCCTTCCTGCGCGGCACCGACGAGGAGCGGGCTCGGAAGGTTGCCCTCGAGTGTCTCGCCCTCTGTCATCTCGACGACATGCGAGACCGTTTGGCCGGAGGACTGCCCATCGGCTACAAAAAGCGGCTCGAGATGGCCCGTGCCCTGGCCACGGAGCCGAGCCTGCTCATGCTCGACGAATCCATGGCGGGGCTGACGTCGACGGAGATCAAGGCCGCCGTCGAAATCATCCGGGGGCTGAAGGCGCGGGGCATCACGCTCCTCGTCGTCGAGCACATCATGGAGGCCGTCATGTCCGTGGCCGACAAGATCGTCGTCCTCGACGGAGGCGTCAAGATCGCCGAAGGACCTCCCCGGGAGGTCGTCGAGGACGAACGGGTCATCACGGCCTACCTGGGGGCCAAATTCAGCCAGAGACTGAAGGCGTCGAAGGAGGGTGCCCCTCGTGACTGAAAGGATTCTGGAAGTCCGCGATATTCAGTGCGGTTACGACGGCGTTCCCGTCATCCACGGCCTCTCTCTCGAGATCGCCCGGGGCGAGCTTGTGGCCATCGTGGGCGCCAACGGCGCCGGCAAGACGACGACGATGCGGACCATCGCGGGGCTGATGCACCCCTACCGGGGGGAGATCGTCTTCGAGGGAGAGGTCATCTCCAGGCTGGAGGCCCATGAGACGATCAGACGAGGCATCAGCTACGTTCCCGAGGGGAGGAGGCTCTTCTCCAAGCTGACGATTCAGGAGAATCTCGAGCTCGGCGCCTTCATAAGAAAGGATCGAAAGGTCATCGACGAGGGGCTGAAACGGGTCTTCGAGCTCTTCCCCAAGCTCTACGATCGCCGCAGGCAGGTGGCGGAGACGATGAGCGGCGGCGAGCAGCAGATGGTGGCCATCGCCAGAGGGCTCATGTCCGACCCCAAGCTGCTCCTCCTCGACGAGCTCTCCCTGGGGCTGATGCCCTCCCTGGTGGAGAAGGTCATGGAGACCGTCGTGGCCATCAACCGATCGGGCGTCACCGTTCTCCTCGTGGAACAGATGGTTCAGGAGGCCCTAGAGATCGCCCATCGGGGGTATGTGATCCAGACGGGGACAATCGTCCAACAGGGAACGGCCCGCGATCTGCTCGACTCTCCCGAGGTGCGCAAAGCCTATATGGGGCTCTGATCGGCCCGTCAGAAGGGCGGAAGCGGGGCCTTTAGGTCCCCGCTTCCGCCCTTCTGCTTTCGGCAGCCTTTTTCAGCAAAGGGGAGGGCCCGTCAGGGAAAGGGCCATCGGGCGATAGCGGATGCCCTGTCGTTCCCGCTCCTCTCCACAGGCGACGAAGCCCTGACGGCGATAAAAGGCTGCGGCGTTGGGCGAGGCGTTGACGGTTATCGTCTCAGGTCTGGCCTCGAGAGAGAGGGCAGACTCCCGGACGGCCTCGACGAGGGCCCTTCCCGTCCCCCGGCGACTATCCGAAAGGTCGACGAAAAGAAGGGCCAGATGGCCCGAGGGCGTCAGCTCGGCTACGCCCGTCCGCCGCCCCTTCCTTACGGCGGCGAAGAGAAGGTGTCCCGAGGCGAGGCGTCCGGCGAGGGCCTCCTCGTCGACAAAGGAGAGAAACGTTTCGATGCCCTCTTCGGGAAAAAGAGGGGCCACTTCGGCGAGAAAGGTCTCTCGGACGAGAGCCGCCGCGTCGGCGATTTCCTCAGGATTGAGGGGGCGGATCAGAGGGGAGAGGGGAGCGTCGAGGCGATCGGCCAGAGCTCGAAGAAACCGGGGTTTTTCGGCGATCCAGCCGGGTGCGACGAGGTGAGGCTCCCTGGCGTCGGCGGTGAGACGCTGGATCTCGATCTCGTCGGGGAGGGCCTCGAGAGCCAGAACCACCCTATCGACGTAGACTTCCAGAGTCAGGGGCTGGAAGGTCCCTCCCTTGTAGAGGAGCTCCAAGGCCGTCCCTTTCAGGACGTGAAGGGGGTGGAACTTGAAGCCCGCAACGCCCTCCCGGAAGAGGCGCTCCGCCGAAAGGGCGAGCTGGTGAGGCTTCTCGCCGGGAAGTCCGGCGATGAGGTGGGCACAGACCTTGAGGTTCCGGTGTCGGGCCCGGCGGCAGGCGTCGAGAGAGGAGGCGCCGTCGTGGCCCCGCCTCAGGAAAAGGAGTCCCTTTTCGTCGAGAGTCTGGACGCCGAGTTCCAGCCAGACCTCCAGTCCCTTTTGGGTCCAGAAGGAGAGCAGGTCGAGCACGGCGTCGGGCACGAGATCGGGGCGAGTCCCGACGGAGAGGCCGACGACGGAGGCTCCCTCCTCCTCGGCCAGGATCAGGGCCTCTCCCAAGGTGGCGCGGAAGGTCTCGAGGGGGACGTTGGTGGCCGAGTAACTCTGAAAGTAGAGGATGACGCGGTCGGTCCCGAAGCGTCGACGCGCCACATGAAGGCCCGATCGGATCTGATCGGCCAGGGAGAGGCCCCGGAGAAAGGCGCCGCTGCCGCCCCCCCTTTCGTCGCAGAAAAGACAGCCGCCTCGGAGAAGGCCCTCTCTGTTGGGACATCCGGAACCCGCGTCGAGAGCGATCTTTCTCACCGGTCCGCCATGGCGGGCCTTCAGCTGTTCCGCCCAGGAGGGGCGTCGTTCCGTCATGGGAGATCACCTCGCGAATGGAGCGGGAGGGTTTTCACCCTCCCGCTCCATTCTACTCCGTTGTCCTGACGGAGGCTCGAATGAGGAAAGACGTCGGTCAGCGGAAGGCCTCATCGGGGGCCAGGGGGAGGAGCTCCAGCTCCTTTCGCGAGGCCCGCACTTTATCGGCCGCCTGGGAGTGGAAGGTCCAGAGGGCCTCCTGAATGCGGTCGTTGTCCAAGGCCAGAATGCGCGCCGCCATAAGGGCGGCGTTCTGGCCCGACCCGATTCCGACGGTGGCCGTCGGTATGCCCGGAGGCATCTGGGCAATGGCCAGGAGAGCGTCCATGCCTCCCAGGGCGCCTCCTCCGACGGGCAGTCCGATGACGGGAAGGGTCGTTTCGGCGGCGAGGCAGCCCGGGAGGGCGGCCGCCAGGCCGGCGACGCCGATGAGCACCTTCAGCCCCCGCGAACGGGCCCTGCGGGCGTAGGCGGTCACGTCTTCCGGCGTTCGGTGCGCCGAGGCCACGGTGACCTCGAAGGGTATGGCCAGGCTGTCGAAGGTTTCGGCGATCTTGACGGCCAGGGCGAGATCCGATTTGGAACCCAAAACGACGCCGACGAGGGCTTTTCCTGTTTCCATGGAGAGGCTCCCTTCTGTCAGATAAAGGCCTTGCGGGCGATGTCGCGACGGAAGTGGACGCCCTCGAAGGAGACGAAACGTGTGGCCTCGTAGGCACGCTCCCGGGCCGAAAAGAGGTCCTCTCCGAGGCCGACGACGGTGAGAACGCGGCCTCCGGCGGTGACGATCTGCCCGGAGGTGTTACGGGCCGTCCCCGCGTGAAAGACGAGGATGTCACCTCCGGACAGGGCATCCATCTTTTCTATGGGGAAACCCTGTTCGTAGGCCCCGGGGTAACCGGCGGAGGCGAGGACGATGCCGACGGCGGCCCCCTGGGCCTGAGGCCACGCCATCGCCTCAAGCCTTCCCTGGCAGCAGGCCGAGACGATGGTGGCCCAGTCTCCGCCGAAGACGGGGAGGACGACCTGTGCCTCGGGATCGCCGAGGCGGACGTTGTACTCCAGGACCCAGGGCTTCCCCGCCTCGTCGAGCATGACGCCCAGATAGAGAACGCCTCTGAAGGGGATGGCGTCACGGCGAAGACCTTCGATGGTGGGGACGAGGATCTCCCTTCCGATGCGGTCGAGCAGGGCCTCGTCGGCCCAGGGGACGGGAGCGTAGGCTCCCATCCCTCCCGTGTTGGGGCCTCGGTCTTCGTCGAAGGCCCGCTTGTGGTCCTGGCTGGCGGGAAGAAGGCGGACCGTCTTGCCGTCGGTGACGGCAAGGAGTGTCAGCTCCGTTCCCGCGATGTGATCTTCGACGATGACGACCTTTCCTGCGTCCCCCAGGGTTTTCCTGACGAGAAGGTCGCTGCAGACGATCAGGGCCTCGTCGAAGGTGTCGACGATGAAGGCCCCCTTGCCGGCTGCCAGGCCGTCGGCCTTGACGACATAGGGGGGGCGACGCTTTCTGAGAGCCTCCTCGGCCTCGGGAAGCGTGCGGCAGAGGTCGAAGGGAGCCGTGGCGATGGCGTGACGGGCCATGAACTCCTTCGAGAAGGCCTTGCTCCCTTCCAGGCGGGCGCCGGAGCGTCCCGGGCCGAAGACGGGGATGCCCGTCTCCTCCAGGGCGTCGCCGACGCCGGCGACGAGGGGGGATTCGGGACCGGGGACGACGAAATCGACGGAAAGCCTGCGGGCCAGTTCGACGACGGCCGGGGCGTCGCAGGGATCAATGTCGTGGCAGGTGGCGTAATCGGCGATGCCGGGATTGCCCGGCGCGGCGTGAAGGGCTTTGACGAGGGGGGAACGGGCCAATGCCCAGGCAAGGGCATGTTCCCGGCCCCCTCGGCCCAAGAGGAGCACTCTCATGGACAAGCCCTCCTAATGGCGGAAGGTCCGCCAGCTGCTGAGGAAGAGGCTGATTCCGGCGTCGCGGGCGGCGTCGAAGACCTCCTCGTCTTTGACCGATCCCCCGGGCTCGATGATGGCGGCGATTTTTGCCTGGCCCGCCGCCTTGATGCTGTCGGGGAAGGGGAAGAAGGCGTCGGAGGCCATGACGGCACCCCGGCTCTTCTCTCCGGCCTGAGCCAGAGCCCAGTTGACGGCGTCGACGCGGCTGGTGAAGCCCCTCCCGATGCCGCACGTCGCCCCGTCGGCGGCGACGACGATGGCGTTGCTCTTGCTCAGGTAGGCCGCCTTCCAGGCGAGAATCAGGTCGTCCCACAGGTCGGGCCTGGGGGTCCCGATCCACTCTCCCTTGTCAAGACGGGGAAGAGGGGCGGTCTGATCCTCCTGGGCGAGGAATCCGCTCCATGTCGAGGTGATCTGGAGGGGCATAACCCTGCCGCCCTGCCAGCGGAGGAGGCGCAGGCTCGGTTTCGTCTGGCGGAGAAAGGCCAGGGCGTCGTCATCGAAGTCGGGGGCGGCCAGAACTTCGGTGAAGGTCCTGACGAGACTCTGGGCGGTGGCTTCGTCGACGGAGCGGGTCAGGCCCACGATGCCGCCGAAGGCGGAGAGGGGATCGCAGGCGAGGGCCCTCTCGTAGGCCTCGAGAAGGGTCTTTCCCACCGCGAGGCCGCAGGGTGTGGTGTGCTTGTTGATGACGCAGGCGCAGTCTCCGTTGAAGAGGGCCATGGCCCGCAGCGTGCCGTCGAGATCGAGTATGTTGTTGTAGGAGAGGGGTTTGCCCGAAAGCTGTTCCCAGGGGACGTCGGTCAGGGGGGGGAGGTAGAGGGCGGCCCTCTGATGGGGGTTTTCGCCGTAGCGCAGCTCCTGAGCCCGCGTCAGGGTCAGGGGAAGGGCGGAGGTCATCTCCATCTCCTGCCCCAGGACGGAGGAAAGTCCCTTTTCGACGAGACCGTCGTAGCGGGATGTATAGGCGAAGGCCTTCAGAGCCAGGGCCTGTCTCCGCTCGGGAACGACGTCTCCTGTGGCCCGGAGGTCCTCCAGAACCGGCTCGTAGTCGTCGGGATCGACGACGATAGCCACCTGACGGTAGTTCTTCGCCGCCGCCCGGATGAGGGTGACGCCGCCGATGTCGATGTTTTCGATGAGCTCGTCCAGGTCGGCGCCCTGACGGGCCTTCTCCTCGAAGGGATAGAGGTTGCAGACGACGAGATCGATGAGGGGAATCTCGTAGATGCGGACGTCTTCCATGTCCTGAACGTTTTCGCGTCGGGCCAGAATGCCTCCCATGACGGAGGGATGAAGGGTTTTGACGCGACCTCCCAGGAGATGGGGGAAACCGGTCAGGTCCGAAACTTCCTGAACGGCCACGTGAGCGGCCTCGAGAAAACGGGCCGTGCCCGAGCTGGAGACGATCTCGTAGCCGAGCTGGGAGAGTTCCTTGGCGAGCGTGTCGGCCTGGCGCTTGTCGAAAACGGAGATAAGGGCTCGTCTAGTCAAAGGTAACGCGCCTCCCTTCGAAGATCAGGCGGCTCGATAGAAGCCGCTTCAGCGTATCGCCGTAGAGGCGATGTTCCACGTGATGAATGCGTTCCTCAAGGTCATGGAGACTCTCTCCGCCTTTGAGGGACAACGCCTCCTGGGCCAGAATGGGGCCATGGTCCATTTTTTCGTCGACGAGATGGACGGTGACTCCCGTGACGGCGACGCCATAGTTCCAGGCCTGGCCGATGGCGTCGACGCCGGGGAAAGAGGGGAGAAGGGAGGGGTGGATGTTGACGATTTTACCGCATTGACGGCTTACAAAGCTAGAGGAGAGAAGGCGCATGAAGCCGGCCAGAACGATCCAGTCGACGCCCTCGTCCTCGACGAGACGGGTCAAGAAAGCTTCGGCCCCCTCCTTTCCCCTTTCGCCGTAGGGAAGGAGGACCGTCCGGAGTCCTCGCTCCTTTGCCCGATCCAGGCCGGGAGCGTCGGCCCTGTCGGAGGCGACGAAGGCGATGTCGGCATCGATATCGCCGGAGGCGACACGATCGGCCAGGGCGACCATGTTGGTGCCTCGGCCGGAGAGAAGGATGGCGATGGGGGTCATCGGCGGATCTCGCCGACGAGGAAGGGCTTTTCGCCCTCGGCGGTCAGGGCCTCTTCGACGGCCTGGCGGTCTCGGGGGGCGACGACGAAAACGAAACCGACGCCGACGTTGAAGACGCGGCGCATCTCGGTCTCGTCGACGGAGGGAGCGAGAAGGCTGTAGACGGACGGGCGGCTCCAGCCGCCCCAGTCGACGGCGGGGCGCAGGCCGCCGAGGACTCGGGAGACGTTCTCTTCGAGTCCGCCGCCGGTGATGTGGGCCATGGCCTTGACCTTGCCCGTCGCCGCTGCGGCCAGGGCCTGGCGGACATAAAGCCGTGTCGGCTCCAGGAGCAGATCGTCCAGTCCCCGGCCGTCGACGATCTCGTCGAGCCGGCGGTTTCCCCCTTCGAGGAGGGCCTTGCGGACGAGGCTGAAGCCGTTGCTGTGAAGCCCCGAGCTGGCCAACCCCAGGAGAAGGTCCCCCTCGGCGACGCAGGAGCCGTCGATGAGATCTTTCTCCTCGACGAGACCGACGGCGAAGCCGGCCAGGTCGAAGCCTTCGGGCGGGTAGACGCCGGGCATCTCGGCCGTCTCCCCGCCGAGAAGGACGGCTCCGACGGACCGACAGGCCTCGACGATGCCGGCCAGGACGGGGCTGAGTCGGGGGGCCTCTAGTCTGCCGCAGGCCAGATAATCGAGAAAGAAAAGAGGCCGGGCGCCGCAGGTGACGAGGTCGTTGACGTTCATGGCCACCAGGTCCTGGCCGAGGCCTCGGAGCTTGCCCGCGGCTCGGGCGATCTCGAGCTTGGTGCCGACGCCGTCGCAGCAGGCGGCCAGTAGACCTCCCCCGGGGAGACGGTAGAGGCCGGTGAAGCCGCCGATGCCGGAGACGACGGAGCCTCCCCGCTCGGAGCCGACGAGACCCTTTATGGCCTCGACCCAGGCGTTGCCGCCGTCGATGCTGACGCCTGACTGTTCATAAGTCCAGGTCATGGTCGATCTCCTTCCCCTCGAGGTAATGCCCCGAGAAACAGGCCGTGCAGACATCATTCCGTCCCCGCCCTATGGCCTCGAAAAGGTCTTCCTCTCTGAGATAGGCCAGCGAACAGGCGCCGACCTGACGCTCCAGCCCCTCGATATCCATGCGGGCCGCCGCCAGCTCCTCGCTGACGGGCGTGTCGATGCCGTAGTAGCAGGGAAAACGGACGGGGGGGGAGGCTATGCGAAGATGGACGTTGCGGGCGCCGCAGCCTCTCATGAGAGTGACGATGCGCTGAGCCGTCGTTCCCCTGACGATGGAGTCGTCGACGACGACGACATCCTTGCCCTCCATGAGGTGGGGGACGGGATTGAGTTTGATCCGCACGCCCAAATCGCGGACGCGCTGCGTGGGCTGAATGAAGGTCCGCCCCACGTAGCGGTTGCGGACGATGGCCTTCTCGTAGGCGATGGACGACTCCTCGGCGTAGCCCATGGCGGCCAGAGTCCCGCTGTCGGGCATGCCCGTCACCAGATTCGCCCCCGGACAGGGAGATCCCTTGGCAAGAAGCCTTCCCAGCTCCTTGCGGACGGCGTAGACGGAGCGGCCGTCGATGATGCTGTCGGGGCGGGCGAAATAGACGTATTCGAAGGCGCAGCCGAAGTGCCGTTTGGGCTCGACGGGGATGCGAAGAGAGCGGATTCCCTTCTCGTCGACGACGACGATCTCTCCGGGCTCGACGTCGCGGATCAGCTCGGCGCCGACGATGTCGAGAGCGCAGCTTTCGGAGGCGATGTAGGTCACGTCTCCCCGCTTCCCCAACACGAGGGGGCGGAACCCCCAGGGGTCGCGGGCGGCGACGAGACGGTCCTCGAGAAGGACGGCCAGGCTGTAGGCGCCCACGAGGCGGCGGAGGGCGCCGATGAGGGCCTCGAGGGGCGGCTTATGAGCCTGGTGCGCCATGAGGTGGATGATGACCTCCGTGTCCGTCGTCGACTGGAAAATGGCGCCCCGGCTTTCGAGATACTGAGCGATGGCCTTGCCGTTGGTCAGGTTGCCGTTGTGGGCGATCCCGACGGGCCCCCGGGCATAGGTGGCCACCAGGGGCTGGGCGTTGGCGGCCAGGGAGCCTCCGGCCGTGGAGTAGCGGACGTGGCCGATGGCCACGCGCGTCTCCTGCTGGGACAGTTCGTGCTGGTTCAGGGCGTCGTGGACGAGTCCCATGCCCTTGACGGTCTTGGCCATTCCGTCCCCGTTGATCCAGGCGACGCCGGCCGATTCCTGGCCTCGGTGCTGCAGTGCGTAGAGTCCCAGGTAGACATCCTCCAGAAGGGGCTCCGGGCGGGGGGAGTAGGCGCCGAAAACGCCGCACATGGCTAACGGCCCTCCCGGCGGCCGATTTCGGCGGAGGAGAGGCTGAAAAGCCCCCGAACATGCAGGGCGGAGCCGCCGACGAGGCCGATCTCCAGCAGGGGGAAGCCTCTCCAGAGATCGACGAAGGCCTCGACTTTTTCGGCCGTCACGCTGTAAAGAGCTCTCGGTCCTCCCTCTCCGTAAAGGAGAACATCGGGGCGTGTGGGGACGGACAAGGTGACGATGGCCCCTTCTCCCGATGCGGCGGCTTCTCGGACGAGGGCCAGAGCCAGGCCGCCTCCCGCGAGCGCCCGTCCCGAACGGGCCAGTCCCGAACGGGCCGTCTCCCTGGCCTTGGATACGAAGGACGCTTCGGCCTCGAAAGAGAGAGGCAGAGGCCGCCCCCGAGAGGCGCCGTGGCGGAGAAGCTGATACTGGCTCCCGGCAAGGGAGGAGGCGATCGTTCCGACGAGGAAGAGGCGGTCCCCCCTCTTCCATTGCCCCCAGCGTAGGGGCGTCCCCTCGACGAGGCCGACGGCCGTCACGAGAGGCGTCGGGAGAATCCGGCTCTGCGAGGTCTCGTTGTAGAGGCTCACGTTTCCCGAGACGACGGGGCAGTTCAGGGCGCGACAGGCATCGGCCATTCCCTGGACGGACTGCTCCAGTTCCCAGAACTGCTCCGGCTTTTCCGGCGAGGCGTAATTGAGACAATCCGTCAGACCGAGGGGGCGGGCGCCGACGACGGCAAGGGCTCGGAGGGCGCGGGCCACCGTCTCGGCTCCCCCCCTGTAGGGATCGAGGCCCGTTTTCCAGGGGTCGGTCTCCATCGCCAGGGCGAGAAGGTTCCCGTTCTCCTTGATGCGGAGGAGGCTCACGGGGCCGCCGGGACCGGCCACGGTGCCCAGGCGGACCATGGAGTCGTAGCTTTCGTAGATCCATCTCTTGTCGGCCAGGTTGGGCGAAGCCATGAGTCGTTTCGTCTCGGCGGCCCAGTCGGAGGGCAGATCCATCTCCTCGGGGCCGAAAGCCCAGCGGGCCTCCAGGTCGGCGGGCTCTTCGGAGGGCCAGAGGATCTCGGGAGCTCCCTCCCCGATGAGGGAGGCGGGGAGGGAGGCGACGACGCTTCCGTCTTTTCGGGCGCTCCAGCGGTCACCTGCCGTCACGTCGCCGATGACGGCACAGCTCAGCCCCCACCGCCTGGCCCTGAAGAGGACCTCGTCGACCTTTTCGGGAAGAACGATGAGGAGCATCCGCTCCTGAGACTCGGAGAGGAGGATTTCCCAGGCCTCCATATCGGCCTCCCGCAGCGGAACGGCGTCGAGATCGAGGTCGATGGCGACGCCGCTTCGGGCGGCGATTTCGCTCGACGAAGAGGTGATGCCGGCGGCCCCCATGTCCTGCATGCTCACGATGAGCCCCGCCTCGTGAAGGTCCAGACAGGCCTCGATGAGCAGTTTCTCCTCGAAGGGATCGCCGATCTGGATCTGGGGGCGGCTCGCTTTCCCGTCATCGGCCAGCTCCGTCGAGGCGAAGGCCGCTCCGGCGATGCCGTCCCGTCCCGTTGCCGACCCCAGGAGGAGGACCTTCTGCCCCGGGCGGGCCGTCGAGGCCACGGCCATTCCGTCGAGGCGGACGACTCCCAGGCAGAAGGCGTTGACGAGAGGGTTGCCGTTGTAGACCCTGTCGAAGAGGGTCTTCCCCCCCACCGTGGGCACGCCCACGGCGTTGCCGTAGCCGCCCACGCCGGCGACGATGCCCCGGGCCAGACGCGTTGTCCTGGCATCGTCGGCGTCGCCGAAGCAGAGGCCGTCCATGGCGGCAACGGGGCGGGCCCCCATGGCGAGAATGTCGCGGATGATGCCGCCCACGCCCGTGGCCGCCCCCTGGTAGGGCGCGACAGCCGAGGGGTGGTTGTGGCTTTCGACCTTGAAGGCCGCTCCCCATCCGTCGCCGATGTCGACGACGCCGGCGTTCTCTCCCGGTCCCTGGACGACGGCCTCGCCCTTCGTGGGGAAACGGCGCAGAAGGGGCTTGGAGGACTTGTAACAGCAGTGTTCCGACCACATGACGCCCATGACGAGAAGTTCGCAGTCGCTGGGCTCTCGACCCAGGGCGGAACGGATTTTTTCGTACTCCTCCTTGCGGAGGCCGGCCTTGCGGTAATCCATCTCTAGCGCCTCCCGATCCAGGTCTCGACGGATTTCCAGAAGAGAACGCCATCGTCGCCGCCCAGGACGGCCTCGGAGGTCCGCTCCGGATGGGGCATGAGCCCCAGAACGTTCCCCCTTTTCGAGAGGAGTCCGGCGATGTGATGGGCCGCTCCGTTGGGGTTGAAGGGCTCGCCCGTCTCTCCCGCGGCGCTGCAGTAGCGGAAAAGGACCTGGCCGTTTTCTTCGACACGGCGGAGATCCTCTTCCGGCAGATAGTAGCGTCCCTCGTTGTGGGCGATGGGGAAATTGACGACCTGTCCTTTCGTGAGAAGACACGTGAAAGGCGTATCGTTTCTTTCGACGCGGACCGTGCAGGGGCGGCAGATGAATCCCGGTTGGCGGTTGGTCAGGAGAACGCCGGGGAGGAGGCCGGCCTCGGTGAGGACCTGAAAGCCGTTGCAGATGCCCAGCAGGAGTCCGCCCCTTTCGACATGGCGGGCGACTTCCCCCATGATGGGCGAACGGGCCGCCATGGCGCCGCTGCGCAGGTAGTCTCCGTAGGAAAATCCTCCGGGAAGGATGACGAGATCGGCTTCGGGGAGAGGGTCGAGGTGCCAGACCTTGACGACCGGAACGGCCAGTACGGTTTTTATGGCGTGGACGACGTCGTCGTCGCAGTTGCTGCCGGGAAAGGCGACGACAGTGGCCTTCATCGGCTCTTGACCTCGATACGGCTCTCTTCGATGAGATCGTTGACGAGAAGGTCGTCGCAGAGTCCTGCGGCCAGGGAGCGGGCCTGAACGGAATCGGGAGCTTCCACGACGGCTTCGACGAAGCGTCCCACGCGGATCTCCTTAAGGGTCTCGTAACCCATCCCGTGGAGAGAGGCGGCTACGGCCTTGCCCTGAGTGTCGAGGACTCCCTTTTTGAGAGAGATGGTGATCGCCACGTCGAAAAGCATCGTTAGGCCTCCCTCGTGGAGAGTCGGCGCCAGATCTCCCGGTAAGCGCCGAGGACATCGCCCAGGTCCTTGCGGAAGCGGTCCTTGTCGAGACGATCGCCTGTGGCGAGGTCCCAGAAGCGGCAGGTGTCGGGCGAAATCTCGTCGGCGAGAACGAGATCTCCCTCGGCGGTGCGGCCGAACTCGAGTTTGAAATCGACGAGCACGATGGAGAGGTCGCGGAAAAGAGCGCGGAGAAGATCGTTGACTTCGAGGGTGATGGCCTTGAGGGTCGCCAGCTCCTCTTCCGTCGCCCAGCCGAAGAGGAGCGCGTGGTCGTCTGTGACGAGAGGATCGCCAAGGGCGTCGTCTTTGAGGTAGAGTTCGAGAAGCGGGCGTGGAAGCTCCATCCCCTCCTCGACGCCGAGGCGTTTGCAGAGGGAGCCCGTCGTCACGTTGCGGACGACGACCTCGAGAGGGATGATCGTCACGGCCCTGACGGCCTGGTGCCGTTCGTCGATGCGTTCGACGAAGTGCGTGGGCACGCCCCGAGCGGCCAAGTGAGCGAGCAGGTAGGCGCTGATCTCGTTGTTGAGCCTTCCCTTTCCCTCCAGCGTGGCCTTCTTTTCGGCGTTGAAAGCCGTCAGGTGATCTTTGTATTCAATGATGTAGACCTTCGGATCGCCGGTCTTCCAGACTTTTTTGGCCTTGCCTTCATAAAGAAAGTCGCCTTTCTCCCAAGTCATCTTCAAGCGCCTCCCGTTGATCGGAAAAGATACTTACATTGTGTGTCTGCATATAGAAAATGTCAAGTCTTATGGCGGATCGGGGCCGTGACTCTGTCCGATTTTGAGGATCGGTCTCGCCTCTCCCGGCCTTCCTCCTCCTTCGGGCGACAGCCCTTGGAATCGCCGGAGACGTCTTCCTTGAGGGCGCTTTCTCCTCCTTCTTCGTCGGTCTGCCTGAAGGGCAATCCCCAGAAGGGAACTGACAGCGTCGGAGCTGTCGGCTAAAATAGGTTCACTGTCCTACGACACGACAAAGGAGTTTTCCATGGAGACCAGACGGATCCGCAATTTCAGCATCATCGCCCACGTCGATCACGGCAAGTCCACCCTCGCCGATCGCCTTCTCGAGGTGACACATACCGTCGAGGACCGGAAGATGCGCCAGCAGCTTCTGGATAATCTCGAACTGGAGCGGGAGCGGGGCATCACGATCAAGCTCGTCCCCGTTCGCATGAATTACAGAAGCAGGGAGGGTGTCGATTACGTCCTGAACCTGATCGATACGCCGGGCCATGTGGACTTTTCTTACGAAGTCTCGAGATCTCTGGCCGCCTCCGATGGGGCCGTGCTCGTCGTCGATGCCGCCCAGGGCGTCGAGGCCCAGACGGTGGCCAACGCCTACCTTGCCGTCGATCAGGGGCTGGCGATCATTCCCGTCATCAACAAGATCGATCTTCCCTCGGCTCAGCCCGACGTCGTCAGGGGGGAAATCGAAGAGGTCGTCGGCATCGACGCCTCCGAAGCCATCCTGGCCAGCGCCAAGGAGGGGAAGGGCATCGGCGAGATCCTTGAGGCCATCGTCTCCCTGGTGCCCGCGCCCTCGGGAAGGAGGGAGTCCCCCCTACAGGCCCTGATTTTCGATTCCGTATACGACAATTATAAAGGCGTCATCTGTTACGTTCGCGTCTTCAACGGCGTCGTGAGGACGGGGCAGGCCGTGACCTTCATGGCGACGGGACTGAACTACCAGATCGAGGAGATCGGCGTCTTCCGTCCTCAGATGGAGCCTGTCGAGGAGCTGGGAGCGGGCGAGGTCGGCTACGTCGTCGCCAACATCAAGAGCCTCACCGAAGCCCATGTGGGCGATACCGTCACCGACAGCCGCGCTCCGGCCCAGTCGCCTCTGCCGGGCTACAGGAAGATCAAGCCCGTCGTCTTCTGCGGTTTCTACCCCATCGAGCGCGAAGATTATCCCCAGCTCCGCGAGGCCCTCGAAAAACTTCAGCTCAACGATTCCTCCCTTTTCTTCGAGCCCGAGACGTCGACGGCTCTGGGTTTCGGCTTCCGCTGCGGCTTCCTGGGCCTTCTCCACATGGACATCGCCAAGGAGCGTCTCCAGAGGGAGTTCGACGTCGAGCTGGTCGCGACGGCGCCCAACGTCGTCTACCACATCCTCAGAACCGACGGCGAAATCCAGGAGATTCACAACCCTGCCGATCTGCCCGAGATCTCCCGCGTCGAGGAGATCCGCGAACCTCTGATCCGCATCACGACCTTCGTCCCCACCGATTACGTGGGCAAGACGATGCAGCTCTGTCAGGATCGTCGCGGTGCCTTCGTCTCCATGGATTACATCACGCCGGAGCGGGTTCGCCTCGTTTACGATCTCCCTTTGGCGGAGTTTATCATCGATTTCCACGATCGCCTCAAGTCGGTCACGAGAGGCTATGCCTCTCTCGATTACGAACAGCGAGGCTTTCAGGCCGCCGATCTCGTCAAAGTCGACGTCCTTCTCAACGAGGAGCCCGTCGACGCCTTTTCCTTCATCTGCCACCGCGATGCCTCCTACCATCGGGGTCAGACCGTCGTCCGCAAACTGAAGGAGCTTATCCCGAGACAGCTCTTCGAGATTCCCATTCAGGCCGCCGTCGGCAAACGCGTCATCGTTCGCCAAAACGTCAAGCCGCTTCGCAAGGATGTCCTGGCCAAGTGTTACGGCGGTGACATCACCCGCAAGCGCAAGCTCCTGGAGAAGCAGAAGGAGGGCAAGAAGCGGATGAAGCAGATCGGCCGCGTCTCCGTCCCTCAGGAGGCCTTCCTGGCCTTTCTGGATGTCAGCAGCGATGGCGAGTGAGGACGCGGCGTCCGAGGCCCTCTCTTTCAGCGGGCTATCGACGCTTTCCCTCTACGTCCATCTTCCTTTTTGCCGCCGCAAGTGTCCCTACTGTGCCTTCTACAGCGTCGTTCCCCGAAGGGGAGAGATCGATGCCTGCCTGGAAGGCCTCAGGAACGAGATCGTTCTCTGGAAGGATCGTTCCGGCTTCTTGCCGCCTCTGCGTTCTCTCTACATCGGAGGCGGCACGCCGACGCTTCTTGATCGGAGGCAGTGGGAGCTCCTCATCTCGCTGCTGGAGGGGGCCTTCTCCTTCGATCGGACGGCGGAGGTGACTGTCGAGGCCAATCCCGAGTCGCTGCGTGCCTTCCATCTTCGCCTTTGGGGAGAATGGCGGGTGACGCGCGTCAGTCTGGGGGTCCAGAGCCTCGACGACGACGAGCTGCGTCTTCTGGGCCGCCTTCACGACGGGAGGGGGGCCCGAGAGTCTCTGGCGGCCCTGGCTGCCTCGGGGTTGGCCTTCAGCGCCGATCTCATGTTCAACCTGCCCGGTCAGACCCTGAAGGGGTGGCACCGGACTCTGAGGGAGGTTCTGGCCTTCGGGATGGACCATCTCTCCCTTTACGACCTGACCCTCGAGGAGGGATCGGCCTGGGCCGATTCGCCGCCGGGAGGGAGGACCTCGGGCTACCCCTTCTACCGCTGGGCCCAATGGTATTTGGCCTCGCGAGGCTTTTTCCAGTACGAAATCGCCAGCTTCGCCCGCAATCGCCGTTGGAGCCGCCACAACCTGGCCTACTGGATCCGCTCGCCCCTTCTTGCCATCGGTCCCGGAGCCTGGGGTTTCTGTCGCGAGAGGCGCTACGGCAACGTCGATGATCTGGGGGGCTATCTCGGCGAAGTGGCCGAAGGGCGGCTGCCTCTTTCCGCGGGCGAATGTCTTTTGCCCGAAAGAGCTTTCCGGGAGGCAGCCCTTCTCGCCCTGAGGACGGCTTGGGGAATCCCCTTTCGCCTTTTCGCCCGACGTTACGGAAAGGCAGCTCTGGAGACGGTCCTGGACGCTCTCAAAGGGTTGCCCGATGGCCTTTTCGCCGTCACCGACGAGAGCCTGGCCCTCTCCGCGAAGGGAATGCGGGTGGCCAACGCGATCTGGGAACGTTTTCTGTAGGAGGCGTCGCGGTGAAGTGGAAAATTTTCGACGTTGACGGAGATTCGGAGGCGTTTTTTCAGTGGCTCCTTCTCTCTCTCGCTGAACCCTTTCGAGAGGCCCTTCCCGACGGCCCGGGCTACGCCCGGACCGTCGGTGACGATCTCCTTCCGGCCCTCCGCTTCCTGGATGCTGCCGTCGGTTCTCCGCTGCGGGGGCCGCTTCGCCTTTACGCCTCTTTGGGCGAGAGTTCCCCTCTGGCCCTTCTCTGCGGCGAGGAGGTGGAGGGGGCTTTGGCCTCGCTGCGAGAGAGAGGAGAGGCGTCCCCTTCCCTTCGAGAGCGGCTCCTCGATCCGTCGGAGCGACGTTGGGGCATCATCGGCCTTGTCCTTCCCGGCTGGGTGATCCTTTTCTCCGAAGACGTCGAGGTGGCCTGCCAGGATGTCTTCGACGGGGGGCTCTCCGTCGTGTACCTTCCGGTCGTAGAGGACTCCGCTCTGATCGACCCTTTTCTGCCGACGGAGGAGGCCTGGTTTCGTCTGTTTGCGATGGTCCTCCGCTCCCTGCCTCATCGCCGGGAGGAAGGGCCTTTGGTTGACGTCGACTGACTCCCTTGTCTGTTTCAGCCGAGACAGAGCTGGCGCGAGGCCGCCATGAGGGCCTCGGTGATTTCGAACATGTTGGAGAGGATACCGACGGCGACGGCGTCGGCGATGCCGAAATGGTTGGCGCAGGTGCCGCAGACGAGGACCGCCGTTCCTCGGTCCCGAAGGGCCTCGAGGCTTTCGTGGGCCGAATGGCTTTTCAGGGAGAGCAGCACGCCTTTGTTCATGAGGGCGATCGTCTTCGGTGGCCGCTCCCTTTGGGCCACCGTACCCAGGAAGGCCTTCATGAGCGCTTCTCCGAGGACCTGGTCGTCGCCGCCCAGAGTCGCTTTGGCGATGAGAAGGGATTGGTCGTCGAGGGTCCCTTCCCGAATCCTCTCTTCGGCGCCTTCTCCTTTTCGGCTTTTGAGGACGATTTCGGGCGCCTGGCCGCTCTCTTCCGTCGTCCATCCCTGTTTGGTCAGGAAACGGGTCACGTTGGCCGCAGAAACGGAGTTGTCGACGGAGATCGTCAGGGCCCGGGCCCCTTCGTCGATTGCGGCCTTGGCCATCATGACTGGCTTGGGGCAGGCCTGCCCCCGGGCATCGATGTTTTTCACCACGGATCGGCTCCTTTCGTGAGGCGGCTTTTCAGGAAAGAGGAAGGGCCGCCGAGTCGATGAGGTTTCCTCCTGCGGCGGCGATCTCGTCAAGAGCTCTTCTGCCGTCTCCCCCTCTGACCTCGACGGCTCGGACCGCGTCGGTGACGACAACGGTTTCGAAGCCCAGGGCGAGGGCATCGAGGGCCGTGGCCCGAACGCAATAATCCGTGGCGAGTCCGACGACGAAGACGCGCCCGATATTTCGGGCTCGGAGCTTATCGGCCAGATCGGTGCCGTCGAAATTGGACAGTGCCTCGTCGTGCCCCGTCGCCTTGTCGATGATCCAAGGGTGGAGATCGACGCGAAGGGCGTTGTGGAAGGCGGCTCCCCGCGTTCCCGCGACGCAGTGGGGCGGCCAGGGACCGCCTTGGGCGGCGAAGCTGCCGTGATCGACGGGGTGCCAGTCGCGGCTGTAGACGACGGGAGCGCCGACGGCCTGAAAACGCTCGATGAGTCCGTTGACGACGGGAATGATGGATTCCCCTTCGCCGACGGCAAGCGACCCTCCGGAGCAGAAGTCGTTCTGGATGTCGACGACGAGAAGGGCGTCTCTGGCGCAGATGGCGTTCATGTCTATCACCTCCATAAAGAATTATAGCGGCTGGGCATGTCGAAATCTTTCCCGGATGTAGAGAGGTACCGTCGGAACGAATCGAAAAATGATCGAGAGGGTGAGATTGTGCGTGACGAAATCCGCAACCTCCTGAGGCAGATTCCCTCCATGGACGAACTTCTGTCCCGTTCCTGGGTCGGAGAGATGGAAGCCCTTCTCGGGCGAGAGGCTATCAAGTCCGTCTTCGCCGATGTCATCGGCGAAGTCCGCAGACGTCTGAGAATGGGCGACGAAGAGGGGATCGACGTCGAAGGGATCGAGCAAGAGACCTGCCGTCGTCTTCGTGCGAAGGCCTATTCCAGTCTTCGCCCCGTCGTCAACGCCACGGGCGTCGTCGTCCACACCAACCTGGGGCGCTCGGTTCTCCCCCGGGAGGCCCTGGAGGCCGTTGTCGCGACGGGAGAGCGTTACTGCAACCTGGAATACCGCCTTGAGGAGGGGGAGCGAGGCCACCGCAGCGACCATGTTGAATGGCTTCTCTGTCAGGTCACGGGCGCCGATGCGGCGTTGGTCGTCAACAACAACGCCGGCGCCGTTCTCCTCGTCCTTTCGGCACTGGCCGCAGGGAAAGAGAGCCTTGTCTCTCGCGGGGAGCTTGTTGAAATAGGCGGTTCGTTCCGCATTCCGGATATCATGGCCTTTTCGGGGACGAAAATGGTCGAGGTGGGGACGACGAATCGGACAGGCCTGTCCGATTACGAAAGGGCGCTCACGGCCGAGACGGCTCTTCTTCTCAAGGTTCATCCCTCCAACTATCGTCTCGTCGGTTTTCACGCCGAGACCTCCAGGGAGGAGCTGGCTGCCCTGGCCCGAGAGAAAGAACTGATCCTCTACGAGGATTTAGGCAGCGGCGTCTTGGCCGACCTCTCCGCCGGGGGCTTGGAGGGAGAGCCCACCGTTCGCCGTTGCCTCATGGACGGTGTCGATATCGTTACCTTCTCGGGCGACAAGCTTCTCGGCGGTCCCCAGATCGGCGTCATCGCAGGGCGGAGCCAGATCATCGATCGTCTTCGTCACTTCCCCCTCCTGCGGCCCCTCCGCGTCGACAAGATGACCCTGGCCGCCCTTGAGGCCGTTCTCCGCCTCTACCTCCAGGGGCGAGAGGAAGAGCTTCCCGCGGTCCGGATGTTGCGTCTTTCGGGAGAGACCCTGCGGCGCCGCGCCGAAGCCCTGGCTCTGCTCCTGGCCGAGGCCTTGCCGCAGGGGCTTTTTGACGTCGTCGCCGTCGAAGACGCGGCGGGAGGCGGATCTTTCCCGGAGCACCCCCTTCCCGGTTGGGGCGTCGCCCTTTCGTTGCCGACTCTCTCCAGCGGCGCCGTCCAGAGGCGGTTGAGACAGGTCTCCTGCCCCGTGATCGTCTCCGCGGAAAAGGATCGAGCCGTCGTCCACGTGAGGACCTTGTTCGAAGGTGACGAAGCGCTTATCGTCAGGGCTTTGAAGGAGGTCGCGGGAAAGGGAGGGAACGGCCTTGAGCGGTGACCTGCGCGAGCTTTCGCTCGTCCTGGGCACGGCGGGCCATATCGATCACGGCAAGACCTCCCTCGTCAAGGCCCTGACGGGGATCGACTGTGACCGTCTCTCGGAGGAGAAGCGACGGGGCATCACCATCGAATTGGGATTCGCCTCTCTGGAGCTCGCCGACGGTCGCGTCGTCAGTCTCGTCGATGTTCCCGGCCACGAACGTTTTATCCGTCAGATGGTGGCCGGGGCGGCGGGGATCGATGCCGTCCTTTTCGTCGTCGCCGCCGACGAGGGGGTCATGCCCCAGACGCGGGAACATCTGGAAATCCTCTCCCTTCTGGGACTGAGGCGAGGCATCGTGGCCCTGACCAAGATCGACGTCGTCGATGACGATCTGCTGGAGCTGGCACGCATGGATGTGGAGGCTCTCCTCAAGGGGACGTTCCTCGAGGCGGCGCCTCTCGTCCCCCTTTCTTCCGTCGATGGCCGGGGCATCGACGTATTGAAGGAGGAGATCGGACGTCTCGTCGACCAGCTTCGGCCACGACGGTCCGAGGGCCTCTTCTTCCTCCCCATAGACAGGGCTTTCCCCATCTCCGGTTTCGGCACCGTCGTCACGGGAACGGCCTATAGCGGCTCCATCGGCGTGGGCGACGAAGTCGCCATTCTCCCCTCCGACGTCAGGGGCAAGGTGAGAGGCCTTCAGGTCCACGGAAAGGCCGTCGACGTTGCCGGGGCGGGGCAGCGCGTGGCCGTCAATGTCTCGGGCGTCTCCGTCGATTCTTTCGAAAAGGGCGACGTCCTCTCCCTTTCGGGTGCTTTCGAGGTCACGTCCTGTCTCGATGTCCGTTTCCGTCTCCTCCCTTCTGCAAACGAGCCCCTTCGGCACTGGCAGAGGGTGCGCCTTCACCTGGGAACCTGCGATCTCCTGGCCCGGCTTTCCCTTCTGGACCGGGGAGAGATCCTCCCCGGAGAGGAGGCCGTCGCCCAGATCGTCACGGAAAGCCCTCTCCTGGCTCTTTCCGGTCAGCCCTTCGTCGTCCGGTTCTACAGTCCCCTGAGAACTGTCGGCGGCGGCCGAGTCCTCAACGTCTACGGCCATAAACCGCGGGGGGCGAGGGCCCGACGGGAGCGCCTGATCTGGTTGACGGAGCTGAACCTGCGCTTGGAGCGGAACGAGAGCCTCCTCGAGCCTTTCGTCGACAGAGGGGGCTTTTTGCCCTTTCGCGAGCTTCTCCGTCTTCTTCAGGTTCCGGCGGCGCCGCTGATCGAAGAGATCGAGGGGAACGAAGAGGTTCACCTTCTTCGGGCCGGATCGGATTACGTCCTCTCCGAAAAATGGCTCAAGGCTCTCGAGGCGAAAGTCGGTGCGGCCCTCAAAGCCTTTCATGACGAGGAGCCTCTTCTGGACGGCATGGCCCAGGATCGTTTTTTCCGCCTCCTTCTTCCGGGAGGCGACCTGCGGCCCGCCAAGGCCTTGGCGGAACGGCTCCTTCATCGTGGGACCGTCGTTTCCGGCGATGGCCTCTTCCGCTTGCCCTCTTTCGTGCCGGGCCGCAACGACCTTCTGGCCGAGCGGAGCGAGGCTCTGCTGCGTTTCTGCCGGGAGAGGGAGATCCAGTTCCCCGATATCGCCGAAGCCCGAGAGCGTCTGGCCCTCGACGAGAAGGACTTCAAATCCCTTCTCGCTGCGCTCCGGCAAAAGGGGAGGCTTTTTATCCTCGCCGAGTCCTTTCTCCTGAGCGATGAGGTCGATCTGCGCCTGCAGGCCCGGGCCCGGACCATCGAGGGTGACGTTACGCTGGCGGCGGTGAGAGATCTGATGGGAAGTACGCGCCGATTCGTCTTGCCCCTTTTGGAATTCTGGGATTCGCGGGGAGTGACGCGTAGGGTTGGCGATAAACGGGTTTTTCTGAAAAAATAACGATATCCTTTAGGCAAAGTAACGGAACTTCTCCCTACCTCCTGAAGACTTTCCCTTGTTTAGTTCGGAATTGTGTGGTAAAATTGTGCAAAATGGTTTTTCAGGAGTGAGGCCCATGAGCCGTAACAGTCTTTGCGGCATCCGAGAAAGGATCGCCTTGCACAAGGGTTCCCGGGTGAGGTATCGAGCCTCCAGGGGACGTCGCAAGGTGGAGGAGCGGCAGGGAGTCATCCTCGAGACCTATCCTCACCTCTTTACAATGTACATTGAGTCGCAGCAGAGCACCGTCTCCTTCCGCTATGCCGAACTGCTCACCCGAGAGGTGGAGCTGGAAATCCTTCCGGGGCGGGAGAAGCTGGTTTAGTCTCCTCTTCCGTCTTTTCGTCAGCCCCAGCCCGATGGCGCTGGGGCTTTCCTGTGTCCGCTTGACAAGGAGGCAGCAACGGTGAACCATGTCCTTTACTCTCCGGCGAAGCTGAACCTGACGCTTCGAATCGGCGCGAGGCGGGCCGACGGTCTCCACGATCTCTCCTCCGTTTTTCTGCGCCTTCCTTCCGTTGAAGCGTTGACAATAACTATGGATAGTGAGAATAATGTGAAGGATCTTCTCTCCGTCCAAACCATCGAGCTCAAGGGGATCAACTTGGTGACGCGAGCTTCGGAGCGTCTTCGGGCTCTCGGCTGGCCTCTGCCTTTTCTTCGAGTCTCCCTTTGGAAGCAACTTCCCCCCGGAACGGGCTTCGGGGCGGGGAGTGGGAATGGGGCCGCTTTCCTGCGGTGGGCGTCGGCACTGTTGGGACGTTCCCTTCCCCTGGAACTGGCGCGGGAGCTTGGCGCCGACGTTCCCTTTCTCGTCAGCGGTCTCCCCTTGGCTTTTGCCTGCGGGGTCGGAGAACGCCTTGAGGGGCTTAAAGCCCTGAACCTTTCCGCCCTCCTCCTCGTGCCTCGCTGGTCCTCGCCGACGGCCCGGGCCTTTGCCGACCTTGATCGGCGAAGGGAAGAGCGGGGGAGTTCCGTCTCCGATCCCCTCTTCTTCCGCATCGAGGCCGAGACCCTCGTCGACGACCTCCGTCGAGGCGCGACAGTAGGTCTTTTGCCGAACGATTTCACCGATCTTCTGGCGGAGCGCCATCCCGAATATGGCCTTTTTTTCGCCATGGCGGAAAAGGCCGGCGCCTTGGCCTGGGGTATCAGCGGCAGCGGCAGCGGGGCCTTTGCCCTCGCCCAGGGACCGACAGCCCTTTTAAAACTGGTCGCTTCGGTCTCTGCGGAGCCCTGGGTGACCCATCTTCTTGTACTGGAGTGAGGCTCCTCATGAAGGGACAGAGAACGGAGAGGCTCGTCAGGATGGCCTCGAGGCTCCTGCTTTTTCCGGCGAAGCAGGTCTCGCTGACGCAGATGGCCGGTGCCTTTCAGGTTTCGAAGACGGTGATAAGCGACGACATCGCCATCATCGACGGTGCCTTCGCTCAGGAGGAGTTGGGCCGTGTCGTCGTCGATCGGGGACGAAGCGGAGGAGCGGCCTTTCGCCCGGCGCTCACGGCAGGTCTTCGTCGCAAGTGGCTCGAGTCCGTGGCCCAGCGGATTTCCGAGGAAGAACGCCTGCTGCCTGGAGGGCTGATCTATTACAGCGACATCCTCTTCGACCCCAGCTTCGCTCTGCCTTTGGGATTTGCCCTGGCCTCGGATTTTGCCGAAGTCGGTGCCGATGTTGTCATGACGTCGGAGGTTAAAGGCATTCCTCTGGCCCTTTATGTCGCCCATGCCTTGGGCGTTCCTCTCGCCGTCTGCCGTTTCCGCAACAGAGCAAGCGATGGGGCCGCCGTGGGCGTTCACTTCCCGACCCTTTCGGGCGACGTGCGGACCATGTACATGGGAACGAGGCAGTTGCGCAAGGGATCGAAAGTCCTCGTCATCGATGATTTCATGAGAGGCGGCAGCACGGTCGCCGGCATGCTCCTCGTCGCTCGCGAGTTCGGTGCCGACGTTGTCGGTACCGGAGTCTTCATCGCTGCCGCCGAACCGGCACAGAAGGCCGTCAAAAGTTACAAAGCCCTTTTTCAGCTCAGCCGCGAGCCTCAGGGAGGAGCACGGATTGTCGTCATCGATTGACTTGTGTCCATTCTTCGTTGACGTTCGGTCCCGGCTGAGATACAATGCCTCCTCGGAAGGAGGTGAGGGAGACTTATGGTCGTTAAATTGGACCAGGACGAGTGTATCGGATGTGGCGTCTGCGCTCAGATCTGTCCGGAGGTTTTCGAGCTCGACGAAGAGGCGGGCAAGGCCAGAGTGATCCGTCCGGAGGGGGCCGACGGTGCCTTGGAGGCGGCCGACAGCTGTCCCGTCGGATGCATTCGCGTTGAGGGGAACTAGCTCTTTCGTTTGAGAACGTGCCCTCCTTGTCTCCCCCCCCGACGTACCGCTATAATGATGTCATCGGGCCCATAGCTCAAGGGTTAGAGCCGCCGGCTCATAACCGGAAGGTTCCTGGTTCAAATCCAGGTGGGCCCACCAGACCGCACTAAAAGCCACCGCTGCGGTGGCTTTTTTATATATCCTGGGGACAGAACTGGGAGGAGGGATTCCCTTGAAGGTCTCCGAGGTGGAGAGAGTCCTTGAAGAGTGGCTTCCTGCGCGTTGGGCCGAGGCGTGGGACAATGTGGGACTCCTCGTCGGTCATCCTTCCTGGGAGGTAAAGAGCCCCATGGTTGTTCTCGACGTGACGGAAGAGGCCGTGCGGCGAGCCGTTGCGGAGGGGCGAACGCTGCTTCTCTCCCATCACCCGCTTCTCTTTTCGCCCGTCAGGCGTCTCGATTTTTCCACGCCTTCCCTGAGAGTCGCCGCCTCGGCCCTTCAGGCCCGAGTCGCCCTCTTGGCGGCCCATACGAACTGGGATAACGCCCCTGACGGCGTCAACGTCATCCTGGCCCGCTCCCTGGGGCTTTCCGATCTTCGCCCCCTCCGGAGGGGGCCGGACGATTCATGGGGCGTCGGCGTCCTGGGAAATCTCGTCTCTCCGGAGGAGCCCCAGGCCATCCTCGACCGGCTTCGTCGCGTCTGGCGGCTGTCCTGGGTCCACTACTACGGGCCCCTGAAGCCGATCCGATCGCTGGCCCTCTGCGGCGGCTCGGGCGCCGATCTTTATCTCGAAGCGTCGATCGGCGGCGCGGACCTTTTTGTGACGGCCGACGTGAAGTATCATCAGGTGGAGGCCATTCTGGCCGAAGGTCTTGCCCTTGCCGTCATCGATCACGGGGAGATGGAGCGCGTCTCCCTTCCCGCCCTTGCCCGGGGGTTGGCGTCCCGTATGGGCTGTGACGTCGCCGTCTCCGATGATCGCGCCCTTCCCGTCCCTTTCGGAACGGTGTTCCCTTTCTTTCATGACAGAGGTGATGGTTTATGAATCGTGTGTTCAGCGGTATGCGCCCCACGGGCAAGCTCCACATCGGTCATCTGGCCGGTGCCCTGACGAACTGGACCCGTCTTCAGGACGACTATGACTGCTACTACGGAATCGTCGACTGGCATGCTCTCATGTCGGATTACGCCGACACGAGTCGCCTCGGGGAAAATTGTCGGGAGGTGCTCCTCGATTGGCTCGGATCGGGAATCGATCCCGAGAGGAGTTCCATCTTCATCCAATCCCATGTCGTCGAGCACGCCGAACTGGCCCTCGCCCTGGGCATGATCACGCCTCTCGGATGGCTGGAGAGGTGTCCGACCTACAAGGAGCAGATCCTCAACCTTCAGAACAAGGATCTGGGGACCTACGCCTTTCTCGGCTATCCTGTCCTCATGGCGGCCGATATCCTTCTCTACCGGTCGGAGAAGGTCCCCGTCGGTGAAGATCAGTCGGCTCACCTGGAGATCACCAGAGAGATCGCCAGGCGCTTCAACTATTTCTACGGTCCCATCTTCCCGGAACCGGAGACGTTGCTGACGCCGACGCCCAAGGTTCCCGGCACGGATGGAAGAAAAATGAGCAAGTCCTACGGCAACAGCATCAACATTTCCGACGAACTGCCCGAGATCTGGCAGAAGATGCGGACGATGAAGACGGACCCGGCCAGAGAGAGGCGCTCCGATCCCGGAGATCCCGACAAGTGTCCCGTCTGGGACCTGCATCGCGTCTTCAACCCTGACGGGGGGGAGAGAGAGGAACTCGCTTCGGGCTGTCGCTCGGCCGCCATCGGCTGTATCGACTGCAAAAAGAGACTCTTCTCCCATGTCGAGCGTTATCTGGCTCCGATTCAGGAGCGGCGCCGTCACTACGAGGGCCGGCCGGAGCTGCTTGACGAGGTGCTCCATCACGGTGCCGAAAAGGCCCGCAAGGTCGCCCGTGAGACGATGGCGGCTGTCAGGGAGGCTCTGGGGCTTCTCCGGTGACCCCTTCGTTTGACGTCGATTTCGAGGGGTTTTCAGGTCCTCTCGATCTGCTCTGCCTCCTCGTCGAGACGAGGGAAATAGAGGCCTCCTCCGTTCCCCTGGGCGATGTTGTTCACCGCTATGCGGCTTTTCTGGTCCGTTCCCGCGAGGTTTCTCTCTCCAGGGCCGCCGAGTTCCTCTCTTTGGCGGCCCGTCTTCTCCTGGGTAAAGTGCAGGCCCTTTTCCCCAGACCCAAGGAGGAAATCCTCGACGAGAGAGACGACGGAGCCGACGAGGAGACGTTGCGAGCCCTTCTGGAGCGTTATCGCCCTTACCGCAAGGCGGCCTCCTTCCTTTTCCGCCTTCAGGCCCAAAGGCAGAGGTCTTTCCTCCGTCCGCCCGAAGAAGGTCCCCCTCTCTATGATCTGGGCGATCTTTGGGGGCTTTCTCTGCTCTGGTGGCGGACCCTGGAGATCTTTCAGCGCCGTCAGGCCCAGGACGGATCGGAATCCTCCCGTCACGATGAAAGCCATGACGAGGGGATTCCCGAGGCGATCCCTGAGGAGGTCCAAGTCGAACGGCGCATGGAGGAGATCCTTTTCTCCCTCTCCACGGAGGAGACCGGGTTGCCCCTTGCCCGGATCCTCCGCCACGAGAGAGGTCGCATCAATCTCATCGTCACCCTTTTGGCTCTTCTGGAGCTGTCTCGCTTGGGTCGGGTTTCTCTGGCCCAGAAGGAGGTCCTCGGCGATGTGCAGGTCTGCCGTGTCCTCTCTTGAGCCGTCCGATGCCGTCATCGAGGCTCTTCTATTCGTCGCCGTCGAGCCTGTCTCGACGCGGGAGCTGGCTTCTGCGGCCGCCCTCTCGACGGCTGGCGCAGAAGCCTCTCTGGAACGTCTGCGCCGTCATTACGGTCAGGGTCACGGGCTCTGCCTTCTCTCCATCGGCGGGGGATGGGTGCTGGCTACAAGTCCCTCCGTCGAGGAGGCTGTAGCTGCCTTCCGAGAGACGGCCCAGAGCCAGCGGGTCCGTCTGAGCAAGGCCGCTCTGGAATCCCTTTCCGTCGTCGCCTACAGCCAGCCCGTGACGCGATCGGAGATCGAGGAGATTCGAGGCGTCCGTTGCGATCGCGTTCTCGACACGCTTCTGCGTTACGGCCTGATCCGGATCGCCGGGCGCAAAAAGGGAACGGGAAACCCCCTGTTGTACAGGACGACGGCCCGATTCCTCGAGGTTTTCGGTCTCGAATCCGTTTCGGCCCTTCCCTGTCTGGACGATCTCGAGGAGGTCTTGGGCGATGACGACGGAGATTGAGGGGGAGCGCCTCAACCGTTATCTCGCCCGCTGTGGACTCGGGTCGAGGCGGAACGTTGAAACCCTGATTTTTTCGGGGAGGGTCTGCGTCGATGGACAAAGGGCCCATTCTCCGGGAGAACGAGTCGTCGAGGGTAGCCGTGTCACCTTCGACGGACGTTCTCTCTTTCCCCTGGACTCGCTCTATCTGGCCCTGAATAAGCCGCGAGGCGTCGTCTGTGCCGTTTCGGATCCTTTCGACCGGACCGTCGTCGATCTTCTCCCGGAGGTTTTTGCCGGGCGCAGGCCCTTTCCTGTGGGGCGGTTGGACAGGGAAAGCGAGGGGCTCCTGCTGATGACCAACGACGGCGACTTCGCCCATCGGATTCTTCATCCCCGCTTCGGCGTCGTCAAGAGATACGAGGTCCGTCTCGACAGGGCTCTGCCCGATCTCCTTCTGTCTCGGTGGCGTCGCGGCCTTCGTCTCGACGGGAGACTCGTCGTTCCCCATGCCGTCGAGCGCCTGCCGGAGGAGGATAGAGGGCTTTCCCTCTCTCTCAACGAGGGGTTGAAGAGGGAAATCCGGCGCATGGCGGAGCAGCTAGGCTTCCGCGTCCTTTCCCTGCGCCGTTGCGCCATCGGAGGGCTGGTGCTGGAACACCTTCGCCTCGGCGATTTTCTTGAAGTCGATGGTTCCAACCTGTGGCAGATGATTAAGTCTGGTGGTATCGTGTGAAGATGACCCCGAATTCGGGAGGTGGGCACCGTGGCATCCTTGGATGACAGAACCCGTGGATTGATTCGCCAAAGAATCGTCAGCCGTGTCAAGGATATTCCCTCTCTGCCTCAGATGGTCCTCCAGACTCTGAAGAAACTGGATGATCCCAAAAGCAGCGCCGCTGATGTGGCCGATCGGCTCTCCCGGGACGAAGGCCTGGTCCTGAGGGTGCTGAAGCTGGCCAACTCGGCTTATTACGGCATGCCGAGGCGCGTCTCGAGCGTCACCGAGGCGATTCCCTATCTGGGGTACCGGACGGTCAAGAGCCTTGTCCTGGCTGCCTCCGTCTTTCAGCACATGGACAAGCCTCTGGCGGGCTATGCTCTCGACAGGGGCGATCTTTGGCATCATTCGCTGGCCGTGGCCGTCTCCTCTCGTCATATCGTGGAGAAAATCACGGGAAAGAAGATCATCGATCCCGAAGAAGCCTACATCGCCGGAATGCTTCACGACATCGGGAAAATCGTCCTCAACGATTACATCCGCTTCGGCTACGGTCTCATCGTGCGGATGGTCGAAGAGGAGCAGGTTCCTTTCATGGAAGCCGAGAGGGAAGTTCTCGGCTTCGACCATGCCGAAGTCGGCGCCCAACTCATCGAACAGTGGCAGCTTCCGGACAGTTTCGTCGCCGTGGCCCGCTACCACCATGATCCCGAATCCCTGCCGGAGGAAGCCTCGTCTGAAGAGCGTCTTCTCCTTGATGTCGTTCATGTCGCCAATGTCATGACGCTCATGCTCGGCGCCGGCCTGGGGGCCGACGGTCTTCAGTACCCGCTATCCGAGGCGGCTCTGGAGCGACTGGCCATTCCCGACCCCGAGAGCCTCTTGGGAGAGCTGGTGGACTGCATCACCTCTCTCGATGAAGAGCTTCCCGCCGAGGACGCCTGATGGCGCCGTCACCCTTTGTCGTCGCCATCGACGGTCCCGCCGGATCGGGCAAAAGCACCATAGCCCGCCTTCTTGCCAGGAAAATCGGGGCATCCTACCTGGATACGGGGGCCCTCTATCGGGCCATCGCCTTTTACCTCGATGGCCGGTCTGTTCCTCCTGAAGAAGGAGAGCCTCTGCGATGTGCCTTGGCGGAGCTGACCGTATCCCTTCGCGGCGAGCGCGTCTTCCTCGGCGACGAAGATGTCACGGACAGAATACGTACGCCTCGCGTCGATTCCATCGTGAGCCGTTACGCCGCTCTGGGCCCCGTCAGAGAAAGCCTCCTCGACCTCCAGCGCTCCCAGTCCCGCCTAGGGCCCCTTGTCGCCGACGGACGGGACATGGGAACCGTCGTCTTCCCCGAGGCCGACGTCAAGATCTTCCTCTCCGCCTCGCCCGAGGAGCGGGCTCGTCGTCGCTGGAGAGAGCTTGTCGACAGGGGAGAAACTCTAACCTGCGAGGAAGTCCTTTTTCAGGTGATTCGGCGGGATCGGATCGACTCCGATCGGACTCTGGCTCCCCTGAGAGAGGCCGAGGGGGCTTTTCTCGTCGACACGACGGATCTTTCCGTCGAGGAGGTCCTCTCTCATCTCTGTGGCCTGATGAAACTTGACCTTTCCGGGAGGCTCGGCGATGTTTAGAGCGCTCCTTTACGGTTGCGTCAAATACTCCTGCCTTCTCTGGCTTCGTCTTTACAACCGGCTTTCCATCGAGGCCGTCGACGAGGTGCCCCGCCGGGGTGCCTTTATCGTCGCCGCCAATCATTGCAGCAATCTCGATCCCGTTGTCATCGGTGCAGCCTGTCCCAGAAGGCTTCGTTTCATGGCCAAGGAGGAGCTTTTCCGCATCCCTCTTCTCGGCCCGCTCATTCGAGCTCTGGGAGCCGTTCCCGTTCCGCGCTCCGACCGTCAGGGCGCGGCAGCCGTCCTTCGACTGACCTTGGCGAGACTGGAGGCCTCCGAGAGCGTGATCCTGTTCCCCGAGGGGACCCGTTCCCGGGACGGGCGCCTGAAGGGGCTCGAAGGGGGGGTGGCTCTTCTGGCCGTCAAGACCGGTCTGCCCGTCATCCCGGCCTTCATATCCGGCAGCTACGAGGCCCTGCCCGGCGGAGCCCCTTTCCCTCGTCCCGTCAAGATCCGCCTCCGTTTCGGCTCTCCGCTGCGGGCTGCCGAGCTCCTGCCCGAGGGAAGCGAGAAGGAGCGGCGTCAGGCCCTGCTCCGTCGCCTCGAAAGGGAGCTTCTATCGTTGCAGAGTTCCATGGCGGGAGGTGCCGATGATCATCCATAGGCGACAGGCCGCCGTCTTCGGGCTTCAAAAGCCTGGAGACGACGATTCCTGGCATTTGGCCGTAGAGGAGCTCCGCCTTCTTCTGGATAACCTGGACATCGACGTTCTCGACGTCTTCTCTCAAAGAAGGGTCCGACCCGATGCGACGACCTTCATCGGGTCGGGAAAGGCCGAGGAAATCGGTCTGGCCGCCCTGGAAATGGGAGCGACCCTTCTTGTCTGTGTCGATGATCTGGGGCCGGGGCAGAGAGTGGAGCTGCAGAAGTTGATGAAGCTTGAGGTCTGGGACTGGCCTCTGGTCATCATGAAGATATTCGATTCCCGGGCCCACACGGCGGAGGCCAAACTTCAGGTGGAGCTGGCTCGGGCCCGCTACGAACTTCCCCAGCTTCGAGGGTTCGGAGCCCAGATGTCCCGTACCGGAGGTGGAATCGGCACCCGCGGTCCCGGCGAGACGGAGTTTGAAAAGCACCGCCGCAAGCTGGAGCGCAGAGTCAAGGAAATCCAGCGAAAACTGGACGAGGTGCGCAAAAGGCGGGAAAGCCAGCGCAAAAGGCGCCGTCGAGTCGGCCTTTTCACTGTGGCCCTCGTGGGCTACACCAACAGCGGCAAAACGACCCTTCTGCAGCGACTGAGCCATGATGCGGGTCTTGTCGGGCAGGACCGTCTTTTCGCGACGCTCGATCCCTCCGTAAGGCGCGTCCGTCTCCCCCTGGGGGAGACCGTTCTCGTCTCCGATACGGTAGGATTCATCCGTCGCCTGCCACCCGGATTGGTCGCCGCCTTCCGAGCTACTCTGGAGGAAGTCGCGGGGGCCGATCTTCTCCTTGTCGTGCTCGATGTTTCAGACGAGAGGCTCAACGATACTTTGGAGACGGTGGAATCGACCCTTGAGGCCATCGAGGCGGCCTCCGTTCCCGTCGTCATTGCCCTGAACAAAGTCGACAAGGCCGAAACCTCGTCGGTGGAGCGACATCTGATGCGGCTGCGCGGTCGGGGCGATCAGGTGGTGCCTCTTTCGGCCAAGGAGGGCTGGGGGCAGGACGAGTTGCTCCGACTCCTCGAACGAGTGCTGTTTCCGGAAAGAGAAGGGGAGGGTGGAACGTGTTCAGAAGCATGACCGGTTTCGGCCGGGCTAAGGTTGATCGTTACTGGGGATCGTTGGTCACCGAAATTTCCAGCGTCAATCACCGCTACCAGGAGGTCTCGCTCCGCGTCCCCCGCGACCTGGCCTTTCTCGAGCCTCCGATCCAGCAGAAGTTGCGGGAGACCTACAGCAGAGGCAAGACGCTTCTGCGCCTGGATGTCCTCTGGAACTCGGAGTTTCGCGTGATGCCTCTCAATGTCGCTGCCCTTGAGGGGTACCTCCACCAATTGGAAGCGCTTGCTTCCCGTCTGGGGAGAGAGGGAACCTTCTCTCTGGAAGGGCTTCTGTCTCTGCCCGGAGTGGCGGGGCAGGAGGGGGGATTGGGCGAAGACCTCCGGCAGGAGCTTCTCGACGCTCTCGGCGAGGCTTTGGCGGAGGCCGTCTCCCAATGGCAAACCATGCGGATCCAGGAGGGCAGGGATCTGTTCGACGACATCGGGGTCCAGCTCGACCTTTTCGGGATCGAGCTGGATAAGGTCGCGACTCTCTGGGATCAGGCTCGCGACGAAGCCCTCAAGGCGCTGCGGAGTCGAATCGCCGAACGCCTTGATGAGGTCCTTTCGGGAGCGACTATCGACGAGGGGCGTCTGGCACAGGAAATCGTCCTCCTCAGCGACCGCTGGGACATCTCCGAAGAGATTTCGAGGAGCAAAAGCCACCTGCAGAAATTTCGTTCCTTCGTCGCAGGAGAGGGACCTCACGGAAGGAAACTCGATTTCCTCGTCCAGGAAATGAACCGTGAAGTCAACACCATGGGTTCAAAAATATCCGACACCGCCATCCGATGGACCGTAGTCGAGATGAAAGCCCTTCTCGAACGGATCCGAGAGCAGATCCAGAACGTCGAGTGACGGCCATGACGGGAAGATTGGTCCATATCGGTTTTGGCAACATGGTCGTCGCCGATCGGATCGTCGCCATCATCAGCCCCGCTTCTGCGCCCATCAAACGATTGAAGGAGGAGGCCCGAGACTCGGGAAAGCTCGTCGACGCCACGCAGGGCCGCAAGACGCGGGCCATCCTCATCACCGACAGCGATCATCTCATCCTTTCTGCCGTTCAGCCTGAGACGGTAGCCCACCGCTACGAGGGATCGGACGATGAGGAATAGGCCGTGAGCCGCGGGCGTCTTTTCATCCTTTCCGGCCCCAGCGGGGCGGGAAAGGGCACGTTGCGCAAGGCCCTCTTTCAGGCTCTGCCCGATCTGGTCTACTCCATTTCCTGCACGACCCGTCTACCGCGTCCCGGGGAGATCGATGGCCTCGACTACCGTTTTCTCTCCCCCGAGGCCTTTCATGACCTCGTCGAAGCCGACGCTTTTCTCGAGGAAGCCTGTGTCCACGGCCATCGCTACGGCACGTTGAGAGAGGATGTCCTGAGGGAACTCCAGTCAGGCCGCGATGTCGTCCTCGAAATCGATGTGCAGGGAGCCCGGCAGGTCAAAAGGCGTCTTGCCGAGGCGGTTCTCCTTTTCGTCCGCCCTCCTTCGGGGGAAGAGCTGGAACGTCGCCTTCGTTCCAGGGGCACGGAAGATGAGGCAAGCCTCTCCTTGAGGCTGAAAAACGCGGAAAAGGAGATGGCCGTTGCCGAGATCTACGATCACGTCGTCGTCAATGACGATCTGGAGAAAGCCCTTCAGGAATTGAAAGCTCTGATCCTGAGTTATCGCAGCGCCTGAAAGACGAGTTTTTTGAGGAGGTATTCCCATGATTTTCCACGACCTTGAAGCGATTCTGAAAACGACACAGATACCCGATAAATACGTCCTGGCTCAGGTCATCTCCATGCGGGCACGTCAGCTCAGCGAGCTTCACAATCGCGCTCTCATCGACGAGACGAGCGGGCGGTGCATCAATGCCGCCGTGGGCGACGTCGCCGACGGGCAGTTCCAGGTTGATGTCACCCTTGAGATCGATGCCGAGGCCCTCGGGGCCAGGGAAGTTCCCGATGCTTCCCTGGAAGAGTAGACGACGCCTTCTCCTGGCCGTTACGGGAGGCATCGCCGCCTACAAGACTCCCGATCTGGTCCGGGCTCTCCGCAAGGCCGACTGTGATGTCGAGGTGGTCCTCACGTCCGCTGCTGCGACGATGGTGAGTCCCCTCGTCCTTTCCACTCTGGCAGGCAGGCGCTGCTGGGTCGAGGCGGACCTGCTCTCCCGTGAGGAGGGGTGGAAGATTCCCCACATCAGCCTTGCCGATTGGGCTGAAGCCGTCCTCGTCGCCCCCTGCACGGCGTCGATGTTGCAGAAGGCCGCATCTGGAGCGGCTGATGGCCTCATCGCCGCCTCTCTCCTGGCGACGCGGGCTCCCGTGCTCCTCTTCCCGGCCATGAACGTCAAGATGTGGGATCACCCCGCCACGGCGGCCAACGTCGAAAAATGTTGTGGCCTCGGCTACGGAATCATCGATCCTCAGTCGGGTTTTCTCGCCTGCGGCTACGAGGGGAAGGGGCGTCTTCCCGAGACGGAGATTATCGTCGAGACGCTCTGGAAGGCTCTGGCTCCGAGGAAGGACCTGGCCGGCAAAAAGGTCCTCGTCACGGCGGGACCGACATGGGAGTTCATCGACCCCGTGCGCTACATCGGCAACCCGAGCACGGGACGGATGGGCTTTGCCATAGCCAAGGCGGCCTGGTACAGAGGGGCGGAGGTTACCGTCGTGGCGGGGCCGACGACGGCTGAGATCCCTCCGGGCATCCGTCTTTGTCCCGTCACCTCGGCTTTGGAGATGCGTCAGGCCGTCCTGGAACGGTTCGAGGCGGCTGACATCATCGTCAAAGCCGCCGCCGTCGGCGATTTCCGCGTCGACGAACGGGCGCCGAACAAAATCAAACGTGGCGACAGGGAGTGGCTCGAGCTTCGCCTCGTTCAGAACCCCGACATCGCCGCGGAATTGGGAGACAGGAAGAGGCCCGGTCAGCTCCTCGTCGGCTTCGCCGCCGAAACGGAAGCTCTCGACCTTCACGCCCGTGCCAAGATGGAGCGCAAAAAACTCGATGTCATCGTCGCCAACGATATCACGGTGCCCGGGACAGGCTTTGCCTCCGTCGACAACCGCGTCGTCATCTACGACCGTTGTGGAGGACGGTTGGAGCGGTCCGGCTCCAAAGAGGAGGTCGCCTGGGCTCTCTGGGACCATCTGGAGACTCTCCAGGGGAGATGACGGGCCATTTCGTCGACGTCTTTCTCCCCGGTCCCTGGTGGAATCCCCTGACCTACCTTTCGCCGAGAAACGTGCAGGAGGGCGTTCGCGTCGTCGTTCCCATGGGCAGGGGGAAACGCGTCGGCTTTGCCCGCACCTCCGTCAATCCGCCCTGCGGAGTGGACCTCCGGTCTCTCGAGCGGATCGTCGATGATGTTCCGCCTTTGGGCGAGGAACTCTGGCAGCTGGCTCTCTGGCTCTGCGGCCGCTCTCTCTGCGGCTTGGGAGCGACGCTGGCTCTTCTCTCCCCCGCCCCTTTGCTTCGAGGCGAGCCCTGCGCCTGCCCCTCCCTCCCGGAGAGAAGGCCAAGGGCCTTCTCCGAGAGGCTTCTTTTCGACGTCGACGAAGGGCGGCGTTGGTCGAGCTATCGGGATGAGATCACGGCTCACGCCGGAGAAGGCCTCGTCCTCTTTCCGGAGCAGCTCTCGGCCCGCCGTTTCTGGGAGACTTTGCCCGAGTCCCTTCGGCCGGAGGTCCTCCTCTGGTCCCATCAGGCGGGAAAGAAACGTTGGGAGGATTGGCAGCGTCTTCGCAGGGGCGAGGTCCGCATCGTCGTCGGATCGCCGTCGGCCCTCTTCGCCCCGTTGCAGGATCTCTCCCTCGTTATCGTGGAAGAGGAGGGGCATAGCAGCTACCAGAGTCTCGGGACGCCTTTTTTCAACGCTCGAAGTGTCGCCGCCCGACGGGCTCAACTTGCCGAGGCCCGTCTCGTCCTGGGAGGCAGTCTCCCTTCCGCGCGGCTTTACCGAAGCAGGAAGCCTCCTTCCCCCCGTCCTTCCAAGGGCAAAATCCGCTTTGTCGACGTCAAAAACGCCCCGGGGGCTGTCCTGCCCGGGTTGCGCGATCCCCTGAAGCTGAGCGAGGTTCTGATCGAGGAGACGCTTGCCGTCGTCAATGCGGGGAAAAAAGCCCTCTGGATTCTCGATCGGAAGGGCTATGCCGCGGAGGTGGCCTGTGAGGAGTGCGGTTCAGCCCTGCTCTGCCGCCGCTGTGGAACTCCCTGTCGTCTCTGCGGAGGGTTGCTTCAATGTCCGACCTGCCGCGAACGTCAGCCTCTCCCCGACCGATGCCCCCGCTGCGGAGGAGGTCTCCTTCAGGGCAACAGGCCGGGACTGGAGGCCCTGGCCTCTCTGGCGACCGCCGTCACGGGCGAAGCGTTCCCCGTTCGGCTCTGGCACGCCGATCTGGGGCAGACGAAAAAACGTCGCTCCGATCTGAAACGGGACCTGGTTCGCGGAGGTGTCGTCGTGGGTTCGCGCGGCGCCCTTTCCCTTTGTGACGAGGGGGGTGTTGCCCTTGTCGGATGGATCGACGTCGATGGAGAGGCCCGAAGGCCCTTTTTCGACGCGAGGCACCATGCCTTCAGGATGATCTGGGAGTCCTGCTGGAGAGGTCCCGACGGACTGTCCCGTCGCGTCGTACTCCAGTCGCGATGCCCCGGAGTCGGGTGGCAGCAGGGTTTGAGGGGAGGGTGGGGCCTTTTCTGGGCCGGGGAACTGGAGGAGCGACGCTCGCTCGAGCTTCCCCCCTTCGCCGTCCTTGTCGAGATCGACGGGGGAGGGCAAAGGGAGGCCCTTCTTGCGGCTCTTCGGGCCGGGGGACTGGACCCTCTCGAGGGAGACTCACCTCAGGCCCCGCTATGGTTGAGCTGTCAGCGGCTCGCCCTCTGCAGAGAGGCGGTGGAGCCTTTTTTTGACATTGGACGATCTCGACGGGGTTTCCCCAAAATTCGAGTCTGGACCGACTGAAAGTTAAAGAGGTGTTGTTCTCATGGCTATCGTATCGATCATCGGACGCCCTAACGTCGGCAAGTCCTCCCTTTTCAACCGCATCGCCGGCCAACGTCTGGCCATCGTCGACGACTTGCCCGGCGTAACGCGTGATCGCCTCTACGCTCCGATCACGACGGACAGAGGCCAGTTCTACCTTGTCGACACGGGAGGCCTGGAGGAGGAGAACAGCGAACGTCCCTTCGCCGAAAGCGTTCGTCGTCAGGTCCACCTCGCCCTGGCCGAAAGCGATCTGGTTCTTTTCGTCGTCGACGGCCGCGGCGGAATCAATGCCCTCGACCGGGAGGTGGCCATGACGCTCCGTCGCAGCGAGAGGCCCGTCCTCGTCGTGGCCAACAAGATCGACGATCCCAAACACGACGAGGCCTATTACGACGTCTTCGAGCTGGGATTCGAAGAGGCCATTCCCGTCAGCGCCGAGCACAACCGCAACATCAGCACTCTCCTGGAAATGATCGAAGAACGCCTTCCCCGGCAGGAAAGCCTCGACGCGGAAGACGAGATCCGTGTCGCCCTCGTCGGACGTCCCAACGTGGGCAAGTCGAGCATCCTCAATGAACTGACCGGTTCCGATCGCTCTCTTGTGAGCGACATTCCGGGGACGACTCGAGATGTCGTCGACAGCGTCGTCGTCAGAGACGATCGCCGCTTCCGCTTCGTCGATACGGCTGGTCTGAGACGTAAAAGTCGCATCGATTCCCGCCTGGAATACTATTCGACGGTGCGGACCTTTCAGGCCATCGATCGCTCCGACGTCGTCCTTCTCGTCATGGAGGGGACGGAAGTCGCCACCGATCAGGACAAACGTCTGGCCGGACACATCGTCGAACAGGGAAGAGGGTTGGTCCTCGTCGTCAACAAATGGGACCTCGTCTCGAAAGATCCCTCTTTCGGCCCCAAGCTGCTCAAAAAAATCCGGGAGGAGCTTTCCTTCGTCGATCATGCGCCCGTCGTCTTCGTTTCTGCTCTGAGTGGGCGGTCCGTAGGTCGTCTTCCCGAGGCCATCTGCCGTGTCCAGGAAAATCGGTGCCGGAGAATCGTCACCTCACGGCTCAACGAGATGCTTCGGGATATTCTCGCCTTTGAGCGGATGCCCGGCGACGGCAAAGGACGTTATCTCCGCATCTCCTATCTGGCCCAGGTATCGGTGACGCCGCCCACCTTCGTCTTCTTCGTCAACGACCCCTCTCTTGTGACGGTGGCCTTTGAAAGGTACGTCATCAGGCAACTCCGGAAGATGGAGACCTTCGAGGGGACGCCCCTTCGGCTCTTCTGGAGGAAAAAAAGACCTTCGGCGGCCTCTACGGCTTGACCGGGTCAGTTTGAGCGGGTAATAATGTGACGGAGACGATGTCAAAGCCGCTCGTCATCGGCTTCGGACATTCTGAACAGGAGGTGGACAGGAGTGACCAAGACAGAACTCGTCAATGCCGTGGCAAAGAAGACCGAAATGAGCAAGAAAGCCGCCGCTGAGGCCGTCGAGGCCGTCTTTGAGGCGATTCAGCAGGAGCTGGCCGAGGGCGGAAAGGTGCAGCTCGTCGGTTTCGGAACCTTTGAGGTTCGCGAGCGTGCCGCGCGGCAAGGTCGGAATCCTCAGGATTCCGATAAGATCATCGAGATACCGGCCAAGAAAGTTCCCGTTTTCAAGGCAGGGAAGGCCCTCAAGGAGAGCGTCGAGGGCTGACCGCTCGGTCGATTCCATCTTTAAGCCTCAATCCTCACGACACAAAGGGGAGAAGGACATCGTCCTTCTCCCCTTTGTGTCGTCATGCCCGGTCGCCTCGGTTCGAGCGAGGACTCAACGGGTCACCTCGAAGGAGGAAGCCAGGGAGTCAGCCTCTGAGCGAGCCGCAGCCACTGATCGCCGTCCAGTTCTTCTGCGCGGATTTTCCCGTCCATGCCGAGGTCGGAGAAAAGGGAGAGGAGGGGCTCGCGAGACAGGCTGAAAGAGGCGCCGAGGTTGTTGGCCAGAGTCTTTCGCCTCTGTCCAAAGGCCGCCTTCAGAAGGCGGCGCCATGAGCGATCGCCGGCGAGGTCCTGGCGTCTGTCGATTCCGATCTCGATGAGAGCCGAATCGACGCGGGGTGCAGGGCGAAAGGCTCCGGGCGGCACGCGGCGCAGCCGTCGGGCATGTCCCATCAGCTCCAGCGTTACCCCCAGCGGATAACGCATTTTCGTCCCCGCCGGCGAGGTGAGTCGATCGGCAGCCTCTTTCTGAACCATGAGCAGAAGATAGCGGAGCCCTCTCGGGGCCAGATCCTCGAGAAGTTTCCAGATCAAAGGCGTCGTGATGTGATAGGGGATATTGGCGATCACCTTTTGCGGGGGATCGGGGAAGTTGCTTTCGTAGTCGAAGGTGACGGCGTCGCCCCAGAAGACCTTGAGGTTGGAAAAGGCTTTTTCGAGGGTTGCCAGATCACCTTCGAGCCTCCTGTCAATTTCGAGCGAGTAGAGCCGACGGCAGCCGGAGAGAGCCAGCTGGCGCGTCAGAACGCCCTGGCCGGCACCGATTTCGAGGATCGTCTCCTCCGGTCCCGGTGCCGATGCCTCGAGGATAAATTGCAAAACAGAGGGATCGACGAGAAAGTTTTGTCCCAGATCGGTGTTGTGCCGAAAGGGCCTGCTCTTTTGTCCGTTCACGTTGCAGACCTCCAGAAAAGGGAGAACGAAAAAGCGGGAAACCCGAAGGTTCCCCGCTGGAATTCTGGTCGGGACGAGAGGATTCGAACCTCCGACCACCTGCACCCCATGCAGGTGCGCTAGCCAGGCTGCGCTACGTCCCGAAGACAGAGCGTATTGTACCTTCCCTGAAGGGTTCGGTCAAGGGGAGGATAGCGTTTTATTCAGGAAAGAGGAACCGGAGAAAACCCGAAGGAAGCGGTGGGAGGGTCTTTTGAGTATAATGGACCGGCACGGTAAGGAGGGGAATGGATGAGCTGCTCTCTGAGGGAGACACTGGTTCTGCCCGCCCGTCTCGATGCTCCGGCGGACTGGTTCGGCGCACTTCCTTTTTCAAGACGCATAGCGGAAATCGGGTTCGGGAACGGCGAATTTCTTTTCCATCGGTCGGGACTTGAACCACAGGTGCTCCATCTGGGAATCGAGGTCTCGCTCCGCTGTATCGATAAAGCTGCCCGGAGGGTCTACCTGGCCGGTCGGCGGAATGTCCGACTCATCTTGGGAGATGGGCGGTTCCTTCTGCGAGAGGCCTTCCCCGAGGCCTATTTCGAGGGGATTTTCATGCACTTTCCCTGTCCGTGGCCCAAGACGCGTCATGCCCGAAGGCGGGTCACCACTCCCGATTTCATCGAAACCCTCGCCTCCGCCCTGGCCGAGGGAGGGTTTTTCGAACTTCTGACCGATGAGGAGGCCTATGCCCTGGCGGCCCAAAAAGCCATGGGAGGGCATCCCTCTTTCCGGCTCGAATCCTTCGAGGTCGATCCGGTCAGACCTGTGAGGACCAAATATGAGCGCAAGTGGATGGAGATGGGCAAACCCATCTTCCGGCTTCACGTCGTGAAGACGGCACCTGCCAGGGTTGCCAAAATATCAGGAGGAGGGAGTGGGCCGATGCACATCGTTCTCCCCGGGGCGCGGCTGGATGCGGAGCGGCTGAGGGCGGCCTCGAGTCTCGAAGGAGGTACAGACGACGCTCGCTGGGTCGTCTGCAACAGCTACAGCGGCGTTGACGGATCGGGCCTTGTCCAGGTCGTCACCTGCGATGAGGGTTTTGAACAGAGATTCTATATCCGCCTTGTTCCCAGGGAGGACGACTGTCTCGTCAAAGTCGACGACGCCTCCTATCCCTTTAATACGCCGGCCGTCCATGCTGCCATCGGAGGCCTCGCGGCCCTCCTGGAGAAGCGGTCATGAAAGGTCTCCATCTCTACCCCATTGGTTTTGTCTCCAACGGCAGAGAAGAGATGGCCGCTCCGGAGAGTTTCGCCGAGACGGAATCGACGCTCCATTTCGTCGGTCTTCCTCCGGGAGTCCTCGATGGGCTGGAGCCGGGGCAGGATATTTTGGTCCTTTTCTGGTTTCATCGGCGCCAGGGTTATTCGCCCAAGGTCCATCCCAAAGGGGATCCCCGCCGCCCCCTCCGGGGAGTCTTCGCCACCTGTGCCCCCCAGCGTCCCAACCCCATCGGGGCCACACGGTGCCGCCTCATCGAAGTCGGCCCGGACAGCCTTCGCGTCCGAGGTCTCGACGCCCTCGACGGCACGCCTCTTCTCGACATCAAGCCCTTCGCCATGGGGGAGGGAAACGCTTGAAAGAGGTTCGTCCCACATCGGGCAAGGTCCTCCAGGCCCTTTTCAACATTCTCGGTCCTTTGGAGGGGCAGTCCTTTCTCGATCTCTTTGCCGGAACGGGCCGAGTGACCCTCGAGGCTTGGCGCCGAGGGGCCCGGCCCGTCTGTGCCGTGGAACTCGTGCGGGGCCGCTGCGAGGCGCTGCTCCCTCTGGCAGGGGAGAGAGAACTGGGCGTCTGGTTCCTCGATGTCCGTCAGGCCCTTCGGCGCCTTAAATCGAAAGAGAGAGTCTTCGACGTCGTCTTTGCCGATCCCCCCTATCAGTCCCGATGGGTGGCGACGCTCCTCGAACTCCTGGCGGACCACGTGGCGCTGATGCACGGCCGCTCGCGTCTCGTCATCGAACGTTCGCTCCGCGAGCCTCTTCCCGTACTGCCTGCCCGTCTCTCGCTCGTCGAAGAGCGGCACTACGGTGAAACGGTCCTCTCTTTCCTGAGGCCCGTCGTCTGAGCTTTGCCGAGGAGGGCTTTCCCTTGATTCGCGCTGTCTATCCCGGGTCGTTCGATCCCATCACCAACGGTCATATCTACATCGCCGAAAGGGCGGCCTCTCTTTTCGACGAGTTGATCTTCGCCATCCTCGTCAACCCGCAGAAGCAGTCCACCTTCAGCGTCGATGAGCGCCAGTCCATGGCACGAGAGGCCCTTAGCCATCTCCCCAACGTCGAAGTCACCTTCTTCGAGGGGCTGCTCGTCGATTTTATGCGCCGCGAGCAGAGCCGCATCGTCATCAGAGGGTTGCGGGCTCTCTCCGATTTCGAGTATGAATTTCAGCTATCTCTGATGAACCGGCAGCTGGCTCCCGAAATCGAGACGCTGTTCATCGTCACCGACGCGCGCTACTCCTATCTTTCGAGCCGGGCTGTCAAAGAGGTCTTTCATTTCGGCGGGGCCATCGCCGATATGGTTCCGCCCGGTGTTTTTCGTCGCTTGAGGGAACATTTTCCGGATAAGAGCCTCAGATCATGAGGGGGGGCTCGAAGGGATCGCGTTGAGCGGCGACGGGGAGTAGGCCTTCCCAAATCTCTCCGGCGACGTGGCGGAGCCGCTCGATAGTCTGGGCCGCTCCCTCGGGAATCTCCGAGCCGCGTGAGACGAAGGGGATTGTTGCCCTGTCTCCCATCTCGCGCAGGAGGTCCCGTCCCGTCCCGTTGGCGCCGAGCACTCGCGAGAAAAGGGGGCCCGAGCGCTGAAGGGCTCTGTTCGTCTCCTGGTCCAGGCCGAGGAGACAGTGGATCGCCTGCCGCTGAATGCGTCCCCTGGGGTAGCGCTTCGACGTGAGGCTGTCGACGAATTGCCTCCAGGTGCGGCCCGATCGTGCCTCTCGGACGAAGGCTCTCTCGATCCCCTCGCTCATTTCGGCCATCGAGGCAAGCCGGGTCGATCCCTCCCGCAGAAAGAGAATCCGCATCGTGCGCCAGAGCGTTTCGTCGTCGGCAAGACATCGGTCCGAGGCCAGAGAGGCCGAAATCCGCCCGAAGGCGTATTCGGGCATCGCCTCGTTCAGGGCGGATCTGTCTCCCTCTTTCAGGGCCTCTCGAAGGGCCGTGGCCGACATGATCCTCCCCCGGGTCCGGTCGTGATAGCCGGGGCCCAGTCGGCAGATGGGCCTGGCTTCGAGGGGGTATCGGGCCTTGAAGATCTGCCGCACGTAGGCGACGGCCAGGCTGTTGTTGGGACGGGACAGGACGCCTCCCGCTCCGGGCAGCAGGGCATCGATGGCGCGGCTCCGCGATTCGACGAAGGAGAGGCCTGTTCGGAGGTTTCGGGCCAATGCCTCCTTGAAAGGAGCCGGTTCGTCCAGTAGTATGGACGCGATTGTCTCGATCGGCGCCTCACGATCCTCCATGCCGAAGACGACGTCCGTCACGACGCCCGTGGCGGCCAGGATGTCGATGGCGGCTCCGGCGAAAACGCCGGCATTGTGGCAGCAGAAGGGTACGGGCAGTTCGACGACGAGATCTGCGCCGCCTTCGAGGGCCATGGCCGTTCTTGTCTGGGGGTCGAGACAGGCTGGCTCGCCCCTCTGGACGAAATGGGAGGAGAGGACCACCACGACGGCTGCGGCGTCCGTGACCCTGCGGGCTTCCGCGAGGTGGTAGGCATGTCCGCTGTGAAAAGGGTTGTATTCGGCGACGATTCCCGCCACACGTCTCGTCATCGTTGCACCTCCGTGTTTGCCCTACGATACGGTTAGGAGAACAGACAGGTCAAGGGAGGTCCAAAAGAACATGAAGGTTCTCGTCCTCAACTGCGGCAGCTCGTCCCTCAAGTATCAGCTTTTCGACATGACCGATGAATCGGTTCTGGCCAAGGGGCTTGTGGAGCGCATCGGCATCGACGGCGCCCGCATCAAGCACGTCAAGACGGATAGGGATCCCGTTGTCACCGATGTGCCCATTCCCAATCACAAAAAGGCCATCCAGCTCGTTCTCGACCGTCTTCTCGATCCGAGCTGCGGCGTTATCTCCAGCCTCGATGAGCTTGCTGCCGCCGGTCATCGCGTCGTCCACGGCGGTGACCGCTTCGCGACGTCCGTCAGGATCGACAGTCAGGTTCTCAAGGGCATCGAAGAGGTCGTTCCCCTTGCTCCCCTCCACAATCCAGCGAACCTTACGGGCATCAAGGCCATGGTCGAAGTCCTCCCCCAGCTCCCTCAGGTCGCCGTTTTCGACACGGCCTTTCACCAGACGATGCCGCCCAGGGCTTTCGTCTATGGCATTCCCTACCACTACTACAGCGAGAACAGGATCAGGCGTTACGGTTTCCACGGCACGAGCCATTATTTCGTCGCCTACAGGGCCGCAGAGATGCTCGGCCGCCCCGTGGAATCGCTGAAAATCGTCACCTGCCACCTCGGTAACGGCAGCTCCATCACGGCTGTCGACGGGGGGCGCTCCGTCGATACGACCCTCGGTTTCGGGACCGTGCCGGGCGTCCTCATGGGGACCCGCTGCGGCGATGTCGATCCCCTCGTCGTCCTCTCCGTCATGGAGGCCGAGGGAATGGACACGAAGGCCATGAGCCACGTCCTCCACAAGGAGAGCGGCGTCTTCGGCATCTCCGGCGTCAGCAGCGACCTTCGCGACGTCGAAGAGGCCGCTGCCAAGGGCAATGAGAGGGCTCAGCTTGCCCTGGACATGCTCGTCTATCACATCAGAAAGTATATCGGTGCCTACGCGGCCGCCATGGGCGGTCTGGACGCCATCGTCTTCACTGCCGGCATCGGAGAGAACGGCGTCGACATCCGCGACGCCGTCTGCCGCGACCTCGAATTCCTCGGAGCCCGCTTCGCTCCGGAAAAAAACAAGGTCCGCGGCAAAGAGCAGATCATCAGTGCCGACGATTCCCGCGTCGCCATCATGGTGATCCCCACCAACGAAGAACTCGTCATCGCCCGCGACACGGTCAAGCTCGTCTTGACGCGGTGACGGAGGCGTTCCGGCCGTGACCTTTCCCGACTGGAAGATCGCTCCGACGATTCCCCTCGCCGATCTGGTCGAAGGAGTTCGCTCCTACTCCTGGGATCTCCCCCTTGAAGGGGAGCTGGAACATTGGGGACAGACGTACGCCTGGGCGCCGCTCCTGCACGTCGAAGCCGAGGTGGCCCGGCGCGGAGAGGGGATCGTCCTGACCCTTCTTTTTTCCGGAGGAGCTGTGGCCCGTTGCGCCCGTTGTCTTTCTCCCGCCCCTCTTGCAATCGAGGGCAAAGTCCGCTATTTTTATTCTTTGCGGGGCAGCGATCACGGAGAGACGGAGTTCACCGACGATCAGATCCTCTTTCTCGACCGTTCGGCCAGGGAAATCGATTTGGCGACGCCCCTCTGGGAGAGCCTCGTCCTTTCGCTTCCGGCCGTCGTTCTTTGTCGGGAAGATTGCCGGGGCCTCTGTCCCTGCTGTGGTGCCGATCTCAACAGAGAGCCGTGCCATTGCCCCGTCGATGCAGCCGATCCCCGCCTTGAGGCTCTTCGCGAGCTCGAAGGCCTTCGGGACGATAAAGAGGTACCAGAGGGAGGGAACTGACATGGCAACTCCGAAACGACGCGTCTCGCATGCCGCCACGGCCAGCAGAAAGGCCCAGTGGCTGGGGGCTTTGAGCGCCCCTGCTGTGACCACCTGCCCCCACTGCGGCGAGGTCATCATGACTTATCGTGCCTGCTCCGAATGTGGGTACTACCGGGGCCGCAAGGCCGTAGAGATGGGCACGGAAGAGGCCTGATCCCTTTTCTGCGGCAACGCGTAAGCGCCGCCGTCGACCGGGTTCCTCCGGCCGGCGGCGGCGCTTACGCGTTGTTCCCTTTTCCTTTCGTTACCTTCGGCTGAGGACCTCTTGACCAAAAAGAGGGACCCCTCTATACTGACTCCATCATCAGAACTGTTCTTAGCACCAGATACCAACGAGGGGGACTTCCCTTTGGCTCGGTCGATAGTCAAACAGATGCGACATAAAAACCTCATGGAACTCCTCGAGGCCAATCCTCTTCTGACGGACGAAGATCTGGCTCTGACCCTTTGCGTCAGCGTCGGCACGGTCCGCCTGGATCGAGCCCTTCTGGGCCTTCCAGAGCTGCGGGAACGGATGAGGCGAATGGCCGAAAAGGCCAATCGCCGCCTTCGTTCGCTGAGGCAGGAGGAGGTTATAGGCGATCTTCTGGAGCTGGAGCCCGACCACCTTGCCCTTTCCTATCTGACGACGAGCAAGGAGATGGCCTTCCGTCATACGGGCATCGTGTGGGATCATTACATCTACAGTCAGGCCAGCACTCTGGCCATGGCCGTCGTCGAGGCCGACATGGTCGTCACCGGCGCGGCCCGTGTGCGTTACAAGTCTCCTGCCCACGTGGGCGATAAGCTGATAGCCAGAGCTAAAGTCGGCGTTCGCAAAGGGAACAAAAACGTCGTCAGTGTCCGGACTCGAGTCGCCGACAGGGAAATTTTCGTCGGCCGTTTCATTGTCGTCGCCTGTCTGTCAGAAACCGCGGAAGCGGAAAAACTCTGAACGTGGAGAGGGGGTGCCTCCTTGCTTCTGGCCCTAGATGTCATGGGCGGCGATAACGCCCCGGCGGAAACCTGTCGTGGAGCCCTGATGGCCTGTGACCGTTTTCCCGATCTGGAAGTGGCCCTCGTCGGGACGGGATCTCGCGTTGCACCTCTTATCGCGGAGGCCTCGTCGTCGGTGGCGAAACGACTTCATGTCGTCAACGCCGAAGAGGTCATAACCATGGATGAGTTGCCGTCGGTGGCTATCAGGAACAAAAGGAAGTCGAGCCTGAGAATCGCCATGGAGATGGTCCGCTCCGGTGAGGCCCAGGGTTGCATATCGGCAGGCAACACGGGGGCCATCGTCGCTGGAGGTGTTCTTGTCGTCGGTCGCATTCCGGGCATAGACAGGCCCGGACTCGGCGTTCCCCTTCCGGCCATCGATCGTCTCCGCATGCTCATCGACGTCGGCGCCACGGTGCGGAGCAAGCCCTTGAATCTCGTCCAGTTCGCCCTCATGGGCGGTCTTTATATGCGACATGTCCTGAACGTCGCCGATCCCAAAGTAGCTCTTCTCGCCAACGGGGAAGAGGAAATCAAAGGCGATGACGTCATCGCCCAGGCCCGCGATGTCCTGCGCAAAGGCCCCTTCACCTTCATCGGCTACGTCGAGGGCAAGGATATCCCCGTCGGCCCCGCCGATGTCGTCGTCTGTGACGGATTCACGGGCAATATCCTCCTCAAGGTTATGGAGGGGCTGGGCGAGGCGGTTTATGCCCTTCTCCGCGAGGAGATGGGCCAGAGGATTCTGCCCAAGGTGGGGATGGTCTTTATGCTTCCCATGTTGAAGGAACTTTGGACGCGTTTTGACTATGAGCAGTACGGGGGCACGCCTCTTCTGGGAGTCCGAGGCGCTGTCATCAAGGCCCACGGCCGCTCGAAGGCACCGGCCATAGCCAGCGCGCTCGGCGTCGCCCGCGATTTCGTCCTCAAGCGGGGCGTCGAGCTGATCAGCAGGGAGATCACTCAAGGAGGGATGTAGGATGCCCCTTTTCGGCGGCCGAAGAGTCGCTCTTCTGGGAACAGGCATTGCCCTTCCCGACCGTATCCTCACAAATGATGAGCTTTCGCGGATGGTCGACACCAGCGACGCCTGGATCCAGGAGCGGACGGGAATCCGGGTGAGACATATCGCAGAGCCCGGACAGCTCACGAGTGACTTAGCGGCCGAGGCCGCCGAGAGGGCTCTTTCGGCGGCGGGTATCCCGGCCGAATCGGTCGATATGATCCTCGTCGGGACCAACTCGCCTGATACCCTTTTCCCCGGAGTAGGGCCCAAGGTCCAGGGAAAGATCGGGGCGCCTAAAGCCGGTGCCTGTGACGTCCAGGCTGGCTGCACCGGTTCCATCTACGCTCTCTCCATGGCGGTCACGGGAATCGCATCGGGCATCTGGAACCACGTTCTCGTCATCGGCGCCGAAGTCCTCTCTCCCCTTCTGGACTGGGAGGATCGGAACACCTGTGTCCTTTTCGGCGACGGAGCAGGAGCGGTGATCCTGGGAGCGGCCCCGGAGGGCACGAGAGGTTTTATCTCCGCCGATCTTCGTGCCGAAGGAGAGTTCCATGATCTCATCACGTTGCCTGCGGGCATGGCCCAGAGGCCTGCCTCTTTGGAGACGGTCGCGGGGCGAGAACATTATGTTCAGATGAAGGGCAATGACGTCTTCAAGTTCGTCAATCGCAAATTGCCCGCCTTTCTCAAGGACTTCCTCGAAAAATCGGATCTCAAGGCCTCGGAGGTTGCGAACTGGATCTTCCATCAGGCCAACCTTCGCATCATCGACGGCGTCCTTCGTCGACTCGACGTCGATCCGGCGAAGGCCTACGTCGATCTCGATCATCTGGGGAACACTTCGGCGGCCTCCGTTTTCATCGCCCTTCACGAGGCCGTGGAGGAAAAGGTCCTCGGCCGGGGAGATCTCGTCGTCATGACCAGCTTCGGTGCCGGCATGACATACGGTGCGATCGCCTTTGAACTGTAGCGAGAGGAGTTGGCCCATGGCTTTATACAATCGTCTGACGGCTTTGCTGAAAACAGAGTACCCCCTCCTGCAGGGAGGGATGGCCTGGGTGGCTGACGCCGAGCTGGCGGCAGCCGTCTCGAACGGAGGCGGTCTGGGAATCGTCGCCGCCGCGAACATGCCGCCCGAGCAGCTCGAAAGGGAGCTCGTCAAGGTCCGATCCCTGACGGATCGCCCTTTCGGCCTCAATATCATGCTTCTTTCGCCGACGGCCGACGAGGCCCTGGCCTTGGCCGCCGATTATCGTGTTCCCATCGTGACGACGGGGGCCGGCAGCCCCGGCAAGGTTTTGGAGAGGCTCAAACCTCTCGGAACGGTCGTCATCCCCGTCATCGCCTCCGTGGCCCATGCCCGGCGTGTCGAGAAGCAGGGTGCCGATGCCGTCGTCGCCGAGGGCAGCGAGGCGGGAGGTCATATCGGCGAGACGACGACGATGGCCCTCGTGCCCCAGGTCGCCGATGCCGTCTCCATCCCCGTCATCGCGGCCGGCGGCATCGCCGACGGCCGCGGCGTGGCGGCCGCGTTCTGCCTCGGTGCCGAGGGGGTCCAGGTGGGGACACGGTTTCTCTGTTCCGCCGAATGCCGCGTTCACGAGGCCTACAAACAGGCGGTGCTCGACGCCGGCGATCGGAGCACCGTCGTCACCGGCAGACCGACGGGCCATCCCGTTCGGGTTATCCGCAACAAGCTGGCCCGGAGGTTCGAGGAACTGGAGGCCTCCGGCGCCTCTGTCGAAGAGCTGGAGGCTCTGGGAAGTGGGAGGCTCCGAGCGGCCGTCGTCGACGGCGATGCGGAGTGGGGGTCGCTCATGGCCGGCCAGATTTGTGGTCTGGTCCGGTCCGTCGAACCCGCCGAGGCCATCATCGAAGGCCTTTTCAGAGAGGCCTCGGCTGCGCTGGAGAAAATCTGTCGATTTTCCCCGACCTGTTGAGGAAGAGGTGTTGGTGCCGATGTCCTATGCTCTGTTGTTCCCCGGCCAAGGCTCACAGGAGGTGGGTATGGCCCGCGGCCTCGTCGAACGATCGAGAACGGCTCGGTCTCTTTTCCAGAGGGCCGACGAGGCTTTGGGCTTTCCTCTGAGTCGGATCGTCTTTGAAGGGCCTGAAGAGGAACTTCGAAAGACGGAGTTCACTCAGCCTGCCATCCTGGTGGCGAGTCTGGCCGCCTTCGAGGTCCTTCGCGAGGAAATGGGAAGCGATCTGGCTCCGGCCTTTCTCGCCGGCCACAGCCTCGGCGAATACTCGGCCCTGGTGGCCTCCGGCGTCCTGGCCTTGGAGGACGGCGTGCGTCTCGTTCATCTCCGGGGACGGCTGATGCAGGAGGCGGTGCCTCTCGGCGAAGGGGCTATGGCCGCCCTGCTTGGCCTGACGGCGGACCAGGTCCGTCAGATCTGCGCCGCCGTCGATGGAGAGAGAGTCTGCGAGGCCGCCAATTTTAACTCTCCGGGGCAGATCGTTGTCTCCGGCCACGTCGACGCCCTTGAGCGGGCCATGTCATTGGCCAAGGAGATGGGAGCGAAACGGGCTCTTCTTCTCAACGTGAGCGCTCCCTTCCATTGCCGACTCATGGCTCCCGTCGCCGACAGGCTCAGAGAGGCCTTTTCCTCCATGACCTGGTGTGAGCCCACCTGGCCCATCGTGACCAACGCCTGGGCAACGCCTCAAGGCACCGTGGACTCCCTGCAGAGGGCCCTTTACGAACAGACCTTCAGTCCCGTTCGCTGGGAGGAATCGATGCTTCACCTGGGAACGCTCGGCGTCGACCGTTTCCTCGAGGTCGGTCCGGGAAGGGTCCTGAGCGGCTTGGCGAAGAAGTGCCTCAAAGGCGCGTCGACGGCGAATTTGGGCGATGTGGGCGACATCGAAGGTTCCCTTGCCTTCCTGAAAGAGGGTCAATAGAATGGGAGAGAACGGTCGCGTCGCTCTCGTCACGGGAGCGGGAAAGGGTATCGGTAGGGCCGTCGCCCTTGAATTGGCAGCACGTGGTTTTTCCGTCGCCGTCAACTACAACCGGTCCGAGAAGGAGGCCCAGGAGGTGGTCGCTGCCATCAGGGAGAAAGGTGTCTCGGCCTTTGCCTTCGGTGCCGACGTCTCTTCCGCCTCCGACGTGAAGAAGCTCTTCCTTGCCCTTTCGGAGTCCCTCGGCCCCGTTTCCGTCCTGGTCAACAACTCCGGCGTCACCCGCGACGGTCTTCTCCTGAGGATGAAAGACGAGGATTGGCAGGCCGTTATCGACGTCAACCTGTCCTCCGTTTTCTACTGCAGTCGGGAAGCGTTGCGTTCGATGGCCAAGTCCCGCTGGGGGCGCATCATCAATATCGCTTCCGTCGTGGCCCTCTCCGGCAATGTGGGCCAGGCCAACTACACGGCGTCCAAGGCCGGCATCATCGGTTTCACCAAGACGGTGGCTCGTGAGTTCGGTCCCCGAGGCATCACGGCTAACGTCGTGGCTCCCGGTTTCATCGAGACCGACATGACGGGGCAACTTAAAGCGGAGATCCGCGAAAACCTTCTCAGCCAGGTTCCCCTCGGTCGTCCCGGAACGCCCGATGAGGTGGCTCATCTCGTCGCTTTTCTGGCCTCCGAGGAAGCGGCCTATGTCTCCGGACAGACCATCGCCGTAGACGGCGGCATGTCGATGCACTAGACAGACTCCCGTGAAGGAGGTGAAGAACGTGAAGATGGAAGAAATTCAGAAGCGCCTGAAGGATATCGTCATCGATCGCCTCGACGTTGAAGAGGAGCAGATCAAGGCCGATGCCTCCTTTGTCGAGGACCTTGGAGCCGACTCCCTCGATATCGTCGAGCTCATCATGGGCATCGAGGAGGAGTTCGATATCGAGATTCCCGATGAGGACGCCGAAAAGCTGACCAATGTCGAGGAAGCCATGAATTACGTCAAGAACAAGCTGGGGATCGAGGAGTAACTTTCCCCGCCCTTTCCGGGGCGCGGGAGCGATTCTCCTGCGCCCCGCCTTTCCGCCTGTCGCAAACCCGGGGAAAGCCCCGAACTGAAGGAGTGACTCGCTTGAAAAGAGTCGTCATCACCGGTCTGGGCGTGGTAAGCCCCATCGGTTACGGAAGAGAAAATTACTGGCAGGCTCTTAAAGAGGGGCGTAACGGCATCGGCCCCATCGAGATGTTCGACGCCACCGATTTCTCCGTCCGCATTTCCGGTGAAATTCGCGATTTCTCGGCAGAAGACTGGATGGAGAGAAAAGAGGCCAGGCGTTCCGATAGGGTCATTCAGTTCGCCGTCGCCGCTGCCGATCTGGCCGTGGCCGACGCCGGCCTTGACGTGAAGAGCCTCGATCCCTATAAATTCGGTGTCTACCTGGGAAGCGGAGAGGGCGGCATCACCACCAGTTTCGAGAACATGCGTGCCCTCATCCAGAAGGGCCCCTCCCGGGTCAGCCCCTTTTTCATTCCCATGATGATCAGCAACATGCCTGCGGCCTATGTGGGAATTCGCTTCGGAGCGAAAGGGCCCAACCTTGCCGTCGTCACGGCCTGCGCCACGGCGACGCACACCATGGGCGAGGCCTACTATGCCATCCTCCGCGGCGATGCCGACGTCATCCTGGCAGGAGGCGCCGAGGCGGCCATCACGCCCATCAGCACGGCCGGTTTTGCCGCCATGAAGGCCCTTTCGACGCGCAACGACGACCCGGCTCACGCCTCTCGTCCTTTTGACGTCGACAGAGACGGCTTCGTCCTCGGCGAAGGCGCCGGAGTCCTCGTCTTCGAAGAGCTCGATCACGCCCTGAGGCGCAAGGCGACGATCTACGCCGAGGTCAAGGGCTACGGCTCCACCTGTGACGCCTATCACATCACTGCTCCCGATCCCGAGGGCGACGGCGCCTCCCGCGCCATGGCCCAGGCCGTGGAAAAGGCCGGTTGGCAGCTTTCCGACGTGGAGCTCATCAACGCCCACGGGACCTCGACGCCTCTCAACGACAAGATGGAATCGATGGCGATTCGCCGGCTTTTCGGCGACCTCGCCGACGCGATTCTCGTCAACTCGACGAAATCCATGATCGGTCACGCTCTCGGTGCGGCGGGGGCCGTCGAAAGCATCGCCGCCATCCAGTCTCTCGTCGAGGGTGTCATCCACCCGACGATCAACGTCGAGAACCTCGATCCCGAATGTCCTCTCAATATCGTCACGAAGACGATCGAGAATCACCCCGTCCGGCGCGTTCTCGTCAACAGTTTCGGTTTCGGCGGCCACAACGCCGTGCTTGCCCTGGAGGCCTACAGATCCTAGATGGAACCTTACCAAGGAGGACGCGGAACATCCCTTCGCCTTCTCCAGACCCGCCTCGGTTACGTCTTTCGCGATCCCTCGCTTCTCGACAGAGCCCTGACTCATTCGAGTTACGCCCATGAGTCAGGGCTTCCCTTTTTCAACGAGCGCCTGGAGTTTCTTGGCGATGCCGTTTTGGAGCTTGTCGTCTCCGAAGCCCTCTTTCAGGCCTATCCCGATTGGGACGAGGGGCGACTGACTCAGGAGAGGGCCTCCGTCGTCTGTGGTCGTTCTCTGGCCGAGTGGGGGCGTCTGCTCGATCTGTCGCCGACTCTTCTCCTCGGCAAGGGCCTGGAACTGCAGGGAGGCCGGGAAAAACTTTCTCCCGTCGCCGATGCCGTGGAAGCCCTTTTCGGCGCCGTCTACCTCGACGGAGGTCTCGACGAGGCGCGTCGAGTCATCGGCCGTCTCCTGTGGCAGCGAACGTCGCCATCGACGCTGGACCCCAAATCACGCCTACAGCAACAGTTGCAGGCCGAGGGGAAGGAGCTTCCTCTCTACCGTGTCGTTGCCGAAGAGGGGCCTCCTCACGAGAGGTTTTTTGTCGTCGAAGTCTGGCTGGAAAGAGATCTCTTGGGCATCGGCACCGGCCGCTCCCGCAAGGAAGGCGAGTTCGCTGCCGCTGAAAAGGCCTTGGAAGTTTTGGTGCAACCGGTTGCATCGAAACGCGAATCCTGATATGCTGGTTCCCGAAGAGAGATTTTCTCTCTGAGGAGGTGGCCGGCGTGAGATCTGCTGTAGGCGCTTTTGTCCATGAAACTGTCCGTTTTTCGGGGATCACGGCCTTCACCAAGGCCGCGGTCCTTTTTTTATGATGGGGAGGTTGGCGAAATGATGCTTCGTGAGAAGGCCAAAGTTCTTTCATCGGAGGAGATGGAGAGAGCTCTCAAGAGGATGGCCCATGAGATCGTCGAGAGGAATGGAGGTCTCGACAGGGTGGTGCTCGTGGGGATTCAGCGGCGCGGGGTCTTTCTGGGACGGCGATTGATGGAGTACCTCCGGACCATCGAGGAGACGAAGCTCCCTTCTGGAGAGCTGGATATCACGCTCTACCGCGATGACCTGACGCTTCTCCACGATCAGCCTGTCGTCCACAGCACCTCCATCCCCGTCGACATCAACGGGATGAAAGTCGTCCTCGTCGACGACGTGATTTACACGGGGCGAACGATCAGGGCGGCCCTGGATGCCCTGATGGATATGGGCAGACCTCAGGCGGTGCAATTGGCCGTACTCATCGACAGAGGTCATCGGGAGCTTCCCATCCATCCCGATTATCAGGGGCGCCTGGTTCCGACGTCCAAGTCGGAGATTGTCGAGGTCCGGGTTCTGGAGTATGACGGTGCCGACGAGGTCGTCATCTGCGAACAGGGGGAGAGTGCCGATGTTTAGCTGGAAACGCCGCGATCTCATCGATCTCGATATCTGGACTCGTGAGGAAATCACCCACCTTCTCGATCAGGCCGTCAACATGGAGGCCCTCATGGATCGCCCTATCAAGAAAGTTCCCGCCCTTAGGGGGAAACTGGTCGTCAACCTCTTCTTCGAGGCCTCGACGCGGACGCGAGTCTCCTTCGAACTGGCCGAAAAAATGCTCAGCGCCGATGTCGTCAACTGGTCTGCCTCCGGTTCGAGCGTCAGCAAGGGAGAGACGCTCCGCGACACGGCATGGACGCTCGAGGCCATGGGAGCCGATGCCGTCGTCGTCCGCCACGGGGCCGTCGGCGTCCCGGCCTATCTGGCGAAACGCCTGAAACGGGCCTCGGTTTTCAACGCCGGTGACGGCGCTCATGCCCATCCCACCCAGGCGCTCCTCGATCTTTACACGGCCCGACGGCGACTGGGCGAGCTGGACGGGGCCAAAGTGGCTATCGTCGGCGATGTCCTTCACAGCCGCGTCGTGCGCAGCGACATTATCGGTTTCACTAAATTGGGGGCCGAAGTTGTCCTTTCCGGCCCCGCGACGCTCATGCCCGTCGAGACGGAGGCCCTCGGAGTCCGCTACGAGCCCGATCCCATGGCGGCCGTCAGGGGATCGGATATCGTCTACCTTCTCCGCATCCAGCGGGAACGGCAGCAGGAGGGGCTTTTCCCCTCCGTCGACGAGTACCATCGTCGTTTCGGTGCCACGGAGGCTCTCCTCGCCGAGGCCAAACCGGAGGCCCTCGTGATGCACCCGGGACCGATGAATCGCGGCGTCGAGATCGCATCGGCCGTCGCCGACGGTCCCCAGAGCGTCATTCTTCCTCAAGTCCGCAGCGGTGTCGCCGTCCGGATGGCGCTGCTCTTTCTCTGTCTGGGAGGTGCCCGCTGATGTTGCTGCTCAAAAATGCCTGTCTTTTCGACGGCCTGACTTTCAGGGAAGGGGAGGTCGATCTCCTCATCGATGACGGACGTGTCGTTTCCATCGCTTCCGGTATGGCCGACATGGAAGGCGTCCGAACGATCGACATCGAGGGCAGGATCCTCTCTCCCGGCCTGATCGACCTGCACGCACACTTTCGCGATCCCGGCCAGGAGTGGCGGGAAGACCTGGTCAGCGGCTCCAGAGCGGCGGCGGCCGGAGGCTACACGACGGCCGTGGCCATGGCCAACACCGATCCCGCCCTCGACGTGGCTCCTCTGGTGGCCTACGTTCTCGACAAGGCCTCCCGCGCCGGAGGTGCCCGCATTCTTCCTGCAGGGGCTGCGACGAAGGGCCGGAAGGGGAAGGAGATGGCCGAGATGGGCACCATGGCCGAGGCCGGAGCCGTCTTCTTCACCGACGACGGAGCGCCTCTTTCCGACGCCGGATTGCTTCGCCGGGTGCTTCTCTACTCCCGTGACATCGGTGTCCGCGTCATGGAGCATCCTGAAGAGCCCTCTCTGACGGCCGGCGGGCAGGTCAACGAGGGGCGTTGTTCCTCCCTGTCGGGCCTTAAAGGGTGGCCCGCCTCGGGAGAGATCGTCGACGTGTCCCGCGGCATCGCCCTTGTGCGCGAGACAGCCGCTCCTCTGCATTTCACTCACGTGAGTACGGCAGGTGCCCTCGATCTCATCCGTGAGGCGAAGGCGGAGGGACTTCCTGTCAGCTGCGATGTGACGCCTCATCATCTGACGCTGACGGAAGAGGCCGTTCTGGAAAGTTCTTTCGACTCCGTCTTCAAGGTCAATCCTCCTCTGCGAAGCGTGAGAGATCAGGAGGCGCTCTGGCAAGCCCTGGCCGACGGAACGATCGACGCCATCGCGACGGATCACGCTCCCTACCATGAGGACGAGAAGGACCTCCCCTTCCAGGAGGCCTCTTTCGGCATCGCCTCTCTGGAGTGTGCCGTCGCCGTCGTGCTCGATGCCTGGAAGAGGCGAGGCAGGCCCCTCCCGCTGGAGAGGCTTCTGGCCCTCTGGACCTCGCGTCCGGCCTCCCTTCTCCCTCGGGCCTGGCAGGGGCTAGGGCGGATTGCCGAGGGAAGCCGCGCCGATCTGACGGTTCTTGATCTGGAGGAGATGCGCGTCGTCGACAGAGCCGATTGGCAGAGCAAGGGCTGCAACTGTCCCTGGCAGGGGATGCTTCTTCAGGGGTGGCCTATCCTGACCCTCGTCGACGGCGTGCCCTTCGAGCCCAGAGGGTAGGTCCGTGGCCGGCTCTTCCCTTCCCGTGGATCATCGGGGTGCCGTCGTCTCCCTCGAAAGGCTGGGAGGCGATCTCGTCGCCCTGACCCTGGCCCTGAAGGAGCCCTTTGCGGCCACGCCCGGTCAGTTCGTCCTCATCAGGGATAGCCGATGGGGCCGCGATCCCCTTCTGGGGCGTCCCTTCGCCGTGGCCTGGCAGGAGAGAGAGCGAATGGGGCTTATCTTTCACGTCCAGGGCCGGGGAACGGAGGCCCTCTCCCGCCTCTGCGAGGGAGACGTCGTCGACGTGCGAGGTCCTCAGGGCAGAGGGTTTCCCGAGCCGACGGGTAAGAGACTCCTGCTCGTGGCGGGGGCTATGGGCGTGGCGCCTCTGCTGGTGGCTTGGAAGCGCCATTCGGCGGAGATGGAGACAGAGCTTCTCCTGGGTGTTTCTTCTTCTGCATGGCGAGGACTGCTTCAGTGGCTCGACGGCCGAGATTTTCCCCATCGCGTCGCCTGCGACGATGGCTCGCTGGGCCGGAAGGGAACGGTCGTTGACCTCCTGGCGGAGAGGATGAAAGAAGGCGACGAAGTCTGGGCCTGCGGACCTCGGGCCATGATGGCTGCCGTAGCCGCTATCGTGCCCGGGCGTATCTCCGTCAGCCTCGAGGCGAGGATGGCCTGCGGTTATGGCGGCTGCCTCGGTTGCGCCGTTCCCCTTCGCTCCGGAACTCTTCGCGTCTGTGTCGACGGTCCCGTCTTTGACGGAAAGGAGGTCCTCTGGGATGAACTTCCCCGTTGACCGCTCCCTCTCTGTGGGCTCGCTTCGGCTGCCCACGCCTCTTGTTATTGCCTCGGGGCTCTGGCCTTTCGACGGAGCCTTCTGGTCGGAAGAGGCCCTTCGCGGCGTGGGTGCCATCTGCTCCAAGGGGCTCACCTGGCACGCACGCCCGGGAAACGGAGGAATTCGTCTCTGGGAGACTCCGGCAGGTCTGTTGAATAGCATCGGCCTTCAGAATCCGGGCGTTAAAGTCTTTGTGACGGAGATTGTTCCTTCTTTGCCACGTTGTCGCCCTCTCGTCGCCAACGTGGCCGTCGAGAAACTCGACGACCTGGAGCGGTCCCTTGACCTGTTGCTCTCCATGGAGATGCCGCCCGAGGCCGTGGAACTCAACGTCTCCTGCCCCAACGTTTCCTGCGGGGGAATGGCCTGGGGCGTGGATCCCTCCGGTGTCCTTCAGGTCCTTCAGGTGGCCCGAGGCGTTTGGAAAGGCCCTCTCTGGCTGAAGTTGACGCCTCAGGCTCCTCGATGGGCCTCTGTCGTCGAGGCCGCAGAGCGGGGAGGGGCCGATGCCCTCGTCGTCGCCAACACCTGGCTCGGCATGGCCATCGATGTCCACCGCCGCCGTCCCGTCTTCGAGAGGACTTTCGCCGGCCTTTCCGGGCCGGCCGTCTTTCCTCTGGCCCTTCGCCTCCTCTGGGAGACGGCGGGAATGACGGGGTTGCCCCTCGTTGGCTGCGGAGGCGTTTCCGGCGGTGCCGATGCCCTGTCCATGATTCTCGCCGGCGCCTCGGCCGTCGAGATCGGAACGGTTCTGACCGGCGACTTCGGGGCCCCGGCACGGATCTGCTCCGAAATGGAGGTTCTTGTCACCGAGGCCGGCGAGAAGAGTGTCTCCGCCCTTGTCGGAGGCGCCCGAGAAAATCGAAAGGAGAGACTATGAAAGACTCGAAACTGATCGTGGCTCTCGATCTTCCGACTATTCCCGAGGCTCTATCCTTTCTTGACGAGACGGGAGATCTGCTTCCCCTCGTCAAGGTGGGGCCGGGGCTCTTCTTTCAGGGGGGGGAAGCGTTCCTGGAGCTCCTTGTGAGGCGGGGGCATAAGGTCTTTCTCGACGTCAAGCTTCACGACATACCCAACACGGTCGCCCTTGCCGTTCGTGCCCTGAGCTGCATGGGGCTCTGGGCCCTGACGGTCCATACCTCAGGCGGCGTGCCCATGATGAGGGCCGCCGTCCAGGAGGCCGGCACAACGCTGATTCTGGGCGTCACCGTTCTGACCAGCCTTGACGAGGGACAGTGGAGCGAGGTCCATCCCTCCTCTCCCATGCGGAGCGCCCTGATCGCCAGGGCTTCTGCGGCCCAGAGAGCCCGGCTGGGAGGTCTCGTCTGTTCCCCGCAGGATCTGAAGACAGTTCGTGCCGCGTCGTCGCTGAAGACCATCGTGCCTGGGATTCGTCCCGCCCTGCTTGGCGACGATCAGGCCCGCACGGCGACTCCGCGGGAGGCCATCGCGGCAGGTGCCGATTATCTCGTCGTCGGAAGGCCCATCTTGGCGGCGAAGGATCGGCGTCAGGCCGTGGAAACGATTCTGGAAGAGATCGAGGAGGGGTTGTCCTGTCTCAGCTGATGGAAAGGGAACGTCTTCAGGAGATGCTTCTTCGGAGCGGTGCCCATCTCAAGGGGCATTTCCGTCTGACATCGGGCCTTCACAGTGCCGACTACCTGCAGTGTGCCCTTTTGCTCCGCTATCCGGCCTATGCGGCCTTTGCGGGTGAGGCTCTGGCCCGTCATCTGGCCCCCTACAGGCCTGAAGTCGTCTTCTCTCCGGCCATCGGCGGCCTCATCATCGGTCACGAGGTGGCCCGGGCCCTGGGCCTTCCCTTTCTCTTCTGCGAACGGGAGGAGGGGGCCATGCGGCTTCGGCGTTTTCCTCACCCGGGACCGGTCCCTTTCGTCGTCGTCGAGGACGTAATCACCACGGGAGGCTCTTCTGCGGAGGTGGGGCACCTGATCGAAGAGGGGGGGGGCCGTTGGGTCGCCACGGGGTCCGTCATCGATAGAAGCGGCGGTTCCCATCGTCTCTCCGGTCCTCTTCATTCACTCTGGGAGGCCTCTTTCGAGACGTGGAATCCCGAGGTCTGCCCTCTGTGCAGGCAGGGCACTCCGGCCGTCAAACCCGGCAGCAGGACATGACGTTCCGACGGACGGCCTGACGGGAAGGTCGTGGTACAATACCCCTCGATATTCCCTGGGGGAGGTGACAGACGACGGTGCTGGTCATGGACGGGCGCGAGCCGGCCCGAAAGCGGCTCGACAGTCTCAAAAGGGAGATCGAGGAGATGGAACGTCTCCAGAGATGGCGACCCTGTCTTGCCACGATCCAGATAGGTCAGGACCCGGCGGCGGCCACTTATCTGAGAAGCCAGGGAAAGACATGTGAGCGCATCGGCCTCGAAGCCCGCCGTTTCGTCTTTCCTGCCGACGTCTCCATAGAGGAGGTGCAGGAACTCCTTCTCCGCCTCAATGCCGACGACGACGTCGATGCCGTCATGGTCGAGCGCCCTCTCCCGCCCCGGTGGGAGTTGAGCGGTCTCATCGATTGCGTCGATCCCGTCAAGGACGTCGAAGGCGTCCATCGGTTTAATCTAGGCAGCCTCTATCTCGGTGACAGGAACACGCCTCTTCCCTGCACGGCCAAGGCCATACTCTCCCTCCTGGGCGAGTATGGTTTCGCCGACCTGAAGGGCAGAAACGCCTCCGTTCTCGGTGTCAGCCCCACGGTGGGAAAGGCCGTGGCCATGCTCTTCCTCCACAGGAAGGCCTCGGTGACCCTTCTGCACAGTCAATCCGCAGAGACCGAACGGTTGCGGGCACTGGCTCAGGCCGACCTGGTCGTCGTCGGCATCGGAAAACCTCATGTGCTGTCCGGCGAGATGCTGAAACAGGGTGTCGTCGTCGTCGACGTGGGCATTAACGTCCTCAGTGACGGAAGGCTCGTCGGCGATGTCGACTGGGAGAGCCTTGCCGGGGTGGCCCGTGCCGCGACGCCCGTTCCCGGCGGAATCGGTCCTCTGACGGTGGCCTCTCTGATGGAGAATGTTTTCCACTGTGCCCGTCGACGTCGCGGGGCGCCTTTTTCCGACGGGAGCTTCTCCTCTTGAGAGGGAACGGGCTTCCGTCGTGAAAAGGGTTCTTCTACTCCTGCTTGTTTGCCTTTCCACCCTTCTCGGCGCTCCCCGAAGTTCCCCCGGAGCGGAGTTGGAGCGCCGTTCCCTTTGGGTGACGTCGCCCTGGCTGGCGCTCATGTGTCGTTTTGTCGGCGGCGTCTACGTCGATGTCCGCTCTCTTGTCGACTGGGACGAAGGGGGAAGGTACAGCGTCCGGGGAAAAGCGCTTCCCGAGGGGGCGACGGTCATCGCCCTCGATGATCGGGACATCCTGTTTTACGGGCTGAAGGTTCAGGAGACGCACCTCTCCATGAGGACCCTGTACAGCCGCCTTTCTCTGAGCGAACTTGATCGGGAGAGGCTTTTCCTTGATCCGGCGGGACTGCCCTTTCTGGGGCAACGTCTTCTCGTCGTCTTGGCCGACATCGATTCCGACCGCTACAGCTACTATCAGAGACGGCTCGCCGAGTTCCAGTCCAGGTTGGAAAGCACCGTCGACGTGGGGCGGCAGATCATCGGCGATGTCTCTCTTCTCGACCTTACCGGCCGGAGCTCCCTGCTGATCGAAGGTGCCGTCAAGGCCCCCATTAGGCCGCCCGATGCGGTCTGGAACAAGTGGTGCCAGGGAGAGGGGCTTCCCTCGCTGCGTCTTTCCCTGCAGGAGGCGAGAAGGCGGGAGTGGCTCGTCGTCGTCGACGTCTGGACTCCCGAGACGGTCCGTCTCGAGGCAGAGGGGACGGGGCCGATCGTCGTTCTTCCCAGCCCTTCTCTCAATCAGGATCTTTTCCTCTTCCTCTACGACCAGTATTTGGCCATCTGGAATGCACGAAGACAGAAGGAGAGCGGAAAGGGGTGACCCCCTTCCGCTCTCCTCCTGTCCGGTTCAGACGATTTCGATGTTCGATCCCTCGAAAAAAGTGCCGATTTTGACGGCCTCGCTGAAACCGCAACGTCGCAATGTCTCGACGAGGGTGGGAATGTGCTCGTCTGCTGCGGCCAGGAGGAGACCTCCCGACGTCTGAGGGTCGAAAAGGAGATCCCCTTTTTCCTGGTGGAGTGAGTCGAGGCCTTGAACGCGTCCGCCGTAGAGGTCGCGATTCTTGTAAGCCCCGGCGGGAACGAGTCCCATCGATGCCGCCTCCTCCACGCCGGGAAGGACCGGAAGAGCCTCCGCGTCAAGGCGGCAGCCCAGGGTGTCTTGCGATAACATGTCGAGAAGATGGCCGGCGAGTCCGAAGCCGGTGACGTCCGTACAGGCATGGATCTTCTCGGTGAGGGACGGAGGCAGCTTCAGTGGTGCATCGTTAAGACGACTCATGACCTCCAATGCCGTCTCTCCTGAAGCGGGCTCGAACATCTGGGCCATCATGGCTGCGATGGCGATGCCTGTACCCAGCGGTTTCGTGAGGATCAGGCCATCTCCCGGACGGGCTCCCGTCACGCGCCAAATGGATCGTCGAAGGACCTCTCCGTAGACGGCCAGGCCGAACTTGGGTTCCTGATCTTCGATGCTGTGCCCTCCGGCCAGGATGGCTCCAGCTTCGATGACCTTTCGTTGTCCCCCCTGGAGGATAAGGCGAAGCTCCTCCAAGGGCAGGCAGCCCACGGGAAAGCCGACGAAATTCAGGGCCAGGAGAGGCCTCCCACCCATGGCGAAGACGTCGCTCAGCGCGTTGGCGGCGGCGATCTCGCCCCACTTCTCTCCGTCGTCGACGACGGGAGTGATCACGTCGAGGGTGAAGATGCCCGCCCGCTCCTCGTCGAGAGTCCAGAGGGCGGCGTCCTCCCCGTTCGACCAGCCGGTCAGGAGCCTTTCTCCGCTTGCGGGAACCAAACCGTCAAGGATTTTCTGTAGGTCCGCCGGACCTATTTTGGCGGCTCAACCACTGCTGCGACTGAGTTCTGTAAGCCTCATGGCGATCCCCTCCTTTCCTGAAAGGGAAAACGGTGCCCCTGCTGCTAGCGGGGACGGAGGTGAACCACGTCGGCGGCGCTGAAGGAGAGAAGGCCCTCCTCCGTTTCGACACAGAGGGCCCCTTCGGCACTGAGGGCGACGGCCAGCCCTTCGTAGATCCTCTCTCCCGTCAGAACACGGACTTCCCGTCGCAGCGTATGGCAGTGGCGGCCATACTCCGCTATGAGATTCTCCTCTCCCGAGGGAGTTTCCAGCAGGGCGAGGCGGCGATGAAGGTCGGAGATGATTCCGGCGACGACTCTGCCCCTGTCGATCTCCCGGCCCAGAATGGAGGCGAGGGAGGTGACTTGATCGGAAAGCTCGCGGGGAAAGGCGGAGAGCGCTATATTGGCGTTGATGCCGATGCCGGTGACGGCGTAGTGGACCCGATCCGCTTCACAGGCCGTTTCGCTGAGGATACCGCAGAGTTTCTTTCCCTGCCAGAGAATGTCGTTGGGCCATTTGAGCTGGCAGGGAATGCCGAAGAGCTGCTGGAGCGATCGACTGACGGAGAGGCCGGCAGCCAGATTGAGCAGCTGGATTTTAGAGGGTAGCAGGCGAGGGCGGGAGAGCAGGGAAAAATAGAGGCCTCCCCGCGGAGGCGAGGACCAGACGCGGCCCCGACGCCCTCGTCCCAGGGTCTGCTCTTCGGCGAGACAGAGGGCACCGGCCGGTGTTCCGTTTCTGGCCATCTGTTTGAGGACTTCCTGGGTCGAGGGAAGACTTTCCCACAGGAGGACGGGATGTCCCCAGGGAGAATCTTTCAGAAGGAAGTCGATCCAAGAGGGGGCCAGATCGGGAAAGGCGGCCTCCTTGAGGATATATCCCTTCTGAGGGACCGATAAGATGGGAAACCCCTCCTCGCGGAGGGACTCGACAGATTTCCATATGGCCTGTCGCGTCACGCCGGCCAGAGTGCGAAGGAGGCCGCTCGAGACCAGGTTCCCTCTGCGCTCCAGAAGGACGGAGAGGACGGCCCGCTTTGTGGCATTTGATCGATGCAATGAGGCCACCTCTTTTTGATGAGAATCGCTATGATGATATAATGAAACACAATCGGTATCAACTTCAAGGTTTTGCAAAAAAAGGGGGATCCGTCATGGCTCAGCTTCCTATTTCGACGGTACTGGAGGAACTGAGGGGCCTTGCTAGGGCTCTTCAGGACAGTCTTTGACCTCTCTTCCAAGGAGAGGCGAGAGAGCGAGCTGCTGGACAAGACGGCTCAGCCTGGTTTTTGGGAACAGGACGAAGCTCAGCATATAAGTCGGGAACTGGCTCATCTGCAGGAGCTCAAGGAGGAGTGGCGGCGCGTATCGGAGAACCTGGCGAACCTGGAGGCTCTCGCGGAACTTCTCGCCGAGGAAAGTGATCTCGAGCTGACGTCGGAATTTTACGAGGCGGCTGCGGCTTTCGAAAAGGAGATCGAAGAGAGACAGACCCGGCTGCTTCTGGATGGAGAGTTCGACGAGAACAACGCCATCCTGAGCGTCCATGCCGGTGCCGGAGGACTCGATTCTCAGGATTGGGCCGAGATGATGCTCCGGATGTACCTCCGCTGGTCTGAAAGGCGGCGTTTCCAGGCTCAGGTCCTCGATATCCAAGATGACGGAGAGGCGGGAATAAAGAGCGCCACCGTCATGGTGAAAGGGCCCTACGCTTTCGGCTATCTCCGTGCCGAAGTGGGCGTCCATCGCCTGGTGCGCATCTCTCCCTTCGATGCCGCCAAAAGACGTCACACCAGCTTCGGATCCGTCCAGGTGGCGCCAGAGCTACCCGATGACGCGGCGATCGTCATCAGGCCCGAAGATCTCAAACTGGATACCTTCAGGGCCAGTGGCGCCGGGGGGCAGTATGTCAACATGACCGATTCGGCCATCAGGATCACCCACATTCCGACGGGTATCATCGTGGCCTGTCAGGATCAGCGTTCACAACACGCCAACCGCCAGGTGGCCATGACGGTCCTTCGGGCCAAGCTTTTCGAGCGCCAGCAGCGGGAACGGCAGGAGCAGCTGGAGAGCCTTCAGGGCGAGAAAAAGGAAATCGGCTGGAGCAGTCAGATCCGCTCCTACGTTCTCCACCCCTACCTGATGATCAAAGACCACCGGACGGGGTACGAAGTGGGCAACGTGCAGGCCGTTCTCGATGGAGACCTTGATCCGTTCATCTTTGCCTACCTGCGATGGAGCAAGAGTCTGTAGCTTCCCGATGGAGAGGTATGGGATCGTGAAAACGTCAAAAACCGTGGCCCTTGCTCTGCTGCTGTTCTTTCTCAACCCGTCGCTGCTCTGGGGATCTCCTTTCCTCTCCTCTACGCCGACGATGCCCCTCGGAGATGTCCGTCCCGGCCAAAGAGGCGAGGCGAGGACGGTGCTTTCCGGAGAGGAGATCGTTGCCTTTCCCCTGGAGGTCGTCAGCATCCTTCAGCGAAAAAGCCGTCCCAACACCTTGATTCTCATTCGCGCCGAAGGTCCCCTGATCGAAAAGACAGGAGGCATCGCCGCAGGAATGAGCGGAAGCCCCGTCTTCATCGAGGGCCGTCTTGTGGGCGCCATCGGTTACGGCTGGAACTTCAGCGATCACCGCCTGGGCCTGGTGACTCCCATAGACGAAATGGCCGGTGCCTGGAACTGGCCGGCCACCTCCACTCGGATGCCTGACCCCGTGCCTCTTGCCGGTTCGGAGGGCGACACGCTCCTCGAGGAGGTCCTCCTTTCCGACGACCTCCTTTCTGGCGATGTCGAGGAACAGATGGTACTCCTCTCGGACGGAATCAGCGCCAGGGCCTCTTCGGCTCTGGCGAGCCGCCTGGGAGTCCGCATCGAAGGCCTGTCAGGGAGTGGCGGAGAGGCCGCCCTGCCTGTCGAGACCGACTGGAAGCCTCTTCCGGGAGCCGCCGTCGGTGTCCTTCTGGCCTGGGGCGATGTCTCTCTGGGCGCGACGGGGACCTTGACGGCTCTTGACGGGGCGGGACGTTTCGTCGCCTTCGCTCATCCCTTTCTCAGTCGCGGCCCTGTCGCCTACCCTTTGACGCGTTCCGTCGTTCACGCCGTTGTCCCCAGCCTGGAGGCTCCCTTCAAGCTCGGAGAGGCCAAAGCGATCGTGGGAACGGTCACTCAGGATCGACCGCAGCCATCGGCGGGCAGTTGGGCCAGTTCCCTCCGGCCGTCGCCGTATCCGTGACCTTTCGCGACGTCGATATGAGGCGCGAATTAAAAAAGGGCTTTCAGGTGGTCAATGACCCCTTCATCGTTTCCAACGTCGTTCCCGAGGCCCTCCTGGGCCTCCTCGACGATCTCTGGGGTAGGCTGGGCGAGGGGACGGTTCGAGCCTCTGTCCGTTTGGAAGGACGCAATCTCGTCGAGGGGTGGACGCGCAAGAACATGTTCTTCTCGGGGAGTGACGTCATCGGCGCCGCCGTCGGCGACATCCGTTTTCTGACGGAGCTGGTCACGTTGAACCCCTTCAGGGAGATCTTTCCCCTGGGAATCGATGTTGACGTGGAAATAACCCGAGAGCCTCGCGTTCTCTTCATCGAGGATGTGACGCTCAAGGACAAAGAGGTCGAGGCCGGGAAGAAAGTCGAAGTCACCGTCAAATTGCGTCCCTACCGCAAGGATCTGGAGACGCGTACCTTCAGCCTCGATGTCCCGGCGGAAGCTTCCGGCCCCTGTGAGGTCGTCGTCCGAGGCGGAGGCATCGCCGAGCCCGAACAGGAATCGCTTCTCGCCGGCTGGCGCTCCATCACTGATCTGGAGCAGCTTCTCACCGAAGTCGATGCGAAAGAGTCCAACAACGAAGTCATCGTGGAGCTGATCGTGCCGCCCAAAGATCCGTTGTCCGGCGCGGAGGAGGAGCAGAAACTGCTCAGCGAGGTCAAATCGGAGCGACTCAAGGAGGGGACACTCCGCATCTTCCGTTCCAACTATTACGTTGAAGGGCTCATGAGGCGTATCGTGACGATCAAAGGTGGCAATCCCTGAGGCCTTCCTACGGGGGTGAGAGATGAGGTCCTTTTTTGCCTGGCTCGGTGCTCATGCCTTAGGGCTTTTCCAGCGCCTGGGGCTCTTTGTCCTGTTTTTCTCCCACTCTTTCAGCGGTTTTTTTCGGGGAGTATGGAGTCGACGGGAGCTGCTGGAACAGATGGAGCGCATCGGCGTCGGATCGGTCTTCATGGTCTCCGTGACGAGCGCCTTCGTGGGCATGGTCATGGCCGTGCAGACGCTCGATCAGTTTGTACGCTTCGGGGCTACGTCGTTTATCGGCGGCGTCCTTGCACTCAGCCTCGTCCGCGAGATGTCGCCCGTGCTGACGGGCCTCGTCGTGACGGGAAGGGTGGGTGCCGCCATGGCAGCGGAGATCAGCTCCATGAAAGTCACGGAGCAGCTCGATGCCCTCAGGGCCTTCGGCCTCGATGACGTCACTTTCGTCGGCGTTCCCCGATTCCTCGCGTCCCTTCTCATGTTGCCTCTTCTGACCGTCTATTCTTTCGTCATCGGGATCTCCGGCGGCTTCCTCTACGTCTACGCCCATGGGATCAGCCCTCAGATGTTCAGGCGCTCCATCGAGGTCCTGCTCGAACCGGCCGATCTTTTCGGCGGCGTTCTCAAAGGAGCCCTCTTCGGGGCCATCATCGCCGTCACGGCCTGCTCCGAGGGCTTTCACGCCGAGACGGGAGCCCGCGGCGTCGGCGCTGCGACGACTCAGGCCGTCATCTGGGGGAATATGTTGATCCTGATCTTCAACTACATCCTTTCGGCCTTTCTTTTCGGGGGTTCCTGATGGCTCAGCTGGTGGAGATCAGGGGCCTCCGCAAAGCCTTCGGCTCTCAGACGGTTTTGGACGGTGTCGATCTGGCCCTCGAAGAGGGCACCATCCTCGGCCTGATGGGGCCCTCGGGCTGCGGCAAGACGACGGTCCTCCGCATCATTGCCGGACTGACCGTTCCCGACGGCGGCAGCGTCTCCGTGTTCGGGCAGAACCTTCTCGACGAGGAGGCTTCCCGATCTCAGGGGGCACTTCGGCGCCAGATGGGCGTCGTCTTCCAGGGAGGAGCTCTTTTTGATTCTCTGACCGTCGCCGAGAACATCGCCTTTCCTCTTCGCTACTGCCTCGGCATGACCGAAGCCGGGGCCATTGCCGCTCAGGTCCGTCTCGCCTTGGAGGAGGTGGACTTGGCCGGCGTCGAGGATCGCTATCCCTCGGAACTGTCGGGAGGGATGCGCAAACGGGCCGCCATCGCCCGGGCCCTGGTCTATCGGCCCCGACTGGTTCTGCTCGACGAACCGACGACGGGACTGGATCCGGAGACGGCTCGCCACATCGATCGCCTGATTTTTTCGCTGGCGCGACAGATGGGACTCAGTGTCCTTCTCGTGACGCACGATCTGACGTCGGCTTTCGGAATCAGCGACCGTATCGCCCTCCTTGACGAGGGACGCGTCGCCTGGTGCGGTCTTCCCTCCCAGTGGGAGAGGGCCGACCATCCGACGGTTCGTCGTTTTGCCCGTGGTCAGCTGCCGATCAGAGAGGGGGTTCGTCACCCTGAGTAAAGAGGTGAAAGTCGGCTTTGTCGTCTTTTTGGGCCTCCTTTTTTTGGCCCTTCTGGTCTCCGTGACCGGAGGTCTCCGGTGGCGGCAGAAAGGATTCGATCTCTTTGTCACTTTCCCTGACGTGCGTGGTCTCGAGGAGGGAGGAGCTGTCCTTGTCTCTGGCGTCGAAAGAGGTCGAGTCAGCTCCATCGAATTGGTTCCGGGAGGCGTTCGGGTTCGTCTTGACATCGCTCCCGACGTGGCCATCCCCCGCGACAGTCGTTTTGTCATCGACTCGGGGAGCCTCCTGGGCGAGTCGAGGATCGATGTCAAAAGAGGTTCCCTCGCGGAGGTTCTGAAAGCCGGAGAGGAGGTCGACGGCGAAATCCCGCTCTCTTTCGACGAGGTCCTTTCACGCGTCGGGGAGGATCTTGCCGAGGTCCGAGAGACCTTTTCCCACGTAAACGCCTTTCTCGGCGATGCGACGGTTCAGGCCGGCCTGAAACGATCGGTCGAAAGTCTTCCCCTTCTGCTCGACGAAGGGAGAGCGATGGTGGATACCATCGGCCAAGCTGCCGACGCGTACGGGCAGCTTGCCGGTGATCTTCGCGGAACGGCTGCCTCTTACGGTCTCCTCGCCGACGAGGCGCGACGGGAGTTGGCCGCTTTGGGGGCGGAGCTGAGAGAGCTGTCTCAATCCCTTCACGGCGTCGTCGCTGACAACGAAAAATCGATTCACACCGCTCTTTCCAGTCTGGCGTCACTGCTGGTCCGCCTCGATTCCGTTCTGGCCGATTTCGATGCCGATGGCCTCTCGGGGAAGGAGCTGCGCCGAGCCATCGACAACCTGAGCGGAGCTGCCGGCGAGGTCGAGAAGCTGGCCAAAGGACTCAGAGAGGATCTGCTCGTCCCTGAAGGTGAAGGGGGAAAGCCGTCGACCCTCTCGAATCTCAAGTCGTCGGCTGCCAAGGCCGATCGTCTTCTTTCGGGCATGGAATCGTTCCGTTTGGAGGGAGAATTGGCCCTCCATCAGGCCACATCCGGTCTCGACGACGGCTCCCGTCTCGTCGATATCGACATGGATCTTTACCGGACGACGAGTCCCTGGCGTCTCTCCCTTTCCACGGAGGACGTAGGCGCGGAGGACCGCTTTTCGGCCACCGTCGGTTATCCCCTGTGGCGTGGCGTCGACCTCTTCGGGGGGCTCGTGCGCGGTGAGCCGGGTGGGGGCGTGCTCCTCCGCCTCTCGCCCTGGGGAGTGCCTTTTTCCTTCCGCTGGCGCTGGTGGGATGAGGGCGGAGGCGCCTGGAGCGTCGAGGAGCGGCTTCATTTGAATGAGAGTTGGGGGCTCTTTCATCGACGGATGGAGGAACGCGGGGAGAACCGAGACTCTCTCGGCATTTTCTATCGCTTTTGATGTTCCCGGCGCTCAATTTTCTCAATAACGAGGTGATCGGCCCTGTTTATCACTTTCGAGGGAATCGATGGTTGCGGAAAGACGACACAGGCTCGCCTGGTTGCCGATTATCTCGGAAATCATCTGCCCCCTCACCGATGGCTGGCGACGAAGGAGCCGGGAGACTGGTCGAAGGGAAAGATGCTGCGACAGATTCTTCTGGAGGGCGAATTGGCTCATCCCTTGAGCGAGCTCTTCCTCTTCCTCGTCGACCGCTGCGAACACCTCGACGAGGTCGTCATGCCCGCCCTGAAAGAGGGCCGAGTCGTCCTCTGCGATCGTTATGTCGACTCGACGTTGGCCTATCAGGTCTGGGGGAGAGGCCTTCCACGACAGGAGGTCGAGGCCCTTTTCCGATGGTGCGCCTTCCCTCGCCCCGACCTGACGATATGGTTCGATCTTCCTCCCCTTCATGCCCTCGACCGCATGAAGCGCCGGGGATCCGTTGATCGCATCGAATCCGCCGAGCCCTCCTTTCTCCATCGCGTCGCCCTTGGCTACGAGAGCCTCTGGCTGGAAGATCCCGGCAGGATTTGCCGCCTTGACGCCTCCCTTTCGGAGACGGAACTTTTCGCTCGTCTTCTCCCCCTTCTGCAGAAGGCCATCGGGAGATGAAAGTCGAAGGGCCGGGATCGAGGGAACCTCGCAAAGAGGGAATTCGGCGCAGCCGCGGCCGAGGAGGGTCGGCGAGGCTTCTCGAACCTCTCCCGACCTTTGATGAGGCCCTTGATTCCTTGGAGTTGGACGGTCTTTTCAGCAGGCTTGACGAGGTTGCCGAACGGCTCGGGAAACACCCCTCCCGCAGCCTTCTCCTGGAGTATCGTGGTCTCGTCGGCGAGCTCCTGCGGCGTGAGGGCCGGGCCAATCGGCTGCGCGAGGACTACCGTTGGCGTCGGGCGTCGCGGACGCGCTTCGTCCTCGTGGAGCGGGCCCAGGAGGCCCTCAAGGAAATTGAAGCCGTTCTCGATCGAGAGGGAGAGCGCATTTCTCTGCTTAAGTTGATGGAGGAGGTTAAAGGATGTCTGATCTCCCTTCTTTTGTGAGAAATGCCCCTTCGTGGAGGCATCTGATGCACCTTCTGGCCGAGGGCAAGGCGCCTCAGGCCGTTGCCATTTCGGCCCCGACGACCTACCATGGGGCCTTGGCCTCCGCCTATGCCGAGGCGCTGCTCGGCTTCAGTGAAGGGAGTTCCGCTTCGCGCTCCCTTTCCGACGGGGGACACCCCGATTACCTTCGTTGCGGCAGCGAAGGCCAGCCTCCGGGTGTTGACGATTGCCGAAATCTCTGCCGTGATCTTTCCCTCTGTCCCGTCAGTGCCGCCTGGAGAGTGGGCGTCCTTTTTTCGGCCGACAGGCTTTCTCTCGGCGCCGCCAACAGCCTTTTGAAGATGACGGAAGAACCTTCTCCCCGGGCTCGACTGCTTTTCCTTCTCGACGACGGTACTCTGATCCCCACGCTGAGAAGTCGCTGCTGGAACCTGAGCGTCGCGCCTTCCTCCGAGGCGGCTTCCCTGCTGCCTCCGCAGACGACGGATCAGTGGGCACAGTGGTTTGCGGTTCCCAAGGGCGAGGAGGACCCTCTCCTCCAGCTGAGAGGCTGGACGACAGAGCTTCTCGACAGAGGAGCCGCTCCTTTGGCCTGCTCTTTGGAATCGGTCAGACTCGTCGCGGAACGGGCACGGCTGAGTGAGCCCATGCTTCAGGATCTGACCTACCTGGTCGTTAAGGAGGATCTGCCGCTTGAACAGATTTTTGGTGATCTTTGGTAAACCTCGCTACCTGGGACTGCTCGAAGCGTCGGAGGAGCAACCTCTCTTCAAAGGAGAGACTCTCGTCGTCGAATCGGCCCGGGGGATGGAACACGCTGTCGTCGCAGGGCCGATCTCCTCGGAGCAGGAACAGGTCTATCGTGATTCTCGATCGGGCGAATCGGACGGGCCGGCTCGCGGCGGAGAACCCCTTCTGCAGGACGTGACCTACCTGCGCCCTCTCACGGCAGAGGACGAGGCCGAACGGCTTCTGCAGCGGACAGAGGAAGAGGGCATCCTCCGCCAGGCCCGGACTATCCTTCAGGGACATACTCTGGCCATGAAACTCGTCGATGTCGAATACCTTCTCGACAGGAAGAAGCTTTTTTTCTACTTCACGGCCGAGCAGAGAGTCGACTTTCGGGCCTTCGTCCGTGACTTGGCTCGGGAATTCCGGACGCGCATCGAACTTCGCCAAATAGGCATTCGCGACGAGGCCAAAGTCGTCAAGGGCATCGCTCCCTGTGGCCAACCTTGCTGCTGCAGCTACTGGCTTCACCGATTCATGCCGATCTGCATCAAAATGGTGAAAGAGCAGAACTTGGCCCTCAATCCCACCAAAATATCGGGGCTTTGTGGTCGTCTGATGTGTTGCATGAGCTACGAGCACGATGTTTACCACGATCTCTGGAAAGGACTTCCCAATCCGGGCAGCAAAATCAGGACCCAAACGGGAACGTACATTCTCTGTGGCGTCGATCTGGCGACCCAATCTGTCCGGGTTCTGCCGCCGGGAGGCGGAGATCTCCTCGTCCCCGTCGATCGCTTCCCCGAGTTTAGGCGCGTCGTCACCGATGGAGGCACGTGGCAGGCCGAAGAGGCAACTTCAGCCGCCCTCGAGGGAGCGGAGACGGTTCGTCCCGAGATCTCTGACGGAGGACGCCTCCCGGATCGGAAGCGTCCCAGGAAACCCCATCGGGAAGCCTCCCTTCCGGAGGAGCCTGTGGTAAAGGCGGAAAAACCGTCGGGAGAGGAACCTCCCGTGGTACCGGAAGCAGAAGGGGAAGAGGAGAACAAGACGCCGAAGAAGCGCCGCCGTCGCCGCAAGAGCAAAAACAAGCCCAGGCAGGAGGAGCCGAAGGAACAGGAAGAACGCGCGCCTGCCGATTCGGTCTTGGTCGAGCCGGCGCCGTCCGAGGGCGAACGCCCCAAAAAGAGACGACGCCGACCTAGGGGACGCAAACCCAAAAGCGTGCCGGAAGGGACCGAACCGTCTTGATGGGACTTTATGCCGTGAGGAGGCTTGGCTGTGGCTTTTTGGGATAAACTCAGAGATGGCCTCAAAGGCGTTCGTAATCGCTGGAGCCAAGGCATAGCCGCCCTTTTTCTGGGTGGAACCGTTTCGGAGGCTTTCTGGGAGAACCTTGAAGATCTTCTCGTCTCCGGCGATGTCGGCGTCGAACTGGCCGAGCGTCTCATCGCCGAGCTCAGGGAGTATGCAAAAAAAGGGCACCTCTCCGAAACGTCGCAGTTGAGGGACTATTTCCTTTCTCTTCTGGAAGATCGCCTCCTTTCCGTCAAGGGGATGGGAGAGCCGTTGGCCCTTTCTCCCCGACCGTCGCTGACGCTCCTCGTCGGCGTCAATGGCAGTGGAAAGACGACGACGGCGGGGAAGCTCGCGGCTCAGTACAGACGACAGGGACATCGCGTCCTCTTGGCAGCGGCTGACACCTACCGCGCCGCTGCCATCGATCAGCTTAAATCCTGGGGGGAACGGACCGGCTGTCGGGTCGTCTCTCAGGGGCCTGGCAGCGATGCCGCCGCCGTCGTTTTCGATGCCATACAGGCCGCTCGATCTACAGATGCCGATCTCATCCTGGCCGACTCGGCGGGAAGATTGCACACAAAACACAATCTGATGGAAGAACTGCGCAAACTGAGGCGCGTCATCGACAGGGAATTGCCCTCCGAGGCCGTTGAAGTTCTCCTCGTTCTCGATGCCGTCATGGGACAGAACGGGTTTCGTCAGGTCGAGGCTTTTCACGAGGCCCTGGGCCTGACAGGAGTCATTCTCGCAAAATACGACAATACGGCCAAGGGAGGAGTCCTCCTGTCCGTCGTCGACCGGCTAAAGCTGCCGATCCGTTATGTCGGCCTCGGCGAAGGTGTTGAGGACCTTCGCCTTTTCAGCCCTCACGATTTTGTCGAGGAGCTTCTCTCCAACCGAGGAGACTGAGATGAAAGATCTTGGCGAAGGCCTGTCGGAGAAGTCCTCGATTCATGATCTCCTCAGAGCCCTTTTCCGACTGAATGGGGAGCTGGTTCGTGTTCGGTCGGGCCATAAAGTGCGCTTCTTCCACAAGGAGCAGCTTTTCGCCCTTGTCGAGAGAGGCTGGGGGGGCAAGACCTTGATTTCGCTCTCCTCCGAGCCTGGACTTGGCCGGGCCGCCGTGGAACGATTGGCTCCTCAGACGGTGGTCCTTGATCTCCTGGAAGGGCGAAGCTGCCTCAGCACCGTCGGCGAGAGCGACAGCCTTCCCCTTTCCGATCCCTGGTTTGATGTCCCTCTTCCTGTCGTCTGCCTCCACGAAGGGGCTCTGCTTTTCAACGAAGAGGCCCGTTCCCGATGGGGGGAGCTGCAATTGCCCCTTGAGACTCTGCGGAACATGGCGACGGGCGAGGAGGAGGCCTTCGAATCGGAGGGGCGCCATTTCATGATCCGTCACCTCGGGGAGGGGCGTTATTTCCTGGAAGATGTCTCCCTGGATTTTCTGACGGCGCAGGAAATCGTCTGGTGGGCTGCCGTCGGCAAAGCTCTGGTGTCGCGCATGAAGGAGAACGGTGCCTCCATCGAACGCTTTGCCGCCGATAGCAGGAGAACGCGGGAAGACAAGTCTCTTCTCCCCTGCGTCTGGGAGGGAAATCTTCTCGGCTATATCGCCGTCAGGCAGTCTCGAGGGGAGGGAGAAGGAAAGTGACGGGCCTGGTCAAACGCGTTGTGGCCCTTCTTTACCCCGATAGAGAGTGGCTTCAATGGGTTCTCGATCAGGTAGAGCCTCTGTGGGGGCGGCCGGAGCGCCTTCTGGAGGGGGTCCTTTTTGCGTCCACCGATTATTATCGGGAGATTGCCCCGGTCCTGTACAGAGGGTTCTGTTCCTTTCCGTCACTACAACCGGCCGAAGGGCTTGTCCTTTGGAAAAAGACGGCCATCGCCCTGGAAAGACGAAGTGCCGTCCGGCGACGGGTCAACATCGACCCCGGCTACGTCGACGGTGCCCGCCTCGTCCTCGCCTCGACGAAAGACCACGGACACAGGGTCTATCTGGGCGGTTCCGTTTTCGCCGAAGTGACGCTCTTGTTTCGAAAAGGACGTTGGTGTCCTTTAGACTATACCTATTCCGATTTTCGCAGCGGCGTTTATGATGCTTTTCTCAGCGATGTGCGTCGGGACTGGTGTCGCCAGGTCAAGGAGGTTCGTCAATGATCGAGAGATATCAGACGGAGGCTATGCACCATATCTGGTCGGAGCGAAACAAGTTTAAAGTGTGGCTTGATGTCGAGCTTGCCGTGTGTCGCATCTGGAACGAGGACGGAGTGATTCCCGATGAGGCTTTGGCCGATATCATCGAGCGAGCCGATTTCGATCTCGACAGGATCGCCGAGATAGAGGCCCAGGTCCATCACGACGTCATCGCTTTCGTGAGCAGTGTTTCCGAAAAGGTCGGGGCGGCAGGCCGTTTCGTTCATCTCGGTCTGACGAGCAGTGACGTCCTTGATACGGCATCGGCCCTTCTGTTGGGGCAGAGTCTCGATGTGGTCATCGCTGAAACGGAGGGTTTGGCCCTCGACCTCCTGCGGCAGGCCCACCGCTACAGGAGAACTCTCTGCGTCGGCCGGACGCACGGCATCCACGGCGAACCGACGACCTTCGGCCTCAAATTGCTCAACCACTACGACCAACTGACCCATGATGTGGAGCGGCTGAAAAGCGCCAGAGAGGCGATCCGTTTCGGAAAAGTGTCCGGGGCCGTTGGGACCTACGCTCACTGTGCCCCAGAAGTCGAGGAGCGTGTCTGTGCCCTGCTGGGCCTCAAGGCGGCGCCCATCTCGACCCAAGTCATTCAGCGAGACCGTCACGCCCAGGTCATGTCCGTCCTGGCCCTTTTGGGGACGGCCCTGGAGCGCTTCAGCCTCGAAATTCGCCATCTTCAGCGCACAGAAGTCCGCGAGGCTTTTGAACCGTTCGGAAAAGGGCAGAAGGGCTCGTCTGCCATGCCTCACAAGCGCAACCCCATCCTGTGCGAGCGCGTTTGCGGGATGGCCCGACTCCTTCGGAGCTACGGCCAAGTCGCCCTCGAAAATGTGGCCCTCTGGCACGAGCGCGACATCAGCCACTCTTCCGTAGAGCGGATCATATGGCCCGATGCCTTTCACCTGATTCACTACGCTCTCCGGGTGACGCGTAAAATCGTCACAGGCCTCGAGGTGGATGAAGAAAAAATGAAGAAAAACCTCGAGCTGACTCGAGGCCTTGTCTTCAGCCAAAGGATCCTTCTCGACCTGGTCGAGCGTTTCGGCCTGGCCCGGGAAGAGGCTTACTCCGTCGTCCAGGACAATGCCATGCGCTGCTGGGCCGGCGAGGGGCAGTTTCGCGACCTTCTGCTGGCCGATCCCCGCCTGAAAGGGCGCCTTTCCAGTCTTCAGATGGAGGCCCTCTTCGACGTGGGGCATTATACTCAGTACGTGGACAGGATTTTTGCCCGTTTTCCCAAGCCATGAGTCTCAGCGGCTCGTGCAGCTTCCAGGAGGTGTAGGTTCTCATGTCTGTTCCCGAGAGAAACATGGCCCTCGAATTGGTGAGGGCTACGGAATCGGCGGCCATGGCGGCCGGACGTTGGATGGGGCGCGGCGACAAGAATGGAGCCGACAAGGCCGCCGTCGATGCCATGCGTTTCATGCTCAACACGGTCGAGATGGATGGCGTTGTCGTCATCGGCGAGGGAGAAAAGGACGAGGCTCCCATGCTTTTCAACGGCGAACGCCTTGGAACCGGCTCCGAACCGCAGGTCGATATCGCCGTCGATCCCATTGATGGAACCCGCCTCTGTGCCCTTGGCCGTCCCAACTCGGTCAGCGTCGTCGCTGTCGGCGAGAGGGGGGCCTTTTACGACCCCAAGCATATTTTCTACATGAACAAGTTGGCCACGGGACCGACGGCGGCCGACGTGATCGATATCACCATCCCCATAGAGGAGAACATCGCCCGTGTCGCCAAGGCCAAAAACAAAAAACCCCGCGATGTCACCGTCGTCGTTCTCGATCGTCCCAGACACGAAAAACTCATCGCGGCCATCCGTTCCACCGGGGCCCTGATTCGGCTCATCCCTGACGGTGATGTGGCGGGAGCCCTCATGACGTGCAAGGAGGAAAGCGGCATCGATCTTCTCGCCGGTGTCGGAGGCTCGCCGGAGGCGGTCATTTCCGCTGCGGCCCTCAAGTGCGTCGGCGGGAATCTCCAGTGTATGCTCTGGCCCCGCAACGAGGAGGAGGCCGAGCGTTGCGGCCAGGTGGGGCAGGACCTCGACGCCGTTCTCCAGCTGGAGGACCTGGTCAAGGGGAAGAACGTCTTCTTCGCCGCCACGGGCGTGACCGACGGAGAGCTCCTCAAGGGCGTCCGTTATGAAGGGCGGAAAATCAAGACGACGTCGCTGGTGATGCGCGCCAAAAGTGGCACCATCCGCTATATCGAGGCGATACACAGCGCCGAAAAGCTCCGCGAGATCAGCGGCGTGAACTACGAGGGCTGACGGCCCTCTTCCCTTCCGTCTTTGACTTGTTCCGTACGTCGGTGATATAGTGTTTGGGCTTTGTTGGATCTTCATGAGACTTGTGCCGGAGGCTCCCTTGATCTGCCAGCGGGCCTCCGGGGTTTCTGTCCCCTCATGCCCTCTCCGAATCGAAGGCTTCGTCCGTTCGTCGGTGTGACCTGCCGTTGCGAACTTCATTGTCAGCCACCGGGGGTGTTTCTCTTTGCCTCATGCAGGAAGCGGCACCCATAATTTTCGCTTAGAACGGCAGGCCATGACCGAGCCCCCTCTGGTGGCTTGGACCGGTTTTTTCGGAGACCGATCCCGTCCCTTTTCCGCCACCGATCAGGCCACGAAAAACGCCTTTTCCATCTGGGGGCGTCCCGACGGGAGTGCTCGCGGTGATGTCTTCTCCGTAGATAAAGGAGAGCCGCCTCGAAAAGAACGGATGCTCTCCGATGACGGGCACCTCCTGCCCTGGGTCCGGTCGCTCCTTCTCGACCATCCCGGCGGAGAGGGGGCCTCTGGCGGCGACTCTCCTGCGGATTCTGCAGCGGAGGCCGGATCGGATGCGGGTCCGATCGCTCCGGCTTCCCCCTCGGAGGAGGCTTTTCCGGAAGAGTCTCCTTTCGAAATCCCTGAGGAACGGGAGATCGCATCCGGAGCGATGGCGCTCTCTCTCGAAGACGAAGACGAAACCCTGTCTCCCCACGATGAGGTTGATCTCCCGGAGATGCCTGACGTGCGAACCTTTTCGGAGGAAAAGGCGGCAGCGGTCAGGCCTTTCGAAAAGCTTTCGGCGGGAGAACCTGCGGCCGAGCGAGAGACAGGGGCTCTCGAAGCTCTGTCCGTGCCCTCCGACCTCGAGGAGGAGCTCGCTCTTGAGGCGGCTGCGCTGTCGGAAGAAGAAAAGGGAAAAAGCCTTCCCTCCGAGGGAATTCCCGCGGAGGAATCCTTGCCCTTCGACCGAGAAGAGAGCGCCCCCCTGCCCCTTTTTCAGGAAGAATTCGATGAAGAGCGCCCTCCAGAGGAGGGCGCAGCGGTCTCCACGGGCGAGAGGGACGTCTCTTGGGACGAGGCGGAGGAAGTCGGCCTGTCTCCGGTTTTAGCAGAGGATCTCTCCTCGGGGGGCCGGAGCGGGACGAGGCCCTCAGCCTTCTCGCGGAGGAAGCAGGGGATGGTTCCGTGGCCGAGAGGCGCGTTGCGGCTTTTTCAGAAAGCCCTGACGCTTCTGTTCGGCCGCTTGCGGCCTTCCCCGGCGCCTTTGTCGAAGCGGATCAGGGCCAGCCCCAGGGCCAGCGCGAAGAAGGAATTCCTCTTCCTGCGGGAGGAACGGATGTGTCCTTTGCCGAGATTTCCCCCGAAGGAACCGAGACGCCTCTCTCTCCGAGAATGGAGCCTCAGCCCTTTTCCTCTCCCGTCGGTGACGTTTCGGTCGGAGAGGAACATGCCGAGTTCCTCCTGCCCCCTTCGGCCAAGGCCGAGGCGGGCAGGAGACGTTCCTGGGCGGTGCGGGGCGGAACGGTCCTCGTGGCCGCCTCTCTTGTGGCCGGAGGTTACGCCTTTTCCCAGAAAGTGATTCTCCCTCGGCTCTGGGAGAAGAACGTCCGCGAGGCCCTCGAAAAAGAGGATCTTCCGTCGCTTCGACAGCTTTTGCCCCATCTCGAGGAGAAGGGACCTCTCTCTCCTGCCTTGAAAGAAGCCTATGGTCGCCTTCTCCTGGAGAAAGGGAATGCGGAGGAGGCTTTTGATGTCTTCCGAGAACTTCACGACGTGGCCGGGCCGGACGGGAAGATCCTCCTGCTGATGGGACAGGCGGCGTCTCGTGGCGGTAGAGTGGAGGAGGCCGAACCCCTTTTTCGGGAGGCCCTGACGGTTGAGCCCTCTTCATGGCAAGCCTATGCCGAGCTCGGTTCCCTCTGTGCCGCCTCGGGGAGGGGGTCGGAGGCGATCGACCTCTGCCGAGAGGCCCTGAAAAGGGCACCGGAGCGTCCTGAGTTGAAAGGACTCCTCGGCATCGCTCTCGTCGAAGGGGAGCGATGGGACGAAGCCCTTCCCCTGCTTCGGGAGGCTCTCGAGGGTGACCCCGATAACGCTCGCCTGAGAACGGCTCTTTCCGCGGCTCAGACCGGAGCGGAGAAAGAGCGTTTGGAGACTCTTCGCCTCGAGGAGCTTCGCCGAGACGAAGAGGAAGCCGACCATTTCCGAAAGGCCGGAAGGGATGCGTTGGCCGCGGAGCGTTTCGAAGAGGCTCTGGCTTTGTTTCGCCGTGCCGGAGTTTTTTGGGAGGGGCGGGACGAGGTCTGTCTCAGGGGGGAAGCCTTTGCCCTTTTGGGGCTGAACCGTTTCGCCGAGGCCCGTCCTCTTTTCGAGAGACTTCTCGAGGGAGCTCCCGACGATCAAGACCTGCTGCGGGGAATGGAGGAACTCCGGAAGAAAGAGGCCGAGGAGGTCTTTCGGCTCCGCAAGGAAGACCTTCGGCGCCAGATGGCGGCGGCGCGCCGAGGCGGCGACGAGAAATCTCTCCTCGCTGCGGCGAAAGAGCTGATGGTTCTCGATCCTGCCGATAGTATGGCTCCTATGGAACTTGGCAGGATCTCTCTGGCTCGAGGGCGTCTTGACGAAGCGGAACGTCTTTTCAGAGGGGCTCTCGATCAGGACGAACACAACGGTGAGGCTCGGGCCGGATTGAGCCGGGTGAGCGAACAGCGCAGGGCCCTGCGTCTTGCGCGGGCTCGGAGTCTGGGGTTGCAGGGTGTCGCCCTGAGCGAGTCGGGGGGCGAGCCGGGCCGGGCTCTCTCTTTGCTCAAAGAGGCGTTCTCCCTCGATCCCAACCTCGAAGAGGTCCTCTTCCCTCTTGCGAGAGTTCTGGAAAGACAGGGCGATCTCCGCGGAGCCGAGCGCTATTATCGGGAACTTCTTCTGCGGGCGCCCTCTCAGGGACGCGCCTGGAACAATCTCGCCCTGATCCGTTATCGTCAGGGGGAGGGAAACGAGGCCGAGGAGCTTCTTTCGAGAGGACTCGATTCGGCGCCCATGAACCGGACCTTGGCTCGCAACCTCGCCCTTCTTCGTCTCGTCGAGGGAAGGGAAGAGGAGGCTCTCGATCCCTTCCGGCACTACTTTAAGCTGGATCCTTTTGAGGACGGTGGTGACGAAAGGGAAGAGGAACGCCTCGCTCTGGAACCGATGGATCGGGGAGCGTCGCAGCGTTACCTTGATGGCTATATGACGGCCTTTGACGGAACACCTCTGGCTCTCGGCCTTCCTCTGGAGGAGCGCCTGGCCTTCTTGGAACCTTTTGCCGCTGCCGTCGAGGAAAACCCCGTTGAGGCCGACGCCTATTTCGGCTACCTTCTGTCTTTGGGAGTCGGTTATCCTTTAGCGGAAAACCCCGCTCCCTGGCAAATCGGCCTTTCCCTCGTAGGGGCTCATTCTCACCTGGCTCGGGGGCGTTTCTCCGACGCTTCCCGCCTTCTCGAGGCCATCCCCCCGTCGGAGCGAGAGAGGGATCCGGCGGTTTCCATGCTCCTCGGCCATGCCCTGCGTCACCTCCAGCGGTACAGTGAGGCCAGGGAGTCGTATCGTTACGCCTTTCTCCAGACGCCCGGCGATCCCGTCGTTCGAGAGAGCCTGCGGCGCCTTCTGGAGGCCTATGCGAACCGCAAAACAATCGATAAGGGTGGTGACTGATTCATGACGGAAATGTCTTCAACTCAATTTTTCTTTGCCGAGAGAATGGAAGAGCTTCTTAAAGCTTTGATCGCCGACGCCTCAATCCTTACATTTCGGCTTTTTTTGCATCCTGATGAAAACGGAGGCTGTCGCGGTGAGGTCGATCTTCTCTTCCCCTCCGACCTCCAGCGCCTTGACGACCTTCTCCGTGCCGAGTTCGACGTCGACGACGGTCTCTCTCAGGCCGTGGGGGACGTTGAAGAAAAGGGAGAACTGGCTCTGGCCGACTATGTCTTTTCGTTGGCGGCTCCCCGCGCCGATCTCCGTGAATGGTTGCCCTTTGCCGGCAGGCGCTGTCGTCTTCAGGTCGGTACCGTTCTTCAGGGGGCCTGCGATGTTCTGAACGCCTCTCTCGGTCTCTCTGAAGGGGGGGCGGCCAGCCCCAAGCTGGTTCGCAAGCTGGCCCGCATGAATGCCCTTCTCGAGGAGGCCGAAGAGGGCTATCGCATCCTCCTCTCTCAGGCGGGCGTGCGGTCTCGGGAGGAGCGGCGGGAACGGGCTTTCCCCAGCGTCTCCAACGACGCCGACGACAGAAGAATTTCCTCGGAGGAGGAGCAGACTCTGGGGCTTTCCCGAAACGGTGGTGACGAGTCCCAGCCTGAGCGCCCCCTTTCCGCCTCGGATCGGCCTGACCTGGCCTCGCTCCGCCTCTTTTTCAGCGCCCATGCCTCGTGGCTGGAGACGTGGGAAAGACTGGCGAGCCAGAGAGGAATCTCCCTCTCGCGTCCTCCCCTGGCCCAACAGGAGGAGACGCTCCGCGGCCTCGCCCGTCTCCTCGAGGCGGCCGAGATCGACGATTTCCGGTCGCTTGAGGAGCAGTTCCTGGCCCTCGACGAGGCGGCTCTCGGGGCCCGCCTCGACTCCCTCCGGCGGACCTTCGGAGAGAAGCTGGACGCGTGGAAGATCGACCCTTACGGTCTCGTCTTCCTTGTCTTCCTCGATGTCCATTGGGATACTCTCAAAGAGAAGGACCTTGACGCTCTGGGCATCAAGGCGGCAATGGACAAGATTCGCTCCGAGGAATGATCGGCGTGGTCCGGTCCTGGGCATGAGAGGATCGATAAGGCTGCGCCCCTGCTTCCAGGGGCGCAGCCTTTAGCTAAGGGGATGATGCAGCGTGGCGGCAAAAGGGCTCGTTCAGGTTTATACCGGTGACGGCAAGGGCAAGACGACCTGTGCCATCGGGTTGGCCATACGTCTTCTCGGCCATGGAGGACGTGTTGCCATCGTACAGTTTCTCAAAGGTTGGGAGGGATATGGAGAGGTGGCTTTTCTCGAGGCCCTGCCTGCCGTCTCCCTTGAAAGGACGGGGCGGGCCGATTTCGTTCGGCCTCGAGGTCCGCAGCCCGAAGATTATGCGGAGGCGGAACGGGGGCTTCGTCTGGCCGAGCGACGAATTACAAGCGGTGAATACGATCTTGTCATCCTTGATGAGATCAACGTGGCCCTTAGCTATGGCCTTATTTCGACCCGAACCGTTCTCGATATGCTCAAAGGTAGACCCGCTCACGTGGAAGTGGTCTTGACGGGCCGCAACGCCCCCGATCCCCTCCTTGATGCGGCCGATCTTGTCACGGAGATGGTCAATCGACGTCATCCTTTCGAAAGAGGCATCAAAGCGCGAGAGGGCATCGAATTCTGATGCGCCCCTTTCTCGCGTCGGAGGGCCTTTCGGTCCGCATGGCCTTTGAAAGGGGTGAAAGCCGCCTGTTGACGCATTTCAGGGGGAGTCCGGGGGGAACTCCGGTGACGGACGGTCTTGTGCCTGACGGTCACGAGCCCATGGCGGCGATCTTTCCATGTCTTCCGTTTTCCTGGGCATGAGCGGTGGCGTCGACAGCGCCGTTGCCGCCGCTCGCCTCGTCGATCGAGGCCATGATGTCGTGCCCGTTCATATTCTCCTTTCCGATTCCGACGCGGGAGGGGCGCGGGAACGGGTGCATCGCCTATGTCGCCATTTGAGGCTGCCTCTGGTCGAAAGAGATCTCCGCGATCTTTTCCGTAGAGAAATTGTCGATCCCTTTCTGGCCACCTACCGTAAGGGAGAGACACCCAATCCCTGCATTCGCTGCAACGAGAGGGTGAAATTCCCTTCCCTTCTCGATGTCGCGTCTGATCGAGACGATCGGATTGCCACGGGGCATTATGTTAGGATTGTCTTGGGGGAGGAGGGGGACGGCCTTCTCCGTGCCGTCGATCGAGGAAAAGATCAAAGTTATGTGCTTTATCGCCTTGACCCTGCGCTGCTTCCTCGCCTGATCTTTCCGCTGGGCATGTCGACGAAGACGGAGGTACTGGAGGAGGCCCGCCGTCGTTTCGGCGACCTTTTTGACGATGTCGCCGAGAGCAACGACCTCTGCTTCCTTTCGTCGGCGCGGAGGAAAGCGCTTCTCCGGTCCATCCCCGGGCCCATCGTCGATAGAGAGGGACGTCATGTGGGGCGCCATGACGGTATCGGTCTCTACACCGTCGGCCAGAGAAAAGGTCTCGGTCTTGCCGGCGGCCCGTGGTATGTCGTCGAGATCGACGCCGAAGGCGGGTGTGTCGTCGTCGGACGAAAAGAAGATCTTTTTGTCCGCTCCGTTTACGCCCTTTTCCCCAGCTGGCACCGCAGACCTGCGCCGGGCGAGATCTTTCAGGCGCAACACCGTTACAGGACCGAGCCTTGTCGGGTCCGGATGGACCATGTCGATGACAGGAGCTTCTCCGTCACGTACCTTGACCGTCCGCAGCCAGTCGCACCGGGTCAATCGCTGGTCCTTTACGATGGAGAACGGGTGCTGGGCGGAGGGGTCATAACCAAACAAGAGGAGGGCAAGACAGGAGCATGAAGACGCTGGAAAAATGCAGACTGACGACGAACCAATTGCGACGTAAAACCGATCTGGAAGCCTTTGACTTCTCGTCCACCGGAGATCTGCCCTGTCTGGGAGAGCTCATAGGCCAGGAGCGGGCTGTCCGCTCCATGGCTTTCGGCCTTGAAGTGAAAAGCAAGGGCTACAACATCTTTGTCCTCGGCGAGCCGGGAAGCGGGAGGACGACCTACACTCTGGAAAAACTTCGGGAAAAAGCCAAGACCCAGAAGGCTCCAGACGACTGGGTCTATGTCTATAACTTCGACAGACCCAACGAGCCTCTTGCCGTCAACCTGCCTCCCGGCCAGGCTAAAGCGTTGGCCTCCGCCGTCGACGAACTGGTGGAGGAACTCAAGCAGGCCCTGAGCAAGGCCTTCGATAACAGCCAATATGAGGACAACAAGGCTCAGCTCGTCAAAGAATTTCAGGAACGTGTCAATGGCCTTATGGAAGAGCTTCGCGGCTGGTCCAAGGAGCAGGGCTTTGCCATCAAACGTACGCCTCAGGGCTTCGTCAACATTCCTCTTCTTCAGGAAGAGGACGACGAAGGCAACAAGACGGAGCGGGAAATGCAGCAGGAGGAATTCGAGACCCTCGAAGATCCGGAACAGAAACGGCTTCATAAAATCTCCGAACAGGTCTCGCAGAAGACGCTGGAGGTCCTTCGATCCATCAGGGACGAGGAGAAGGAGCTCAAGGAGAAAATTCGCCAGCTCGAGGCCGAAATCTGCAGAAATGCCCTTGAACCCTACCTTGCCGATCTCAAAGACCGGTTCGCCGAAGGGGGAGGGGAGAAGCTCAAAAGCTGGATCGTCTCTCTCGCTGAGGACATCATCGCCAACTTCGGGGCCTTCGTCGCCTCCGCGAGAGACGAAAACGCCGAAGCCGACTTCAACCGATACAGCGTCAACGTTCTCGTCTCCAATGATCCGGACGACGGGGCGGCTGTCGTCTGGGAGACCAATCCCACCTACTACAACCTTGTCGGGAAAGTCGAGTACGAAAGCCGTCAAGGCTATCTCTACACGGATTTCAAGAAGATCGTGGGAGGAGCCGTTCATCGTGCCAACGGGGGCTACCTCGTCGTGGATGCCGAACAGTTCTTTCGCCAATTCATGTCCTGGGATGCCCTGAAGCGCATTCTACGGACGGGAGAGCTGAATATCGAAAACCTGGGAGAGCAGCTTGGTTTCGTCCCCGTATCGTCCCTTCGTCCCGAGCCCATTCCCGTCGACATGAAGGTCGTTATCATCGGCACGCGTTACCTCTATCACCTGTTGATGATCTATGATCCTGATTTTCAGAAGCTGTTTAAAATAAAGGCCGATTATGATGTCGATATGCCCAGAAACATCGCGACGGAGAGACAATTGGCCTGTTTCATCGCCAGTTACGTCAGTCACGAACACCAGCTTCATTTCACGAAAGAGGGAGTGGGCGAGGTCGTCGATTGGGCCTCCCGCCTTGCCGAACACCAGGATCGGATGTCGACCCAATTTAATCGTCTCGCCGAAATTCTCGTCGAAGCCTCCGCTTGGGCTTCCTCCGAAGGGGCCTCCGAGGTCTGCCGGGAGCATGTCATCAGGGCCATCGAGGAAAAAACGTTCAGAAGTAATCTCATCGAGGAACGCTTCTTGCGGGCTTTCGAAGAGGGGACGATCCGGATCGACACGGAGGGCGAGGCCCTGGGGCAGATCAACGGTCTCACGGTCATCGACCTGCGAGATCATGCCTTCGGTCATCCCGTTCGCATCACGGCCAATGTCTATATGGGCCAGGAGGGAATCGTCAACATCGAAAGAGAGGTCAAAATGACGGGCCCCATTCACAACAAGGGGCTTCTCACTCTCGGCAGCTATCTGGGGAGGACCTATGCCCAGGATATGCCTCTTTCTCTATCGGCCCGGATCGCCTTCGAGCAGACCTACTCGGGAATCGAGGGAGACAGCGCCTCCTCGACGGAACTCTATGCGCTTCTCTCGGCCCTTTCCGGTTTCCCTCTTCGCCAGGACCTGGCCGTCACGGGCTCCGTCGATCAGTTTGGCATGATCCAGCCCATAGGCGGCGTCAACGAAAAAATCGAAGGTTTCTTCCACTACTGCAAGGCACGGGGGCTCACGGGAAGTCAGGGCGTTATCATCCCCGTCCAGAACGTGAAGAACCTCATGCTCAGAAGGGAAGTGCTCGAAGCCGTCGAAGAGGGGCGTTTTTCCATCTGGGCCGTCTCCTCCATCGACGAGGGCATCGAGATCCTGACGGGCAAACCGGCGGGGCGGACGACCTTTGGCGACGACGATGCCCCCGAGGCCCTGAAAGAGACGGTTCACGGAAGTATCCGTCTACGGCTGCGAGAGTGGTACCGTCGCGCCGGCGAGCTCAAGAAGCTCTTCGGCGGAAAGGGTGGGGAAGAGAACAAAGAAGGGGCGGCCGATGATCAGGCGAACAAAGGCCGATCGGCCTGACGAAAAAGGGACTTCCTTGCCGCCCCGAGAGCTTCTTGAGAAAGTGTTCGACCTCCTCGAGGAACTCTGGCATCGCGAGCGGGACAGCCGCCATCCCGATCCTTTCAGTGAACCTCTCGACGGGCTGATCCTGACCGTTCTCTCTCAGAACACCAATGACGTCAACCGAGATCGGGCCTTCGGCCGTCTCAAAAAACGTTATCCCACATGGAAGGACGTGGCATCGGCCTCGGTTGAGTCCGTCGCCGATGCCATCAGACCCGCCGGGATCGCCAACAACAAGGCGGCGAGAATCGGCGAGATTCTGGCTCTTATCGTCGACGACTTCGGGGCACACTCTCTGAAGGCCCTTGCCCGGTGGGAACCGACCCGAGCCAGGGCTTACCTTGAGGCCTTGCCCGGCGTCGGTCCGAAGACGGCGGCCTGCGTCCTTCTCTTCGATCTCGGCATGGCCGCCTTTCCCGCAGATACTCACGTTTCCCGTCTCTGTCGCCGCCTCGGCTGGGTTCCGGAAAACATGCCGCCCGGCGAAATTCAATCCGTCATGGAGGAGGCGTTGCCTCCCTCCCGCTACATGGGCGCTCACCTGAACCTCATCGAACAGGGCCGTCATCTCTGTCGTGCCCGCTCTCCCCTTTGTGGGGACTGTCCGCTGAGGCCTCACTGCGCCTATGGGAGGGGAGTCGCTTGAGATCGCCTTATCGCGTCGGTGCTGCCCGATGTCTCTCCTACGAACCGGCCGAGGTCGAGGCGGCCCTTGCCCTTGCCCTGGAGCGGGCCGGGGGACTGCCGTCCCTTTCGGGGGAGGTGCTCCTCAAGGCGAATCTGCTCGCCCCCCGGGCGCCGGAGGAGGCCGTCACGACCCATCCGGCCCTTCTTGGGGCTTTGGCCGATCTCATTCTCCCCGGGGCGGCCCGCGTTACCGTCGCCGACAGCCCGGGATACATTTTCGTCCACCAGTGGGAGACCCTTTTCCGCCAGACGGGCCTCGACGTGCTTCGAGAAAAAGGCGTCGTCCTGCGTCCCCTCATCGACGACGGCCTCGTCGAGGTTGCCGTCGACGGCCTCTCCCTGTCGCGGGCCCGAGTGGCGCGGCTTTTCCTGGAATCGGATCACGTCGTCAACGTGGCCAAGCTGAAGACTCACGTCGAGACGGAGATGACGGGCTGCATGAAGAATCTCTTCGGCATCGCCGACACGGCGACACGCAAGGCCGCTCATCGTTCCCCCTCTCTGGAGAGGCTGGCTCAGGGCGTGATCGACCTCTTCGGTATCAGAGAGCCCGATTTCAACGTTCTCGACGCCGTTGATTCCATGGAGGGCGACGGACCCTCCAGAGGAAGGCCCGTCCGTACGGGATGGATCTTCGCCGGGGCCAACGCGCTGGCCGTCGATGCCGTCGCCTCTCGCCTCATGGGCTACGAAAATCCCTGGAAAATCCCCCTTCTGGCCGCTGCCGCGGGAAGAGGGATGGGTCCCCGAGGACGGGAGGAGATCGACCTCGAGGGAAGCGAGTGGGGGGAACTGGCTCATCACGGGTTCTGCCGATCGTCGCCGCGAGTCCGTTGGATCCCCACGGCCCTTCGAGGTTGGGCTCACAGTCTGGTCTCCTTGAGGCCCGAGCTGGATCCTTCCCTCTGTACAGGCTGTTCGATCTGTACCCGCGTCTGTCCCGTCGATGCCCTGACCATGAAATCGGGGAAACCGGTCATCGATGAAGCGAGCTGCGTCCGTTGTCTCTGTTGCCACGAAATGTGCCCCGAGGGAGCCATGAAAGTCCGTCGCAACTGGATCAGCCGTCTGATCTGAGCGGTGAAGACGAGGCATGCGAAAAAGGGGGGAGCCTTCAAGGCTCCCCCCTTTTTCGCATGCCTCGCGATCAGCTCGGAACGTCCGCGGCGTCCTCTTTGATGCGTTCCAAGACGAGTTTGTAGCCGTCCGCTCCATACTCCAGAAATTTTTTGACTCGGCTGATCGTTGCCGTGCTGGCTCCCGTCTGCTGAGCGATCTGGGGATAGGTATGCCCCTCGCTGAGAAGGCGGGCCACCTCCAGCCGTTGAGACAGTGCCCGGATCTCACCGATAGTGGCGATGTCCTCCAGAAAACTGTAAACTTCGGCGCTGTCCTTCAGGGCCAAAAAGGACTGACACAGCTGGTCGGTTAACCTGTCTTTCCACTTCTCCGTCACTTTCCATCGCCCCCTCGTAGCGATTTACAGTATGCTCTTTAGTGAATTCTAGCACTGCATGATCGTAGGGGCAAGGGAGAGGCGACTTTCAGGCCTGGGCCGCCGTGGACAGGGGGACGATTTCCTCGTAGCTCCGGAGAAGGGAGAGAAGGCTTCCCATCTCCTCCTCTTTGCCTATAGTCACCCGGACGAAGGTGTTCTCCGAAGAGGGAATTTCGGGGAATTTGACGCAGATCTTCTCGGAATCGAGCAAGGCCTCCAGGGCCTCGCGGCTCAGAGGAGACTGGAGGAGGACGAAATTGGAGGAACTTCCGTAGGCTGTCCACCCGTCAAGGCGGTTGACCTCCTGGATAAAGTGGTCCCGAATGTAGCGAAGACTGAAGACCCGACTTTCCATCCACTCCCGATAGCCCAGCACGATCTGGCCGGCCTCCTGAGAGAGGGCATTCACATTGTAGGGAGGGCGGACGGCCTCGAGGGAAGAGAGAATCTCCTCTCCCGCGACGACATAACCGAGACGAAGTCCGGCCAGCCCCCAGGCCTTGGAGAGAGTGCGAAGGACGACGAGGTTCGACGGCCAGTGCTCTTCCTTTCGATACCTGTCGACGAGAGACCTGTCGGCGAACTCCACGTAGGCCTCATCGACGACGACGGGACAGGGAGCCAGATCGACGACGCGCTGAAGGAAGGTTTCGCTCAGGCTGAGCCCCGTCGGGTTGTTGGGGCTGTCGAGGAGGATAAGAGACGGGGATAGGAGCGCCATGGCGTCGATGAAGGCCTCCTCGTCGAGCGAGACGGAAGAGCCGTCGAAGCGTAGAGCGAGAGTTCTCTGTTCCTGACGGAAGATTTTCGATAGGTGGCGGTATTCGGAGAAGGAGGGCTCCAGGGTGAGAACCGTTCCTCCTGGCTTGGCGAAGGCGATGAAAAGGAGATAGAGCAGCTCGTCGCCTCCATTGCCAGCCATGATCCGAGAGGGATCGACGCCCAGGTAGTCGGCGAGGCGGGTGCGAAGCCGAGTCGAGGGTCCGTCAGGATAGCGATTGAGGGCCGTCTGGCAGAGAACTTGGCGCAGCTCCTCGCGCGGCGAGGGAGGGAGGGAAAAGGGGTTCTCGTTTTTGTCGAGCAAGAGCGGGGTTTTACCGAAATCCTTCGGAGAGGAAGAAAAAATCGGGGTCACGACGAATCGCCTCCTGATGATTGTTTACCTAGTTAAAGTGAAGATGTGCTTGACGGGTGCTAATTTATCACGCCGTCTTTCTTCTGTCAACGAGGCGGCCCGAACCATGTCGCCGGACAATGGTATTGTCACTCGTGAAGAGGACAGGGAAAATGTCACTTATGACGACCAGGAGAGACCTACTCATGAAGACAAAAGAAGCAAGGCGCTTGGGGTTGGTGGAAGAGGCTGTCGCGGGCAACCTGACGGTTCAGGAGGTGGCCGATCGGCTCGGTCTGAGCCGCCGTCAGGTCTTTCGGCTCAAACGACGCTACCGGGAAGAAGGAGCGCAGGGGCTCCTGCACAAGGGACGAGGCAAACCGTCCCGGCGCAGAATCTGTCAGGAGACACGGGATTTCGTCGTCAGTCTGGCCAAGGGTCTTTACAGGGATACGAGCTGTCAGCACATGGCCGAACTCCTTGCCGAAGAGCATGATCTCGTGCTGAGCGCCAAGAGCATCGCCCGTTTCCTTCGCGCGGAGAACCTGTCCCTCGTTCATCGCCACCGGGCCCCGAAGCGGCGTTCCCGCAGGGTCCGACGGTCCCGACGAGGCGATCTGGTCCAGATGGACGCCTCTCCTTTCGATTGGTTCGAGATCGGTGAGCGTTGCACTCTCCACGGCGTGATTGACGATGCCACAGGAGAGGTCCTCGGTCTGTGGATGGCCAGGAATGAGTGCCTCTTCGGCTACTTCCGCGTGCTCCGTCAGATGCTTGATCGCCACGGCGTGCCTCGCGAGCTTTACGCCGACCGCCACACCATCTTCCTTTCTCCCAAGTCGGAAAAACTGACGATCAAGGAGGAGCTGGAGGACTCGGCGCCTGTAACCCAGTTCGGCCGCGCTCTGGAGGCTCTCGGAACTCGCTATGTCCCTGCAGGGTCTCCCCAGGCGAAGGGGCGGATCGAAAGGCTCTGGGGAACTCTTCAGGATCGTCTCGTCGTCGCCTTCCGACGGGCCGGAGTGAAAACGATCGAAGAGGCCAACGTCCTGCTCGCCGCCTACCCGGGAGAGGTCCATAACCCGAGGTTCGCTCGTCCTCCCGCAGAGGGGGCATCTGCCTTTCTCCCTCCGCCGGACGGCCCCGCTCTCGATCTCCTCCTGACTCGCCAGACCGACCGGAAGGCCTCGGGAGACTCGACGATTTCCCTCGACGGAAAACAGTACGCCCTGATAGGCCCCCGCAGACGCCCCCTGCTTCTTGCCAGAGGACAGGCGGTCAAGGTCATCGAGAAGCTCGACGGGAAACTCCTGGCTCTTGTCCATGACGGGCTCTACGATCTCGCAGCCGTCGACAAAGAGCCCCCTGCGACTCCCCCGCCTGTCATCGAGACGAAGACAGGCACTCCATGCAAAACGAAGAAGCAGAGGAAGCCGGCGGCAGACCATCCCTGGCGACAGAATCCCGCTCCTCCTGCCGCGGCGGTCGGCACCGAGCAAGGGACGGGTTCCCCTCCCTAGAAGGACCTCCGCCGCGGAGGAAAGCCAAGGCGGGCTGTTGACGGGGGCGATTTCAGCCCCTCGAAAGCGACACTTTCATTGTCCCTCAGACCCTCTTTTTAGATGACATTTTTAGTGTCCCTTGACAGGCCGTCGGGACCGGTTGCGTCGTCGGGCAGGGGGGCTGCCGGGAACGGAAGAGTCCGGGAAAGAGAGTCGCCAAGGGGCTGAACCTCAAGGCCGGACCCCTCGGAGGGTTTGCGTCTTTCCTCAGGAGGATCGACGGGCAGCGCCGACGGGCTCTGCCGAAATTGACGGCCCCCGCCGGAAAGGCTATCCTTTTCAATGATAGATGTTATTCCTTTTCCTGAAGGAGAGAGGTATCATTTCCCGACGATCGATCGGCGTCGACATAGGGTCCGTGGGGGCCAAGGGCGTGCTTTTTGACGGAGGAGTCGCCGCCACGGCCCTTCTCCCCACGGGATGGGACATCGAAGAGACGGGTCAGGACCTTCTGTCGGCCCTGACGGGAGGCCAGAGGGACGGCGCCGTCCCCCTCGTCGCCACCGGGTACGGACGGAACGCCGTCGCGGGAGCCGACAGGAAGGTCACGGAGATCACCTGTCACGGACGGGGCGTCCGCTTTCTGGCCCCTCAGGCCCGGACCGTTCTCGATATCGGCGGCCAGGACAGCAAGGTGATCCGCCTCGACGAAACGGGCAACGTGATCGATTTCGCCATGAACGATCGGTGCGCCGCAGGGACGGGGCGCTTTCTGCAGATGATGGCCCACTCTCTGGGCTACGGGCTCGATGGGGTCCGGTCTCTTCCCCCCGACGGCGAGGTTCAGCCCCTGTCGAGCATGTGCGCCGTCTTCGCCGAGACGGAGGTGGTGGCCCACATCGCCCGCGGCGTCGCACGGGAGGCCCTGCTCCGCGGCATCCTGCAGGCCATCGCCTCCCGGTCGGCGGCCATGGTGTCCAAAACGGGGCTGACGGAGCCGCTCTTCTTCTCGGGAGGACTCTCGCGCGTCACCGGACTGGCCGCCCTCATCGGCAGGGAGCTGAGAACGGACGTGATCGTCCATGACCGGGCCCCCCTGGCCGGCGCCCTCGGCGCGGCTCTCATCGCCTGGGAGGCGGCCTGATGGACCCCGTGGCGGCCCTCGTCGACGAGGTCCGCCGACACGGCGACGACGGCATTCTGGAGATCAAGGAGGCCCACGAGAGGGGGCGCGTCGTCGTCGGCACCTACTGCGGCTACATGCCCTGGGAGATCGTCGACGCGGCGGGGGCCCTTTCGGTCAGTCTCTGCGCCCGCAGCGACGAGGCCATTCCGGCGGCGGAGGAGCACCTCCCCCGCAATCTCTGTCCCCTCGTGAAGGCCAGCTACGGCCACGCCCTTCGGGGAAGCTGCCCCTACTTCTACTTCTGCGATTTCGTCATCGCCGAGACGACCTGCGACGGCAAGAAGAAGATGTACGAGCTCATGGATGCCGTCAAGCCCATCCACCTCGTCCAGATCCCCCAGAGGCCCGACAGGCCCGAGGACGGCGCCCTTCTGAGGGCCGAGTTCGCCAAGGTGCGGGCCCGGATGGAAGAGGCGACGGGAAGGCCCGTCACGGACGGGGCCATCGCCGCCTCCATCGCCCTGCGCAACCGGGAGAGGAGGGCCCTGACGGCCTTCTGGGAGCTGTCTCTCCGTCCCGATCCTCCCCTGACGGGGCTCGAGATGCAGCAGATCACCGATTACGTCCAGAATCGTTTCGACAAGGAATCGGCCATCGCCTGGCTGGAATCGGCGACGGCAAGACTCGCCGGGGCCCGGCCCGAAAGGGATCTTTCGACCCGGCCCAGGCTTCTCGTCACAGGCTGCCCCCTGGGCGGCGTCATGAAGACTATCGAGGCCCTGGAGGGCGCGGGCGGCCTCGTCGTCTGCTACGAAAACTGCGGCGGCCAGAAGGAGACGATCCGCCCCGTCGAGGAAGGCGCCGACGTGATGGACGTCCTGGCCGAGAAGTACCTGGCCATCGGCTGTTCCGTCATGAGCCCCAACCCGCACCGCATGGAAGCCTTGAAGTTCCTCGTCGATCGCTATAGAGTCGACGGGGTGGTCGAGGTCCTTCTCACGGCCTGCCACACCTACGCCGTCGAGAGTCATTCCGTCCGCAGGCTTGTCCATTCCCTCGGCAAGGGCTATCTCGCCGTCGAGACCGACTATTCTCCCGGCGACAGGGAGCAGTTGGCCACCCGCATGGGCGCCTTCGTCGAGATGCTCTGACGTCCCATCGGCACTTACCTTTCTTAGAGGAGAGAGATCACCATGATGAAGAAAGTGACGGGAATGATCGCACTCGTGGCTCTGACGGCGGGGATGGCCTTCGCCGACGCGGAACCCAGCGGCAAGGGGATGAAGGTCTGGTTCGACGGCGGCGGCTCCCCCGGCGAGCCCTACACGACGATCGTCGTCAACGGGGCCAAGCAGGCCGCCGCCGATCTCGGCGTCGACCTCACCCTCGTCTATTCCGACTGGAACGCCGAGAAAATGCTGGAGAACTTCAAGAACGGGCTCGCCGCCGCTCCCACCGGTTTCGTCGTCATGGGCCACCCCGGCGACGACGCCTTCGAGCCCCTCGTCGACGAGGCCTTTTCCAAGGGGATGATCGTCACGGCCGTCGATACGGAACTGCCCCGCCTCCAGGGCAAATACCAGTCCCGCGGCTTCGGCTACGTCGGTCCCGACGGGTGGAAGCAGGGCGAGGACATGGCCCGCGAGATCCTGCGCCGCAAGGCCTTCAAGCCGGGCGACAAGGCCTTCGTCTGGGGTCTCAAGCGCCTCGAGAGCCGGGGACGGCGGGCCCGGGCCATGCTTGCGGTCTTCGAGGAGGCCGGGCTCAAGGTGGACTACCTGGAGATCTCCGACGAGATCAACAAGGACGTCTCTCTGGGCGCCCCCGTCCTGACGGGCTACCTGGCCGCCAACCCCGACTGCAGGCTCGTCGTCATCGATCACGGCGGCCTCACGGGCCAGATGGAGAATTTCCTCCGCGCCGCGGGCCTCAAGCCAGGCGATCTCTACGCCACAGGCTTCAGCCTCAATCCGGCCACGGCGGCGGCCATCGAGAGCGGCTATCTCAATCTCGTCTCCGAGGCCCAGCCCTACCTCATGGGCTATTTCGGCGTCCTCCAGATCGTCCAGACGGCCAAGTACGGCTTCGGCGGCCTCTCCATCGACACGGGCGGCGGCTATGTCTCGGCCGAGAACATCGCCTCCGTGGCCCCTCTGGCCAAGGAGGGCATCCGCTGAGGCTACCGGCCCCTTCCCTCTATGCCGTATAGTTGAGGCGGGAAGGCTCTCCTTCCCGCCTCTTCTGTCGTCTTCAAGGAGGGCTCCGGCCTTTTATCGCGCCATGGGGGAGGAAGCTATGGAACCGATCGTTTCCATGAGAGGCATCACCAAATCCTTCGGGCCCGTCAGGGCCCTCGAGGGCGTCGATCTCGACCTCCGCCGAGGCGAGGTCCTGGCCCTGCTGGGCGACAACGGCGCCGGAAAATCGACGCTGATCAAGATTCTCTCGGGCCTTCACGTCGCCGATTCGGGGACGATGGAGATCGCCGGAAACCCCGTCGACTGGAAGGGCTACGACGTGGCGGCCGCCCGCCGTCTCGGCGTCGAGACCGTCTACCAGGAGCGCTCCCTGGGCGAGAAGCAGCCCCTGTGGCGCAACGTCTTCGTCGGACGGCACCTGAAGACGAAGCTGGGCCTGATCGACGCGAAACGGGAAAAGGAGGAGACGCGCAAGCTTCTGGCCGACGTGCTGGGCCTCAAGGGCGCCGGCCTGCACCCCGAGGCCCGCGTGGCGACCCTTTCGGGCGGCGAGCGCCAGGGGCTGGCCATCGCCCGGGCCATGTACTTCGACGCGACCATCATCGTCCTCGACGAGCCGACGACGGCTCTGGGCGTCGGCGAGGCCGGGAAGGTCCTCTCCTTCGTCGAACGCCTCCGCGACGAGGGGCGCTCCTGCCTTTTCGTCAGCCACGAGCTGCACCACGTCCACCGCATCGCCGACCGCATGGCCCTCATGGAGCAGGGACGGATCGCCTCCGTCTTCGAACGGTCGGAGATCGGCCTCAAGGAGCTGGCCGAAAGGCTCCTGCTGGGCCACGAGGGGCGGCGATGAGGGCCTTTCTCGTCCGCCGCAGGCGGCAGATTCTCGTCACCCTGGCCCTCCTCTCCGTCTGGGGCCTTTTCCTCCTGGCCAGCCCCACGGCCTTCTCCAAGGCCCCGATCTACCGCTCCTTCATGTCGACCATCCCCGTGACGCTGGTGCTCACCCTGGGCATGACGCTGCTCGTCGTCCTGGGCGAGATGGACCTGAGCTTTCCCTCCGTCTCGGCGGCGGCGGCCTACCTTTTCGCCTTCCTCTACGCCAAGGCGGGCTGGCCCCCTCCGGCGGCCTTCGGAGCCGCCCTCCTTTCGGGGGCGGCCATGGGCCTCGTCAACGGCTTTCTCGTCGTCAGAGTCGGCGTCCCCTCCATCATCGCCACCATCGGCACCCAGTTCTTCTGGCGGGGGCTCATTCTTCTTTTGGCCGACGGCCTGGCCATCTCCCTCTCGTCGATCCGGGGCGACTGGCTCCAGACGCTTTTCGTCGGCCGTCTCTGCCTCTGGGAGATCCCCGCCCAGGCCCTCTGGGGACTGGCCGTGGCCCTTCTGCTTGCCCTTCTTCTCAACCGCCACCCCTTCGGCGACGCCCTGCTTTTCATCGGCGACAACGGCAAGACGGCCGAGATGATGGGCCTTCCCGTCGCCAGGATCCGCATCGGCGCCTTCGTGATCATGGGGCTTCTTTCGGCCTTCGCCGGTCTTCTGGCGACGCTGGAGCTCAACAACTGGTGGCCCACTCAGGGCGAGGGCTACATGCTTCTCGTCTTCGCCGCCGTCTTCGTCGGCGGCACCTCGGCCTACGGCGGAGAGGGGACGATATACGGCTCTTTCGTCGGGGCCGTCCTCATCGGCATCATCGAGGCCGGCCTGGTCAGCTCGGGCTTCGTCGGCTTCTGGACGCGCCTCGTCCACGGGCTGGTCATCATCCTCTCCGTCTCGGCCTACGCCCTGATGGCGAAAAGGCGGGGAGGCTGAGCCTCCCCGCCTTCGTTCGGACATCGTCGCCTCCGGCCCTCTTGCGTCGCGTCGCCTGGCAGAGGGACGCAACGACCGAAGGCCCAGAGGAAAATCCTCTGGGCCTTCGGAAACACTGGAGCGGAAAACGGGATTCGAACCCGCGACCCCAACCTTGGCAAGGTTGTGCTCTACCACTGAGCTATTTCCGCGCGATTCGAGAGGTGGAATGGTGGCGAGACCCAGAATTGAACTGGGGACACGGGGATTTTCAGTCCCCTGCTCTACCAACTGAGCTATCTCGCCGTTCGTTCTCTCTCAAAAGAATGGCGGAGCCAACGAGACTCGAACTCGCGACCTCCGGCGTGACAGGCCGGCGCTCTAACCGACTGAGCTATGGCTCCAACCGAAACTTGGCTTGTTTTCTGGTGGGCGGAGCAGGGATCGAACCTACGACCACCTGCTTGTAAGGCAGGCGCTCTACCGCTGAGCTATCCGCCCTTCACACCCCGCACTCTCGCCGAGCGCAGGGTGTAGTATATCGAGGCTCCACTTTCTTGTCAACACCTCCGAGGGGACGAGAGGGGACAAGTTTTCCTCTCCAGGCCGCTTTCCCCCATGAGACGGGACCGCTATGCTAGGGGGGAAAGGGATGGAACTCTCCGCCTGCGGAGAAGACGGAAAGGAGAGAAGCCCATGGAGCTCGACCACGCCCTCTGGCGTCTTTTCCAGGGCTACGAGGAGGACGCCTTCGCCCGTCTCGGGCCTCATCGGCGCGGCGACGGTTACGTCGTCTCCGTCCTCTGGCCCGGCGCAAGCGCCGTCGTCCTCGTCGACGACAGGGGGGAGATCGAAGGCCGGCGCCTCTATCGGGGCGGGATTTTCGAGATCGTCCTCGACGCGGAGCGCTTCGATCCCCGCTACCGCCTCAGGATAGAGGGCCCCTGCCGCTGGGAGGGACGGGACCCCTACAGCTTCTGGCCCCAGCTGGGAGAGCTGGACCGCCATCTTTTCGCCGAGGGGCGGCACCGTCGCCTGGACGAGGTTTTCGGGGCCCAGGTCCGCGACGTCGACGGCTGCAGGGGGACGCTTTTTTCCCTCTGGGCCCCCAACGCTCGCCGCGTCGCCGTCGTCGGCGACTTCAACGGCTGGGACGAACGGCGTCATCCTCTGCGCTTTCACCCCGGATGCGGCCTCTGGGAGATTTTCCTCCCCGGCGTCGCCGAGGGGGCGCTCTACAAGTTTTCCCTCACGGAACAGGACGGGAGCCGGAGGCTCAGGACCGATCCGCTGGGGCGCTTCTTCGAGCAGCCGCCGGGCAACGCCGCCATCGTCGTCGGCCCCCCGTCCTACGTCTGGGGCGACGGCGACTGGATGGACCGGCGCCGGAAAAGCGACGCCGCCTCCCGCCCCCTGGCGATCTACGAGATCCACCTGGGCAGCTGGAAGCGCCATTTCGACGGCCGCCTCTACAGCTACGGCGACCTGGCCCGGACCCTCGTCCCCTACGTGAGGGAGATGGGCTTCACCCACGTCGAGTTCCTCCCCCCGGCGGAACACCCCTTCTACGGCTCCTGGGGCTATCTCACGACGGGCTATTTCGCCCCCACGTCGCGCTACGGCGACCCCGACGGGTTCAAGGAGCTCGTCGACGCCTTCCATCGGGCCGGGATCGGCGTCCTCGTCGATTGGGTCCCGGCTCACTTTCCCAAGGACGACTGGGGACTGGCCCGTTTCGACGGGACGGCCCTCTACGAGCACGACGATCCCCGCCGGGGGGAACAGCCCCAATGGGGGACGAAGATCTTCAACTACGGCCGCAACGAGGTGCGCAACTTCCTTGTCGCCTCGGCCCTCTGCTGGTGCCGCCGCTACCACGTCGACGGTTTCCGCGTCGACGCCGTCGCCTCCATGCTCTACCTCGACTACTCCCGCGAAATGGGGCAGTGGACGCCCAACCGCTACGGCGGCCGGGAGAATCTCGAGGCCGTCGATTTTCTGCGCCACTTCCACGACGTCCTGAGCGAGGAGTTCCCCGACGTCTTCACCGTCGCCGAGGAGAGCACGGCCTGGCCCGGCGTCAGCCGCCCCACGTCGCTGGGGGGGCTCGGGTTCACCTTCAAGTGGAACATGGGCTGGATGCACGACGTCTTGACCTACTTCGGCCTCGACCCGCTCTACCGGTCCTACCGTCACGAGAACCTGACTTTCGGCCTCCTCTACGCCTTCAGCGAGCGCTACGTCCTCCCCCTCTCCCACGACGAGGTGGTTCACCTGAAGGGCTCCCTCTGGAGACGCATGGCCGGCGACGGCTGGCGCAAGGCGGCCCAGATGAGGCTTCTTCTGGCCTTCATGACGGCCTATCCGGGCAAGAAGCTTCTCTTCATGGGCGGCGAGTTCGGCCAGGAGGGGGAATGGAACCACGACGGCGAGCTCGATTGGCCGTCGCTGCAGAACCCTCTCCACGAGGGGATCCGCCTCTGCTGCCGCGACCTTCTGAGCCTTTACGGAGAGGAGAAGGCCCTCTGGGAGCAGGACCACGTCTGGGCCGGGTTCTCCTGGATCGACTGCGAGGACCGCTCCCAGAGCGTTCTCTCCTGGGTCCGCAGCGACGGGGAGGGTCATCCCGTCGTCTTCGTCGGCAACTTCACGCCCGAAATCCGCCGCGGCTACCGCATGGGCCTCCCGACGGGAGGCCCATGGAAGGAGCGCTTCAACAGCGACGCCGCCTGGTACGGAGGGAGTTCCGTCGGCAATCTGGGCCGCGTCGAGGCCGAGGATCGCCCCTTTCACGGCCGAAGCGCCTCGGCCGTCCTGACTCTGCCTCCTCTGGGCGGACTGATCCTAACGCCCGAGAGTTCCGAGTAGCCTCTCTCCGTTCTCTCCCTCCAGGACCCGGCGCTGCCCCTCGTCGAGCCCCGCAAGTTCGAGAAGGGCATCGTAACGGGAACGGCGGAGGATGGGGAAATCCGTCCCGAGCAGCAGTTTCTCCCCCACTTCGGCGGCGAAGGCGGCCCGGAAGACGGAGGGACCGTAGAGGAAGGGCGTCGCCGCCACGTCGTACCAGGCGTTGCGCAGGACGCGCCTCATCTCGGCCATCTGCTCGTAGAGCCAGAGACCGCCTCCCCAGTGGGCCAGGATGACCGTCGCCTCGGGATGGTTGGTGCAGAAGGCGGCGGCCTCCTTCGGCCCCACGCTTCCCTTGCCGGGGTAGTCGTGGCCCACCGGCTCGGCCGTGTGGAGGAGGAGGAAGAGCCCCGCCTCGTGACAGGCCCCGACGAGGCGCCAGGTCTGACGGATGTCGGTGATGTCCAGCCCCTGTCCCTGGGGGAAGAGCTCGCCGACGCCGACGAGTCCGGCCTCGCGGCAGCGGAGGATCTCCTCCTCTGCCCCCGGAGCGAGGGGCGGAACGACGGCCATCCCCCGGAGCCGTCCCCCGGAGCGGCGGACCGACTCGATGACGTAGTCGTTCTGGGACCGACAGAGGCCCATGTCGGAGAAGGCGAAGCCGCAGATCCACGATTCGTCGACGCCGTCGTGATCCATGGCGTCCAGGACGTCCTCGGCCCGAGCCCAGCGATGGACCTTGCCCGAGGCCAGATTCCCGAAGTAGGGTTCCTCTTCGGCCACCTCCTTCCAGGTTCGGATCAGCTCGGGCGAGTAGACATGCACATGGGTATCAAGACGTCGCGTCACGATCGTCCTCCTTCCAGACGGCCCGCCGGGCCGTCACGAGCTCGTGGGCCCGGCGGGTCGGCTCGGGCAGACGGTAACGGCCACAGCAGGCCAGGACGAGACGGGGAGCGCTCGCCAGGCTCACCTTGTGGCCGGGGCTGATGAAAAGGGGTCTGACGCCATCGCGGGTCCTGAGAACGGTCCCGACCGTCTCCCCTCCTTCGAGGAGGGGACTGGAGGCGCCCCGTTCGAGGCCGGGCTCGTCATAGACGCCACAGAGGCGGCTTTTGGCGACGCCGATCGAGGGCAGGCCGGTCACGACGCCGAGGTGGGAGGCCAGGCCGAAACGTCGGGGATGGGCGATGCCGGCGCCGTCGACGAAGGCCAGATCGACGGGCTCCTTGAGTCCTTCGAGGGCCTCGAGGAGGAGGGGCAGCTCGCGAAAGGAGAGCAGGCCCGGAACGTAGGGAAAGGGGATCTCTCCCTCGGCGACGGAACTGTCGATCCTCTCCCAGGTCCGAAAGCGCAGGACGACGGCGCCGGCGATCATCCGGCCTCGTCGTCCTCTCCCCGAGTAGGAGCAGTCGAGGCCGCAGACCGTCTCGATCCTGCCGGGAAAAGCGTCGTCCAAAAGGACCTCGCGCGCCAGCTCGCGCTGAAGGGTCCGTGCCTGTTCCGTCGAGATCGGCTCCATGGCCTCGCCTCCTCCTCCAGACTATACAGGAATAAAGCAAAAGCGGCACCCCGCAGGGTGCCGCTTTTCAATCGCGATTTCGGAGCTACTTCATCTCGACGTCGGCGCCGGCCTCTTCGAGCTTCTTCTTGACATCCTCGGCCTCGGCCTTCTCGACGCCTTCCTTGACGGCCTTGGGGGCGTTGTCGACGAGGTCCTTGGCATCCTTGAGGCCCAGGCCCGTCAGCTCGCGGACGACCTTGATGACGCCGATCTTGTTGGCGCCGGCGGCCTTGAGGATGACGTCGAACTCGGTCTGCTCCTCCACCTCGGCGGCGGGGGCGGCGGCCATCATCATGGGCATGGCGGCCATGGGAGCGGCGGCGGAGACGCCGAAGCGCTCCTCGAGCTCCTTGACGAGCTCGGAGAGCTCGAGAACGGACATTTCTTCGATAGCCTTGATGAGATCTTCGCGGGTCATGGCAGTTCCTCCTTGGAGATTCTTTTGGGATTCAGGAGGCCCTCAGGCACTCCTCGACAAGGGAGCTAAGCGGCTTCCTTTTTCTCTTTGAGCTGGCTGAGACAGGTGACGAGTCCCCGTGCGGGGCCGGAAAGAACGGTGACGAGACCGCGAAGCGGCGCGGCGATCGTTCCGACGACCTGGGCGAGAAGGACCTCGCGAGGAGGAAGGTCGGCCAGGGCCGTGACCCCGGCGGCATCGAGAACGGTCTGTCCCAGGACGCCGCCCTTGACGACGAGCTTCTCGTTGCCCTTCTCCTTGGAGAACTCGCTGAGGACCTTGGCGACGGCCGGAGCGTTTTCGAAGGCGAAGGAGTAGATGTTGGGACCGGCCATGAGCGCCTCGGGAACGGGGAGACCGGCCTCGGTAAGGGCGATGGCCATGAGCGTGTTTCGGGAGACCTTCATCTCGCCTCCGGCCTTGCGGACCTTGGCGCGGATCGACGTGAGCTGGGCCACGGAGAGGCCGCGGTACTCGCAGACGAAGACCGCCTCGGAACGCTGGAGCTTCTCCAGGTGATCGGCGACTTGCTGTTTTCTGAACTCTGTCGGCATGAATTCACCCCCTTCAAAAAAATGTCTCCCGGGCAGATTACCCAGGAGACATCGTACCGACGAAAACCCTCGGAAGGGTCGAAGCGGTCAGACGTTCCTGGACCTCGGCGGGATCATTAAGCGCACGAAGCGCACCCGCTGTCTCAAGCCCCGGAAGCGAAACGCGATGAGAATTGCGCCGGAAGGAGAGAGGCTAGGCGATGTCCTTCTGGGCCTGAGGGGCGTCGACGCGGATGCCCGCTCCCATGGAGGTGGAGACGGTCAGGCTCTTGATGTAGGTCCCCTTGACGGCCGCGGGACGGGCCTTGACGATGGCGCCGAGGAGAGACTTGACGTTCTCGAAGAGCTGGGCCCCTTCGAAGGAGGCCTTGCCGATGGAGTTGTGAATGATGCCGAACTTGTCGACGCGGAACTCGACGCGGCCGGCCTTGATCTCCTTGACGGCACCGGCCACATCGTCGGTGACGGTGTTGGCCTTGGCGCTGGGCATCATGCCCCGGGGACCGAGGATCTTGCCGAGACGACCGACGACGCGCATCATATCGGGCGTGGCGATGACGGCGTCGAAATCGAGCCATCCCCCCTGGATCTTCTGGACCATATCCTCGCCGCCGACGAAATCGGCCCCGGCCTCTTCGGCCTCCCTGAGCTTCTCCCCGTCGGTGATGACGAGGACGCGCTTGACGACGCCCGTGCCGTGAGGCAGGGCGACGGTGCTGCGGACCTGCTGATCGGCATGGCGGGGATCGACGCCGAGGCGGACGTGGAGCTCGACGCTCTCGTTGAACTTGGCCGTCGCCGTCTCCTTGGCGAGGTCAAGGGCCTCCTGAAGGCCGTAGAGCTTATTCTTGTCGACCTTCTTGGACAGTTCCTGGTAGCGCTTGCTTTTCTTGGACATATGAATGACCTCCTGTGGTCCGAGCGGAGCCCCAAAGGACCCCTTCCACGGTCTGGGATCTGGTTCGTCGAGGGGCTAGCCCTCGACGGCGATTCCCATGGAACGGGCCGTTCCCTTGATCATCATCATGGCGGCGTCGATGTCGTTGGCGTTGAGATCTTCCATCTTGAGCTGGGCGATCTCGCGGACCTGATCTTCGCTCACCTTGGCGACTTTGACCTTGTTGGGCTCGGCCGAGGCCCTCTCGATGCCGGCGGCCTTCTTGAGAAGGACACTGGCCGGAGGGGTCTTCATGATGAAGGTGAAACTCCGGTCGGCGTAGACGGTGATGATGACGGGAATGACCATTCCCGGCTGATCGGCCGTCTTGGCGTTGAACTGCTTGCAGAACTCCATGATGTTGACGCCGTGCTGACCGAGAGCCGGTCCCACGGGGGGAGCCGGCGTCGCCTTGCCCGCCGGCAGCTGCAGTTTGATCTGACCTACCACTTTCTTTGCCATTCGCTGGGGTCCCTCCTAAAGAACACAGGGCGCGGACTGAGGCCGCGCTGAAGCGATGTATGGGATTTAGAGCTTTTCCAGCTCCGCATAGTCTGTTTCGACGACGGTCTCTCGGCCGAAGACGGTGACGGAGAACTTGACCTTGCCCTTGTCGTGAAGGACTTCCACCACGGGGCCGACCTGCCCTTCGAAGGGACCGGACTTGACGCGGACCGTATCGCCGGGACGAACGTCGATTTCGATCTTGGGCTTGGCCTGCTCCTGCTGGACCTTGCCCAGGATCTCGTTGACCTCTCGCTCCGAAAGGGGAATGGGGTGGTTGCCAGCGCCGACAAAACCCGTCACGCCAGGAGTATGACGGACGACGTACCAGGACTGGTCGTCGAGGATCATCTCCACAAGAACATAACTGGGAAAGACCTTGCGCTTCGTGCGCTTCGTCTTCCCCTCCTTGACGGAGACCTTTTCCTCTACGGGGACGAGGACATTGAAGATGCGGTCTTCCATGCCCATCGTGGCGATGCGCTGCTCCAGATTGGCCATGACCTTATTCTCGTAGCCGGAATAGGTCTGAATGATGTACCAGCGCCGATCCAACGAATTCACGCCCGCCTTCTGAAGGACCATCGGGTCCCCTCACCTCCCCCGCCGACCTTAGTCTGACATAAAAAAAGCGGCCTTGCCGGCCGCCGGATCACCGAACCAGGCTCGAAAAAACTGCGGTGAGCAGGACGTCAACGACTCCCAGATAGGCGGCCACCATGAAGGTGACGGCGATGACGACGAGCGTTGAGTACCACACCTGCTGCCGGCCGGGCCATGTGACTTTTTTGAGTTCTGCCTTCGCCTCGCGGACGAAGTCGAGGATCTTGTTCACAACCTCGGCCCCCCGTCTTTTCTCTGTGCAGCGCCGCCATATAAAATGGCAGGCCCGGCAGGATTCGAACCTGCAACCCTCGCATTTGGAGTGCGATGCTCTAGCCAGTTAGAGCTACGGACCTGCGCGCAGAGGATATTCTACCCTATTTGGTCTCCTTGTGCAAGGTGCGTTTGCCACACCACTTACAGAACTTGTTCTTCTCGAGCTTCTTCTGCTGCTTCTTCTTGTTGACGGTGGTGACGTAGTTGCGGCGCTTGCACTCCGTGCACTGGAGTCCGACGGTATCAGCCATTCATTTCGCTCCGTTCCCTGTTTTTACTTGTCGAGGATTTCGGTGACGACACCGGCTCCGACGGTGCGGCCCCCTTCGCGAACGGCGAAGCGCAGGCCCGGCTCCAGAGCTACGGGAACGATCAACTTCACCTCGAACGTCGCATTATCTCCAGGCATGACCATTTCCACGCCCTCGGCCAGCTTGATCTCCCCCGTCACGTCCGTCGTCCGGAAGTAGAACTGGGGCTTGTATCCCGAGAAGAAGGGCGTGTGGCGGCCTCCCTCTTCCTTCTTCAGGACGTAGACCTCGGCGTAGAAGTGCTTGTGCGGCAGGATCGAGCCCGGCTTGGCGATGACCTGACCGCGCTCCACGTCTTCCTTGCCGATTCCCCGCAGAAGAAGACCCACGTTGTCTCCGGCGATCGCCTCGTCGAGGATCTTGCGGAACATCTCGATGGACGTGCAGACCGTCTTGCGCGTGTCCCGCATGCCCACCACTTCCACTTCCATCCCCGACTTCAGAATGCCCCGCTCGATACGGCCCGTCACGACCGTGCCGCGCCCGGTGATGGTGAAGACGTCTTCAACAGGCATGATGAAGGGCTTCTCCGTGTCGCGGATCGGCTCCGGAATGGCATTGTCGCAGGCGTCCATCAGTTCCCAGATGCAGTCCGCCCACTTGTCCCCCTTCGTGCCGGGACCTTCGAGGGCCTTCAGCGCCGATCCGCGCACGACCGGAAGGTCGTCCCCGGGGAACTCGTACTTGCCCAGGAGATCGCGCACTTCCATCTCCACCAGGTCCAGAAGCTCGTCGTCGTCGACCATGTCCACCTTGTTCATGAACACGACCAGCGCCGGCACGTTGACCTGACGGGCCAGCAGAACGTGCTCCCGCGTCTGCGGCATGGGACCGTCGGCCGCCGAGACGACCAGGATTCCCCCGTCCATCTGCGCCGCGCCGGTGATCATGTTCTTGATGTAGTCGGCGTGACCGGGGCAGTCGATGTGCGCGTAGTGCCGCTTCTCCGACTGGTACTCCACGTGGGCGATGTTGATCGTGATCCCGCGCTCACGCTCCTCGGGCGCCTTGTCGATGTTCTCGAAGGCCGTGAAGTCGGCGAATCCCGCCTTGGAGAGCACGTAGGTGATGGCCGCCGTCAGCGTCGTCTTGCCGTGGTCGATGTGGCCGATCGTTCCGATGTTCAGGTGAGGCTTGTTTCTTGCAAAATGCTCCTTTGCCATCTCAGGGGAGACCTCCTCGCATTGGTTTCGATAAAGGGCAGATGCAGCATTAATAAGAAGCCTTTCGGCCTCGATCTTCCGCAGGTGATTGTACCATAGCCCCAGAGACGGAAGAAGGCCCCTCGCCGAACCGGGAAAAACGGAGAGGACCTCCCTGCACCGGACCGGAAAGATCGGGCGATCTTCCCGCTTCCATCCGCTATGGCCTCCCCGACGCGACGACTCGTCTGCGAGAGAAAGGAGAGGGCAGGACAACGGCTCAAAGCCGCGACAGGATCCTGTCCCGGGAGTCAACAATACGCCACGGAGGTCGAGACCGTCAAGAGGGCCCCTCGCACACCCCTTCAGGAAGGGGACGGCGAAAGGAAGAGAAGGAGTTGCGCCTCGACAAGAGCCAGAAAGGGCTCGAGAGCCGGCCGGGAGTAACAGGGGCTCTGGAAGGCCACGGAGAGGGTCAGCTCGTCGTCGTAGGTCGAGGCCACCAGGAGAAAATCGGGAGGAGCCAGGGCGGGCCCCAGGAGAAAGGCGCTCCGCGCCGCCACGTCGCCGAAGCGCAGGACCGCCCCTCTAGGGGTCGTCACGTCGCCCAGGTTGGACAGAAGGGGCGGCGCGGCGCCTTCATCGCCCGATCGGCCCCTTCCCTCGAGCCAGGATCGGGCCGCCGTCACTCCCAACCGGGGAAGGATCTCGAACAAAAGGGCCGTCGCCAGGCCGGGTCCCCGGCCTTTGAGGGTCTCCATGACCGCGGCGACGCGCGCGAGCGTGGCCGCGAAGGATTCGGCGGCGATGCGGGGAAGGGAGGCAAAGGCGACGCCCGTTCTGTTGGCGACGGCGCCCGAAGGCTCGTCGAGGTAGCGCCTCAGATCGACGGTCACCCCGAGAGCCATGGGGCACCCCTCTTCGGGGACGAGGACATCGAAAAGGGCCCGGTAGTAGGCCGTCAGCAGCAGGTCGTTGACGGTGCAGCCCCGCCTCTGCCCGCAAGCCCGAAGGCGGCGGAAGGTGTCGCGCTCGACGACGCGCAGGACGAAATCGGGCCCTTCCGGAGGAAGGTCCCGGAAGGGAAAGCCCCAGGGCGGAGAGGGAGGGGAATCCCCTTCAGGAAGAGCCTCCAGAAAGGTCTCCTTCGAGAGGGCCTGAAGGACGGGAATAAGACCGCGGCGGGCGAAATCCCGTCCGGGAGAGAGGGGAGAGAGAACGCAGAGGGGATCGGCATAGAGCGAGGCCAGAAGGGCGAGGCAGCGCAGGAGCCCACGGCCGTCGCAGCAGACATGATCGATCTTGAAGACGAGCCGGTCCCCACTCCGGGGAGAGCGGAAAAGGGCCAGACGGAAACGAAAGGGGGACTGGGGCGGAAGGGGTTCCTTGACGAACCGCACGGAATCCCCTTCCGGGTCGGCCGTGAGAACGAGGGAAAAAGGAGAGAAGGGGCCGATGTCGGAAGGCTCCCAGAAGAACCGATCTTCCTCCTCGACGAGGCGGCAGCCCAGGACGGGGACGACTCGGACGAGGCGAAAGGCCGCGCGTCGAAGGCGATTTTCGTCGAGCAGGCCGTCGAACCGCAGGACCATGTGGATCAGGTACTGGCCGGGACGGGCGATAACGTGCTGCATCACGTCCGACAGGGGAGCGGGGAAGCGCGTCGGATAAAAAGGGAAGGCCACGGAAACCCCTCCTCGGTCCGTCTCCCCCTTCGAAGCCGCCCGACAGAGGGGCGGACAGACGGGAGGACACGGGAGAAATCGTACCCATCCTATCCCATCGGGACGAGCAAGACCGACGGAAGAATTGACCGATCGGGCGGCATTTTATACCGGAAAACGTCCCTCCCGCATCGGCGGCTCCTCCTCGGAACTTCCGACGGCGACACCTCGCCTCCGTCCCTTTCAGGAAACCCCCTCCGGGGCAAAACCGTCGCCTCAGCCGAGATGTCTGTCGATCACCGCCTGATTCTTTCTCCTCTCGATCTCGTCGGCCACGGCCTGGGGGACGCAGACCTTGTTGACGGGATTGAAATAGGTGCCGATGGACTTGGCGACGACGAGGGCCACGGGAATCCCGACGAGGGACAGAAGAAGTCCCACGACCTGAACGAGGGCCATCAGGCTCAGCAGCACGCCGAGGGGGAGGTAGAGAATCATGATCAGCGTCGAATAGGCCTGCCAAAGGCCGTTCTGATCGGTCTTCAGGTCCGATCGGCTCACCATGGCCCGGCTGTAGGGAGCGAAGAGAAACTTGCCGAATTCCATCAGGCCCAGGCCGATGGGAGCCGCCACGACGGTCACCGTCAGAATCAGGCCGCAGATGTAGACGACGATGGCGTTCACGAACCCCAGAAAGGGGAAATGCCACAGGATATTTCCCAACGTTCTCACGATGAAACGACCTCCTCCATATGCACCGGGGCCGGGCAGAACCCGCCGAAGCGCCCGCCGCAGGGCGGAGCGCGACAGAGACAACCGTCGCCGTCAGCCCCGGACCTCGTCAATGATCTCATCTATTCCGAAAGGCTTCAACGAATCTTTTTCGGGAACGTCCGGGAAAGAGGACAACGACGAAGGGAGTACGGAGGGAGTACGGAGGGTGAGTGCAAGAAAAGGCCCGGACGGAAACCGCCCGGACCCTCGCAGACACTGGAGCCGACTTCCGGACTCGAACCGGAGACCCCATCCTTACCATGGATGTGCTCTACCTACTGAGCTAAGTCGGCCTCGTGAACCCTTGCAAACACTGGCTTTGTCCCTTCTGGTCCCTTGCCGAAATCCGTCCATGACCCCTTCCGTCTCGACTTCCGGGCGACTGGACGCCGTCGCTCCCGATGGCCGAAATGTAAACCTCGAAGGGGCGGCACTTGATTTTTCCATCATGCCACGAACGAGTCTTTTTTACAATAGGGATGAGGTCTTCCCGCGAAGAGGGAACCCTCTTCTCCGGGCCTTCTCCGGGCATTCTGAGAGCCCGGCTCTCCCCTCGTGGGACACTTTTCACAAGGAGGTTCCACGTGAAACGGCCCCTTGTGTACCTGATTGAAGCGACGGTTCAGGTGGAAGGCGGGTTTCGCCGTCTCGTCGGCGACTGGCCGGAGCCGACGTCCGAGGAGCTTGAGGAGGTCTTGGAGGCCTGGCCGCGGGTGCTCCGGAGGCCGAGCATCCCCTTCGCGAAGGTCCTGGTCGCCATCGGAGGCTGGCCCTCCATCGTGTCCGGGGTCGGGCGCTGGGGTCGTGCCAATCCGCAAGACTGGAGCCGCTTCGTTGAAATCGGCTTCATCCGGAAATTCCCCGCCGTGTCCCATAAAAAATCCCGCTGGCGCCCACTCATCTCGAAATACGGCAAAACGCGACAAACTTTGGTCACGTATTTTCGCTTGGCCATCGAGGGGATGGCCGATGAAATCCTGGCCGGAGCGGGGATTTCTACAAATTCCTGTAAAAAAGCAGTAGGAATGACGTCATAAACGACACCACAAACGACAGTTGTTTTTTCAAAAAAAGGATTGTAAGCTTATACTGCGCACGCGGATCGGAGGAAAATCTCCGGTCCGTTTTTCATGCCAAGGCGGTTCTCCCTTCGCGGAAGCCGTCTTTTTTTTTGAGAGGAGGATGCCAAAATGCTGACGATGTTGAAAGCCCTGCGGCTTGAAGCAGGCTTGACGGTCCGGGCGCTGGGGGGCGAGATCGGGATTCATCCTTCACTGATCAGCCAATTCGAAAACAGGCGGCTCTACTGTCGAGAGGCGCACCAAAAGACGCTCTCGGAGTTCTACGGCGCGCCTGTAGAGGGAATTTTCGAAAATGGCTTCGCTAGGCCTTGCGAAGAAGTCGCGCACTGCTTATAATTAAGGATGACCTGAAGTAATCCTTTTCGCCCAACGTGTCCAACACCGCCCAACGGGGCCAGCAGGGACCGTTTTGATGGCCCGCGAGGCCGGAAGGAGCTGGAATTGCCGATGAGCCGAACGAAAAATCAGCGTCAAAAGGTCCTGGGGTGGCTCCGGGATGGAAGATCGCTCACGTCCTTGGAGGCGTTGTCGCGGTTCGGATGTCTCCGATTGGCGTCACGAATCGCGGAGCTGAAGAAAATGGGATTTCCCGTCGAGAAGGAAATGATTTCCGTCGAAAGTGGGGCTCACGTGGCGAGATACTTCCTGACCACGAGCCGCGAAGAGAAAATGGAGGTGGCATGAATGGACCGTGACAAAAAAATCATCCTTGGTCTGTTGTCGACGGGACATCCCGTGGGGAACGCGATGGCGGCCTCTTTTGGCGTCCAAGACCTGAAGGGCGTCGTTCGGGAACTTCGGGCGGATGGATATCAGATAAAAACCGCCTTTGTGCTTGTCCGGGGTCAAAAAAGCGTGCGGTACGGGCTTCTCAAGGGCGGAAACGCTCAGGACGCGGCTTAGGGGGGCAAACGACATGGAATCAGCAAGAAATACTTGCGAAACCACTACGCGCATGAATTTTCAGGGGAACATTTACGAGCTCAACGCAAAGCTTAAAGCCGAACGAGAAGCCGAAGGAACCAGACTCGAACGTCCAGTTGCCATGGTCAAGCGGATAATTCGGAAATTCCGGCTTTCCCGCTTCTGGCAGCGTGAAGCCGCGAAAGCGAGAGCTTCCTTCCTTCGCGTGATCCGAAAAATCTCCCGCGCAGTCCGGACCGTGATCCGAGAAAAAGAAGCGACCACAGGCGGCCCGGCAAGCTGCCCCGGCCCTGGTGACGACGACGACGACCCAGCCCCCTTGCCCCGGCCCTTCGGGGCCACCTCTCCATTCAATAATTCCCCTTTCATCAAACTAAAATTCACTACTTCCCGTGGCGCGCTCCTGGCGCGACGGGCCTGTCGCGTGGGCGAACCCCTGTCCGTGCTCGCGGCGTGGTGGCTGAGATGAGCGCCGACCTCAGATCCTGGGTCGAAGACAATTTCCCCGGCGGGCGGTGGGTCAAGCCCGCTGAATACTTGGTTCGCAGCCCGCTGAGGGAGGAAAAAACGGCGTCCTTTTTCATCAACGCCGAAAAGCAGTGCTTCCGAGACTGGGGCGGCGACAGCGGAAAATTGACCGCCCTGGCTGAGCGCCTGGGCATTGACCCGCCGCCTTGGGAGGGACACGCGCCGAGCCTGGCCCCGGTCCGCAAGGTGGAAGCTCAGGGCGATGCCATCCAACGCCGCTGGGACGAGGCCTCAGAGGCCCGTGGGCATCCCTACCTGGCCAAGAAGGGCTTGGAGATGGTCCCTGGCCTGAGGGTTGACGACAGGGGCAATCTGCTTGTCCCTTCGAGGGATTTTTCCGGTCAGCTCGTCGGAATCCAGGAAATCGCTCCCGACGGCCGGAAGCGCTTCCAGCAGGGGTCACACATGAAAACCTTCCCCCTGGGGAGCCTGGAGGAGGCCGAGCACGTCTTTGTCACCGAGGGCTTGGGAACCGGGGTAGCCCTTCGTCAGGCGCTGGGCTTGCCCGTCGTCGTGGCCTTCAGTGCCAGCCGGGTGCCCGCAGTCGTCCGGGAACTTCGAGGTCGGACGTCGGCGACCATCATTGCCGCGACCGATGCCGACCCGGCGGGGCGACGCGCTGCCGATGACTCCGGGGCAGAACCTTTCATCCCGGTGGGTGGCGGTGGCAAAGACTGGGGCGACGTGTTCCTGGGGGAAGGTCCGGAGGCCATCGTCGAAGCCTGGCAGAACCGACCGCGGCCCGCGAAGGGAAAACCCCGCGGCTTCCACCTCGTCCCCTTCGGGGAGCTCGAAGCCAGAGAGCCCCAGTGGCTTGTCGAGGGTCTACTTGAACAAGATTCGCTGGCCAGCGCCTTCGGCGAGTCAGGTAGCGGAAAAAGCTTCTTCACATTGGACATGGCCTTCTGCATCGCGTCCGGGACGCCCTTCCACGGGCGGCCCGTCGAACCAGGCCCGGTGGTCTACTTGGCCGGCGAGGGCTTCGCCGGGCTGGCCCGTCGGCGCGCAGCCTGGGAGCGCCACAACGGAGTCTCTCTTCGCGGTGCGCCGATTTTTGTCAGCACTCAGCCCCCGGCGCTCTTGGACGCGGCTTCGGCCGCCGAGGTGGGCCTGGCCGTCGAGGAGGTGGCCGACCGAGTCGGAGCGCCGAAGTTGGTTGTCGTCGATACCTTGGCGCGGAGTTTTTCCGGCGGCGACGAAAACAGCTCAGCCGACATGGGCCGTTTCATCATGGCGCTCGATGGCCTAAGGTCGCGCTACGAGTGCACGGTTTTGGTCGTCCATCACTCCGGACACGGCGACAAGAGCCGGTCCCGTGGCTCGTCGGCCTTCCGAGGGGCGCTCGACACGGAAATGCTTGTCGAGGGGGTGCCGGGGAAATCGCTGTCCGTTCGATCGGCCAAGAGGAAAGACGGGGCGGCTTTCGATGATCTGCACTTTGAACTTCGGGACGTCGAAATTGAACCGGGCATCACGTCCGCCGTCCTGGTCGAGGCCGAAGGCCCCGCGAAGGGGGAAAAGGCTCTGTCGGAGCTTCAGCGTGCGGCGTTGCGGTCATACCGGTCGGCATTTGAGTGTCACGGCAAAATCGTCGACGGGACCGCGTGCCTCGACCTGGAAGCCTGGCGGCCGGTTTTCTACTCGGTGGCGACGGGAGACAGCCCTGACGCGAAGCGAAAGCAATTTCAGCGAGCACGGGACGGGCTCATCGCACGTGGCTGCCTCCGAGTCGAAAAGGGGCTTTACCTTGTGGCCGACCCCCTGGAACAAAGAGCCCAAGTCGCTTTATTACGGAGAACAGACGAAGCGGGACACCGGGACATAGCGGGACATGTCCCGGTGTGTCCCGCCGTCCCGGCATGCGAACGGGACGACGTAGCGGGACGCCCCGGGACACCCCCCTATAAGGGTGTCCGGCCGTCCCGCCGTCCCGCTGTCCCGGACGAGGTTTCGAAGATAGAACCTGTCGATGGTCTTCTCCTTCGCGGAGGAGTGGCCCCCGGCGGTTCGCCGGATGCCCGGACAGAGAGGAGCACCAATCGAATGGAAAAACCGATCGACATGGCGGCTTGGCTTGAAGCGCAGAGCGCCGAGGTGAAGGCCGACCACGAGGCTCGGCTGGCCCGGCTGCGGAAGGCGAAGATCTCCGCGGCGTGCGAACTCGCGTTGCTGCGAACCTGGGAAGCCGTCGTGGGAGAGGCTCCCCGATGAAAGGTCCTGGACAAGGGGGCGCGGGAATGGGTTTGACGCCGAAGCAAAGGGCTTTCGTCGAGATTTATGACGGGAACACGACGCGGGCGGCCATCGCTGCGGGTTATTCCCAAAAATGGGCCGGGTCGAATGGTGACAAGCTGATGAAGCATCCCGCAATCAGGGAGGCCCTGGAAAAACGAATTTCCCGGAAGATAAATTCCATTGTCGCCGACCGTGAGGAACGGCAGAGTTTTTGGTCTGCGGTCATGCGGGACGAAGAAAGAGACCTGAAGGACCGACTTCGAGCAAGCGAGCTGCTTGCCCGAAGCGAAGGCGATTTCCTTGACAGGATCGAAAACCGAACTTTGGAAGCTCCGAGCATCGTCGTGAATTTTATTCCTAGCGATGGGAGCTCAAACGGGAGGAAAGAGGAGGAACTGGAATGAACGTGATCCAGAAACGATATGCGGATGTTCGACGGCACGGGTGCGATTACTTCGACTGCGAGAAACTTTTGGGTGAGGCCGAGATGCAGCGCGTTGTCCATGGCGAGCGAGATTTGACCATGTCCGAACACGCGCAATTGCTGAAAATTGCGGAGGAAAAACCGAGGGAGCCGTTCAACACGGCGCTGAGAGCGTCGACCTCGTAGGCTCGGAGGAGCCCTGACGGCGAGACTTCTCCGATACGGGGCTCAGGATGCCCCACAGGGGGTCTACTTCGTCTCGGAGGGGTTCCAGTGCCCCCCGTGTGGCTGGGAGCATTTTCGTGGCGCCACGAAAAAGGGGGCGAATCCGTTTCGTACCCTTGGAGCGGGCAGCGGCGGATACCATCGCGTTTCACGATGGAACCACAATCCCCGCGCGCCAAGGGGTCGGTTGAAATTGTCTGCAGACAAATCCAGATGTCCGCAGACAGAGGCCCCCCCCCGTGCACGCCGAGAGGGTATCACTGCTAGTGATGCCCGATTCCTCACGGATACCCTATGCCGACCCCCATGGGGCGCCCAACCGTCGAGGAATCCTCGACAGTTCGTTGTACGAACGTAGAACGTCCGTTGTACGTCCGTTGTACGACCGTAGAACGACCGTACCAGCGTCATCAATCCTGATGTTGGCCAGTCAAAAAACGGCCCCCCCGAAGGGAGGCCGTCTCGTCTACTCGGTCACTGTCCGGGCTCGTCCGGGAGCTGCATCAGGAGCGGGCCGCCGTCGGGTGTCCCTTTTTCGATAAAAAGCAGGCGTTTGTCGGGGTCGATGATGACATTTCCCAGCAGGGCGCTCTTCGATTCGATCAACATGGCAATTCCTCCTTCGCGGCTTGTCGTCTCATGGACGACGTTTCTGGATGCCCCACAGCGGGGCGACTTCAGGCAGACAGGACCAATTAGACCTTGACGGCCACCCCCTTCGTCTACGGGCATTCTGGTGGGCTTATCGGCGATGTGGCCGCTTTTTTGGGGAAATGCTCCTCTTCCGAGGGTTCTCAAGGACCGACGAGACGACGGCGGCCTTCCCATGGGCCTCCTGGAGGTCGGAGATTGTCAGGTGCTCGTAGAATCGGCTCGTTGTCGAGATGGAGGTGTGCCCCAGCAGCTGCGCGGTGAGCACGATGTTGCCCGTCTCCCTCAGAAACTCCGTCGCGCAGAGGTGGCGCAGTCCGTGAATCTTGAGCTTCAACCCCGTTCGGGCCGAGGCTCTCCTGATCTGCTGCCCGAGGCCTGACGGCGCCAGCTTCGTCCCTGTCTCCGTCGGAAAAAGCCAAGGAGTCCGCCACTCCGCGAGGTGAAGGGCCACGAAGCGCCGTATCTCCCTTGCCGTCTGCGGCGAGACCGGGACGACCCGTCCCGTGCGAGTCTTGGACGTCTCCGGTCGGACGGTGAGGAGAAGCCCTTCGGCGTCGAAATTGTCCTTCCTGAGCCCGCAGAGCTCTCCCCGGCGGAGGCCCGTGTCGAGGGCGACGAAGAGCATGACCTTCAGCCGGAGCTCGGCGAAATGACTCCCGTCGAGGGCATTCAGGAAGGCCTTCACGGCCTCCATGGAGGGAGCGTCGATCTTCCTTCGCGGCATGGGTGCCTTGATTCCACGTGCGGGGTCGGCGTCGAGAATCCCTTCTTCGACGAGGAACGCACAAAAAACCCGGAGCGTCTTGAGCCGGGTGAACCGCGTCCAATCGTTGTCCGCGTCGGAGACGAAGGCCAGAAGGGCCTCTCTGGGGCGTTCGAGAAAATCAGGATGCTCCCTGAGGATGAGGCCGACGGTGTGCCGGTAGTTTTCCAGAGTGGCCGGGGAGACCCCTTCCGCCTTGCGGATGGCGAGGAAAGCGTCCAAGGCGGCGGTGGCGTCTCGGTAGGGGGTTTTCAGTGTGACGAGGGACGATGAGGGCGACATAGCTGACATTCCTCCTCTCTTTTTACCGAAAGCAAGGGGAGGAAGGGTAAAAACATGACCCCTTCCCTACGCCATTCGGCGCAGAGAGGGGGCCAGTGATTGCAGTTGGAGCCGACTTCCGGACTCGAACCGGAGACCCCATCCTTACCATGGATGTGCTCTACCTACTGAGCTAAGTCGGCCTATAGTCACAGAAATGGTGGTGGGAGTAGGATTTGAACCTACGTAGGCGCTAGCCGGCAGATTTACAGTCTGCTGCCTTTGACCACTCGGCCATCCCACCACATTGATCCCTGCACGAAAAAGAGACAGAAGCCCCTCTTCACCGGACCTGAGGTATCTTACCCCAGACTTTCAGGCCTGTCAACAAGGGCGGAGCGTCTCCTCCCTGCCTTTTCGACGGAGCTAGACAAAAGCGCCGCTGAGAAAAGCTAGGACACCTCCGGAACCTGAATGGAGCCGGCGGCCGGACTTGAACCGGCGACCTGCTGATTACAAGTCAGCTGCTCTACCAGCTGAGCTACACCGGCTCGACGCCTCCGTATTATAGCCCAAGATGAGGGGCCGTCAAAGAGCGCAGGTCCCTCCAGCCGCTCCGCCCCTCGAAAAGCGGTCAGAGCCTCTCCTCCAGGGGCTGGACGAAGGCCCTGATTCCGGCCCGATGAATCTCGTCCCGTCCCTTGAAGAGCTTGAGCCTTTCCACAAGGCCGGCGATGAGGGAATCCTCTTCGGCGACGAAGAAGGCCCAGTTCCTGCCGGGGAAGACGGCGTCGTTCCAGCGGGTCTTGCAGCCGCGGTGACAGCCCAGGACGGCGGGCCAGGCCGTGTAGCCCTCGACGCCGCCCTCTTCGAAAAGAGCGATCACCTCTTCGGAGATGCTTTCGTTACAGAAGATCCACAGTCCCTTCAAGGCGCTTCGCCTCCTTCAGCTCCTGAAAACGGGGCCTTCTGCGGATTTTTTCTTCGACGAGGTCGTAGAGGACGGGGATGAGGACGAGAGTGACCAAGGTGGAGAAGAGAAGCCCTCCCATGACGGAGAGGGCCAGAGCCCGCCAGACTTCGGCTCCCTCTCCCCTGCTGACGGCCATGGGAAGCATGCCGAAAAAGGTCGTCAGCGTCGTCATCAGAACGGGCCGGAGACGTCTCTCTCCGGCCTCGAAAAGGGCCTCTCTCAGGGAAGTTCCCCGGGCCCGGAGAAGGTTGACGTAGTCGACGAGGACGATGGCGTTGTTGACGACGATGCCGATGAGCATGATGATCCCCAGAAAGCCCTGGATGGAGAGGTTGACCTGCGTCAGGAGAAAGGCGAAGACGACGCCCGTCAGGGCGAAAGGGATGCTGAAGAGGATGACGAGGGGGTCGAGGTAGGCCTCGTACTGGCCGGCCATGACCATGTAGACGAGAAGGACGCCGAGAAGGGCCATGAGGGAGAGCTGGGCGAAGGCGTCGGCCTGTTCCTTCACTTCGCCGCCGAAGCGGATCGAGACCGATGGAGGCAGGTCGAGTTTTTTCAGCGAGGCCCTCACGTCGGCCGTGACCTGCCCCAGGGAGCGGCCGTGGACGTTGGCCTCGACGGAGATGACGCGGCGGCGGTTCTTGCGGTCGATCTCGGGCGCTCCCTGAGCCGGTTTCACCTCGGCCAGCGAGGAGAGGCGTCGAAAACCACCCGAAGCGGAGGGAACGGAAAGCCGCCGAAGGACATCCATGTCGTTGCGGTCGGCCTCGTTGAGGCGGACCCGGATGGGGTAGTCGTTTTCGCCTTCCCAGTAGCTCTCTTCGAGTTCGTGGCCGTGGAAGTAGCCCCGGAGGGAGGCGGCGACGGAGGCCGTCGAGACGCCAAGAAGGGCGGCTTTCTCCCTGTCGACGCCGACATGGATCTCGGGCCGGTTCGGCTTCTGGCTCAGCGTGACGTCGACGGCCCCCGGGACGGCCCGAACCCTTTCGCCGAGGAGCCGGGCGACGGCCAGAACCTCCTTCAGGTCATCGCCGTAGACTTCGATCTTGAGGGGTTTGGAGCCCAGGAACATGGCCTTGACGGGCGACGAGACGTAGACGGTCATGCGCTCGATTCCCGGCCGGGCGGCAAGCCAGGTCCGGATCTGCTGGGCCACGTCGAAGGCCGAACGGTCCCTGTCGGCCTTGTCGACGAGCTTGAGGCCCACGGTGCCCACGTTGGGCCCCTCTTCCTGTCCCGTGGCGATGCCGTAGCCCTCTTCGGTCTGTCCGTCCCAGCCGAAGACCCACCGGGCCTCGGCCACGTTGGCCTCGCAGTAGGCGACGATGTCGCGGACCAGTCTGTCGGTGACTTCGTTTTTCGTCCCCTCGGGAAGGCGGAAGGAGATGGATATTTCGCCCGTGTCGGGATCGGCCGTCAGTTCCGTTCCGACGCGGCGGAAGCCGACGACGGTGAGGGAAAAAAGGATCAGGGCCACGGCGAGGATTTTTTTCCCGTTGTCGACGGCCCATCGCAGGAACTCGCCGTACCCTCTTTCCAGGAGGCGAAGGAAGGTTTCGGCCCCTCGCTGAAGGGTGGAGAGGGGCGCCTCCTTCTGGAAAAACCGCGAGGCGAGGACGGGGACGAGGGTTAGGGCCACGACGAGGGAGGCGACGACGGCCAGGACCATGACGAGGGCCAGGGCCGAGAAGAAGACGCCGACGAGTCCGCTGACGAAGGCCATGGGAAGGAGGACGACGACCGTCGTCAGAGTCGAGGCGACGAGGGCCGATCCCACCTCTTCGGCGCCCAGGACGGCGGCGACGGGGCTCCGCTCGCCCCGTTCCAGGTGATGGATGATCTGGTCCGTGGCGACGATGGCGTTGTCGACGACCATGCCGCTGGCCACGGCCAGAGCCGACAGGGTCATGATGTTGAGGGTGAAATCGAGCTGTCTCATGGCCATGAAGGTCGCGATAAGCGAGAGGGGGATGGCCGTGCAGACGACGAGAGAAGCCGAAAGGCGTTGAAGGAAGGCCCAGGTGACGAAGAAGACGAGGAGAATGCCGAGGCCGAGGGAGGTCGTCAGATTCCGGAGGGACATCATGATGTAGTCGGCCGTGTTGAAGACGACGGAGTAGGTCAGGTCCGAGGGAAAACGCCTTTTCATCTCCGCCATGCGGGCCTCGACGGCGCGCGTGACCTCGACGGTGTTGGCGTCGCTGTTCTTGAGGACGACGAGGACGACGGAAGGGTGCTCGCCCATCCAGCCGTTGACGTCGACGTCCTTGTAGCCGTCGACGACGGAGGCCACGTCGCCGAGGTGCAGGGGACGGCCGTCGACGACGGCCACGACGACTGAGCCGATTTCGGCGACGGAGGAGAATCGGCCCGGGACGCGGATGGGGTATTCGAGCCCCCCCTCTTTGAGCGTGCCTGCGGGAAGGTTGAGGTTTTCTCTGTCCAGGGCCGCCGCCAGGGCCGCCAGGGAGAGGCCGTAGGCCTCGAGACGTTCCAGATCGACGTTGATGGCGATTTCGCGCGCCCGCCCCCCGTAGAGGAGGACCTGGCCCACGCCCTGGACCTGTTTGAGGTTTTCGACGATGACCTTGTCGGCGAAGTGGCGAAGGGCGGGGAAGGAGCGCTCGGCCGTGAGGGCCATCTGGACGACGGGGACCGTTCCGGAGGAGACGCGGAGGATGATGGGCTCTTCGGCATCGGCGGGAAGTTCTCGTTTGGCGAAGGTGACGGCGTCGCGGACGTCGCCGAGTTTGACGTCGAGGTCGACGTCCCAGGTGAATCTGACGGAGACGACGGAGAGGTTGTCGACCGATTTGGACTGGATCTCGTCGACGCCCTCGATGAGGGCCATCTGGTCCTCCATCTCCTTCGAGATGCGCTGCTCCACGTCTTCGGCCGAGGCGCCGGGCCAGGTCGTGAGGAGGGTGACGACGGGCGGCTCGATCTTGGGGAGCATGTCCAGCTTGAGGCCCCTGAGGGCCACCAGGCCCAGGAGGAGGACGGCGACGAAGGCCACCGTCGTCGTCACCGACCGCCTGACGGCCAGTCCGGGCAGCTTCAACGTCGGGACACCTCCAGCAGGGTTCCGTCGCGCAGGCTTCCCGATCGGGTCATGACGACGGCCTCTTCCCTTGAGAGCCCCCCGACGATCTCGACCCAGTCGCCCTCTTCCAGTCCCGTTTCGACGAGGCGCAGGCGGGCCCTCCCCCCGTCGGCGACGTAGCAGGCCCTTTCGCCCGTTCCTTCGAGGCGGAAGAGGGCCTCGCGGGGAAGGGCCTCGCCCCGGCGTTCTCCCAGGAAGAGACGGACGCGGGCGAAGAGACCGGGGCGGAGCCTGCCGCCGCCGTCGTCGAGGACGATCTCCACCTCTCCCGTCCGCGTGGCGCCTTCCAGGGCGGGAGAAAGACGACTCACGACGCCCTCGAAGACCGCCTCTCCCAGGGCATCGACGGAGAGCGTCGCCCTCTGGCCTCTGGCGATGCGGACGAAGGCCTTCTCGTCGACGGCGCCTCGGACTTTGACCTCGTGCTGCCTGTTGATGACAAAGGCCGGACCGGAGAGGTTCGAACTGTCTCCGGGATCGATGTCGCGTCGGGCCACGACGCCGTCGATGGGCGATTCGATGCGGTGGTAGCCCATCTGAGTCCGCAGCTCCTCCAGCGCCGCCCGGGCTCGGGCCTGAGCCTTCTCGGCCTCCTCCCGCATAGCCGCAGAGGCCTCGTAATCCCCTTTGGCGTGGTCGTAGCGCTGACGGCTGATGACCTCTTCCTCCAGGAGACGGGCGAATCTCTCGAAGTCGAGGCGGGCCCGCTCCTCCTGGACCGATGCCCGCCGGAGGGCGGCCGAGGCCTGAGCCAGAGTCGCCTCGGCCTGGGCGAGGCCCGAGGCGAGAAGGCTGTCGTCGAGCGTGGCCAGGAGATCGCCCCGACGGACGACGTCGCCGACGTCGACGGCGACGGAAAGGACCGTCCGTCCCGGCAGCTTGGCCACGACGGCGGCCCTCTCCGTCGCCTCGATATCGGCCACGAAGGAGACGATCTCCCTGAAAAGCCGCTCCTCGACCTTCGTCACGTCGACGGGGAGGGGGCTCTCCTCCGGTTCACCGGCGAGACGGCGCTCCTGAAGGCCTCGGAAGAGGATGAGGCCGACGAAGAGGGCCACGAAGGCCAGGAGAACCAGCAGGCGTTTCATTCCACGGGGGCATCTCCCTCCATGGGAGCAAGGGGCTCGTCGCCGATGGCATAGGTCAGGTCGGCATCGGCCTGAAAGGCGTCATAGACGGCCAGGACGAGCTGGGTCCGCGAGTTGGTCAGGGCCACCTGGGCGTCGAGAACGTCGAGGTTGGTGCCGACCTGGGCCTTGTAGCGCTTGAGGGCCATGCGGTGATCCTCCTCGGCCAGGGCCACCTGGTCCGTGGCGACGCGGAGACGTTGCAGGGCCGAATCGAGGTCGAGGCGGGCCGTCGAGACTTCGAGGGAGATCTGATGGCGCAGGTCGTCCATGCGGGCAAGGACCTCGGCGGCGGCGCTGCGGGCCTTGTCGACGTTGGCGCGGACCTCGCCCGAGTCGAAGAGGCGCCACTGGGCGGCCAGAGTCACCTTCCACTGATCCTGCACGTCGGGGTAGAAGCTGTCGCCGACGTCACTGGCCTCGACCTCGAGGGCGACCTGGGGCTTGGCCTGTCCGGCCGCGGCCCGTGCCAGAAATTCGGCCGCTCCCCTGGAGGATTCGAGGGCTTTCAGCTCGGGCCGAAAGACGAGGGCCTTCTTTTCGGCCTCGACAAGCTCGGGAAGGGCGAACTCGGGAAGATCGACGAGGGGCTCGGGAAAGACCGTCGCGGGCTCGAAGGCGACGCCGACGGTCCGCTCCAGAGCCTTCCGGGCCGTATTGACGGCGTTGGCGGCACGGATGCGGTCCAGCTCGGCGTCGGAAAGGGCCACCTGGGCACGGAGAAGCTCGTTCTTGGCGACGAGGCCGTTATTGAAAAGCGATTCGGCGTCTTTTTTGTGCTCGGCGGCGAGGGCGATGGCCTCCTCGGCCACGACGAGAGTCGCCCGGGCCTGCTGGAATCCGAAATAGGCGCTGCAGACGGCGTTGCGGACGGACTGAACGGTGCGCAGCTCCTGCGACCGAAGTCCTTCGGCCTCGAGACGGGAGGCCTGGAGGTTGGCCTGAAGGGTGTCGCCGCTGTAGAGGATCTGCGTGAGGGTGAGGGCGGCCTTCCAGGTCTCCTTGAAGGAATCCTGGATATAGCCCCCTCCGCCGCCGACGACGGCCTTGCGAGGCTCCTCGTTGTAGCGGATGACGGCGACGGAGGCATCGAGCTTGGGCCCCATCTTGGAGGCCGCGCCCCGAGAGACGGCCTCGGCCTGGCGGACCTGTTCCCGGGCGGCGACGATCTGTCCGTTGTGGGTCTCGGCCAGGGCAAGGGCCTTCTCAAGGGTCAGGACCTCGTCGGCCCAGACCCGCCGGCCCAAAGCAAGGGTGACGAGGCAGAGCAGAAACAGCAACAACAGCGGACGCAGGCGTCCTCTTGAACGTTCGAGCATGAATTCTCCTCCCTCAGTGGTTCCTTGGGCGACAGCGCGCCCGAGCCGTTTCGTTTCGTCGATGCAGAGAAAGACGTCCCCTGCAGGGCGAGCCCCGACCTCGCCCGGACGGAGTTCTCCCCCGGAGACGCTTTCCTCGGGTACTTGAATCCTACCGCGTACCCATCGGTCTGCCAAGCGTAGAAGGGGCAAAAGGGGCCGCCTCGAGGCGGCCCCTTTTGCCCCTTGCCTTTTCAGAGAAATTCCAGGTGACTCTCCGACCGTCAGGCTCTGGCCCTGCGCTCCTTCAGAGCCGAAGAGATGAAGGGCCAGGCGATGGAGACGATGGCCAGGACGAAGAGGGTCCAGCAGATGCCGTTGCGGAAGAAGACGGAGAACCGCCCGTCGGAGAGCATGAGGGCCATGCGGAAGTTCTGCTCCATCGAGGAGCCGACGACGACGGCGAGGATGAGGGGCGCCGTCGGGATCTTGTACTTTTTCATGGCATAGCCGACGAGGCCGAAGAGGATGAGGAGGACGAACTCGACGACGCTGAAGTTGATGGTGTAGACGCCGACGAAGGCGAGGGCGACGATGACGGGATAGAGGATTTTGGGGGGAACGGCCAGAACCCGCACGAGCAGTCCCGCCAGGGGGATGTTGACGACGGCGCAGACGACGTTGCCCAGGAACATGCTGACGATGACGGCCCAGGCCACGTCGGCGTGCTGCTGGAAGAGCAGGGGCCCGGGCTGGAGGCCCAGGATCATGAGGGCGCCGAGCATGACGGCCGTCGTCCCCGACCCGGGAACGCCCAGGGTCATCATGGGGATGAGGGCGCCCACGGAGCAGGCGTTGTTGGCCGCCTCGGGGGCGGCAAGACCCTCGATGGCCCCCTTGCCGAAGCGTTCGGGCTCCTTGGAGAGCTGCTTTTCGTTGTTGTAGGCCATGAGGGCGGCGATGGTCGCCCCCGCCCCGGGGAGGACGCCGACGATGAATCCCAGAGGGGTCTGGCGCAGGATGGGACCGATGCAGCGCTTCCAGTCGTCCATCGTGATCCAGATGCGACCGAATTTCTTCTGGATCGCCTGAAGGCCGCCGCCGGAGGCGATGTTTTCCAGGTTCTTGAAGACCTCGCCCAGCCCGTAGATGCCGATGATGACGACGACGAAGTCGATGCCCGTCTGGAGCTCCATGACGCCGAAGGTGAAGCGCAGGACGCCCGTCTGGTAGTCGATGCCGACGGTGGAGATCATGAGCCCCAAAAGGAGCGACACGAAGCCCTTGAAGAGGGCCTCTTTCGAGATGGCCGCCGTGGCCGAGAGGGCGAAGACCATGAGCATGAAGTACTCGGGAGGGCCGAAGCGAAGAGCGAAGCGGGCCACGGGGATGGCGACGAGGACGAAGGCCACGGTGGCGATGAGGCCGCCGATGAAGGAGGCGATGGCCGATATGGCCAGGGCCGCCTCGGCCCGTCCCTGCTGGGCCATGGGGTAGCCGTCGAAGCAGGAGGCGACGGCGGCGCCGTCACCGGGAACGTTGAGGAGGATGGAGCTCCGCGAGCCGCCGAACATGGCGCCGTAGTAGACGGCGCACATGGTGATGAGGGCCGTCTCGGGCCTCATGGTGAAGGTCAGGGGGAGAAGAAGGGCGATGCCCGTCGTCGGACCGAGGCCGGGCAGCATGCCGAGAACCGTCCCCAGAACGGAGCCTGCCACCATCCAGAGCAGGTTGAGGGGCGTGAGGACCACGGAAAGACCGAGGAGAAGATTCTGTACCAGTTCCATCGACGATCACCTCAATCCTAGGGAAGATTCATGTAGAAGATCTTTTCGAAGACGTACCAGACTCCCAGAGAAAAGGTAACGGCGATGACGCTGTTGACCTTCCAGGCCCGGGCTCCGTTGATGACGAAAAGAAGGCCGCCGAGGAAGAGAATCGTCGAAAGGATGAAGCCCAGATGTTCGAAGAGGGCCGAGTAGACCAGACAGATCAGGACCGTGACGACGATGAGGCGTTTGGAGCCCTTCTTTTTCGCCTCCGCCTTGGCCTGGCGCAGCCCCTGGAAAAGGACGACGGCGCCGACGGCCACGAGCAGGACGCCCAGAGTCAGAGGAAAGAACAGGGGGGCCCAGGGATTGCCGACCATGGCCTTGGGAAGACGGAGGGTCTGAACGGTGTAGGCCATCCCGAAAAGAAGGGAGACGATGCCGACGATGGAATCGGAGCGCATGGAACCACCTCCTCGACGAAAGAGGCCGGAAGGGGAAACCTCCCCTTCCGGCCCGGGTTGACTGGGAAACTACTGGGCCTTGTAGAGACCGATCTCGGTCAGGAGGTCCTTGTACTCGCCCTCTGTCTTGGCCAGGAAGGCGGCGAAGTCGTCGGCGCCCATGAAGGCCTTGGTCCAGCCGTTCTTGGCGCAGACATCGTCCCACTCGGCCGTCTCGGTCATCTTCTGCATGGCCTCGACCAGGTGGGCCTTTTCCGCCTCGCCCAGGCCGGGGGCACCGAAAAAGCCGCGCCAGTTGATGAAGGCCGTGTCGATGCCCGATTCCTTCAGGGTCGGGACCTGGCCGAGGACGCCGGCGTCGACGCGCTCGGGCGAGGTCAGGGCGAGGACGCGGATCTCACCGGCCTCGAGAGGGCCGACGGTCTCGGCCATGCCCGTCGAGAGGAGATCGATATGGCCGCCCATGAGGGCCGCCATGGGGCCTTCCTGGAAGGCGATGTAGGGGATGTCCTTGATGTTTTCCACGCCGGCGGCCTTGGCGGCCTGGAGGAACTGAATGTGGTCCATGCTGCCGAAGGAGGAGTTGCCGCCCGTCTTGACCGATTTGGGATCTTTCTTCAGGGCCTCCATGACGTCGCCGATGGTCTGATAGGGGGAGTCCTTGGGCACGGCGAAGGCACCGAAGTCGTTGATGAGCATGGCCAGGGGCGTGACGTCGCGGAAGCTGAGCTTCGTCTGGCCCGTGAGGTTGATGAGGAGAAGGGGGGGAGAGTAGACGATGAGGGAGTAGGGATCGCCCTTTTTCTTCTGCATGTAGGCGAGGCCCACGCCGCCGCCGCCGCCGGGCTTGTTGATGACGGGCATGGGCTGGGTGATGAGCCCCGTCTCTCCGAGGACTTTGGCCGTGAGACGGGCCGTCGTGTCCCAGCCGCCTCCCGCTCCGCCGGGGGCGATGACCTCGAAGGGGCGCGAGGGGAAATCGGCGGCGAGGGCCGAAGCGGCCAAAACCATAATGAAGAGAGCCGCAAGGAGACCGACGGGCAAGGACGAAAGACACTTTCTTTTCATGTGCTGTTCCCTCCCTCTCTTTCCGGACCAGGCCGGCAAGAATCTTTTTTCTATTGTCCATCGGGAAGGAAAGGGATGCAAGGAATTAGAAATTAAAAAAAAGTTTTGTAAGGTTTTGGTCATTCCGTAAGGTGATAGCGGTGAAGAGGACGCCCCACGTCGCCGTAGCTCCGTTCCACCAGAGCCTGGCCCGAGGCGACGAGATGCTCGAGATAGCGCCGGGCCGTGACGCGCGAAACGCTCAGGGCCTCGGCCGTCTCGTCGGCCGAAAGCGGCCGGTCCGTCGCCCGGAGATGGGCGATGACCCTGCCCAGCGTCCCTTCGTTGAGCCCCTTGGGAAGGGTCATGAGGTTTTTCTTGTTCCGAAGACGCAGGAGACCGTCGACGTCGGCCTGAGTCAGGGCATCGCAACGTTCGAGGCGACACCGCATCTGCCGGTAGGCATCGAGAGCCGCGCCGAGGCGTTCGAAGCTGAAGGGTTTGACGATGTAATCGAAGGCGCCTCCCTGGATGGCCGAGGTCAGAGTCAGCGCGTCATGGGCCGCCGAGACGACGATGACATCCAGGCTGCGCCCGCTCCCGCGAAGGGCCTGAAGCGTCGCCAGGCCATCGAGATCGGGCATGAAGATATCGAGGATCATGAGGTCGACGGAGACCTCTTCGAGGGCGCTGAGGGCCCTTTTCCCGTCGGAGACGGCGGCGACGACGCGGAAGCCGTCGAGAGAATGGATGTAGCGCCGGTAGATTTCGGTGACCATGGGATCGTCTTCGGCGACGATCACGTCAATGACGCGCAGAGCCATCGACCTCCTCCTGAGTCTGGGGCAAGTTGACGATCCACTCCGTCCCCCCGCCGACGACGGAGTGGTAGCTGATCTCTCCCCGACAGGCTTCGACGAGATTTTTCACGTTGTAGAGTCCGTATCCCCTGGCCAGGGGTCCGCTTTTGGTGGAGTATCCCTTTTCGAAAAGACGCCCTTCCGCTTCGGGAGCGATGCCCTCTCCCCTGTCGGAGACGGCGATGAGAATGCGCTTCGATTCATCGAAGATGGTAAAGCGGACCTGGCGACGCTCGGACGGCAGAGAGGCCACGGCCTCTATGGCGTTTTCCAGGAGGTTGCCGATGATGACGACCAGGGCCTGGCTGTCCAGGCTCTTCGTGTCCCGGCAGTAGCTCTCCTCGTCGATCTCGAGCGTCACGGCCAATTCCCTGCAGCGCCCCAGCTTGCCCAGGAGGATGCCTCCCACGGCAGGGTTTCGGATCCTGCGGGTCACGGCGGCGTCGGGGGAGGAGGCGGGCGAGAAGGTCTCGGCGATGAAATCCAGGGCCCTCGCCGCCTCGCCCAGCTGGATGAGGCCGGAGATGGCCTGAAGTTTGTTGCGGAACTCGTGGTTCTGGACGCGCAGGGCCTCCAGGTAGAGACGGACGCCGGTGATCTCTCCGGCGAGACGCCTCATTTCCGTCATATCGCGGAAGCTGGCGATGGCGCCGACGACGTGCCCGCGATGAAGCAGGGGGATGCGGTTCGTCATGAGCCTCGCCCCCAGGACGTTCTGCTCCTGATCCAGCTCGGCCAGGCCGCTTTTCAGGACGGAGGGCAGCCGCGTATTGGGTATGAAGGCGTCGACGGGCTCGCCCAGGGCCCCTTCCTTGACGCCCAGAAGCCGGCGGGCCGCCCCGTTGATGAGGGTGAGACGTCCCTCGCCGTCGACGGCGATGATCCCTTCTTTGATGGAATCGAGCATGCTCTCCCTTTCCCGAAGCAGGCGGGCGATTTCGTGAGGCTCGAGCCCCCAGGTGCTGCGCTTGATGTTCCAGGCCAGGAAGGCCGACCCGGCCAGAGAGACGGCCAGCCCGGGCAGAAGCATCGCCAGAAGGCTCAGGACGAGCCGGTCCAGGGCCTCGTCGATGTCGTTCAGGAGGATGCCGACCGAGACGCCCCCGACCTGGCGCCCTTCGTGAACGATGGGGACGATGGCCCGCATGGAGGGCCCCATGGAGCCGATGGCTCTGGATATGTAGGCCTCACCCCGCTCCAGCACGGGACCGTGATCGCCGCCGACGGCCTGCAGCCCGATTCTCTCCGGGAGGGGGTGAGAGTAGCGACGGTCTGACATGTCGAAGACGACGATGAACTCGACGCCCGTCTCCTCGCGAATGGCTTCGGCGATGGGCTGAACCACGTCGGAGCCTCCGGGACGTCCCACGTGACGTTGGACATCGGGGATCTGAGCGACGGAGCGGGCGATGGCCATGGCCGTCCTGGCCATCCGCGCCTCGAGCTGGTCCTCGATGAGCTTCCAGGAGGCGAGGCTGACGAGAAGAAGTCCGGCGACCGAGATCAGCGCCGTCAGAAGGAAGAACTGCGTCCTGATTTTGAGGGGTCTCTTGCGGCCGAAGAAAGCCACGGCGCCTCTCAGGAAAGGGACAGGAATCGGCGGGCCACTTCGAAATAGACGACGAGCCCCGCCACGTCGACGGCCTCCTGGGAGGCGAGAAGAGTTTTGAGGGCGCCGTAATCCCTGCCGTCCAGAAGCTCGACAAGCCGCGCATAGACCCTGTCCACACGCTGATCCAAGGCCATCACCTCCAGAGGGATCTGTTTTTCTCTCGACGTCGAGAGCGAAGGGGCTTTTCTTTCTCATCTTAAAGGAGGAGGCAGAAAAAAAGAAGAAAAAAGCGAGGGGGCTCTGCCCCCTCGCTTTCGGTGCGATACAAACAAATACTAACGCTTGGAGAACTGCCTCCGTCCGCGGGCGCCTTTGAGACCGTATTTCTTGCGCTCCACCATGCGGGAATCGCGGGAGAGGAAACCTCCCCGCTTCAGGACGGGGCGAAGATCGGGGTTCAATTTGATGAGGGCGCGGGCGACGCCGAGGCGAACCGCTCCGGCCTGCCCGGTGAGACCGCCGCCCTCCGCCTTGACGAGGACATCGAGCTTGCCCTCCATGCCGCTGGCGCGGAGAGGCTCGAGGGCACTCTTGGACCAGATGAGGCGGGGGAAGTAATTCTCCACTTCGCGACCGTTGACGAGAACCTTGCCCTCGCCGGAACGGACCCGAACTCGGGCAACGGCAGTCTTCCGCCGACCGGTACCCCAGAAGAAGTCAATCGTTTGCATTCACAGGACCTCCTTCCGTGCTATGTCGACGGACCTAGAATTCCAGCGGTTCAGGCTGCTGAGCCGCATGGGGATGGCTGGGACCGGCGTAGACCTTGAGCTTGCGCTCGAAATGGAGCTTGCTCTTGGGGAGCATGCCGCGGATGACCTTCTCGACGAGACGATCGGGAAACTTGGCCATCATCTCGCCGTAGGTGCGGCTGCGGAAACCTCCGGGATGTCCCGAATGGCGGTAGACCCGCTCTTTTTCCAGCTTGTTGCCCGTGATGCGGACCTTGTCGGCGTTGATGACGATGACGAAATCGCCCGTGTCGACGTGAGGGGTATAGACGGGCTTGTGCTTGCCCATCAGGACCCGGGCGACCTGCGCGGCCATGCGACCGAGGACCATGTCGGCGGCGTCGACGACATACCAATTCCGCTCGACGGTCTCGTTCTTGGCCATGAAGGTGCAGCTTTCCTTCATAAGACCTTCACTCCTTCACCAATTCTGTATCTAGCGTAAAAGGCACGAGTATCTATCTCGCCGCCCTGACTTCGAAGGCGACGTCAATTCTATAGGAGGCCTCGGCGGGTGTCAAGAAAAGGCACCTCGGGCCGGTGTGTTGGGGGGCCGGCCCCGCGAGCGACTCCCATAGAAGAATATGGCAGGAGACGAAAAGGGGTTCAGCCCCTGAGAAGGACCAGCCTTTCGTTGGCGATCCGCCCCGGGATGCGACCTCTTTTGGCGACGGGGTGTCCGTCGATCACCTTGAGATCCATCGTCATGTCCCGAGGCGTGGCATGGGCGATGTAGCTTCCCACGCCGAACCCATCGGCGCCGACCTGGGAGAGGAGGGCGATGCGGTCGGGGTCGAGGCCGCCGGAGACGAAGATGGCCACGTCGGGAAATCCCTCCAGATCGAGACGGGCCCTTATTTCCTCGACCAGGGAGGGCGTGACGCCGCCTCGCTCTCCCGGCGTATCGAGGCGGATCCCCGCCAGGCGCCCCTTGAGAGACCGGGCGACGCGAAGGGCCTCCTCCGCCTCGTCCTTGAAGGTATCGACGAGGATGGTCCTCGCCTCGCCCTCGGGAAGGTAGTCGTCATAGAGACGGGCCAGCTCCACGGTGTCGCCGACGATGAGGATCGCCGCGTGAGGAATCGTCCCCTGAGGCTGGCGACCGGCCATGCGCGCCCCCAGGATGCAGCTCGCCCCGCTGCAACCGGCGACGAGAGCCGCTCGCTCCATGACGGGAGCGACGGCCGGATGGACATGGCGGGCTCCGAAACAGAGGACGGGCTTGCCCCGGGCGGCCTCGACGCAGAGGGACGCCGCCGTCGCCCAACCGGAAGAGGAGGCCAGCATGCCGAGGATGACGGTCTCGTACATGCCGAAGACCTCGTAGGAGCCCTCGATGCGGGCCAGTACCTCCTTGGGTCTGAAGGGACTGCCCTCGGGCAGGGCCTCGACGCGCAGAGGCGCGTCTCCCAGGAGGCGGAGAAGATCGGGCGTACCGGCGAAGACGCCCTCCCTGCGACAGAAGATCTCCGCTACGACGGGAGTGGAGGCCCGCCCCGAAGCGCGAAGGAGCTCCAGGGTTTTGACGAAGTAGATATCTGTCGTATGACCGGCGAGAATTTCCTCATGGTCGGCCGAGAGGAGCCTCGCCGAAGGGACGTCGAGATTCCTGGCCTCGGAGAGATTTTCGAGCCTTTTGAGAGCCATATCCTCTCACCCGGTCAGAGAACGACGAGGACCAGCGACGAAACCATGAAGAGAGTCGTCAGGACGACGGTGATCTTGGTGAGGGCCGTGAAGCGCTGCCACTGCCCTCCGCCGTCGGCCTGAGTTCCGCCGCCGAAGATTCCGGCGAAGCCGCCGGTCTTGCGCTGCTGGAGAAGGATAACGGCCATCAGAGCGATGGCGAGAACGACGTGGATGATGCTAAGGAACACCTTCATGGTCAGAACCCCCTAGCGACGTTTCTATAGCAATCGAGAAGGTATTGTATCACGAAAGGATCGCTGAGCCTACCGACAAGAAGACGGGATGCGATGCCCCTGTGGGAGTAACCCCCCTTTTCTTCCTCTTTCATCTCGGCGAAGGTTCTCGTCTGCCCCTCGGGGACGAAGAGGGGATCGTAACCGAATCCTCCCTCACCTCGAGGCGCCTCCGCAAGAGTCCCCCGGCAGTAACCCGTCGCCGTCCAGCACCGATCTCCGGCCACCAGGGCGAGGGCGGCGACGAAGCGGGCCCTGCGATGCCGCTGCTCCCTCATCCGATCGAGGAGCCAGGCGATGCGGCTCCCGTCGTCGGGAGCGACGCGGGCCGAGAGAATACCGGGCGCTCCTCCCAAAGCCTCGACTTCGAGGCCACTGTCGTCGGCCAAGGCGGGCAGGCCCGTCAGGACATGCCAGGCTCTGGCCTTGAGAAGAGCGTTGCCGATGAAGCTGTCGGCCGTCTCGTCGACATCGAGGGAGGCCAGCGTCGGCCCCGCGACGAGCTCCAAAGACAGAGGCACCAGAAGGGGTCTGAGCTCCCTAAGCTTGTCCCTGCTGGTACTGGCCAAAACAACGATGGCCTTCGGCAATGGCCTCCTCCTCCTCCGGCGACAGATCAAGGCTCGCCTTCTGAAGCTGCCTGATCCGGTCAAGACCAAGGGAGGCGAGATGGAGAAAACCCTCGAGTTCCTTGCGGCTGAAGGTGCTTCTCTCTCCCGTGGCCTGAACTTCGATGAAATCCTCCTGCTCGTCGCCGACGAGATTGGCGTCCACCTCGGCCCGGCTGTCCTCTTCATAGCAGAGGTCGAGGAGGGAAACGCCGCCGACTTTGCCCACGCTGACGGCCGAGATGAGGGAGCGGAGGGGGATGCAGGGAAGACGTTCCTCTCTCCACAGGTAACGCAGGGCATCGACGAGGGCGAGCGTGGCGCCGGAAATGGCCGCCGTTCGCGTGCCTCCGTCGGCCTGGAGGACATCGCAGTCGATCCAGATCGTCCTCTCGCCCAGAAGGGGCAGGAAGAGGGCCGACCGAAGGGAACGGCCGATGAGGCGCTGGATTTCCTGACTGCGGCCGCCGACGCGGCCGCGGACGGATTCGCGGACGGTGCGGCTCTGCGTGGCCCTCGGGAGCATGGAATACTCGGCCGTGACCCAGCCCTGGCCCGTTCCGCGCAGAAAAAGAGGGACCTTTTCCTCGACGGAGGCCGTACAGAGAAGTTGCGTTTCGCCCCAGAAGACGAGGACCGATCCCTCGGCGTAACGATTGACCCCCCTCCGGAAGGACAGAGGACGGAGCTCGTCCGGTCGACGGCCATCTCCCCGAAGGATGACGGTCATGGGTTGGTCCCCAAAGCCCAGGCGACGGTGAGATCGATGGGCGTCGTCTCCATGGCCTCCCGTCCGTTCACGAGGAACCGGACGCGCGTCAGGGGAGAGAAGTTCTCCGTCAGGGTACGGACGATGCCTGTCACCAGAAGCAGCGCCTTTTCGGGGCCGACGGCCTCGAGAGAGGCCACGAAAGAGTCGTTGACATCGAGAAAGGCCGTCTCCCCGCTCCGGAAAAGGTGAAGGACCTGGACGTCTTCCTTGAGGGCGCTCTGGCTCTTGAGACGGGCGAAAAGCTCGCCGAGAGCTCTCTTGGCGTCGTCCTCGAAGACTCCGGGGACGACTTCCAGGGCCTGAACCTTGAAGGCCTCTCCTTCGGGGACGAAGAGACGTATGGCGACGCGCTGGACGGAACCGCCGCTTCCCGCCCCGCTTTCGGCGAGGAGACGGGCGGCGTCGCTGCCGCTGGCGACGACATCCTTTTCCGTCGTGACGCCTCGCTTGTCCAGGTAGCGCAAAACGAGAGAGGTCGTTCCGTAGCCCACGGCAAAGCAGAGAGCGATCACGGAGACCCAGGCGATGATGCGGTAAGGCAGCTTGGCCTTCGTCGGCTCCTCCCGGCTTCGCCGGGGCAGGACCGCATCGTTTTCCTGCTGGTTGATCGATTCCTTCATTGTCACCCGCCCTTTCAAAAAGAGAGCCTCAAGGCGTTCCCTTCACGTAATCCATGATGCCCGGCGCCAAAGAGGCGACAAGACGCTGCTGGTAGGTCGGATCGGCGAGAAGGCGCGCCTCGGAACGTTCCGTGATGAAACCCATTTCCAGAAGGACCGCCGGCATGGCCGCTCCGCGCAGGACGTAGAAAGGGGCCTGAGCGACGCGACGCATGGGCAGCTTGCCCTGCTGTCCCCGCCGGAACATGGCCTCGGCCAGGACCGTGCTTTCGTTGATCTTGGCGTTCTGCTGCATGTCGCCAAGGATCTGAAGGAGCAGGCGCGTTCTCTTGTCCGAGCCGCCAGAAGCGTCTCCATTGGAGTCGAGCTCCTTGTTTTCGATGAGGGCAAGCTGCATGGCGTCTTTGTCGCTGGGCAGGGCCATGAGGTAGATTTCGGCCCCCGTGGCATGACGGCCGGCAGGCAGGGCGTTGATGTGAACGCTGACGAAGACGTCGGCTTCCCACCGGTTGGCCAGCTCCGTCCGCTCCGAGAGTTTGAGATAACGGTCGTCGCGACGGGTCATGCGCACATCGGCGCCGAGACGCTTCAGTTCCGCCTCCATTTTGAGGGCGATCTGAAGGACCAGGTCCTTCTCCTTGAGTCCGAAGGCCGTGGCTCCCGGATCTTTGCCTCCGTGGCCCGGGTCGAGAACGACGAGAGGGGCTTTACCCGACCTCCCGTCCGTTCTCTCTCGGGGAACGGGAGAGGGGACCGAAGGAGAAGCGGGTTCGCCGGCGGAGGGTTTCATATCGAAAAAGTCGACGACATAGCGCGACGGGGAGGGAAGCGAGAAGTGCCTCATCTCACAGGCGGAGTGCTCGATGGTGAAGGTCACGGAATCCCCCTGATCGGTGACGGACAAGGCCATTCCCGCCACGGGGCAGTCGTCGAGCTCCTTCGGAGCTCCGCCCTTGAAGACGAGAACCGTCCTGTCCTGTTTGGAAAAGACCTTGGGCTCCTGATCTCCGTCGAGATCGAAGACGACGCGGACGATTTCGCCCTGATCGCCCCACCGGAGGCTTTTCACCCCTTTAGGCTCCGCACCGTCGCCGCCTGTGGCATCGGGAAGCCCCGGCACCTTCGGCGCCACGGAAGCCGTCAGCTTCTCGAAGCGGCTCTCGACGTCCTCTGTCGGAAGCGACGTTCCCGGAGGGGACGACTCGGCCCCTCCGGCGACGGAAGTGGGAGAAAGGGGGACGGAGGGCGTCCCCTCCCCCGCCCATCGGAACCCTCTCGCGGGAGGAAGCCCCTCGAGAAGATTGAGGAGGCGGAGGGCCGTGCCCGTCTCTATCCACCAGAGCCCCCCTTCGGCCTCGACGGGCGAAGCCAAGGGGATGATCTGAGCCCTCATTCGGGCGACGGGAGCGTTTTTTATGAGCTCCAACTCGCCTTTGGCACCGACGAGGAAGAGACTCTCCTCTGCCTCGCGGAAAGAGAGGCCGACCGCTCCGGCCACGCCCCCCAGAGAGACGAGGCGCAGCGCGCCCTTTTCCCGGATCTCGACGGCACCGACGAGGTCGTTCCCCCGCCAGAGGTTCCAGCCGACCCCGTAGGCCTCCCGCTGAAGGACAAGCAGGAGAAGGACGATCCAAAGGCCTTTAGAGGCCCGCAAGGGCCACATCGCGAATGACAAGGGTCAGGCCTCCGCTGCTTCCGGAAAAACGCAGATCGTCGCCCAGGGACTCGACCTGGGCCAGGAGGTCGAGAAGCGTTCCGGCGACGGTCACTCCCGCGACGGGTTCGGAGGGGAGACCGTCGCGAAGGACGGCCCCCTTGATGCCCAGAGAGAACTCGCCACTGACCGTGTCGAGGGTGTGAAGGCCCAAAAGCTCCGTGACGTAAATCCCTCCCTCGGCGCCACGATGGAGATCGCCGGCTTTCATCGTCCCGGGGAGCAGGAAGAGGTTGTTCGTCCCCACGTCGGGAAGGGTCCCGACGCCTCGGGCGGCATTGCCTGTCGACGCCCGGCCCTCCAGGCGGGCATGGCGCAGATCGTAGAGGAAGGAGACGACCCGTCCCCCGTCGAGGAGCGTCGTCCGCCCCGTAGGCACGCCCTCTCCGTCGACGAGGGAACTTCCCATCCTGCCGGGGAGGCGACCGTCGTCGACAAGCGTGAGACGGGAGGAGCCGATGACCTCGCCAAGGCGCCCCCTGAGAAGGGAACTGTTTCTTCTGATGTTGGAGGCCAGGAACAGCTCGCCCAGGGCATCGACGATGTCGGCCGTCACCTCGGGGTCGAGGACGAGAGTGTATCGCCCCGTGGGCAGGGGCCTGCCGCCGAGGACAAGGGCCGTCTTCTGAACGGCCTCCAGGGCATAGGCCGCAGGAGAGAGCTGGCTCAGGCTCCGGGCCTCTCCCCCGCTGCCCCCCATCTCCGTGGCGTCCCCGTCGGCGAGAACGACGGCGACGCCACAGGCGGCGAAAGTCGCCCGGTGCCACGAGGCGAAACCCTCACTGGAGGCGTAAAACCCCTCGCCCCAGCCGTCGTCCCAGGAAGAGCTGCGAACGGAGACGATTCTTCCATCGGCCTCGCAGGCCGCCTCGCTCATAAGACGGCAGAACTGGAGGCGATCTCGGGGAGAAAGTCCGTAGAGAGCGGGATCTTCCAGCTCGAGGTCGACGTCGGCCGCGGACTCGCCGCGGTAGAGCCCCAACCCCTCGAGCACCTCGGACTGGTGGCAGTTATGAAGGCTCCAATCGAGGAGATGGCTCAACCGATCCCTGTCCAGGCTGTTGACGAAGGCGACGCCCTGCCGGCCGGCTCCGTCAAGCGTGCGCAGCCCCAGCCCGCAGCTCGAGCCGACGCGATCCTCCTCGGGTTCCCCGTCGCAGAGGGAAAAGACGTTCCGGACGCCCCAGCTCCAGAGAAAATCGGCCTCTGCGGCGCCCCTTCTGCGGGCCTCGTCGAGAAGCCAGGCGGCGGCCCCTTCGATATCGGCCCGTCGGAACCCATCGATCAAAGCGCTCTCACCGCCTTGACGAGGCTCCGGGCGACGTCGTCGACAGCTTCCTCGGGCAGATCGAGGTGAGTGACGAGGCGGACGAGATCCCGAGCGGGAAAACCGACGAGAACGCCCTCGTTCCGACAGAGATCGACGAAGCGATGCGGTTCGGTCCCCCGGGGGAGCCGGAAATAAATCATGTTGGTGGCATCGGGAATATCGAGGAGATCCAGCCCTTCGCGACGGAGCAGAAGACTCAGCCGTCGGGCCTTCTCGTGATCCTCGGCCAGCCTGTCGATCCGGGAACGGAGGGCGACGAGGCCGGCCGCGGCGAGAACGCCGGCCTGCCTCATGCCGCCGCCCAGCCGCTTGCGCCATTTGCGCGCCTCCCGGACAAAGGTCCCGTCCCCGCAGAGAAGGGATCCCACAGGGGCACCCAGCCCCTTGGAAAGGCAGATCTGTACGGAATCGACGAGAGCGCCGTAACGGCACGCATCGACGCCGAGAGCCACGGCGGCATTGAAGACGCGGGCTCCGTCGAGATGGACGGAGAGGCCTTTCTCTCGGGCGAGGGCGCACAGGGGCTCCATCGCCTCGGGAGAAGCGGCTCGTCCCCCGCTGGCGTTGTGCGTGTTTTCCAGACAGAGAAGGCGAGCCTCGACGAAGTGGACGTTCGAGGCGTCACGGCAAGCGCCGAGCAGGTCCTCCGTCGAGGGCAGTCCCGTCCCGTCGTCGACGACGAGGGGCATGACGCCGCCCAGGGCGGCCATGCCGCCGCCCTCGTAATTGTAGATGTGGGAACGGGCACCGACGACGGCTCCCTGCCCTCGGCCGCAGTGGGTCAACAGGGCGATGAGATTGCCCATCGTGCCCGACGCGACGAAGAGAGCCGCCTCCTTGCCGAGCAGGCGGGCTCCCAGAGCCTCCAGTTCCCGTACTGTCGGATCTTCCTCATAGACGTCGTCACCGACGACGGCCTCCGCCATGGCCCTCCGCATTTCGTCGCAGGGCTTCGTTACCGTATCGCTTCTGAGATCCCAAACGGACACGTCCCATCCCTCCATAACGCACACCGTCAACGGCCCCTCCCGGAAGGGGCGAGAGATTCCCCCGCCCGCCGGGAGGCCAGACGCACAAGAAAGTCGAAAGGAAACAGCGCCTCGTCGACGACCACGCCAAAGTCGATTCCCGGACGATTGTCTCCATGAAAATCGGAACCGGCCGTCGGGGCCAGACCCAACCGGAAGGCCATGGACAGCAGGCGAAGGCGCTCTTCCGCGCCGTGATGGCCGGAATAACACTCCAGCCCCCAGAGTCCGGCCTCCTTGAGGCGAAAGAGAAGCGCGATGAGGCCTTCGTCGTCGAGGCCCGTCTGGACGGGGTGAGCCAGCACGGCCACGCCACCGGCATCGACGATGGCCTGAATGCAGGACTCGGCGCTCAAGCGGCACCGCGGCACATAGGCCGCCCCTTCCCGTCCCAGAAAGAGCCGGAAGGCACTGGGCATATCGTGGACATAGCCTCGACGGACCATGGCTCGGGCGATGTGGGGACGTGCGACGACCTCGCCGCCGGACTCCTTCTCGATCTCATCCGGCGAAAGGGGGAACCCCAGACCGGCCAAGCGGAGGCGAATCGCCTCGTTCCTCTCCCGCCGTCGCTCGCGAAGGCGAAAAAGGTGGTCCTCCAGGGCAGGACAACCGACGCCGATGCCGTAGCCCAAAAGATGGAGCGTAAAGGGAGCCTCGGCGGAGAGCTCGATCCCCGCCAAAGCAGGAAGGGCACGGTCACGACAGCCTTCGAGAAACTCTGGAAGCCCTGCCGTCGTATCGTGATCGGTCAGGGCGACGAGGTCAAGCTCGGCCTCCGAAGCCTTGAGGGCGAGACGACCGGGGGACATCGTCCCGTCGGAGGCACTGCTGTGCAGGTGCAGATCGACGTGCCTCAAAAGCCTGCGCCCCGAGCCCCCTCTATCGCTCCTCCTCACCTTCGATGATCTCCCGTATGTCCAGGAGACGGGGAAGGTTGAGGAGACAGATCAGGCGGCCATCGTCGATCTTGGCCACGCCTCCCAGATATTCGGCCTCCACGTTGGTCTCGACGCGATCGGCGCCCTCGATCTCCGTTTCGTAAATCGTCCTGACCTCCCGCACGGCGTCGACGATCACGCCCAGGTTGAGATCTTCAAACTCGGCGACGACGATGCGGGAATCGGCACTGCCCTCCGATGATTCCCGCCCCATCTTGATCGACATATCGAGGACGGGAATGACGGTGCCTCTCAAATTGATGACGCCGCGGATATAGGAAGGGGCATTGGGAACGCGGGTAATCCGCCCGGGAACGCGAACGATCTCCCGGACAAGATTGACGTCAAGACCGTAAAACTCGTCGTTGAGGTCAAAGACCAGAATGATCCGTTCTTCACCTCTCGCCTCCGCGTCGAGGGAGAGTCGGTCTTTCGCCGATGTCTCATACATGGGCATGGGGACACCTCCTGTAGACATGCATATCCGTTTTCATTGTAACGAGAGGGAGGCCTGCGGACCATCCGGCAAAAAGATCCACCGTGACAGAATCTTATCACGTTCCGAGGGCCTTGCCGATGGAAAGACCTCTCTATCCGCCTTCCTCTCTACGGGAAAGCCATTCACTGACCGATAACTCGAATGAAATGGCGATCCATGCTATGCTAGGGAGGGGAAAATTGGAGGTCATCGACATGCTTGAGAAGGATTCGCTTCAGACCTATCTGGATACATGCCGCCTCGTGACGGCCCGACTGGTCGAGAGCATTATACGCAACAACCAATGGGCTCTATCGACGACGCCGGAAATGGAGGAACTTTTCGGGCAGTGGAGAGACATCATGGCCCATCAGATCCTCGATCACTGCCCCGATGGCACCCTCGACCCCGAAGCCGTCGCCGAGGCGATCGGGGTGACGTCGTCGACGGTGCTGTCGCTTCTGCTGTCTCTCCATCGTTCGGGCGAGATAACCCTTCGATCCATCCGATTTGACAGGGGACCGGGCACCAACAGAGAGATCTGCGACTGTCTGAGAGATGCTTCTAAGTGATCTGAGTGGGGGAGGGACCGGCGATGACAGATGTTGAACTGCTGGCTCAGCGGGCACGCAGGAAGGCCGCCCTGGCCGAGGCAGGCTTGCTCTCTCGGCCGAAAGCGACGGAACTCCATCCCATCATCGACCACACGCTCCTGCGATCTTCGGCGCGTGAGGGAGATATCGTTCGCCTCTGCCAGGAGGCACTGGAATGGGGAGTCGCCTCGGTCTGCGTTCCCTCGGCCTGGGTCCCCGTAGCGGCGAGGGAGCTTTCCGGCGGCCAGGTCAAAGTCGGAACCGTCGCCGGCTTTCCTCTGGGAGCTCTGCCCCTGGAGATCAAAGTCGCTGAAATCCTCTGGGCCCTGGAGCACGGGACACAGGAGGTCGATGTCGTCCTCCATCTGGGCAAGCTTCTTGACGGGAAGAAGGACGAAGTCCTCTCCGAAATGATCGCGCTGCGAGAGGCGGCCCGGGGAATCTGCCTCAAGGTGATCGTCGAAACGCCTTTTCTCAACGACGAGCAGAAAGTCACCCTCGCGAGACTGGCCTCCCAGGCCAAGGTGGACTTCCTCAAAACCTGCACGGGCTTTGCCGGCTCGGCGTCGCTCTACGACGTAGCCCTTCTCAAATCGGCGGCAGGCGAGGAGACGAAGGTGAAGGCTTCCGGGGGCATCCGAACGGAAGCGCAGGCACTGGCCATGATGGCCGTCGGAGCCGATCGGATCGGGACATCGAACACCCTCGCCATTTTGGGCTCCGCCGCCAGTCGCACGGAGACGCCGACGCCCCTTTTCTGAAAAGGAGACCCCGCCCAAACTCCCCGGCAGAACCGTCGAAACGACGCGCCGAGATTCAGGCCCCCGCCGACACCTGTTGACGCGATGGAAGCAGGTCCCGGCGGGGTTTGGCACGTCCTCTCCTGGGGCCTGGAGCCTCCCCGAAGAGAATTCCGCCCTTGCCTGCACCCCTCCTCGGGCCGAGCTCCCGGAGAAAGGGCCGATGTCAATGCCGCCCTTTCCGCTCGGGGCGCGGACATGGACGGACGTCCTCTGGGCTCCGAGCTCGCCGCCCCGTCGCTTCCTCTGGAGCTCTGGACGCTCAGCCTGGAGGCTCTCGCCGCGGTTCAAAGCCCCGACGAGTACCATTGGGATCTCTTCGCCCGCACGGCCCATGGCCTGAGTCGAGCAGGAGGCTGAAGGGGGGGGCGGTCCCGGCCGTTCCGAGTCCCGCCGGGAGCGGAGAAGAGGCGCGGGAAAAGACGCAGGCAAGGGAGAGACGGAAGGAAAAGACGGGACGCGAGAAGGGGAGGTCCTATTCGGACCTCCCCTTCCGTCGAAGCTAGGTTTTCGGCAGCGACCTACTCTCCCGCGGGTTCCCCCCGGAGTACCATCGGCGCTGAAGGGCTTAACTGCCGGGTTCGACATGGAGCCGGGTGTCTCCCCTTCGCAATGGCCACCGAAAACCCATTCCTTATACCCGCTACATCACACAACCGTCAAAACCAGAAGCTGAACGATGACAAGGCCTCGGTGTATTAGTACCGGTCAGCTCAACGCATCGCTGCGCTTACACCTCCGGCCTATCGATCCCGTCGTCTACGGGACACCTTACCTGCTTGCGCAGAGGGGAATCTCATCTTGAGGTCGGCTTCCCACTTAGATGCCTTCAGCGGTTATCCGATCCGCACTTAGCTACCCGGCTTCTGCAACTGGCGTCACAACCGGTACACCAGCGGTGCGTCCACTCCGGTCCTCTCGTACTAGGAGCAGCTCCTCGCAAATTCCCTACGCCCATGGTGGATAGGGACCGAACTGTCTCACGACGTTCTAAACCCAGCTCACGTACCGCTTTAATGGGCGAACAGACCAACCCTTGGGACCTGCTTCAGCCCCAGGATGCGACGAGCCGACATCGAGGTGCCAAACCTCCCCGTCGATGGGAACTCTCGGGAGAGATCAGCCTGTTATCCCCGGGGTAGCTTTTATCCGATGAGCGACGGCCTTTCCACTCAGCACCGCCGGATCACTAGGACCTGCTTTCGCATCTGTTCGACATGTCTGTCTCACAGTTAAGCCACCTTATACCCTTGCGCTCTTATGGCGATTTCCATTCGCCTTGAGGTGACCTTCGCGCGCCTCCGTTACTCTTTGGGAGGCGACCGCCCCAGTCAAACTGCCCACCTGATAGTGTCCCGTTCCGCGCTTCAGCGGCTTGCGGTTAGAATTCCAACAAGACAAGGGTGGTATCCCAACGACGGCTCCAACACCACTGGCGTGATGTCTTCCTAGCCTCCCACCTATTCTGTACATGCCTTGCCGAAATCCAGTGTCAGGCTACAGTAAAGCTCCACGGGGTCTTTCCGTCCCACCACGGGTAGCTGGCGTCTTTACCAGCACCACAATTTCACCAGGTCTCTCGCCGAGACAGCGCCCAGATCGTTACACCATTCGTGCAGGTCGGAACTTACCCGACAAGGAATTTCGCTACCTTAGGACCGTTATAGTTACGGCCGCCGTTTACTGGGGCTTCGGTTCAAAGCTTCGCCTTGCGACTAACCTCTCCCCTTAACCTTCCAGCACCGGGCAGGTGTCAGACCCTATACGTCGGCTTCACGCCTTCTGCAGAGTCCTGTGTTTTTATTAAACAGTCGCCTGGGCCTGGGTTCTGCGGCCGCTGCCTGCTCCATCAGCTTTGACTTTACCGGCGCGGCACCCCTTTTCCCGAAGTTACGGGGTCAACTTGCAGAGTTCCTTGGCGAGAGTTACCCTGTCCACCTTAGCCTGCTCAGCCAGCCCACCTGTGTCGGTTTGCAGTACGGGCACGCGATTCCTCCCTAGAGGCTTTTCTCGGCAGTCGGGCGTCAATGCCTTCGCTTCCGTGGAAGCTCCCCGTCAGATCTCAGGGTTACGAGTCAGTGGATTTGCCTGCCGACTCCCCCTACCTCCTTGGACCGGGTATTCCAGCACCCGGCGCACCTAGCCTCCTGCGTCACCCCTTCGGTATTAGCGTCCTCGCGCGGGGCAGGAGTGTCTACCTGCTGTCCATCGACTACGCCCTTCGGCCTCGCCTTAGGTCCCGCCTAACCCTGGGCGGATCAACCTTCCCCAGGAATCCTTGGGCATCCGGTGAACGCGATTCTCACGCGTTTCTCGCTACTCATGCCGACATTCTCACTTCTCTGCAGTCCACAAGACCTTGCCGGTCTCACTTCTCCCCGCAGAGAACGCTCCCCTACCAATCAGGAGACCTCAGTCTCCCGAGTCCGAAGCTTCGGTTCTGTGCTTAGCCCCCTACATTTGCGGCGCAGAAGTCCTCGACCAGTGAGCTGTTACGCACTCTTTAAAGGGTGGCTGCTTCTAAGCCAACCTCCTGGCTGTCTGGGCACCTCCACATCCTTAACACACTTAGCACAGGCTTTGGGACCTTAGCTGTCGGTCTGGGCTGTTTCCCTTTCGACTACGAACCTTCTCGCCCGCAGTCTCACTCCCGCTTATCCAGTTCCGGTATTCGGAGTTTGGTTGAATTTGGTAGGACCCCAGTCCCCCGCATCCATCCAGTGCTCTACCCCCGGAACTTTCCCTCAGCGAGGCTGCACCTCAATGCATTTCGGGGAGAACCAGCTATCACCGCACTCGATTAGCTTTTCACTCCTATCCACAGCTCATCCGGGTCTTTTTCAACAGACTACGGTTCGGTCCTTCAGTCGGTTTTACCCGACCTTCAACCTGGCCATGGATAGATCGTGCGGCTTCGGGTCTACGCCATGCGACTATTCGCCCTATTCAGACTCGGTTTCCCTACGGCTCCGGACCTCTCAGTCCTTAACCTCGCCACGTAGCGTAACTCGTCGGCTCATTTTTCAATAGGCACGCCGTCACTCCCTCCGAAGAGAAAGCTCCGACTGCTTGTAGGCATACGGGTTCAGGTCTGTTTCACTCCCCGCCAGGGGTGCTTTTCACCTTTCCCTCTCGGTACTGCTTCACTATCGGTCACCGACGGTATTTAGCCTTGGACGGTGGGCCGCCCTGCTTCAACCGGAATTTCACGTGCTCCGGCCTACTCGGGGTATCTTCACAGGAAGGGGCTTCCTTTTCGCCTACGGGGCTCTCACCTTCTGCGGCTCGCTTTCCCAACACGATTCGGCTAAGGATGCCTTTTCTCACTTCCCGAGGTCGCTGCGGCTCCCTCCTGATGATCCCCACAACACCGATGACGCAACGACCGCAGTCTTGACACGTCTTCGGTTTAGGCTTCTCCCCTTTCGCTCACCACTACTCAGGGAATCTCTGTCGATTTCTTTTCCTCCGGCTACTGAGATGTTTCACTTCGCCGGGTGCCTCCCCCTTTACGAGGGTGACCGGATTCCTCCGGCCGGGTTGCCCCATTCGGGTATCTGCGGGTCAAGGGTCGCTTGCGCCTCTCCGCAGCTTTTCGCAGCTTGCTACGCCCTTCTTCGGCCGTCGGTGCCAAGGCATTCACCGTATGCCCTTATTACCTTGTCCTCGTTCAGCTTCTGCTTTCTTCGGTTGTCATGATGCGCGGGCTTTCTATGACCAGACAGGAGCGGCAGAGAGAGGCGCCCGTGGGCGCCGCGTAAGGATCAGCCTTTGGTCCGGGGCTTCCGCCCCGTTCCCGCTCTCCTTAGAAAGGAGGTGATCCAGCCGCACCTTCCGGTACGGCTACCTTGTTACGACTTCACCCTCCTTACCAGACGCACCTTCGACGCCTCCGTCCCTTGCGGGTTCGGCCGGCGGCTTCGGGTGCCCCCAACTCGGATGGTGTGACGGGCGGTGTGTACAAGGCCCGGGAACGTATTCACCGCGGCTTGGCTGATCCGCGATTACTAGCGATTCCGGCTTCATGCAGTCGAGTTGCAGACTGCAATCCGAACTGGGACCGGCTTTAAGGGATCCGCTCTGCCTCGCGACTTCGCTTCCCGTTGTGCCGGCCATTGTAGCACGTGTGTCGCCCTGGACATGAGGGCCATGATGACTTGACGTCGTCCCCACCTTCCTCCGGCTTGTCGCCGGCAGTCCACTGAGAGTCCCCACCTTCACGTGCTGGTAACTCAGCGTAGGGGTTGCGCTCGTTGCGGGACTTAACCCAACATCTCACGACACGAGCTGACGACAGCCATGCAGCACCTGTGCACGCTCGCTACCCGAAGGTAGCGTCCTTCACCTTTCAGATCCGTACCACGTGCATGTCAAACCCAGGTGAGGTTCTCCGGTTTGCATCGAATTAAACCACGTGCTCCACCGCTTGTGCGGGCCCCCGTCAATTCCTTTGAGTTTCAATCTTGCGATCGTACTCCCCAGGCGGAATGCTTAGCGCGTTAACTCCGGCACGGATAGCTCGCACTACCCACACCTAGCATTCATCGTTTACGGCTGGGACTACCGGGGTATCTAATCCCGTTTGCTCCCCCAGCTTTCGCACCTCAGCGTCAGTCTTTGGCCAGGAAGCCGCCTTCGCCACTGGTGTTCCTCCCGATATCTACGCATTTCACCGCTACACCGGGAATTCCACTTCCCTCTCCAAGACTCCAGTCTACCAGTATCGACTGCATTGCACCGGTTGAGCCGATGTCTTTCACAGCCGACTTAGCAAACCGCCTACGTGCGCTTTACGCCCAGTAATTCCGGACAACGCTCGGCCCCTACGTATTACCGCGGCTGCTGGCACGTAGTTTGCCGGGCCTTCCTCGTGCGGTACCGTCACTTCCTTCTTCCCGCACAACAGTGGTTTACGTCCCAAGGGACTTCTTCCCACACGCGGCGTCGCTGGGTCAGGGTTGCCCCCATTGCCCAATATTCCCCACTGCTGCCTCCCGTAGGAGTCTGGACCGTATCTCAGTTCCAGTGTGGCTGGTCGTCCTCTCAAACCAGCTACCCGTCATCGCCTTGGTGAGCCGTTACCTCACCAACTAGCTGATAGGACGCGAGTTCCTCCCTGGGCGGATTGCTCCTTTTCACCTCTCGGCCTATGGGGTTTTAGCGTCCGTTTCCAGACGTTGTCCCCCTCCCTAAGACAGATCCTCACGCGTTACTCACCCGTCCGCCACTGTACCCGATTCTCAGCAAGCTGGTCCTCGGACACCGTCCGACTTGCATGTGTTAAGCACGCCGCCAGCGTTCGTCCTGAGCCAGGATCAAACTCTCCGTTAGATTCCTTTGGAAATCTTTCAGAGCTCGACCTCGACCCTTACTTCTCTCTCTGCCTTTATTCTCCTGTCATGGTGCCTCGTGAACACCGCCGTTCCGGCAGCGCAAGGAGCATCTTACAGCCCTTCCTCCTTTACGTCAATGCCCCCTTTCGGATACTGTCGCCGGACAATGGTATTGTCACTCGTGAAGAGGACAGGGAAAATGTCACTTATGACGACCAGGAGAGACCTACTCATGAAGACAAAAGAAGCAAGGCGCTTGGGGTTGGTGGAAGAGGCTGTCGCGGGCAACCTGACGGTTCAGGAGGTGGCCGATCGGCTCGGGCTGAGCCGCCGTCAGGTCTTTCGGCTCAAACGACGCTACCGGGAAGAAGGAGCGCAGGGGCTCCTGCACAAGGGACGAGGCAAACCGTCCCGGCGCAGAATCTCTCAGGAGACACGGGATTTCGTCGTCAGTCTGGCCAAGGGTCTTTACAGGGATACGAGCTGTCAGCACATGGCCGAACTCCTTGCCGAAGAGCATGATCTCGTGCTGAGCGCCAAGAGCATCGCCCGTTTCCTTCGCGCGGAGAACCTGTCCCTCGTTCATCGCCACCGGGCCCCGAAGCGGCGTTCTCGCAGGGTCCGACGGTCCCGACGAGGCGATCTGGTCCAGATGGACGCCTCTCCTTTCGATTGGTTCGAGATCGGTGAGCGTTGCACTCTCCACGGCGTGATTGACGATGCCACAGGAGAGGTCCTCGGTCTGTGGATGGCCAGGAATGAGTGCCTCTTCGGCTACTTCCGCGTGCTCCGTCAGATGCTTGATCGCCACGGCGTGCCTCGCGAGCTTTACGCCGACCGCCACACCATCTTCCTTTCTCCCAAGTCGGAAAAACTGACGATCAAGGAGGAGCTGGAGGACTCGGCGCCTGTAACCCAGTTCGGCCGCGCTCTGGAGGCTCTCGGAACTCGCTATGTCCCTGCAGGGTCTCCCCAGGCGAAGGGGCGGATCGAAAGGCTCTGGGGAACTCTTCAGGATCGTCTCGTCGTCGCCTTCCGACGGGCCGGAGTGAAAACGATCGAAGAGGCCAACGTCCTGCTCGCCGCCTACCCGGGAGAGGTCCATAACCCGAGGTTCGCTCGTCCTCCCGCAGAGGGGGCATCTGCCTTTCTCCCTCCGCCGGACGGACCCGCTCTCGATCTCCTCCTGACTCGCCAGACCGACCGGAAGGCCTCGGGAGACTCGACGATTTCCCTCGACGGAAAACTGTACGCCCTGATAGGCCCCCGCAGACGCCCCCTGCTTCTTGCCAGGGGACAGGCGGTCAAGGTCATCGAGAAGCTCGACGGGAAACTCCTGGCTCTTGTCCATGACGGGCTCTACGATCTCGCAGCCGTCGACAAAGAGCCCCCTGCGACTCCCCCGCCTGTCATCGAGACGAAGACAGGCACTCCATGCAAAACGAAGAAGCAGAGGAAGCCGGCGGCAGACCATCCCTGGCGACAGAATCCCGCTCCTCCTGCCGCGGCGGTCGGCTCCGAGCAAGGGACGGGTTCCCCTCCCTAGAAGGACCTCCGCCGCGGAGGAAAGCCAAGGCGGGCTGTTGACGGGGGCGATTTCAGCCCCTCGAAAGCGACACTTTCATTGTCCCTCAGACCCTCTTTTTAGATGACATTTTTAGTGTCCCTTGACATGCCCCCTTTCGGATACTTCTTCGCACCCACGGTCAGGGGGAAAACGCCCCCCCCCTTCTCCTTCAGACCACACCCGACCCTACGCGAAGACCTCCTCTTCGACGAGAAGACTCGAACCAACCCCCTCCTCCACAAGAAGGTCACTGGCGGTCAGCGGGGGAATCGGGGAGATAGATAAAAATCGAAGGGCAGACGGGAAGGTCGTCGAACTCCAGGACCTTCCCGTCTGCCCTCATTATTCCCCGTCGTCAGTCAGAACGACAGTCCTTCTGGGAACCTGTCGTTCTGACTGACGACGGGGAATGCGCCGATTCGGCCTGACCCATGAGACTAGGAGTTTGACTTCAAGGACAAACAGTTTCTTCCAGATCGCAAAAAGAGCATGGAGCAGCCATTGTCAGACCAAGGCCGGCAGACGGCTAGGCGAGGACCTCTTTGATCTTCTCAAGGGCCGCGTCGATCTCCTCTTTGGTGATGATCAGGGGGGGAGCGAAGCGGATGATCCAGCTGTGGGTCTCCTTGCAGAGGAGCCCCTTTTCCTTGAGAGCCGTCGTGTAGATCCGGGCCTTGCCGGCCGACTCATGAAGGACGACGCCGATGAGAAGACCCTTGCCGCGGACCTCCTTGATCTTGGGGGAATGGATCGCCCGAAGGCCGTCCATGAAATAGGTTCCCAGCTCGGCGGCCCGATCGGCCAGCTTTTCGTCCACCAGGACATCGATGGCCGCCGTAGCCACGGCGCAGGCCAGCGGGTTGCCGCCGAAGGTCGAACCGTGCGTGCCGGGCTTGAAGACGCCGAGGATGTTCTCATTGGCCGCCACGGCCGAGACGGGAAGGACGCCGCCGCCGAGAGCCTTGCCCATGATGATGATGTCGGGATCGATGCCCTCATGCTGGAAGGCGAAGGTCTTTCCCGTGCGGCAGAAACCTGTCTGAACTTCGTCGACGGCGAGAAGGACCCGGTTCTTTCTGGCGATGGCCTCCAGCCCCTTCAGGAAGCCCTCGCTGGGAACGGCCACTCCGGCCTCCCCCTGGATGGGCTCGACGAGGATTCCGACGGTGTTGCCGTTGACGGCACGCTCGACGGCGTCGAGATCGTCATAGGGGACGACGACGAAGCCGGGCGTGAAGGGGCCGTAGTTCTCCTTCGCGTCGGGATCGACGGAGAAGGAGACGATGGTGACGGTGCGACCGTGGAAATTCTCGGCGAAAACGATGATTTCGGCCCTGTCCTTCTCGACGCCCTTGACCATGTACCCCCACTTGCGCATGGTCTTGATGGCCGTCTCGACGGCTTCGGCTCCGGTGTTCATGGGAAGGATCATGTCCTTGCCGGTGAATTCGGCGAGCTTCTTGGCGAAAAGAGGCCACCGATCGTTATAGAAGGCACGAGAGGTCAGCGTGACGACATCGGCCTGATCCTTCAGAGCCTTGATGATTTTGGGGTGGCGATGCCCCTGATTGACGGCCGAGTAGGCCGACAGCATGTCCATGTAGCGACGTCCCTCGGGATCTTCGACCCAGATCCCCTCGGCCTTGGAGATGACGACTTCCAGAGGGTGGTAGTTGTGCGCCCCGTAGCGATGCTCCATTTCCATCAGTTCCGAAGACGTGCAGCGAGCCATCGTTCCACCTCTTTCTTTACTTATGGCCTTTGGCCAGTTCATTGAAGTCCCTCAAAAACACTAAAGTTTATTATATGCAAATATGGTTTCCTTGAGGCAATAGTAGCCTTTTTCCCCTAGTTCGTCAACTCTTCCTGCTTATCTCCTGAAAACCCCCCCAGAAAGACATTGTTTTTCTGAAGTACTTCCTTTTAGATGGTCCATCTGCCGTGAGATGCCTTGGCTTGAGTAAGGACACAACAGCCTCGCAAGGAAACTCTATACCTATTTAAGTTTATTTTTCTTCCCGCCTCCGAGGTCTCCCCTCGAAGACGGGCTGGCGGCGGCCGCGACGGACACAGAGATAACGGGGGCGGCCGTCAGGCCGCCCCCGTTATCTCTGTGTCCGTCCTTTTGGCAATCAGGCTCAGATGGAGGTGTCCTCGGCGATGGCCTTGAGGGCCTCGAGGATCTCCTGGGCCCCCTCTCCATCGGCGCGGAGGCGAATCTCCTGGCCCGGCTCGATGCCAAGGCTCATGACGCTGAGAATGCTTTTGGCGTCGACTTCCCTGTCTTCTTTGACCAGGAGGACGGGACCGCCGAAAGAGGCGGCTTTCTGGACGAAAAGGGCCGCAGGCCGGGCGTGGAGTCCGTGGGGATTTTTGACTTCGACGGTAAGCTCTTTCATGCTTGCTCCTCCTCGGCTTTCAGATCACGCGTGGCGATGATATCGACGCCGCTGCCGTCGGCATCGGCGATGATGACCTGGCCGATGGAGATCGGAGCGGAAACGACGAGACGGGCGACGTCTCGGGAGATGTCGAAAAGACGGCTCTTCGGGACAGCCTGACGGCTCCGGACGGGGCAGACGGGCAATTTCCCGCCCCTCACACGAACGGTCGTTGCGAAGACGCGCGTCGGATTGGCCACTTCCGCCCGGGCGAAGTCGAGTCCCCTAGGACAGGTATGGCCTTCGACGCCTAAAACCTCTTTACCCCTCACCTGCACCTTGAGGTCGCAGCCGACGGGACAGCCGACGCAGATCATGTTCAAGACGCGCTCTTCCATGACGATCAGACCTCCTCGGCGTCGATGGTGATGGTGGTGACGGATTCGGGCAGGGCCCGAAGAGCCGCCCCCTTGAGGTGGATTTCGTTCATCTCGCCGGGACGGACGTACCGGTGCTTCTGTTCGAAAAGGCCATGGTCGGCGAAGACGCGGCAACGCCTCTCGATGGGACGAAGGACGCGGAAGTAGACGGTGACGTCGTCACTGCCCGAAAGATGCTGAGGAGAGAAGAGACGGACGTTCCGCCCCCCCTGCACGGAGAAATGTCTTTTCGGCTTTTCGAGGATTCCCCCGGCATAGAGGGCCGCGTTCCTGCCTGCGGCGAAGCCCTCCTGGCTGACCCAGTCGGCCAGATCATAGACGATGACGACGTTGCCGGCGGCGAAGACGGAGGGACAGCTCGTCTGGTAGTACTCGTTGAGGACGGGGCCACCCGTGACGGGATGGATTTCGACGCCGGCCATGCGGGAGAGTTCGTTCTCCGGTATGAGCCCCACGGCGAGAAGAAGGGTATCGCAGGCGACGAAGCGCTCCGTTCCCGCCAGGGGATTGCGGTTTTCATCGACTTTGACGACGGTGATGCCCTCGAGACGATCCTTGCCGTGGACCTGAACGACGGAGTGCTCGAGGTAGAAGGGGATGTCGTAGTCGTTGAGGCACTGGGCGATGTTGCGCCGCAGGCCGCCCGCCCAAGGCATGAGTTCGAAGACCCCCTCGACGCGGGCTCCCTCCCAGACGAGGCGACGGGCCATGATGAGGCCGATGTCGCCCGAGCCGAGAACGACGGCCCGGTGGCCGGGCATGTACCCTTCCATGTTGACGAAACGCTGGGCCGTTCCGGCCGTGTAGATGCCGGCAGGACGGCTTCCCGGCACATTGATGGCCCCCAGGGGACGCTCGCGGCAGCCCATGGCCAGAACGGTCGCCTTGGCGATGACGCGGAAGACCCCTCTTTCGGGATTCATGACCCAGAGGCTTCCGTCGGCTTCCATCTTGAAGACCATGGAGTTGGTGAGGAAGGTCACTCCCGCCTCGTGGGCCCGCTCGATCCAGCGGTGCATGTATTCGGGACCGGTCAGCTCCTCCTTGAAGGTGTGGAGGCCGAATCCGGGATGGATGCACTGTTGAAGGATGCCGCCGAGATCCCAGTCCCGCTCGAGGACGATAACGTTCTCCGCCCCGGCCTCTTTCGCTCCGATGCCTGCGGCGACACCGGCAGGACCGGCGCCGATGATCGCCACGTCGACATGCATGTCGGCCATCACTTTTCCCCCCTGAACCAGTAATCTTTGGTCTTGCCGACGAGGTAGCGGGAGTGCCCGCCGTGGCGCGTGATCTCCTCGGGAGAGCAGCCCAGCTCACGGGCGAGGATCTGAATGACGCGGGGGCCGCAGAATCCCCCCTGACAGCGTCCCGCACCGGCCCGGGTCCAGATCTTGACGCCCGCCACGGTACGGGCGCCTCGGGCGATGGCCTCGACGATCTGCCCCTCCGTCACCATCTCGCAGCGGCAGACGATCTGAGCGTAGCGAGGGTCGGAGTCGGCCAGCCGGATCTTTTCCTCCGTGGGGAGGCTTTCGAAGCGGGGGATGTGGCGTCTTTCCGGGACGAAGGTCGGATCGGGGACGAAGGAGACCCTATCGGAAAGCCTCTCTTTCATCAGCTCCACGAGGTGACAGGCGATGGCGGGCGCGCTGGTGAAGCCCGGCGATTTGATGCCGGCGGCGTTGACGAAGCCTCTGGGAGTAGCGGCGACGTCGATGATGAAATCTTTCGTGTTCGCGTTGGCCCGGACCCCCGAAAAGGCCGTGATGGCCATGTTCAGGGGGATTCGGGGAATGAGGCGGCGGGCCCCATCGATGACCTCCTGAAGTCCCATGACCGTCGTCGACGTGTCGTCGCGGCTCGTCTGGACCGTCGAGGTGGGACCGATGAGAAGGTTGTTTTCCGCGGTGGGGGCGACGGTGATCCCCTTCCCCTTGGCGGTGGGGCAGGCGAAGAAGAAGCCTCTCGCCAGACTCCCGACGCGCTTGTCCATGATGTAATACTCGCCCCTGGTGGGGCGGATGAAAAAGCTTTCGTCGCCGGCCATCCGAGCGATAAGGTCGGAGTTGACGCCAGCGGCGTTGACCACGACGGGAGCGAAGAAGCGCCCCCTGTTCGTCACGACGCCGACGATCTCGCTGCCATCGTCGGCGAGCAGAAGATCGCGGACCTCCGTCTCCAGGAAAAGTTCCACGCCGTTCTGTTGGGCGTTGTCCATGAAGGCCAGCACGGCCTCGAAATTGTTGATGATCGATCCCGTGGGAGCCCACAGGGCATGGGCGATTTCTGCGCTGGCCTCCGGCTCTTTTGCCCTCAGCTCGTCGCCGGAAAGGATCTCGAGGCCCGGAACGCCGTTGCGCCTCCCCTGGTCGAGAAGCTTCTCGAGATGTTTCAGATCCTGGCTGTCGAAACCGCAGACATAGGAGCCGCATTCTCTGAGGGTGAAGTCGAGAGGATCGGCCAGCTCGCGATAAAGCCTGTTGCCCCTGGGGCAGAAGTCAGCCTTGATCGTGCCCGGCTGATCGTCGTAGCCGGCATGGATCATGGCGCTGTTGGCACGACTGGCCCCGGAAGGGATATCGGCCGCCTTGTCGACGACGGCGACTCTCAGGGCATAGGCCGAGAGCTCGCGGGCCAGAGTGGCCCCGACGATTCCCGCACCGACGATAAGGATGTCATAGGTTTTGTCCGTCAACTCCAGAACACCTCCATCATGCGTGGATAGATGCGGCATCGCTCCTCCGGCTCTGGAGACGAGAAAAGGGAGGGAGGCGCACGCTAAAGACAGCGCACGACCTCTCTCCCTCTGTCGCACTACACGATTTGTTTCAATATACCAGATACTAGACGAAAAGAAGAACCTCCGTCAAGGGGGCCTTCCTAGTCGATCCAGCCCTTGGACTTCTCGATGGCCTTCTTCCAGCCAGAATAGAGCTCCTCGCGTTTCTCGGCGACCATGAGGGGATCGAACTCGCGATCGACCTTCCAATGCTTGCGCAGTTCGTCGAGGCTCTTCCAGAGTCCCGTGGCAAGCCCGGCGGCGTAGGCGGCGCCGAGGGCCGTCGTCTCGCTGACGACGGGGCGGACGACGGGAACGCCCAGGACGTCGGCCTGCATCTGCATGAGGAGGCTGTTTTTGACGGCGCCTCCGTCGACCTTGAGGGCCTTGAGGGGGACGCCCGAGTCGGCGTCCATGGCGGCCTGGACGTCACGGGTCTGGTAGCAGATGCTCTCCAGGGTGGCACGGATGATGTGCTCCTTGGTGATGTAGCGGGTGAGACCGACGATGGCGCCGCGGGCGCTCATGTCCCAGTAGGGGGCGTAGAGGCCGGAGAAGGCGGGGACGAAGTAGATGCCGCCGCTGTCGGCGACCTTCTTGGCGAACCACTCCGAGTCGGGGGCATCGTCGAAGAGGCGCAGGTTGTCGCGGAGCCACTGGATGGCCGCTCCTGTGATGGCGATGGAGCCCTCCAGGGCGTAGGTGGCCTTGCCCTCCTCGAGGCCGTAGGCGACGGTCGTCAGAAGGCCGTTCTTGGAGCGGACGGGCTTGTCTCCGATGTTGAGGAGCATGAAGCAGCCCGTGCCGTAGGTGTTCTTGGCCTCGCCCTTATCGTAGCAGGTCTGGCCGAAGAGGGCCGCCTGCTGGTCGCCCAGGTCGCCGGCGACGGGAATCTCGGCGCCGAAGGGACCGCTCTTGACCGTGTGTCCATAGACGAAGCTGCTGGGCTTGATGGCCGGCAGCATGGCCTCGGGGACATCGAGGAATTCCATCATTTCCTTGTCCCACTTGAGGGTCTCGATGTTCATGAGCAGCGTGCGGGAGGCGTTGGTGACGTCCGTGACGTGGACGCCGCCGTTGGGACCGCCTGTGAGGTTCCAGATGACCCAGGTGTCGATGTTGCCGAAGAGGATCTCGCCCTTGGCGGCACGGTCGCGGGCTCCGGGAACGTGGTCGAGGATCCACTTGATCTTCGTGCCCGAGAAATAGGGGCTGATGACGAGGCCCGTGAGATCGTTGACCTTCTTCTCCCAGCCCTCCATCTTCTGCCATTTGGCGCAGAAATCCTGAGTCCTCATGCACTGCCAGACGATGGCGTTGTAGATCGGCTTGCCCGTCGCCTTTTCCCAGACGACGGTCGTCTCGCGCTGGTTCGTGATGCCGACGGCACCGATGGCGTCGGCCTTGACGCCGTTGGTGCTGATGGCCTCGCGGACGACGTCCTGCGTACGAGACCAGATCTCCATGGGATTGTGCTCGACCCAGCCCGGCTGCGGGTAGATCTGTTCGTGCTCCATCTGATGGGAGCTGACGGGCGTGCCCTCAAGATCGAAGACGATGGCGCGGCTGCTGGTCGTTCCCTGGTCAATGGCCACAACGTACTTCTTCTCGGACATGGCGATCCCTCCTGATTCAAGTCCGCTGAGGTCCCTGCGACCTCAGTCCTGAAGTTTCTTCAAGTTTCTCGCTTCGCCGACGACGGCGGCGACCCGATCGAGGGAGGCGCCGACGCTGGCCTCGACGGAGGCCATGAGCGTCCCCTCCAGGACGGGGCCGTCGGCGATGAGGACCCGGTCGGCTCCCTCTCCCAGAAATTCCCTGGCCGTGCGGGCCGCGAGGACGGCACTGCCCAGGTCGGGAACGACGACGACGCCTTCCGAACGGGCCAGAAGCCCCTCCAGAGCCGCGAGGATGGCCGGCACGGAGGTGCCCAGGGCCCCCTCGTCCGTGCCGCCGCAGGCCTCGATAAGCACCTGCCCCCCCGCCATCTGTCCGGCGATGGAGCCGATGCCCCGGGCGGCCTCGGCGCTGTGGGAGACGACGAGAAGAGAGATCATCTAGGCCGTTCCCTTCAGGGAGCCGAGAAGCGTCGAGAGGATGAGAAAGGTCGACGTCGCTCCCGGATCCTGGTGTCCCGCCGACCGCTCCCCCAAGTAGCTGGCCCGCCCCTTGCGGGCCACCAGGGGAATGGTCGCCTCCATGCCCGACTGGGCTGCGGCGACGGCCGACTCGAGAGCGACGCAGAGATCGGCGCCGTCGTCGGAGGCCTTCTTCATGGCCTCGACGGCGGGCGTCAGCGCGTCGACCATCGTCTTGTCCTGCAGCTGGGCCTTGCCGAGGGCGACGATGCCCCTCAGCCCTTCCTCCAACGCTTCGGCCAGGGAGGAGACGTCGGCCTCCTGCCGACCGGCAAGTTTCATCGACATGCGCATGAAGAGCGTTCCGTAGAGAGGCCCCGAGGCTCCGCCGACGCTGGACATGAGGGTCATGCCGACGTCTTTGAAAACGGCCCCGAGATCGCCGTAGGTTCCGGAGGCAAGCTTCTCTCGAACCTTGCCGAAACCTCGGCTCATGTTGATCCCGTGATCGGCGTCGCCGATGGCCGAATCAAGCTCGGTAAGGTGGTCCTTGTGGGCCGCCAATGTCTCGCCGATGGCATCGAAAGCCTTGAGCATTCCCTGGACGTCAAGGATCATCGCGTCTGTTCCTACCTCCCCCAACGCAGTCCGGCCGTCTCGACGGGAGCGTCCCAGAGGGCCTTGAGCTCGTCGTCGAGTTTGAGGAGGGTGATGGAGAAGCCCTGCATCTCCAGGCTGGTGATGTAGTTGCCCACGAGGGAGCGTCCGATGACGATCCCCTTTTCCTTCAGGTAGTTGGCCAGGTCGTTGAAGACGAGGTAGAGCTCCATCTGAGGCGTCCCGCCCATGCCGTTGACGAAGGCCAGGACTTCGTCGCCGGCCTGGAAGGGGAGATCGTCGACGATGGCCTTGGCCATCATCTCGACGATCTCCTTGGCGGGCTTGAGCTTCATCCTCTCCCTGCCCGGCTCGCCGTGGATGCCGATGCCGATCTCCATCTCATCGTCGGCGAGGTCGAAAGTCGGCTTGCCGGCGGCGGGAACGGCGCAGGAGGTGAGGGCCATCCCCATGGAGCGGACCTGGCCGTTGACCTTCTCGCAGAGGGCCTTGACCTCGTCGAGGCTCCCGCCCGCCTCAGCCTTGGCGCCGACGATCTTCTCGATGAGGACCGTGCCGCCGACGCCGCGACGGCCGGCCGTGTAGAGCGAATCCTGAACGGCCACGTCGTCGTCGACGACGACCTGGGCCACGGGAATGCCCTCAGCGGCCAGGAGATCGGCGGCCATCTGGAAGTTCATGACGTCGCCGGTGTAGTTCTTGACGATGAAGAGGGCGCCTTTATCTCCGCTGACGGCCTTGGCCGCCTCGTACATCTGGTCCGGCGTGGGCGACGTGAAGACCTCGCCGGGACAGGCGGCGTCGAGCATGCCGACGCCGACGTAGCCGCCGTGCAGGGGCTCGTGGCCGCTTCCCCCGCCGGAGATGACGGCGACCTTGTCCTTGGGGGCATCGGCCCTCAGAACGGCCTTGACGGAGGGATGAAGTTTGACCAGGCAGGGATGGGCGGCGGCCAGACCGGCCAGAGACTCGACGACGATGTCGTCGACCTTGTTCATGATCTTTTTCACTGACGAGCGCCTCCTTTCGAGAGTCCTGTCTCTTGCGTGAAGGCGGCGGGGGAGGATCTCCCCCGCCGCAGAAGCGTCAGCGAGGGGCTACATCACGCCGAGGGCGCGGGCGATGAAGAAGGCGACGGCGGCACCGGCGTAGGGGCCAAAGACGGGGACCCAGCTGTAGCCCCAGTCGGAGTCGCCCTTGCCGGCGATGGGCAGGACGGCGTGGGCGATGCGGGGACCGAGGTCGCGGGCGGGGTTGAGGGAGTAGCCCGTGGGGCCGCCGAGGGCCATGCCGATGACCATGACGAGCCAGCCGACGAGGAAGGGACCGAAGCCGGGGGCGAGACCGCCGACGTTCTTGGAGAAGATGAACATGATGGGGACGACGAGGAAGACCGTGGCGATGGCCTCTGTGATGAAGTTATGAGTGTAATTGCGGATGGCGGGGCCCGTCGAGAAGACGGCAAGCTTCAGGCCGGGATCGGCCGTCTCCTCCCAGTGGCCCAGATAGGCGAGCCAGACGAGAACGCCGGCGCAGAAGCCTCCGGCGACCTGGGCGACCATGGTCATGAGGGCATGGGGAAGCGTGTAGGTACCGGCCAGCATCTTGGCCAGGGTGACGGCGGGATTGATGTCGGCCTGAGGGGCTCCGCAGGCGATGGAGGCAAAGACGCCCATGACGACGGCGGCACCCCACCCCACGGTGATGTGGATCCAGCCCGCGTTCTGTCCCTTCGACTTATTCAGAAGGGCGTTGGCGACGAGACCGTCGCCGAAGGTCACCAGCACCAAGGTTCCGATGAATTCACCCAGAAGATTCGTCATTGCCTTTCAGACCTCCTTCGAGAAGATGATAAGAGATGACACCACGAAGAGCCGTCATTGTTCGACGCCAGCTATCGCCTCCCTCTTCAGGTTCCTGAGAACCGCAAGGCAGATACGTCAACAGCACCGCAGGACGGACGCCTCCGGTACCTCTCTCTCGATCTCTAGGGGCCGGGTATAGGGGGAAAACAGATTGACGCTAGTGCGTGGCGGGCATCACCAGAGGGACGTGTCGCTTGTCGATACGGCGGTGACTCCCTTTCGAAGGATGGAGTGGACGTGGCTGAGTTCGGTGATGAGCCCCCCGGCGATGAGAGGCACGGAGAAATCCCGCAAAAGCCGCTCATCGACGGCCGTCAAAGCGACTCCGGGGAGAAGCTCCACGAAGTCGGGCCTCACGGAGAGGACGAGCTGCCTTCCCTTGCGGACCGCCTCTGAATCGAGGACGAAAATCCGGAGGATACGCAGCAGGCCGGCCTTCTTGGCAAGGTCGATGACGGTCTTGTGCGTGCTGATGATCCCTTCCGGGGGGGCCGTGGCGAGGAGAAAGTCAAGAGCCGCTCCGTCGGAGCGAAGCCCTTCGATGAGATCGAAATGGATGAAGACGGCATGGCCGACCTCCTGAAGAGCCTGGATCTTTCCGGCGAAATCGAGGACGGTCGAGCCGAGGAGGAAGACGACGCGAGGGGCGAGCTTGAGGGCCCTGTCAACGTCCTTCGCCGTCCTGAGGGCGGGAACGACGGGATAGGCCCTGAAGAGATCTCGAACCGCCTGGACGCTCTTTGTCTGAGTCATGTCTCCTCCTTGAGGGGATTAAGAAAGACGCAAAAGAACCGCCGCAGGGGAACCCGTTAAACCGCTAGAACATCCCAACTCTGCCCATCTTACAGCATGTGCAGTATTTATACAACATCCGGAAGAAGATGAACTCCTTCAGAGCGTTTCGTGGCGATCGGGACCGATGGCCGCGGCGAGGCCTCTCCTCTGCCAGGGCGAGCGGTAGGGACGGAAGAAGGCCTCCGCCTCCTGGGCCTCAAGGTAGCCTCGAGCGGCCCAGAGCGATTCGACGAGCGTCAGCCCGTCACGACGGCGCAGGTTTTCCCACAGAGGGACGGGAAAGAAGGCCCACAGGCGCATCTCGATGCCCTCATCCGAGGGGGCGAACAGACGCTGTTTGAGGAGAATGCCCCACTGGGAGCGATGGATCGAGGGGTTATCGGGAGAGCGAAAATCGCTCGTCTGCTCCCGGCCGAAGCCGAGGGAAAGGAGCATCTCCAGGGCAGGCGCCACGGGGACATCGGAGGGAGACGTCCACACCAGGGGCACGCCCTGGACGTCCCCGAAGGAATGGCGGGCACGGCGAAGCCAGAGCGACTGCCGTTCGACGGCCTCCTCGTCTCGGCGGAAGAGGCCGAGGCGAACGCCCCAGTACCCCCGCTGAAGGGCCCCATCGCCGACGAGGAGGTCTTCTACGGGCAGAGACCTCGCGACACCGGACAGGGAGCACGCCTCCACCGTCAGAAGAGGCATCAGAACCTTCAGCGTCTCTCTGTGGCTGCCCGGAGGCGGGACGTCGGCCAAAAGCAGACCGCGAAGGCGCGTCACCGCCCCTCCCGGCAGAAGGATGGCACCGAGCCCCTCGGCAGACAGCTTTTGGGGGGATTCATCGTAAAGGGAGATCTCACGCCAAGGAAAGCGACCGAGCTTGCCGAAACGCCAACGCTCGTAGCCGCAGAACAGATCCCCCACCAGCGCTCTGCCGTAGGGGAGAAGGACGACAAGGATCTCACCCGCCCCCGAAGGCAATCCCGATAACTCCATGGTCTCGGGAAGAGGGACAAGCCTCCCGGAGGAGAGGAATTCAAGAATCATGACCTCACCCCCTCTTCTCAAAACCAGTCTAAATCCTTACTCTGGGAAAGACAAGAAGCGTCTCGCCGACCGAACAGCGAAAGGAGGGATTTGCCATGCCCATTCTTCAGGTTCACCTTCTGAAGGGAAGGACCGCGGATCAGAAAAGGCAGCTCGTCAGAGAAGTCACCGAGGCCGTTTCCCGCTCTCTGGACGTCAGGCCCGATCAGGTCCGGATCATCCTCTCGGAAATGGATCGGGAGGACTACGCCATCGCCGGCACTCTCGTCGCCGACCGCTCCTGAAGACGAAGAGGGACCCTCAGTGTCCCTCTTCTACCCTCCACCGCCGATGAAGCCAGAGCCACTGCTCCGGGTGAAGGCGTATGAGCGATTCGAGAATCGCGTTGGCGCGGCGGGTCAGGGCCTCCACCTTTTCTTTTCGATCTCCCTCGGGGGGGACAAGGGGCGGAAGGATCCGGACCTCGTGGAGAAAGGGAGCCTTGCGGAAGGAGACGACGGGAACGACGGGGGCTCCCGAAAGGAGGGAAAAGGCGGCCGGGCCGGAAAAGGTCATCGCCTGACGTCCCATGAAATCGGCCAGGCAATCGCCGCCGTGCTGATCGGCGAGAAGGGCGACGACGGCCCCCTCTTTGAGGGCCCGCAGGGAGGCCTTCATGCCGAAGGATTTGGGAAGCGTTCTGAGACCGATCCTCCTGCGGCTCGCCTCGATGAGGGCTTCCGTCTCGGCGTCTTCGTTGCGCTGGACGACGGCATACATGGGGTAACCCTTCCGGCAGAGCCAGGCGCCGAGCAGCTCCCAGTTTCCGATGTGGCCCGTGAGCATGACGACGCCGCGCCCGAGGGAGAGAGCCCGCTCGAAGTGCTCCAGCCCCGAGACTTCGTCAAACCAGGAAAGGACCCGATCGGGATCTTTCTGGACGACGAGGAACTCGACGAGGGAGAGGGCGAGATGACCGTAGACCTCGCCAAGGAGATCGCGCCGCCAGTTCTCGTCGCTGTGGGGAAAGGCCAGGGAGAGGTTCCGAAGGGCCACGGCCTTCCTGGGAGCGGCCAGGCGGGCGATGGACGCGATGAGTGCCGCCGCGCCGCGCCCCCTCCATCCCTCGGAAAGGAGGGCCTTGACGCAGCCCAGCAGGGGTGCCTTGACCCTCAAGAGGGAACCTCGACGAGGCGCCCGTAAAGCCCCAGGAGGCCGTCGACGGCACTCTCCATGGAGTAGCGGTCTTCGAGGCGGCGGCGGGCGGCGGCGGCGACGGGCGGCGGACCGTCGCGAAAGGAGGCCGTGGCCCTCTTCCAGCTCTCCCCGTCGTCACCACGGACGGGAACATACCCCTCGGAGCCGAGAAGCTCGTCGAGGGCCGCGCCGGGACGAGCCAGGGTGGGGACGCCGACGAGGGCCCCCTGAGCGGCGATCCAGGCCAGATCGGGCGTCACCCAGGGCAGGAGAAGGACGCCTCCCCGCTCCCGCCAAAGGGGGAGAAGCTCCTCCTCGCGCAGCCCCCCTCCCAGGAGAACCGGCGAGGGCGCGAGGGACTCCGCCCAGGAGGGGGCGGGGCGCCCTTTCGGCAGAGCCAGCACCTGGAGGGGCGTTCCCTCGGAGGGGCGGAGCGTCGTCTCCCCCAGCCAAAGGGAGCGGGCACGGAAAAAAGGAGAAAGACGGACGCCGGCTCCGTCGCAGCAACAGGGGACAATCGTCGAGATCAGGCCTCGCCAGGGCCCAAGATCGCGCCATTGGGTATGGACCAGGCCGGCTCGGAAGGCAACGGCCCTGGCCCAGGGCGGAGCCTGTCCCCAGAAGTGCCAGAGCCGTCCCTCGACGAGAAGGGTCTTCGCGCGGCTGAGGAAATCGCGATCCCGCCAGGAGAGAAGGGGAAAGCCCCCCTCCCAGCCGGCGACGTCGGGGGAGAAGATCTTCAGCGAGCCGACACGGGGAACGAGGGCCTCGGCAAGATCGAGGAGAAGGCGCTTCTCCCAGGGCTTCATGCCCGACGAGACGAACCAGACCACTTTCAACGTCACGGGACAACCTCCTCTACAAGGAGCTCCTTGACACCTCCGCCCCAGGAAGGGGGCAAAGACCAGCGGGACAACTCGCGCCACCGACGCATCAGGCGAACCGATCGGGTCCCTTGCTGCGTCCAGAGGGGAAGATCGCCGGGGGAGATGCCCTGCTCGAGAATCCGGACGACATACCTACCGGCGGCAAGCCCCACGTCTTCGGGGGCCACATCGGGCGCCACAGTCCCCCCCCAGCGATGCTGGATCCAGGGCGATGTGACGTAGACGGGAAAGGCAAGATCTTCCGCCTTCATGATCGAGGCCAGGGCGGGGAGGGCGCGATAGACCGCAGGAAGAGCCGGCACGACCAGAACGGGCCGTCGGCCCCGGCTCCGGGCGTCGGCCACGGCATCGGCCAGAGATCGGGCCGTGGCCTCGGGAGAGAGCGAGGCCTTCAGATCCAGAAGGGCCGCCTCCAGCCCGTCGCCGATCATCCCGTCGCGGAGGCGATCGGCCTCGTTCCCCGTCGGAGACGAGGGACGGGGAAGGACGAAGAGGGCATCGGCGCCGAAGAGACTCCGGAGAAAGCGGACCTGTTCTTTGGCGGGCAAAAGGTCACTGCTCCCCGTGACGGAGGGGACACGGGAGACAAGGGCTTCCCCGGCGACATCGAGAGTGCCCGCGAAAACGACGGGGACCTTCGAAGGGAGGGAAAGGACCGCCCCCGTGGTGACGGAGCCCACGGATACGAGCAGATCGGCCTTTGCCTCCACTCGGGCCAGAAGCGAGGCTCGATCGTCCGAATCCCCCTCGGCGGCGACCATGAAAAGGTCGTAGTTGTTTCGGCTCTGTCGGAGGGCACGGACGAGCCCTTCGAGAAAGGGGCGGCAGCTTCGCGTCGCCGCCGAGACGACCCCGATGGGGCGGTAGATTTTCCCCTCGGGATCGTTCTCGATCCGCAGCGAGGGAAGGAGGAGGCCGTCTTCGCCGTACCAGGCCCTGCCGCTGGCAGAGCGCCAGACGCCGGCCGCCTCGGCCATCATGAGAGGAGGCACGCCGATCCCCGCCCGCCTGGCACCGGCCAAATTGACGGCAAGACGAGCCTCGCGACAGAAAACGTAGGGAACGGCGGAGGCCTTCGCCCCCTTGAGGATGGAGGAGACGAGACGGGCCGTCTCCCGACCGAGACGGCGACGATCGACGAAGAGGCCCGCGACGGCGCCGGAGGCCACACCCTCCTCGGAGAGGGCGTAGACCGGGCGCTCCTCGTCGCGAAGCAGAAGCGAAAGAGCCTGTTCCATGGGTCCCCTTCCCCTTCCGACGAGGACGGCGTCGAGCCCCTCGACGTGGCGGAGGAAATCCTCTCCCATCGTCAGCCGATCATCGACGGCGACGGGACGGATCGAAAGGTTCAGGGCCGCTCCGATCCGATCCAGGTCGAACACCTCGGCCAAGGCGGCGCCGGAAGATCTCTTTTCGAAAAGAAAACCGACGGACGAGGCTGCCGGTGAGAGGTATCGGAGCAGGTCGAAGCTCTCCCGCAGAGGTAACGCGTCGACGACGCCCGTCATCTCCGGCCCGTCGGCGCTCTGTCTCTCGAGGCCGAGGGAACGGGGATCGTCGATGGCCGCGGCGACGATGGGGAAATGACGCCACCACCGGCCTTCATGGGCCTTCCGTGCGGCCAGGTTTCCCACGACGACGACGCAGGCGACCTTTCTGCGACGGAATTCCTCCATATGAGCCAGGAAGCGATCATCCGAAAGGACGCTGTCCCTTCGCAGAAGGACGGCGCTCCCCTGGAGATCTCCGAGCCTCTCGACGAGCCCCTCGATGGTTCTTTCCTCCATCGGGTCGAAACTCCACGTCACAAGTCCGACCTCGACGACAGCCTCGGCCGCGGCCGCTGCAAAACCCAGGAAAACTCCCCATGCCACCAGAAGGACGGCAGGCCATCGACAGGGCAGATCGATCGTCCCCTTCTCGCTCCACCGGGAAGCCCCGCAGGAGGGGGCCTCCCCCGTCGCCGGTGCGGGATCTCCCTCCGACGACGATCACCCATGAGCTTACACAATAAGAGGCGATCGATAAAGATCTCCGGCGCAAGTCCGGAGATCTTTATCGATCGCCTTCTCGGAGTTCCTCTCCAGAGGAACTCCGAAGGGGGGAGAACCTCCGTCGTCCCCCCTTCGGCCTCTCTCCGGACAGGGCAGGCCTCTCGGGTCGGACGCCCCGGATCAGCCGACCTGTCGGCAGAACCTTTTCAGCGCGTCAGCTCGTAGGGCCAGCCGATGACGCCCCCCTCGAGGACGGAAATGCGCTCGAAGCCGTGCCCCTGGAGGATGCTGACGGCGTCCCAGCCCCTGAGGGAAATCTTGCAGAAGGCGATGATTTCCCGATCGCGCGGCAGTTCGCCGGCCCTTTCCCAGAGAGCCCCAAGGGGGATGTTGACCTGACTCTCGAAGGGCAGTTTGCCCTGAACGCCGATCTCAGAGGCCATTCTCACGTCGAGGAGAAGGTAGGGCTCGCCCGACTGGGCCCGGCGAACGAACTCGCCGGGCGAATAGCTCTCCATCAGGCCCTCCATCTTGTTTCTCAGGGCGTTGGCCGCCTGAGTCAGAGGATCGAGAGCCGTGGCGTAGGGCGGTGCGTAGGCCAGGTCGGTATCGGCCAGGTCGTCGACGGTCTGACCTCCCGTGATGGCCGAGACGAGGGCGTCAAGACGTTTGTCGACGACGCCGGGACCGAAGAACTGGCCTCCCAAGAGGCGTCCCGTCTTCCTGTCGGCGACGAGCTTGATGACCATCCAGGCCGCACCGGGCATGAAGTGAGGAATGTCGGCGGCCGTCACCGTCATCGTGACGGGGTCGAAGCCCTTCGCTCGGGCCGCGTCCTCGTTGAGCCCCGTCCGCCCGACGGTGTAATCGAAGAAGCGCATGATGGCCGTTCCCAGGACGCCGCCGAAGGTGGACGACCTGCCTGCGATGTTATCGGCGATGACCCGGCCCTCGCGATTGGCCGACGAGCCCATGGGCTGGCGGACCTTCTCGCCCGTGAGGTGGTGACGGACTTCGACGCAGTCCCCTCCGGCGAAGATGGCCGGATCGCTGGTGCGCATGGCCTCGTCGACGACGATCCCCTTCGAGGGACCGATCTCGAGACCGGCGTCGACGGCGAGCTGCGTGTTGGCCCGGACGCCGACGGCGAGGAGGACCATGTCGGCGGGGAGTTCTCTCCGGTCCGTCCTGACGGCCTTGATCCTCGACCCTTCGCCGGCGATCTCCAGGACCTTCTCCCCCCCGTAGAAGGTGACGCCCTTCTGGGCCATGATCTTGACGAGACGGGACCCGAACTCCTCGTCGATCATGTTGGGCAGGGGCCGGTCGAGAAGATCGACAACGTCGACGGCGATGCCACGGGAGACGAGGGCCTCGACGACTTCGATGCCGATGAGACCGCCTCCGACGATGACGGCACGCTTCACCGAACCGCCGTCGACGGCGGCTCTCATGGCCAGGGCATCGTCGAGAGTCCAGAGCGTGAAGACCTTGTCGAGATCGATGCCGGGAAGAGGCGGACGGATGGGCGACGAACCGGTGGCGATGACGAGATTGTCGTAGGGAAAGGTCTTCTCCTGCTGGGTCTCCAGGTCGAGAGCCGTCACGGTCCGGGTCTGGCGGTCGATGGAGGTGGCCATGTGACGCGTCAGGACATCGACCTTCTTCACCTTGCGGAAGAAATTGGCGTCGCGGACCACGCCGGCGGGCGTGCACATCAGATCGCGATACTCCTCGACGACGCCGCCGACGTAGTAGGGCAGACCGCACCCGGCATAGCTCAGGTAGGGTCCTTTTTCAAGGACGAGAATCTCCGCCTCGGGATCAAGTCTCCGCAGACGGGCGGCGGCCTTGCCTCCGCAGGCCACTCCGCCGATGACGACCACTTTTTTGCCCATTGTCTTACCTCCCGGTTTTTTGAATTGATAGTCATACCCCTATATGTATAGTAGGCGCTTCTTTCCTCTCTGTCCAGCCTTTTGAGGACGATTCCCACGGGGAAAAAACAAAAGACAGACGCCGAGGAAAGATCGGCGTCTGTACAGGGAAAATCAGGAGGAAGGGGCGGTCAGGAAAGGCGCAGGAGATGGAAGCGGCGCTTGCCCAGCCGGAGGAGAAGATAGCCCTCGGAGAGGAGATCGGAGCCCTTCAGGGACGCCGATTCGTCGTCGACCTTCGTCCCGTTGACGGTGACGCCGCCGCCGCGGAGGAGGCGTTTGGCCTCGCCCCGGCTTGCACAGGCACCGCAGTCGACGAGCAGTTCGGCCAGGAGGTAGCCCGGACGCAGGGTCAACTGCCCGAAGGGGACCTCGCCGGCGAGGAGACGGAACATGTCGCCGTCGAGTTCGGCCGCGTCGAAGGCTCCGCCGAAGAGGATCTCGCTGGCCCTTTCGCTTCGTTTCGCCGCCCCTTCTCCGTGGACCGTCGTCGTGATCTGGCGGGCCAGGATCCTCTGGGCCTCGCGCCTTTCGGGATGCTCGGCGTGGGCGGCCATGATGGAGGCGATCTCCTCAAGAGGGAGGAAGGTGTAGAGCTTGAGGAGTTTTTCGACCTGGCTGTCCTCGCTGTTGATCCAGAACTGGAAGAAACGGTAGGGAGAGGTCCGCTCCGCCGAGAGCCAGACGGCCCCTCCCGCCGTCTTGCCGAACTTGTTGCCCGCCGAGTCGAGGAGGAGGGGGTAGGTGATGCCGAAGGCCTCGGCCCCCGACGTCTTGCGGATGAGGTCGATGCCGGAGATGATGTTGCCCTGCTGATCGTTGCCTCCCATCTGGAGCTTGCAGCCGTAGGTTTCCATGAGGTGCTGGAAGTCTCGGGCCTGAAGGAGGGAGTAGGAAAACTCCGTGAAGGAGATCGATTTTTCCGGGTCCTCGAGGCGGCTGCGGACATATTCGCGGCCGAGGAGGTAGTTGACGGTGAAGTGTTTGCCCGTCTCCCTCAGGAAGTCGATGAGGCCGATCGCGCCGAGCCAGTCGTAGTTGTTGACCAGAAGAGCCCCGTTCTCACTGGCCTCGAAGTCGAGGAAATGGGCCAGCTGGAGCTTGACGGCCTCGACGTTTTCCCGGACCTTCTCCACCGTCAGCAGCATCCTTTCGGCCGTCTTGCCCGAGGGGTCGCCGATCATCCCCGTGCCGCCGCCGGCGAGGGCGATGGGGCGATGGCCGAGGCGCTGAAGCCAGGCCAGGCCCATGATGGGGATGAGATGGCCCACGTGAAGGCTGTCGGCCGTGGGGTCAAAACCGATATAGGCCGAGACGCGCTCTTTTTTGAAAAGATCGCCCAAGGATTCGGGATGGCTGCACCACTCGATGAAGCCCCTCTTCCGCAAAACGTCCAAAGCGTCGTGAAACATCAACAGAGAGCCTCCTTGTCGCCGCTATTCGGTGGTCGTCGGCCGGGTCCAGGTGACCCAGCCGCTATCGAGTCTGGGAATCATGAGTACGAGTCGCCCCAGGGGAGAGAGTTCCCTCAGAGTCTGAGTCAGGCGAAGGGGCAAAGGGAGACGGCCGAAATGGGAGAGCAGCCGCCCCACCGCCTCGGGAGCCTGAAGGCGCTCGCAGAGGCGGGGAAGGTCGGCGACGAGCCAGAAACGTTCCTCTCCGGCCAGGCCCGGAAGGAAGTCGGCCAGAGGGCGACGGGGCGGCAGGTCTCTGCCGTCGACGATGCCGAAGAGGGCCCCGTCGCCGCCGGCGACAGCCGTCAGGGTCAGGGGGAAGAAGGTCGCGCCTCCCGAGGGGAAACCCTCGACGGGAGAGGGAGAGAGGCCGACCTCTCCCAGACGGTCGCGCCAGAAGGCGTCGACGTCCGCGACGGCCCCCTCTCCGGTCCCCTCGACGAAGGCACCGGGAAGAGGAAGCCCCAGGAGACGGGCCGGAGCGCCGAAAACGGCCAGGGCCGGCCCACTGAAGGAGTCGAGGTCGGGGAAGGGGAACACCCCCTCCTCTCCCTTTTCCGGAAGATCCCTCAGGAAACGGATCTCGTCGGGGGAAAGGCGCCACCCGGCGACGAGGTCGGGAAGGAGGGGGAGATGAAAGGTTCCGGCGCTCCAGGGCGCCGTCCGAGGTCCTTCAAGGCGGGGAAAAGGCTCGACGCGCCAGACCAGTTCGTTGGGCATTCCGTCGGCCTTCCAGGCCAGGGAAAGCCGAAAGGCTCCCTCGCCGCCGAAATTCAGGCGCAGATGGGTCGGCCACTGGGGACGGAGGTCCCAGCGAAGGTCCTCTCTGCCCTCCTTCGCCGCAAGGGCCCCGTCGAAGCGAGACAGGGACGAGGGACCCGAGGAAAGAAGGACCAGATCGGACTCGAGACGCCCCTGAAGGGGCCCCGATCGGGGAGACTGGAGGACGAAGGAGCGGGCCCTCCCCCCGTCGCGGAAGGTGAAACCCGCCTCGTCCCAGCCCGGAGGAAGTTTCCCTCCCTGCAGGGCCCGGAGGGAAAGAGGCGGAAGGCGAAGGACGACGAACGAGGAGGGCCCCTCGGCCTCGACGGCCAGGAGGAACTCCTCGCCGAGGCGCAAGAGGGGCAGGAGACCGTCGACGACGGTGCCCAGGGGGGAAGGGCCCTGGACGAGAAGGGAGGGCAGCCTTTCGGGCAGATCGGCGGGGCGCCCCTGGAGGATCAGCCTCTGTCCCTCGGCGTTCAGGCGGGGGAGACAGCGGGCCAGGTCACCTGACGAGGCCGGCTCTCCCAGGACCCAGAGTCCTCCGGCTACAAGGGACACCGAAAGGAGTATGGCGAACCAGAAGGCGAGACCTTTTTTCATGATGACCTCCTCCTCAGCACACTAAAATTCGACGGAAGCCCGACACAGCAGAGCCGAAACGCTCGGGACGACCCCTACAGGGTAGCCCATGAGGACGGAGAAGGGAACCGGCTCAGACGTTTTTTCCCGCCCCTTCGCGGGAGGGGGCGAGACGTCCCGCCGCCTCCAGAAGGGTCTTGGCCGACTGGACGAGGGGCAGCACGGAGGCAAGATCCTCGGGCAGATCGTCTCCCATGGCGACGGCCAGAGAGGCCACTTCGGAAAGAAGCCCCCTGACCCGATCTCCCTCGGAGAAGCCGTAGGCGGGAACGATCAGGGCCGGCTCGAACTCTCCGGCGGGCACGAGCCGGAATTCCTCTCCGACGCGGGGCACGACGGCCCGGTACCCCTTTTCCTCCAGGGCCGAGGCAAGGGCCAGCGAGGAACGGGGCTCCCCGTGAGTGACGAGGAACATGGGGCCGTTGGCGAAGTTTCCGGCCCAGGTGAGCAGGTCCGTCCTGTCGGCATGGGCCGAAAAACCGTTGACGGTGTGAAGCTGGGCTCTGACGGAGACCTCCTCGCCGGCGATTTTGAGGAGCTTCTCCCCCTCGACGAGGCGACGCCCCAGAGTGCCCCGGGCCTGATAACCCACGAAGACGACGTGGCTCTTCTCGTTCCAGATGTTGTGCTTCAGGTGATGGACGATGCGGCCGCCGTTGGCCATGCCGCTGCCGGCGAGGACGACGGCGTGACGGACCTCGTTGATGGCCTGCGACTCCTCGACGCCGTCGACGAAGTTGAGCATATGGGGAGCGAAGGGATCGTTGCCCCGTTTGATCTGCTTCTGGATCTCCGCCGACAGAAGGGGAAGGTGGCGACGGTAGATCTCCGTGGCCCGGACGCCCATGGGAGAGTCGAAGTAGATGGGGACGTTGTCCTTGAGGACGCCCTCCTGCTGGAGAAGCATGAGTTCGTAGAGGACTCTCTGGGCTCTGTCGACGACGAAGGTGGGGATCATGACCTTGGCCCGGTCCCTCAGAGCCTGTTCCATGATCTGACGGAACTCGAGGCGCGTCTCGTCGTTGGACCGATGTTCCCTGTCTCCGTAGGTCGACTCGATGAGGACGTAGTCGGCCTCTTCGATGAAGGCGGGGTTGCGCTCCATGACGGTCTGCTGGGGTCCCAGGTCGCCGGAGAAGACGACCTTGACCTGACGGCCGTCCTCCTTGATCCAGAGCTCGATGATGGCGCTTCCCAGGATGTGACCGGCGTCGCGGAAACGGACCTTCACGCCGGGGGCGACGTCGAAGATGTCGTCGTAACTGGCCGGTTCGAGGAACTCCAGGGCCCGCTGGAGGTCCTCCTCGCCGAAGAGGGGCTCGACGGGCGGGAGGCCCCTGCGGGCATTCTTGCGGCTCCTCCACTCGGCCTCCTCTTTCATGATCTTGACCGAGTCGCTCCAGAGGACGTCGACGAGGCTCACCGTGGGCGCCGTGGCCCAGATTTTCCCCCTGAATCCCTGGCGGACCAGAAGGGGGACCCGCCCCGTGTGGTCCAGATGGGCATGGGTCAGGACGACGGCGCTGATCGAAGCGGCCTCGAAAGGCAAGGGCTCGCGGTTGCGGCTCTCGTCGTCCTTTCCCTGATGAAGGCCGACGTCGATGAGAACGCGGCTGTCGCCGACCTCGACGAGGTAGTTCGAACCCGTTACCTCTCCTGCGGCTCCAAGCACTCTCAAAAGCATGGCGGCGCCCCTGAAGGGCTTCCCTCCTCGATCGGATTTGTGTTGGTCTCTTTCTCGGACCATTCTAATGATTCGAAAAGCCTTTGTATAGAAAACGGAAGGCCTTCGCCGCAGAGACGTCGCGACGAAGGCCTTCGAGCGTCCCGGACGGGACTCTTTCGGAGGCCGGCCCGCGACGGGCCGACCTCCGCAGGCCTTCGAAACTCAGGCGGCCCGAAAGGCTCTCTCCCCGGAGCTTTTTCACGGCCTCTCCGACGGCAGAGGGAAAAGGACGACGATCTTCGTCCCCTCGCCACGGGCCGATCGGACCTCCAGGGATCCTCCCACGAGACGGGCCCGCTCCTCCATATTGGCCAGGCCGCGATGACCGGCCAGGCGAAGGCGGACCAGGTCCTCCGGGGGCTCGAAGCCGTGCCCGTCGTCGACGATGAGGGCTTTCCCGAGCCCCTTCCCCTCGGCGGAGAGACGGAGGACGAGCTTTCGCGCGCCTCCGTGGCGCAGGGCGTTGTTGAAGGCCTCCTGGATGATGCGGAAGAGGGAGAGAACCGTCTCCGGAGGGAGGGGATCGAGGGCGGGATCGGTCTCGCAGTCGATCTCCACGTCGAAGTGGCGGCCGAAGCGCTCCGTCAGCTCCGTCAGGGCCTGAGAGAGCCCCAGGTCGAGCCAGGGCGGGGCCAGTTCGTCGCAGAGGGCCCGCAACTCCCTCACGGCCAGGGAGGCTCCCTCTTCGGCCAGGTCGAAGTGACGGCACCGGGCCTCCTCCGTCGCGGCGCCGCGGGCGAGACGGAGCCGCTGGACGAGAGCCGTCACGTCCTGGACGGGGCCGTCATGGATCTCGCGGGCCAGGGCGGAACGCTCCCGCTCCTGGACGGCGACGAGGTCCGAGACGTAACGGCGCGTCAGTTCGGCGCGGTCGACGGCCGCCCTGGCCAGTTCGTGAAGAACTTCGCGCAGTCGGCGGACCTGATAGACGGCGACGGGGTCATCTCGATGGGGAAGATCCCGTCCCCATTGAAGGATCGAGACCTCCTCCTCGAGACGGCGGAGGGGACGGACGAGCCATCGCCAGAGGGGGATGACGGCCAGAAGGCCGGCCAAACCCAAAGCACCGACGAGAAAGGCCCAGACGTGGGAGAAGCGGACCATGGGCCCCAGAAGCTGGTTCCAGGAGACGGCGGCAACGACGAAAAAGCCCCGTTCCACGGGGTAGGCGGCGACGGTGTAGGTGTCCGATCCGGGGCGACGGATTTCAAAGGCCCGCCCGAGGGGATATTCGGGGCGCCAGATCTTGGAGAGGATCTCCACGCCGGGAGAGGCGGAGAGAACGACCCCCTCGCCGTTGACGACGGCGACCCAACCCGGCATGGAGAGGCCGGAGGTGAAGAGGCGAAGCCCCATGAGGCGCATCGTCGGCGAGAGGTACCCTCCCCCCTTGAGGCCGTCTTCCAGTCGAGAGGCCACGGTCTGGGCCAGGTCCTCCACGTAGGACCGGGCCACCTGTTCCATGGCCCGGTCGTGGTGGGAAAGGCTCACGCCGGCGACGACGAGGACGGCCAGGGAGGGAAGGAGGGTCGTGACGACGAGAAGGGCCAGCAGGTGACGTCTCACGCCTCGAGGAGCTCCTCGAGGGTGACGAGTCCGTACTTGAGGGCAAAGAGCATGGCCTCCGTCTTGTTGCGGGCACCCAGTTTGTCGTAGATCGAGGCCAGATGGGTCTGGACGGTCCGTTCGCTGATGAAGAGTCTCTCGGCCACTTCCTTGCTCGAAAGACCCCGGGCGGCGAGTTCCAGGACCTCGCGCTCCCTGGCCGAGAGGCTCTCGGGAAAGAAGTCCTGGTCGCCGCCGACGGCCGTGGCCACTTCGCTGTCGAGGTAGAGACCTCCGGCGGCGACGACTCGGATGGCCTGGGCCAGCTCCTCGGGCGTCGTCGTCTTCAGGATGTAGCCTCGGGCCCCGGCGCGAAGGGAGGCGACGACGTACTGTTTCGAATCGTAGGAGGTGAGCATGAGGGACGACGTGGCAAGCCCCTCGGCCTTGATCCGACGGGCGACGGAGACGCCGTCCGCTCCGGGCATGCGGATGTCGAGAAGGGCCACGTCGGGTCGGAGCGTCTCGACGAGGCGCCAGGCCTCGTCGCCGTCGACGGCCTGGCCGACGAGATCGATGTCGCCCTCCTCCTCCAGGTAGGCCGCCAGACCGGCCCGCGTCATGGGATGATCATCGGCAAGAATCACGCGTATCGTCATCGTCGCTCCTTTCCGGCGCCTGGCGCCCTTTCTCTTCCCTATCCTATCGCGAAAGGCTCTCCTTTCCATCGGCCGCTTTACCGATGGCCTCCTATCGCTCACCGCGCCGAGCGATAGGAGGCGCCGGAAGCGCCTCGGGGAAAGTGGGCCAGGAGTCGACAGAGCCCCTTGGCCGCCTCGTCGGCAGCCAAGAGGAGGAGAGGTTCCATGAGGCGCTCCGTCGGGAACTGGCCGGCCAGGGCCGAGACGGCCCCCTCCTCGTCCGATGTCGTCTCGAACTCGACGACGGTCCCTCCCGAATCGGGACGGTAATATCCCCGGGAGAGGACAAGCCCCAGTTCCGTCGAGGCCCTGTCCAGACGGGCACGCAGATCGCCGTCGAGGAATCCCTGCCCGCCTCGGGGCGTCCGCACCCGTCGGCAGGACTCGCCGAGGAAGGCGCAGAGCCGATCCCGGCTGATCCAGTGGCCCGGCGGAAGGAGGTGGGAGAGAAGAGCCCTGTCGCCGAGGGGCTCCTTCAGATCAAGGCGGCGGGCCAGGAGCGTCCCCGACGTGAGTTTGGGCAGGGCGATGAGGGGAAGTCTCGCGGAGACGAGCTCCTCCAGGGCCTCTATCCAGGCCGGAAGGAGCTCGTCGAGGAGGCCCCTCCAGACCCGTCCCTCCTCGCTTCCCAGGACCTCCAGGGCCTGGGAGACGGCGACGAGACCGCTGCTGAAGGAGCCGTCGAGGAGGACCCAGCCCGACGAGACGCAACGTCGCGCCGTCAGGAGCTCCAGGACGGTCATGCGGGCCCTCAGGACGACCTCGGCACCGCCGTCGTGGGAGATGCGAAGCACTTCGGCCAGGGCCCGGGGCTTCTCCTCGGCGGCGACGGCCGCCACGGAGAGCAGGGCAAGCGTGTCCCCGAGACGACGCTCCCGGGCCAGTCCTCCGTCGACGCCCCAGAGGGCCCTCTCTCCCCTCCTGACGGGAAGGAAGCAGGCCGCTCCCAGGCGCCCCAGCTCGTCGAGGCGGGGCGCGAGAGCCGCCTCCTCGTCGCGTTCCTGACGGGCGAGGCGGGACTGGTCGGCCAACAGACCGGCGACGGCCTCGTCGAAGGGTAAAAGGGTCGGCTCTCTCACGGACGGATCAGGCCGTTGGCGTCGAGAAAGGCCTCGGGAGAGGCGAAGGCCGAGAGGAAGAGGGGCTGTCCCGAGAAGGCAAGGGGCGAGAGGGGGCCGAGGAGCATGTAGTTGAAGCTGCGGTAGGTATCGGAGGGAGCGCTTTGGGGGTCGGGAAAGCGCTGGTAGAGGGTCAGGGCCTCCCCGTCTCCTCCGGCCAGGTCGCGCAGCCCCGCCAGCTCGTTGCCGCCGGTGAGACCGAAACCGACGAAAAGGGCCCGAAGCTGGCCCACCACCTCGGGGTGGAGACTGGCGAGAGTCTGGCTGACGAAGAGCCAGCCCAGGCCGTACTTGCGCGTCTCTCTGGCCGCGGAGACGAGGAGATCCCGCACCTTGCCCTGAGTGCCTTCGAGGGCGCCTCGGGGGACGAAGCGATGGGCCTCGTCGAGGACAACGAGGACGTTGAGCCTCTTTCCGTCCAGATAGGCCTCTTCTCCGCGGCGGCGCAGGGCCTCGAGGAGACGCCAGACGACGAGGCCCTGGATCTCCTCGTCCCAGACCATGTCGGAGGCTCCGGCGGCGAGGGAGAGCCCCCTGTCGAGGCCCTCGCGGGAGAGGTTGACGACGACGATCCGATCGCCTCGGGCCAGTTCCTCGACGAGGCGCGTCACCGAGACGGTCCCCCTGCGGCGATCGTCGAAGAGAATCGTCATGCCCCGCCAGAGGCTGCGGAGCTGTTCTCTCTGCGAGGGATCGCTCCAGTGGTCGCGGGCTTTGCGGAGGTGGCGCTCCACCGATTCGTCCGTCATGTAGACCCGTTTGACGAAGCCTTCGTCGCCGACGATTTCGCCGACGGCGGCGAAGGCCTCGTCGCCGCTGAGATCGTTGAGATTCATGTGACGACGGCGCAGCTCGCAGCCGAGCTGTTCGGCGGCCAGATCGCGCTTTTCCCCCCGGGGGTAGCCCAGCCACTGGAAGACGAGGGCCTTGCCGACGACGTCCTCGAAGAGTTCCCAACTGTCGAGGACGAGGTTGCGCAGGGGCACGGCCTGGACCTTCTTGCCGAAGCGCTCCTCGGCGACGCGCCCCCAGTCGAGGGAGAATCCCTCCTCTCCCGAAGGCCCTCCCAGGTCGCGGCTGAACTCGCCCTGGGGGTCGAAGACGAAGAGGGAGGTCCCCTTATGGCGGGCGAAGCCGATCAGGACCATTTTGGCCAGAACCGACTTGCCCGAGCCCGTGCGGCCGAAGATCCCCATGTGGTAGGTGTCTCCGGCTCCTCCGGGCCCCTTGCGGAAGTGGCGAATCCAGGTGGGGAGCAGGAGGGATCGGCCCGTCGAGCCGTAGGCCGTCCCCAGGTAGAAGAGGTCGGGACTGTTCCTGCTCAGGAGGCCGCCGAGGAAGGCATCGCTGACGAGGTAGGCGCCGCTTCCCGAGGGAGGGACGGTCCCCATGAGGGAGGGGACGACGCGCTCCTCGGGACCTCTCAGGGCGAAGACGGCGCTCATCGAGAGCTCGGCCCTGTAGAGATCCTGGGAGGCCGAGGGAGGAAGAGAGCCGAGGGAGGAGACGACGGCCCGGGCCGTGGCCCCCTCGAAGAGGTCGTTTTCCATGGTCACGCCCTTGACCTGCCCCACGGCAAAGGTCCGTTCCCCGTCCTGAAGGAAGGGGACGACGACCCAGCGCCCCAGAAGGGCCAGGCTGCGGGAGGCGGCCAGGACGTCGACGACGAGGCGTTCCGTCGTACTGGGCGAGGCGACGACGGCGAAAAGGGGGGCCTCTCCGTCGAAGGGAAGGCGGGAGAGCTCTTCGACCGTCGGCTCTCCCTCGACGCCGGCCATGACGGGCTCTCCCGAGAAGGCCTCCCAATCGAGGATGTCGAAGGAATCACTCATGCGGGACCTCCTCTTCTACGAGACGTCCCCCGTCCAGGCGCCACTGGCGGGGGAAGGCCGCGGCCACATCGGGGTCATGGGTGATGACGGCCACGAAAGCCTCGCGGCCCAACGTGCCCAGAAGATCGATGATCCGCTCCAGATGGCCGTCGTCAAGCATGGACAATCCCTCGTCGATGAAAAGAAGCCGCTGGAAACCGACCTGGGCGGCGAGGCGACGAAGCATCAGGAGGGAGATGAAGGCCCTCTCTCCGCCGGAGAGGCTCGAGGCGGGACGGACGCCCTCTCCCTCGACGACTTCGATGACGCCCTTTCGGGCCCTGAGGCGCCACGTACCCTCGGGCAGGGCCTCGTTGACGGCCCCGAGGAGTCCTTCCATGAGGTGATCGCTGACGAAACGGGGAAAGCTCCTTCCCTCGGTGAGGCGGAAGAGACGGCGCGCCCCGTCGAAGGCCGGCAGGAGATCTCCCGCAAGCCTCTCCAGGAGGGCCCGTCGCTCCAGAAGCCGTCGGCATTCGGCCTGAGTCTCCTCCAGACGGGTCCTCGTCGTCCAGGCGCGCCGCAGATGCCCTTCGGCCTCGGCCACCAGGGAGGCCAGCGCCTCCGCCGAGGGAGGTTCGGAGGGGAGAGAGGCGCGGAAACGGTCGCGGCTCCCTCGGGCCGACTCGAAGGCCCTCCGGGCCGCCTCCTCCCGTGCCCGGGCCGCCTCGAGCAGGCCGGGGGAGAGGTCGCGCCGCCCCAGGGCGAGGGCCTCGCGAAGCTCGTCGGCGTTCCACTGCCGGCGGGCGCAGGTCCGGCGCCAGGCCTCGACGGTCTGAAGGAGGAGACGACGCTCCTCGTCGAGGGCCTCTTCGGCCCTTTCGGCCTGCACGTCGAGACGGGTCGCCTCGACGCTCAGAAGTTCCGTCTCGTCCCGCAGCGATTCGCCCCGTTTTCGGAGGGCCTCCTTTTCGGCGAGAAGCTCCTCCCGTCGCCGCCTGGCCTCGAAAAAGCCTTCCAGCGTCCTCTCGTCGGGGAAGCCCAGGCCTTCTTCGAGGCTCCGGCTCGTCCCGGCGAGAGCCTCGCGGCGTCGCCGACGCTCGTCCATCGCTCCGGCAAGCCGCTCTTCCTGGCGTTCCAGGCGGACCCGCTCCTCCTCGACGGACTCTACGGAACCTTCTGGCGGAGGAAGGCCCTCGGAGGGGGGGAGTTTTTTCAGCTCCTCCCGGAGACGGGCTCCTTCATGCAGAAGGCGCAGGCAGTCCTGGCGGCTCCTTCCCTGGCGGTCGAGGCGCTCCTGGAGACCGGCCCTGCGCAGAGACTGGGCGAAGGCGAGGACCTGGGCGCCGCGGAAGCGCTGAGGCCGCACCACCCCGTCTCCGTCGGCCAGGGAGAGGAGCCAGGCCAGCAGAACCTGGGAGAGCTCCCCGATCAGGGAGGCCAGACGGGCCGCCTCCTGGCGATGGGACTCGACGGTCCCATCGAGACGCTCCTTCAAACGGCGCCGCAGAAGAGCGGCCTTCATCGCCTCCAGCTCGGTCCGGCGCGACCGGAGATGGAGGCGCTCGCTCTCCCCCTTTTCGAGGGAATCTTCGATACGGGAGATCTCTCGGCGGGCCTCGGCCAGGAGCCGTCCCTTCTCGGCCTTGTGGGCCAGGGCCTCGACGTCGGAAAGGAGAGACTCCTTCTCCTTCCACTCCCGGCGAAGGGCCTGAAGCAGGGCCTTTTTCTCCTCGAGGCGGATGGCGGCCTCGGCGCCTTGTCCTCGCAGCGCCTCGGCCCGGCGGCGGATGGCGGCAAGGGAGCGGGCCCTCTCTTTGAGAAGGGCCAGCCCCTCGGCGGCCTCTCCCAGGCGATCGAGACGGAGAGCCTCTTCCAGGCGCGATCGGGCGCCCCGGGCCTCGAGCTCGGCGGCGAGCAGGGCCCCGTCAAGGCGATCGAGCTCCCTCCTGGCGTCGAAAGCCCGGCGAAAGGCCTCGAGGGTCTTCTCCCGCCGGGCGATCTCCTTCCCGGCCTCTTCGAGGCCCGAGGCCAGATCGGCCTCGCCGGGGAGGAGAAAGAGACGATCGTCGAGAGCCTTCATCTCGCCGCCGAGACGCTCCTCTTCGGCCTGGGCCAGATCGAGAACGGTCCGGGCCCTCGCACGGAGCCGATCTTCGTCGTCCAGGCCCAGAACGGCCGACAGGAGAGCCCACCGTTCGGCCGGGGCCGCGTCGACAAGACGCGTCACCTGCCCCTGCGAGACGAAGACGGAGGCCAGGAAGGAGTCGCGAAGGCGCCCCAGATCAGGCTCCGCAAAGGGACGGGGTGCCAACAGACGGGTCAGCTCCGCGGCCAGAGCCTGAACCGTCGAGGCCGTCGTCTCCCACCGTCCCTCCCTGTAGCGTTCGAGGCGGGCCTCCTGGGCACGATTGGGCCGGAAACGCCGCGTCACCCGGAAAAGCCCCTCGTCAACGGAAAAGGAGAGGGAGATCTCTCCCCAGTCGGCGCCGAGACGGACGAGATGGGACTGACGAAGGGGACGGACCGGAGAGGGCTCGCCGAAAAGGGCCACGACGAGGGCATCGAGGAGGGAACTCTTTCCGGCCCCGTTGGGGCCGACGATGGCCACGAGGCCGGGATCGAAGGAAACCTGGGCCCTGTCGATGCCGAGGAAGTGCGTGACGGAGAGATCGAGGAGTCTCACGGAAGCCCCTCCGATCGTCCCTTGAGGAGATGCCAGACCTCTTCCGGATCCTTTCCGGCCAGAAGGGCCGCCCCGGCCCGGGTCAGAAGCTCCCGGGTCGGAAGGTCCGCCTCCTCCGTCTCGACGAAGCGACGCCAGAGAGCGTCGACATCGAACTCCAGCGGCGGAGACTGGCCCTCCTCTCTGACGACGGTCTGGAGTCGGAGCTGGACGATCCGCTCTCCTCCCCGAAGGGCACGGAAACGCTCCAGCAGGAGGGCCCTCGAAAGAGAGCTCCTTTCGAGGGCGACGCGCACCCAGCTCTCCTCGTGCCCCCTCAGATCCTCTTCGAGGCCCGTCCGGGCCGTCTCCTCATCGTCATAGCGCAGGGTGACCAGCTCCCGGGCATGAAGAGGCAGGGTGCGGATCACTCCGTCGTCGACGTCGAAAAGGCCCACCTCGCCCCCTTCCTGTGAGAAATCGACACGGTAGGGGGAGCCGGTGTAGAAGGCACGGCTCCCCTCGGCGACGGCCCCGTGGCGATGGATGTGGCCGCAGAAAAGGGCATCGAAAGGGCCCCCCTCGACGAGGGAGAGGGGCAGAGTCACCTCTCTCAGGCCGGGCACCGTCCCTTCCACGGCCATATGGGCCAGGAGGAAGGACCAGCAACCCCTCCCGCCGGGCGCCGCGAGGGGGACCACGATCTCCTCGAGACCGCCGGGCGGGATCTGATGGGGCCGGAGGTAGGGAAGGCAGGCGAAGCGCGCGCCGGCCACGTCGAGACCGACCGGCTCGTCGACGACGTGGAGGCGTCCCTCGCCGCTGAGAATCTCCCAGATCTTGACGCCCGACCAGTCGTGATTGCCCCGAAGGGCGATGACGTGGGGGCGACCCGGCAGATCGAGAAGACGGCGCACCGTCGAGGCGACGAGACGGACGGGACCGTCTCCGGGGTAGCGGAAACGGTCGAAGAGGTCGCCCAGGAGAGCCACCACATCGGGCCTCGTCCGCTCGGCCCGGTCCACGATCTGGTCCAGCGCCGACCGGATCTCCTCGCTCCTGTCGACGCCCCACGTCGCGGCGCCGACGTGCCAGTCGCCGCTGAGCAGAAGCCGCACGGCGCTCAGACGGTCTCGCCGAGACCGATCTCCCTCTCGACGGGCCTAAGGGCGACGAGGGTCTCTTCTATGATCCAGTCCAGGGGCTTGTCGAGCATGGCCGCCCCACGGGCGACGACATCTCTGTCGACGCCGCGGGCGAAGGCCTTGTCCTTCCACTTCTTCTTCACCGACTTGAGCTCCAGATCCTGCAGCGACCGGCTGGGGCGGACGAGGGCCACGGCCGTGACGAAACCCGTCATCTCGTCGACGGTGAAAAGGACCTTCTCCAGGTCCGTCTCGGGTCTGACACCGCTCATGTCGGCGGCATGGGCCATGACGGCCCGGCAGAGCCAGGCCGGAGCCCCTTCGGCCTCGAGCAGAGAGGCGCCCACCGTTCCGTGGGAGGCCACGTCGGATTCGGTCTGTTCCCAGTCGAGATCGTGAAGGAGACCGGCCATGGCCCAGTCGTCCCTGTCGCCGCCGTAGAGGGAGGCGAAATGGGCCATGGCGGCCTCGACGGCCAGGCCGTGGCGGATGTGGCTTTCGTCGTTGTTGTGCCTTTGCAGAAGTTCCAGGGCTTTCTCTCGCGTCAGGGTCATCGGGCAAAAAACCTCCTCGTTCAGTCAGGGCCTGGCAGAAAGCGAGCCCAGATCGGAAAGGACGGCCGGCGGGAGCTGGAGGACGGCGATGGCGGCCTCGGCCCTCAGTCTGCGGGCCAGCTCGTCGGGATAGGGGTGGATGTAGACGATCTTGTCGACGGCGGCGTTGATGAGAGCCTTGGTGCAGAAGACGCAGGGCTCGTGGGTGCAGTAGAGCGTCGCCCCCGCCGTGGCGACGCCGACGGCGGCGGCCTGGGCGATGGCGTTGATCTCGGCGTGGGAGCCGCGGCAGATCTCGTGGCGCTCTCCCGAGGGGATGGCCAGGCTCTCCCTGAGGCAACCCACTTCGTCGCAGTGAGGCGTTCGCCGGGGGGCGCCGTTGTAGCCCGTGCTCAGGATCTGTCTCTCCCGGACGAGGACGGCGCCGACGTGACGGCGCAGACAGGTGCTCCGGGTGGCCACGACGGCGGCGATGGTGAGGAAATAGCTGTCCCAATCGGGCCTGGAGGTCATGACGGCCACCATCTCCCTTCAAGACTGATAAAATGGGTGAGCCTCCAGTCGGAGAGGAGCCCTGACCCGCAGGCTCTTCAAGGCAAACTCCGTCGGATCCACGGATGAGAGGCAACGGTCTCCGCCTTCCAGACGCCTCCGGGCCGGACCGATGAGGCTTCCATCCTGTTTCCGCCTGTGGATCGGAGAGGAGTGAAAGGGCTTGACACGGGAAAATTTCTGGACGGAAGAGGGTCTCTCCGTCGACGCCTTCTACCGCCTCTGCGATGCCCGCCTTCTGGCCTGTTACCGGGCCATGGAGGCCCTCTTCCTGGAGACGCCGGGACTCGACGGGAATCTGCCCCTTCTGCGGAGGGGACTGGCCCTCCGCTGCTACTGCGAGGCCGCCTGTCTCGACTGCCAGCCTCTTCTTCCCCTTCTCGACATCGCCTGCCGACGTGGCCCGACGCCTCTGACACTCCACTGCCACAAGAAGTGGGCCCGCCACCTGGCCCGTCTGAGTCCCGACAGGACCTTCCCGACGTTGCCGACGCTCCTCGTCGTCGACGAGACGGGCAAGCCCCTCCGCTCCCTCTTCGGAAGGCCGGGGGGGCTCGACGTGGTGACCTGGAGGACGGGCAGGGGCTGGCGGGAGCTCTTCGACTTCCTCCGGTCGGCCTCCCCCCAGACCTTATGACATGAGGGGGGGAAGGAGAGTTCCGGCGCGGGGCCGACGATGCGCCGCGTCTCGTCGAGTTCGAAGTCGAAAAGGGTCTGGGCGATGCGCAGGTCCGTCACGTCATCGGTGTCGTAGGCGATGGCGAAGCGACGGTAGCCGAAGCGCTCGGCGAAATAGGCCACGTTCGACGTCCCCTCGCAGGCCTTCTCCAGGGCCTCGCCGAAAAGGGCGAAGAAGGTCTCCTCGTCGAAAAGGGGATTCTCGCTGGCCAGAGCGATGACCTTGCTCTCGTCGACGAGGATGGACCGATCCCAGAAACCGCAGAGGGTCAACCCCGCCCGAAGCCCCCTCGAGGCCTCGGCGACGAGATGGGCCAAGGCCTCCATGGCCTTGGAGTAGCCGAAGACCATGAGGAACCCCAGGTCGACTCCGGCCCGCTCCGGGTCGAGAAGGCTGCCCCGCATGAGGGGACCGATCTGGCCGCTCTTGAGACTCCGCAGACAGAGAAACTCGCTGTCGAGCTGAAAGGCCCTCGTGGCGATGCGGTGAAGGATCTCGCTGTGAAGGGCATTGACGGAGACGGGAAAGAAATCGACTCCGTAGGGCGCCCAGGAATCCATGTCGATGTCGACATGACGGTCCCAGTAGGGGAGGAACGTCACCGACTTTCAACCGTCCTGGAGCCGGCCAGGAGGAGACAGACTTCGTCGACGAGGGAGGCGATCTCGGGCTTGGTGATCTGAAGATCGGCCCCGACGCTGGCAGCCTTGCGACGGATGTCCTCGGCCATGATGGACGAGTAGACGATGATCTTCATGGGGGCGAAGCGCTCGTCCTCCCGAAGACGGCGGGTCAGAGTGAGGCCGTCCATCTTGGGCATCTCGATGTCGGTGATGAGAAGGTCGAAGTGCTCGTCGGGCTCGATGAGCCGGTCCCAGGCCGCCTTGCCGTGACTGACGAGCTCGACGTTGTGGAAGCCGCCGGCATCGAGAGCGTCCTGAATGAGCCTGCGGATCAGCGGCGAATCCTCGGCGACGAGGATCTTGTAGGAGCCCGGATCGCCCAGAGAAGAGGGGACGGCCTGCCGCTTCCTCTTGGGATCGAGGTGGTAGGCCTCGGCGATCTTGGGGTTGACGACCTGGACGATGCGCTCGTAGTCGAGGAGGAGGATGTTGCGCCCCTCGCGTTTGATGACGTAGAGGGCGTCGTCGCCCAGGAAGGTCCCCGAAAGGGTCGAGTCGAGCTCCTCGGAGCTGATGCGGTAGATCCTCTCGACGCCGTCGACGACGAAGCCCAGCTTCATCTTGTTGAACTCGGCGACGATGACCTTGTCCAGCTCCCGATCCCTATCGGAAGCGATGGCCAGATAGTTCCTCAAATCGATAAGGGGAATCACCTCGCCTCGGACCGTCGTGATCCCCAGCATGGCCGGGTGACTCTGCGGAACGGGACGGACACCGGTCCAACGAAGAATCTCCCGCGTCTTGTCGACGTTGATGGCGAAGGCCTGTTCGCCCAGCAGAAAAACGACGACCTGCCACTCGTTCGTTCCCACTTCGGTGAGAATCTTATCGTCTTTCATCCCGATCCCTCCAAATCAGAGTCCTGTTTTGGCTTCTCCCCAACTATAGGGCAAAGCGGGGTGAGTCTCAACGTGTTTCAGCGCCGCCACGTCTCGGGGAAAAAAAGAAGGAGGACGGTAAAGAGTTCCAGCCGTCCCAAAAGCATGCAAAAGGAAAGAACCCACTTCCCCGCCGAGGGGACGAATGCGTAGTTGTGCGAGGGGCCGACGCCGCCCAGCCCGGGCCCGATGTTTCCCAACGTGGCCGCCACGGAGGAAAGGGCCGTCGTCACGTCGAGCCCCAGCCCGGCCATGACGAGGGAGAAGAGGGCGAAAAGCCCCAGATAGGCGATGACGAAGGCCGAAACGGCGGCGACGACGTCGCGGTTCACGACGGACCCGCCGACGCGCAGGGGGACGACGGCCTGGGGGTGAAGGAGACGGCGACACTCGCCGTAAACCTGGCGAAGGACGATCATGATGCGGACGTTCTTCATCCCCCCTCCCGTCGACCCTCCGCAACCGCCGACGAACATGAGGAAAAAGAGAGCGACCTGGGCGTAGACGGGCCAGAGCTCGTAGTCGGCCGTGACGAAGCCCGTCGTCGTGACGATGCTGACGACCTGAAAGGAGGCGTAGCGGAGAGCCTCGACCGGCGAGGCGTAATTCCGGCGCCACAGGAGGAAGAGGGTGATCGTCGCCGTCGCGACCAGCGTCAGCCCCAGGTAGAAGCGGAACTCGCCGTCGCGCCACCAGGCCTTCAGATCGCCCCGGAGAAGCCGATAGTGGAGGACGAAATTGGCCCCTGCCAAAAACATGAAGAAGGTGACGACGCCGTCGATATAGGCGCTTCCGTACTGGCCGACGCTGCCGTTGAGGGTGGAGAACCCCCCCGTGGCCATGGTGGCGAAGGTGTGGGTCAGGGCCTCGAAGAGATCGAGGCCGCCCAGCATGAGAGCGATCATCTCCAGAAAGGAGAAGAGGAGATAGACGCCCCAGAGCAGGAGGGCCGTCTGCTGGACTCGCGGCGTGAGCTTCTCCTGGATGGGGCCGGGAACCTCGGCCCGGTAGAGCTCCATCCCGCCGACGCCGAGAAAGGGGAGGACGGCGAGGCTGAGGACGATGATCCCCATCCCCCCCAGCCAGTGAGTGAGCCCCCGCCAGAAGAGGATTCCCCGGGGATGGACCTCGATGTCGGTGAGGACCGAGGCACCCGTCGTGGAGAAGCCCGACATGGCCTCGAAAAAGGCGTCGGTGAAGTTCGGAACCGTCCCCGCCAGGAGAAAGGGGAGCCCGCCGACGACGGAGGCGACGATCCAGGAAAAGGTGACGACGGCGAAGGCCTCCCGTGTCCCCAGTTCCCGGACGGAGCTCCCGCCTCCGGCCATGAAGAGCCCCGCCGAGAGGAGCAGACCGGCGACGATGGAGAGGAGAAAGGGGCGACGATCGGGCGTCCCGTCGCAGAGGGCCCAGATCAGGGGCCAGATCATGGACAAAGAGACGACGGCGCCGACCAGGGCCAGGACCTTGGCGACGATGGCAAGACGCATCGTCAGTGGACTCCCAGCCCGTCCACGGCCCGCCTCAGGCGTTCCGGCGTCGAGAAGAGAAGGACCCTGTCGGCGCCCTGAAGAACCGTGTCGCCTCGGGGGACGAAGACATCGTGCCCCCTGATGACGAGGGCCATGAGCGTCCCGGGCTCCCAGCCCAGATCCATGACCCGACGCCCCCGGGCCGGGCTGTCCTCGGCCAGTTCCACCTCGAGCGTCTCGGCCCCGATCTTGTCGAAGAGGGAGAGGGCCCCCTCCACGCCGGGATAGCGGACGTAGCGGAGGATGACCGACGTGAGGGCCTCCGTGGGATCGATCATGGCGTCGACGGAGACGTAGCGGTCGAGGCTGCGGAAGGTCTTGCGGCGGACGAGGGCGACGCTCTTCTTGGCCCCCATGGCCTTGGCCAGGACGGCCAAGAGGATATTCACCTCGTCCGAGGCCGTCGTGGCGACGAACCCGTCGGCCAGATCGATTCCCTCGGAGCGGAGAAGGGCCTGATCGGCGGCGTCGCCGTGGAGAACGAGCGTCCGCTCCAGCTCCTGCGAAAGGCGCTCGCACTTCTCCCCGTCGAGCTCGATGAGGCGCACGTCGACGCCGCGGCTCTCCAGGAGCCTGGCCACCTGGAAGCCCGACTTGCCCCCTCCGGCGAGGAGAACGCGATGAAGGGAGCGGCTCTTGCGCAGCTGAAAAAGCTCCTCCAGCTGCCAGACCTGCTCCCGAAGGGCGACGACGTAGCAGATGTCGCCGGCGAGGAGCCGATCGTTCCCCGCGGGGATGAGGCCCTCCCCTCCCCGCTTGACGTAGACGATCATGGCCTTCATCCGGGGGTGCGTCGCCGTCAGGTCGCGAAGACGCATTCCGGCCAGGGAGGAGTGGTCGGCGATGGAGAAGGCGTAGATGCCCGCCCGCCCTCCGGCCAGCTCGGCCGCCTCGAGGGCGCTCGAGACGGAGAGCAGCTCTTCGATCTGACGGGCCACGGAGCGCTCCGGAGAGATCATGGCCTGGATGCCCAGGTCCCGGGCCCAGGCCTTGGTGTCGGTGAACTCCATGCTCCTGGCCCGGGAGATGACCGAGCCCACGCCGGCCCGACGGGCGATCCAGCAGGCCAAGATGTTGACCTCGTCCCTATCGGTGCAGGCGATGAGGAAATCGATCCTGTCGCGGCCCACGCCGGCCTTTTCCAGGACCTGGGGCCGGGCCCCGTTGCCGAGGACGGCCATGACGTCCAGCTCGTTTTCGATGCGGGCGATCTTCTCCTCGTCCTGTTCGACGACGACGATGTCATGTCCATCCTCGACGAGACTGGCGGCGAGGCTGGTCCCGACCTCTCCCGCCCCGATAATGACGATGCGCATGACCCGACCTCCCCGCTCTTTCTTCGGATCCGAATTCCGACTGGCTCCCATTATGGCCCGAGTGGTAGACTGAATCAATCTTGGGAGGTGAAGCCGCGATGCCGCAACGAGACAAGATCGCCCTCGTCGCCGCCGGGGGTTCGATGGGCATGATCTTCAGCGAGCGACAGGAAGGACATGCGCCGGGCCTGAGCGCCGAGGATATCGCCCGGTGGCTTCCGGAGGAGATCCGACGGGACATCCTCGTCGTCGATTGGAGCCACCAGCCGAGCAGCCATTTTTCGATCCGCATGACGACGGACCTCGTCGAGGTACTCAAGAAGCTGGTCGTCGACGGCGTCCAGGGCATCGTCGTCACCTGCGGCACCGACGTCCTCGAGGAGATGGCCTATCTGACCGATCTCCTCTGGACCTACCCTCAACCGGTCATCTTCACCGGCGCCATGCGCCCCTCGGACCTCGTCGGCTCCGACGCCATGATCAACCTGCATCAATCCCTTCTGGCCGTCCGCTGCGAGGCCGTCTGGGGCCTGGGCGTCCTCGCCTGCTTCCAGGATCAGCTCTTCGCCGCCTCGGAAATCACCGAGGAGATCCCCCACCGTCGCGATCCCTTCGCCGCTCCGGGCCTGGGCCCCGTGGGGGAGATCCGCTACGACCGCATCGTCCTCGTGCGGCGTCCCAAGCGCCCCACCTCCTTCAGCAGCGCCGTGACGCCTGCCCGGGAGGTGGAGCTCGTGACGGCCGCCCTGGGGGGCGGCGAACGCCTCATCGCCGCCCTGGCCCAGGGAGCTCCCCTCGACGGCCTTGTCCTGGCCGGATTCGGGCTGGGCAATGTCCCTCCGGCCTGGCTTCCCCACATCAAAACGCTCCTGAAAAACAACGTTCCCCTCGTCGTCACGTCGCGCTGTCCCCAGGGGACGGTCGACACCCTCTACGGCTTCGAGGGAAGCGCCCGGCGACTCCTCGAATTCGGCGTTTTCAGCGGGGGCAGCAGGCGCCCCGTCCAGGCCCGCCTGCGCCTCTCCGTCGGCCTGGGAGCGGGCCTCCAGGGCGACGATCTCCGCAAGTACCTCCTCGAAACCTAGGAGTCTGTCGGGCTTGGCCTGACGATCGTGGATCGATGCCCTTTGATGTTACCTGAAAGGAATTCCTTGTCCTCGAACCAGGCGCTCCGTCTCATAGATCAGGCCCCATCGACCTTTTTCCGGAGAAGTCCGACTGACTCCTAGGGGCTTCGAAAGAGCGTGAAGACAACGGAAGGGGCGGGATCGCACGATCCCGCCCCTTCCGTTGTCTGTGGCCAAGGGCTCCTCTTTGTCCTACAATAGAGACGAGTCCACAACAAGGAGGCGACGACCATGCGTTACGCGTTTTCGGAAGAAATGGCGGCCCTGCGGCTCTCCGACGGAGAGGAGCTCCACTCCTCCCTCTCTCTGCTCTGCGAAGAGTGCTCCATCGACTCGGCCGTCCTCGTCGGAGCCGTCGGCATGGCACGGGAGATCACCTTCGGCTGGTACACCGGCAGCGAATACCTCACGGAGACGTTTCGGGAGACCTTCGAACTCCTGGCCCTCAGCGGGAATATCAGCTACAAGGGACAGAAGCTTTATCCCCACCTCCACGGCGTCTTCGGGCGAGGCGACCACACCACGGCCGGAGGCCATCTCCTCCGCGTCGTCGTCGACCACAACATGGAGGTCTTCTTTCGCCCCCTGCGCTCCATTCTGCTGAGCCGCGATTTCGACGGCTGGTTCGAGGCTCTCGTGCCCGTCCGGAGGGAGTAGCCCCTATTGGCGGATGTCGGCCACCTCTCCCCCCGTGAGACGCTGCAGCTCGACCGGCGCGACGGGGAAGAAGGCGTGGTCCGTCCCCGCCGCGGCCCAGACCGTATCGTGGAGGAAGAGATCCTCGTCGAGAAGGGCCGGAAGTTCCTGCGGATAGCCTACGGGAGCGACGCCGCCGATGCGGAAGCCCGAGAGCCCGTAGACGACCTCCGGCGAGGCCATGCTCACTTTTCTGGCCCCCAGAAATCGCTTCACCTTGCCCGTGTGGATCCGGTTCGGCCCTCTCATGAGGGCCAGAAGGGGCTTGCCGTCGGCGACGAGGACGATGGTCTTGAGAATCTCCTCGGGATGGGCGCCGATGGCGCGAGCTGCATCGTCGACGGTAAAGATCGTGGCCTCGCTGCGGAGGACCGTTCCCGCGTAGCCCCGCTCGCGGAGGGCCTTTTCGACGCGGGCCACAGGATCGCTCCCCTCCCAGGGAGAAATGGCGTCTTGCATCATCGTTTCCGATCCCTCCAAGGTCAGTTCTCGGCGTAGAGGCTCCGGTAAAGGGCCAGATTGGCCAGGACGCGGCGGGCGTAGTCCGAGGTCTCATCGAAGCCGATCTCCTCGATCCACCGCTCCTGCGGAGCCTCTTCGTTCCCCTTGAGCCAGCGGTTGACGTTGCCCGACCCGCCGTTGTAGGCGGCGACAGCCCAGTCGAGACGGTGATGACGCCGCAACAGACGGGCCAGGTGGCCCGTCCCGAGCGTGATGTTGACGCCGACGTCGTAGAAGCGGTCCGACTCCACGCCGAGGAGCCGGGCCTCTTCTTTTGCCGTCGCCGGCATGAGCTGCATGAGCCCCATGGCGCCGACCCAGCTGGTCGCCTCGGGATCGAAAGCGCTCTCCTGGCGCATGACGGACCAGACCAGGAAGGGATCGACGCCGTAGCGCGACGCGGCCTCGCGGACCTGCTTCCCGTAGGGGCGGGGATAGAGGAGCCGGAGCAGGGGCGCGGGAAGAGGGCCCTCGCCGACCAGGAAGCGCTGAAGGCCGACGGCGACGACATAGGCGCCCCGATCATCGCCGAGCCAGGACGAGAGCAGCGCCGCCCGGTACTGGCCGAGATCCGTCCCGGAGCGGAGATGGCGGAGCCGGGCGTAGTGGACGAAGCCCCAGCGCTCCAGGTCATCGGCCCCGGCGGACAGCTCGGGAGGCAGCTCCTCGCTCAGAGGGCGGCTCTCTCCCGAAAAGGCCTGAAGCGTGTAGACCGACAGAGGATGGAGACGGGCCAGCTCGTCGTGCCGGAGGAGGACCTCCTCCTCGCGACCGGCCTCGTGATGGCAGCGGGCCGTCCAGTAGAGAAGCCTTGCCCTGCTGCGCTCCTCCGTGGCTCCGTCCAGGGCCTTCTGCCAGAGGGGGAGGGCCTCTCCGTGCCGTCCCTCTTTCCAGAGGGTCCAGCCCCGATCCCAGAGGACCTGAACGGCCTCGGGCGACGCCGGATGGCTTTCCACGAGGCGGTCCCGAAAGACCTCGCCCTCCTCCCCCCCGTCAGGGCAGCCAGGCGGAGCAGGGCCGCCGCCGCCAGGGAGGTCTCCTTCGCGGCGGCCTCGCCCAGAAGAGCCAGGGCCTTCGCCCTCTCCGATCGCGAGGCCGTGACGGCGACACGGCGCAGAGCCGATCGGGCATAACTCCCCTCCTTCAGCAGCAGAGGATGCCAGACATCAAGGGCCTCTCCGTCCCGTTTGAGCCGGTACAGGCTGTAGCCGCGGTAGAAACGGGCCCGATCTCCCTTTTCCGAGGCGTCGGGAACGCGGCTCAGCCAGTCGACGGCCGTCTCGTATTTTCCGCGAAGGTAGGCGGCATAGCCCAGGGCGAAGGCTCCGGCGTCGGGCAAGGGAGCGGGGGCCTCGGACAGGATCTTCAGGGCCGCGGCGTTGCGGGGCTCCAGTTCGACGAGGCGAAGGGCCTCGTCGACGGTCGCCCCGGGCAGGGCCACGAGTTCCTTCAGCGCCGACCGGAGTTGGGCCTTCTCCAAGGCGCCGTCGGCCATGCGCAGGTAGTTCTCGTGGCGTGCCGCGGGATCGGGCTCCAGACGGGCCAGGGCGTAGGCCACGTAGTAGCGGAGATCGTCGGGAACCTCTCCCCAGAGGGCACGGGCTCTCTCCAGCGCCTCGGCCTTCCGGTCCGTCCGCTCCAGTCCGAGGACGTTCAACATCTCCCGATAGGGGCGGAGACCGGCCGGAAGGGCTTCACCGAGGCCGTTGAGGCGAGACAGGCTCTCCGCCCATCTCCCCTGAAACCAGAGGCCGTTGGCGACGAGGCTGACCTCTCGGGGGGAGAGATCGCCCGAGGCCTCTTTCGCCTCGAGGGCCGACCAGTTCCGGTCCCAGAAAAGGGCGTCAAAGGCCCCGTCGGCGTCAAGGGCCAGGGCCGGAACGGCGAGAAACAGACAAAGGGACAGGAGAACCGGAGGCAAGACCGACCTTCTTTTCCATTTCAGCGATCCGAACAGGGAAACCCCTCCTTTGCCTCAAGAAGATCGTCGACGAGGGCCTGAGCCGCCCGGGAAAGGCTCTGGCCATGGGCCACGAAAAAGGGACGGGTCAGGGGCGGATCGAAGGGGAGGAAATCGATGGTCTCGCCGACGACGGCCCACCGGGAGACGACGGCAAAGACCGATCCCCCCCGCAGAGCGCGGAGAAGGGCACCCGTCCCCTTGAACCGCAGCCGCGGATCGGGAGGGACGAGGCCCTTCCGCCGCAGGGCGGCCTCCCAGATCGCCTGCGAGGCCGACCCGTCGAGACGTCCCAAGAGGGGCAGGTCCCGAGCCGCCTCGAGAGAGATCGATGCCCTCTCGGAGAAAGGCCTCCCCGAGCCGCAGGCCAGAACGAGTTCGTCGACGACGAAGGGACGGACGACGTAGCCGGCCGGAAGGCGATCTTCGCCGAGGCAGGCCACGTCGACGCGACGGCCGACGAGAGCCTCCAGGGCCCGACGGGAATCGAGATCCTCGAGGACGATGGCAAGGCCCCGATGGCGCTCGTGAAAGCGACGGAGGAGGGGCGGCAGGATGAACTCTCCCGGGATCGACCCCGCGGCGACGGTCACCGTGCCCGAGAGGGCCTCGCCCGACTGTCGGATCTCATCGGCGGCTCCCTGCAGCTCCGCAAGGATCTTCCGCCCCCGGAGGAGGAGGATCTCCCCTTCGACGGTCGGAACGGAACGCGTCCTCCCTCGCAGAAGGAGCTCGACGCCCAGCTCGTCCTCGAGATGGGCCAGGTGTTTGCTGACAGCCGGCTGAGAGAGCCCCAGGGAGGCGGCGGCACGGGAAACGGAGCCGCTCTCGACGATGGCGATGAAACTCTCCAGCTCCCTCAGCTCCACGAAGAAGGGACCTCTAGCCTTCGAACCCGCAGGAGGCGAGGGCCTCGTCGATGGCGTCCCTGTCGAAGCCGACGATGACATGCTCCTCAAGAACCGTCACGGGAACGCCCATCTGCCCCGAAATGCGGCGGACCTCCTCGATCTTGTCGGCTCCGGAACCGACATCGATCGCCTCGTAGGAGACCCCCCTGCGGGTGAGGTAATCCTGAAGGCGGTGACACCAGGGGCAGGTCGACGTGACATAGACGACAGCTTTGACGGTCATGGCAGACCCTCCTTTCACGCTTCTACTGGGCCGTATTTTATCACGACCGACGGGCAAGACCTTTCCCTGGAAGAACAAAAGCCTTAAGATTGATCGACGGACAGTATGCTTTCCCTCGGGAGAGACGTCAAGGGAGGCCTCACCATGAACGACGCCGAACTCCTGGGCACCGCAGCGACATGGGCCCTCCTGTGGGAGGTCTGTGCGACGCCCAAGCCCGGTCTCGTCGACCGAGGCGGCAGCGGGGCCCACGACGACATGACCTTCGGGACCTTCCTGCGAAGCGCCTCGGCCCTGGCGCCTCACTGGTCCCTTCAGGCACGCATCGGCATCGACGTCGAAGACCCGGGGAAGGCCATGCCCCTCCTGAGGGAACGGGGGAGGGTCATGGAAGGGGCCATGTTGGAGGCCACCGGGGGAGTCAACACCCACAAGGGACTCATCTTCGCCCTCTCCCTTCTCCTCTGGGGGACGGGACGTCTTCTGGCCCGAAAGGAGAGCCTCCGAGGGAGAGCCATCGCCCGGGAGGCCTCGCGCCTCGTCTCCGGCTGCGTCCGCGCCGAACTGGAGACGCTCCGGGAAACCCCTCCGGCAAGACCTCTCAGCCACGGGGAACGGCTCTACCTCCGCCACGGGGTGACGGGCATCCGAGGCGAGGCCGAAAGAGGCTTTCCCTCCCTCGTCGAGCAGGGCCTTCCGACCCTGAACCGGAGCCTCTACGATGGGGGCACCCTCGAAGAGGCGGCGTTGGATGCCCTCCTGGCCCTCATGGAAAGCTGCGAGGACAGCAACGTCATCCACCGCGGCGGCTTCGCGTTCTGGAAGGAGCGCTACCTGCCCCTCGTTCGCGCCCTCCGCCGGACCCATCTCCGCTGGGACGACGCGAAACGGCGCGCCCTCGAGGAGCTGAACGAACGCTTCAAAGAGACACGCGTCAGCCCCGGAGGCGCCGCCGATCTGCTTGCCTGCGTCCTTTTTCTGCACGAAGTGGAGCAGATCGCCCTTCAGACATCTTGGCAACAATAAATTTATAGTATATATTTATAGACATCCTTAGCAGGAGGTGGTCCTTACGATGAGTCTCGGCATGCGAATTAAAGTTCTCCGCAAGGCCTCGGGAAAGACGCAGCAAGTCCTGGCGGAAGAGGTCGGCGTCAGCCGGATCTACGTCCAGGCTCTCGAAAGCAATCGTCGCTTGCCGTCGATGAAGCTCCTCCACCGGTTGGCCCTTGCCCTGCAGGTCGACCCCGGCGACCTGGTCCAGAACCTCCCTCAGGGCAAGGGGTCTCGGTTCCAGATCGAAGAGCTCTTCTCCCGGGAGGCCGACGTCGAGATCTGGTACCGCAGCAAGAAGCTCTCGACCAAAGACCTCCGTCTCGTGGGGAAGCTGATCGACGCGGCCCTCTCCGAGTGGGAGCAGGAAGAGGCCCAAGAGGAGTGTAACTGAACTGGAACGGAACGACGCCTTCGACTTTCCCCCTCCCCCCGAGAACCTGCCCTCCTGGGCTCTGGAGGAGGGGCGTTCCTGGCGTGACCTCAGCTCCTTCGACATTCTCGTACGGGCCGAGACGCTGACGGGCAAGGTCATCGACCTTCGCCACGAACCCCTTCCCCCTCATCTCTGGGGACTTCACATCGTGAAGGGGGGACGGGCACGACTGATCATCAACCGCACCCTTCCCCCCTTCTGGCGCCGCTTCGCCCTCTTTCACGAACTCTACCATCTCCTGTCGCACCGCCGGGGAGAGGCCTTCTGGGCCAGGACGGCGACGCCGCTGTCCAGCTTCGAGGTCCAGGCCGACCTCTTCGCCTGGGCCGTCATCTGGCCCGAATATGCCGAGCTGGACGAGTGAGAAGGGGCTTCCTCAGCTTTCCTCCCTGCCGGAAAACCTGAAACGCTGGCTGAACCAGCGGAAGGCTTCGCCGGGCAGAACCCGATATCCCCGGACCTCCCGCGTCATCCACGTCTGATAGTCCTCGCAGAAACTCTCCTGGAGAGCGGAAATGCTCTTGCCCTTGTTGAGCTTGAGAAGGCCGTAGCTGTCCTTCAACTCCCTGTCGTCGTCGGCATCCCAGCGGAAAAGGGCCATGCCCCAGGCGAGGGAGACGTCGACGCCCTTGGGCGGGTAGAGAGGAACGAGGAGGGAGTGATCCTCCCAGTCGTAGACGGCGTTGCCCATTCCGGGAAAGGTCACGATCCGGGGCAGCCCGTGGATTCGGACGCGGAACGTCTCGACGACGCCTCCGTCATGGCCGAGGAGGAAAGCGAGAGCCGAGGAGATCTCGGACCAGCGGGCCAGGCCGCGAGGCCCGCGGAAAAGGGCCGATCGCTCCACCTTCGCCCTCTTGGCCGCCATGGACAGGAACTCCCTCTTCCGCCTCAGGGCGTCGCCCAGGAAAAGCCTTCTTGCCGTCGAATCGGCGAAAGGATGTTTCTCCTGCAGACGGTCCCTGCGGTAGAGGCGGCGGCGCTCCTCCTCCCTGAGATGGACGAGGAGGTCCGCGGCCCGATCCTCATCGGCATCGATCTCGCGGAGAGAGCGCACGAGGCGGATCATGTCGTCGACGGTCGACCCCTCCCAGCGGTCGAGGGAGCTCAGCCAGGCCCCCCGGCTTTCGTCCCAGCGGCGGCGGATCTCGTCGAGGCTGGCTTCCTCGCGGGCCTCGGCGAAGCGGACGCGGTAGGTCCGCCTGCGAAGCTCGATCCGGTCGAGAAGGTGTTCCTCCATGTAGGAGAGGGATTCCCCCACGTCGCGGACGGATCGCTCCGCGCCCGCCTTGGAGAGGAGATTCAGGACGAAACGACGCTGGCGCCTCTTGGCCAGCAGTTCGCCCTGAAGGAGGTCGATCTGCTCGGTCAACCCCGAGCCCCCCTTCGGAGAGGGAAAGGGCGCCTTCCCGGTGAGCACCCACTCTTCGGCCAGGTAGTCGCTGAACCGACCGTAACGGAAGCCATCGAGGGGATGGGCCTCGGAATAGAATTCGCCGAGCATCCCCACGGGGCAGGCCGTCAGGCTGTCGTCGACGACGCCGAAATCGAAGAGGGCCAGCTCCTCCATGGAGGGCTCGTAGGGGCCGTCTACGGAGAGGCGCAGACGATACTGAAGGAGGTTCTCCAGGACGGACCAGTAGGCCTGGTAGAGCCGGTCGCCGAGAAGGCGACGCTCCTTGCGGCTTTCGCTGTCCTCCTCCTTCGCGTCGAGCGAAACCAGCGTCGACAGAAGCGCCCTCAGCTGATCGAGGGACTCCACCTCCCTGTCGTCGACGCAACGACGAAGATCGCGCAGGGGATTGATCAGACAACCGGCGTCCTCCAATCCCTCCAGTGTGGTTTTCATTCCGCCCCCCGCCCAGGGACCGGGAAGCTCCGTGGAAAGGCCTGCCAAGGTCATTCCTCCCTCTGAAGGAGCCGAACCCGCCCGAGAAGAGGGCGGTGCCCCTCGCGTTTAAGTGTGTCTGCCGGGCGGGGACAGGAGGCCTCAGCCCTCTGTCCGTGAAGAGCGACCCGCCAGAGCCGTCATGTCGGCGAGAAAGGGACCACTCCCCTCGACCTTTTCCCAGGAATCGAAACGCCATCCCCAGTTGCCCGTCGTCGTCCCGGGATGATTCATCCGGGCCTCCCCTCCCGCTCGGAGAAGATCCTGAAGGGGAAGGACGCACCAGCGGGCCACGGAAGCCAGAGCCATCCGCACCAGACAGGTCGCCACCGACTCGCCCGAGGCGAGATCGCCCTCCAGGCCGAGGTAGCCCGTCAGATTCCGCCGCTCCTTTTCCGTCGCCTCCCCCTCCCACCAGCCGCGGGCCGTGTTGTTATCGTGCGTGCCGGTGTAGACGACGCTGCAGCGGTCGTGGTTGTGAGGGGCATAGGGGTTGGCCCCGACGGAGTCGAAGGCAAAGAGCAGGACGGCCATTCCGGGAAGATTGAAACGCCTCATGGCCTCCGTGACATCGTCGGTGATGACGCCCAGGTTTTCCGCGACGAAGGGCATGGAGGGAAAGGCACGTTCAAGAGCCGCGAGAAGTCTCTCTCCCGGCCCCGCCTCCCAGCGTCCCTCCGCAGCCCCCTTCGCTCCGGCGGGGATGGCCCAGTATCCCAGGATACCCCGAAAGTGGTCGATGCGCACCCGGTCGAAAAGCGCAAGGAGCCGACGGATCCGACGGATCCACCAGGCAAAACGCTCCTCCTCGTGCCTTTCCCAGCGATAGAGAGGATTCCCCCAGAGCTGCCCCGTCTCGCTGAAGTAGTCGGGAGGGACTCCGGCCAGGGCAAGAGGATGTCCTTCTCCGTCGAGGAGGAAGAGATCGGGGCGGCTCCAGACGTCGACGCTGTCCAGGCTGGGATAGATGGGAAGGTCGCCCCAGAGGGAAAGGCCTCGCTCGGCCCCGTAACCCTTGAGGCGCTCCCACTGGCGGAAGAGAAGGAACTGGCCGAAGGCGCGGCGGGAAAGGGATCGCTCCCGCTCGGAGGAAAGGGCCGCGAGAGCCTCGTCGTGGCGATCCCGATAGGGGATGGGCCACTGAGACCAGGGCAGGCCATCGAAGCGCTCCTTCAGCTCGCAGAAGAGACAGTGCTCATCGAGCCACCAGGCCTCGCTGCGACGGAAAGCCTCAAAGGGCAAGGCGTCGCCGCGACGGACAAACGTCTCGAAGGCCTCGTCGAGAAGGGCCGATTCGAGGTTTCGGGCCCCGTCGTAATCGACGGAGTCGCCCCGGCCCGGCGACGGAGGAGGAAGAGTTTTGATCCATCCCTCCTCGAACAGATCGTCCGGCGATAGGAGAAGCGTGTTTCCGGCCATGGCGGAGGGACTGCTGTAGGGGGAATCGCCCAGGGCCCCGTCCGTCGGAGAAAGAGGAAGGATCTGCCAGATCGTCTGCCCCGAACAGACGAGGAAGTCGACGAAACGCCGGGCGGAAGGCCCCAGGTCACCGATCGCCCAGGGACCGGGGAAAGAGGTGGGATGAAGGAGGAGGCCGGAGCGGCGCCGTTCCCTCATCGTTCGGCAAGGCCTCCGACGACGGAGACAAAGACGCCCTCGTGGTGGGCCTCGTCTGTATTCGGACATGATTTCACGGGCAACGCCCCTCTTTCGGCGGAACGGATCTTTTCCACATCAATTTCCCCGGACGACGCGGACGACGCCCAAACTCGACAGCCACGCTTCCGCCCGCTCCATCTGATCACCCTGAAGCACCACCCTATCCTCTTCCAGACGGGAACCGCACCCCAAGGCCCGGGCCATCTTTTTTGCCAGATCTGCCCTGGCGGAACGGGAAAGTCCCGGGAGCTCCACGAGAGTCACCGTGTGCCCTCCCCGCCCCTTACGGCTCCGCCTGATCAGAGCCCGAGCGGGAAGAGCTCCTCCCTCCGGGGCGGGAGACGGCCCCGACGGCCGTTCGGAGGCGACCGCCTCCGGGGGGAGTACCGGAGGGAAGAAAACGTCCATGACCTCCCCCAGAGAGGGGAGGGCGCCCTCCGTGACACTTCTGTCTTTTCTTTTTTTCGCCGCGGCCAGAGAAGATCTCTCCTTTCGAGGCCGACAAAAGGCCTCTTCCCATTGTAACGGGAAGAGGCCTTTTGTTAAACGGCAGAAAAGGCGGAATCGTCTACCGGTCCTCCCGTCTCTCTGCGGTGACGGAGCTGACCCGCTCCCGCGCCGAAATCACCTTGGCCTCTTCCTTGAGGGCCGCCGCCCTCTCGGCCAGGCCCCCGGCCCCATCGGAACGGTCGCTTTCCACTGCGGCGAGACTGAGCGTCACCAGGGGGACGGGACCTCGTTCCCCGCTCCGATTCTTGGCCTCATAACTTCCCCGCCGCCGCTCTTCTTCCGAGAAAAAGATCCCTTTTCGGTCGTCGAAGGAGCGACAGAGCGATTCGAGGGCCTCCAGGGAGACCTCGCCGGGGGCGACGAGGACGAAATCGTCGCCCCCCACATGTCCGATCTTCGTTCCCGAGGGGAGCCCCTCCAGCCCCTCCTGCAGAAGGTCGGCCGTGAGGCGGAGGAGGCGATCTCCCTGAAGGAATCCGTATCGGTCGTTGAACTCCTTGAAGCGGTCCAGATCGGCGTAGACGACCGTGAAGGGAGAGCCCCTGCGTCGGGCCTCCTCGATCCACTCCTCGACGTTCCGATTGCCCGGCAGGCCGCTCAGCGGGTTGCAGTTGCGGGCCTCGTCGACCTCGAAGCGCACGGAGTGGGAGATGATCTGTTTCATCGTCACCGACCCGACGAAACGCCCCTCCTCGACGACGAGGACCGGATCGTAGAGCGATTCGGGATCGCGCTCCATGGCCGATTTGGCCACGGTACAGACGGACATGTCGCCGGGAACGACGAGGAAATCCCTCTTCGAGAGCGTCTCCGCCGCCTGCTCCCGATAGAGGTGATAGCCGAAGGCGCCTCCCATTTTCTGGAAGAAAGACTGTCGCGTGATCAGGCCGCAGGGCTCCTCTCCGTCGAGGACGACGAGGTGATCCAGACGGCACTCCCGCCGGAAGAGGGCATCCACGTCACGTCCCCTGGAGAGCCCCTTCTCCACGACCTTTCCCCTGATCGCCAGACGGGCCACCCCTTCCGGGCGGGAGGAGAAGGGGCCTCTCCTCCTCTCGTCTGGGCAGGATCGGCCGACGCGCTCCATGACCGACGGAGAGGGAGACAGCGGCTCCCGTTGCGGAGGCCCGAAAAGGAACCCCTGGACCAGAGGGACGCCGAGGCGAGCCAGGACATCGAACTCCTCCCAGCTTTCGACGCCTTCGGCGATGATGCGGGAGCCGATCTGGGCCGCGAAATCGAGGAGGAAACGGACGAGATGCTGGCAGTTGGGCTCGTCCTGGATCTTGCGGACGAGACTCATGTCGAGCTTGATGTAATCGGGCAGACAGGCCATGAGGGTCCTCAACCCGGAATGGCCGGCGCCCATGTCGTCGAGGGCGATACGGAAACCCTGACGGCGGAGGCGATCGACGACATGGCCGAACAGATCGAGATCGGCGATGGATTCTCTTTCGGTGATTTCGACGACGAGGCGCTCCGGAGAGAGGCCGAAGGCCGCGACGACCTCTCCGTTGAAGGCATGGGCAAACTCGGGAGAGAGGAGAACGGGAGGGCTGACGTTGAGGAAGAACCGATTGAGAAGAAGGAAGGGCCCTTCGGCGACGGTCTGGAGGGCCTTCCTGAGACAGGCTATCTCCACGTCACCGAGGCGGCCGCTCTCGCGTGCGGCCGCAAAAAGCGCCTGAGCCGACTCTAAAGGGACGTCCCCTCGGGAGAGGATCTCGTACCCCCAGACCGACCGGCTGCGGAGATCCAGAATGGGCTGAAAGACCGAAAGAAGACCGTCCCGGCGCAAGATGCCTCCGAGGGCCTCGCCGGGAACGTCGCAGACAAGATCCATCGACGAGCTCAAACGCTCTCCCCCCTCCGGAAGCCCCAACAGGCCCTATCCTAGCCGAAAAAGGACACGGTTCCGTCACGGGGACCGCCCTTTTTCGTCACGAAGGACCGTCTCTCCCTCTTCACGGCTGAGACACCGTTCTGTCCCTTCCGGGAAGGGCCAGGGAAGGAACGGGCCGTTCCGGGATCGGTTCTTCCGGAACGATATCGGGCGAAAGAGCGCCTTCGACGGGAGCCGTCGTCGCACCTCCTGCGGGGGACTCCCCACCGGATCCCTCTTCCGTCGGTTCTTCCTGCCCCGGTTCCTGTTTCTCGATCTCCTGTTTCTCGATCTCCTGTTTCTCGATTTCCTGTTTCTCGATTTCCTGTTCCTTGATCTCCTGCTTTTTCGGCTCCTGCTCCTTTCGCTCCGGTCCCTTCTGTCCCTGTTCTTTTTTGTCCGGCCTCCTCTCCACCACCGGCCCGCCGGAATCCGTCCGGCCCAGGCGCAGGTAGGCCTCACCGAGAAGACGCCATCCCTCCTCGTCGTCGGGCCTCAGGCGAAGATACTCTTTCAGCTGGATCAGGGCCCGATCGGGATCTTTCAGGTCCAGATAGACCCGGCCGAGGAGGAGGAGAGTCTCTCCCTCTTCGGGAGCGAGGCTCAGGGCCTCGAGGAGGAAGGGCAGGGCTCTGTCGGGATGCCGAAGGGAGAGAGCGGAACGTCCGAGGCCGAGAAGGGGCGCAAGGGCACCCGGCTGAAGACGACGAGCCCGGTCGTAGGCCTCGGCGGCCTCGGCGAAGGCGCCCTGTCCTTCGAGGATCCGGGCCAGCAGGAGGGCTCCCTCGACGGGAAGAGGCTCTTCCGTCTTTTTCCGCAGAAGCTCCCGGGCCTCCACATCGCGCCCCGAGGCCGCCAACGCCTCGGCGAGGTGGATTCGATAGGTCCGTTCCGTCTTCTCCCCGGCGTCCGCCTTTTCCAGGGCCTCCACGGCCTCGGGGAAGCGCCTCTGGGCCATGAGGGAAAGGCCCAGCTCATCCCACCAGTCCCGACGGGCCCCGTCGATCTCCAGAGCCCGGCGGAAGGCTCCCTCCGCCTCGCGGAAGCGCCCCGATTCCTTCCAGGCCCGTCCCAGGTTCTCCCACAGAAGGGCGTCGCCCGAACGAAGAGCCGACGCACGATAGAGGGCCTCGGCGGCCTCTTGCGCCCTGCCGGCCTGAAGAAGCGCCACGCCCAGATCGCGCCAGCCCTCTCCCTCTTCCGGAACCGCCTGGGTCTGCCTGCGGAAGGCCTCTGCGGCCTCGGAGGGACGCCGCAGGCGGAGAAACGCCCGGCCCAGGGCGGCCCAATCAGAACCCAGAGGCTCGAGTTCGACGACGTTTCGGCGCGCCTCGAGAAGGCCGTCGTCATCGCCTTTCCGTTCGAGCAGGGCCGCCAGGTTTCGCCACCCCTCGGCCGTCGGGGCCCTTTCGACGAGCTGTCGCCGAAGACGGATCGCCTCGTCGAGGTTGCTCTTCCTCTCGGACGCGGAGGCAAGTCCCTCGAGGGCCTCGGGCTGATCGGGATCGAGGGCCAGGACCTTGCGCCAGGCCTCGTCGGCCCTGTCGAAACGTCCTGCGGCGAGAGCGCTGCGGGCCGTCCTAAGCCAAAGGGAGGGATCATCCCCTGTGAGCTGAGCCGCCTCCCGGAAAAAGGCCAGGGCCTTCTCCTTTTCGTCGAGGAGCCGATAGGCCTCCCCGGCCAGCAGAAGGCCCTCCGGAGGGAGAGATCCCAGACTCTCGACGCGGGCCAGGGAGGCCAGTCCCTCCCGGGCTTTCCCGGCGGAGATCTGAGCCTGCGCCACAAGCAGGAAGAGCTCCCGCTGAGGCCCTTCCGAACGGGCCAGAGCCCGCTCCAGAAGGGGCAGGGCACCCTTAGGGTCGCCGGCGGCAAGGCGGACCCGCCCTCTCTCTTCGAGGCGTTGCGGGCTCAGGCCGTTCCATCCCCACCAGCCGCCCAAGGCTAGGGCGACGAAGAGGAGAAAGGCCGCGCCGAAAACACCTCCGCCCCTTTCGCGGCGCCCTCCCGATTTGGCCCCTTCGTCGGCTTCGACGAGAGCCCGCTGAAAGGCCTCCACGTCGGGATAACGGTCCTGAGGAGCTTCGGCGAGGGCCTTGAGAAGGACGGCTTCCTGGGAGGAGGAAAGGGGAACGCCCAGTTCGGACGGCGTCTTGAGCGCCTTTCCGGCGACTCTTTCGGGCCCCGTCGGAGGGAGCAACCCCGTGAGGGAGCGATACAGAGATGCGGCCAGACCATAGACATCCGTCCAAGGGCCCTGGTCGCCCCCCTCCTCGTACTGTTCGGCTGGAGCATAGCCGGGTTTGACGACGACGGTAAAGCCCCTGTCGGCGCCGTCGAGGACCAGGGCAGAGCCGAAATCGAGGAGTTTGACCTGCCCTTCCGTGGTCAGGAAGATGTTTTCGGGACTGACGTCGCGATGGATGACGCCGGCTTTGTGGACGGCCCGCAGGGAGTCCATGACGGGCATGAAAAGGGAGAGGGCCCTATCGAACGGGATCTTTCCGCCCTGCTCACGCAGAAACTGCTTCAGAGTAAGCCCCTCGAGGTAGCCCGTGATGATGTAGACCGTCCCACGCTCCTCGAAGACGTCCCTGACGGGGACAATGCCGGGGTGCCCCTCGAAACGAGCCAGGATGCGCGCCTCATGGAGGAAGCGCGTCCGCCCCTCGTTAAACGCCTCGGCTCCGTCCGGATCTTTGATCCGGACGGAGCCGTCATCCTGACGAAGGGCCAGATTGGCCGGAAAGTACTCCTTCACGCAAAGGCGGATCTCCAGGCTCTGGTCCAAAGCAAGATAGGTCAGGGCGAAACCGCCCTGACCCAGGACCTTCCCCGTCCGGTAACGCCCGGCCAAAACCGTCCCCGGCCTGAGAGCCTGAGGCAGGCTCCGAAGGACGTCGCCGGGCCAGTGACAGTGAGGACACTCCCCTTCCGCAGGCTTGGGACGAAGGCAGAGAGGACAGAGGGACTGCCGGGGCGCGTCATCCATCGCTCTTGTCCTCAGCTTTTTTCCGGAAGAAAGACGCGAAGTTCCGTGCCGCCCATCAGGAGCAGATCTCCGTCCTTGAGACGATAGGCCCCGTCAAGGGCCACCCCGTTGAGGAAGGTTCCGTTCGTCGAGTGAAGGTCCTCGACGTACAGGACGCCGTCGCGATCGAAGATCTTCAGATGGGCTCCCGAAATGCCCAGGTCGCCCTCGAGAACCAGTCCCGCACGGCTCGGGGAGCGGCCGACGACGACGGGCTCGTCGACGTCGAGATCGAAGACCCGCGAGGGCTGGGCTCCCCGGACCACCGTCAGCCTCAGACGACGGCCCCTCGAAGTGAGGACCTGCGGTTTGTCGCCCCTCTCCCCCTCCCCTTTCGACGCGACCGAGGTGACGCGACGACGCCTCAAGACAAAGGCGACGACCAGGAGAAGGCCTCCGGCGATGACGAGGAGGAAGGCCGAGGATCGCTTCGCCGGTTCCGAAGAAGCCGCGGCAGAGGCCTCCGAGGCAGGAGAGGCGGGGGGGACCTCCGAGGGAAGAGCGGAGACGGAGGCAAGCCGAAGGTCCGTGGCGTCGCTGAGAAGACGCGTTCCGCTCCGGAGAAAGAGTTCAAGGCGGGCCTTCTCACCGAAGGAGACGTCCTTGAGGGCAAACCGGGCGACCCAACTCCGTTCGATGCGCTCCCGGAGCTTTCGGTAACCCTGGGCGAAATCCTTGGCCCCTTCGACGACGACGATATCGCCGCCGGAGGAACGGGCCATTTCCCCGAGGTGGGTCAGCCCCTCCTTCTTCTTGTCCGTGAGGGGAAGGGCCGTGTATCCCAAGGCGTAGACGGGAATGGAGGCCTCTTTGAAACGGAGGAGAAGCTCCTCTCTTGAGGCACCTCCGAGAGAATCCTCGATGCCGTCGGAAATGACGACGAGCATCCGCCGCGGCGGCAAGTCCTCGTCGAGGCGGCGGCCGATCTCGAGGCCCCGCAAAAGGGCCAGGTTGAGCTGCGTCCAATTGTCCGTCGGCGTCAGCGTCGGCAGGGCCGCGAGAAAACCCTTTCTGTCCGAGCCCAGCTCCGTCAGGACCTGGACCGATTCGCCGAAGGCGATGAGGCCGAAGCGATCGTCGTCGTCCATGGCGGAAATCCAGTCGGCGAGCCCCTTGCGGAGGGCGTCGAACTGATCCTTTTTGAGGGATTTGGAGATGTCGACGAGGAAAAGATAGGTGGCCCTCTCGCCGACGGAATCGAAACGACCGACGGCGTTCAAGGAGAGAGGATGGCCGTTCAAGGTGGCGCTGACACCCTCCGAGGCGATCTCGGCCAGGGCGTTATCGGCTCCGTCACGGATGTCGGCGACGACGACGAGCTCCCCGCCCTGACGATGGGCCTGCTCCAGGACGAGACGGGTCGGCTCGGCCCGGGCCGCTCCGGCCAGGACGGACAGGACGACGACAGCCGCCGCCAGGAGACGCGAAACAGGCGAGAAGCGATCGCCTACCATCGGAAGGCCTCCCCGCAGAGGGGCACGAAAAGGAGCTTCGTCTGTCCCAGTTCGATGACGTCGTAGGCCTTGAGGGATTCCGAGAAGGGGACTTCCTCCCCGTTCTTGTAGACCAGTCCCCGTCCCTCGCCGGCCCGAACGCTGAAGGAGGCTTTTCGCGGGTCGAAGACGACGAAGCCGTGATTCTCCCTGGAAACGGTCTCATCTGCCAGGGAAACGTCGTTGGTCGCCAGGCGGCCGATGCTGTTTTTCTCGCTTCGGAGACGGAAATCCCGCCCTCTGTCAGGTCCCTCGATGCAGACAAGCCATCCCGTCACGGGATCCATTCCCGTCTTGGCCCTGACGTAGGCCACCGTCTCGCCCTCGCCGGTTCCGCCCAGTGCCCGAAGCCCTCCGTCGTCAAGGCGGACGGTCTTATCCTCGGCGATCTCGGAGCGATCCTCGTCGTGCAGAGCCGTCACCTGCCCGGCCAGATCCTGAACGCCACAGTAGGGGCATAGACTGTGGCGTTCATCATCGTAGTAATGCCCTTTATCGCAGCGAACCCATGCCATGTCTGCTCGACCTCCTCCATCGGGAAAGGGGACTCGCACCGTCCCCTCATCATAAAGCTCATGCCTGCCGCTGAAGGGCCAGAAGACGGCGGGCTCCGGCGGCGACGCTCGACAGAAGGCCGCCTCCGTCGGGCACGGAAGCCCTCTCGACGGAGACGACAAGGGCCGTCACGTTGTCCTGTCGAGGCCGTTTTTTGGCCAGAGCCTCAGCGACGAGGCTCTCTCCGGCCAGTCTTGGGTTCCCCGCGAGAACCGCCGCCATCTCCTCGTCGGAGAGGCTGCGGTAGAGCCCGTCGCTGCAAAGAAGGACACGATCACCCTCCTCCAGCGGCAAGGGGGTCTCGGAAAGCCCCAGAAGGGGAATCTCGGCGAGACCGAAAAAACTCGTCAGGGCCTCCCTGTCGGGATGACGGGCCACCTCGCGAGGAGAGCGCCCCTCCTGACGGAGACGGCAGGCCAGGTTGTGATCTTGGGTGAGAGGGTGGAGACAGCCCTGCCGCAGAAGGTAGACCCGGCTGTCACCCGCCCAGGCCCAATAGAGGTTCTCCTCGAAAAGGACGGCCGCAACGGCCGTCGTGCCCACCGATCCCGCCAGCCCCACCTCGCTGGCCAGATCGGAGACGGCCCTGTTGGCCCTGACGAAGGCCCGCCGCAGCGCCTCTCCGACGGTCTCGCCGGGCCCTTTGACGGCATAGGCCTCGAGGATGGTCTCGACGGCGACGGAGCTGGCCTCGCGCCCCATCGCCATTCCTCCCATGCCGTCGGCCAGGACGGCCAGGAAACCGGCCCGCTCGACGAAGGCCCTGTCCGAGAGGTCGGAACAGGCGAAACTGTCTTCCTGGCGAAGGCGGGTCCCCCGTCCCTGGCCGTTGCCGACGACCCATCTCATGCCGGAGCGTTCTCCCTGCCGATGCGCCTCAGGCGCACCGTCGTCCGCCCCAGGAGAAGCTCATCGCCGGCGGCGACGGGAACGGCGTCAGCGGAAAGACGCCGCCCGTTCAGGTAGGTCCCGTTCGTGGAGTGAAGGTCCCGGACGTAGAGGCGTCCCTGGCTGAGGAAAAGCTCGCAATGGAGACCCGAAAGGGCGGGATCTCCCTTGATGCAGATCCCGCTGTCGTCGGATCGCCCCAGGGTGGCCTTGTCCGCCAGGGAGAGGGAAAAGACGTCCTCCAGATGCCCCTCTCTGTTGATCTCGATGATCAGCTCGCGTGGCCCCGTCCGGTCGCAAGGAGAGGCCTTGAAGGAACCCCGCCTCCGCAGCGAAAAGAGGAGGACAAGGGCCACGAGCAGAAGGAGAGGCAGGAGGAAAAAGGGCCAACGAGGGGTGGAAGCGGCCCTCTCCGATTCCCCCTCCATCTCGGATTGCGGCGCCGAAGAGGGCTCCGTGACCTTTCCCGGCGAAGAGGAGGAAGGCCAGAGCCTGAGGCGGATTCTGTCCGTCAGGACCTCCCCACGCCAAGCCAGCCGGGCCTCCACCTCGACCTCTCTGCCGTCGAAGGGGAGGGAGGAGAGATCCACATCGGCGTGCCAGACGAGGCCGAGTCGGCGCTGAAGCTCCTTGAGGATGTCGCCCAAGGGAGTCCCGTTCGGCGGGAAATACTCGCCGCCCGAGACTTCGGCGAATCGTCGGAGCCACTCCAGATGGGGGCGCATCGGCTCCAGGGGCGGAGCGTAAAAGCCGAGGGCGAAAAGGGGGATTCCGTCGCGACGGAGACTATCGAGGACCTCCTCGCGCGTCTCTCCGCCGACGGCCTCGTTCTTGCCGTCGGAGAGAACGATGGCCACCCGGCGGCGGGGCAATCCCTCATCGAGACGGCGCGCCAGTTCCTGGGTCCGAACCAGCCCGCGGTGGAGGTTGGTCGTCATATCGGAAAGACGCAGCGCGTCGATCTCCCGAAGGAGCCTCTGCCGGTCGGCCGTGAAATCGGCAAGAAGGCGCACCTCGTCGCCGAAGGAGAGGAGGGCCCCCCAATCGGCAGGTCCCATCTTCTCGACGAAGCGGGAGAGGGCCTCCCGCATGAGCCTCATCTGGGGCTCTCGCAGGGACTTGGAGATGTCGACGAGAAAGATGAAGGCCGTCCCTTCGCCGCTGCCCTCGAGGGGAGACGAGGCCAGAAGGGGAAGGGGCCGTCCCTCGCAGAAAAACCGCAGATGGTCGCCGTCGACCGGGGCAGGAGGCGTCTCCGCTCCGTCGAAGACTTCCAGGAAAAAGGTCGCCTTCGGCGGCTCTCCCAAAAGGGCCTGGTGGATGCGGAACCGCCCCTGACCCGTCGCCGGAAAGGCCAGGGCAAGGGCCGCGACGACGGCGCAGGCGAAGACAAGGGGATATCGGCATCTCCCGGGGCCGTACATGAGACGTCCCTCCTCAATGATTCAGGCTTAGACCCACTCTAGCACATCGGCTCGTCATTCACCCGGGCTCAGCCACGTCGAAACGCCTCAGGAACTTCACGACGGCCGTGGCCGCCGTGGCGAATTCCGTGACGGCCTGCTCCGACACGACACCGGAGGCGTCGGCGCAAAAAGAGGCGAAGACGGCGCCCACGGCCGAGGCCGGGTCGGAGGAGGGCAAGGCCAGCCTTTCCTCGTAGACCGAAGATCGCCTCCGATATTCCCCGAAGGAGGGGGCCTCGTCCTCCCCGACTCGACGGCGCAGGACCTTCCAGAAGGCCTCCATGACGGCCCGCCGCGGAGAAGGGCCCAACGACATCGTGACGGCGTAGTCGACGGCGAAGATCTCAAGGAAAAAAAGCTCGTCCAGGACCCGCTCCGTCGGCACTCCCTTCCCGCTCCACGGCTCGACGTGATCGCGATGGTGACGGAAGGGACGGACCACGTAGTCCGTCAGGTAGGCACCGACCTCAACGGGCCGGGCCTTTTTGCGGAAGAGCCCGAGAAAGGCCAAGGGAGGCTCAGCTCCTTTGCGGCGGAAGAGGCGGGACCCCCTCGGCGGGAAGGCGACAGAAGGCGAGAAGGGACTCCATATCCAGGTCGGATCGGATTCCGAAGCGGGTCAGGGCGAAATCGTAGCGCGCCGGATCGTCGGGGCGGACCAGGGCAAAGGCCTCGGTCATCTCCAAAGCCGTCCGGATATCGGCCTGCCCCCGTTCCGTCAGGCCCAGGGCGAGGCCGATGCGATGCATGTGCGTGTCGACGGGAACGACGAGGGCCGAGGGAGCCAGGACGGACCACCCGCCGGGATCGACGGCATCGACGCGCACCATCCACTTGAGGAAAAGGTGCAGGCGCTTGCAGGCGCTCCCCCGATCGGGGTCGGCCAAAAGGCTGGAGGAAGGGCGGGCCATCTTCGAGCGCAGAAGGCCCACGAAGGAGGCCAGGGGACGAGGGCTTCTCTCTCCCCGCCGCAGGCCCTCGCCGAAGGCCGCCTCCAGGCCTTCCCTCTCGCGGAGAACCGAGCCCAGAGCGGCCAGAAGATCGGCCAGTTCCGCCCCGTCGGTGAAGCGGTGTCGGAAACCGGAGAAACGCTCCCTCAGAAAAGAGGCCCCCACCTCTTTCAGGAAGGAGGCCGGAGAGTCGCCCAACACGGCGAGAACCTCCGTCAGGCTTTTCTGGATCAGAGTCGCACGACCGTAAGCCAGAGAGGCTGCGACGAAGGCGACGATCTCCCGTTCACGCAGAGACCGATAGCGGCGGACGATCTCGACGGGGTCGGGATGGAGGAACTCGGGAACGTTATAGGCGCGGTAAAGACACTCCAGCGCCGGGGCATAGGCTCTCATCCGCTCCGCAAGAGCCGTCATTTGACCTCGTTGAAGATGAACGTCGGCGCCGTCTTGGGCGATTTGCCCTTCTTGATGAGGTGGTAGTTGGCATAGGTCAGAGGGATACCCTCTTTGAGGGCCTCGGCGGCGACTATCTTGCCGATGAAAAGGATGTGGGTGAAGACATCGACGGAGCGCACCACCTCGGCCTCGATCACGGACAGGGTCCAGTCGAGGACAAGAGGGGCTCCCGTCGCTCCCTTACGGAAGGAGACCTTCTCGAACTTGTCCAGATTGCGGCCGCACTTGAAACCGAAGTTGCCGATAAAGGTCATGGGAACGGCCTCTTCGAGGACGGCGACGGAAAAGACGCCGCTCTCCTCCACGCAGGCCGTCGTGAGATTCTCCTTGTGGAGACAGACGGCCAGACAGGGCGGCTCACCCGTGACCTGCATCACCGCGTTGGCGATCTGACCGTTACAGCCCGAAGGGCAGCCCTTCTCGTAGGGGGCTGAAACGACGTAAACACCGTAGCTCAGCGAAAAAAGGGCCTTGGGATCCAGTCGATTTTCCATAAAAGGCGTTCCCTCCTTTAGCGTCGGTCCTCCCTGAAGGGCCTGGAATCACTTCCCCATTTTCGTATCTGAGGCAAAAAAGAGCAACTGTATTTTCATGGACTCTCCCGACAGGAAAGAACAAAAAAAGGGGGGGTTCCCCCCCCACAGGCGCTTCGTCCAGATTGCCTAGTCGCCGCCGCGCTCGCCCAACTCTCTGTCGATCATGAAAAGACCGTGTTTGGTCTCCCCGACGAGACGCAATTTCCGGACGATGCCATCGGCTGCGGCCTCCTCCTCGACCTGCTCGTCGACGAACCAGGTGAGGAAACTGGCCGTGGCGTAATCCTTCTCGGCCTGAGCCAGTTCGACGAGGCTGTGAATTCTCCCCGAGACATACTGCTCGTGCCGAAAGGCCTCCTCGAAGGCGGCCAGGGGACTCTCCCACTCGGCCTGCGGCCTGTCCACGGCGGCGAGGATGACGCGGCCTCGCCGCTCGTTGACGAAGCGGAAGAATTTCATGGCATGCTCCACTTCCTCCTGGGCCTGATGGCGCATCCAGGAGGAGGCGCCGGGGAGGTTCTGATCCTCGAAATAGGCGGCCATGGCCAGGTAGATGTAGGCCGAGTACAGTTCGGCGTTGATCTGATCGTTCAGAGCCTTCGTCATTCTGTCACTCAACATAGCCCTAGCACCTCCCCGAAAGCACCCCCCGAACTCAATCCTTCTTTTCGAGGGAACGGTAGCAGAACCACCAGTCGAAACCGTCGAGAGGCTGATCGCAGCACTTGCGGGCCTCGTTCCTCTCCTGAGCCGTCTTGACATCCGAGGCGGGCGGCACGATGACCTTGTCGCCGATGAGCTCGTTCTGGGGCCAGTTGGCCGGAATGGCCACGCCGTTCGCATCGGCCACCTGAAGGCCTCGGACCATGCGCAGGACCTCGTCCATGTTGCGGCCCAACTCCTGGGGGTAGTAGAGAATGGCCCGGATCGTCCCCTTGGGATCGAGGATGAAGACGGCTCTCACCGTATTGCTCCCCTTGTCGGGATGGATCATGCCCAGCCGCCTGCCGACGGAGCCGTCGTCGGCGACGATGGGGAACTCGATGATCGTCTCCGTGTTCTCGGCGATCCACTCCGTCCACTTGATGTGGGAGAAGACCTGATCGACGCTGAGGCCGATGAGATCGCATCCCAGCTTCTGAAAGGCGTCGAAACGCTTCTGAAAGGCGACGAACTCCGTCGTGCAGACAGGGGTGAAATCGGCGGGGTGGCTGAAAAGGACAACCCACCGGCCCGCAATGTCCTCAGGCAGGCGCATCAGGCCATGGGTGGTCGTCACTTCCATCGAGGGAAAGGTCTCACCGATGAGGGGCATACGCGTCTGTTCCATGAAGAAAAACCTCCTCTGTTTTGTTTGAATTTGTTTCAATTTGCTGGGCGGTTTTAGTTATACAACAGATGCGATTCCCCGTCAAGGCTTTTCTGGCATTGATCAAAAAATCGGACGAAACGACTTCACCTTCCCTGATCTTACCGGGAGAGGGCCTTCTCTATGCCCTGAGCGGCGACGATCCCGCTGGCCGAGGCCTGAATGACGCCCCGGGTGACGCCGCCCCCGTCTCCGGCGACGAAGAGCCCCTTGACGGAGGACTGGAGCTCTTCCGACAGAGCCAGACGGAGACTGTAGAACTTGACCTCGACGCCGTAAAGGAGCGTATGGGGACCGTCGATGCCGGGCATGATGGCGTTGAGCGCCGTGATCATCTCCATGATGTCCTTCAGGTGGCGGTAGGGGAGGACGAAGGAGAGATCGCCCGGCTCGGCCGTCGCCAAGGTCGGGCGGACAAGTCCCCTTTCGATCCTGGAGGCCGTCGATCGCCGGCCCGACTTCAGATCGCCCAGACGCTGCACGAGGACCGTGCCGCCCAGCATGTTGGCCAGTCGGGCGATGTGGCTTCCGTAGCCGTTGGGATCGTGGAAGGGCTCGGTGAACTCGGTGCTGACGAGAAGGGCGAAGTTGGTGTTTTCCGTCTTGACATCGTGGTTGCTGTGACCGTTTACGGTGACGATCTCCTTCTCGCTCTGGTACTCGGTGACCACTTCGCCTCCGGGGCACATGCAGAAGGTCCGGACCTTGTCGTCGAAGGTGGGGGCGTTGAAAAGGGCTTTGACCTCGTAGAACTGATCCGTCACCTCTCGGGCCCAATCGGCGGGGATCTCGACGCGGACGCCGATGTCGACGGGGAGGGAATCGATGGTGAGGTGAAGTTCACGGGCCACGCGCTCCATCCAGGGAGCACCCTCCCTGCCCGGAGTCAGGAGAACGACCCGGCCGGCGATCTCCCGGCCGTCGGAGAGCCGTACGGCTCGGACCTCTCCCCCGTCGACGAGGACGCGCTCCACTTCCGTCTTGACGAGGATGTCGCACCGCCCGACGAGGTCCTCGTAGACGGAGGCCAGGACCGCTTTGGAGCGATCCGTCCCCATGTGGCGAATGCTGGCCGGTATGATGCGAAGCCCCGTCGTACGCCCCCTTCGGGCGATCTCGCGGGCGAAATCCCCGTCGGGAGAGTAGACGGGCATATCCGCTCCGTAGCCGACATAGACGGCATCGACGGCGTCGATGAGTTTCAGGAGCTTATCCCGCCCGACGTAGCGCTCCAGGTTGCCGCCGAATTCCGGCGTCAACGTCAGCTTGCCGTCGCTGAAGGCCCCCGCCCCCCCCCAGCCGCAGATGACGTTGCAGGGGCGACAGTGAATGCACCGGGAGACCTTTCCCTCCTTGAGCGGGCAGTGCCGCTCCTCAAGCGGCTTGCCCTTGTCGACGAGCAAGACATCCCGCCCTGCGGCGATGAGTTCTCTTGCCGCGAAAAGGCCTGCCGGTCCCGTTCCGACGATGATCACATCGTAGTCGTTTTTCATGAAAGCCCAGCTCCTTTCGTTCTGCGACGGAGATACCCCTCTCCTCCAGTGTAGGACCTGGCAGGAGACAACAAAAGGGCGGAGGTCGCCCTCCGCCCTTTTGTTGTCCTGAAAGATGAAGCTTCCCTTTTTTCCTGTTCGAGCCTATTCGAGGCCCCGCTCTTTCCTCGTCCCGGGAATGAGCGAGTCCCAGAAGGCGGCGCAGATGCCGGCGACGGCCATGGGGGTTTTGAGGATGGCCCAGAGGACCTGACCGACGAGGCCGAGGCCGAAGAAGAGATCCTTCTGTCCCTCGACCCAGCCCGGCAGCCCCAGGGCCATGAGGAAGGCGAAACCGACGATGAGGACGTTTCTCTGGCTTCCCATGTCGGCCCTCATGAGGATCTGGATGCCCAGGGCACCGATGATGCCGAAGAGGGCGATGTAGGCGCCGCCGATGACGGGAGAGGGGATGGTGGCGATGAGGGCTCCAAGCTTGCCGATCATGCTCATGATGATGAGGACGACGGCGCCGGTCCGAACGACCCAGCGGGAGGCCACGCCGGTGAGACCGATGAGGCCGATGTTCTCCGTGTAGGACGTGGTGCCCACGGCTCCGAAGAGGCCGGCCATGGCGCAGTTGAGGCCTTCGGCGCCGATGCCGCGGCTGATCGTGGCCCCGTCGGGATCGGGAAGGCCGGCGGCATAGGAGCAGGAGTGGTAGTCGCCGATGGATTCGATCATGACGGCGAAGAAGCCGGCCATCATGGCGCCGATGGCGACGACGTTGAACTTGGGCGCCCCCCAGGGCATGAGACCGGTGAAGCGGAACCAGGGCGCCTCGCCGATGCTGGCCAGGTTGACATAGGCCGCATGTCCCTCGGCGAAAAAGCCCGTCAGGGAGCCGGCGAGACAGAGGAGATAGGCCAGAGTGATCGACATGAGGATGGCGAAGATCTTGACGTACTTTTGGTGAATGACGAGGCTGAAGGCGAAGACGCAGCCCACGACGAGGAGGGAGACGGGCCAGTAGTTGGCGGCGTTGAACTGGACGGCCGTGGGAGCGAGGGAGAAGCCGATGGCCATGATGGTGGGACCGATGACGACGGGCGTGATGACTTTGCGGATCACACCTACGAGGCGGGAATAGCCGATAAGAGAAAGGACCAGTCCGCCGACGATGAGACCGCCCGCCACGTTCTGCATGATCACCGAAGGCCCGCCGGCCTCGAAGGCGGCGATGACGGTCATGATGGAGGGGATGAAGCTGAAACTCGAGCCCTGGACGATGGGAAGTCCCGAGCCGAGCCGGGGATGGGTCTGAACGAGGGTGGCGACACCCATGGCGAAGTAGACGCAGGAGATGAAAAAGCCGATCTCGGCCGTCGACATGCCCATGGCGGGCCCGAAGATGAGGGGGACAAGGGTTGTGGCGCCGAAAAGAGTCAGAACGTGCTGAAACCCTGCCAGGACCATAATGGGAAAGGGCGGTTTGTCATCTACGCCGTAGACCAGGTTTTTCATGGCCATGAGGCACCTCCGGTTTTCCGCGCAGGGCGGGAATGGGGCCTGGAGCCCGAGCTATTGTAGCATCCCGTGTAACCGGTTGCATAAAATAAAAATGAAAAACAAGATCGCCCTCTCTCTCCACCTTTCGTCCCAAAGGCGGTAAAATCATTTCGGAGGTGAACCTCGTGGAAAAGACCGAGACACAAGCCAAAACCTGCGCCTCCTGGATCGAGAAGGCCTCCAGGATCGTCCTGCTCAGCGGCGCGGGACTCTCCACCGCGGCAGGAATCCCCGACTTCCGGGGCCCGGAAGGGCTCTATCGGCGGGCCGGCGTCGACAATCCCGAAGCTCTTTTCGACATCGAGCGCTTCGACAGAGATCCCTCCCTGTTCTACCGCTTCCACCGGGAATTTCTCCGGCTTTTCGAGCGGATCACCCCGACGTTCACCCATCGGTTTTTCGCGGCCCTCGAGGCGAGGGGAGCGATGGAGGCCGTCGTCACTCAGAACATCGACGGCCTCCATCAGGCCGCCGGGTCGAAGAAGGTCCTCGAGATTCACGGCGGCATCGGGAGCAATCACTGCCGCCGATGCGGAGCCTCCTTCACTCTCGACTCCCTCCGAACCCTCATGGCTGCGGAAGAGATCCCACACTGCCGTTGCGGCGGCGTCATCAAACCCGATGTCGTCTTCTTCGGCGAGGCCGTCCGGGAGCTCGAAGCCTGTCAGAGGGCGACCGTCGAGGCCGATCTCCTTGTCGTCGCCGGCTCCTCCCTCGTCGTCACGCCGGCCGCCTTCCTCCCCTCTCTCTGTCAAGGGAAGATCGTCGTCGTCAACCGCGGGGATTTTTCCGAACGCTATCTTCCTCGCAGACGAATCGACCTTTTTGCCGAAGAGGACATCGACGCCTTTTTCCATCGCGTCGACGATGGGCTGAACCTCGTCGCCCCCCTTCACTGAGGCCCGCCGATGAGACGCCAAGCCGACCATCTCCCGAATAGAGGAAAGGGAAGGCGCCGTCCCGCGGCGTTCGTTCTGGCCCTCCTTTTCGCGGCGCTCCTCCAGGGCCCCGCCTGGGGGCGCTCCGTCCGACAGATCGTCCTCCTGCCCACGGTCAACCTCACCGACTTCCAGGTCTGGGAGAGCAAGTACTACCCCTTCGACGTCCTCGGCAGACGCATGACCGACCGCCTCGCCGCGACCCTCCGCCAGGATCCCTTCACCGACGTGCTCGTCCTCGACGAGGCCCGTACCTGGTTCGCCGACCCCCGCAGGCCGGGAGATATGGCCGTTCAGATGGAGCTTTCCTCCGTCCTGAGCAAGGAGCGGGAAGCTCTGGGAACGTGGGAGCAGGGCCATGTCGTCCTCAGAGTCCGCCTCTACGACGGCGCCAGCGGAGAGATGGTCTCCTCGGCCATGGCCTCGGGACAGGACAGGCGCTACACCTTCGACCCCGGCGACGATCGCCTTTTCTTCTGGGTCGCCCGCGATTTCCCCCTCTTCGATATCCTTCACAAGGACGGCCTCGACCTCCTGCGGCTCACGCCGGGCGACAGGGGGGAAAAGATGAGCCGCCTCACCTGGCGACAGTTTTCCACGACATCGACGTGGCAATCGTTCATGAACGCCATCGCCAAGGCGGCCGATCGCATCGCGGACCTCGAAAGCGGCGATTTCCTCCTCATCGGCAGAATCCTGGCGCCAAAGGCCGACGCCACGCCGAAGCGGCGGACCTACATCGTCTCGCTGGGACGGAGAGATTCTCTCGCCGCAGGGGACATCCTTCAGGTCACCCGGAGCGACACCTACGTCACGGCCGATCCGGAAAACGCCGTCGTCCTGCTCCCCAAGGTCGTCGGCAACGTCAAGGTCCTCGAGACCTTCGAGTCGGAATCGATCGTCCTCCTCGTCAACGAAAAGAAAGAGGATCCCGTGGCGCTCAACGATCTCGTGACGGCCCCCCTCTACGGCCCGAGAAAGGCGGTGTCTCTCCGTTGACGACGGACGGAAGGGACTCTCCCCCGGGGCGGATCGGACTGCTGGCGGCCTGCCTGTTCGCCTGTCTTTTCGTCGCAGGGCTCCCTCGGGAGGCCCGCGGCGAGGCGAAAGACCTCAAGGCCTTCTTCTCCACCGTCGATTCCCAAACCCTCCAGAGGGAATACCGGCTCCTGGAAGACGCAAACGACCTCCTCCAGCGCCGTTTTTTCGTCAAAGCGACGGAGCTCCTTGAGTTGTGCGTCATCATCGAACCCGACAATCCCCATGGCTGGTACCGCCTCGGCCAGGCCTACCAGGCCAGAGGCCTTCTCGCCAAGGCTCAGAAAGCCTATCGGAAAACGCTCGAAATCGATCCCGGCTACCCGCCCTTTTCCAGGGAGATCGCCTACCCCTCTTCGGAGGGACGCCGTCCCCTCTGGGACCCCGTGAAACCGGCGCGAATCGAGACGATCGACCGGACAGGCCACGAACGGCTCGGCCCCGGGACGAAGGCCGGCGCGACCCGGCCCCTCCCGGAGGGTTCGGTCCCGACGACGGCCGGACCGCTCCACGGCCCTTCTTCTTCCGCCGAGCGAACCACGGCGGACGGAGATCCCCTGTCCGGAGATCTTCCTCCCGCCGGAGCCTCCGCCAGCCCCGAAGGGCCTCTCTATTTCCCGCCGCCGCCTCCGGGCTCATGACCGAACCGGGTGGGAAGGGGCCTTCCTCGCCCTTCCCACCGGACAGGAGCCCCCCGGCTTTCAGGGCCTAAAAAAGAGAGGATGGTTTTCGTGAGAAGACAGATCCGGATCGCCGCCGCCGCCCTTCTCCTTTTCCTGCTGTCGGCGCGATCCGCCCTCCCCGTCACCTACGTCGTCGAACCTCTTCTCGTCGCTCAACCCGCCTACGAAACCATGACGTTCCATCTCTTCCGTCCCTACAACACTCCTCCGGGCTGGTACGTCACCTTCGACGGCTATCCCGTCACTCAGACTTCGAACGGCGTCTGGGTCTACGGCTCCTACGACGGGAACAAGCTGACGCCGACAAACTACATCGTCGGGTCCATCGTCCCCCAGACGCTCTCCCTCGCCCCCTACGTCACTCTCGCCGAGATATCGGGTCTTCAGATCCTGCCGATCAAACCCCTGCGGGGAACGGGCAGCGCCCTCCCGCTCCCCGCCCCGTCCCCGACAGGGGAAACGGCGCCGTCGGAACGATCCGCGGCTCCCCGCTTCCCCTGGACGACCGATGACCATTTTCTCTCCATCGCCTCCTGGCAATCCCTCGTCGATCGCATGGGCCTCCTCGACAGGCCTCACGTCCCCGTCGCCTGGAAGGGAGACACCCCCTCGATCCTCTTCGTCTGGACCGGAAGGAGCTGGTATAAGATCCCCGCTCCTTCGGAAGACCTGCGCCTCACTCCGGACCGGCTGCTGCGGCGACACCTCTACACCGTGACGTGTCTTGTCCACGAGAACGACAGTGCCTGGTTTGAATGGGACGAAACGCTTTTGGCCGATCAGGCGACCCGTTGGGGCTACCTGTGGATGGGAAAGATCGTCCCGATACGATGATCCCCTGCGATGAGGAGAGATCGCCGGCAGAGAGGGGAACCGCCTTACGAAGGCTCCGTCCGGCTCCGTAGGGACGGGCCGTCTCCGGGACGGCCCGTAAACCGGCAAAAAACGACGGGTCGGATTCCGCAAAACACGGTGGGAGATGAAGGGGGAAATTCTCGTGGACCAGGAATCGCTGCTTCTCCTTTTCGATCGGAGGCACCCCTGCTGGAGTCCGGACCTGCTTCTGTCGGTGGGCGAATCCGAAGAGGATCTGAAGACGCTGCTCCGCCTGGGGCTGCTGGAAGAGGAAGGATCCTGCTGCTTTTTGACCGAAACCGGAGCCTCGCTTTTCCGGGAACGGGCCAAAGGCGCCTTCCTGGAGGCCGATCCGGGCTGGCCTGTCGTCGCCCCCCGCCTCTGGCTGCAACGAAATCGCCTCGAGCGACACCTCGATCGGGCCTTTCTGGGAAAGTGGGGCGAAAAGACCTTCCGCGCCGGTACCGCCCTCCCCTACCTGCCGGATATGAAAGACCGACCGCTCTGGAGGATCGAAAACCGACGTCTCCATTGGGCCTACCGCGACGACGAGGCCTGGCTCCGGTTCAACCGCCTATGCCCTCCCGACCCGTCCGACGAAGACGAGCCCGGAGCCTTTCGGCGGAGGAAAACCGCCCTGGACCGGGCGGGTCTCACCGAGGCGTCCTTTACCGTCGACCTCCTGTTGCTCCACCGCTACGATCTGGCTCTTTACCAGCACCTGCCCCGCCCCGAGGGAGACGACCTCGAGCTGTTCCAGACCGATCGGTTCCTCTTCCGGCTGGCTCCGGAAGGCGGTCCCTCCCTGGAGGAAGTGGCCGATGACATGGCACGGCTTCATCTCTTTCTGGGCAGTCAAAGGGCCCTCTTTCTTCCCCGCCGATTCGACCGCGACAGCGACGGGTTCGACGACGTCACCTGGTGGTTCTGGATCACCGAGAGGGAAGAGGAGGCGACCTCTCTGGCCGAAAGGCTGGGTCCTCTGGGCTCCGAGCTCGCCGCCCCGTCGCTTCCTCTGGAGCTCTGGACGCTCAGCCTGGAGGCTCTCGCCGCGGTTCAAAGCCCCGACGAGTACCATTGGGATCTCTTCGCCCGCACGGCCCATGGCCTGAGTCGAGCAGGAGGCTGAAGGGGGGGGCGGTCCCGGCCGTTCCGAGTCCCGCCGGGAGCGGAGAAGAGGCGCGGGAAAAGACGCAGGCGAGGGAGAGACGGAAGGAAAAGACGGGACGCGAGAAGGGGAGGTCCTATTCGGACCTCCCCTTCCGTCGAAGCTAGGTTTTCGGCAGCGACCTACTCTCCCGCGGGTTCCCCCCGGAGTACCATCGGCGCTGAAGGGCTTAACTGCCGGGTTCGACATGGAGCCGGGTGTCTCCCCTTCGCAATGGCCACCGAAAACCTATTCCTTATACCCGCTACATCACACAACCGTCAAAACCAGAAGCTGAACGATGACAAGGCCTCGGTGTATTAGTACCGGTCAGCTCAACGCATCGCTGCGCTTACACCTCCGGCCTATCGATCCCGTCGTCTACGGGACACCTTACCTGCTTGCGCAGAGGGGAATCTCATCTTGAGGTCGGCTTCCCACTTAGATGCCTTCAGCGGTTATCCGATCCGCACTTAGCTACCCGGCTTCTGCAACTGGCGTCACAACCGGTACACCAGCGGTGCGTCCACTCCGGTCCTCTCGTACTAGGAGCAGCTCCTCGCAAATTCCCTACGCCCATGGTGGATAGGGACCGAACTGTCTCACGACGTTCTAAACCCAGCTCACGTACCGCTTTAATGGGCGAACAGACCAACCCTTGGGACCTGCTTCAGCCCCAGGATGCGACGAGCCGACATCGAGGTGCCAAACCTCCCCGTCGATGGGAACTCTCGGGAGAGATCAGCCTGTTATCCCCGGGGTAGCTTTTATCCGATGAGCGACGGCCTTTCCACTCAGCACCGCCGGATCACTAGGACCTGCTTTCGCATCTGTTCGACATGTCTGTCTCACAGTTAAGCCACCTTATACCCTTGCGCTCTTATGGCGATTTCCATTCGCCTTGAGGTGACCTTCGCGCGCCTCCGTTACTCTTTGGGAGGCGACCGCCCCAGTCAAACTGCCCACCTGATAGTGTCCCGTTCCGCGCTTCAGCGGCTTGCGGTTAGAATTCCAACAAGACAAGGGTGGTATCCCAACGACGGCTCCAACACCACTGGCGTGATGTCTTCCTAGCCTCCCACCTATTCTGTACATGCCTTGCCGAAATCCAGTGTCAGGCTACAGTAAAGCTCCACGGGGTCTTTCCGTCCCACCACGGGTAGCTGGCGTCTTTACCAGCACCACAATTTCACCAGGTCTCTCGCCGAGACAGCGCCCAGATCGTTACACCATTCGTGCAGGTCGGAACTTACCCGACAAGGAATTTCGCTACCTTAGGACCGTTATAGTTACGGCCGCCGTTTACTGGGGCTTCGGTTCAAAGCTTCGCCTTGCGACTAACCTCTCCCCTTAACCTTCCAGCACCGGGCAGGTGTCAGACCCTATACGTCGGCTTCACGCCTTCTGCAGAGTCCTGTGTTTTTATTAAACAGTCGCCTGGGCCTGGGTTCTGCGGCCGCTGCCAGCTCCATCAGCTTTGACTTTACCGGCGCGGCACCCCTTTTCCCGAAGTTACGGGGTCAACTTGCAGAGTTCCTTGGCGAGAGTTACCCTGTCCACCTTAGCCTGCTCAGCCAGCCCACCTGTGTCGGTTTGCAGTACGGGCACGCGATTCCTCCCTAGAGGCTTTTCTCGGCAGTCGGGCGTCAATGCCTTCGCTTCCGTGGAAGCTCCCCATCAGATCTCAGGGTTACGAGTCAGTGGATTTGCCTGCCGACTCCCCCTACCTCCTTGGACCGGGTATTCCAGCACCCGGCGCACCTAGCCTCCTGCGTCACCCCTTCGGTATTAGCGTCCTCGCGCGGGGCAGGAGTGTCTACCTGCTGTCCATCGACTACGCCCTTCGGCCTCGCCTTAGGTCCCGCCTAACCCTGGGCGGATCAACCTTCCCCAGGAATCCTTGGGCATCCGGTGAACGCGATTCTCACGCGTTTCTCGCTACTCATGCCGACATTCTCACTTCTCTGCAGTCCACAAGACCTTGCCGGTCTCACTTCTCCCCGCAGAGAACGCTCCCCTACCAATCAGGAGACCTCAGTCTCCCGAGTCCGAAGCTTCGGTTCTGTGCTTAGCCCCCTACATTTGCGGCGCAGAAGTCCTCGACCAGTGAGCTGTTACGCACTCTTTAAAGGGTGGCTGCTTCTAAGCCAACCTCCTGGCTGTCTGGGCACCTCCACATCCTTAACACACTTAGCACAGGCTTTGGGACCTTAGCTGTCGGTCTGGGCTGTTTCCCTTTCGACTACGAACCTTCTCGCCCGCAGTCTCACTCCCGCTTATCCAGTTCCGGTATTCGGAGTTTGGTTGAATTTGGTAGGACCCCAGTCCCCCGCATCCATCCAGTGCTCTACCCCCGGAACTTTCCCTCAGCGAGGCTGCACCTCAATGCATTTCGGGGAGAACCAGCTATCACCGCACTCGATTAGCTTTTCACTCCTATCCACAGCTCATCCGGGTCTTTTTCAACAGACTACGGTTCGGTCCTTCAGTCGGTTTTACCCGACCTTCAACCTGGCCATGGATAGATCGTGCGGCTTCGGGTCTACGCCATGCGACTATTCGCCCTATTCAGACTCGGTTTCCCTACGGCTCCGGACCTCTCAGTCCTTAACCTCGCCACGTAGCGTAACTCGTCGGCTCATTTTTCAATAGGCACGCCGTCACTCCCTCCGAAGAGAAAGCTCCGACTGCTTGTAGGCATACGGGTTCAGGTCTGTTTCACTCCCCGCCAGGGGTGCTTTTCACCTTTCCCTCTCGGTACTGCTTCACTATCGGTCACCGACGGTATTTAGCCTTGGACGGTGGGCCGCCCTGCTTCAACCGGAATTTCACGTGCTCCGGCCTACTCGGGGTATCTTCACAGGAAGGGGCTTCCTTTTCGCCTACGGGGCTCTCACCTTCTGCGGCTCGCTTTCCCAACACGATTCGGCTAAGGATGCCTTTTCTCACTTCCCGAGGTCGCTGCGGCTCCCTCCTGATGATCCCCACAACACCGATGACGCAACGACCGCAGTCTTGACACGTCTTCGGTTTAGGCTTCTCCCCTTTCGCTCACCACTACTCAGGGAATCTCTGTCGATTTCTTTTCCTCCGGCTACTGAGATGTTTCACTTCGCCGGGTGCCTCCCCCTTTACGAGGGTGACCGGATTCCTCCGGCCGGGTTGCCCCATTCGGGTATCTGCGGGTCAAGGGTCGCTTGCGCCTCTCCGCAGCTTTTCGCAGCTTGCTACGCCCTTCTTCGGCCGTCGGTGCCAAGGCATTCACCGTATGCCCTTATTACCTTGTCCTCGTTCAGCTTCTGCTTTCTTCGGTTGTCATGATGCGCGGGCTTTCTATGACCAGACAGGAGCGGCAGAGAGAGGCGCCCGTGGGCGCCGCGTAAGGATCAGCCTTTGGTCCGGGGCTTTCACCCCGTTCCCGCTCTCCTTAGAAAGGAGGTGATCCAGCCGCACCTTCCGGTACGGCTACCTTGTTACGACTTCACCCTCCTTACCAGACGCACCTTCGACGCCTCCGTCCCTTGCGGGTTCGGCCGGCGGCTTCGGGTGCCCCCAACTCGGATGGTGTGACGGGCGGTGTGTACAAGGCCCGGGAACGTATTCACCGCGGCTTGGCTGATCCGCGATTACTAGCGATTCCGGCTTCATGCAGTCGAGTTGCAGACTGCAATCCGAACTGGGACCGGCTTTAAGGGATCCGCTCTGCCTCGCGACTTCGCTTCCCGTTGTGCCGGCCATTGTAGCACGTGTGTCGCCCTGGACATGAGGGCCATGATGACTTGACGTCGTCCCCACCTTCCTCCGGCTTGTCGCCGGCAGTCCACTGAGAGTCCCCACCTTCACGTGCTGGTAACTCAGCGTAGGGGTTGCGCTCGTTGCGGGACTTAACCCAACATCTCACGACACGAGCTGACGACAGCCATGCAGCACCTGTGCACGCTCGCTACCCGAAGGTAGCGTCCTTCACCTTTCAGATCCGTACCACGTGCATGTCAAACCCAGGTGAGGTTCTCCGGTTTGCATCGAATTAAACCACGTGCTCCACCGCTTGTGCGGGCCCCCGTCAATTCCTTTGAGTTTCAATCTTGCGATCGTACTCCCCAGGCGGAATGCTTAGCGCGTTAACTCCGGCACGGATAGCTCGCACTACCCACACCTAGCATTCATCGTTTACGGCTGGGACTACCGGGGTATCTAATCCCGTTTGCTCCCCCAGCTTTCGCACCTCAGCGTCAGTCTTTGGCCAGGAAGCCGCCTTCGCCACTGGTGTTCCTCCCGATATCTACGCATTTCACCGCTACACCGGGAATTCCACTTCCCTCTCCAAGACTCCAGTCTACCAGTATCGACTGCATTGCACCGGTTGAGCCGATGTCTTTCACAGCCGACTTAGCAAACCGCCTACGTGCGCTTTACGCCCAGTAATTCCGGACAACGCTCGGCCCCTACGTATTACCGCGGCTGCTGGCACGTAGTTTGCCGGGCCTTCCTCGTGCGGTACCGTCACTTCCTTCTTCCCGCACAACAGTGGTTTACGTCCCAAGGGACTTCTTCCCACACGCGGCGTCGCTGGGTCAGGGTTGCCCCCATTGCCCAATATTCCCCACTGCTGCCTCCCGTAGGAGTCTGGACCGTATCTCAGTTCCAGTGTGGCTGGTCGTCCTCTCAAACCAGCTACCCGTCATCGCCTTGGTGAGCCGTTACCTCACCAACTAGCTGATAGGACGCGAGTTCCTCCCTGGGCGGATTGCTCCTTTTCACCTCTCGGCCTATGGGGTTTTAGCGTCCGTTTCCAGACGTTGTCCCCCTCCCTAAGACAGATCCTCACGCGTTACTCACCCGTCCGCCACTGTACCCGATTCTCAGCAAGCTGGTCCTCGGACACCGTCCGACTTGCATGTGTTAAGCACGCCGCCAGCGTTCGTCCTGAGCCAGGATCAAACTCTCCGTTAGATTCCTTTGGAAATCTTTCAGAGCTCGACCTCGACCCTTACTTCTCTCTCTGCCTTTATTCTCCTGTCATGGTGCCTCGTGAACACCGCCGTTCCGGCAGCGCAAGGAGCATCTTACAGCCCTTCCTCCTTTACGTCAATGCCCCCTTTCGGATACTTCTTCGCACCCACGGTCAGGGGGAAAACGCCCCCCGCCTTCTCCTTCAGTCCACACCCGACCCTACGCGAAGACCTCCTCTTCGACGAGAAGACTCGAACCAACCCCCTCCTTCACAAGAAGGTCTCAGGGACAAGACGCCCCTCGACGAGGGAGCGTCGAGGGGCGTCGGAAGGTCCATGGCGCTCCCTCCCCGCGGCGGGGAGGGGAGCCGGTCAGTAGGCCCGCGCGAAGACGGCCCGCCTGGCGTCCTTTTTGCCGGTGAAGAAACAGGTCCCCCGGCTGTCGTCATCGAGGGGGAAGCAGCGGACCGTGGCCATGGTGGCCTCTTTGATGGCCTTTTCCTCGGCCTTGCCCCCGCCGAAGAAGGCCTCGACGAAACCGCCCTCTTTCTCGAGAATCGCCTTGAGTTCCTCGAACGTTTCCGCCCGTCGCGTCCGGTCCTGACGAAAGGCACGGGCCTTCGTCAGGAGCTCGCCCTGCATCGTCTCCAGAAGGGCGGCGACGGTCTCTTCCATCCCCTCCCAGGGGATATCGGCCTTCTCCGCCGTATCGCGCCTGACAGAGCGCAGCGTCTGCGAGGCCAGCTCCCTCTCCCCCAGTTCCAGGCGGAGGGGGATGCCCCGTTGGAGGTGGTGAAAAAAGCGATCGGCAGGACGAAGGTGGAACTGGCTGTCGACGGTGACGGCCCTCGCGCCGAGAGCGGCGTTAAGGCGAGAGGCCAGCTCCCGGGCTTTGGGCAGAAGGGTCTCCTCGATAAGGACCCCGTCGGTCGAGATGGGGACGATGACAGCCTTTACAGGGGCGATGCGGGGAGGAAGGACGAGACCGTCGTCGTCGGAATGGGTCATGAGGATGGCGCCGATGAGACGGGTCGAGACGCCCCAGCTCGTCGTCCATGCGTATTCCTGCGTTCCCTCCTGGCTCTGGAAGGAGATGTCGAAGGCCTTGGCGAAATTCTGGCCCAGGAAATGGCTCGTTCCGGCCTGAAGGGCCTTGCCGTCGCTCATCATCGTCTCGCAGGTATAGGTGTTGTCGGCGCCGGGGAAGCGCTCCCCCTCCGACTTCTCCCCGGGAATGACGGGCAGGGCCAGATGGTCGACCATGATGCGGCGGTAGACGTCGAGCATCCGAAGCGTCTCCTCGACGGCCTCTTCGCGCGTGGCGTGGGCCGTGTGCCCCTCCTGCCAGAGGAACTCCGACGTGCGGAGGAAGAGGCGGGGACGCTTTTCCCAGCGCATGACGTTGCACCACTGGTTGATGAGAATGGGCAGGTCGCGCCAGGACTGGACCCACTTGCTGTACATGTGACCGATGACCGTCTCCGACGTGGGACGGATGATGAGGGGCTCTTCCAGCTCATCCCCGCCGGCATGGGTGACGACGGCGCACTCGGGAGCGAAACCCTCGACGTGTTCGGCCTCCTTTTCGAGGAACGAGGTGGGGATGAGGAGGGGAAAGTAGGCGTTGACATGGCCCGTCTCCTTGAAGGCCTCGTCGAAGGCCTTCTGAATATTCTCCCAGAGGGCGTAGCCCGTCGGTCGAATGACCATGCAGCCTCGCACGGGAGCGTAATCGGCGAGCTCCGAGGCCTTGATGACGTCAAGGTACCATTGAGAGTAGTCCTTATCCCTGGGAACGATATTTCTGGCCATGGCACACTCCTTCTTCCCGTTGATCGGGGGAAATCGCTGGATTCGGTTCAGACCGATCTCGTCAAGGCACTAGACTAAAGCATCGTCGCCGTCGGCGCAACGGTGATCAGGGGAGAGGCCCCGTCGCGTCGAGAGGCGTGCCGAGGGTGAAGCCGAAGGTGATCTCGCTGTCGTCGTCATAGGTCACCAGAAGCCGGGCGTTCATGAGCTTCCCCGGCACGTAGAGGGCGAGGCCGACTTCCCAGGCCTCGTCGAGGGAGCTCCAACCCCCGTCGTAGACGGCTCCCCAGCCGGCGAAGGCCTCCGTGTTGAGGCTCCCCCACCAGTTCCGTCCCCAGGAGCGTCGCAGCCCCGCGCGGGCCCAGAGGGCCCCCTCTCCCGCGAGGGGGTGACGCCCCCGGCTGTAGAGCTCGTCCTCCCCGCCGAGGTAGGCGGCATGAGCCGGATCGTCGCCCACTCCTTTTTCCAGACCCGCATTCGTGAAAAAGCGGAGGTTGGGGCCCGCCAGGAAGGTCCCTTCGTAGGTCACCCTGCCGAGAAGCTCCTCGGCATCCATCCACCAGAGCCTCCCCTTGAGGACATGGCCCCGCGTCGGCTCCAGCGGATCGTCACGGCTGTCCCACGAGAAGAGCAGCGACGGCCCCCAGAAATCCCGATCCCCGCCCAGCCCGTCGATGTGCTGTCCCAGCAGGGACCAGCCCCAGCGGAAACCCTGCCCGGGGTACTGCCGTCCCATCTCGAGGGCATAACTCCGCCACTCGCTGCCTGTCGCCCCGACAGGCTCGACGCGCTCCTTGCGCGCCCGCAGAGAGATATCCCAGGGGAAAAGACCATCGCCCTGTTCCGTCCGGTAGCGCAGGCTGCCCCCCCACAATTCGTCGAAAAGAAGCGTGGCCTGGAGCGAGTCCCCTTCCTCCAGGAGATCCTGGCGCCGCGCCCCGAAAAGCAGCCCCCGCTCCTGACGGAGATTGCTCGCGTAGCCGTCGAAGGTCAGCTCATAGGGTTCCCGCCTCGCCAGGGAGAGGACCAGGGCAAGCCCCTCCGCCTCCTGTTCGAGACGGTAATCGGCAACTTGGACGTCGTCGCGGTGGCCGAGCTCCTCGCAGAGGTCCAGGAGGGCGTCGGTGACGGGAGGCCTGCCGATCCAGGAGGCCGTCCTCTCCCTCGTTCGCGCCTCGAGCTTCGGAGGAAATCCCTCCAGCCTGATGCGGACGAGCGTCTTCGCCCGGGGCCGATGGAGGCGGACGGACGACGGCGCCCGGGCCGCCAGGGCGAGAAGGGCCTTCATCTGTTTGTTCGCCGCCTCCTCCCCCTTGAGGGAGATGGCCCCGACGTCGGAGGCCTCGAGGAGCGGAAGCCCTCCCACGTCGGGCGTGATGACGAGATCGGCCAGGGCGAGGGAACGGACGACGTTCTGCCGCGTCAGGATGGTGATCGTCTGGTCGAGGACTTCCGTCATGGAGCGGATCTGATCCTGGTTCCTGCGGCTGCTCGTCACGTTGACGGCCACGACGGGAAATCCCGGAAAAAGCTCGCGGGCGATCTCGACGGGGGCGTTGGCCACGAGACCTCCGTCGACGAGGAGGCGCCCCTGGTAGTCCCAGGGCTCGAAAAGCCCGGGAATGGACATGGAGGCCCTGATGGCCGAGGCCAGATTGCCCTGCCGGAGCAGGACGGCCTCTCCCGTCTCCAGATCGGTGGCGACGGCGACGAAGGGAATGGGAAGGTCGTCGAAGTCGGCCACCGAAACTCGGGCCGTGAGGAGGGAGAGCTTGCGGAGGAGCCGCGTCCCGGCGAGCCCTCCGCGCGGTCCTGCCCTCCGCCCCTTTTCGTCGAGAAAGACCTGGGCTATGGGGCGGGAACTCGCCTCGTCCCAGCCGGGAGGGGCCGGAGCGGGTGGAGTCGCGTCGGCCAGAAGGGAGGGAATATCGATCTCCGCGATCACTCTCTCCAGGGCTTCGGCATCGTAGCCCGAGGCGTAGAGGCCGCCCATGATGGCGCCCATGCTCGTGCCGACGATGGCGACGACGGGCACCTTTTCGCGCTCCAGGGCCTTCAGAACGCCGATGTGGGCCAGCCCCTTCGTCCCTCCGCCGGAAAGGACGAGGACGACACCGCCCCCTCCGGCGAAGGCGGGGAAGGCGATGAGACCGACGAAAAGGAGGGCGACAATGCCTTTTCTGACGTCGATGGCGGACCGCTCCTCTCAAAGGGAAGTGCCCTCCCCGGGAAAAGGCGGGAGGGGAAGGGCCGAGATCTCTTCAGCGCAGGAACAGGAGCAGAAGCAGGACGATAAGGACAAGGGCCCCGACGACGACGGGAGAGGGCTGAACGAGGGGGGGCAAGGGCCCCTCCCGGCTGACGGCGACCTTGATGTCTCCCGGAGCGACGGATCGGAAGAAAGTCCCCTCCTCCTCGGCCAGGGCGCCATGGACCTCGATCTGGCCGCTCTTGAGGAGGCGAATCATGTAGGCCTTGCCGACGACGGGAGAGGTCCCCTCGCCGTCGAGAAGGACCGGCGTCCCCGGCCGGAGCTCCGAAAGAGGCACGCCCAGGACGGGATCGATATGGAGGGAAAAGTCCTTCAGGCCCTGACGCGCCGGCATCTCATGCTCGGGGACGTCCTCTTTCGCGGAACTCTCCAGGCCGACGGTCTCCTCGACGAAGGAGTCGAGACTGCGCTGGAGGGAAAGGATCTGGCCGGCCGCGTCGCGCAGATCGGGAAGGGCCACTTCCTCGAGGAAAAGGGCCTGGCCGGGAAGGTTTTTGCCCGTGCTGTCCCTCAGGGCCCGCTCGAGATCGAAGGGCAGATCTCGCAGGAAATCGCGGCCGCCCTGAAAGGAGGGCACTCCTGCCTCCCGGCGCCCCTCGACGGCCACCAGCATATCGTGGGCATGGTTGGACCAGACGAGACGGAGGTGGCGGGTCATCTGACCGGCCACCCAGAGGTCGCTCTCCGAAACTTTGGGCTGCGACGAGGTCACGATGCCGCCGACCAGAGGCAGGATGCGACGCCACGAAGTGAGCGTGGCACTCGAGGCCCCGTAGGGAAGGGCCGAGACGTCCTGCCAGAGAAGCCGCTCTTCCGGTCCGAAAAGGGAGACGGCGGCGAGAGAGATCTGGTCCGTGAAGGAGAAGAGGATCCAGAGGACCCGATAACGTCTCCCCTGCGCGGAAAGATAGCGGAAGAGGGTCCCCACCTCCCTCTCTCCTCCCTGATCGAGGTAGGTCCGGGCCAGATCGCCGATTTCCCCGGCATCGATGCCCAGCATGAAAGCCAGAAGATCTCTCAGATACCACTCCTCGTCGCCGGACCGCCCTGCCACAGTCGTCCCCCCTCGATTCTCCCTTTTCTAAAAATACCGCCATTGCGGGGGCGGGGCAAGAGAGGGGACCGGTCCCGAATCCGCGGGTTCGTCGGAGGACCCCCCGTCGGATCTTCCTGCTCGGGAGGTCCGCTCCGATCACCGCGCCGGAGGTTCCGCCCTTTTCCGCCGACCGATCCGGGCCGGTCAGCGGGAAGGGCGCTTCGTCCGCAAGATCAGCCTTTTTCCGTAGTACCAGAGGCGGACGAGGAGAAGATCGCTCGTCCGCCTCCGCAGAGAGCTCTCGTCGACGGGACAGGCCTTGTCGACGAGGAGGATCTTCGATTTGGGCCGGGCCAGGATCTGGCTGGGGTAGACACTGCGGTGGCCGCTGATGACGAAGGCCACGATGCAAGCCAGGGCGGCGAAGGGGGCCAGACGGGCCCCGAAGAGCTCCATGGCCATGATCGTCGCCGCCACGGGCGTATTGGCCGCTCCGGCCAGGACGGCCGGAAGCCCCACGGCGGCGCAGAAAAGGGGGTCGAGACCGGAAAGGGAGGAGAAGAAAGATCCCGCGGCGGCACCGACGAAAAGCGTCGGCGTCACGATGCCGCCGCTCCCGCCGCAGCTGAGGGTAATCCCCGTCAGAAGCGACTTGAGGGCGAAGGCCCCGTGAGGCACGGCCTCCCCTCTCAGGGCGCTTTCGATCGTCTCCGTCCCCAACCCCAGGTAACGAGGGCCGAAAAGGGCCGTGGCGCCCAGGAGGAGGGCGCCGCCCAGCAGGGGCTTCTGCCAGCCGCGAAGGCGCAGCCTCTCGAAAAAGCGCTCCGTCAGGCCCAGGATTTCGATGTGGGCCAGGGCGACGAGGCCGAAAAAGCAGCCGGCGGCCAACCCCCACAGGAGATATCCCCCGGAAAGGTCGGGGACGGCGCGGAGCAGCTCGTCGGGATAGGTGATGCCCAGAAGGGTGGCGGTATGGTAGGCCGCGATGCCGCTGACGAAGGAGGGGAGCATGACGTCGTAGAACATCTGGCCGATGAACAGGACCTCGATGCCGAAGATGGCCCCCGCCACGGGCGTGCCGAAGATGGCGGCGAAGCCCGCCGAGATGCCGCAGATGACCAGTTTTTTCCGGTCCTCGTCGCCGAAGCGGAGAAGGGAGGCCAGGGCGGAGGTGATGCCCGCCCCGATCTGGGCGCAGGGCCCCTCCTTGCCCGCCGAACCGCCGACGGAAAGGGTTATGAGAGTGGCGACGAGCTTGACGGGGATGACCGACAGAGCGATCCGCCCCGACCGCTTGTGGACGGCCTCGATGACCTTCTCCGTGCCGTGTCCCTTGGCCTCGGGCGCCAGCTTGGCGACGAGGAGAGCGCTGGCCCAGAGGCCGAGGGGCAGAAGGAGATAACGCAACGTCGAGGGGCGGGCCAGGACTTCGCGGCGCCCCGACTCGAGAAGCTTGAGGAACAGGGCGGCCGTCGCTCCGACGAGAACGCCGGCGACGAGGGCCAGGGCAAACCATTTGACAACGCTATAGATGAGGGAGAGCACTTCACCCACCTTCTGGGCGGGACTGTTCATCGACCAGACCTCCTTGGGCTAAAAGAAAAAAGCGGCCGGCTGATGCCGCGCCGCTTTCCAGCAGGGAGAGAAGACGCGAGGGACCGCCTCAGCCGTGAACCGTCAGGACCAGGAAGACGCGCCCTCCGCTGACGTGGAAGGGAAGGGTGAAGTTGCGCACGCCCTGGCTGGTGCTGGGGACGCTCTTGATGTTCTCGCCGGTGATGATCTGAGGGGGCGTGATGTCCAGCCCCTGGACGTTGAGTTTCATGATGGCCTGGCCGCTGACCATATTGGTCAGCTCGCCGAGGACGCTGAGCGCCACGGGATCGTCCATGTCTGGAGCGAGCAGCCCCCCCGACATGGACGTCACGAAGGCCCCGAAGCCCGCCTCGTCGATCATGATGGCCACCGTCCCCTGGAGACCGGCGCCGACGAACCCGATGAGGGCGGCGGCTCGGCTTCCAGGGGCGTTGACGCCGGGTCCGATGGCTCCCTTGTCGAGCCTGACCGAAAGCCCGACGCTCTGACCGACGGAAAGAAGAGCGGCGCCGAAACTGTTGACGAGTTTGGAGATATTCTGCGCTTCCATCAAAATTACCTCGCTTTCGATTCCGTGACGCCGGAAGGGGCCAACGCCGGAGGCGGTCTCTCCGCAGCGGAGAGGAATCGCTCTCTACTCTCGGGATGTGCCGTCAGACAGAAGAAGACTCCACGCCGCAAGGTCATCGACATCTCGGGGCGGAAGGCGGAGACCGCTGGGAAGGAGGCGGAGGAGGCCGCGAGGCGGATGGAGACGCCAGTAGAGCTCGCGCGCCCTCAGGGTGGAAAAGGACTCGTCGACTTCCTCGAAGGAGATGTGCCGGAGGAGGAGACGGCGAGCCAGCAAATCGCTTCCCGTACCCGTTCCAAGTATGACGCGCCCGGGCCCGATCTGCCAGGGGCGAGGGACAAGTTCTTCCCGTAACCAGCGATCGGCCAGGAGTTCGCCTCCGAAAAAGGCGTCCAGGAAGAGATCGAGCTCTCCGACGGCCACGATACCCGAGGCGACGAGTCGTCCTCCCTCCCGTGCCAGAGCCCATCCCACCTTGTTCCGGCCGGGATCGAAAGCCAGGGTCGGGCTATCGCCGGTCAAGGGTGGACATCCATCGCGGGTAGAGCCAGAGCCAATGGTCGGGGTATTCGGCGATCCACCGGCTCAGCACCTCGTTGCAGAGGGCCAGATCGGCCTCGAGATCCTCGCCGAAGGGACCGTCCCTCCCCTCCAGTTCGGGGAGGAGATGGAGATCGTGGCCCGTTCCGTCGGGACGACGGACGATGAAAAGGGGGACGACGGCCGCACCCAGTCTGTGGGCGAGCTTGACGGGACCGTAGGGCGTACTGGCCGGAAGGCCCAGGAAGGGGACGACCATGCCCTTCTCTCGCGGATCCTGGTCGAGAAGGACGCCCAGGATCTGTCCCTCTCTGAGGCAGCGGAGAGCCGCCTTGAGATCGAAACCCTTGCCTATGGTCGTCACGCCCGCCGAAGCCCGGAGGCTGGCGATCTTCTCCGTCACCCTCTCGTCGCGCTGCTCGGCGCCGATGGCGTTCATGGGGAAGCCCCTGCGGGCCACGGTCGCCGCCGCCAGTTCCCAGCTGCCGAAATGGGCCGTCAGAAGGATGACGCCCCGCCCCCGCTCATGGGCACGGCGCAGATGCTCCTCGCCGTGGACCGTGACGAGACGGTCCCACCCGTCGGAAAGGAGCGGAAGGCGGTAGAATTCCATGACGGACCGCCCCAGGTTACGGTAGGAGCGGGCCACGATCTCCCGGGCCGTCGTGACGCCCACGCCCAAGGCGCGGACGCAGCGGGCCTCGGCGGCATCGACCTTTTTGCGGGAGACGAAATGGACCACTCCCCCCAAAAAGGCCCCGAGGGCCACGGCACTCCGTCGCGGAAGGAGCCGGGCCAAGCGCTCGATGCAGGAGAGAGCGCACCAGGTCTTCTGTTGTCGTCTCGGAGGCAAAGCCTTCCCTCCCTCCTCTCGAACGATTCGTTGCCATTATAGAACAGCCCCGTCCCGATGAGGCTATACTGGTACAAAAGATCCAGCCGAACAGAGGAGGTGTCCGCCATGTGGAGAAAGACGCTCTTTCACCATGACCTTTCCGAGGAAGCGACGTCGCTCGTGGACTGGGCCGCCGGCAGGCTTTTCGCCGGGGAGACGACGCTGCTGCTGGCTCACATCGTCAACCCCGTCCTTGGCCCGGAGACGCCCCAGAGCGTCCGCCTCGCCCAGGAGGAGTTGGAGCGCCTCGCCGCCGACCTGCCCCCCGGAGTCCGGACCGAGATTTTCGTCGCGGCGGGAGACCCCCTGGAGGAACTGCCCCGGCTGGCCCGGGAAAGGGGATGCACGTCGGCCCTCCTCCTTCTCGACGACGCCGACGAGGCCGCCCTGGTCGTGCCCCGACTGGCCCTCCCCCAGCTCCTTCTCTGGAAAGGGCGGCAACACGACGAGGAGCTCTTCCGCTCCGTCGCCGTGGCCCTCGACCTCTCGCCCGACAGGACGGAGCCGCTCCTGGCGGCCCTCGCCGAAGGACTGGGAGGAAGGACGGACGATCTCGAACTCCTTCACTCCCTCTCTCCCTCCGGCCCCGAGGCGGCTCCCGATCTGCTCCTCTCGGCCGACGCGGCCCTTCAGGAGATCGGCACGGAGCTGAGCGGCACCTTCGGCTCCGTGCGGACGGCCCTCCTCACCGGTGATCCCGAGGAGACCGTGCCGGACCATCTCGATCGGACCCGCCCCTCTCTGCTCGTCCTGGGCCTCTCGCGCCACGGCGATCTCTGGGAGCTCTTCCTGGGCGGGACGGCCCAGCGACTCCTCCGCCGCGTCACCGTGCCCGTCCTGCTCCTGCCCGTCGACGCCGCCGATCCGATCTAGCGACAGACCCCCTCGGCCCGGGCCTGATCGGCCACGGCCCGGGCCACGGCGGGAACGACGCGATCGTCCAGGGCCGAGGGGAGAATCCGCTCGGCGCCCAACGCCTCGTCGTCGATGAGAGCGGCCAGGGCATCGGCGGCGGCCAGCTTCATCCCCTCCGTGATCCGCTTCGCCCCGGCGTCGAGAGCGCCTCGGAAAATGGCGGGAAAACCCAGGCAGTTGTTGACCTGGTTGGGGAAGTCGCTCCTCCCCGTGGCGACGACGGCGGCCCCGGCCGAGCGGGCCTCGGCGGGAAAGATCTCCGGCGTCGGGTTGGCCATGGCGAAGAGGACGGCGCCGTCGGCCATGGCCCGGACCATGTCGGCTGAGACCAGACCGGGCCGGGAGACGCCGACGAAGACATCGGCGCCGACGAGGGCATCCCCCAGGGAACCGGCTCGCCCCTCGGGATTGGTCCCGGCCGCCAGCTCTCTTTGCGGGAGCGTCAGTCGCTCGTCGTCGGGCGAGAGGACGCCGAAACGGTCGCAACAGACGACGTTGCGGGCGCCGCGAGCCGCCAGAATGCGCACGATGGCCGTCCCCGCCGCGCCGATGCCGTTGACGACGATTCGCGCCGAATGAAGGCTCTTGCCGACGAAACGGAGGGCGTTCATGAGCCCGGCCAGGACGATGACGGCCGTGCCGTGCTGGTCGTCGTGAAAGACGGGGATGGAGAGGCGTTCCTGCAGTCTCCTCTCGATCTCGAAACAGCGGGGGGCGGCGATATCCTCCAGGTTGATGCCGCCGAAGGAGGGGGCCAGGGCCGCCACGACGGCGACGACGGCGTCGACATCCCGCTCGTCGAGAACGAGAGGGTAGGCGTCGATGGAGGCAAAGCGTTTGAAGAGATTGCACTTGCCCTCCATGACGGGAAGGCCTGCCTCGGGACCGATGTCGCCCAGCCCCAGGACGGCCGATCCGTCGCTGACGACGGCCACCGTATTGCCCCGGTTGGTCAGGGACCAGACCTGGTCGCGATCTTCGGCGATCCTCCGACAGGGCTCGGCCACGCCGGGCGTGTAGGCCAGGGCCAGGTCGTGGGCCGTCTCCAGAGGAACGCGGCAACCTACCTCGATTTTCCCGCGGAACAGGCGATGAAGCTCGAGCGCCTCCCGGTAAATGCGATCGTTCTCGCTCATTTCACGCAACCTCCTCGCGCCGCTTCAGCGGCCTTCAGAAAAGCTCCATCCCCTGTCGACCGAGAAGAAAGGCCTCGGGGCCATCGCGGTAAAGGTCGCCTCCCCAGGCGTCGGCGACGACGACGAGAGGCATGTCGACGACTTCGAGGCGACGGATCGCCTCGGGCCCCAGGTCGCCGTAGGCGACGACGTCGCAGCGCCGGACGGAGCGGGCCAGGAGGGCCGCCGCGCCCCCCGTGGCGCCGAAATAGACGGCCCCCCGGTCTGCCAGTGCCCGGAGGACCTGGGGCGAGCGGCCCCCTTTGCCGATCATGCCCCTCAGCCCCTTTTCCAGAAGGGTGACCGTGTAGGGATCCATCCTTCCGCTCGTCGTCGGGCCGACGGGACCGATGATCTTGCCCGGGCCGGCCGGGGCGGGACCGGCGTAGTAGATCACCTGGTCGGCCAGGTCCAGGGGAGCCTCGCCCCGCGACAGGGCCTCGACGAGGCGCTTGTGGGCCGCGTCGCGGGCCGTGAAGAGAATGCCCGACAGGAGCACCCTCTCTCCACTGCGAAGCGACCGTGCCAGATCCTCCCCGAAGGGAGCTTGAACCTTCCGGACCTGTGTCATCCCTTGCGGACCTCCCTTTTTACAGAACGACCTCGCCGTGACGGCAGGCGTGGCAGCAGATGTTGACGGCCACGGGCATGCCGGCGATGTGGGTGGGCGCGAACTCGATCTGGACGGCCAGGGCCGTCGTCGTCCCTCCGTAGCCCGCGGGACCGATCCCGAGGCCGTTGACGGCCCTGAGGATCTCCTCCTCGAGGTCGGCGTAGCGCCCGTCGCCGTTGCGCGACCCCAGAGACCTCAGAAGGGCCTTCTTGGCGAGCAGAGGGGCCCTCTCGAAATTGCCGCCGATCCCGACGCCGACGACGACGGGGGGGCAGGGGTTGGAACCGCCGCGGCGGACGGTGTCGACGACGAAGTCGCGGACTCCCTCGGGGCCGTCGGCGGCCTTCATCATGGCGATGGCGCTCATGTTCTCGCTCCCCATGCCCTTCGCCGTCGCCCGGAGGCGGAGGCGGCCGCCGTCGACGATTTCGACGTGGACGATGGCCGGCGTGTTGTCGCCGCTGTTTTTCCTGTCGAAAAGGGGATCGGCGACGACGGACTTGCGGAGGTAGCCCTCGGAATAGGCGCGACGGACGCCCCTCTGGAGCGCCTCGCTCAGCGAGCCTCCGACGAAGGCGATCTCCTGGCCCACCTCCAGGAAGAGGATGGCCATGCCGCAATCCTGGCAGAGGGGCACCCTCTCGTCAGAGGCGATGGCGGCGTTTTCCAGCAAATCGTCGAGGACGGAGCGGCCCAGCTCGGAGGCCTCCCTCGCCCGGGCGCTCCGAAGGGCCGCCTCGACGTCGGGAACGATCTGGACGTTCATCTCCATGAAGAGCGACCGGACGGCCTCTTCGACGACATCGACGTTGATCTCTCGCATGATCGTCCCTCCCCAAAGCCACGAAAAAAAGAAAGAAGGAGGGACACAGAGCGAAGCGCCCCGTGTCCCTCGCTTTGGCGCTTGCCGTCCCTTCTAGCTCATGAGCAGCGTGAGCATGGTGCCGGCGGCGACGGCCGTCCCGATGACGCCGGCCACGTTGGGGCCCATGGCGTGCATGAGGAGGAAGTTGCCGGGGTTCTCCTGCTGGCTCACTCTCTGGACGACGCGGGCCGCCATGGGGACGGCCGAGACGCCCGCCGCTCCGATCATGGGGTTGATCTTGCCGCCCGAGAAGATTTTCAGGGCCTGGCCGAAGAGGACGCCTCCGGCCGTGCTGAAGACGAAGGCCACCAGGCCCAGGACGATGATCTTCAGCGTCGCCGCCGTCAGGAAGGTCTCGGCCTCCATCGTCGCGCCCACCGTCAGGCCCAGGAAGATCGTCGTGGCGTTGAGAATCTCGTTCTGGGCCGCCAGGCTCAGGCGCTCCGTGACGCCGCACTCCCGCAGGAGGTTGCCGAACATGAGGATGCCGATGAGGGGCACCGACGCCGGCAGGATGAGGCCCGAGGCGATGGTGCAGACGATGGGGAAGAGGACCCGCTCCGTCTTGCTCACCGGACGGAGGTTGTCCATGCGGATGGCCCGGTCCGCCTTCGTCGTCAGGGCCTTGATGACCGGCGGCTGGATGAGCGGCACCAGAGACATGTAGCTGTAGGCCGCCACGGCAACCGCCCCCAGGATCTGCGGCGCCAGTTTCATCGTCAGGTAGATGCTCGTCGGGCCGTCGGCCCCTCCGATGATGGCGATGCTGGCCGCCTCTTTCACCGAGAAGCCCATCATCATGGCGCCGAAGAGGGCGATGAAGACGCCCAGCTGGGCCGCCGCCCCCAGGAGGAAGGTGATGGGGTTGGCCAGCAGGGGCGCGAAGTCCGTCAGGGCTCCGATCCCCATGAAGATGATGACGGGGTAGATTTCGTGCTGGGTCCCGAAGAAGACGTAGTAGAGAAAGCCCCCTTCGTCCATGATGCCCGACAGGGGCAGGTTGACGAGGACGCAGCCGAAGGCGATGGGCACCAGCAGGAGGGGCTCGAAGCCCTTGCCGATGGCCAGGTAGAGCAGGACGAGGCCGACGACGAGCATGACGAGATTGCCCGTCGTGAGGCCGGCGAATCCCGATTGGGCGAGGACGCTCGACAGTGATTCGATGTAGATTCCCATGGTCGTTCCTCCTTTGAGGCCCGAGGCCTAGCCGAGGACGACGAGGATGTCTCCGGAGTTGACGGAGCCGCCTTCTTTGACTCGGATTTCCTGGACGGTGCCCGCCGCGGAGGCGAGGATTTCGTTTTCCATTTTCATGGCTTCCAGGACGAGGAGCAGGTCTCCGGCGGCGACGACGGCTCCCGGAGCGACGGCGATTTTGAGGATTTTGCCCGGCATGGGCGCCGTGACGGTGGCGGCGCCGGCAGGGGCGGGGGCCGCCACAGGAGCGGCGACGGGGGCAGGGGCCGCCACGGGGGCGGCGGCGGGAGCGGCGGCTCTGGCAGGGGTCGGCGCGGCGGCGCCGCCCAGTTCTTCCACTTGGACGTCGTAGGCGGTTCCGTTGACGGTGATGCGGTAGTTGCGGGCCATTTCAGGTCCTCCCTTTGGCGTGTCGGTTTTTGCGGGGGGCGTTCCCCCGTTCGCTGCAGGCTCCTGTTCCTTTTCCGAGGCGGGCGTCACGGTCCCGGACGGGACGGGACGTTCGCCTTTTCCGTCTTTCCCATCGGCCGTCTTCGGCGGCGGGCCCGACAGGGCTCGGGCTCCCCGCCCGCCTATTCCCAGCCTTCGAGGTTGTCCAGGCGCGAGAGGCGTTTCCAGCCCGACGTGAGGCTGTCGGCCACGGCTACGGCGGGGCGGACGGAGCTGATGCGGAAGTTCTCGAGGCCGCCGGCGGCGATGGCCGCCGTGAGGACGGCGATGAGTTGGTCTCCCGCTTCCTGGGCCCTGACGACGGCCCTGGGCGCTTCCTTCGGCGACGACGACGTTTTCGACGCCTTCACCGCCTGAGCCTGGGCCTCTTTGGCCGCCTTGACGGCGTCGATCAGCCCGGCCAGGTGCTTGACTCCGATGAGCAGGAGCATGAGCGACATCAGGACGAGGAAGACGACGCTGAAGGCGATGAGGGAGAGGACGACGGCCCCAAGCGGACCCTGAAAGTGATCGGAGAGATGTCCCATTTTCGGTCCCCTCTTTCCTAGTGGGGCATGATGGCGTGCTTGCGCTTCGGCCTCAGTTCACGCTTGCTTTCGCTTACGGTGAGGGCACGATGCAGTTCGAGGCGCGTCTCTTCCGGCAGGATGACCCGGTCGACGAAGCCCCGCGAGGCCGCCTGGTAGGGGTTGGCGAAGGCCTCTTTGTAGCTTTCGATTTTCTCCGCCCGCGTCGCGGCCGGGTCGCCCGATTCTTTGATTTCCCGGGCGAAGATGATGTTGGCCGCCCCTTCGGCTCCCATGACGGCGATTTCCGCCTGGGGCCAGGCCAGGACGACGTCCGCTCCGAGGTCTTTGCTGCACATGCCCAGGTAGCTCCCGCCGTAGGCTTTCCTGAGGACGAGGGTGATTTTGGGGACCGTGGCCTCGCTGTAGGCGTAGAGGAGTTTCGCCCCGTGGCGGATGATGCCTCCCGTTTCCTGCGCCAGGCCCGGCAGGTAGCCCGGAACGTCTTCGAAGGTGACGATGGGGATGTTGTAGGCGTCGCAGATGCGGATGTGGCGGCTCGCCTTGTCCGAGGCGTCGATGTCGAGGCATCCCGCCATGTGTTTGGCCTGGTTGGCGATGATGCCGATGACTTTGCCCCCGACGCGGCCGAAGCCGGTGACGATGTTCTGCGCCCAGTAGGGCTGGATCTCGAAGAAGTCCCCGTCGTCGACGACTTTGACGATGACGTCCCGCACGTCGTAGCCCCTGTTGGGGTTGGTCGGCACGGCTCCTCTCAGCTCCGGGACGGTGCGGTAGACGTCGTCTTCCGTCTCTTTGTGGGGCGCCTCTTCCATGTTGTTGCTCGGCAGGTAGGAGAGCAGTTTGCGGACCTGGGCCCAGCATTCCCCTTCGTCGGCGGCGAAGAGTTGGGCCACTCCCGAGACGCGGTTGTGCGTCATGGCCCCGCCGATCTGTTCGCTCGTCACTTCTTCTCCCGTCACCGATTTGATGACGGCAGGGCCCGTGATGTGCATGATGCCGATCTTGTCCACCATGAGGGTGAAGTCCGTCAGAGCCGGGCTGTAGACGGCACCGCCCGCGCAGGGACCGGCGATGACCGAGATCTGCGGCACGACCCCGCTGGCTTTGACGTTGCGGAAGAAGATGTTGCCGTAGCCCGAGAGGGCGTCGACGGCCTCCTGGATGCGCGCTCCGCCCGAGTCGTTGATTCCCACGACGGGCACTCCGTTCTGCAGCGCCATGTCCATGACTTTGCAGATTTTCTTGGCGTGCATCTCGCCCAGAGATCCGCCCAGGACGGTGAAGTCCTGGCTGTAGACGTAGACGAGGCGGCCCTCTATGGTCCCGTGGCCCGTCACCACTCCGTCTCCTTCGTAGAGCTTCTTCTCCAGACCGAAGTTGACGCAGCGGTGCGTCACGAATTCGTCGATCTCGACGAAACTCCCCTCGTCCAGCAGCGACGCGATACGCTCTCGGGCCGTCATCTTTCCCTTTTCCTTCTGCTTCTCGACGGCCTTCGCTCCGCCTCCCTGGGCGGCCTTCTCCCTGCGCGACAACAGCGCCTCGCAGAGCTGGTCGATCGTCTTTTCCGACATGCTTCCTTACCTCCTCGGGGAAGTCAGAGCGCCCCGCAGGGGAAAGGCAATCCCCGCGGGGCGCTGCAAGGTCAGCCGCGCTCGCTCAGCTCGAGAAGAATGCCACCCGTCGACTTGGGATGGACAAAGGCGATCTTGGCGCCGCCGGCGCCGTAGCGGGGAGTCTCGTCGATGAGACGGACGCCCTTGGCCTTCAGCTCCGCCAGGGCCGCCTCGAGATCGTCGACGCGGATGGCGATGTGGTGAATGCCCTCGCCCTTCTTCTCGATGAACTTCGCCACGGGACTCTCGTCGCTCGTGGGCTCGAGAAGCTCCACTTCCGTGTCCTTCACGGGGAGAAAGGCCGTGATGACCTTCTGCTCGGCCACTTCCTCCCTCGCGGTGCACCTGATGCCCAGCCCCTCCTCCCAGAACTTGAGGGCCTCGTCGATGCTCCTGACTGCAATTCCGATGTGATCGATGACCGTCGGTTTCACCCTGACCCCTCCTCGTTTCGTTCAACGGAGGCAGGTCCGAAAGAGAGACCTGCCTCCCCACGTCGCGACTCGGCGAACCGGAGCCGCGAGGCCGCGACGCTTTTTGGCGAATGAGAACTACTCCTTCGATCGTTTCTCCTCGACGGCCTTTTCAAGCCATTCGATGCACTGGGACGTCGCCGTGCCGGGACCGAAGATGGCACCGGCGCCCACCTCCATGAGGGTGGGCACGTCACCGTCGGGGATGACGCCGCCGCCGAAGACGATGATGTCCTCCGAGCCCTTCTCCTTCAGGAGGGTGACGATGGCCCGGAAATAGTGCTCGTGGGCGCCGGAGAGGATGCTGATGCCGATGGCGTCGGCATCCTCCTGAATGGCCGTATCGACGATCTGCTCGGGCGTCTGGCGAAGCCCCGTGTAGATGACCTCCATGCCCGCGTCCCGGAAGGCCCGGGCGATGACCTTGGCGCCCCTGTCGTGGCCGTCCAGTCCCGGCTTGGCCACAACGACTCGAATCTTGCGATCGCTCATCCTGACCGTCTCCTTTCCGCCTAAAGCACGATGTTCTCGCGGTACTCGCCGAACTCCTCACGCAGGACGCCGCAGATCTCGCCTTCCGTGGCGTAGGCCTTGACGGCCTCGACGATGCGGGGCATGAGGTTGACGGATTCGTCCTTGGCGGCCTGACGGACATCGTCGAGGACGGTCTGGACGCGGAGATTGTCGCGCTTCTCCCTCAGCTCGCGGAGCTTGCGGCACTGGTCCTCGCCGACGCTGGGGTCGACGCGGAGCAGCTCGCGGCCCGAGTTGTCCTCTTCGACCTGGTACTTGTTGACGCCGACGACGACGCGCTCGCCGCTCTCGACGGACTTCTGATACTCGTAGGCGGCGTCCTGGATCTGCGACTGGACATAGCCCTTTTCGATGGCCGTCAGCATGCCGCCGAGCTCGTCGATCTTGGCGATGTAATCCTCGGCCTGGCGCTGGATCTCGTCGGTGAGGGCCTCGATGTAGTAGCTGCCGCCGAGGGGATCGGAGGTATCGGCGGCGCCGGACTCGTGGGCGATGATCTGCTGCGTCTTGAGGGCGACGCGGACGCTCTTTTCCGTCGGCAGGGCCAGGGCCTCGTCCATGCTGTTCGTGTGGAGCGACTGGGTCCCGCCCATGACGGCGGCCAGGGCCTGGATGGCGACGCGGACGATGTTGTTCTCCGGCTGCTGGGCCGTGAGGGTCGACCCGGCCGTCTGGGTGTGGAAGCGGAGCATCTGGGCCTTCTTGTCGGCGACGCCGAAGCGCTCTTTCATGATCTTGCCCCAGAGACGGCGGGCGGCGCGGAACTTGGCCACCTCTTCGGCGAAGTCGTTATGGGCGTTGAAGAAGAAGGAAAGGCGCTGGCCGAAGACGTTGGGATCGAGTCCGACCTTGATGGCGGCGTCGACGTAGGCGATGCCGTCGGCAAGGGTGAAGGCCACTTCCTGGGCGGCCGTGGAACCGGCCTCGCGGATGTGGTAGCCCGAAATGGAGATGGTGTTCCAGTTGGGCACGTTCTTGGAACAGAAGTCGAAGATGTCGGTGATGAGACGCAGCGACGGCTTGGGGGGGAAGATGTACGTTCCCCGGGCGATGTACTCCTTGAGGATGTCGTTCTGGATCGTGCCCGAGATCTTGTCGGCGGGCGTTCCCTGCTTCTCGGCGACGGCGATGTACATGGCCAGAAGGACCGAGGCGGGGGCGTTGATCGTCATCGACGTCGAGACCTTGTCGAGAGGGATGCCGCCGAAGAGGATCTCCATGTCGGCCAGGCTGTCGATGGCGACGCCGACCTTGCCCACCTCGCCCTGGGCCATGGGATGATCCGAGTCGTAGCCGATCTGCGTCGGCAGGTCGAAGGCGACGGAAAGGCCGCTGCCGCCCTGTCCGAGCAGGTAGCGGTAGCGCTTGTTCGACTCCTCCGCCGTCGAGAAACCGGCGTACATCCGCATCGTCCAGAACCGGCCGCGGTACATCGTCGGCTGGACGCCGCGGGTAAAGGGATACTGGCCGGGATAGCCCAGATCCCTGTCGTAGTCGAGGTCCTTCACGTCCAGGGGCGTGTAGAGCCTGTTGACGGGCAGCCCGCCGCCGGAGACGAAACGCTTCCGCCTCTCGGGAAACTTGGCCAGAGCCTTCTCGACAGAGGCGTCATACTTGGCCTTGCCCTCTGCGATTTTCTGGAGCTTGTCTTCCTGAAACACTCCTCCCACCTCCAACGTAACGTTTATCTCCCCACATGCGACGCCCCCGACAGGCTCTCCCTGCTTGTCCCCTCGGGAACGACGCAAGCCCCCTTAGTATTTATCACTCTTTTACAGAAATCAACCTCTTGACCTGAATTTCCAGAAAAGGCGGTTTATTGCGCAAAAGCGGCGTTCGCCTCACAGAGAGAATACACTGTTTCGCATTATACCTCCTAGCCGCCCGAAAGCGCCACCGCCCTCAGGCCGAGATGGAGCAGGGAGGTAAAAAGGACCATGCCCACGATGGCCACGGGGTAGGCCGCGCCGTAGCCGGCGGCGCACTCCTCCGAGCCCGTGGCGTCGATGGCCGCGCCCAGTCCCGGCGTGCTCGTCATGGCGCCGCAGATGGCGCCGGAGAGGAGAATCCAGTTCATTTTCCACAGGCGACGTCCCATGAAGTATCCTACGGCTTCGGCGAAAAGGGCCGAGACGAGCCCCATGGCGATGAGAAGCAGGCCGTGCTCGCTGAGGGCCGCCACGATCTGGGGACCGGCCATCAGCCCCGAGGCGGCCAGGAAGAAGGCCAGGGAGAGGGAACGGAAGGCCCCCAGGATCGACGGGTCCATGCGGAAGGCCAGAGGACCGACCCGTCCCAGCGTTCCGGCGGCGAGGGCGACGAGGAGAGCCCCTCCCGTCGCTCCCAGGGAGAGGGAGCCCAGGCCGGGAAGGGGGACCTTGACGGCGCCGACGAGACTGCCCAGAGCCATGGAGAGGGCGAAGGCGACGAGGGAAAAGCCCACGGAACCCTCAGAGGGCACCTGAAGACCTTTCGACCGGCGGAGCGAGGCCAGGGACCGGCGCTCCTCCTCCACGTCGATGGCGAAAACGATCGGAGCCAGCTGGACGAAGAGGACGACGGCGACGACGCCGAAAGGGTAGGCCACCGTATAGCCGACGACGACGAGGGGATTGCCCCCCGTCGCCTCCAAGGCGGCGCCGAGGCCGGGAGAACTCGTCAGGGCCCCCGTGTAGGTCCCGACGACGAGGAAGGGATCGACGGCTCGGCCGAAGAAAAGAGCGGAAAAGAAGAGGACCAGGGCTCCGGAAAAGGTCACGGCGAGACTGAGAAGGGGGAAACGCCAGCCGTAGAGCCTGACGGCCCCGACGATATCCTCCGAGGCCAGGAGACCGACGGCGACGACGAAGACGAGGAGATTCCAGGAAAAGTACTCCCGGGGAACGCTCCCTCCGGCCATGCCGAAGAGGAGCCCCGTGAAGAGGGCACCGGAAAGTCCCAGGCTGATCCGCCCGAAACGAAGGCGTCCCAAGGCATAGCCCGAGACGACGGCCAGGGACAGCAGCAACAGGGGATCGCCGAGAAGCTCTTTCACGGGAATCACGCCCTTTCTCTGGAGGAGACGACAGGGAAGACTATACGCAAAGGGGCAAGATGTGAAAAGGGCCGATTCTTTCGAATCGGCCCTTTTTCTTTCTTCAGGTCCCGTCGCCTCAGCGGGCGCCGCGAGGGCGGGGACGACTTCCGGAGGCGGCGAAATTGCGGGAGCGATCGCCCCTGTACTCGCTTCGGCGATTGCTGCTGCGGGGATCGGGACGACGGCCCCGATCGCGGTTGGCCCGGTCCTGTTCGGCCTCCAGCTCTGCCTTGAGGGAATAGCCTCGAGGCCCTTCGAAGGCCAGTCGAGCCAACAGGCCGGCCGTCACCTCGACGGCGTCGTCCCGCTCGAGGATGGCCCGTGCCAGCTCGCCATAGTCCTTCCCGTCGGGAAGAGCGGCAAGCTTGTCCAGCTCCTCGTTGAGGCGAAGATGCTCCAGCTTCTCCAGGTCGCCCCTGTCGGGAACGGGAAACCAGTTGATCTGGACGGAGAAGCTGCGGACGAGGCCCTTCATGCGGCGGGCCTCGACGGGCGACAGCAGCGTCACGCTGATGCCGCTGTGGCCGGCCCGGCCCGTCCGCCCGCTGCGGTGGACGTAGGCCTCGATGTTGGAGGGGAGACCGAGCTGAATGACGTGGGTCACACCCGTCACGTCCAGGCCGCGGGCGGCCACGTCGGTGGCGACGAGGATGCCCGTCGTGCTGCTCCGGAACATCTCCAGCGCGTGATTGCGCTCCCTCTGCCCCATGTCGCCATGGATGGGATGGGCGCCGAAACCGGCCTGGGCCAGGCGAAGGGCCACATCGGCCGTCTCCACCTTGGTGGCGCAGAAGACGATGGCCCGCTCGGGACGCTCCCAGAGGAGGACGTTGACGAGGGCCTCGTAGCGTCTCCGCGAGGGACAGACGAAGGCCTTGTGGGAGATGTCGTCGTTGACCGTCTCGTCGACGGAAAGGGTCAGCTTGCGCGGATCCTTGAGGTAGCGTCTGACGAGGTAGCGGACCGAGTCGGGAATGGTGGCCGAGAAGAGCCAGGTCCTTTTGATGGCGGTCATCCGCTTCAGGATGGACTCGAGCTCGTCGCGGAAACCCAGGTCGAGCATGTGGTCCCCTTCGTCGAGGATAAGGCTTTCGATCGTGGCGGCGTTGAGGGTTCCCCGCTCGAGGTGGTCGATGACCCGCCCCGGCGTCCCGACGACGAGAGAGGCGCCGCGGCGGAGCTGGGAAATCTGGGGGCCGATGGGAACGCCTCCGACGAGGACGGCCACGGACATGCCCAGAGGACGGCCGAGCCACTCCATCTCTCCCGCCGTCTGCTGGGCCAGTTCCCGCGTCGGCGCCAGAACGAGGATGCGGGGAACGCCTCCGGCGACGAGGTCGTTGATGAGGGGAAGGGAAAAGGCGAGGGTCTTGCCCGAGCCCGTCTTGGCCTGAACGACGAGATCCGTCGACAGGACGTCGGGAAGGCCTAAGACAGCCTCCTGAACGGGCGTGGGCGTCTCGAAGCCGTGCTGGGCGATGGCCTCTTGAATGCTGGGTTTCAGATCAAAATCGGAAAAACGAACGGTGTTGATGGACAAACTATCTCCTCCTGAACGACGAGGCCAGGGGAGCAAAAAATGGGGGCGCCCTTTTCTACGGGCAGCCCCGGCATCCCTACAGCCTCAAGCTACCCCCATTGTCCCTGATAACGACGATCTGTCAAGGCCTTTCGCATCGCCCTGTCGCCGGACAATGGTATTGTCACTCGTGAAGAGGACAGGGAAAATGTCACTTATGACGACCAGGAGAGACCTACTCATGAAGACAAAAGAAGCAAGGCGCTTGGGGTTGGTGGAAGAGGCTGTCGCGGGCAACCTGACGGTTCAGGAGGTGGCCGATCGGCTCGGTCTGAGCCGCCGTCAGGTCTTTCGGCTCAAACGACGCTACCGGGAAGAAGGAGCGCAGGGGCTCCTGCACAAGGGACGAGGCAAACCGTCCCGGCGCAGAATCTCTCAGGAGACACGGGATTTCGTCGTCAGTCTGGCCAAGGGTCTTTACAGGGATACGAGCTGTCAGCACATGGCCGAACTCCTTGCCGAAGAGCATGATCTCGTGCTGAGCGCCAAGAGCATCGCCCGTTTCCTTCGCGCGGAGAACCTGTCCCTCGTTCATCGCCACCGGGCCCCGAAGCGGCGTTCCCGCAGGGTCCGACGGTCCCGACGAGGCGATCTGGTCCAGATGGACGCCTCTCCTTTCGATTGGTTCGAGATCGGTGAGCGTTGCACTCTCCACGGCGTGGACGATGCCACAGGAGAGGTCCTCGGTCTGTGGATGGCCAGGAATGAGTGCCTCTTCGGCTACTTCCGCGTGCTCCGTCAGATGCTTGATCGCCACGGCGTGCCTCGCGAGCTTTACGCCGACCGCCACACCATCTTCCTTTCTCCCAAGTCGGAAAAACTGACGATCAAGGAGGAGCTGGAGGACTCGGCGCCTGTAACCCAGTTCGGCCGCGCTCTGGAGGCTCTCGGAACTCGCTATGTCCCTGCAGGGTCTCCCCAGGCGAAGGGGCGGATCGAAAGGCTCTGGGGAACTCTTCAGGATCGTCTCGTCGTCGCCTTCCGACGGGCCGGAGTGAAAACGATCGAAGAGGCCAACGTCCTGCTCGCCGCCTACCCGGGAGAGGTCCATAACCCGAGGTTCGCTCGTCCTCCCGCAGAGGGGGCATCTGCCTTTCTCCCTCCGCCGGACGGCCCCGCTCTCGATCTCCTCCTGACTCGCCAGACCGACCGGAAGGCCTCGGGAGACTCGACGATTTCCCTCGACGGAAAACAGTACGCCCTGATAGGCCCCCGCAGACGCCCCCTGCTTCTTGCCAGGGGACAGGCGGTCAAGGTCATCGAGAAGCTCGACGGGAAACTCCTGGCTCTTGTCCATGACGGGCTCTACGATCTCGCAGCCGTCGACAAAGAGCCCCCTGCGACTCCCCCGCCTGTCATCGAGACGAAGACAGGCACTCCATGCAAAACGAAGAAGCAGAGGAAGCCGGCGGCAGACCATCCCTGGCGACAGAATCCCGCTCCTCCTGCCGCGGCGGTCGGCTCCGAGCAAGGGACGGGTTCCCCTCCCTAGAAGGACCTCCGCCGCGGAGGAAAGCCAAGGCGGGCTGTTGACGGGGGCGATTTCAGCCCCTCGAAAGCGACACTTTCATTGTCCCTCAGACCCTCTTTTTAGATGACATTTTTAGTGTCCCTTGACAGGCCTTTCGCATCGCCCTGTCGCCGGACAATGGTATTGTCACTCGTGAAGAGGACAGGGAAAATGTCACTTATGACGACCAGGAGAGACCTACTCATGAAGACAAAAGAAGCAAGGCGCTTGGGGTTGGTGGAAGAGGCTGGGGCAACCTGACGGTTCAGGAGGTGGCCGATCGGCTCGGTCTGAGCCGCCGTCAGGTCTTTCGGCTCAAACGACGCTACCGGGAAGAAGGAGCGCAGGGGCTCCTGCACAAGGGACGAGGCAAACCGTCCCGGCGCAGAATCTCTCAGGAGACACGGGATTTCGTCGTCAGTCTGGCCAAGGGTCTTTACAGGGATACGAGCTGTCAGCACATGGCCGAACTCCTTGCCGAAGAGCATGATCTCGTGCTGAGCGCCAAGAGCATCGCCCGTTTCCTTCGCGCGGAGAACCTGTCCCTCGTTCATCGCCACCGGGCCCCGAAGCGGCGTTCCCGCAGGGTCCGACGGTCCCGACGAGGCGATCTGGTCCAGATGGACGCCTCTCCTTTCGATTGGTTCGAGATCGGTGAGCGTTGCACTCTCCACGGCGTGATTGACGATGCCACAGGAGAGGTCCTCGGTCTGTGGATGGCCAGGAATGAGTGCCTCTTCGGCTACTTCCGCGTGCTCCGTCAGATGCTTGATCGCCACGGCGTGCCTCGCGAGCTTTACGCCGACCGCCACACCATCTTCCTTTCTCCCAAGTCGGAAAAACTGACGATCAAGGAGGAGCTGGAGGACTCGGCGCCTGTAACCCAGTTCGGCCGCGCTCTGGAGGCTCTCGGAACTCGCTATGTCCCTGCAGGGTCTCCCCAGGCGAAGGGGCGGATCGAAAGGCTCTGGGGAACTCTTCAGGATCGTCTCGTCGTCGCCTTCCGACGGGCCGGAGTGAAAACGATCGAAGAGGCCAACGTCCTGCTCGCCGCCTACCCGGGAGAGGTCCATAACCCGAGGTTCGCTCGTCCTCCCGCAGAGGGGGCATCTGCCTTTCTCCCTCCGCCGGACGGCCCCGCTCTCGATCTCCTCCTGACTCGCCAGACCGACCGGAAGGCCTCGGGAGACTCGACGATTTCCCTCGACGGAAAACAGTACGCCCTGATAGGCCCCCGCAGACGCCCCCTGCTTCTTGCCAGAGGACAGGCGGTCAAGGTCATCGAGAAGCTCGACGGGAAACTCCTGGCTCTTGTCCATGACGGGCTCTACGATCTCGCAGCCGTCGACAAAGAGCCCCCTGCGACTCCCCCGCCTGTCATCGAGACGAAGACAGGCACTCCATGCAAAACGAAGAAGCAGAGGAAGCCGGCGGCAGACCATCCCTGGCGACAGAATCCCGCTCCTCCTGCCGCGGCGGTCGGCTCCGAGCAAGGGACGGGTTCCCCTCCCTAGAAGGACCTCCGCCGCGGAGGAAAGCCAAGGCGGGCTGTTGACGGGGGCGATTTCAGCCCCTCGAAAGCGACACTTTCATTGTCCCTCAGACCCTCTTTTTAGATGACATTTTTAGTGTCCCTTGACAGGCCTTTCGCATCGCCCTGTCGCCGGACAATGGTATTGTCACTCGTGAAGAGGACAGGGAAAATGTCACTTATGACGACCAGGAGAGACCTACTCATGAAGACAAAAGAAGCAAGGCGCTTGGGGTTGGTGGAAGAGGCTGGGGCAACCTGACGGTTCAGGAGGTGGCCGATCGGCTCGGTCTGAGCCGCCGTCAGGTCTTTCGGCTCAAACGACGCTACCGGGAAGAAGGAGCGCAGGGGCTCCTGCACAAGGGACGAGGCAAACCGTCCCGGCGCAGAATCTCTCAGGAGACACGGGATTTCGTCGTCAGTCTGGCCAAGGGTCTTTACAGGGATACGAGCTGTCAGCACATGGCCGAACTCCTTGCCGAAGAGCATGATCTCGTGCTGAGCGCCAAGAGCATCGCCCGTTTCCTTCGCGCGGAGAACCTGTCCCTCGTTCATCGCCACCGGGCCCCGAAGCGGCGTTCCCGCAGGGTCCGACGGTCCCGACGAGGCGATCTGGTCCAGATGGACGCCTCTCCTTTCGATTGGTTCGAGATCGGTGAGCGTTGCACTCTCCACGGCGTGGACGATGCCACAGGAGAGGTCCTCGGTCTGTGGATGGCCAGGAATGAGTGCCTCTTCGGCTACTTCCGCGTGCTCCGTCAGATGCTTGATCGCCACGGCGTGCCTCGCGAGCTTTACGCCGACCGCCACACCATCTTCCTTTCTCCCAAGTCGGAAAAACTGACGATCAAGGAGGAGCTGGAGGACTCGGCGCCTGTAACCCAGTTCGGCCGCGCTCTGGAGGCTCTCGGAACTCGCTATGTCCCTGCAGGGTCTCCCCAGGCGAAGGGGCGGATCGAAAGGCTCTGGGGAACTCTTCAGGATCGTCTCGTCGTCGCCTTCCGACTGGCCGGAGTGAAAACGATCGAAGAGGCCAACGTCCTGCTCGCCGCCTACCCGGGAGAGGTCCATAACCCGAGGTTCGCTCGTCCTCCCGCAGAGGGGGCATCTGCCTTTCTCCCTCCGCCGGACGGACCCGCTCTCGATCTCCTCCTGACTCGCCAGACCGACCGGAAGGCCTCGGGAGACTCGACGATTTCCCTCGACGGAAAACTGTACGCCCTGATAGGCCCCCGCAGACGCCCCCTGCTTCTTGCCAGGGGACAGGCGGTCAAGGTCATCGAGAAGCTCGACGGGAAACTCCTGGCTCTTGTCCATGACGGGCTCTACGATCTCGCAGCCGTCGACAAAGAGCCCCCTGCGACTCCCCCGCCTGTCATCGAGACGAAGACAGGCACTCCATGCAAAACGAAGAAGCAGAGGAAGCCGGCGGCAGACCATCCCTGGCGACAGAATCCCGCTCCTCCTGCCGCGGCGGTCGGCTCCGAGCAAGGGACGGGTTCCCCTCCCTAGAAGGACATCCGCCGCGGAGGAAAGCCAAGGCGGGCTGTTGACGGGGGCGATTTCAGCCCCTCGAAAGCGACACTTTCATTGTCCCTCAGACCCTCTTTTTAGATGACATTTTTAGTGTCCCTTGACAGGCCTTTCGCATCGCCCGATCTCGGAGGGGCACAGCCCCTCCTCTTTTCTTCTCCGGCCCGAACCGTCATACTGCTCTATGAGGAGGTGATCTGCCTTGAACATGGTGACCTGCGATCGCTGTTCCAAGCTCTTCGGCTCTCCGGGACCGCGGATCTGCCCCACCTGCAGCAAGGAACTGGACAGAATCTACTCCCGGGCCCGGGAGTACCTGCGCGACCATCCCCAGGAGAGGCTCAACGTCCACGACCTCGCCGAGGCTCTCGGAGAGGAGTCCTCCGACATCGACATCCTCGTGTCCACAGGCCGCATCCGCCTCTGGGGCGAGGACGGACGCGTCGACGACGCCGACGACCGGGCCCGTCTCCTGAAGGCCTTCCAGAAAAACCTCTCCAAGGGGAACTCCCAGGGAGGAACGGTCTTCCACACCGCCGATCGATTCCGAAAAAAAACATGACGAAAAAGGCCGCCCCCCTCACGAAGGGGACGGCCTTCCGCGTCGGAGCCTCTGGTTTCAGGCCCGGCCGTCACAGGCCTTGAGGCGGCCGGCCATGTTCTTGCCCAGGAGGGAGCAGGCCTCCAGGACGGCCCTGTTGGGAGCCGACTTCATCTCCACCTGGGGATCGACGAGCTCCCAGCCGCCGGAGTGGGCGAACTCGAGAAGGGATTTGAGAGCGACGCTCTGGGCCCAGGTGTAGGAGCCGCAGAGGCCGACAAGACGATCTTTGAGCATCTTGTTCCGCAGATGTTCGAGAAGCGTCGCCAGAGGCGGGAAAAGGGTCATGTTGTAGGTGCAGCTGGCCAGGACGAGGCCGCGGAAGCGCCAGATGTCCTTGACGACGTAGGAGACGTGGCTCCTCGAAACGTCGTGGACGATGATCCGCTCGATCCCCTCTTCGGCCATGGCCCGAGCCACGGCCTCGGCCATTCGCTGCGTGTGACCGTACATGGAGCCGTAGACCACGACGGCGCCGCACTCCGAAACGTGGCGGCTCCAGCGGTCGTAGAGGGCGACGATCTTGGCGGGATTCCTGCGATGGACGGGACCGTGAGAGGGGGCGATGACGGCGATCTCCAGCCCCTTGAGCTTTTCGATGGCCTTCTGGACCTGGGGACTGTAGCGGCCGACGATGTTGGAGAAGTAGCGGAGGATCTCGTCCTCGTAGAAGCCCATGTCCACTTCGTCGTCGAAGATGCCGCCGTCGAGGGTTCCGAACCCGCCGAAGGCGTCGCAGGTGAAAAGGACCTTCGACTCCAGGTCATAGGCGACCATCGTCTCCGGCCAGTGGACCATGGGGATCATGTGGAAGCGGAGCTGGTGGCCACCCAGATCGAGGACATCGCCCTCCTTGACGACGACGATGTCGTCGGTGAGGGCGTAGAAGCTCTCGAACATCCCCTTCGTCTGGGCGTTTCCGACGATCTTCAGCTCGGGATAGATGGCCTTGAGGACCTTCATCGATCCCGAATGATCGGGCTCCATGTGGTTGACGACGAGATAGTCGAGGGGGCGTTTGCCGATGACGGCCTCGATCTTGTCGATGAGAACGTTCATTGAAGAACTTTTGACGGTGTCGATGAGGGCCGTCTTCTCCCCCACGACGAGATAGGCGTTATAGGAGACGCCCCGGGGAAGGGGCCAGAGGGACTCGAAAAGGTCCGTCTCGTGGTCGTTGGCTCCGACCCAGAAGATGTCTTTCTTGACTGGAATGGCCTCGTACATGCTTTTCCCTCCTCCTTGCGGCCTCGGCTGGCCGCCGATGAGAAAACCCGATTCCCGTCTAGAGTAGTTCCACCCTCACGTCCTGTCAAAAACCTCCGATCCCTCTTTGACAAGAGGCTCACGCAGCGGTATAAAAGCCCTGCAAGAGAGCACCGGGGGAGCCGCTTGGCGGCTGAGAGGGGGCCTTCGCCCCGACTCCTGGGACCTGACCAGGTCATGCTGGACGGGGAGGTGCCCTTATCTTCCGAGGCCCGTCTCCCTCCAGCGCGTCGCTGGGGGTTTTTTTGTGCTCTCCTCCGGCTCGCGGAGAAGAAAGGACGGATCGGAAACGATGAGACTCAGTACCCGCACCCTCGTCGAAGGGGCACTGGCGACCGCTCTCGCCGTGGCTCTTTCCTACCTCAAGATCTGGAACATGCCTCAGGGAGGCTCCATCACCCTCGAAAACGTCCCCCTCATCGTCTTCGCCCTTCGGCGGGGATGGAGGGGAGGTCTCGTCGCGGGAAGCGCCGCAGGCCTGATCCAGCTCCTTCTCGGAGGCTACGTCGTCCACCCCGCCCAGGCCCTTCTCGACTACCCCCTGGCCTTCGCCTCCCTCGGCCTGGCCGCCCTGGCACCGCGCCCCCTCTGGGCCGGGGCCTTCCTTGGAAGCCTGGCCCGCTTCGGCTGTCACGTCCTCTCGGGCGCCCTCTTTTTCGGCAGCTACGCCCCGGAGGGAACCAACGTCTGGCTCTACTCCATCGGCTACAACGGTTCCTTCATGGTCCCCAACCTGCTTCTGACCGTCGTCGCCTGTTACCTCCTCGTCCCCCGCCTGGAAAGGCTCCGCCGGGAATGAGTCCCTCGGCCCCCCTCCCGTGACGAGGGGGGCCGGAAGGGTTCCCCCTTCGGCGCGCGAAAAGAGCCGCCTGCCTTGAGGCAGGCGGCTCTTTTCGCGTCAATCCCCTTCGACGGGCTCGGGGACGAGAGAGAGCCAGTCGGCCCAGTCGAAGCGGAGGAAACCGCTGGCGAGATAGACGGAGATGGCTGCCAGCGGCGCGGCGCCGCGGAGAAGGACGAAGAGGGAGAAGACGAATCCGAAGAGAAAGATCGCCTTGTAGTGGTTCACGTTCCCCTTGCGCAGCTTCTTGAGGTTGCCAAAAGGCACGCTGGAGACCATGAGAAGCCCCACGGACAGGGCAACGGGAGCGGCCAGAGAGGCGGGGAGGCGCCAGCCGGCCATGACGACGGAGGCGAGGAAGAGGCCCGCCGCAGGGATGGGGAATCCCTGGAAGGCGCCGTCGACGTGGTGGACGTTGAAACGGGCCAGCCGCAGGGCGCCGCAGAGGGCGAAGAAGGCCGCGACGAGAGCGCCGGTGACGCCCTTCCAGCCCTGGAGATAGGCCGAGTAGAAGATGAGGGCCGGGGCGACGCCGAAGCTGACGACGTCGGCGAGGCTGTCCAGTTCGACGCCGAAGGCGCTGCTGCCTCCGATGCTGCGGGCCACCTTGCCGTCCATGAAGTCGAAGAAGACGGCCATGAAGACGAGCCAGGCGGCGTGACTGACCTTGCCGTGGAAGACCAGGACGAGGGCGAGCATGCCGCAGAGGATGTTGCCGCTGGTGATCATGTTGGGAATGATCTGCCTGAACGAAAGAGTCCTGCGCTTCGATTTTTTCACTTTTCAACAACTCCGATCACGGTCTCCCCGGCTCTCACTCTCTGTCCCACGACGACGACGGGACGGACGGAGGCCGGAAGGTAGACATCGACTTTCGAGCCGAGCTTAATCATCCCGTATCGCTCGCCTCCTGTCAAAGGGTCTCCACGGCGGAGGCGGCAGACGATGCGTCGAGCCAGGAAGCCGGCGACCTGGACGAGGAGCAGAGGCCCCTCTTCGGTCCTCAGGCCGACGTAGAAGCGTTCGTTCTCCTCCGAGGCCTTTTCGTTGAAGGCCATGAGCTTCCTGCCCGGCACGTAATCGAGAAACTCGACGACTCCCGCCGCAGGGGCCCTGTTGACGTGGACGTCGAGAGGCGACATGAAGATCCCCACCTTGAGGGCCTTCCCCACGTAGGGATGTCGGGCCTCGAAGATCTCGACGACCTTGCCGTCGGCGGGGCTGACCCATCGCCTGTCGTCCTCCGGGGCCTTCCTGTCGGGATCCCGGTAGAACCAGAGGAGGCCGAGGGTTGCCAGCGACGTGGCCCAGGCGAGGGGGGGAAAAAGAGGAACGGCAAGGAGGGTGACCAGGAAGGCGACGGCCACGCTCCTCTTCCCGTCGGGAGCGATCTTCATGGAGAGCTAGTCCTCTTCGGGATCGCAGCGGAAGACGCTGACGTCGGCAACGGCGTCGTCGTCGTCGAGACGGACCAGGATCGATCCGCGGGCGATGCGGCTCAGGCTGGGGATATCGTCGACGGAGAAGCGGATGACCCGTCCCCGGCCGGAGATGACGAGGAGCTCGTCGCCGTCGCGGACGCCCCAGCTTCCGACGAGGGGACCCGTCCGATCGCCCAGATTCATGACCTTCACGCCCGAACCGCCTCGATGATGGAGGGCGAACTGGTCATAGGCCGTCTTCTTGCCCAGGCCGAACTGGGAGATGCAGAGCATCTGCTGATCCTGGCGGACGACGTCGCAGCCGACGACGCAGTCGCTCTCGCCGAGGCGGATGGCCCGGACGCCGCGGGCCTGACGTCCCAGGGGGCGGAACTCGTCTTCGGCAACGCGCAGGGCCTGTCCCTGGGCCGTCGTGAGGATGAGTTCGTCGCCTCCCGAGGTGAGATGGACCCTGGCGATCTCGTCTCCCTCGGCCAGACCCAGAATGCGCCGTCCCGCCCGGGTCAGGTTGGAGAGCTCGCCGACTTCGATCCTCTTGGCGATGCCCTGAACGGTGAGGAAGAAGACGAACTTGGCCCCGTCGAGATGGCTGTCGCGGAGCGCCACGACGCGCTCTCCCTCTTCGAGGGGGATGAAGGTGCCCACGTGCTTTCCCTTGCCCGTCTTGGGCTCGGGAACGACGTAGCCCTTGATGGCGAAGACGCGGCCCCTGGTCGTGAAGAGGAAGAGGTCGCGGTGCGTCGTCGTCACCGAGAGGAGGCTGATCTCGTCCTCCCCCTTGGGCTGAGCGCCCTTGACGCCCTTGCCCCCCTTGAGCTGGCAGCGGTAATCCTGAAGCTGCATCCGCCGGAGGAAGTTATCCCGAGAGAGGACGACGACGATTTCCGACTCGGGGATGAGATCTTCGGCCAACGTCTCGTCGACGTCGTCGGCGATGCGCGTCCGCCGGCCGTCGCCGAAGCGCTTTTTGAGCTCCAGGAGCTCCTCCTTGACGACGCCGTCGAGGAGGGCCTCGTTGCCCAGGATGGCCCGGAACCGCTCGATCTCGGCCAGAAGGCCCGCGAGCTCTTCCTCCAGCTTGCGCCGCTCGAGCCCCGTGAGGCGCTGGAGCCTCATGTCGAGGATGGCCTGAGCCTGAGCCTCGGAGAAGGCCAGCTCCTCCACCAGCCCCGCCCGGGCCGCGTTCGGGTCGGAGGCGCCCCTGATGAGGGCGATGACCCGATCGATGAGGTCGAGAGCCTTGACGAGGCCTTCGACGATGTGAGCCCTCTCCTGGGCCCTGCGGAGGCGGTACTCCGTCCGCCTGCGCACGACGGACCGCCGATGGTCGAGGAAGATGCGAAGCATCTCCCTCACGGGAAGGACGCGCGGCTCGTTGTTGACCAGGGCCAGGTTGATGACGCCGAAGGTGGACTGAAGCTGGGTCCGGCTGTAGAGCTGACGGAGGGTCACCTCGGGATCGGCGTCGCGGGAGACCTCGAGGACGATGCGCAGCCCCTTGCGGTCCGATTCGTCGCGGATATCGGTGACGCCGTTGATGGTCTTGTTCTGGGCGCACTTGGCGATGGTCTCGATGAGGTTGGTCTTGTTGACCATGTAGGGGATCTCGGTGATGAGAATCCGCCCTTTTCCGCGCTTGCCGCTCTCCACCTCCGCCTTGCCCCGGACGACGACGCGCCCGCGCCCCGTCCTGTAGGCGTCGACGATTCCGTCCCGGCCCAGGATGACGCCCCCCGTGGGAAAATCGGGACCGGGAAGGACGGAGAGGATCTCGCCCAGCTCCGTCTCGTCGTTGTCCAGGACGAGGCAGAGGGCGTCGACGACTTCGCTCAGGTTATGAGGCGGGATGTTGGTCGCCATGCCGACGGCGATGCCCGAACTTCCGTTGACGAGGAGGTTCGGGATCAGCGAGGGGAGGACGCGAGGTTCCTTGAGGGACTCGTCGAAGTTGGGCCCCCAGTCGACGGTCTCCTCGTCGATGTCGGTGAGCATCTCCTCGCCCGTCGACGTGAGCCGGGCCTCGGTATAGCGCATGGCGGCGGGGGGATCGCCGTCGATGGAACCGAAGTTCCCCTGGCCGTCGACGAGGGGATAGCGCATGCTGAAATCCTGGGCCATGCGGGCCATGGTGTCGTAGATGGCCGCGTCACCGTGGGGGTGGTACTTGCCCATCGTCTCGCCCACGACGCGGGCCGACTTCTTGTAGGCCTGGTTGTGGCGCAGCCCCAGCTCGAGCATGGCGTAGAGGATCCGCCTCTGCACGGGTTTGAGGCCGTCCTTGGCGTCGGGGAGGGCGCGACCGACGATGACGCTCATGGCGTAATCGAGGTAGCTGTGCTTGATCTCCTCCTCCAGAGAGAGGGGGAGAACGGTGCCGAAATCCAATCGTTCGCTATCTTTGGTCATCTGAAAGGGCAACCTCCTGGCGGCTCGGAAAAAGGCGGCCGTAAGGGCCGCCGGAGCCTCGGGATCTATTTTATCACGTCACGCTCAGACGGGCAGGACGACGCGCTCCATGCAGGGCTCCAGTTGGGCGAGCCCTCCGCCCCGGGTCAGGAGACGGCCCAATTTTTCTCCGTCGGTGACGCGGCGCCCCACGAGCCACTTGACGGGCGTTCCCTCGAAAAGAGGGGGAACGAGAGGGCAGCAGGGACCGGCGATCCAGGCCGAACGGGCCCGCGCCAGCAGGGAGGTCCAGCTGCCGTTGATGATGGTGTTGGCGGCCAGGATGACGAGGTCGGCCTCGGCCAGGCGCCGACCGGCCATGTCCAGGGGAAGGCTGTTCTTGTCGTTTTCGTCGAAAACCCGCAGGCGATGGCCCTTTTCCTTCAGTTCCCGGACCAGCCCCCCCACATTGCCGACGACGACGATCTCCGTCTCGTTCTTCAGCGGAGGCAGCTCCTCCCGTGAGGGAGGATCCTCGGCCTGAAGAAGGGCGTTGGCCGTGGCCAGGGCGATCGATCTGTCCCCGAGATGGGGCGATCGGGCCAGGAGAAGGAGCTCGGCCGTCTCCAGCGGAAGGTGGAGCAGCAGGGGCTGCGACCATTCCTCCCCCTCGCCTCGGGCGACGAAGGTGCAGGCCACGCCTACGGCGCCGTTGCCCAGAAAAACGGCCGTGAAATGGACGCCGCGGACCACCTCGACGACGATGCTGTCGCCTGCGGCCGCCTGAGCCGCGGCCCAGAGCTTCTCTTCGATCATGGCAGAAGAACCTCCTAACGTAAACCGCGCCGGGCTCGCCGCGACGACGGCCCCCGAGACCCTCTACTCTTGCAGGTTGGGAGCCTCCTCGGCGAGAGCCTTGCGCAGAGATCGTCCCGTCGGCGTCGCCGCCAGCCCTCCCCGGGCCGTCTCGCGGAAGATGTCGGGCATGGCCCGTCCGACGGCGGCCATGGCGTCGACGACTTCGTCGGGGGGGATGACGGAACGGATTCCGGCAAGGGCCATATCGGCCGCCAGAACGGTCAGTCCCGTCAGCAGGCCGTTGCGCTTGATGCAGGGAACTTCGACGAGACCGGCCACGGGATCGCAGACCAGCCCCAGAACGGACTTGAGGAGCAGGGCGGCGCCGTGAGCCGAGGCCTCGGGACGGCCTCCCCGGAGGAAGACCAGAGCGGCGGCGCCCATGGCGCCGGCGGCACCGCATTCGGCCTGGCAACCCCCTTCGGCTCCGGCCAGGGTCGCCCTCCGGGCGATGACCTCGCCGACGCCGGCGGCGACGACGAGGGCTCCGACGAGACGCTCCCGAGGGGGACCGAAGATCTCGTCATAGGCGAAGAGAAGTCCGGGCAGGATGCCGCAGCTCCCCGCCGTCGGGGCGGCGACGATACGTCCCATGGAGGCGTTGTAGGCCGCCACGGAGAGGGCGATCTGGCAGGCCCGGAGGGTAAAGGGCCCCGACAGCCCTCCCTCGTAGCCCCTCATCGTCAGGGCGTCGTCGGCGACGAAGCGGGCCCGGCAGGGAGCCGACCCGGCCTCGCGGACGGACCGGGCCATGGCGTCGAGACGGGAGGTCATGGCGTCGAGAAGCTGCCGCCGGGCGACGCCGGAACTCTCCTCCTCCAGCAGCAGAACCGTCTCGTCCAGGCCCAGCTCCCCGGATCTGGCGAGCATTTCGGCGAAAGATCTCATGACCGCCCTCCCGAGGCCGGAATGAGGAAAACCCGCTCCAGTCCGGCGTGGACGGAGCGGATGTCGTCGACGATGGGCTCGTCGATCGTCTCGTCCAATTCGATGACCATGGCCGCCCTTCCCCCCCGCCCGCCCCGATGGAGGCTCATGGCGGCGATGTTGACGCCCAGCCGGGCCAGCTCGCCAGCCACGGAGGCGACGACGCCGGGCAGATCGCGATGGAAGGTGACGAGGCAGTCCAGCTCTCCCGAAAGTTCGAGGTGGAAGCCGTCTATGGCCTGAATCTGGACGGCACCGCCGCCGAGAGAGGCGCCGACGACCTCCATGGACCGCCCCGAACCGGAGAAGAGGAAGCGCACCGAATTGGGATGGGCACCGTCGACCTCCTCGGCCCGAAAACGCAGGGAGACCCCTTCGTCACGGGCCCGGTCGAGAGCCCGCGGAATGGAGGGGTCATCGGGAGACAGGCCGAGGAGACCGGCGGCCAAGGCCCGATCGGTGCCGTGGCCCCAGTAGGTGGCGGCGAAACTGCCGCGAAGGAAGAGATCGACGGCCCGGGGCGTCTCGCCCCAGCACTGGCGGGCCAGCCATGCGAGACGGACGGCCCCGGCCGTGTGGCTCGAAGAAGGACCGACCATCACCGGTCCGATAACCTCCAAAAGGGACATCTCACCCCTCCTCTCCCTTGTCGCGAAGGAAGTATCCATACTTATCCGAAGCTATCATAGCACGATGAAATCGACCGGCGCGACGGGCGGAAGGCCCCCGGGGAAGGGCGATCAGGGACAAAGGTCAGGAGCTCAGGAGGGTGGAGCCTTTCCCCAGCTCCTGCCGAGGGAGATCGAAACGGGCGTGGGAACCTCTTTCATCCAGCCCGTCCCGGCTTTTTCCATGACGGCGCCGATCTTGGCGACGATCTCCTCGGCTCGGGAGAGGGCTCCCTCGACGAGGATTTCGTCGTGAACGGAACCGACGATGACGGCGCCCGTCCCCTCCAGGGCAGGGGGCAGTTCCGCCAGGGCCTTTTTGAGGATGTCGGCCGCCGTTCCCTGGACGATGGCGTTGCATCGCTCCGTCAGGCGCGGCCGCTCCCGGAAGCGTCTGAGACGGCCGCAGAGGGTCCGCGTCTCCAGGGAGTCGTCGAAGCGGAAGGATTCGTGCCATCGGGCGACGGCGCCGTAGTGGCGGAAGAAACGCTCCCGAAAGAGGCGGGCCTCCTCCTCGGAGAGAGCCACGCCGAAGGTCTGACCGGCATATTCGGCCAGACGGGCGGCCCCCATGGCGAAGACGAGGCCGAAGTTGACGGCTTTGGCGGCCTGGCGGTCCTGAGGGGAGACCTCCGAGAGATCCCGTCCCGTCATGAGCGAGGCCGTCAGACGGTGGAGGTCCCATCCCCGGCGGAAGGCCCCCGTCATCGTCGCGTCCCGCGTCACCTGGGCGACGACGCGAAGTTCGATCTGGGAGTAGTCGGCGCTGAAAAGAAGGCGGCCGGGAGGCGCCGTGAAGCAGCGACGGAACCGCTCGTCCCTGGGGATCTGCTGCAGATTGGGGTTGCGGCAGGCGAAACGTCCCGTCGCCGCGCCGATCTGACGGTAGTCGGGATGGACTCTTTCCGTCCGGGGATGGAGATAGCGGAGGAGAGAGCTTCCGAAGGCCTGAACCAGTTTGGCCTGCCGTCTGTAATCCAGCAGGGCCGCCACGGCCGGATCGGCCGCAAGGGGCAAAAGATCGCGCCGTGACGTCCCCGACAGAGGCAGACCCCGGCGGCGCAGGGCCTCCAGGACCTGCTTCTGACTGTCCAGATTGGTCCTGTCGCAGACGCCGTCGAACAGACAGAGCTGGGCCCCGTCGCCGAGGAGGGAGAGAAGGCGCAGCTCCTCGACCTCCATGGCCTTTCGGGCCGAGGCCTCCAGCTCGGCCCAGGCCGTGCGGTCGAGGCCCATCCCCGCGTACTCCATTTCGGCCACGGCGGGCAGGCAGTCGAATTCCACCTTCGCCGCCTCGACGAGCCCCTCCCGAATCAGGAGGGGGATAAGGGCCCGGCGGAGACGGAAGGTCACATCGGCGTCTCGGGCCGCGTACTCCAGCTGGCGCCGCGAGAGAGGCCCGCTCCAATCGGAGAGTTGGAGTTCCTTGTCCAACTCCAGTCCCAGGTGATCGCGGGCCAGGGCCTCCAGGGAGTGACGGCGCTCGCCCAGCCCTCCGTCGAGAAGCTGAGAGGCCAGCATCGTATCGAAAAAGGGGCCTCTCGGCTTGAGGCCCAGAGAGAGGAGGAACTTGAGGTCGAACTTGCCGTTGTGAAAGGCCTTGACGGCCGTTCCCGTCAGGAGCTCGTTCAGAGAGCGCCTCCCGCCGGCCCCCAGGGCCTGAAGGTCGCAAACCGCGACGGGCCCTCTTCCGTCGGCGATCTGGAGCAGTCTCGGCCGGTGAAGATGGGGGTCGAGGCCCGTCGTCTCCAGGTCGAGGGCCAGGACGGGGGAGAGGCGAAGTTCGTCCAGCACCAGGCTCAGCGTCTCTACGTCGGCGACATGGCGAAAAGGCCTCACGGCAATCCCCCCTCAAGAAGGCGCTTCCCGCGCCCCGTCACGGACCGCGAGCCGACCGCCCCCGACGCCGTCACCTCGGGGACAGGGCCGATTCTCTGGGCGGCGCAAGGGGCGAGGCCGCTCACTCGTAGCGCAGAGCCTCGATGGGGCTCAGCCGGGAGGCCTTCCAGGCGGGATAGAAGCCGAAGAAGACGCCGATGAAGGCCGAAAAACCGAAGGCCAGCCCGACGGAGAAGGAGGAGATGACCGTCACCCAGCCTGCGAAGCGCGAGATCAGGAAGGCCCCGCCGCCGCCCAGGGCGATCCCCATCGCCCCACCCAGAAGGGACATGATGAGGGCCTCCATGAGGAACTGGACGAGGACATCGGCCGTCCTGGCGCCGAGGGCCATGCGGATGCCGATCTCCCGCGTCCGTTCCGTGACGGAGACGAGCATGATGTTCATGATCCCGATGCCCCCCACGAGGAGGGAGACGGAGGCGATGGAGGCCAGCAGGAGGGACATGACCTGCGTCGATTCCCGGGCGGCGTCCATGATCTCCGAGAGATTGCGGACGGAAAAATCGTTCTCCTGGCCGGGGCGGATGCGGCGGCGCTGGGCCAGAAGGGCCGTCACCTCCCGTTCGGCCGAGACGAGGGCCTCGGCCGAAGAGGCCTGAACGAAAATGGACTGGACCCGTCCCGGCGTGGAGCTCCCGAAGAGACGCTTCTGGGCCGTCGTCACGGGAACGAAGACCGTGTCGTCCTGATCGCTGCCCTGGGCCGAACTTCCCTTGGTGGCCAGGAGACCGACGACCCGCATGGGGACCTTATTGATGCGAATCACCTGGTCGATGGGGTCGAGACCGCCGAAAAGCTGGCGGGCCACCGTCTGCCCCAGAAGGCAGACCTTGGCCGAGCTGCGCAGGTCCGATTCCGTCAGGTTCCGTCCCCGCTCCAGATCCCAGGCCCGGATGGAGAGCATTTCCGGCGACGTCCCCTGCACGGAGGTGGACCAGTTGGCGTTGCCGAAGACGAGTTGGGCCACTCCGTTGAGACGGGGTGCCACGGCGGCGACGGAGGGGAGCTCGGCCGCGATGGCCCGGGCGTCGTCGAGGGTGAGGGGAGAGGCCGTTCCGGAGCCGAAGGAGCGGCCGCTGCTGGTGACGGCTCCGGGAAAGACGAGGAGAAGATGGCTCCCCATGGCGGCGATGCGCTCTTCGATCTGGCGATTGGCGCCATTGCCGACGGCGAACATGGCGATGACGGCGGCGACGCCGATGACGATGCCCAACATGGTCAGGGCCGAACGCAACTTATTGGCCCTCAGTGCCCTGAGGGCGATGCGCAGGATCTCCACGAACGGTACCATCGAATCCTCCTTGAGGGCCTGTTCGCCCGGAAAGGGTCGGGACTTCCCGTCAACAGTAACACAATAGGGGGACAGATCGCTTCCCGCCATCGGCGAAATGGCCGAGAAAGGGCCGACGACGGCCAGGAGCTCAATCCAATGGCCAGACAACGGCGCTCTAATTAAGCTTTTCTCCCCAGGTTGTACTATAGAGTCGCACAACGTCGGAGCTTCTTTGATGATCTTCTCCAGAACGGCTCTATTCTGTTGCGGAGGGAACCCATGACGACGATCACCGTTTTCGGCGGCGGCAGTTGGGGCACGGCGCTGGCTCATCTTCTCGCATCGGAGGGACGGGACGTGCTCCTCTGGTGTCGCTCGGCCGAACAGGCCCGGGCCATCACCCTTACGGGACGCAATCCGAAACACCTCAAAACCGTCGATCTCGCCCCGAAACTTCTTTCGACGGCCAATCTGAGCGACGCCGCAGACTTTTCCCCCAACTGGATCTCGGCCGTTCCCGCCCAGGCCTTCCGCTCCCTGATGGAGCGGCTGGCCCCCTTCCGCCAGGAGGGACTTCGGATCTGCAACGTCGCCAAGGGCATCGAGATCGCCTCGGGGTTCCGCCTCAGCGAGGTGGCGGCCCAGGTCATCCCCGACGGCGACTATGCCCTTCTTTCCGGGCCCAGCCATGCCGAGGAGGTCGCCGCCGGCCAGCCGGCCGCCGTCGTCGTCGCCGCCGTCGACGAGGCGACGGCGCGCCATTGGCAGGAGCTCGTCATGACGCCGGCCTTTCGGGTCTACACGTCGACGGACGTCGTCGGCGTCGAGATCGGCGGCGCCGTCAAGAACGTCATCGCCGTCGGGGCCGGAATCGCCCGGGCCATGGGCCTGGGCGACAACGCCACGGCCGCCCTCGTGACGCGGGGGCTGGCCGAGATCATGCGTCTCGGCGCCCGGCTCGGCGCCAACCCCCTCACCCTGGCGGGCCTGACGGGAGCGGGCGATCTCATGGTGACCTGTTTCAGCGGTCTCTCCCGCAACTACCGCCTCGGTCTCGAGATCGGACGGGGCAAAAGCCTCCAGGAGGCCTCCGACGCCCTCGGGGAGGTGGCCGAGGGAGCCTTCACCGTACGGGCCCTCGTCGAGCACGCCCTCAAGCTCGACGTCGATATCCCCCTCTCCATGGCCGTCTACGGCGCCCTCTACAGGGGGACCCCCCCGGCGGAACTTCTCGAGGCTCTCCTCGTCCGCTCTCCCAAGCCGGAGATGCCCCCCCTCTTCTGGCGGGAGTGAACCTCGCCTAACACGCGACCCATGGTTGTCTTACTGGCGATCTCTGGTTTAGAATGGATCCCAGCATCAGGAGGCTCCCGCGAGGAGCCCCCCAACTTCGGGTCGGGAGGGATTTTCTATGTCTAAAGCCGTTGTCGATAAGGATAGCTGCGTCGGTTGCGAAGCGTGCGTGGGAAGCTGCCCTGTCAGCGCCATCTCCATGGATGAGGGCAAGGCCCACGTCGACGCCGACAGCTGCGTCGAGTGCGGTGCTTGCGTTTCCGTCTGCCCCGTCAGCGCCATCAGCCAGGATTAAGGCGCTTTTTCGAACCGCAGGAAGAGGGGGCCGGGATTTTTCCCGCCCCCTTTTCCATTCCCCGAAGGGGGTGAAACGGATGGACGACGTCATCCCCTCCGCTTTGGACCTGGCCCGCCATCTCGAAGGAGAACTGGGACCGACGGTCCTCGTCGGAGGGGCCCCGAGAGACCTCCTTCTGGGCCGCTCCTGTCGTGACGTCGACCTGGCCGTGAGCGCCCCCCTCCAGGCCCTCGTCGAGGCGCGGCCCGGCACGCGTCTCGTGGGGCGGCCTCCCCGCCAGTCGGCCCTTCTCCCCTGGAGGGGACGGCGCTTCGAGATCGTCAGCCTTCAGGGCCTTTCCCTCGAAGAGGAGCTCGCCCGGAGGGACCTGACCGTCAACGCCCTGGCCCTGACGACGGGGGGGCGTTTCGTCGATGTCTGCGGCGGCGGACAGGACCTCGCCCTGGGACGTCTCCGCTTCAACGGTTCGGCCCGGGAGCGACTCTCCGAAGATCCCCTCCGGGCTCTGAGGATCTTCCGCTTCGCCGCCACGCTGCCGGCCTTTTCCGTCGACAGAGCCTCTTTCGAGGCCGCCTCGGCGGTTGATCTCGCCTCGACGGCTCCCGACCGGCTCGGCGGAGAGCTCCTCCGGGCCGCTTCGGGAGACCTCCCCCTCTTCCTCGAACACCTCGGCCGGAGCGGCCTGCTGGAGCGGGCCTACCCCGTCCTCTCCCCCCTCGCGGGGGACATCGGGGAAAAGACGATTCGGCGCCTGAAGCGGCTCGGCCCTCTTTCGAGCGATGTCGCCTTCCGCCTTGCCGCTCTCCTTCTGGACATCCCTCGCGACAGAGCCCTCGCCGAGGCCCTGGTCTCCTGGCGATGGCCCCGCGAAATCGCGGCGACGGTCCGGAGGCTGCTGGCCGACGGAGCCCCGAGGCCAGGCGAGCCCCTCTTCGCCGGGCGCCATCTCCGATGGCGTCCGAGGGAACGGCAGGGGCTCTTCCTTCTGGCCCGGGCCGGCCTCGACGGCGACGCCGAGGGGCGACGATGGTTCGAGGAACGGAAGAGGGCCCTCGCGGCGGAGCTGAGCGACGGCGGGAAAAGGCTCTTCGACGGCCTCGACGTCATGGCGGTTCTGGCCCTCCCTCCGGGAAGAGCCGTCGGTCAGGTCCTCGACGACCTGGACGACGCCCGGGCCGGAGGCGCCATCGCCACACGAGCCGAGGCTCTCGCCTGGCTCGAGGCGAGGAAGAGAAGGGGAGACGTTCCGTGAGACGAGACAGGGCAGAAAACCGTCCGGCAAAAGGCGTCCTTCCCATCATCGGCGGCGTCACCTTCATCTCCGTTTTGGGCATCGCCAGCGTGACGCCGGCCTTTCCCGAGGCGGCCCGGGCCCTCTCCGTCTCGGCCCGCGAGATCGCCCTCCTCATTTCGGCCTTCACCCTGCCGGGCATCCTCTTCACGCCCCTGACGGGCATCCTGGCCGACAGGATCGGCCGTCGCGAGATACTCGTCCCCAGCCTCCTTCTTTTCGGCCTGGCCGGAACGGGGTGCGCCTTCGTCTCCGATTTCCGCCTCCTCGTCCTCCTGCGCTTCCTCCAGGGCCTGGGGGCCTCGAGCCTCAGCTCCCTCAACATGGTCCTCATCGGCGATCTCTACCGGGGTCCGGAGCGGGAGAGGGCCACAGGCTACAACTCGAGCGTCATCAGCCTCGGCACAGCCCTGTTCCCCGTCCTGGGCGGCGCCCTGGCCCTTCTGGGCTGGCGCTGGCCCTTTCTCCTCCCCCTCATGGCCTTTCCCGTGGCCTTCGCCGTCCGATTCCGCCTCGAGGTTCCCTTCGAGCGCAAGAGCGAGACGCTGGGAAGCTACTTCCGCGCCCTGGGTCAGGGTCTGAGGCGGCGGGAGGTCCTGGCCATCCTCACGGCGACGACGGGCACCTTCATCGTCCTCTTCGGCTCCGTGACGGCTTTCCTTCCCTTCCTCCTGGCCGATCGATTCGGCGCCTCCTCCTTCGAGATCGGCCTCGTCTTCCTCTCTCAGTCTCTGGCCACGGCCCTGGCCGCCTCCCAGTCGGGCACTCTGGCCAGGCGATTCTCTCCCCGGTCGCGCCTCGTCCTCGCCTTTTTTCTCTTCTCCCTGGCCCTCTTCCTCTACCCCCAGGCCCGAAGCCTGCCCCCCGTCTTCCTCGCCGCCGTCGCCTTCGGCCTCGGCCAGGGAATGAACATGCCCGTCCTGCTGAGCCTCCTCGTCTCCTTCGCCTGCCCCGAATACCGGGGAGGCCTTATGGCCATCAACACCATGGCCCTCAAGCTGGGCCAGACCGTGGCCCCCCTCCTGACGGGATGGGTCCTGACCCGCTGGGGACTGGAAAGCGTCTTCTACGCCTCGGCCCTGACGGCCCTGGCCACACTGACGGCCACCCTGATCGGCTTCGGCCGCTCCTCCCTGAGCGGCCGCTGCTGATCGGACAGGCCGCAACGAGCCATCTTTCACCATCGGAAGAGGAGGGAGATCCATGAGCCACCTTATCGCCGCAACCTTCCGCTTCGGTACCGCCGCCACTCGAGGCTGGCTCGAATCCGACGACGACGGCCTCATCGTCGCCCTCGGATCGGGCGAGCCGCCGCGCAGACCCGACGCGGACTTCGACGACGGCCTCCTCTTCGAGGCCGGCGACTTCAACGCCCACAGCCACCCCGAGCAGTCCCTCTACACGGACCTCGTCGACAGGCGGTGGGACCTGGCCACCTGGTGCCGCCACACCATCTACCGCTTCAGCCCCCACCTGGGCCCCGACGAGATCGGCCTCGGCTGTCTTCGGGCCTTCTCTCGCATGCTCGCTCAGGGCGTCACCTCCGTCGCCGTCTCCTACTACCTTCACGGCAGGCGGGGCAACGAGCTCGACCGGGCCGTCATCGCCGCCGCCAGGAAAAGCGGCATCCGCCTCCTCTTCGGCCGCATGAACTACGACCGGACCTCGCCCGGGGCCTACCCGGCCAAGGCCGCCTCGCAGGCCGCCTACTTCGAAAGCCCTCAGGAGGCCCGCAGGGCCTACGAGGAGCTCAAAGACGAGGAATCGGCCACGGTCACCGTCGCCCCCAGCCTCCACAGCCTTCACGGATCGTCGAAGGAGGCCATCGTCGAAGGGCTCCGGCTGGCCTGGCGCGACGGGCGGCCCCTCCAGTTCCACCTCTCCGAGGACAGCCAGGACGTGGACATCGCCCTGAAGGAACAGGGACTGCGTCCCCTGGCCTTTTTCGACAGCCTCCTCCGGTCCGGCCAGGTTCCCTCTCTGGAGCCTTTATTCCTTTCCGACTGCTGCTGGATCGACGACGACGAGAGGGCGATCATCGCGAAGAGGGGAATGAAGGTCGTCCTCGACGGCCGCATGAACGACCGCGTCCGGACGGGCGAGGCCGACCTTCCGGCCCTTCTGGCCCGGGGAATCCTCCCCTGGCTGGGAACGGACGGGGAGGCGAGCAACGACGACCTCTCCGTCACGGGCGAAAGGCGTCACCTGGCCCGGCGGTGGCAGCTGGACGAAGGCTTCGTCGAGGCCATGAGCCGCCGCCCCTTCCCCATGGGGAAGGGTACCGTGGGCCCCCTGGCCGTCGGCGCCTTCGCCGACGTCGTCGGCCGCAGGAAAGGCCTCGTCGAAGAGGTCCTCGTCGGCGGCCGCCCCGTCCTCTCCCGAGGCCGTCACCTCTCCCTCGACGTGGAAAGGGAGATCGAAGGCCCCCTCAAGGAGGCCATGGAGCGGCTGGACGGAACCGTACCCCGGGCCTGAAGGCCTTCGACGGACGGCGAGCCCCCTGCCGTTCACGCGTCGCCCCGCCGGAGGGCAGACCCGGCGGGGCGACGCGGTTCACGACAGCTTCCGATCCCTCCCGGGGGGGAGAGGCGACTCCCGGAGTCTGTCGGGTTGGATCTGACGGCGGTTGATCCCTACCCTTTCGTGCCGCCGAGAAGCAAGGACTCGTTCTCGAAGAGCCCCTTCGCCCTATCGATCAGGCCCCATCGGCCCTTTCCCCGAGAAGCCCGCCAGATCCCTAGCTCATGGAGAAGGGAACGAACTCGCCCTCGCAGGGGGGACCGGCACAGATGTGAACGGTTCTCTCGTCGAAATCGACGATCATGGCGGCGACGGTCATCCCCCTCTGGGGCCGGGGAATCGACAGGTCCGAGGGATGGCGGCAGATCGCCTTGGGATAGTTCTCGTGATCGCCCAGGCACTTCTTGACGTCATCGACAGTGAGGGAACCCCTCTTGGGCATGAGAAGCTCGCGGAGCCGCTCGTCCCTGGGACTTCTCTCCAGGGCGTTGAGTTCGTCGCGGACGACGAAATGATTGGCATGCGTCACGATGCCCTCGCTGGGCCCGATGAGGTCGCAGCCTCCGGGATGGGCCTCGATGTCGACGGCCCGGCCCGGGGCGGCGAGGAGCATGTTGTTGGACACGGCCCGCCTGGCCCCCACCAGAAGGTCTCTGGCCTCGTCGAAGGTCCGGCAGGAGAGGACCCTCCGGCGGAGGAAGGTGACGGGAACGCCCTGGCCCGGCGCGTCGAGGAGGGACTGGAGGGAGTTGTTGCAGAGCCCCACTCCGTGGGAGTTGAACCCCTCGCGGATGAGCTGCCCCGCCTCGCTGAGACCGATCATCTCCGTGCCGTCGGGCTCCTCGATGCGGAGGATGACGATGTTGTCGACGATGCCGGCCCGGTAGTCCCAGTTTTTGACCAGCAGCGTCTTCCCTCCCGCCGCCGCCTCGGGAAGGATGGCGCAGGTGGTGCACTCGTCGTAGTGGGGAAACTTGGTGATCTCGTAGCGACAGTTGAGGACCATCAGATCTCCCAGGGAGATACCGGCCCCGTCGGCGATCCCCCGGGCCTCGTCGAGAAGATCGGCCATGGAAGACTCCAGGAGCGGAAGACAGGAGAGAGCCCGGGCGACGATCCGATCCCAGCCGGGTCCTCCCGTCCGGGCGAAAAGGGCCCTGTACCCCTCGATCCCGGCCCTGATTTTTTCCTTAGCCTGTTCTCCGTAGCAGAGGCCTCTCGCTCGGGGCGTCGCCCCTTCGACGGAGACAAACTGGAAAGTCCTCATCGGCAGTCCCCTTTCTCTTTTCCCTTGCGCCCGCGTTTCCCCGCGGCGCCTTGTCTGTCGCGAGACAGCACGCAACCTTCGGCCACCTCGCGAAAAGATGTCCTTCCGGCAAGAGCTTATGGTCTGAAAAACCTTTGTCAGAGACGGGGAATCAGCTCGACGGCGACGAACTCGCCCTCGCAGGGGGGGCCGGCGCAGACATGGGCCAGCCCCCCCTCGAAGTCGTAGATGACGGAGGCCACGGTGAGGCTGCGCCGCCCCGGCCTGACGGAGACGTCCGACGGGTGGCGGCAGATCGCCCTGGGATAGTTCTCGTGGTCACAGAGCGAGGCCATGATATGGGGCACGTCGACGGAGCCCCACCGCCGGAGGAGAAGCTCCCGGAGACGCTCGTCCCGGGGACTCCTTGCGAGGGCGTCCCTCTCGGGACGGCAGACGAAGTGATTGGCGTGGGTCAGAATCCCCCCGACGGGTTCGAGACGATCGGCCCCGCCGGGATGGGCCTCGAGATCGACGACCCGCCCCTCGGAGGAGGCGATCATGAAGTTGCACGAGACGGCCCGCCCGGCCTCGGCGACCTGCCGGACGGCCTCGTCGAAGGAAGGACAGGAGAGGACCTTTCTCCTGAGGAAGGTCACGGGAAGGGCCGCCTCGGGGCCGTCGTCGACGGACTGGAGATTGTTGGCGCAAAGGCCGATCCCCCGGCTGTTGAATCCGTTGCGGATCACCTGCCCCGCCTCGGCGAGACCCACGATCCGCGTCCCGTCAGGTTCCTCGACGCGAAGGATCACCACCTGATCGACGATCCCCGCCCGGTAGTCCCAGTTCTGCCCCACGAAGGTCCTCCCCCCCGAGGCCTCGGGAAGGACGGCGAAGGAGGTGCACTCCCTGGGACGGGGGAATTTGGTGATCTCGTAACGGCAGTTGAGGACCATGATCGCGTCGAGGGAGACGCGGGCCCCGTCGGCGATGCCCCGGGCCTCGTCCATCAGCTCGGGGAAAAGGCCCTCGACGACGGGGACATAGGCCAGGGCCCTCTCCCTTATGGACTCCCAGTCCCCGTCGGCCGTCTCGGCGAAGAGACGGCGGTAGTCGTCCAGGCCGGCCCGAATCTTCGCCTCCGCCTGTCGACCGTACTGAAGGCCCCCCTCGTAGGGCGTCGCGGCCTTGATGTCGATCAGCTGGAACTGTCTCATTCCCTCTCTCCCTTCATCTTTGCCTCTCACGGGCTTTTTCCGGGCGAGCCGACGGTCCCCGACGGCTCGCGTCCCCCCGTCCTGCCTCTTCGTTTCTCATTCGTAGAGGAAACAGGAGACGAAATGGCCCGGGCCGATCTCCCTCAGCTCCGGCGAGAGCCTCAGACAATCGGCCGTCGCCCGGGGACAGCGGGGGGCGAAACGGCAGCCCGGCCTCGGGTTGATGGGACTCGAGACCTCCCCCTTGATGACCTGAAGTTCCTTGCGGTGGCGCAGGCTGGCGACGGGAATGGCATCGAGCAGGGCCCGCGTGTAGGGATGGCTGGGACTGGCGAAGAGTTCGTCCGTATCGGCCCGCTCGACGCACTGGCCGAGGTACATGACGGCGATCTGATCGCTGATGTGCTTGACGACACTCAGATCGTGGGTGATGAACAGATAGGTCAGTCCCAGGCGATCCTGGAGATCCATCATCAAGTTGAGGATCTGGGCCTGGATGGAGACGTCGAGGGCCGAGACGGGCTCGTCGCAGACGATGAAATCGGGATTCAGGGCCAGGGCCCTGGCGATGCCGATGCGCTGGCGCCGCCCGCCGTCCAGCTCGTGGGGATAGGTGTTGACGAAACGCTCGGCCAGACCGACGGTCCCCATGAGCTCGAAGACGCGCTCCAGGATGGCGTTCCGCCCCGAAAGGGCCCCCGTCACCTTGATGGGCTCGGCGATGATCTCGCTCACCGTCATCCTCGGGTTGAGAGAGGAGAAGGGGTCCTGGAAGATGATCTGCATCCGTTTGCGGAGTTCTTTCACCTTCCTCCGGTCGTAAGTCAGGATGTTCTCGCCCCCGAAGAGGACCTCCCCTCCCGTCGGCTCGATGAGACGCAGCAGGAGACGTCCCAGCGTCGATTTGCCGCAGCCCGACTCCCCCACCATGCCCAGGGTCTCCCCTCCGGCGATGGCGATGTCGACGTCGTCGACGGCGTGGAGAAGCCCACGGGCCGTGTCGAAGTACTTCTTCAGATGGCGCGTCTCGATCAGCGGCGTCATCGGCCCTTTCCCCCTCCCGTCTCCCCCGCGACGGAGCCATCGGCCCCGAACAGGGAGGAGAACAGATGACACTTGACCCGGTGAGTCCCCGCCCCGACGACGGCGGGAGCCACCTCGGCGCAGCAGGCCAGGCGGCGCGGACAGCGGTCGACGAAGCGGCAACCGGGCGGCAGAGCCGTCGGGTCGGGCATGAGCCCCTCGATGGGACTGAGTCGATCGGTCTTTTTCGTCATGTCGGGAATGGAGCCGAAAAGGCCGACCGTGTAGGGATGATGATCCCGCCCCTCGAAGATGTCCTCGACGGTGCCGATCTCGATGATCTCCCCGGCGTACATGATGGCCACCCAGTCGCAGATCTGCGCCACGACGCCCAGGTCGTGGGTGATGAGGATCATGGCCGTGTTGAACTTTTTCTTCAGCTCGCCCATCATCCTCAGGACCTGAGCCTGGATGGTCACGTCGAGAGCCGTCGTCGGCTCGTCGGCCAGAAGGAGTTTGGGGTTGCAGGCCAGGGCGATGGCGATGACGATGCGCTGCTTCATGCCTCCGGAGAACTGATGGGGGTAATCGCCCTTGCGCTCCGCCGGAATGCCCACCGTCTCCATCATCTCCTCCACACGGGCCTCGACTTCGGGGCCTCGGAAATCGGGATGGTGAAGCCTGACGACCTCCCCGATCTGGTCGCCCACGGTGTGGATGGGGTTGAGGCTCGTCATGGGATCCTGGAAGATGACGGAGACGTCGTTGCCCCGGAGGAGGCGCATATCGGCCTCGGTGAGGGAGAAGAGGTTCCGCCCCTCCAGAAAGATCTCCCCCCTGTCGACGAAGCCGACGCGATCGGGCAGGAGCCTCATGATGGAGAGGGCCGTCGTCGTCTTGCCGGCGCCCGTCTCCCCGACGAGACCGAGCGTCTGCCCCGCCTCCACCGTCAGATTGACGCCGTTGAGGGCATAGATCTCGTCGTCGTCGGTCCTGTAGCGGACGTGGAGATCCTTTATCTCGAGCAGCTTTTCCGCCATGGCACTTGCCTCCTGCAGGTCAATTCTTCAGCCTCGGGTCGAGGGCGTCGCGCAGGCCGTCGCCGAGAAGGGTGAGGGACATGACGGCCATGACGATGGCCACGCCGGGGGCGACGGCGAGGTAGGGATGATAGCGCAGCTGGCTCTTCGCCTCGGAAAGCATCGATCCCCACTCGGGCGTGGGCTCCGAAATGCCCAGCCCGATGAAACTGAGAGAGGCGATGGTGATGACCGACCGGGCCACGGTCTGCGTCACCTGAACCAGGATGGGGCCCATGGCGTTGGGCAGGATATGGCGGAAGATGATCCGGCCATCGCCGGTTCCGCAGGCTCGGGCCGCCTCGATGTATTCCTGGCCGATGATGGAGAGGACGGAAGAGCGGACGATCCGCGACATGCGGGGAATCTGGGAGAGGCCCATGGCCAGGATCAGATTGACGAGACTCGTGCCGAGAGCCGCCACGAGGGTGATGGCCATGAGCGTGTTCGGTATGGCCAGGAAGACGTCCATGATCCGCATGAGGATGTCGTCGGTCTTGCCCCCGTAGTAGGCCGCCGTGGCCCCGATGAGGGACCCCGCCGTCAGGGAGATGCAGATCGTCGCCAGGCCGACGAAAAGGGAGATCCGGCCCCCGTAGATCACCCGGGTCAGCAGATCGCGGCCGTACTGGTCCGTCCCCAGAAGGTGATCCTTCGACGGGGCCTGGAAGCGAATGGAGAGATTCTGGGCGATGGCCTCCTCCTCGTAGTCCATGTAGAGATCGGCGCTGAGGACCAGGGCCATCATGGCCGAGAAGAGGACGAAGCCGAACATGGCCATGCGGTTTTTCTTCAGCCGGAGCCAGACCGTCCGTATCTGGCTCTTCTTCCTGTAGAGGTGGATTTTCTCCGCGGCCACGGCCACGGAGAGTCCTTCGTCGGTCATGACGGGACCCTCCGGGGCCTGATCGAGACGTATTTCGACTTCAGGCGAGGATCGATGTAGGCGTAGACGATGTCGACGATGAGATTGACGACGCTGGCGATGATGGCGGCAAAAAGGACGGCGGCGATGACCATGGGCGTATCCTTGGCCCGGATGGCGTTGACCATGAGCTGGCCCAGGCCCGGAATGGCGAAGACCTGTTCGACGACGATCGTCCCTCCCAGGGCGATGCCGAAGTTGACGCCGATGATGGTCACGACGGGCAACAGGGCGTTTCTCAGGGCATGTCCGAAGATGACGCGGCTCTCCCTGGCCCCCTTGGCCCGGGCCGTCCTGATGTAGTCCTGGCGGATGACCTCCAGCATGGTCGAACGGGTCATGCGCAGCAGCGACGCCATCGTGTTCGACGACGTGGCGATGGCCGGAAGGATGAGATGGCGCCAGGAGTCGATGCCCAGCGAGGGAAGCAGCCTCAGCTTGAGAGAGAACAGCAGGATGAGCATCATGGCGAACCAGAAGGCCGGCATCGACGTCAGGAGAAGGGAGACGCCGAGAGCGGCGTTGTCGGCAAGGGTGTACTGTTTCACCGCCGACAGGACCCCTATGGGCAGGCCCAGAACGATGGCGATGAGCGTGCTCGTCACGGCCAGGTTCAGCGTGTAGGGCAGACGGCTGGCGATCTCCTGGAAGACGGGGATGTTCGTCCTGTAGGACTTGCCGAAATCGCCCTGGACGGCGTCGGCGACGTAGCGGAAATAACGGAGGAAGAAGGGATCGTTGAGGCCCATCTCCTCCCTCAGGGCCGCGTACTCCTCGGGCCTCGCCCCTTCACCGAGGATCATCATGGCCGGATCGCCGGGAGTGAGATTCATGATCAAAAAGATGATGAACGAGACGCCGAGGATGACGGGGATGATCATCAGAAGCCTTTTGACGACGTACCGGAACATGGCTGCCTCCCTTCTGACCGATTCAGGCGGCGCGAAGGGCTCCTCACGCCGCCTGTCGTCACAGAAACGTCGTTCCGCTTACTTCTGGAAGTACATGTCGTGAACGGCGTAGCGGTAGACGGGATGGGCGTAGACGTTTTTCAAGTCGGCGTTGAAGAAGAGCAGGACCGTGTCGGTGTAGATCGGGATCAGAGGCACGTCCTCGCGGAGAATCTCGTAGATCTTCCGGTAGAGAGCGAGCCTTCCCTCCCTATCGGAAACGGTCCGGGCCCGTTCGATAAGAGCGTCCACTTCGGGATTGGAGTAGCCCGAGTAGTTGTTGCCTCCGCCGAGCATGGAGCTGTGGAAACGCCGGGTGAGGACGCTGTCGGCGTCGCGCACCGTGGCGTTGATCATGCGCAGGCTGGCGGCGAAGTTCCTCTTGTTGCCCACATCCTCCAGATAGGCGGCGCGCTCCATCTTGTCGAAGGTGACGTTGATGCCGATCTTGCGGAGCTGATCCTGGACGACCTCGGCGGGCTTCATGTACGTCGGCGACCCCTGCATGCTGAAGACGACGTCGAAGCCGTCGGGATAGCCCGCCTCGGCCAGAAGGGCCTTGGCCTTCTCCAGATCCTGGCCGTACCACTGGAAATCGTCGAGGTAGCCGAAGACGGAGGTGGGAGCGAGGCAGTTGGCGACGACGGCATAGCCCTCGGCGCCGCCGAGGACGACGTCATCGCGGTTGAGGGCGTAGGCCACGGCCTGGCGGACCCGTTTGTCGGCGAAGACGCCCTGGGTCACGTTGAAGGTGATGTGGTGGAGGCCGACGCCGGGACACTCGACATAGGCGATGTGATCGAGCCCCTTGAGGTAGTTGTAGTCCGTGGCCGCCACGAGATAGTAGCAGTCGAGCGTGCCGTCCTCGAGGGCGATGGCGCCCGATGCGGCGTCGGGAACGAGCTTGTAGGTGAGGTTCTTGATCGCCGCCGGCCCGCCGTAATAGTCGTCGAAGCGCTCCAGGACGAGGACATCGCCGCTCTTCCAGGTCACCATCCGGTAGGCGCCGGTGCCGCAGGGATTGCGGGCGAAGTCGACGCCCGAGGCCTGAGCCTCTTCGACGGCCCGTTTGCTGGCGATGGCGAAGGTCATGTTGCTCAGGACGTCGAGAATGGGGCTGTAGGGATACTTGAGGACACAGGCCACCGTCCCGTCGTCGACTTTCTCGAAGTGGTCGATGGCGCCGCTGATGCCGCTGGAGTAGCTCGATTCGAGGGAACGCTGGAGGGAGAAGAGGACGTCATCGGCCGTCATCGTGTCGCCGTTGTGGAACTTGACGCCCTTGCGGAGATGGAACGTGACCGTTTTGTTGTCGTCGCTGAACTCCCAGCTCTCGGCCAGGCCGGGGACGAGGCGATTGTAGTCGCCGGGAGCCTCCTTCACGAGGGCGTCGTAAATCTGGTACATCATCATGTGCGTCACCGTATCCTTGCTCGTCGCCGGATCGAGCGAGGAGGCCTCGGCGTTGACGCCCCACAGCAGGGACTCCTTGTAGCTCGTCTCGGCGGCCGACGCCGAGGCTCCGGTCAGGACCGGGAAGAACAGGGACAGGACGAACAGCGCGGAGCAGATGGCTCTTTTCAATGTTTCCCCCTCCTTGCGTATGTGGAATCGAGCCCGACGCCGTGGAACTCCACGACGGAACCGCCGCCGGGCCCGGGAAAACCCTGGGCTCCCTCCAGACGCGCGGGATCTGGAGGCATGGCTCCCCTTCCGCCGATCGGACCGAAAACTTTCCCGAGGACAGGGGAGGAGGAATGAGGTTCTCGGGACGGCCACATCCGACGGGGGCTCGCTCTTCCCCTGGGAAAGAGGACGGAAGCCGTCCCGTCCGAAAAAAGGCGGGGGAAGCCCTCCATCTCACGACATTTACCTCCGCAGAGGGGAGATCTCACGCCTGCTTTGCGATATTATAGAGTTCGCCAGACCCAAAAGTGAAATTTGTTTACACAATACCCCCCATAAGCCCCTGCAATGATCTGCGCTGGAGGACCCACGCCGGAGGAGGAACACCGATGCAGCTGCGCAACATCGAATACGTTCTCGGCATCGCCGAAACCGGAAGCTTTTCCCAGGCGGCGAAAAGGCTCTACATCAGCCAGCCGGCCCTGAGCCAGGCCATCCAACGCCTCGAGGACGAACTGGGAGCCAAGCTCTTCATCAGGAAAAACAAGGAGACCTCTCTCACCAGGGCCGGAGAACTTTTCGTCGAGGACGCGAAAAAAATCCTGATGCTGAGCGAGCAGATCAGGAAAAAAATGGACGACATCAGGAACGTCAAGGAAGGCGAAATATCGGTCGGCATATCACAATACAACGGACAGATTTACTTTTCAAATATTCTTATAAAATATAAAAAACTCTATCCAAATATCAAAATAACCATTTTAGAGGATTTCTCCAGCGTTCTCGAGCGAAAGCTGGCGATGGGGGAGCTCGATTTCGCCCTTTTCACCGCGCCCGTCGGGGCGGGGGATTTCCTCTGCGACCACCTTTTCTTCGAGGAGATCCTCCTGGCCACGCCCCGGGATCACCCCGTCGCAGACGCCCTGGCGCCTTCCCCGGGACGCTTCGGCTCCGTCAGGCTCTCCTGGTTCAGGGACGACGCCTTCGTCCTGATGAAGCCGGGCCACCGCTTCCGCGCCGTCACGGACGCCCTCTTCCGCCAGGCGGGCATCGCCCCTCCCGTCGTCTTCGAGAGCCGCAGCAGCAACACGATCCAATCCTTCATCACGGGAGGGATCGGCATCGGCTTCATCACGACGACGGGCCAGCGCAACACGCCGCCGCAATGGCAGTCGGCCTACTACCACCTCGAAGACGTGGACGCCCGAAGGGAACACGTCATCGCCCACAACCGCGACGGCTACCTCTCTCACGCCGCCCGGGCCTTCATCGGCCTGGCCAAGGAGATCTGCGCCGACCAGTTCGCCTACTCCGGAGATGAGACGTCCCCTTCCTGACGGGCTGTCAAGGCTTCGGCTGCGGCCGACCGCCGGAGTCGCACAAAGGCCTCCGTCCCGATCGGGACGGAGGCCTTGTGCGGGAGGGAGCTCACTTGGAGCAAGGAGAAAGGGGCCTCAGTCGGACCGCCTCGTCGCCTCGCGGAGCTCGATGGCCGGAAGAGGGGCCGGGATGCGGACGAGAGCCATGGGGTGGGTCAGGGCCTGACTGACCATGGCCCCGGGAGGAGGCCCCTGGACGGCCCAGAGGACGAGGACTTTCGATCCGTCGCAGCGCACGTCGGTCACGGCGACGCGGTAGCCGCCGGTGGAGCGCATTCCCGCCGAGAGGAAGAGAAGGGTCTCCCTGGGCTCCAGGGACCGGAGGGCCTCCTGGGCCTTGAGGCGCAACGTGGGGGGCACGAGGGGAAGGTCTCCCTCGTCGGCCAGGATCCAGGCCCCCCTGGCCGGCCCCGGCTCGTAATGGGAGGAGGCGACGCCGTACCAGGCCAGAGGCACCGGTTCGGAGGCGAAAAGAGGGGTAGCGGAGGCGAAGAGGAGGCAGAAGAGGGCGGCAGCGCGAAAAAGGCTCACGGGCGATCCCACCTTTCCTTTCCGTTGTTGAGACCATTGTACCTCAGGCGGAAGAGGAAGAAACCGGCAGAAGGCGCCGATCGGAAGACCTCCGGAGGCGCAAAGAGGGACGAGGCGGAGGATCGTCCCTAAGGGGAGCCTCTGCCTCGTCAGGGGCCGTCGGCCTCGGCGGCCCTTTTTCCGTCCCCTCGAGGGAGGGGACCTCGTCTCAGCCCGTGAGGGCCTCCCGATGAAGACGGTAGGCGACGATGTCCTCGACGGAGAGGACCGTCATGGCCCTCTGGCGGGCGAAGTCGACGATCTGAGGCAGCCGGGCCATCGTCCCGTCGGCGTTGGTCACCTCGCAGAGGACGCCGCAGGGAGCCAGTCCGGCGAGGCTCATCAGATCCACCGTCGCCTCCGTATGGCCTCGGCGTTCAAGGACGCCGCCCGGACGGGCACGGAGGGGGAAGACATGGCCCGGCCTGTGGACCGACTGGGGACCTGCGTCGGAAGCGATGGCGGCCTTCACGGTCCGGACCCTGTCGGCGGCCGAGACGCCCGTCGTGACGCCACAGGCAGCCTCGATGGAGACGGTAAAGGCCGTCTGATAACGGCTGCTGTTCTCCCTCACCATGAGAGGAAGGCCGAGGCGGTCCACCTGTTCGCCACTGAGACAGAGACAGACGATGCCGCTGCACTCGCGGATGAGAAGGGCCATCTGGGACTCCGTCAGGCTTTCGGCGGAGAAGATCAGATCGCCCTCGTTCTCTCTGTCCTCGTCGTCGACGACAAGGACGCCCTCGCCGCGCCGGAGGGCCTCCAGGGCCTTCTCCACCCGCTGCAAGGGCGTGCCGAAAGAACACAACAGATCCTTCACGCTATTGCCTCCTCTCTTCCATCCGGACTGTAACCGTCGGCCCCGGCTTCGCACCGGATCGGCGCCCCCCTTGGAGGCGCTTGCGGGCTCCCCGGGAAAAAACCGGGACACCGCCGGTGGGGACTTTCACCCCGCCCCGAGAATCGGATAGGTGAAAGGTACACCTCGAAGGGGAAGTCGTCAACGACGGAAGAGAAGGGAGAGGAAAAACCCCGTCCCGGCGACGGCGATGACGGCGGCGCCGGAGGTGACGTTGAAGCGAAAGGCCAGGAGAAGGCCGACGAGGGTGAAAAAGAGGCTCAGGACCGTGGCCCGGACCATCATGCCCAGCAGGGACCGGGAGAACTTCTCGGCGATGTAGGGCGGAATGGACAGAAGGGCGATGACGAGGATGAGGCCGACGACGCTGATGACGAGGACGACGGAGAGGGCCACGAGGGCCAGGAGAAGGACGTAGAGAGCCGTCACGGGAAGGCCTCGCGTCCGGGCATAGTCCCTGTCGTAGGAGAGGGCCTCGAGGGGACGGTAGAAGAGGGCGACGGCCAGGAGGACGAAGGCCGCGGCGGCCGTCATGAGGGCCAGGTCTTCGGAGGGGACGGCCACGAGGCTCCCGAAGAGGTAGCTCATCAGGTCGGGGTGGTAGCCCGGCGTCAGATCGAGGAGGAGAATGCCGAAGGCCATGCCGACGGCCCAGAGGACGCCGACGACGGCGTCGGCCCTGCGACTGTCCCTGAGGGTCACCCCGGCGACGACCGTCGAAAGGGCCACGGAAAAGAGGGCCGCCCCTGCCAGGGGGGGATAGCCCAGGTAGTAGGCCAGGCCGATGCCGCCGTAGGCGCCGTGGGCCAGGCCTCCGGCGAGGAAGACGACGCCGTTGACGACGACGAGGGTTCCGATGACGCCGCAGAGCAGACTGGCCAGAAGACCGGCGTAGAGGGCGTTGCGGAGGAACTCCTGCTGGAAAAGCTCAGTCATGGCGATCCTCCTCGTGATCGTGGACGCCGAGGACGCGATGGGGGACGCCGTGGGCGATGAGTTCCACGGGACAACGGCCCCAGGTGGCGCGGAAGGTGGCGTCGCTGATCGTCCCCGAAGGGTGGTAATGGACCTTCCTGTTGACGCAGGCCACGGCGCCGACGTGGCCGCTGACGGCCGTCAGGTCGTGGCTGACGACGACGATCGTCGCCTCGCCGTTGAGCTCCTTCAGGACCTCGTAGAGGGCACTCTGGGCCGAGGGATCGACGCTGGCCGTCGGCTCGTCGAGAAGGAGGAGCTCCGGCGCCGTGGCCAGAGCCCGGGCGATGAGAACGCGCTGCCGCTGTCCCTGGGACAGCTCGCCGAGACGGCGGCGGGCCAGATCGGCCAGGCCGACCCTTTCCAGGGCTTTCGCGGCGGCGCGGCGCTCCTTTGCGTCGGCCCGCCCGAACCAGCGTCCCCGGCCGAGGCGGCCCATGAGAACGACCTCTTCGACGGTTACGGGAAAATCCTTGTTGACGTTCGTGTCCTGAGGAACGTAGCCGACGCGGGAAAGGGCCTCTTCGAGGGGGCTCCCCAGAAGGCGGATCGTCCCTGCGGCCGGCCGGAGAAGGCCCACGAGGAGCTTGAGAAGGGTCGTCTTCCCTCCCCCGTTGGGCCCCAGGAGGGCCAGGAACTCGCCGCGGGGAACGGAGAAGGTGACGTCGTCGAGAATCGTCTCGCCGTTGTAGGCGAAACGGAGCCCCTCGACCTCGACGGCCCAGTTCATGAATCGCGGCAGGAGGGGCAGAGCCCCCGGACGATGAGGGAAACCTCTTCGACGAGGAAACCTCCCCCGCCGGGAAGGGAGACGTCGAGAGGAGCCGACGGGAGACAGAAGACGGAGCCGCACTTCCGGCAGAGGAAATGGGGGTGGACGGGGTTGTGGACGCAGGCCTTCTCGAAAAACTGCTCCCCCTGAGGGCCGCGAAGGGCCCTTGCGATGCCCCTCGCGACGAGGAGGTTGAGGAAGCGGTAGACGGTGGCCAGATCGACGCCCTCCGTCGCGCGGTGGAGCTCGGCGGCGGAGAAGGCGCCGTCACGGCGGAAGACCTCTTCGAGAAGGGCCTTTCTCCCGGCCGTGACGCGGATTTTATGGTCTCTCAGAACCTGGAGGGCCTCGCATCGTTCCATGGCTTCATCCTAGCCTTTATGCGAGAGACTTGCAAGTGTCTGCCCCGATCCCCAGGGAAAGGCCCCCTTCGCCGTCCCCCGGGAAGAACGCCACCTCCCTCCGAAACCACCCATCGCGACCTCGTCGCTTCGGCGGAGACAGAAACAGGGCAGCGACGAGGTCGGAAAACCCTGCCTTCGACGCGAAGAGCTTGGAAAGAGCTCCTTTTTATAGTAAGGTATGCAATGGACAGATCGGGAGCTGGCCCATGCCGCCCCTCTTCATCGGCTTCTCGTCGCCCCTTCCGGGACTGACGAGGATCCGTGCCCTGGCCGCCTCGACATCCCGACCGCTCTCTGCTGGAACAGACCCTCTTTGAAGAGGGCAAGGAGGTAGACGACCATGGACAAGAAGATCCTGCTGGGCCTGGCCCTGGGCATTCTGGGCGTATCGACGGGCTCTCTTTTCGCCCGCCTCGCCGAGGCGCCGCCTCTGGTCATCGCAGCCTACCGCATCGGGGCGGCGACGCTTTTTCTGGCCCCCTTCGCCCTGTCCCGATGCCGCGACGAGTACCGAGCCCTGAGTCGGGGAGATCTTTTACAGGTCCTTCTGGCCGGGGCCTTTCTGGCCCTCCATTTCGCCACCTGGATCACATCGCTTTTTTTCACCACCGTGGCCAGCAGCGTCGTTCTCGTCAACACCATCCCCATCTGGGTCGGCCTCTTCGGCCCCGTCATGACGGGAGACAGGGTGGGACGGAAGACGGCGCTGGCCATGGGCCTCGTCATGATCGGCGGAGCCATCGTCGGAGCCGGCGATTTCGCCCTCAGCGGGAGGGCCCTCGTCGGCGACGGTCTGGCTCTGGCGGGAGGCCTCTCGGCGGCCCTCTACTTCCTCATGGGGCGCCGCGTCAGGGACAGGCTCTCCCTGCTGGGCTACATTTTCCTCTGCTACGGATCGGCGGCCCTCGTCCTCGGGGCCCTCGTCCTTGCCCTGGGGCTGCCCGTCTCCGGTTTTTCTTCCCAGACATGGCTCCTTTTCGCCGCCATGGGGCTCATTCCCCAGATCCTGGGCCACTCGGCCTACAACTGGGCCCTTCGCTGGGTCTCGCCGGGACTCGTCGCCGTGGCCCTTCTGGGCGAACCCCTGACGGGAACCCTCCTGGCCTGGATCTTTCTCGACGAGGGCCTGACGACGGCCAAGCTGGCAGGCGGAGCCGTCATCCTCGTCGGCATCGTCCTGGCCTCTCTCGGCGAGAGCCGGAAGGGCTCCTCCGAGGCCTAGTCGCCGAGAAGCCTTTCCGTGGACAGGGCCAGGAACCTCTCCGCGAAGGCTCCGTCACGGGGATCGCCGTCGAAGCCGAAAAGGGGACCGTCGCCGAAAAGGGGGCAGGGCCTGCCTCCCAGAGCCTCCAGCATCGCGACGAGGGCGTCGTCGAACCTGCCCGACCCCCTCAGGGCCATGGCTGCGACGAAGGCGGTCTTTTCGCGCAGGCCGTCGACGGGACTCCGGAGAGTTTTTCTCCGCCGACGGTGGCTTTCCATTCGGGCCGTCATCTCCCTCTCGGCCGATCCCACGTAGAGGTAAAAACCCCTGTCGAAAGGCAGCGTCCCGCTGCCGTCGGAGAGAAAGAAGGGACCGTCTGCCCTGAGAAGCAGAAGGTAGTTCCCTCCGTCGCGGGCTTCGGCCTCGATGCGTTCCCAGGGGATGGGAAGAGGCCGCACGTCGCGGCTCAGGGAGAGGTCCTCCTGCCAGGAGACGGCCAGGGCCATGATCTCGACGCGATCGCGCACTTCGAGAAGGGTCCGGGCAAAGAGAAGGTCCCTGTGGTACTCGGGCGAGAAGAGGCGGGGACGGTCGGAATGGACGACGAAAAGGAGAGCCGACCGTCGCCCCTCCTCGGCCAGACGGGCCAGGTGGCGCAGATGGCGGCTTCCCCTCTCCGTGACGGCATCGGGGAAAAGAGCCGCCGATTCGGTGAAGAGGGTGCAGGATTTGACCTCCATGACGAGAGGGCCTGAGGCCGTGTCGAGGAGGAAGTCGAAGCGGCTCGATCCCTCCGTCACCTCCCGCCTCAGGATCTGGGCCTCTTCGAGGCCCGGAACGAGGCCCTTTTCGACGAGAGCCTGGGCCACGTCGTTGTTCCAGTGAGTGTGGACCAGGACGGGACGGCCGAACCGCTCGGCGGCGACGACGGTCCACTCCGTGGCCCCGCCGGGAGCGGCGACGAGGCGCAGAGGAGCGCCGGGATGGAGAAGCTCGTCGAGGCGGCCCGGATTGGGAAGATAGGCCCGCACCGACTGCCCCTCCATGTCGACGTCGACGACGAAGCGATTGGGCCTGGCGATGAAAAGCCCCTCGCGCAGGGGACCTCGAGGGCGGTAGAGAGGGGCGGAGACGGTCATGGACGACATCCCTTCCTTTTTCGTGGAGCTTCCGTGAAGTTTTTCCACATTATAGTCCGGGGGGGTAAAAGCTGATAGGATAGCCCGAAAGATCGCAAACAGAAACGGAGGCATCGTCATGGATCTGCGCCGCACCCTCTCGACGGGCTTCAGGAAGGGACTGGACACGACCTGGACCCTTCTGAGGATCACCCTGCCCGTCTATTTCGTCGTCCGCCTTCTCGAGGCCACTCCCCTTCTGGGATGGCTCTCCCGCCTTTTCGAGCCTCTCATGGGCCTCTTCGGCCTTCCCGGCGAGGCCTCGCTGGTTCTCGTCATCGGCAACGTCCTGAGCCTCTACGCCGCCATCGGCGCCCTGGGAGCCATGTCCTTCGACTCCGTCCAGGTCACGGTTCTGGCTCTCATGCTCTCCTTCTCCCACTCCCTGCCCGTCGAGTCGGCCCTGGCCCATCGTCTGGGCCTGAGCGTGCCCCTCGTCGTCGCCTTCCGCCTGGGCCTGGCGGTCCTCACGGGGATGGCGGCCCACCTCACCCTGGCGGTCGCCTGATGGACCTTCTCCTCGACGCCTTCGCGGGGGGGCTCTCCCAGGCCTGGCTCATCGCCCGCGTCGTCATCCCCCTCATGGTCCTCCTCCAGCTCGCCCGGGATCTGAATCTCCTCGACGGCCTGGCCCGGCTCCTCCGTCCCCTCACCCGCCTTTTCGGCATGTCGGCCAAGTCGGCCTTCCCCCTCCTCGTGGGACTCATCTTCGGCCTCTCCTACGGGGCGGGCGTCATCTTCGACAGCGCCCGCGAGGACGGCCTGACGAAACGGGATCTCTTTCTCCTCGTCCTCTTCCTCGTGGGCTGCCACGCCATCATCGAGGACACCCTCGTCTTCGTCGTCGTCGGCGCCGACGGGCGCCTGCTCCTGGCGACCCGCGTCGGCGTGGCCCTCGTCGTCACCTGGCTCGTCTCCCTCTTCCTGAGCCCGACGGCGACGACGGCCCTTCCCGCCCTGCTGAACAAGCGCTCCGGGCCCCGCCCGTGACATCGAGACGCCCTTTCGGCCTGCCAAGGAGGGAACTGCAATGAAAACAACGGTCCTCGTCCTCCTCTTTTCCCTGTTCCTGGCCCTGCCCGCCCCGGGTGCCGTCGACGTCGCCGATCTGCGAGGTCCCAAGATCGACGAGCTCTACTTCGTCCTCGTCCGCGACGCCGATTCCCAGCTTCTGGCCCTGGAACGGGGCGAGACGCACCTCCTGGCCGACCTGGCCCGGCCCGTCGACATCGAGCGACTCTCGCGGCGCGACGACATCGAACTCTCCCTGACTCAGGCCTTCCACATGATGGAGATGGGCTTCAACCTTCGCCGCCACCCCTGGGACGACCTGGCCCTCCGTCAGGCCATCGCCTCCGTCATCCCCCGCGACGAGATCGTCCGCGACCTCTTCGGCGGCTATTCCGCGGCCCTCGAGACCTTTCTCCCTCCCGTCTCGCCCTATTTCGAGCCCGACGTCACGCGATGGCCCCATGACCCGGAGCGGGCCCGATCCCTCCTGAGCGAGGCCGGATGGAGCTGGGACGGCTCGGGGTCCCTCGTCACCCCCGACGGAAAGAGTCTGCCCCCTGCGCGCCTTCTCTCCCCCCTGGCCCAGGTCTCGCCGACGACGGCCGATCTGGCCCAGAGACTGGCCCGGGCCCTGAACTCCCTGGGACTGACTGTCACCGTCGAAAATCTCGACTTCTCCGTCCTCGTCGAGCGCCTCAACCGTCACGATTTCGATCTCTTCCTCCTGGCCTGGTCCCTGACGCGCGATCCCGACAGCCTCTACGCCTTCTTCCACTCCTCCATGGACGTGAAGGACGGCTACAACATGGCCGGACTTCACGACGCGGACCTCGACGTCCTCCTCGAAGGCCTGCGCCAGGCTCCCGACGAGGCCTCAGCCCGCCGTTTCGCCTCCGAGGTCCAGAGGGAGCTGGCCCGCCTGCTGCCCGCGATCCCCCTCTACTCCCGCTACGCCGTGACGGCCCACAGGAAGGAGTGGACGGGATTCATCGCCTCCGACAGGGCGACGCCCGACAACCTCTGGAGCCTTCTCAACATCGCCCCCGCCTCGGGAGAGCTGGCGCCCTTCCGCTGGACCCTCACGGACGAGCCGAGAAATCTCAACCCCCTGGCGACGGCGACGGCCACCGATTGGACCGTTCTGGGTCTCATCTACGAGTCGCTCCTCTCCATCGACCCCTACGACCTCTCCGATCGGCCGGGACTGGCCGAGAGCTGGGACGTCTCCGTCATCGACGTCGGCGGAAAGGCGGCGACGCGCCTCACCTTCCGCCTCGGCCCCGACCTCGTCTGGCACGACGGACGTCCCCTGACGGCCTCCGACGTGGCCTTCACCCTGGGCCACCTCAAGGCCCTGGCCGTCCCCCGCTTTTTCGACAACGTCAAAGACGTGGCCGACGTCTCCGTCGCCGACGAAAGGACCGTCGTCGTCACCATGGACGGCGTCAGCTTCTGGCATCTCCACAACATCGGCGGGCTGCCCGTCTTCCCCGCCCATATCGTCGGCGACGTCGAGGCCTGGCGAACCTGGCAGCCGACGACGGAGTCGCACGGAGACCTGACGGGCCTCATCGGATCGGGACCTTTCGTCTTCCGCGAATACCGGCCCGGCCAGTACGTCCGCCTCAGCCGTTTCGACGGCTACCGAAGGCTGAAAGGGCAACCATGACCTACTGGATCCGCCGAATTCTGGGAGCTCTGGCCGTCGTCTTTCTCGTCCTGACGCTCAACTTCGTCTTCTTCCGCCTCATGCCCGGCGACCCCCTGTCGAGCCTCATCGACCCCCGCTTTTCGCCCGAGGCGAAAGAGGCGCTGCGTCAGGCCTACGGTCTCGACCGCCCCATGGCGGAGCAGTTTTTTCTCTACCTCCGGCAGACGGCCTCCTTCGACTTCGGCCTCTCCTTCATCTCGGGACGGCCCGTCTGGGACGAGCTCCGTCAGCGCCTCCCCCACACCCTGGCCCTTTCGGGAAGCGCCCTCTTCCTCTCGGCCCTTCTGGGAACGGCCCTCGGCGCAACCGCCGCCCTCAGGCGGGGCGGCCTGACGGAACGGGCCGTCCTCGGGTTCGGCGCCCTTTCCTTCTCCTTTCCCTCTTTTTTCCTCCAGCTCGTCCTGCTCCTCCTCTTCGCCGTCATCTGGCCTGTCTTTCCCCTGAGAGGTTCTTTCTCCGTACCGGCCCCCCAGGGGACGGCCTTTTTCGTCGACGCCATCCGCCACCTGACCCTGCCCGTTCTCTCCCTCGTCCTCCTCAGCTTCGGCTCCTGGGCCCTCTACATCCGCAACCTCCTCGTCAAGATCCTCGCGTCGGAACCGATCTTCCTGGCCCGAGCCAAGGGGCTGCCCCCGTCGGTCATCGTCCTCCGCCACGGCCTGAGGACGGCCCTGCCGCCGCTGCTGACGCTCCTTCTCCTCTCCCTGCCGGGCCTTCTCTCGGGAGCGGTCATCACCGAAACGGTCTTTTCCCTCCACGGAGTCGGACGGTTCCTCCTCGAATCGATCCAGGGCCGGGACTACCCCGCCGCCGGAGGGGCCTTCTACCTTCTGGCCCTCGTGACGGTGGCGAGCAATCTCCTGGCCGACTTGGCCTACGGCCTGGCCGATCCCCGGATCCGCTTCGAAAGAAGAGCATGACGATGAGCCTCCTGCGCCGCTGGAGCCCCTGGGTCCTCCTCCTTCTCGCCCTGGCCGGCCTATCGGGCCCGACCCTGACGGGTCCGGCCGAAGAAAGCGTCGCCCCGCCCTTCTCCCGCCCGCTCTGGCTCGATCGGACCTCGCCGCCCACGGTCCGCCTCCGGTTGGACGGCCACGACCGACAGGTCGCCCTCGACTGGCAATGGGGCCCGCCGGCGGGATTTTCCCTTCATGTCTCCTGGAGCCTTCCCGAGGGAGGCCGGGGACGCCTTCTCTGGGAGGGAGCGGGACAGACGCTCCTCCTGGCCGAGCTGAAAGGCCCCGGGGGGACCGTCTCCCTCGACGGCCGCGACATGGCCTTCCGCCTCGGCCTGGGACTGACGCCCTTTCAGTCCGCCATGGAGAGACTTCTTCCCGGACCCGGCGCCTACGCGCTCCGCTACGAGGGAGACCGGCCCCTCTCTCTCGACGTCGCCGCCGCCTTTCCCGGCGGACGCTGGGGCCTCCTCGGGACGGACCAGAGGGGACGAGACGTCTTCCGCCTCTTTCTGGCCGGGATCAACATCTCGCTTCTCATCGGCCTGTCGGCGACGTTCCTGGCCACTCTGGCAGGGACGACGGCGGGCCTTCTGAGCGGCTATCTGGGAGGGATCGTCGACGGCCTTCTCATGCGGCTGGCCGACCTTCTCCTGGCCCTGCCCGTGCTGCCCATCCTCATGGTTCTGGCCGGCCTCTGGGGGCGGGGCCTCTGGCAGCTCGTTGTCATCCTGAGCCTTTTCTCCTGGATGGGAACGGCCCGAACCGTGCGGGCCCTCACCCTCTCTCTGCGCGAGGCGCCCTTCGTCGAAAACCTCCGCGCCCTGGGAGCTCCCACCGCCTACATCCTGGGCCGTCACCTCCTTCCCGAGGCCCTGCCCGTCCTTCTGGCGACGGTGACTCTCGGCGTCCCAGGGGCGATCCTCTCCGAGGCGGGTCTGGCCTTCCTGGGCCTCTCGGACCCCAACCTCCTCTCCTGGGGGCGGATGCTCCACGAGGCCCACGGCTTCGGAGCCTTCACGGCCGGAGCCTGGTGGATCATCGTCCCGCCTGGCCTGGGCATCGTCGTCGTCTGCCTCTCCTTTCTCGATCTGGGGCGCTTTCTGGAGGAGAAGGCCGATCCCCGCCTCCGCGAGAGATCATGATCGTCGTCGAAGGGCTCCGGCTGACCTACGGGGGATCGCGCGACATTCCGGCCCTGGACGGCATCGACGTCGTCTTCCGACCCGCCTCGACGACGGCCGTCGTCGGCGAATCGGGCAGCGGCAAAAGCAGCCTCGTCGCGGCCCTCATGGGAATCCTTCCTCCCGGGGCCTCCCTCGCGGGGAAAATCACCGTCGACGGCCGCGACGTGACGGCCCTCGGCGAAAGGGAGAAGGCCTCCTCCTACCGGTGGACGACGGTCTCCCTCGTCCTGCAGGGGGCCATGAACGCCTTCACGCCCGTCCTCACCCTGGGGCGTCAGATCGGCGAAGTCCTCGAGATTCACCGGGGCCTTCGCCGATCTGACGCCCTGAAACGGGCCGGAACGCTCCTCGAAGAGACGGGCCTGCCCCGGTCCTGGACCGGCCGCTACCCTCACGAGCTTTCGGGAGGCCAGAAGCAGAGGGCCGCCATCGCCATGGCTCTCGCCTGCGACGCCCCCTATCTTCTGGCCGACGAACCGACGACGGCCCTCGACGTGATCACCCAGGCCGAGATCATCACCCTCCTCGGAGAGCTGACGCGAAGCCGCGGTCTGGGTCTCGTCCTCGTCACCCACGACCTGGCCCTGGCTTCGTCCGTGGCCGACGAGCTCGTCGTCCTCCAGGCGGGCCGCGTCGTCGAAGAGGGCCCGACGGGCCACGTTCTCGCCGCACCCCGCCACCGTCACACCATCGACCTTCTGGAGGCCCTGAAGGAGCTGGAAGCCCATGAATCCTGAAATCGTCTCCCTCGTCGACGTGGGGCACACCTTCGGAGGCAGGAGGGGAAGGACTCCCTTCCGCGCCCTCCACCCTCTGACCGTTTCTTTCGGAGAAGGCCAGTCCCTGGCCCTCGTCGGCGAATCGGGAAGCGGCAAGACGACGCTCCTCCGCCTCCTCCTCGGCCTGACCCGACCGACGGAAGGGCGTCTTCGCCTCTTCGGCGTCGACCCCGCCGCCGGAGGGGAGCGGGCGACGGCGGCCCGGAGACGCTGCGGCTACATCCCTCAGGATCCCTTCGGCGCCCTCCCTCCCACTCTCACCGTCATCGACGCCGTCGCCGAACCCCTCCGGCTGGGCCCTTCTCCCCTTCCGCGCGAGGCGGCCCGCGAAAGGGCCCGGCATCTGCTCAAGCTCTGCCTCCTCGAAGAATCTCTCTGGGACGTCCGGGCCGGAACGAGCCTCTCCGGAGGCCAGCGACAGCGCGTCTCCTTCGCCCGGGCCCTGATCGCCGACCCCGATCTCCTTCTGGCCGACGAACCGACGAGCATGCAGGACAGCGGCACCCGACGCCTCCTCGTCGCGAGGATCGCCGAGAGGTCCTCCCGGGGCAAGGGGCTCCTCTTCGTCACCCACGACCTCGTCCTGGCCCGGGCCGTGACGGAGCGGGCCCTCGTCCTCCTCAGAGGACGGGCCGTCGAGGAAGGCCCGACGGAAGCCCTCCTCCGAGAGCCCCTCCATCCCTACACGAAGGCCCTGGTCGCAGCCCTTCCCCGGCTGGGCAAGGCCCTGACGGGACCGCCTCCCTCGCTGGGAACGGCGCCTCCCGGCGGCTGTCCCTTCCTTCACCGCTGCCCATCGAGCCTTGCCCTCTGCGCCTCCTCTCCGCCCCTCACGGCCCTTGCCGGGGGAAGGAAGGTGGCCTGTCACCTCTTCCGGGAGAGGGCTCCGTCGACTTCCGATCTTTCCCGATAGATCTCCGACGACGCCCCTATCGGCAGGAAACATTCGAGATTTTCCAGGAGGCCACGGATATGAACCGTCTTTTCCCCCACATGAGGGGCACGCCCTCTTCGGGGTTCCATCGCATCGTCAAAACTCTGGGCTCGCGCAACTACCGCCTCTTCTTCACAGGCCAGAGCGTCTCCCTCACGGGCTTCTGGATGCAGCGCGTCGCCATGGGCTGGCTCGTCTACCGCCTCACCGGCTCTCCCCTCTATCTGGGCATGGTCGAATTCGCCGGTCAGATGCCCACCTTTCTCCTGAGCCCTCTGGCCGGAGTCTGGCTCGACCGGTGGGATCTGCGCAGGACCATCTTCGTCTGTCAGGTCCTGAGCATGGCCCAGGCCTTTCTCCTGGCCTTCCTGACCCTTACGGGGATGGTCCGTTTCGGCCACGTCCTGGCCGTCGCCGTCTTCCTCGGCATCGTCAACGGCTTCGAACTCCCTGCCCGACAGTCCTTCGTCGTCCGCCTCGTCGAAGAGAGGGAGAACCTGCCTGGCGCCATCGCCCTCAACTCGGTCCTCTTCAACGGGGCCCGCCTCATCGGACCCTCTCTGGGCGGCCTCGTCATCGTCGCCATCGGAGAGGGGCTCTGCTTCACCGTCAACGGCTTCTGCTACCTGGCCACCCTCGTCGCCCTGGCCCTGATGAAGCTGGGACGGACCGTCAAAGAGAGCGGCGAGCGGCAGTCGGCCCTGACCGAGCTACAAGAGGGGTTGGCCTACGCTTGGTCCTTCGTCCCCCTGCGCAACCTCCTCCTCCTCGTCACGGCCCTGAGCTTCTTCGGCCTTCCCTATCTGGCCCTTCTTCCGGCCTTCGCCGAGGAAAACCTCGCCGGCGGAGCCCAGACACTGGGATTCCTCATGACCGCCACGGGGCTGGGCTCCCTCGTCAGCGCCGTCACCCTCGCCGGTCGGGCCTCCGTCAGGGGACTCGACAAGGCCGTCACCGTCGGATCGGGACTCTTCGGCGTCGCTCTGGCCCTCTTCTCCATGACGCACCGTTTCCCCCTCTCCTTCGGCCTCATGATCTTCGTCGGCCTGGGCATGAACCTCTCCTACATCACGGCCAACACCCTCATCCAGTCCCTCGTCGACGACGACAAGCGCAACCGCGTCATGGGCCTCTACGTCATGATCCTCAGCGGCATGGCCCCCCTGGGCAGCTTCGCCACGGGTCTCGCCGCCGACGGCATGGGGACGGGGAGAACCTTCCTCTACGGCGGACTCGTCTGCGTCGTCGCCTGCCTCCTCTTCTGGCGGGGCCTGCCCGCACTGAGGGCGGCGACGGCCTCCCTCGCGGCCCCCTCGGAGGAAAACGCCTGACGGCGAAGGACGGAGACGACGCGACCGTTCCCCCTCCGAAACCTCCGCCGGCCCCGGGGAGAAGAATCGTTGTCGTCGCCCCCGAAGGGGCGTATAATCCCCGAAAAGGAAGGGATTCCCTTCCCAACACAACTAAAAAGGTCGGGGTAATGGCTCAGAGCTTTTACCGCACAGCAGGCTCCTTCTCGGCAGGGTAGACACAGAACCCGTCCGGGCAGGGCCTTTTTTTGCTTTTTCCCCGCCCTGTCCGACCGGAGGGCGGACCCCCCTTCCGGAGGGGCAGGACCTCGCCGGAAGGACCAAAACTCACCTTGGGGGCGAGACGAATGATGGAGGAGACGAACCAGGACGTTCCACTGGTGCCGCTGAAAATCGGCATCGTCTATAACGGAAGGCGGGAGGCGGAACCGGAGGAACCCGACGATCTCTACGAGGAATACGACTGCGAGAAAACCATTGAGGCTCTGGCCGCGGAAATCGCCCGACAGGGGCATTCCGTCGTCACCATGGAACAGGACGACGATCTGAGCCGACGCCTCCGGGAGGCCGATCCCGATCTGGTCTTCAACCTCGCCGAGGGACTGGGCAACGGGCGGGGGCGGGAATCACAGGTCGCCTGCCTTCTCGAATCGATGGATATTCCCTTCACGGGATCCGACTCGGTCTCTCTCTCCCTGACCCTGGACAAGGTTCTCACCCACACCCTTCTCGGCAACGCCTCCCTTCCGACACCGGAATTCCACCTCTTCCGCGACGAAAGCGACCTGAAGACGAAAGCGCCTCTTTTCGGCGAGGGCGCGACGTGGATCGTCAAGCCCCGCTGGGAGGGCTCGTCGAAGGGGATTTTTCCCGACTCCCTCGTCGGCGACGTCACCGCCCTCGAGGATCGGGTGCGGCGCATCTGGAGCCGCTACCGCCAGCCGGCTCTCGTCGAACGTTTTCTCCCCGGCGAAGAGATGACCGTAGGCATCGTCGGCACGCCGCCGCGCCTGGCGGGCATGATGCGCATCGTCGCCGCCGACGACGACGGCAAACCCTTCCTCTACTCCCTGGAACAGAAGCGGGACTGGGTGAAACAGGTCCGCTACAGGGGTCCCGAAACCATCGCCCCCGACCTGCGCTCCCTGCTGGCCGACAGGGCCCTCAGGGCCTTCCGGGCCCTGGAGCTGCGCGACGTGGCTCGAATCGACTTCCGCCTCGACGGGAAGGGCGACCCCCACATCATCGACGTCAACCCCCTGCCGGGGATGTCTCCCTTCTACAGCGACCTTCCCATCCTCGTCCGGCTCAGCGGAGGAAGCTACGCCGGGCTCGTCCGGGCCGTCATCGACGCCGCCTCGCTGCGCCACAAGCTCGGCGACGCCGTCTCCGCCAGACGATGAAGGCCCGGAAGATCCTCGTCGCCTCGGCCGTCGAGGCGACGTCGCGTCCCGATGTCGTCGACGTCCTGCGCTGCCGCCTCTCCGTCATGGAAAGCCTGAACCGCCTCGGCTTCCCCTGCCTCCCCTTCGACATCGCCCGTTCGGAGGCGACCGACGGCGCCTCGCTGAACCTCCGCCTCGAAGAGGCCGACCCTCTCTGCCTCTTCAACCTCTTCGAGGGCTTCAGCGATGCCCCCGCCCAGGAGAGCGCCTTCGCCGCCCTCCTGGAAGAGCGGGCCCTCCCCTTCACCGGCAACGGCTCGGAGACGCTCGCCCTCTGTCTCGACAAGGAGCGGACGCGACGGCGTCTGGCCGACAGGGGCCTTCCCGTCCCGCAGGGGCGGTCCGTCGAGATCGGCGATCTCTCGACCCTGCCCTCTCTTCTGACCTTCGACGCTCCCTTCTTCCTCAAGCCCCGCTGCGAAGACGGCAGCGTGGGAATCGACGGCACCTCGCTGGTGACGGAGGAAAAGGCCCTGGCCGGCGCTCTGGCGGCCAAATTGAAACGCTTCCCCGAGGGAGTCGTCGTCGAGGAGTTCCTTCCCGGCCGGGAGTTCGCCGTCGCCTTCCTCGGCAACGACCCCTACGACGGCCTGCCCCCCTCCGTCATCGACTACGGACGCTACGGCCATCTTCCTCCCTACCTGGCCTATGAGGCCAAGTGGGACGAAGAGGCTCCAGACTACGCCATCATGCCCGAGTCCTGCCGCGACGACGACAGCCAGCTTCCGTCGGCCCTGGCCCTGGCCCGGGAGGCGGGTCGCGCCCTGGGCTGCCGCGGCTTCTTCCGCGTCGACCTCCGAGAGGGACGGGACGGAAGGCTCCGCATCATCGACGTCAACCCCAATCCCGACCTCAACGTCGACAGCGGCTTCGCCCGCCAGGCCGGCCGGGCGGGACTGACTTACGACGATATCATCGCCCGGCTGGTCTTTCTGGCCCTGGAGGGAAAGGAGGTCCGCACCCTTGAAGAGCCATGCCCTCTACGACTATCTGGCGCTCGCTGAGAGAAGCGGCGCCTTTTCGCCGGCGGAGATGGAGATCCTCGGCGAAGTCCTGGCCGACTGGGCCGAAGACCCCCAGTCAGGCTATTTCGTCCTCGAAGAAAATCTCGAAGGGAGAAGGGCGGGCTTCCTCGTCTACGGCCCGACGCCGATGACGGATTTCGCCTACGACCTATACTGGATCGCCGTCGATCCTCCTTTTCAGAGACGCGGCGTGGGGCTCCGCCTTTTGCGGCGCCTCGACGGGGCCCTCGACGAACGAGGCGCCCGGGCCGTCATCCGCGTCGAGACGTCGGGCAAGGCCAGTTACGAGGGGCAACGGCGTTTCTACGAGGCCGGCGGCTACAGGGAGTGCGGGCGTCTCGCCGATTTCTACGGAGAGGGAGACGATCTCGTCCTCTACGGCCGATCCCTGGAGGCGAAAGAGGCGAGGTGAAGGCCTCCCCTGTCCCTCCCTCCGAAGGGGGGACGGCGAGGGGCGACCGACGGGAGATGAAACGTCGGGCCCATCGCCCCCGAAAGGGCTGGACCCGACGTTTTTGTGCTATCTTTGTCGAGATCTCCCGACGCAGCGAAGACGGGTCGGGGAAAGGCGGCGACCTCCTTTGAAAGACAACCGTTCCAGACAGGGCGACAGCGCCACCGCGACGGCCCCAACGACGACAGGGCTCCCCTTTCTCCGGGCCTTCCGCTCCGTCAACTACCGCCTTTTCTTCGGCGGCCAGCTCATCTCCCTGACGGGCCTCTGGATGCAGCGCGTGGCCATGGGCTGGCTCGTCTACCGCCTCACCGACTCGGCCGTCGCCCTGGGGACGGTCGAATTCATGGGGCAGATTCCCATCTTCCTTCTGGGCCTCTTCGCCGGCCCTCTCCTGGACCGCTGGGAATTGAAGCGGGTCATCTCCCTCTGCCAATTCCTCGCCATGGGACAGGCCCTCTTCCTGGCCTTCGGCGCCATGAGGGGAACCATCACCTACGTCCAGATCGTGGCGGCCGCCACCTTTCTGGGCGCCGTCAACGCCTTCGAAATGCCCGCCCGCCACTCCTTCGTCATCCACATGGTCGAGCGCCGCGACGACCTGGCACCGGCCATCGCCATGAACTCCGTCCTCTTCAACTCGGCCCGCATCTTCGGCCCCTCCATGGGCGGCCTCCTCATCGCCTCCATCGGCGAGGGGACCTGTTTCCTCATCAACGCCCTGACGTACCTCTCCATCATCGTCGCTTTGGCCCTGATGAAGACGACGCCGACCCACAAGGGGCCGGGGAAGACAGGCTATCTGGCCGACCTGGCCGCAGGGCTGGGCCATGCATGGGCCTTCCTCCCCCTGAGGCGCCTTCTGGGACTCCTCGTCGTCATAAGCTTCGCCGGATTTCCCTACATCACTCTTCTGCCCATCTTCGCCCGCGACATCCTGGGCGGCGACGCCACCACCCTGGGCTTCCTCCTCGGCGCCCTGGGCCTGGGAGCCCTCGTCAGCGCCCTCACTCTGGCCATGCGCACCGGCCTGGAGGGCCTGGCCAAACGGACGGCCCTGTCCATCATCGCCTTCGGCCTGGCCCTTCCCGCCTTCGCCCTTTCACGCCACCTCCCCCTCTCGCTCCTTTTGATGGGCACAGCCGGCTATCTCTCCATCGCCGTCACCGTGGCCTGCAACACCCTCATCCAATCCCTCGTCGACGATGACAAGAGAAGCCGCATCATGTCCCTCTATTCCATGGCCCTCCTGGGCCTGGCCCCCTTCGGGAGCCTGACGGCGGGCTTCGCCGCCAGGACCTTCGGCGCCCCCAGAACCCTCTTCATCGGCGGCTTCCTCTGCCTTCTGGGAGGACTGGCCTTCTTCCGCGGCCTCGACTCCTTCCGGGAAACGGCCGGGCCCGTCCTCGCGGAGCGGGGACTGCTGTAGGGGAAATCCCGCTTTTTCGGGAACCTCTGAAAAAAAGATCCGGCGAGCTCCAACAGTACCTCTTGGTGGCTGAACACGTACGTTGCGTGCCCTTTCAGCCTGTCGTGTCAGGCAAGTTGCCTATGTAGAGCCATTCCCGGCTATTTTTTGTCTTATGGTTGCCGTTTGCCGGATTTTGAAGACACTACGCCCTATCCATCTCCAATAAAAGCCTTCTCGCCATGTACGGGTTGGACAGGGCAAAGATCACGTGGACATGGCTCGTGTTCTTCTTGAGCCCCTTGTAACGCACCTTGGTGAATCTGAAGACCCGCTTCGCTCTTCAAAAGACATGCTCCACCTTTGCCCTCGTTTTGGACAGCATACGATTGTGAGACCGTTCTTCGTCGGTCGGTTTCCTGTTCCGTGACCCTCTTTTGTCGGCCTTGTCGACGGCATCGGGTGCCTTTTCCCGGATCGTCTCCGTCTTGCCTATGTAGGCCGAATCGCCCCAGACTCCCTTTTTTCGCTCCATTCCCTCCGACGAGCTGGCCGGCTTCTACCGCGCCGCCGACGTGGCCGTCGTCACGCCCCTCCGCGACGGCATGAACCTCGTCGCGAAGGAATACTGCGCCTGCAACACCGACGGAGACGGCGTCCTCGTCCTGAGCGAGTTCGCCGGAGCGGCCGGTCAGCTGGCAAAAGGAGCGCTCCTCGTCAACCCTCACGACGTGGAGGGGCTGGCCCGGACTCTCGTCGCGGCCTGCGACATGGCCCGGGAGGAACGGGAGAAACGCATGATCCGGCTTCGCCGGGCCGTTCGAAGGCAAGACATCTTCTGGTGGGTCGACAACTTTCTCCGGGCCGCGGCGGGGAGGGCCCTCCGGGATTTCCCGCCCGACGACCTGGCACCCCTTCTTCCCCGCCCCCGGGAACGCCCTCTGGCCTGACCGCCCCCCGGAAAAAGCGGACGGAAAAAGAGGAGAGCCCTCGGGGCTCTCCTCTTTTTCCGTCCGCAAGGGGGAAAGGATCTAGCGCATGAAGATCCTCACGAGGCCCATGCTCAGGGAGGGGACGAAGGCGAAAAGGAGAAGACAGCCCAGGAGGGCGGCGAAGAAGGGGACCATGTTGCGCGAGATCTTCTCCATCTTCACGCCCGAGACGGCCGAGGCGACGAAGAGATTGGCGCCGTAGGGAGGGGTGATGAATCCCGTGGCGAGGGCCACCGTCATGACGAGACCGAAGCGGACGGGCTCCATCCCCAGCTTCTGGACGACGGGAAGAAGGATGGGCGTGAGGATGATCATGGAGGAGATGTTGTCGACGAAGCAGCCCACGACGAGGAGAAGGGCCAGGATGAGGAGGATGATGACGACGTAGTTGGAGGAGAGCCCCAACAGGGCCGTGGCGATCTTGATGGGGATCTGCTCCATCGTTCCCGTCCTGACCGTCATCGACGCCCTCGTCGTCGAAGTGGGCCATCACTACCGCGACAGGGCCACCAAGAAGTTGCGCACCCTGGAGCGGCTCCTGGCGGAAAAGAAGATCACCCTCTAGCCCCGTCCTTTCGACAGGACAAAAGGAGCCCGCACCCTCCCCCGCAAGGGGAGGGCGAGCGGACTTCTTTTGTCCTGTAATCTTGTGGGCTGTCCCGTTTAATGGATTGCCCTCTTGAATTCCTTTCAGAGAGGTGGTTTCATGAAAACTACCTGTTCAAACAAGTGGTTTAATGCAGCACAAGGAGGAGAGAAGAGTGAAAATTCGCATGAAGCTCCAGGGAAAGATCACGGCCCTGGTGCTCGCCGTGGTTCTCGTCATCTTCGTGGCCATCGTGGGCACCATCAGCGTTCTCAACAGGCGGGCCAGTCTCAGGGAGGCCCAGGAGCTGGCTCTGAGCCGCTCCCGGGAGCTGGCGAGCGTGATGCGCCTCGAGTTCGAGCGGGCCATCGCCGTGGCCCGCTCCCTCTCCTACGTCCTTGAGGGACTGGGAGCCAACTCCAACTTCGACCGGGGCCAGGTCAACGAGATGCTCGCCCAGACCTTGAGGCGCAATCCCCACTTCTTCGGCGTCTGGACCTGTTGGGAGCCCAATGCCTTCGACGGCCGCGACGCCGATTTCGCCGGCCTCGACGGCCATGACAAAACGGGGCGCTTCATCCCCCGCTGGTACCGCGACGGCGACCGGGTGGCCCTGGAGCCCCTTGCGGGCTATGACGTTCCCGGCGACGGCGACTACTACCTCAAGGCCATGGAGCGGGGGACGGAGACGATCCTGGAGCCCTTCCTCTACGAGGTGGGGGGCCGGCAGGTGATGATGACGACTCTCACCGTCCCCGTCGAGATCCGGGGGAAGAGGGTCGGCGCCGTCGGCGTCGACATCGCCCTTGACGTCATCCACGAGCTGACGGCGTCGATGAGGCTCTACGAGACGGGCTTCGGCCGCCTCCTCTCTCATAAGGGCATCGTCGCCAGCCACCCCGACAAAAGCCGCATCGGCGATATCGCCGGCGAGACCCAGGGACCGGGTGGCGACGAGGCGCTCCGGCGCATCGCCGCAGGCGACAGCTGGTTTGAAGAGGCCTGGTCGGTGGCGGTGGGGCAGATGACCTACAAGGCCTTCGCCCCCGTCGAGATCGGAGAGACGGGAACGCCCTGGAGTTTCAGCGCCGTCGTTAAGGCAAGGGAGGTCCTGGCCGTGGCGAACCGGACCCTCTACGTGTCTTTGGCCCTGGCGGGGGCCGGCCTGCTGGTCATCGTCATCGCCGTCTGGCTCATCGCCGGCCGGATCGTGAGGCCCCTCAGGACGGTGGCCGAGCTGGCCGGACGAGCCCGCGAGGGGGACCTGACGATGACCCGTGACGACTTCGCCATCCGTTCCGCCGACGAGCTGGGCCTCATGGCCGACGCCCTGGCGGCGATGGTCCGCTCCCAGGCCGACATCGTCTTCCAGATCGGCCAGACTGCCGAGGCCATCTCGGAGACGTCGGCCTCCCTGGCCGCTCTCTCGGAGGAGACGAACGCCTCCATGGAGGAGGTCCGAAGCAGCCTCGACCAGGCCTCGGAACTCTCCGAATCGAACAGCGCCTCCATCGAGGAGACGTCGGCGTCGATCCAGGAGATGGCCGGCGGGGCCCAGACGATGGCCAAGGCCGCCGTCGAAGGTTCGTCGGCGGGAGAAAGGGCGGGCAAAACGGCGTCGGCCTCGGTCGAGAAGGTCCAGTCCGTCGTCGACGACCTCCACGGCGTGGGCGCCAAGGCTGAGGAGAGCGTCGAGGCCATGCATCACCTGGCCGGATCGGTGAAGGAGATCGCTGGCTTCGTCGGCGTCATCGGCTCCATCGCCGACCAGACGAACCTGCTGGCTTTGAACGCCGCCATCGAGGCCGCCCGGGCCGGCGAGGCGGGCCGGGGCTTTGCCGTCGTCGCCGAAGAGGTGCGCAAGCTGGCCGAAGAGTCGAACCGGGCCGCCTCGGAGGTCTCCAAGCTGATCGGCGACCTGGAAGGAAGGGCCGGCCAGTCCATCGCCGTCACCGAGGAGACGGGGAGGGTCATGAAGGACGTCGCCGCCCGGGCCAACGAGGCGGGCCGGGATCTCGCCGTCGCCCTGAAGGAGATCAACCGCGTCATCGAGGCCATCGGCACCGTAGCCTCCACGGCGGAAGAACAGGCCGCCTCGAGCGAGGAGATGGCCTCGACCATGGACCAGATCACGGCGGGGACGACGCAGATCGCCGAACTGGTCCGCTCCATCGGAAACGCCTCGGAGGAGACGTCCCGGGCCGCCGAAGGGGTGGCCCAGCAGGCCCAGGAGATGAGTCTCCGCGGCCAGGAGCTTCTCTCCCAGATCGCCCGCTTCCGCGTCACCGACAGAGGGCCGTCAGGGCTGACGGCCCTGCCCCAAAAGGGGCGCTGAGGCAGGAGCCAGATGTAAAGAGGGGAGGCCCCCAGGGGCCTCCCCTCTTTACATCTGGCTAGGCCTCGCCCTTTTGGGTCTTGAGGAAGACCACGAAGGCCCGGGCCCATTGGGGGTCGAACTGGCTTCCCGAACAGCGTGCGATCTCGTCGATCGCCTCCTGGTGGGTGAGGGGTGCCCTGTAGGTCCGATGGGTCATCGATTCGTAGGCGTCGAGGAGGCTCATGAGGCGGCTTTCGAGGGGGATGGCCTCTCCGGCCAGCGGGTTTTTCCGGAGAGGGTAGCCCTGGCCGTCCCAGCGCTGGTGGTGGTGGAGGATGACCTCGGCCAGGTCGGCCAGGTGAAGGATGGCGGAGGCGATGCGGGAGCCCGCCTCGGGGTGGACCTGAACGGCACGCCACGGGTCGGCATCGAGAGGCCCCTCTTTGGAGAGGATCACCCCATCGACGGCGATGAGGCCGATGTCGTGAAGGGAGGCGAGGCGTGCCATACGGCGACGGAAGGGTTTGAACAGTTCGCTTGCAATATCTCTATAACTGCTTTATTTTTGTTTCTTTATGGATAGATTAGTTGGGATAGGCGAAGCGGCCAAAGTGCTGGGTGTGTCGATCACGACGCTGCGGCGTTGGGAGGCGTCTGGCAAGTTGGCCGCTGAACACACGGTGGGCGGGCATCGTCGTTATGATCTGGCCAAGCTGCGCCCGGATCTGTTTCGCGTTGAGGCCGATGGGACCCGGCGCACCATCGCCTACGCCCGCGTCTCCAGCCATGACCGGAAAGCCGACCTGGAACGCCAGAAACAGGTGCTCGAACTCTAGCTCGCCAAGGCTGGACCTTCGAGATCATCGCCGACCTGGGTTCGGGGATGAACTATCACAAGAAGGGACTCAAGCGTCTGCTCGACGAGGTAATTGAAGGGCACATTGGGCGGCTGGTCCTCACCCGCAAGGATCGACTCTTGCGCTTCGGTGCGGAGCTGGTGTTTGCCATCTGCGAGGCCAAGCACGTCGAGGTGATTATTCTCGGGAACCTCTGAAAAAAAGATCCGGCAAGCTCCAACAGTACCTCTTGGTGGCTGAATTCGTGCGCTGTGTGCCATTTCAGCCTGTCGTGTCAGGCAAGTTGCCAATGTGGAGCTATCCCCGGCTCTTTTTTGCCTTATGGTTGCCGTTCTGCCGGCTTTTGAAGACACTACGCCCTATCCATCTCCAATAAAAGCCTTCTCACCATGTACAGGTTGGACAGGGCAAAGATCACGTGGACATGGCTCGTGTTCTTCTTGAGCCCCTTGTAACGCACCTTGGTGAATCCGAAGACCCGCTTCGCTCTTCAAAAGACATGCTCCACCTTGGCCCTCGTTTTGGACAGCATACGATTGTGAGACCGTTCTTCGTCGGTCAGCTTCCTGTTCCGTGACCCTCTTTTGTCGGCCTTGTCGACGGCATCGGGTGCCTTTTCCCGGATCGTCTCCGTCTTGCCTATGTAGGCCGAATCGCCCCGGACTCCCTTTTTTCGCTCCGTGGAGAAGGTCTCCGACCATCGGGGAGTCGTGGACATTCGCCGCCGTGGTCGCGAGGCTGTGGACCGGCTTGCCGTCTTTGGCCACCCCGATGCGGACTTTCATGCCGAAGTGGTACTGGTTCCCTTTCTTTACCTGATGCATGTCGGGGTCTCGCTTCTTCTCCTTGTTCTTCGTCGACGAGGGCGCGGCGATGATGGTGGCGTCCATGATGGTTCCCTCGGCAAGGCGCAGTCCTTTCGATTGCAGGTGAGCAGACCTCACGGAAGATCCGTTTCCCCAGGTCGTGCGCTTCGAGAAGGTGGCGAAACTTGCAGATGGTCGTCTCGTCGGGGACAGGCTCGTTCCCGACGTCGATGCCGACGAAGCGCCTCATCGATTCCATGTCGTAGAGGGCTTCTTCCGCTGCCGGGTCGCTGAGGTTGAACCAGCACTGGAGAAAGTGGATTCGGAGCATCCGCTCCAATCCAACCGGTGGACGACCTCGTTCGGCCTTGGGATAGAAGGGAGCGATGAGCGCGCAGAGATCCTTCCAGGGGACCACAGCCTCCATTTCGACAGAGGAACTTCTCCCGCCGGGTAGGCTTCCTGTATCTCTCGAAGGTCTGGGCGTCGGCAAGGGTTTTCTGTCGCTCCATTTCGTCTCGCACTCCTTGAAAAGGGGATGAGGACATCGGCGCTACAGCTCTATTCTACCAATTACATCATCGCTGATGCGACTTCATGAAAGGCGCTTTTTTCAGAGGTTCCTTAGGGAACCTCTGAAAAAAAGATCCGGCGAGCTCCAACAGTACCTCTTGGTGGCTGAATTCGTGCGCTGTGTGCCATTTCAGCCTGTCGCGTCAGGCAAGTTGCCTATGTGGAGCTATTCCCGGCTCTTTTTTGCCTTATGGTTGCTGTTTTGCCGGCTTTTGAAGACACTACGCCCTATCCATCTCCAATAAAAGCCTTCTCACCATGTACAGGTTGGACAGGGCAAAAATCACGTGGACATGGCTTGTGTTCTTCTTGAGCCCCTTGTAACGCACCTTGGTGAATCCGAAGACCCGCTTCGCTCTTCAAAAGACATGCTCCACCTTTGCCCTCGTTTTGGACAGCATACGATTGTGAGACTGTTCTTCGTCGGTCAGTTTCCTGTTCCGTGACCCTCTTTTGTTGGTGTTGTCGACGGCATCGGGTGCCTTTTCCTGGATCGTCTCCGTCTTGCCTATGTAGGCCGAATCGCCCCAGACTCCCTTTTCCGCTCCGTGGAGAAGGTCTCCGACCATCCGGGAGTCGTGGACATTCGCCGCCGTGGTCGCGAGGCTGTGGACCAGCTTGCTGTCTTTGTCCACCCCGATGTGGACCTTCATGCCGAAGTAGTACTGGTTCCCTTTCTTTACCTGATGCATGTCGGGGTCTCGCTTCTTCTCCTTGTTCTTCGTCGACGAGGGCGCGGCGATGATGGTGGCGTCCATGATGGTTCCCTCGGCAAGACGCAGTCCTTTCGATTGCAGGTGAGCATCGACCTCACGGAAGATCCGTTTCCCCAGGTCGTGCGCTTCGAGAAGGTGGCGAAACTTGCAGATGGTCGTCTCGTCGGGGACAGGCTCGTTCCCGAGGTCGATGCCGACGAAGCGCCTCATCGATTCCATGTCGTAGAGGGCTTCTTCCGCTGCCGGGTCGCTGAGGTTGAACCAGCACTGGAGAAAGTGGATTCGGAGCATCCGCTCCAATCCAACCGGTGGACGACCTCGTTCGGCCTTGGGATAGAAGGGAGCGATGAGCGCGCAGAGATCCTTCCAGGGGACCACAGCCTCCATTTCGGAGAGGAACTTCTCCCGCCGGGTAGGCTTCCTGTATCTCTCGAAGGTCTGGGCGTCGGCAAGGGTTTTCTGTCGCTCCATTTCGTCTCGCACTCCTTGAAAAGGGGATGAGGACATCGGCGCTACAGCTCTATTCTACCAATTACATCATCGCTGATGCGACTTCATGAAAGGCGCTTTTTTCAGAGGTTCCTTAGATTTGTCGCGCCCTCACGGGCGCGTGAGTTGAAATATCTGAGCGCCAGCCGTCCCTGCTCGTGACGGCTGTCGCGCCCTCACGGGCGCGTGAGTTGAAATGGTGGTGATGTTCCCCCAAACAGGGTCACGTCCTCGACTCATGGAAGCCCGAAGCGATGAGATATACTTGACCCGCGTCGGGCGGAGAAAATAACATCGGTTCAGGGGACTTCGCGACGCGAAGGAAGGGAAGGCGGAACGACAGAAACCACCGGGGCCCGGAAAAGGCAGGGACAACGGAAAAGACGGGAGGAATCACGACCGATGGAGAGACGTCCGTGCCCTATCGGACTTTTTCTGGCATGCCTCGGACTTTTGCTCGCCCTCGGCCCGGCCCGGGCCGCCGTCGGCCGTCCGGGGGCGAACGATCCCTACGAGGGGACGACGACGCTTCTGCGCCACGACTCCATTCTGGCCCTGGCCGAGGAGGCCGGTTCCGGGCCGGCCCTTCGCTTCTCTCTCATCGCCCCCGACGAGGTCCTTTCGGACGACAGGCCTCTGCAGGCTGAGGGAACGGCCCGGCTCTACGGCGGCGATCTCCCCCTGAAATACGGCATCGCCGCGGCACGGGACGAGGAAAACGCTCCCTACCTGATCGAAAGCCTTTCGCGGCTCGAGGAGCGCAGCGGCGGCTTCGACGGGAAAGTCGTCATCCGGGTCCGCCCCGTCGACAGGGAGGCCTCGTCGCTTCTGGGCGGCGCCGAAGACCTGGAATTCTCCTTTCCCGACGTCGTCGACGCCGTCGACGGCCGCGTCGTCCTGACGAACGACTGGGACAGGGACGGATCGGACGACGCCATCGTCCTCGCCGTCCCTCCCAAGGCCGACTACACCGGTCCCATTTCGGTTCTGGCCGTGCGCAACGTGGCGTCGGAGAAAGAGAGGACCTCGCCTCCCGTCGGGACCCTCGGCGACGACGTCCTCTATCGGGCCGATATCCTCACGGGGCTGCGGGCGGCCCAGGGCGACGTCGACGGCGACGGGACGAAGGAGATCGTCCTCTTTTACGTCAGCGGAGACTTCGTCAGCGGCCACCTGCGCCTGGCCCTCCTGAAGGTGGAGCCCGAAGAGACCGAATCCGGCGCCTGGAGCCGTCCCGTCCGGGTGACGGGAACGGTGGCCCTCCCCCTCGCCGGAGGCCGAAACGTCTTCACCGACAGCAAGGCCCAGGTCCTCGACGTGGCCATGGGCGACGTCGACGGCGACGGGCAGGACGAGATTTTCTGGTCCGCCTACAGCCACGACGACGGCGACGGCCTCTACGGTCTCCGCTGGGGACTCTACCGGATCGTGAACGGGACCTTCTCCAGGATGGACGCCGGGGAAAAGCCTCTTTACGGCACGGGAAGCATCTTCGAGTCCAACGCGGACGTCGCCCACCGGTGCCTGACGGCCGACATCGACGGCGACGGAAAAGAAGAGCTTTTCCTGCTCTACACCGACTTCGAGGGGGCTCTCCGTCTCGCCTCGGCATCGTACAGAGAGAAAGGCACCTCCGTGACAACGATGAAGCTCCGCGACGGAGGGATCGGGCAGATCGACCTCGCCACGGGCAATCTGACCGGCGAGATCCGGCCCGGGGCGATCGACGACAACGGGGCTCATCTGGCCGCCTCCTGGGTCGAGGGGGGCAACCAGGTGATCCGGACCTTTTTCTGGGACAGGGACAAGGGGCTTCTGCAGGACGGCAGAGGGACCGAAATCGCCGGGGGCGGCGCAGCGGCGCTTCTCGTCGGCGACTTCACCCGCTCGGGGCTGGTCCTGGGCGAGCCGGTCCATATCGTCGTCGAGGATCACGTCACGCCCGTCGTGGTGATGCAGGAACCTCCCAAGCATCTCGACTACACCCTCACGACGGGACCCTCGACCTACGGGGCGCTCAACCTGAGCCGTCTGGCCGCCTTCCGCACCGATTTCTACTCGGGCCAGTCGTCGGAAAAGGGACTGACGGCCTCGCAGTCGACGCAGGTTTCGACGGCCCTGAGCGCCGGGGCCACCGTCTCCCAGGGGTACAAGCTCAAGGGGCCGACGGGATTCGACGTCTCCCTTCAGGTCGAGGGGAAGATCCAGAAGAGCTGGGCGACGAAGGACGAGAGCTACGGCGCCTCGTACCGCTCCACGTCGGACCGCGTCGCCGCCTCGACGAACAGGGACGATTACGTGGCCTACCGCCTGCGCACCCTCGACATCTGGCGTTACCCTCTGCTGGGGCAGAAAGGGCAGGTCAACGGCGAGCAGGTCTGGATCTCGGCCATGATTCCCGCCCCGTCCAGGATCGTCAATTTCGCCGGGGCCGGCCTCCCCTGGTTCCAGCCTCCCTGGTGCAACGGGAACCTTCTGTCCTACCCGCGCGAGGCCTCCCAGCTGGAAGATTACGCCGCCGAAGAGCGCATCGGCGAGGGGCAGGATTTCCTCGTCGGCCCCAACGCCACGCAGTGGACGGTCAGCTGGAACGACAAGATCCGCCGCGAGAGGACCCACACCGAGACGGTGACGTACAGGAAAGAGGTGGCGTCGTCGCTTCAGGGCAAATACTCCTATTTCGGCTACAAGGGAGGGGTGAAGGTCGAAGGCCGGGCGGCCTGGGACGACGCGGGGATGAGCGCGTCGTCGGAGTCGAGCTCTTTCGGCACCGAGACGGGCTTTTCCATGCTCGCTCCCGCCTCCTTTCCCCAGGTGAACAACAGCAACGCCTATTTCGTCTCGCCCTTCGTCTACCTCACGCCTGCGAAGGCCATGAAGGTCAGCTACACGGCCGACATTCCCGAGGGCAACCGGCAGTGGTGGTACGACCGCTACGGCCGATGGCCCGATCCCGCCCTCAACCTCCCGAACCTGTGGGTCGCCTCGGGCACGGACGGCTGGGTCTGGGACGAAAGCGACACGAGCAATCCCAACGCCCGACGGATCCGCGGCCTTTTCGTCTACGACGGCGACGGCAACCCGGCGGGCATGGCCCTCTCCGAAAGTCGTCCCGTCACGCTGCGCTGTCGCGTCCACAATTTCGCCATGAGCGTTCCCGGCGGAAGGGACACGACGGCTCGCGACGTCATCGTCCGGTTCGAACAGGCCCGCTTCCATCCCGACCGACACGAGGAGGATCCCCGGGAGCTCATCGGCGAGGTGACTCTCCCGGCCATCGCCGCCTGGAACGACGGCCGGAACTGGGCCTGGGCCGACATGGCCTGGGACGTGACGGCCCTCGAAGCGGGGACCTACAGGATCCACGTCACCGTCGATCCCTACGGGACCGTCACGGAGCTGCCCCATCACGGGCTGGGCGAGACCGGCGACAACAACCGCGGCTGGTTCCAGCTTTTCGTCGCCGAGACCCCGTCGCAGCTTCAGGCGGAACGTTCGGAGGAGGCGGAAAAGAAGGTGGAGCTCCACGAGCTGGACGGGCGTCTGGAGATCGTCCGAGCAGGGAGGGACCGTTGGCGCATCGGAGCCGACATCGCCAACGGAGGGAACCGGTCGGCGACGGACGTCTTCGTCAGCTTTTTCGAGGGGACCGACACGGAGGGGGTACCCTTCGACCAGAGGTACATCGAGGGCATTCTTCCCGGCCGTCATGTGCCTCTCGAGGTGGAGTATTCCGGCGACGGAGGAGAGGCGGGGCAGGTGACCCTCCTGATCCACTACAAGCTCGACGAGACGGAGAGCGCCGACAACGTGATCGCCGCCGCGCTCGAATCTTCCGACGGCGGCTGCTCCTTTGGCCCGGGCCGCATCGGATCGGTTCTGCTTCTGGCGCCGCTTTTCCTCGCCTGCCGATGCCTCGTGACAGCCTCCCGGCCCTGACCGGAAAGGCGGGGGAAACGCTCGCCGACGAGGGGCGCCGCAGCGCTCCTCGTCGGCCCTTCTTTGTGGTACAGTTAGAAAAGTCGGTAATGGAATCTTTATTTGGGAAGGCAGGCGAGCCTTTTGACGGGGAACATGTTTGAACTCGCCCGATCTCCGGAGGAGGAGGCTCTGGACGAGCTGGGGGAAAAACTCCGCAGCCGAGGCCCTCTCCTGGGCGATCAGGCCGAGATCATGGACGGGCTGACGCCCTTCGAACCTCTGCGTGAGCGGCCGTCACTCAACGGTCTGGCGGCCTTCACCGGTTTTATCAGACGCTATGAAATGGTTCCCGGCCCTTTAGGCTTCATCCGCTACGACAAAAGGCTCACCGAGTTCCGTCCCCTTCGCTGTTTCTCCGGTCCCAGACTTCTTCTCAACGCCCGTCCCCTAGGAGGACGTCTCGCCTGCGCCTTCACCGACGAGACTCAGGCCACGAGCTCCGAAATCCTGACCGTCCTCCCCCGGGAACGCGATTTTCACCCCACGCTGCTTCTGGGCTTCCTCAACAGCCGCATCGCCGCCGCGACGGCAAGAAAGGTCCTCCCCGAGGAACACCTCTCGGCCGAAGAGGCCCTCGACCTGCCGCTGCCCGTCTTCAACGTCATGAACCGCCGCGATCGGGGCCTTCAGGGCGAAATCATCTCGGCCATCTACCGTCTGAGCCACCTCTGCCGGGAGCGCAAGTCGGGAAAGCCCGAGTGGGCCAATCGCGTCGTCGACCGCCAGATTCAAGAGGCCGACCGCGTCGTCGACCGCCTTTTCGCCAAGGCCTTCGGGCTCGACGACCGGGAGAGGGCTCTCCTGGGCATCGACGCCTCCTGACCGTCTCGTTCGTCCGATCGCCCCCCGTGAGGAGCGCGTTCCGGCTCCTCACGGGGGGATGACTTTTTCAGCCGCGAAGGGCCGGCGTCTCCTCCTTCCGTGCCCTTTCGACGACCTCGCCGCCGACGCGGAAGCGGGAGAGAGCCTCCGTCAGCCGGTCAGCCAGGGCCTCCATCTCCTGGCTCGCCAGGCCCAGGCTCTGAGCCCCTTTGGCCTGCTCCTCCATCGACTCGACGATGCTCCGCATCTGACGGGCCACCTCTTCGACGTGGGAGGAGGCCTGGGTCATCGAACCGGCGATCTCCTCGGCCGAGGCCCCCTGTTCCTCCGCTATGGCCGCCGTAGCCTCGACGCGGGCCGTCATGGCCTCGACGCTCTGAAGGATCTTCTGCAAAGACGCCGTGGCGTCGTCGCTTTCGGTCCGGGCCGCCTGGACGACGGCGACGACGCGGTGCGATTCGGCGTCGGCCTCGTCGGCTCCGCTGCGGATTCTGCCCAGGATGGAGGCGATGGTGTCCGTCGAGCGTTTGCTCTCCTCGGCCAGTTTTCGGACCTCTTCGGCGACGACGGCGAAACCCCGTCCCGCCTCTCCGGCCCGGGCCGCCTCGATGGCGGCGTTGAGGGCCAGCAGGTTCGTCTGGTCGGCGATGGAGGTGATGGTCTGGACCACTTCCCCGATGTTGCGGGCCTCACCGGCGAGGGCGGCGATCGACGCGGCCGTCGCCTCCGTCCTCTCGACGGCGCCGTCGACGGTCTCGCGGATCTTTCCGACGGCGAGGCTCCCCTTGCGGGCCGCCTCGTTGACGGCGACCGTCTCACGGGCCAGCTCCTGAGAGGACTGGGCCGTCTCCCGGGCCGAGGAGGCCACTTCGTTGACGCCCGAACTGGTCGCCTCGATCGTCTCCGCGAGGCGGTCCATGAGGCCTCGGATCTGGATCCCCTCGGAGGTGACCTCCTCCGTCGTCGCCAAGGTCTGCTGGGCGACGGCGGAGAGCTGGCCCGCCGCGTCGTCGAGGCGACGGGCCTCGGAGCCGATGTCGACGACCATGGACTTCAGGTTCGCCGCTGCCCCCACCATCGTCTCGGCCATCTGAGCCACCTCGTCTCGCCCCCTGGCGGGGAAGGAGACGGTCAGGTCACCCTCGCCGAAGCGGGTGATGGCCGCCGCCACCGTCTTGACCGATCGGGCGATGGAATTGCCCAGGAAGTAGGCCACGAGAAAGAAAAGAAGGACCGTGGCGGCCACGGCGAAAAGAAGGGTCTTCACCATGGATCGGAGCCCCGCCTCGAGCTGGACGACCGGGACGGAGAGGGCCAAAGACCAGCCGGCCGTGCCCGGAACGGGCGTGAAGAAGACCAGCTCCCGCTCGCCGTCGGGCTTGACGATCGTCCCCTCGCCCGTCTCGCCGCCGGTCATGCGTCCTTCAAGCCCGCTCAGCCCCTGAAAGCCCTCCTTGGCGCTGTCGGCGAGGCTGAAGGACATCACCTTCTCTCTGTCGGGGTGGTAGAGCACGTTCCCCTGGCCGTCGATGAGCCAGGCGTACCCGGCCTTGCCGATGTGGACGGAGCCGACCTGATCGGCAAGGGCATCGAGCAGAACGGTGGCGCCGAAGAGGCCCTGGATGGCGTGCTCGTCTCCGAAGGAAGAGTACACCTCGGTGGCGATGACGACGACGGGCCTGCCCGAGCCGCGGGAGATCATGGCGTTGCTGATGAAGTGCCCCTTTTTCTCCTTGACGATGGCCTGGAAGTAATCCCTGTCGGTCACGTCCCCCTCCTGGCCCAGGGTGTTCCAGAAGTGGCCGTCGGGCTTGGCGATGAAAAGGGCCTCGTAGCGCCCCTCCGAATCGGCCATCTTGACCTCGAGGCGACGGCGCATCAGGTTCCAGAACATGGAGCGGACCGCCTCCTCTTCCGAGACGGATTTGAGATCCTGGAGGTTGGCGTGAAGCATCATCGACAGGACCTGGGCCTGCGCCGTCAGGACCTCTTCGGACATTTCCCGGGCCAGGGGGAGAAGGGTGCCCTTCATGTCGCGATGGAGCACCAGCCCCAACAGGATGAGGACGACAAGAGAGGAGAGGGTGAACCCGACAAGAATCTTGGAGCGGATGGAGCGCATGAAAAGACCTCCTCGTCCGGATCAGATATAATGCATCGCATTATACATTCTCTCGAAGGAGAGAGCCATCGCGTTCTAACGCAGCTTCCCCTCGGCCCCTTTCCCGTCGCCGAACTGTTCATTTTAAATTAAAAATTTCCCGGCCAGTCGCGACGACAGCGCCGACGACGCGAATCATCGGGCCTTTGATATAATAGATCAGTTGCGAAGGCCACGAAGAGGTGAAGACCCCATGCTGATTCCCCTCGAGGGAGACCGATTGATTCTCACCCGTCGCCTCGTCGCCCTCGTCCGCCGCGACGGACGGACGGACGTCATCGTCCGCGACGGACCGACGGACGCGACGGGGCTGACGCCGAAAACGCTGAGGGAACGGCAAAGACGGCTCTGGGACCGAGGCCGGACCGAAGCGATGAATCTGCTTCAAGGAGGACAAGAACGATGAACGCACCGGCCCAGTACAGCGCCAGCGATATCCAGATCCTCGAGGGACTGGAGGCCGTCCGCCGGAGACCGAGCATGTACATCGGCGACACGGGCTCACGAGGTCTGCACCATCTCGTCTACGAGGTGGTGGACAACTCCATCGATGAGGCCATGGCCGGTTACTGCACCCACATCGAAATCACCCTTCACGCCGACGACAGCGTCACCGTCGTCGACAACGGACGGGGCATCCCCGTCGATCCCCACCCCGCCACGGGACGGCCCGCGGCCGAGGTGGTCCTCACCAAGCTCCACGCCGGCGGCAAGTTCGACAAAAAGGCCTACCAGGTCTCGGGGGGGCTCCACGGCGTGGGCATCTCCGTCGTCAACGCCCTCTCGGACCGGCTCGTCCTGACGATCTGCCGCGACGGGAAGCTCTGGCGACAGCGCTACGAGAAGGGAGACCCCGTGACGGACCTCGTCGACGAAGAGACGACGGAGCGGCGGGGAACGACGATCCGCTTCAAGCCGGACGGAACGATCTTCAGCGAGACGACCTTCTCCTGGGATGTCCTGGCCAGCCGCATGCGGGAACTGGCCTTCCTCAACCCGAACCTGGCCATCACCCTCCGCGACGAGCGGAACGAGGGGAAGGAAAAGGTCTTCAACTACGCCGGCGGCATCGGCAGCTTCGTCGAGTATCTCAACAGGGGAAAGACGACCCTCTTTCAGCCGCCCGTCGTCGTCGAGGGAGAGAAGGACGGCGTCGTCGTCGCCGTCTCCCTGCAGTACAACGACACCTATCAGGAACGGGTCTTCGCCTACGCCAACCTGATCCACACCGTCGAGGGAGGCACGCACGTCTCGGGTTTCCGGACGGCCCTGACGCGGGCCGTCAACGAGATGGCCCGGCGCCAGAAGATCTTCAAGGACAAAGACCCGAACCTGGGAGGCGACGACCTCAAGGAAGGGCTGACGGCCGTCATCTCCGTCAAGCTCCCCGAGCCTCAGTTCGAGGGACAGACGAAGACGAAACTCGGGAACGGTGAGATCAAGGGCATCGTCGACTCCTTCCTCTACGAGGGACTTCTGGCCTTCATGGAGGAACGCCCCGAGATCCTGCGCCCCATCGTCGACAACGCCGTCAGGGCCCTCCAGGCCCGCGAGGCGGCCAAGAAGGCCCGCGAGCTGGTGCGGCGCAAGTCGGCCATGACGGGCCTCGACCTTCCGGGCAAGCTGGCCGACTGTTCGAGTCGGAAGCCGGAAGAGTGCGAAGTCTACATCGTCGAGGGGAACTCGGCAGGAGGCAGCGCCAAACAGGGGCGGGACCGCCACTTCCAGGCCATCCTCCCCCTGCGGGGCAAGATCCTCAACGTCGAGAAGGCCCGCCTCGACAAGGCCCTCTCCAACAACGAGATCCGGACCATCATTCAGGCCCTGGGCTGCGGCATCGGCGACGATTTCGACGTGACCAAACTCCGCTACCACCGCGTCCTGATCATGACCGACGCCGACGTCGACGGGGCCCACATCAGGACGCTCCTTCTGACCTTTTTCTACCGCTTCATGCCCGATATCGTCGAGAAGGGGCACCTCTACGTGGCCCAGCCGCCCCTTTTCCGCGTTCAGGCCGGCAAGGACGTCTCCTACTGCTACTCCGAAAAGGAACTCAAGGAGCTGACGAACGGCTTCGGCCCCAACAGGAAATACGGCGTCCAGCGCTACAAGGGACTGGGAGAGATGAACCCCCAACAGCTCTGGGAGACGACGATGGATCCGGCCCGGCGCGTGCTCAAGCGCGTCGAGGTCGAGGACGCCGTCTCGGCCGACGAGTATTTCACCATCCTCATGGGCGACAAGGTCGAACCGAGACGGGACTTCATCGAAGCCCACGCGCAAGAGGTGCGCAACCTCGACATATAACCCCACCTCTGACGGGGTCGACTCGTCCCGGCGATCGGCCGGAAACGGCTCCGTCTTCGAGAAACTACGTAAAGGGGGGAGGCTCACGCCTCCCCCCTTTACGTAGTTCGACGGAGAACCGCTTAGGCCTTCTCCCCCTGCAAAAGGGCGAGGACAGGCCTCATACTGGGGATACACCACGAAGGAGGTGCCTCACATGAATAAAATGAGAACGGCAATGATGGTCGCTGTGGCGGCTCTGCTCGTCAGCTCCGTCGCCTTCGCCTACGGCCCCGGTCCCAAGGGAGACGGCGGCTTCGGAATGGAATGGATGGCCATGGACTGCGACGACGGCGGGCCCAGGATGGGACGGAACGATCAGGACGGTTACGGCCGGGGGAACCCCCGGAACAGGCAGATGACGGCCGAGGAACGGAGCCGCATGGACGAATTCCGCAGGGCCCGGCTCGAGCTTCAGACCGCCCTGGCCGAGCGCCCCGTCGACGGGAAGAAAGTCGCCGATCTCCAGGACAAGATCCGCGACCTGCGCTGGAAAGACGCCTCCATTCCCGATGCGATCCGGGATAAGATGACGGAGCTGCACAAGTCGGCGCTGGAGCTGAAGCTGGCCCTGACGGAGAAACCCGTCGACGCGAAGAAGGCCACCTCCCTCCATGAGAGGGTATTGGAACTGCGAGGCGAAATCGCCCGATGGCGTCTGAACGAGGAGATCAAAACCCGATCGGCCGACTGATCGGACACCGCCTCGGGCCCGCCGGAAACCGGACCGCGAATACCCCCTATACGTATAAAGGGAGCGCCCCACGGCGCTCCCTTTATACGTATAGGGGGTATTAAGAAGAGGGAGATGGGTGTAAACTGGGTCTCGGTTCCAGAGATCAAACAACGCGAGGAGGTTGTCCCATGGCAGAAAGCAGAGATCCATCGAAGCTGAAGCGTCGCATCGGCGTCACGGGAATGACCTGCGCCACCTGCGCCCGCATGGTGGAGCGGTCGCTGAAAAGGGTGGAAGGGGTGACCTTCGCCGCCGTCAATCTGGCCACAGAGACCGTCTTCGTCGTCGTCGACGACGAAGACTTCCCCCAGTCCCGGCTGGAAGAGGCCATCGTCGACTCCGGCTACGGCTTCTCCTACGACGCTCCCGAGGAGATGGAGAGCCGACGCTACGCCGAGGCCCGGCACAATCTTTTCGTCAGCTGGGCCGTCACCGCCCCTCTCATGGGCCTCATGGCCCTCCATATGGCGGGGGTTCATCTTCCGGTCTACACGCTCCTGGAGCTCGCCGGCGGCCTCGTCGTCTTCCTCGGCGCCGGGAGGGGAACCTTCAAGGGCGCCTGGATCGCCCTCTCTCACCGCCATGCCAACATGGACGTGCTCGTCGTCTTCGGCGCCGTCGCGGCCTGGGCCACGGCCCTCCTCCACCTGGCGGGCCTTCCCCTGGCCTCCTTCGGGGCACTGGGCCCCATGATTCTGGCCCTCCACATCACGGGGCGCTACATCGAGTCCCGCCTGAGGGACCGGGCCTCCAAGGAGATCCGGGGCCTCCTGGCCCTGCAGGCCCGAGAGGCCCGCATCGTCGACGACGACGGGACGGAGCTTCTGGTCCCCATCGAGGCCGTCAAGGAGGGCCATCGCGTCGCCGTCCGGCCGGGCGAACGCTTTCCGGCCGACGGACGGATCTCGGCGGGACGGACCTCCGTCGACGAATCGATGATCACGGGCGAATCCCTCCCCGTGGGGCGGGAAGAGGGAGCCACCGTGACGGGAGGTTCCCTGAACCTCACCGGCTCCGTCGTCGTCGAGGTGACGGGCATCGGCGACGGAAGCTTCCTGGCCCAGATGATCGCCCTCATTCAGGAGGCACAGGGGGCCAAGATCCCCATCCAGGCCTTCGCCGACAGGGTGACGAACGTCTTCGTCCCCGTCATCGTCGGGCTGGCCCTCGTCGCCGGAACGACCTGGTTTTTCGCCGCCCCCGCCATTTCTCCCTTCCTTGACGGCGCCGGACGCCTGCTTCCCTGGGTGACCTCCGTCCGCGACCCCCTCTCTCTGGCCCTCTTCGCCTTCATCACCACCGTCGTCATCGCCTGCCCCTGCGCCCTGGGGCTGGCGACGCCCATGGCCCTCATCGCCGCCACGGCCCGGGCCTCCCGACATGGCATGGTGATCCGCAACGCCGAGGCGATCCAGACCGCCCGGGAGGTCTCCATCGTCGTCATGGACAAGACGGGGACCATCACCGAAGGGCGGCCCGCCGTCGTGGATCACGACCTCTCGCCCGACGATCTGGCGGCGGCAGCGGCCGTCGAACGCCAGTCGAGCCACCCTCTGGCCAAGGCCATCGCCGAGGCGGTCCCGGCCCATCGCCAGGCGACGGACGTCGTCGAAGAGGTGGGACAGGGCGTCGCAGGCCGCGTCGACGGCATCCTCTACTCGGTGGGACGGCCCGACGACGCCGAGAGGTATCGCGACCAGCTCGACCGGGGAAGGACCGTCGTCGAGGTCCGCCGCGAGGGACAGAGCCTCGGCTTCATCGCCGTCGAGGACCCCCTGCGCGACGACGCCGCCGAGGCCGTCCGACGCCTGAAGGCTCTCGGGATCCGTCCCGTCATGGCCACGGGCGACAACGGGCACACGGCCCGGGCCGTGGCGGGACGGGCCGGCATCGACGAGGTCCACGCCTCGGTCCGCCCCGAGGGCAAGCTCGATCTCGTCCGCGACTTTCAGGCCCGGGGGGCCAAAGTGCTCATGGTCGGCGACGGCATGAACGACGCCGCCGCCCTGAAGGGGGCCGACGTGGGGCTGGCCATCGGCAGCGGAACCGATCTGGCCATCGACAGCGCCGACATCGTCCTCGTCCGCGGCGGGCTGTCGGCCGTCGCCGAGGCCGTTACCCTCTCGCGCAAGACCTTTTCCGTCATCGGCCAGAACCTCTTCTGGGCCTTCGGCTACAACGTCATCGCCGTTCCGCTGGCCATGGCGGCCCTTCTCCACCCCCTCATCGCCGAGACGGCCATGGCCTTCAGCTCCATCTCCGTCCTGCTCAACTCCCAGAGGATCAACCGGGAGTGAGCCTGAAGGCGTCGGTGCTCAGATACTTGTCCCCCCGGTCGCAGGCGATGGTGACGACGACCTCGTCGTCGCCGAAACTCTCGGCGATCTGTCGAGCCGCCCAGATGTTGGCCCCCGAGGAGATGCCGACGAAAAGGCCCGTCTCTCGGGCCAGCTCGCCCGTCTCCGCCAGGGCCGCCTCGCCGGCGACGGCGACGACGCGGTTCAGAAGGGACCGGTCGAGATTGGCCGGGACGAAACCAGCGCCGATGCCCTGGATGGGGTGGGGCCCGGCGGGACCGCCGCTGAGGACGGCACTGGCCGCGGGTTCGACGGCGACGATCTGGGCCTCGGGATAGGCGGCCCGAAGGACCCTCGCCGCGCCGGAAAGCGTCCCTCCCGTTCCCACTCCGGCGACGAAGGCGGCCAGAGGACGCCCCGCGAGGTCGGCGACGATCTCGGGGCCCGTCGTAACCTGATGGGCCCAGGGATTGCCGGGATTGGAAAACTGATCGGCCATCCAGCCTCCGGGAAGCTCGGCCTCGATCTCGCGGGCCCGGGCTATGGCTCCCGTCATGCCCCGCGCCGCCGGGGTGAGTTCCAGCTCGGCTCCGTAGGCGGCCAGGACCGCCCGACGCTCGACGGACATCGATTCGGGCATGGTCAGAATGACCCGAAGCCCCAGGGCCCGGCCCAGGAGGGCCAGAGCGATGCCCGTATTGCCCGAGGTCGGTTCGACGATGACCGTTCCGTCCCCGAGACGTCCGTCGATCTCGGCCCTGCGGAGCATGCCCCAGGCGGCCCGGTCCTTGACCGATCCGCCTATGTTCTGCCCCTCCAGTTTGACCAGGACCGTCGCCCCGCGGCGACGGGGCAGAGGGAAGAGGGGAGTCCCGCCGATGAAGGCCCTCAGGGCCAGGGAGTCGGTTTTAAGCACTGCAGCTCATCTCCTTTTTTTCCGATTCCAGAAGGGCCAGTCGCCCGTGAAGGCCTCTGATCTCGTCCTTCTCCGCCTCCAGGACGGCCAGACGGGCGTGAAGGACGTGGAGCTCCTCCTCCAGCCGGTGGAGACGGAGGCGCAGCGGGTCGGGAAGCTGACCGTGAGCCAGGCTTTGCGAGGGGGAGCAGCTCGTTCCCTGACGGCATCTGACGATGGTTCCGGGGACGCCGACGACGGTGGCACCGGCCGGAACATCCTTGACGACGACGCTGCCGGCGCCGATGCGGGCATCCTTCCCGACGGTTATGTTGCCCAGCACCTTGGCGCCGCCGCCGATGAGGGCCCCCTCCTCGACCGTGGGATGACGCTTTCCCTTCTCCTTGCCCGTTCCGCCCAGGGTCACGCCCTGATAGAGGGTCACGTTGTCGCCGACGACGGCCGTCTCGCCGATGACGACGCCCATGCCGTGGTCGATGAAGACGCCGCGGCCGATCCGGGCGCCGGGATGGATTTCGATTCCCGTCCACCAACGGACGAGCTGGGCCAGAAAGCGGGGCAGAACGGGGACGTGGAGTTTGGCGTGAAGAAAATGGATCAGCCGATGGGCGCTGAGGGCCTGAAAGCCGGGGTAGCATAGCAGGATCTCCAGCGTTCCTCTGAAGCCGGGAGCCAGGGCCGGGTCTCGGTCGCGAACGGCCTGGAAGGCCTCGAAAAGGCGGTTTCGTTTCGTGCGATTCTCCATGATGCGTTCCTCCTCTGTGGGCGTCGATAGAAAAAAGGACGTACCGCGACGGCACGCCCCTTCGGAATCTGACTGTTTTTTGCTGCGGGTAAGACCTTTTCGGCCGAAGCGGGCCTATGCCGCCGCAGCCCAAGGGCCACGGTGGATCAGAAGAGGATCCACCGACAACAACAGATGAACGATAAAGTTTTCTCCATTGCCGCCACCCGCCTTCGCAACGATGCATCTGATGAGACTAAGAATAGCAGAAGGGATCGACCTGTCAACGGCCGAAACGGCGATAGGGGAAGAAGGCCGACATTCCGCCTCTTCCCCTATCGGGCGATGGATGAGCTCCGTCGACGGGCTGTTTCCGAACAGGTACAGGTGGATCTTTCCATTTGTCACCCACTTGCCGCGTTGTACCTTGTGGTGCCAGGTCACGCCTTGCTTTCGGTACGTGTTGCTCTGGTCCTGCCGTTGCCTGTTGCCGGGTCTGGTTCCGCTCCACTCGCTGCTTTGGTGCAAATGTCTGCGTTGCGGTGCCGCCTTGCCTCCGTCGACCATCCCCCCGGGCCGGGGCTTTCGGTACGGGCTCTCCATCACTTCCCGGTGAGGTCATTATAGCCGGTCTTGAGATGTCGCGCAAGCCCTTCTTGAGAGAAATTTTAAATAATTTTTTTATAATAACCTTTCGCCAAAAGGTTCAGACCTCGGGGGGAACTCCCTTGCGGATCGTCCGTCGCGTCTCGTCGGCCAGAACGAGCGCTTTTTCCGTCGCCGCCTTGACAGCGTTCATGAAGGCCGTTCGGATCTGTCCCTCTTCGAGGGCGAAGATGCCCTCGATGGTGACGCCCCCGGGCGTGAGAACCTGGTCGCGCAGGACGGCCAGATGCTCTCCCGAGGCGAGAAGCAGTTGGGAGGCTCCGATGGCCGTGTGGGCCGCCGCCCGAAGGGTCAGGTCGCGGGGAAGGCCGACGCGCAGGCCTCCGTAGATGAGGGCCTCCAGCATGGTGTAGATGTAGGCCGGTCCCGATCCGGCCATGGCCGTCAGGGCGTCCATGTAACCGTCCTCGACTTCCTCGTAGCTCCCGAGGAGGCCGAAGACGGCCTCGACGATGGCCCGGTCCTCTTCCGTCGTCTCCGGCGACGGGGCGAACATGGTGAAGGCCTCGCGGACCGGGATGGCCGTGTTGCTCATGGCCCTGATCCAGCGGACGTCGGGAAGGGCCTGGCGGAGGAGGTCGAGGTCGAGGGCGGCGGCGAGGGAGACGACGGGCTTGCCGTCGAGAGCGTCACCGACGGCCTTCAGGACGGGGACGACTTTGTGGGGTTTGAGAACGACGAAGACGATGTCGGCGCCGGAGACGGCCTCGACGTTGTCGCTGGTGAGGTAGACGCCGAGCTCTTCCAGGGCCCGGACCTTGTCGAGGCGGCGACGCGTCGCCCGGACGTCACAGCCGGCCAGAGCCAGCTCTCGGGCAAGGGCGCTGCCGATCGTTCCGGCGCCGATGACGGCGACTTTGAGCGTTTCCAGAGCTACCATGAGGGTTGCCTCCTTCCAGATACATCGGACGTGCCGATGGCGCGGTACAAAAAAAGCGCCGTCGGAGATCTTCTGCGATCGTCCCGACGGCACTCGAATCGGATGGGGCCTGCGGCGTCTATTCCAGCCAGCGATCGAGATTATCGAGGAGCAATCGGTGAAGGCGCTTCGTCACAGGGCCCGGTCGGCCCTCGCCGATAGGGCGGGATCCGACGCGGACGACGGGAGTGACCTCCTTGACGGTGCCGGTGATGAAGGCCTCCCGGGCGCGGGCCAGCTCCTCGACGCGCAGGGGACGTTCCTCGACGGGAAGGGAGACCTCGCGGGCCAGCTGAAGGATGAGGCCCCGCGTCACTCCCTCCAGGACATCCTCGACGGGAGCCGTCACGAGGCCGCCATCGAGGACGACGAAGAAGTTGCCCGCCGTCGATTCCGTCACGGCCCCGTCGGGACAGTAGAGGCACTCGAAGTCGCCGCCGCCGGCCCGGAGGCGGGAGATGTAGGGGACCATGTAGTCGGCGCTCTTCATAGAGGGATAGGCGCGGGTGAAGGGGATGGGCAGCAGGGAGACGCCCTCTTCGTAGCGCTCCCTCGGCGCCGCCTGAGTCCTTTCGAAGAGGACGAAGAGGTCCGGCTCGGGGAAACGGCAGTTTTCGATGACCCTGCCTCCCGTCACGTAGGGGCGGACGGTGACATCGCCGCCCATGCGGGCGATGCCGCCGCGGATGACGCCCTCCAGGGCCTCGATGGAAAGGGGCAGCTCCATGGCCGCCTCCCGGGCCGAACGTTCCAGGCGGCGCAGATGCTCCCTGAGGGCGAAGGGGCGACCGCCGTAGGTCCGGATGGAGTCGAAGACGCCTATTCCGCGCTGGACGAGGAGATCCGTCACGGGGAGCGTGACCTCGTCGACGGGAAGATAGACGCCGTTGCGATAGCAGAGATTCATGTGATTCACCTTCTCCGATAGGAATCGTCGAGCCCTCGACCCAGAGAGTATAAGGCAGATGGCCCCAAGAATCACGGAGGAAAGCAAAAATGTTCTCCTGCTCTCCTTCTCCGGACACGGGTCCCGTGGCTATAATGGAAAGGTCGCAAAAGGTTCAAAAGGTTGCCAAGACTGAGCAGGGGAGAGATGACGATGGAGCTGAAGGCCCTCCTTGCCGTGAATCCCGGCAGCACGGGGACCAAAATCGCCTGGTTTCTGGGAGATCGGGAGTTGTGGCGCGAGAATCTCCTCCACGGCCCCGACGAGCTTGCCCCTTTCGCCTCCGTAACCGATCAGTTTTCCTTCCGTCTCGAGGCCGTCGAGGCCGCCGTCCGAAGACGGGGCTCCTCCCTGGAGGAGCTGGCCGCCGTCGTCGGCCGAGGCGGCATCGTCGAGGCCATCCCCGGCGGGACCTACATCGTCGACGATCTCCTCATCGAGCACCTCCGGAGGGGACGCCCCTGGGAGCACGCCTCCAACCTGGGGGGACTCATCGCCCGCTGTCTGGGCGACCGCCTCTCCGTTCCCGCCTTCATCGTCGATCCCGTCTCCGTCGACGAGTTCGAGCCCGAGGTGCGCGTCACGGGGCTGCCCGAGCTTCCCAAACACTCTCTCGTCCACGCCCTCAACGTGAGGGCCACGGCCAAGCGTGCCGGAAGAGAGCTGGGACTGGACTGGCGAGGCGTCAATTTCGTCATCGCCCATCTGGGCGGCGGCATCTCCGTGGCGGCCATGAAACGGGGCAGGATCATCGACGTCAACAACGCCAACGAATTCGGCCCCTTTTCGCCCAACCGGGCCGGAACGGTTCCCGCCGGAGACCTGGTCCGCCTCTGTTTTTCCGGACGGTACAGCGAGAAGGACATGATCGACTCCCTGATCAGAAGAGGGGGACTCCTGGCCTACTGCGGCTCCGACGACCTGCGCGAGCTCCGTCGCCGCGCCGCCGACAGCGACGAGGCGACGGAGCTGGTCCTGCGCGCCCTGGCCTTTCAGATCGCCAAGGAGGCGGGATCGATGGCGGCCGCCCTCGGAGGGGACGTCGAGGCCGTCATACTCACGGGAGGCATGGCCCATGACAGCCACCTCCGGTCGGATCTGACGGCGCGCCTTCAGTGGATCGCCCCCGTCCTGGCCTACCCCGGAGAAGACGAGATGGCGGCCCTCGCCGAAGGGGCCCGGGCCGTCCTCGAAGGGGAGGAAGAGGCCCGAAGCTACAGGGAAGCCGTTGAAAGGAGCCGACGCCTTGGCCTTTGAAAATCTCGATTTTCTCCTGGAACGCTGCCGGGGACGGTCGGCGTCGCCCGTGGCCGTCGCCGCCGCCCACGACGCCGACGTGCTCACGGCCCTCGACAGCGCCCGCCGCGAGGGCATCGTCGAGCCCATCCTCATCGGCTCGGCCGGCCGCATCGCCGCCATGTGCCACGATCTCGGCCTCGATCTGACGTCGTGTCCGATCGTCGACGTGGCCGATGACGAGACCGCTTCGAGACGGGCCGTCGCCCTCGTCGCCTCCGGCGAGGCACGGATGGTCATGAAAGGACAGGTCAAGACGGCGACGCTTCTCAAGGCCGTCCTCGACAAGAAGGAGGGGCTGAGGACGGGCAGCGTCCTCAGCCACCTCTTCCTCCTCGAGATCCCCCGCCTCGGACGGGTCTGCGCCATCACCGACGGCGGACTCAACACCTACCCCACCTTGCAGGAGAAAGTCCACCTCATCGAGAACGCCGTCGCCTGCTACCGCCGCCTCGGCGTCGACTGCCCCCGCGTGGCCGTCCTGGCCGCCGTCGAGACGGTCAATCCCGCCATGGCCTGCACCCTCGACGCCGCAGCCCTGACGCAGATGAACCGCCGGGGCCAGATCAGGAACTGCCTCGTCGACGGTCCTCTGGCCCTGGACAACGCCGTCAGCCTCTCCTCGGCCCACCTCAAGGGGATCGACTCCGACGTGGCCGGCAGAGCCGACATCCTCCTCATGCCCCATATCGAAGCGGGCAATCTGGTGGGCAAGGTGGCACTGAGCCTTCTCGGCTCCCGGGGGGCGGGGGCCGTCCTGGGGGCCAAGGCTCCCGTCATCCTCACGAGCCGCACCGACAGCGCCGAGACGAAACTCCTCTCCATCGCCCTCGGCGTCCTTCTGTCATAGGGTATAATTCTCTGGGCCCCCGGGCCTTGCGGTTTTCGACACGTTCCGTTTCTGACCTTACATAAGGAGGAGATTGTTTTGGAACAGATCCGCTCCCTCTCTCAGCTTCTGACCTACGCCCAGTCCGTCGGCCCCCGCACGGTGGCCGTCGCCGCCGCCGAAGACGCCGAAGTCCTCGAGGCCGTCGAGAGCGCCCGGTCGCAGGGCATCGCCAATGCCATCCTCGTCGGCGACGCCGACAAGATCGCCGCGGCGGCCAAGCCTCTGGGGATCGACCTGGCCAGGTACGAAGTCGTCGACGTCAAGGGAGGCCACGAGCAGGCCGCCCTCGAGGCCGTCAAGCTCGTCTCGTCGGGCAAGGCCGACATCCTCATGAAGGGCATGCTCCACACGGCCGACTTCCTCCGGGCCGTCCTCAACAAGGAAGTGGGACTGAGGAGCAAGTCCCTCATCTCCCATGTCTACATTCACGAAGTCGAGGGCTACGACCGCATCTTCTTCATCGCCGACCCGGCCTTCAACATGTACCCCGAGCTGCCTGACAAGGTGAAGATCCTCACCAACACCGTCGAGCTGGGACAGGCCTTCGGCGTCGCCAAGCCCAAGGTGGCCGTCCTCGCCGCCGTCGAGGTGGTCAACCCCGCCATGCCCTGCACCCTCGACGCCGCCGCCATCGCCCAGATGGGACGGCGCGGCCAGATCAAGGGCTGCGACGTCGACGGTCCCTTCGCCCTCGATAACGCCATCAGCGAGGAGTCGGCCCGCCACAAGGGCATCGATTCCCCCGTCGCCGGCAAGGCCGACGTCCTTCTCGTCCCCGACATCGAGGCGGGCAACATGCTCGCCAAGGCCATCGTCTACTTCGCCAAGAACCGCACGGCGGGGCTGGTGCTGGGCGCCGCCGCTCCCATCGTCCTCACGAGCCGGGCCGATTCGGCCGAGACGAAGCTCCTCTCCATCGCCTCCGCCGTCGCCCTCGCCGCCCACCGCGCCCGCTGATTTCTTCACGAAAGACGGTCTGAAGGGGGGAGACCCGATGAAGGCTTTCCGCATCCTCGCCATCAACCCCGGATCGACGAGCACCAAGATCGCCCTCTACGAAGACGACCGGATCCTGGGAAGTCAGAGCCAGCGCTACGATCTGGAAACGCTCAAGGCCTTTCCCAACGTCCTCGACCAGAGGGCCATGCGTCTCGAGGTGATCCACCAGGTTCTTAAGGAGCGGGGGCGCCCCCTGGCGGAAATCGACGCCTTCGTCGGCCGAGGCGGGCTCACGGCCCCTCTCGACGGCGGCACCTACGTCGTCGACGACGTCATGACCGCCGATCTCCTCTCGGGCCGCTGGGGCGTCCACGCCGCCAATCTGGGGGGGCTTCTGGCCCGCGACCTGGCCGAAGAGGCCGGGGGAAAAAAGGCCTTCATCGTCGACCCCGTCGTCGTCGACGAGCTGCTGCCGGAGGCGCGCCTGTCGGGCCATCCGGCCATCGAGCGGCGCTCCGTTTTCCATGCCCTCAATCAGAAGGCCATCGCCCGGAGGGCCGCGGCCGACATGGGAACGACCTACGACGCGACCCATCTCATCGTGGCTCACCTGGGCGGAGGCATCTCCGTTGGGGCCCACGAGCTGGGGCGGGTCGTCGACGTCAATAACGCCCTCGACGGAGAGGGCCCCTTCTCTCCCGAGCGTGCCGGATCGCTTCCGGCGGGCGGCCTCGTCCGCCTGGCCTACAGCGGCGGATTGACCCTCGACGAGCTTCTCCGAAAGGTGACGGGATCGGGGGGACTCGTGGCCCATCTGGGAACGAACGATCTGCGGGAGGTGGAGCGCCGCATCGACGAGGGCGACGGGAAGGCGGCCCTCGTCTTTCGGGCCATGGCCTACCAGGTGGCCCGGCAGATCGGCGCCGAGGCGGCCGTTCTCTCCGGCCGGGTCGACGCCATCGTCCTCACCGGAGGTCTGGCCCACAGCGACCGCTTCGTCGAGGCCATCCGAAACCGCGTCGATTTCATCGCTCCCGTCCTGGTCTACCCCGGCGAGGACGAGCTGAAGGCCCTCGCCGAGGGGGCCCTCCGCGTCCTCCGGGGCGAGGAGGAGGCGAAGCTCTATCGCCCCCATGGCGATTAGACCCGTCGATCTTTTCACCGTCGTCCCCTCTCCCGAGGAGGAGCGTTTCGATACCCTTCTTTCGGGGAAGGGCCCCTGGCGTCTGGAACGCATCGTCTCGGCGGGGCAGAGTTCCCCTCGATCCTTCTGGTACGACCAGGACGAGGACGAGTGGGTGACCCTCCTTTCGGGAAGAGCCACCCTTCTTTTCGCCGACGACGACGGGTCGACGGAATCGGTGGACCTCCTTCCGGGGCAGGCTCTCCTGATCCCCGCCCATCGGCGCCATCGCGTCACCTCCACCTCGGCGGAGCCTCCCTGCCTCTGGCTGGCTCTTCACGGAAAGTCCACGTAACCGCAGGCCGACAGAAGAGGAGGGGCGCCCCGATGGGGCGCCCCTCCTCTTCTGTCGGCCTGCGGAAACTCAGCCTTTTTTCGGCAGAGCCAGAAGGCCCGGCGCCGACGCCTCCTCGAAGACGAACCGCTCCATGAGGTCCTTGAGACGCCGGGCCCCCTCGGCCGTCTCCTGGGCCGTCTGGGCCACGTTCTCCGAGGCGTTGGCCGTCTCGGCCGCGGCCTTGTGAATGGCCTGGAGGGTCTCGGCCGTCCGGGTCGTTCCCTGGGCCGCGTGACCGACGGTGCGGGCGGCCTCCTGGACGGAGGCCGCCTGTTCCTGGGCCGCGGCGGCCATATCGACGATGACGTCGCGGACGCGCTCGATCTCCGTCAGAGCCTCGTTCAGAGCACGCTCCATCTCCTGGGCCTCACCGGCCACCTCTCGGGCGATCCGGCCCGACGTCTCCGTCACGCCAAGAGAGGCCCGGGCCTGCTGCTGGAGCTCCTCGATGCGGCTGCCCACCTGGCGGGCCGCCTCGTTGCTCTCTTCGGCCAGTTTGCGCACCTCTTCGGCGACGACGGCGAAGCCTCGCCCCGCCTCACCGGCCCGGGCGGCCTCGATGGCCGCATTCAGGGCCAGCAGGTTCGTCTGATCGGCGATGCGGGTGATCGTCTCGACGAAGCCCGTGATGGCCTCGACGGACCCGGCGAGCTGACGGATGTTCGTCATGCTCTCTTCGGCGTGGCCGCCCACCTTGACGATGGACTCGGCCACCTTGCGCGCCTGGGCGACGGCGCCGTGGGAGATCTTGGCCGTCTTCTCCGAGGCCTCGGAACCGCGGTTGGAGGCGCCGGCCATCGTGGCGGCGCTGGAGGCGATCTCCTCGATTCCGGCGTTGGCCTCCTCCAGGGCGGCGGCATTCTCCTGGGAGAGTCCCGTCGAGGTGGCCAGCGAGGACTGAACCTCCTCCATGGAGGCCACCGTCTCCTGGGCCAGGGCCGCCAGCGATTCGGAGCGCCCCGACGAGGCCTCGGCCTCGTCCGAAACGGACCGGAGCGTCTCCCTCAGGGAGAGGGCCATCTCTTCCAGAGCATGAGCCATGCGGGCCACCTCGTCTTGCCCCTTAGCGGGGAAGCGGACCGTCAGATCGCCCTTGCCGAAGACGTCGACGCGGCGGGCCAGTTCCGCCACGGGCTTGGCGATGGAGCCGCCGATGAAGGCCACCAGAAGGGCCGCGACGAGAAGGGCGGCGGCGAAGAGGAGGGCCATGGTTCGCGTCATCGCCGAAACTCCGCCCAGGACCTGGGCTCTGGGCACGATGACGCCGAAGCTCCATCCCCTCGAGTTGGGGATGGGGGTGAAGAAGGTGTAGAGCTCCCTTCCGTCGGGATGGGTCACGACGGCATGGCCTGTCTCACCGGCGGCGACGCGGGACGCCACCTCCTCAAAGCCCCGGTACCCCCTGTCGGAAGCCCGAAAGAGGTTGAAGTCCATGATGAAGTCCTTGTTGGGGTGGGCCAGAGTGAGGCCGTTGCCGTCGACGATGAAGCCGAAACCGCCTTCGCCGACCTGGACGCCGCCCACCACTTTCGCCAGGCTCTCGAGGGCGATGACGCCGGCGAAGACGCCGGAGGTCTTGTTGCTGTAGTTCTTGACGGCCTGGGCAAGGACGACGGCGGGCTTTCCCGTGTTGCGCGTGATGAGGGCATCGCTGATGAAATGCCCCTCCCTTCCCTCCATGATGGCCTTGAAGTAGTCCCTGTCAGAGATGTCGCCCTTTCCGCCGTCGGAGCCCCAGAACTCCCCTTTGGCGTTGGCCACGATGAAGCTGTCGTAGAGATCGGAGCGGGCCTTGGCCTGGGCCGTGACGGTGTCGCGCATGAGATTCCAGTTGAGCCCTCTGACGAGATTGCTTTCCGACAGGGCGAAGATCTCCTCCCGACGGGCCTGAAGCCACTCGCCGACGGCGGTCGCCCCCCCATGGGCGATCTGGGCGCTCAAATCTTCGACGAGCGCCGTCGTCGTCCCCCGGACCTGACTGACCATGACGCCGCCGACGGCGACGAAGAGGAGAAGCAGAGCCGGAAGGAGAAGGACGAGGATGCGACCACGAATGCTTTTCATGCTCTAACCTCCTTGAAAAAGTGACCCCCGCGAGGGGGAACCTTTTCGACGGGCCCCCTCGCGCGACGTCTCCACGGCGCCTCGACGGAGCGGAGCGAGACCAGGCGGCCTGCGAAAAGACGGAAAGGGAGAAGGCCTTGCGGCCAAAACAGGTATAATGACCTCCAAGCTTCACTATACCGGAATGCCCCTTGCCGGGGAAGGATTCAGGAGGGATGTCCCGTGTGGAAAATCGGTCTCGTCGGCTGCGGAAACGTCGGATTGGGTCTGCTTCGCATTCTGGAGGCAAAAAGAGGCGATCTCGAGAATCGCTACGGGTTCACCTACGCCGTGACGGGCGTCGTCGACCCCTTCCGGGGCTCGGTGGGTGACGAGCGGGGGCTCGACGTGGCCGCCCTTCTCGCCGCCGCCGACGGGGGAAAATCCTTCCGGGGCCTGGGAGACCCCATCGATCTCGACTGGCTCCTGGAGGGAAGGGCCAACGTCATCGCCGAGGCGACGCCGACGAACCTCGTCGACGCCATGCCCGGCCTCGACCACATCCGCCGCGCCCTCGCCGCCGGCTGTCACGTCGTGAGCACCAACAAGGGTCCCGTCTCCCTGGCCCTGCCCGAGCTGCAGGCCCTGGCCCGCGAGAGAGGCGTCCAGTACCGCATCGAAGGCGTCCTCCTCAGCGGCACGCCGGCCATCAACCTCGCCGGAGAGGCCCTGGCCGGTTGCGACATCCTCTCCGTCCAGGGCATCGTCAACGGCACGACCAACTTCATCCTGACCCGCATGGAAGAGGGAGCCGATTACGGCGCGGCCCTCGCCGAGGCCCAGGCCCTGGGCTATGCCGAGACGGACCCGACGGCCGACGTCGAGGGCTGGGACGCCGCCGTCAAGGCCCAGGTCATGGCCAACGTCTTCCTCGGACAGTCCCTGGCCGTGGACGACGTGGAGCGTCTCGGCATCAGCCATCTCACCGGGGCCGACATCGACGCCGCCAGGGCGAAGGGCTGCCGCCTCAAACTCATCGCCGAGGTGGAGCGAAGCGGCGAGGGCGTCAGGGCCACCGTGGCCCCCCGCGAGCTCCCCCTCTCCCATCCCCTGGCCGGCGTCTCGGGGGCCATCAACGCCCTCACCTTCAGAACGGACCATCTGGGCGACGTGACCATCGTCGGCCCCGGAGCGGGCCGCGTCGAGACGGGACAGGCCCTTCTGGTCGACCTGCTGGCCCTGAACCGCTGAGACGGCGCGACGCAGGAGGGGGGAGCGCCCGGACCGGGAGCTCCCCCCTCCTCGTGACGCGCCGCCCTCAGCGGACGACGCGAAGGGCCTTGCCTCCGTTGCGCTCCAGCGTCCCCGGAGGAAGGATCTCGACGGAGACCCGGATCGTCGTCACCGTCTGAATGGCCCTGACGGCCCTCTTGGCCATGCGGGAGGCCTCGTCGTCCCCGACGGGCCTTTCGGCCTCGCAGAGCACCTTCAGCTCCTTCATGGCCCCGTCCGTCAGAACGTGGAGCTGGTAGTGAAGGGATAGCCCCTCGACGCGGCTCAGGGCCACCTCGACCTGCGAGGGGAAAACGTTGACGCCGCGGATGATGAGCATGTCGTCGCAGCGTCCCTTGATCCGCGCCAGCCTCGGCTCGCCGCAGCCGCAGGGGCAGTCGGCGGGAAGGAGCCGGGAGAGGTCGCGGGTGCGGTAGCGGATGACGGGAAGGGCCTCCTTCGTGAGGGTCGTGATGACCACTTCGCCCTCGCTCCCGGCGGGCAGGGGCTCGCCCGTGTCGGGATCGACGATCTCGACGAGGAAGTGATCGGGGTCGAAGTGAAGTCCCGACCGCTCGGGGCACTCCATGGCGACGCCGGGACCGATGACCTCCGAGAGACCGTAGGAGTCGAGGGCGACGATGGAAAGCCCCTCTTCGATGCGGAGGCGCATCTCCTCCGTCCAGGCCTCGGCGCCGAAGATGCCCACCCGCAGCGCGAGTCGGTCGCGGATGCCTGCGGCCCCGATCACCTCGGCCAGGTGAAGGGCGTAGGAGGGAGTGCTGGTGAAGGCCGTCGTGGCCAGGTCCTCCATGAGGAGAAGCTGGCGTTCCGTGAAGCCGCCTCCCGCGGGAACGACCATGGCGCCGAGACGCTCGGCCCCCCAGTGGAACCCCAGGGCCCCCGTGAAGAGGCCGTAGCCGAGAATGACCTGAAAGACGTCTTTGTCGGTCAGGCCCGCCACGGCCAGGCGATGGGCCATGATGTCGCTCCAGAGGGCGACGTCTCCTTCGCTGTAGGCGACGACGGTGGGCTTTCCCGTCGTTCCCGACGAGGCGTGGACGCGGACGGCCTTCCTGCGGTCGCAGGCCAGCAGCCCCAGGGGATAGTTCTCGCGCAGATCGGCCTTGGTCGTGAAGGGCAGTTTCCGAAGATCGTCGAGGCTCCCGATGGATTCGGGCGAGATTCCGAGCTCCTCCATCTTCCTCCTGTAGGGAGCCACGCGCTCCCAGACTCGGCCGACGAGGCTCTGAAGCCTTTCCAGGCGAAGCGCCTCTCCCGCGCCCGTCGCCACCGTGCAGGTCGTTGCTTTCATGAGAATCTTCCCCTTTCGCGAATCGGACATTCGTCGTCTCCAGAAGGCACAAAAAAAGGTTCCCGCTCATCTTCGAGCGGGAACCCCCGGAAGGCCGTCACGGACGCCTAGGCGCCGGATCGATCCCCTGGGGACCCCGCGCTGCCGTAGACGTAATAATAGCCGTTGGTGAAAAGCGATCGCGTCATGGCCGACCTCCGCCTATCTTACTCGATAAGGCAGTATACCAAGGCTCCGTCTCACGGTCAAGAGCCCCCTTTGTCGCTGTCGCCGGACAATGGTATTGTCACTCGTGAAGAGGACAGGGAAAATGTCACTTATGACGACCAGGAGAGACCTACTCATGAAGACAAAAGAAGCAAGGCGCTTGGGGTTGGTGGAAGAGGCTGGGGCGACCTGACGGTTCAGGAGGTGGCCGATCGGCTCGGTCTGAGCCGCCGTCAGGTCTTTCGGATCAGACCGACGCTGCCGGGAAGAGGGAGCGCAGGGGCTTCTCTCAAGGGCGTCGCCGGACAAGGGCAGGGTCACCTCTCAGGAGGACAGGGAAACGGGCACGGGAGACGGCCCATAGAGATCGACTCATGAAGGAAAAAGGGACCAGGCGCCTGGATAGGGCCCGACAGGACCTCGACGGGAAGCCGGGGGAGGAGAAAAAACCCTCCCCTTTTTCAGCTGCCCACGAAGCGATAGAGCGATCGGGGACGGCCGGGCTTTCCCTCGGGATCTTCCTGCACGCGCCGGACCTGCCCCTTTTCGACGAGAAACTCCAGGTAGCGGTGCGCCGTGGGATAGGCCAGCCCCAAAGAGGCGGCGACGGCCCGGACGTCGAGGGAGAGGCCCTCGCCCCTCAGGAGGTCCAGGACGCGCCGCGACGTCTCCTCGGCGATGCCCTTCCTGGGCAGATCGCGGCGGCTCTCGCGGCGGTAGCGGACCAGCTCGCCGTGAAGGCGGATGCGGGAGGAAAAATCGGCCAGACGGAGGGGCTTGCTGACGAAATCGTCGGCTCCCGCCAGGGAGAGATCGCGGGCCACCTCGGGCGATTCCTCGACGGTAAGGGCCAGCAGGACGACGGAGGAGGAGAGCTCCCGGGCCCGCCGGATCGCCTCGATGCCGCTCATGAGGGGCATGTGGTAGTCGACGAGCAGGATGTCGACCTCGTCGGAGCGGACCCAGTCGAGAGCCGTCAGGGGGTCGGCGGTGACTTTCATCTCCCAGCTCAGGGAAAGGGCCATGGCCTCCAGGGTGTAGAGGATGGACAGATCGTCGTCGAGGGCGCCGAGACGAAGGCTCATGGGATCTTTTCTCCTTTCTGAAGGGGCAGGGAGATCGTGACGGAGGCTCCCCGAAGGCGACGGCTTCTGCCGTACTCGAGGCGGCCTCCGTGTTCGCGGACGACCTCTTCGACGAAGGGGAGACCGAGCCCCGTCGAGCCCCAGCCCGAACGGTGAGGGCGGGGAAGGTGCTCCATGCCCGGCCCGTCGTCATCGACGGCCAGGACCAGCTCCCCTCCCCGGCGAAAGGCCGAGAGGAGGAGGGCGGCCGGCTCTCCCGCGGCCCGATGGCCGTTGTCGAGGAGATTCACGAGGGCTCGGGAGAGGCGGACGACGTTGACGAAGACGATCAGGCCGCAGGCCCTCTCATCGACGTCGACGGCGATCGATTCTCCCCAGGGAAGGGGGCGGAGCTGGCTGACGGCGTAGTCGACGAGGGTCCCCGCCGGGACGGGACGACGGGCCTGAGGGCTGAGAATCTCGGAAATCATCTGGTCCATCGTCGCCGCCGCGTCGAGGATCATGGCCGCGTGGCGGCGCGATCCTTCCCGGGGAAGTGTGGCCGCCAGGACGTCGGCCAGTCCCGTCACCGTCGTCAGAGGGCGCTTGAGGTCGTGGACGAGGCGCTGGATTTCTCCCGTGACCCGTCCGGCGAGCTGCCTCTCTCTCAACTCCGAGAGCTCCCTCTCCTGACGGCGCAGCCGTCTGAGCTGGGCCAGCTGCTTCTCGTAGCTGATGAAGAGTTCCGTCGTGACGAGGGCCGCCGCGAAGAGCCCCAGGAAGGAGACGAGGCCGGCCATGTTGAGGATCGACTCCGTCTCCATGAGGGAGGCCGTCGTCTTGACGGCCATGGAGAGCTCGCCCCAGCCGAAGCCGTAGGCCGTGAAGAGGGGAATGACGTCGAGCCACTGGAGGGAGAGGAGGAGGATTCCCAGGACGAGGGCCTGCCTTCCCCAGCGGGAGACGTCGCGCGTCAGATACTGGATGAGGACGACGCCGGAAAGGCCCAGGACGGCGGGCATGCCGAAATGGGGGATGCTGGGAAGGTCGAGCCAGGTCACGATCTGATAGCAGAGGGGCACGGCCACGAGGGGGACGACGCGCTCGAGGCGGGGACAGCCGAAAAGGGAGGCGACGGAACTGCCCACCAGGAGCCACCCCTCATAGAGGAAGAGGGCCTTGACGGCGTTGACGGCGACGAGAAGGGCCATGGCCGCCAGAAGGTAGCCGCTGTCGCTCCTTTCGACGGCCAGATCGATGAAGCGGAAGACGCCGAAGACGGGTCTCTCGCTGTTCTGAGAGAGGATCCAGAGGAAAAGCAGGGCCAGCCCCAGGGGGCCGGGAGAAAGACCTCTCTTTTCGACGGGGCCCATCAGTCGCTCAGCTCCCAGCGGCGGTAGCGGACCAGAAGGAGAAGGAAAAGGCCCCCTCCGGCCAGGGCCCGGAGACGACGGAAGGGGGCGGGACCGCGGCGGACGGGCCGTCCGTCGAAGGGGATCCCCTCGCGGCGGGCCACTTCGGCCAGGTTGAGCAGGTGGAGGACGGGCCATCCCTCCTGCAGGGCCGACGCGATCAGTCCATTGCCGCCTCTGTCGGCGAAAGAGGCATCGAGAAGGCCCGGCGGCAGGGAGAGGACGACCTCGTCGTCGCCGAGATTGGCCCGTCCGCCGCCGATCTGGACGACGAGGCGGGGGGAGAAGGCCCGGAGGGCCTCTTTCTTGGCCTCGACGACGGAGCCGAGGCCGAAGACGAGAGGGACGCCCTCGGCCTCGGCGCTCTCTTTCAGGATCGCCGCCCCCTCGTCGGAAAAGCCGCCGCCCCTCTCGTCATCGCCTCCCAGTGAGTAGAAGGCCGCCTTCGTCGACAGATACCCGCCGAGGCGCAGCTCGCTCAGGATGACGGGCAGGGGGAAGGAGACCTCGTTGGCCCCCCACGTCGAGGCGCCCAGGGAGGCGATGAGGAGGACGTCGAGACCGCGCTCCTCGGCGGCGGCCAACCCCGAAAGGAGCAGCCCCGGGAAGGAGGCCGACGAAAGGAAGGCGACGCGGTCTCCCGATTTCAGGCCCAACCGGTCGAACCAGCGCAGGAAGAGGACGGCCCAGACGGGGTTCGTCGAGGCCTGCTTCGACGGCAGCGAGCCCAGCGTCGTCGTCAGAGGACTCCACTCGACGCCGATGAGCCCCGTCGAGAAGGGATCCTCGGCCGAGGGCCCCATCCCCCTCGCAGCCCGGCAGGAGGCCAGGTGGTCCTGGGCCGCCCGGACTCTCTCCCAGGCCCTTTCTTCCTCATTGGAGAGAGGGCCCGACGGGGCGAGGCAGAGGAGAGCCGCCAGGGCCGCACACAGCAGGAGGAGGGCGACGTTGCGCCTCTTGAGCGGCGCCGGAGGACCGAAGAGGAGCTGGACGAGACCGTCGGCAAGGGCACGGCCCCTCACGGCAGGAGGCCTCCCAGCAGAAGGGTCGAGGCCGTGAGAAGGATCAGGGCGGCCACGGTGGGAACGATGCCCTGGCGTTCCATATCGGCGGCGACGAGACCGGGGACGACCCATCCCACCCAGACCGGAACGCCGCTTCCCGGAGGCAGGAGGAAGGGGAGAAACCCTCGCAGGGCAAGGGCGGCCAGGAGGGCGAAGGCCAGGCGCTGCCGTCCGTAGAGCCCCAGAAGGCGGACGGCCCCCTCGATGAGGGGCAGAAGGAGAAGGGCGGCGGCCACTGTGGCGATCAGAGGACGGGAGGAAGCGCCCTGGAGGGCCAACAGCCCCGGAGAGAGGATGCCCCCTCCGGAAAGGCCCGTCCTGCCGTAGAAGGCCATGCCGAGGGCGACGGAAAGGGCGACGAGAAGAGAGGACGTCATCGCAGGGGGACCTCCTCGCAGGCGTCGAGGGCCTCCAGAGGCAGACCGGAGGCGTTGCCGCAGCCGAAAAGGCGCCTTCGCGACGCGGCGAGGTCCTTCAGTTCCTCGAAGGAGGATAGGGGCGTCCAGGCCATGCCGTGGAATCGCCAGGGGTGGTCGCCGCAGAGGAGGCGCTCTCTCCAGGCCCTGGAGGCGATCCAGGGGCGGAAGGCCCGAAGGCGGCCCGGCCTGTCCCGGCGATGGTTGTAAAGAAGGGTCGTCTCCTCGGCCGACCACCCCGTCCGGCGCCAGAGGAATTCGGTGCTCTCCGGCTCGTTGGCCGCAAAGGCACAGGCGAGCAGGCCCGATCCGACCCGGACGAGGCGGAAGCGGCCCCGATCGTCGGCGAGATGGGAGTCGAAATCGACGCCGGAGGGGTCGAGGCCGAAAAAGGCCAGGGCCGCCAGGGCCAGGCGACGGTTGCCCGCCTCGTAGCCCCCTTCGCCCGGCGGAAGGGTGTGGACGGAAGAGGCACGGGCCTCGAGGGCGGAACGGAGGGGCGCGTCACCGGAAGCCTCCTCGCCGAGAAGGACGGGAACGGAGGGGGAGATGCCCGCCAGGAGGGCACGGCGGGCTCCCTCTCTGCCGGGCCCCCAGACCTCCTCGTGATCGGCCCGGACATTGGTGACGATCAGAAGGCGGGGCCGGAGCCAGCGCGAGGCCAGGATCTGCAGGTCGGGCGATACGGCGCTGTTTTCGACGACGACGGCCTCCGTCGGCGGCAGCTGGCGGAGCCACCAGCGGAGCTCCTCGATGTGGCCGCCCTGGGAGCGGAGGAGGGTGCGCGTCCCCTCGGGGGAGATCTCCGTGGGCACGACGCCGGTGAAACGGGCCCGGCAGGAGATCCCCAGAGAGAGAAAGGCGGCCGCCAGAAGGCGGACGACGCTGCTCTTGCCCCGCGTGCCCGTGACGATGACGGAATAGACAGGTCGAATCAGTCCCGTTCCCTCCTCTTTTCCCCACGAAGGGGGGCGACCCGAGGGCCGCCCCCTTAGACTACTCCATCGGAGATCGTCGATCCAGAAGGGGAGAAAGAGCCTGTCGCCCCTCCCCCGCCCTCGCCTAGTAGCCTACGGGAACGCCGAGACGGCGGCTGTCGGCCCCGCCGTGCATGACGCCGTCGACGAAGAGGATGCCCTGAGCTGTTCCGTAATAGCCGCCGCGGGGCTGGACTTCGACGTTGTGGCCGCGCCACTCGAGAAGGGCCGCCACATCGGGATCGATGGCGTCCTCCATGCGCAGAGGACCGCGCTTGCCGCCCGAGGCGTAGGTGAAGATCCGGGGCTGCTCGATGGCCTCATCCATGGTCATGCCGAAATCGACGACGTTCATGATGATCTGGCTCACGGCGGTGATGATCCTCCAGGCCCCGGCGGCGCCGATGGTCATGAAGGGACGGCCCTGGGGATCGAGGACGACGGAAGGCGACATGGACGAAAGGGGACGTTTGCCCGGCTCGGGGGCATTGACGCTCTGGGGGTCGGAGGAGAAGTCGTCCATCTGGTTGTTGAGAACGAAGCCGTACTCGGGGACGACGACGCCGGAGCCGAAGAAATAGTTGACGGTGTTCGTCGAGGCGACGATGTTGCCCTTGGCGTCGACGACGGAGAAGTGGCTCGTCGAAATGTGCTGGTCATCGGTGCCGCCCACATAGGCCATGGCCTTCTGGTTGTCGTAGGTCCAGGGATAATCGGCCTCGACGTCGACCATGACGGCATCGCTTTTGATCTTGCCGGCCAGCTTGGCGGCGTACTCCTTGCTGGTCAGGCCCCTGAGGGGGACGTTGACGAAGGCCGTGTCGGCCATGTACTTGCCCCGATCGGCGAAGACGAGTTTCATCGCCTCGGCCAGGGTGTGGAGATGCTGGGGCTGGTTGTGCCTCCAGCTCGAGACGGGGAAGGTCTCCATGATGTTGAGAAGCTGGATGATGTGGGTGCCGCCGCTGGAGGCGGGAGGCGTCGAGAAGATCTGGTAGCCCCTGTAGCTGCCCTGGACGGGTTCGCCCACCTTGACGGCGTAGCCCTGGAGATCTTTCATCGTCATGGCGCCGCCCGAGGCGTTGACGGAGGCGACGACGGCCTCGCCGAGGGGGCCCCGATAGAAGGCGTCGGGCCCCTGCTCGGCCAGGAGGCGGAAGGATTTGGCCAGTCCGGGCTGACGGAGGGTTTTGCCGGCCTCGATGGGAAGGCCTCCCTCGAAGAAGGCCGACCGATCGAGGTCGTTGTAGGCGGCCATCTTCTCGAAGTTGTCGGCGATGATGCCCGTCTGCATGGGATGGACCTCGAAGCCCTCCTCGGCGAGGCGGATGGCCGGCTCGGCCACCTGGGCGAAGGAGAGGGTGCCGTACTTCTCGAGGGCCGTGAACATGCCCAGGACCTGTCCCGGGACGCCGACGGACCTGCCGCCCAGGACGGACCACTTCTCGGCCTTGGCCTGTTCGGAGGCGAAGAGATCCTTCGTCGCCGAGGCGGGGGCCGTCTCGCGGTAATCGAGGAAGACCACTTCCCCCGTGGCGGCGAAGCGGACGACCATGAAGCCGCCGCCGCCGATGCCCGAGGCGTTGGGCTCGACGACGTTGAGGGCCAGCATGGTGGCCACGGCGGCGTCGATAGCGTTGCCGCCCTTCTGGAGGATCTCCACTCCGGCCCTGGAGGCCAGCTCGTGGGCCGACGAGACCATGCCGTGACGGGCCGTCACGTCCTGGAAATCGACGGCCCAGGCCGCACCGGTCAGGACGATGCAGAGCGCCGCCAGGAGACAGATAACTCTCTTTTTCATGAAACCACTCCTCCCTTCGAATCGGTCCCCGAGGGAACCGTCATGAAAAGGCCGCCCCCCTGAGGGAAGGAGACCGTTCCGCCTAGCTCCGGGGCAGCGGGGCCAGGAAGGCGCCCAGACCCCGTTCCACGATCTCCCCGTAGGAGGGAACGCCGTCGACGGCGATCTCCGCCTCGGGCTTCACCATCCCCAGCATTTCCACGAAGCTCATGATGGCCGTCACATGACGGGCCACGCGCAGATCGATGGGCTGATCCCTCTCGTAGGGGATGAAAAGCCGCCCCAGCTCGGAGGCCTTGGCGTAGAACTTGTCCTCTCCGGTGAGGACGAGGGCCTCGTCGGTCCGGCCCCGGAGGCGGCCCTGGCTGGGATTGCCCGTCTCCATCAGGATGGGCATGACGTCGCTGTTGTCGCCCCATTCGCGGTGCGTCAGCCCCCTGAGGTTCGTCGGCGAGGGCTCGAGGCGCATGGGAATCCCCGCCGCCTCGAGCTCCATCGTCACCATGGCGGCCAGCTCCATGCTTTTCTCGTGGGCCACGATGGCGTTGACGACGGGGTACTCGGGCGAGGCCTCGTGGAGGTCGAAGGCCAAGTCGACCTTCTCCTTCCGGATCATCTCCAGCAGGGCGTAAGCCAGGCGCTGGGTGAGATTGCCGTCGGGCAGCCCCGGATGGGCCCGGTTGAGGTTGCTGCTCTCGCTGCCGGCCAGATTCTGTCCCGAAGGCTCGTGAATGTAGATGTCGGGCGCGGGCCACTGGTAGATGGCGTTCGTCGCCCTGGAGCCGTAGCGGAAGACCCGTCTCGATCCGTCGGGAAGGGCGAAATGGAAGGCCTGAGGGTGCCCCTCCTGGGGCGAATTGTGGTTGAAGGCCATCATGTTGGCGAAGGGGACGACGATGAGGCGTCCCGCCGTGACGTGAGCCCTTTCGAGGAGCAGGACGGCGGCCATGGAGGCTGCCGGCTCGTTGGGGTGGGTGCCGCCCATGACGAAGACGGTCCCCCCGGGAAGGCCGCTGTCCTGGATGTAGACGGCCGTGTCGGCCGGGGTGCCGGCGATGCCGTCGAACCACTCCGAGAGGCGATGCTCGACGAAGCCGGGAGCGGGGACGACGACGTCGGCCTCGTGCATGGCGAGGAAGGAGTGTCCCGTCCAGCCCATCACGGCCAGGGCCAGGGCCAGGAGGAAGAGGGCCGTCTTTTTGCTGCCTTTCAGGCTGAAATTCACGGTCTTCCTCCTCACTTCACAAGAAGGATGCGCATGACGAGAGGGACGATGACCATCGTCGCCGTCACCTGCTTCCAGAAGTCCTTCTCCCGGAAGAGGCAGCGCAGGATCAGGGCCAGGACGAAAAGGGCGATGCCACGGTAGATGAACGTCATCTAGGCCACCTCCTAGTAGAGAATGCCGGCGATCGTCTTGGCGCCGAGAATGACGGCGATGCCCCAGGCAGCCGTCAGAAGGCCGGGGACGACGCAGTACCGAAGGACCCTGAAGTAGTTCTCCTCGCCGACGACCTGGGCGGCGAAGATGCCCGCCAGGGCCGTGGGCGGCATGAGATCGCCCAGGCCGGCGATGAGGCTCAGGGCCGATCCGACGATGATCTCGTTCCGTCCCAGCAGGGCCAACAGGAAGGGGACGCCCAGAACGGACGCCGAGCCGAAGGCCGATACGGCGCCGAAAAGGGGCATGGAGGTGGCGATGCCCACATAGAGAAGCCAGGCGGGCAGGGCCAGGGCCGAGACGACGACGAAGCCCCGGACGCCGATGAGGGTCATGATCTGGATGAACATCCCCACGCCCATGAGGATGCCCATGACGGGTAGGGCGTCGTTGATGGCCGCCGTGACCGTCTCGAGAGGGTTCCACTTGACGCCGACGAAGAGGGCCACGGCCGAGGCGAGGAGGAAGTCGAGGGGCATGCCCAGGGGAGGCCAGACCGCGGGGAAGAGACGCTCTCCGCCGAGAAGGACGGTGAGAACGACGATGGGAGCGAAAAGACGCAGCGACAGGGGGGTGCGAGCCATCCGGGCCAGCTCCCGCTCCAGCGTCGGATCTTCGTCCTTTTTGCGCAGATCGGGATAGATGAGATGGAAGGCCGTGAAGACGGCCAGGGGAACGGTGCAGACCAGGAGAGGAAGGCCGAAGCCGACGTAGGGCATGTCGATGCCGCCGCCGATGATCATGGCCGGCAGGTTGATGGGCGGGGCGATCATGCCGTAGATGGCGCCCATGGCGATGGCCGCCGCCGTCTTGACGGCCGGAACGCCGAGGCGGATCAGGACGGGAGCGACGAGGGCACCCGTCGTGAGGACCGCCGCCGTCGACGAGCCGGTGATCATGCCGGGCACCATGATGAGGGCCATGATGCCCAGGGAGAGGAGGGCCGGCGCCCGGCGGAAGCGGCGGATCATCCAGGCCGCCACCGACTCGAGAAGGCCGATGCTCTCGACGGTCTTCATGAAGATCATGGCCGTGGCGATGATGAGGATCGTGTCGAGGTAGCCGAAGGTCCCCTCGACGAGATGGCGCAGGGGAAAGCCGGCCCCTCCGACGAGGGCCCCGACGACGGCGGCCCCTCCCATGGCGACGGCGATGGGGAGCTTGAGGGCGAAGGCCCCGAAGGCGAAGCCCCCGATCATGACGAGGGTGTAGAACCCCTCGGGCCAGAACCAGTCCATGGCCGGAGACTAGAGGACGCCCCAGAGGGCGAGAAGGGCCTTGAGGGGCTCGTCGGTGGCGCGGACCGTCGCCGCCGTGTCGACGGCGATTCCCTTGCCCTCGACGAGGCGCGTGAAGAGGCCGTCCTTGTCGGCTCCCTCGACGACGATGAGGTGATCGGCCAGGGGGACGACGGCCTCGATGAAGAGGTCCGACAGGGTTCCCCTCCGCCCCTCGCCGCCGACGTGCATGACGAGGACCTTGATCCCCTTCGTCTTCGCCGCCTCGATGAGGGCGATGGCCCGGGCCTTTTCCTGATCCTGGTCGATTCCGGCCGCGCCGAGCCCCTTCGAGCTGCCTCCGACGACGGCGACGAGGACCTTCTGTCCGGCCAGGGCCTCGGGTTTCATGAGGGCGTCGTAATCGACGTCGACGGCCAGCTTGCGGAAGACGACGCGGGCCATGACGGCGTCGGGACTCTGACCGACGGAGGTGAGGGCCACGTCGGCGGCGTGGGCCGCGCCGACGGAGGCGACGGAAAGGACGAAAGCGAGCAGGAATAGCGAGAGCTGTTTCTTCATGTCTGAAGACCTCCTTGGCTCGAAGCCGGGTAATTGCCTGACGATTCTTTTGTCTATTTTCGCCCCCTTCCGCCTGACGATCCAGATTTTTTATCTTATTTATCTTTTCGCGCAGAACCGAGCCCCGCCGTCGCGGGCCGCTCCCTCTCTCCGGCGCCTCGAGCCTCCGGACGCCTCCTCCACGGCCGGGAAGAACGCCCCTGCCGCCGTCGATCGACGGCGGCAGGGGCGTTCTTCGTCCCGCTCCCGCCCGCAGGTCGACAGCTGTGCGACGGAGGGGCTCGCCTTTCCGGCGCCGACGGCGCCGGCCGGAGTCAGAGACATCCCTGCCTTCACCCGACACCCGGCTACGGTTCGACGCGGCAGCTCCCCCAGTCTCGCCATTCGCCCTCTTCGTCGCGGCTCTCCACGCGGACCTCATCGCCTTTGACCCACCAGACCAGCCGCGCCTCGTCGCTGTAGCGAGCCCCCGAGGCGGACAAAAGCTGAGGCAGCGTGTACTCGCCGCCGGGGAAGGAAAGCCTGACGAAGTGCAGGCTCCCGTCGGCGAGGCCGTAATAGCGGGCCACGACCCTGTCACCGTTGTCGCAGCGGTAGGCGACGGGATCTCCGCCCGTGACGGTCGGAGGTGCCTCGCCGCCGACCGTCACCCGAAAGAGAGCCAGACCGATAAGAGCCAGAATCAGGACAAGACCGATCTTCTTCACCTTCAAATGCGTCCCCTCCCTTTTCTCTGCGCGCAAAGAGACCCCGGACACCGGCCGACAAGAACCACGCTGACGCGATAAACGGCTCCCCTCATGATACTCCCTGCCGTGACGCGTTCGAGAGGGCGAGGACCGAAAAACGGCGCAGGGGGAGGTCCGAGGACCTCCCCCTGCGCCGCCTGAACGTGACGGATCGTCGCTTCAGTGGACCGCGACCTGGGCCTTCTTTTCAAGGACGCGATCGAAGGTGCGGCGATCGCGAAATTCCTCTTTTTTCCCCTTGTTCCACTGCGAGACAGGGGTGAGAAAACCGACGACGCGGGAGTAGATCTCACAGCGAGTTCTCTTGTCCTTTTCCATTTGGAGCAGCTCTCCTTTCGCGGATCGAACGGGACCCTTCAGGGTCGTATGTCGACGACGAGGCCCTGTGCCTCGAGGATTTTCCGAAACCCCTCCAGCCGCGACGGCGGGAAGGGAGCTCTCGTTCCGTAGGAGGGATCGAGGGTTTTGCCGGGACGGAAGTTCTGGATGACGAAACGCCTCCCCCCCGGCAGAGCTTCGCGATGGCCTCCATATCGGTCTCGTCGTGGAGGCCGGGGACGACGGTGGTGCGAAAAAGGACGTCGACGGCACCTTCAAGGAGGAGCGAGAGGCTCTTCCCGACGGCCTCGATCCGGTCCGGCGAGGCCCCCAGCTCGCCGTACCGCTCCAGAGGCAACTTGACGTCGAGGGCGACGCGATCGACGAGACGGCGACCCAGCAGCTCCTCGAGCACGCCGGGCCTCGTGCCGTTCGTGTCCAGCTTGACCCGGAAGCCCCGCACCCGGGCCTCGGCCAGGACCTCGGCCAAATCGGGCTGGAGCGTCGGCTCCCCTCCCGTGAAGGCGACGCCGTCGAGCCGACCTCGACGGGCCTCGAGATGATCCCAGAGCCTCTCCAGCGGGAACCCCTCCCCATCGACAGCCCCTTCGACCAGATCGCCGTTGTGGCAGTAGGGACAGCGCAGGTCGCAGCCGGAGGTGAAGGCGACGCAGCAGATGTAGCCCGGGTCGTCGAGAAGGCTCGTCCTGATCAGGCCCGCGAGCTTCATGAGATCTTCTCTTCCTCGACGTAGCCCCTTTCGGCGTCGCAGTAGGGGCAGAACTCGTGGGCCCCCGGGATGTAGCCGTGGACGGGACAGACGCTGAAGGTGGGCGTGATGGTGTAATAGGGAATGCGGTAGTGATCGGCGATGCGGCGGACCAGGGCCTTGACGCTGTCCACGTCGGGAAGGTTCTCGCCCAGGAAGCCGTGGAAGACCGTGCCGCCCGTATAGAGGGTCTGAAGCTCGTCCTGGAGGTCGAGGGCCTCGAAGATGTCGTCGGTGAACCCCACGGGGAGTTGAGAGGAGTTGGTGTAGTAGGGCTCGGCGCCGTGGAGCCAATTTTCCTGGTTGGCGCAGGCGATGCGGGCCCCGAAGAGCTCCTTGTCCTTGCGGGCGAACCGGTAGGTGACCCCCTCGGCGGGCGTCGCCTCCAGGTTGTAGAGGTTCCCCGTCGCCTCCTGATAGTCGGCCAGGCGGTCGCGCATGCGGCGCATCACCTTGGCGGCGAAATCGATGCCCTCCTGTCGGGTGAGGTCGTGACCGTGGAAGTTGAGAAGGGCCTCGTTCATGCCGTTGACACCGATGGTGTTGAAGTGGTTGTTCCAGTAGTTTCCCGAGGCCCTCTTGATCTCCCTGAGGTAGAAGCGCGAGTAGGGATAGAGCCCCGCCTCGGTGAGCTTCTCCAGGGCCTTGCGCTTGATCTCCAGGCTCTCCCTGGCCAGGTCCATGAGGTGGAGGAGGCGGTCGAAGAACTCGCTCTCCGTGCGGGCCAGAAAGCCGATGCGGGCCATGTTGATGGTGACGACGCCGATCGATCCCGTCATGGGATTGGAGCCGAAGAGACCTCCGCCGCGCTTGCGCAGCTCCCTGTTGTCGAGGCGGAGGCGGCAGCACATGCTCCGGGCGTCGTCGGGGCTCATATCGGAATGGATGAAGTTGGCGAAGTAGGGAATGCCGTACTTGGCCGTCATCTCCCAGACGGGGTCGAGGACGGGATTGTCCCAGTCGAAGTCCTCGGTGATGTTGTAGGTGGGAATGGGAAAGCCGAAGACCTTGCCGTTGGCGTCGCCCTCGAGCATGACTTCGGCGAAGGCCCGATTGAGCATGTCCATCTCGGCCTGAAACTCGCCCAGGGTCCGGTCCATGAAGCGGCCGCCGACGATGGCCGGAGTGCCCGCCATTCCGGCGGGGACCGTCAGGTCGAGGGTGATGTTGGTGAAGGGCGTCTGGAAACCGACCCGCGTGGGGACGTTGAGGTTGAAGACGAACTCCTGGAGGGACTGCTTCACCTCCCGATAGCTCAGCCCGTCGTAGTGGATGAAGGGAGCCAGGCAGGTGTCGAAATTGGCGAAGGCCTGGGCTCCGGCCGATTCGCCCTGGAGGGTGTAGAAGAAGTTGACGATCTGGCCCAGGGCCGTGCGGAAATGCCTCGGCGGCAGGCTTCCCGTCTTGGTCGCCACGCCGGTGAAGCCCGACCGGAGGAGATCCTGGATGTCCCAGCCGCAGCAGTAGACGGAGAGGTTGCTCAGGTCGTGGATGTGGAGATCGGCGGCGACGTGGGCATCGCGCACGGCCGGGGGATAGATCTCCTGGAGCCAGTACTGGGCGGTGATCTCCGAGGCGATGTAGTTGTTCAGCCCCTGGAGGGAGTAGCTCATGTTGCTGTTCTCGTTGACCTTCCAGTCGATGCGCTCCAGGTACTGGTTGACCATGTCGACGGCGCCTCCGACGAGGCGCTGCGTGTCGCGCATGCGGGCATGCTGCTCCCGGTAGAGGATGTAGGCCTTTCCCACGTCGGCATAGCCCTTTTCGAGGAGGATCTTCTCGACCAGGTCCTGGACCTGCTCGACGGCGGGAATGCCCTCGCGGGAGAAGAAGATCTGAAGGTAGGCCGTGACGCCGCGGGCCACGTCACGGCCGATCTGTTCCGGCTCGTCGCGGCCTACGGCGCGAGCGGCCTTTTCGACGGCCCTCTCGACTTTGCGGACGTCGAAATCGACTTCCTGCCCGTCCCGTTTGCGGATGAAGCGAATGACCATGAAGATCCCCTTTCAGACGACAAGGGCCGCGACGGGAACGATATCCCGAGGCGGCAGAAGACGGACCGACTCCGGCCTTGCGGCGCGGAGCGCTGCGGGAAGAGGGAGGAAAAGAGGAGGAGGAGGCGATCGGAGCACTAGATACGGGGCATCTGAGGGGAGAATACCACATATCTAGTGTGCCGACTACCGCAAAAGACGGTACTTTTGGACTCTCTTTACGGGGCCAAGATGTGCCTCGAGGACTATTGACCCGACATGAAGGGGCCCCCTCGAACGAAGAGGTCTTTCGTGAATTTTCAGCTAAAAATCCACTAACGCCGCTCCCGCGCCGCGTCGAGGTGCCTGCACCGGCCTCGACGGCGAAAGGCGGGACAGCTGCAGGAATCGTGGGCGACGTCGACGGCGTAGGTCTCCTCTCCCCGGGCGAGGAAGATGGCTCCCTCGACGGGTTCCAGGATCACCGTCTCCTCCGGCGCGGAGAGGACCTTCGCCGGGCCGTCGAGAGCCTCGTTGGAGAGGGCGTCGGCCCGCTCGTTCCGCTCCCGCGGGACCCATTGGTAGGTGACGTCGACGGCGCCCGCACCGTTTCGGGCCCGGCCGGCCAGTTCGGCCAGGCGGGGCTCGCGGATCTTCCACTCCCCCTTCATCTGGCGGACGACGAGCTGACTGTCGCCGCGGACGATGAGGCTCTTCAGCTCCCGCCGGTCCGCCTCGGCCAGGAGAAGGATGAGGGCCTCGTACTCGGCCTCGTTGTTGGTCCGATTCCCCAGGGCACGGGCGGCGCTCCAGATCTCCCGCCCCGACGGATCGTACAGGACGGCCCCCGCCCCGGCCGGGCCGGGATTGCCCCGCGAGGCGCCGTCGAAATGCCCGATAAAGGTCATGGTGGTCCTCCTTCTTGTCCTTTTGTCCTTTTGGATCATCGTCCTATTCTAGCTCTTTCCGCTCCGGAGCGGCTCGAGCCGCGCGGTGGAGGAAGTCGCATCCCCGAGGTTCGGACACCGAGAAGCCCCCCGGCCCCGGCGGACGGGGTACCCTCCCGCTCACCGCGTCGGGGCGGATTCGGGGAGAAGATCCACCCCGACTGCCGAGGGGAAGCCCTCTCCTTGGCGTTGCAACGGGGCGGCCCCGCTGCTATTGTGAGGCCGTTCGAAGGGCCGATCCGAGCCCTCTCCATCCGGGGCTGGGCTTGTGGACAAAGGCCGTCAGGATCTCTCCGTGCAAAGCCTCGGGACGGAGACACGGTCCCTTTTTCCGCTCGCGGCCCTCGCTCCACCGCCGACATGCCCCTGGGATTTCACCCCGGGGCTCGTCGGGAACCCTCCTCGCCCCCGCCCGAAAGGGGGAGAGAACCGAAAAAAGGAGTGACCTCGATGACTTCGTCCATGAAACGTTTCCGCCAAAAAGTGATCGCTCTCGTCGAAGAAAGGGAACTGGACCGGAACGAGACCGTCGAAATCCGTCCCCTGGGCGTGGCCGAGGCCATCGGCGATCCCGCCCCCTGGCACGACTACCCCCTCATGGAGGGAAAGGAGAAACTCATCGAAGCCCGGTACGGCGACGGCAGAGGGCAGGCCTTCACGTCGACCCCGGCGGGGTGGCAGGGGACTCTGGGAGACCTGCTCGACATCGAGCCGACGAGCGACCGCAACAGGGCGCTCTTCGTCGCCGCGGCCAACGCCATCGGGAGAAGGCTGGGACGGGTCCGATCGACGATCCACTGTCACGACGCCGCCACGGGACGCTGTGCCGAGGCCATGGCCGAAGAGGCGGCCCGCCGCCTCTCCCCCGGGGGGAAGGTGGCCCTCGTCGGCTACCAGCCGGGATTCGTCCACGCCCTCTCGGAGCGCCTCGGCCCGGAAAAGCTCCTCGTCGTCGACCTCGATCCCGAGAGGATCGGCAAGGTCGAGGCCGGCGTGACGATCCTCGACGGGCGGACGGAGCTGAACCGTCTCGCCGCCGAGGGCGAGTGGGGGCTCGCCACGGGATCGACGCTCGTCAACGACTCCCTCGACGGAACCATCGCCGCCTTCGCCGCCCGGGGAAAACCCGTCGTCTTTTTCGGCACGACCATCGCCTTCGCCGCCTGCCTGCTCCATCTGGAGAGACTCTGTTTCGAGGCCGAATAGGAGTCTGTCGGACTTCTACGGGGAAAAAGTTGCTTTGGCCTGACCCATAAGACCAAGGACTTGCCTGCAAGAACAAAAAATTCCTTTCAGATAACACAAAAGGGCGTCGATCAACTATCGTCAAGCCAAGCCCGGCAGATTCACCGGCACGAATAAACCCTATCCGCCTCCCGTAGATTTGCAACTTTGTTGCAAAATCTATTTTCGTCGCAAAAGCTTTTGTTCACTTTTGTTTCTTGCTTCCGGCTCCTCGGGATGTTACGGTAATATTCAATCAAATAGAGCCTCCGAGCCTTCAGTGCCTAAAGCCTTCGACTGCTTCTCCGAAAGGCCAGGGACCGTCGGCCGATGGGTGTCCCGCGGAAACGGGGACGCCTCCCGCGTTCGGAAAGGAGGAACGACCGAAAAGTCTTTCGGCTGTTCGTGGCTGCTTCCTGTGCGGGGAGCGGCCTTTTTTGCGCCTCTCTCCGAGAGTTTCGCTATTTCAGGGGGGCTCCCCTCAGGGGAGCGAGGAACCGTCCCGCAGGGGACGAAAGAGGCACGAGGAGGGACGATATGAAACAGTACTTCCGCAAGAGCATCATGGTCAACGGCTGTCCCCATTCGGTCGTCGCCGATCCCGAGACGACGCTGGCCGACGTGATCCGCAGGCAGCTCGGCCTGACGGGCACCAAGGTCGGCTGCGGCGTGGGCCAGTGCGGCGTCTGCAACGTCCTCATGGACGGCAAGCTGGTCCAGTCCTGCATCGTCAAGTGGTCCAAGGTCTCCGATGGAGCCTCGATCCTCACCATCGAGGGGATGGGCGCTCCCGGCCGCCTCCACGCCCTCCAGTGGGCTTTCATCAAATGCGGAGGCTTTCAGTGCGGCTTCTGCACGCCGGGCTTCATCGTCAGCGCCAAGGGCCTCCTCGACGAAAACCACAACCCCACCCGGGAAGACGTCCGCGACTGGTTCCAGAAGCACCGCAACGCCTGTCGCTGCACGGGCTACGTCCAGATCGTCGACGCCGTCATGCTCGCCGCCAAGGTCCTGCGCGGCGAGGAGGAGATGACCGACTTCTCGGAGATGCTCGGCAAGGACGGGGCCGTCTGGGGAACCTACTACCCCCGCCCCAGCGCCGTTTATAAAGTGACGGGAACCTGGGACTTCGGCGACGACGTGGCCCTCAAGCTTCCCGAGGGAACCCTCTTCGCCGCCTGCGTCTGCCCCGAGACGCACCACGCCCGGGTCAAGAAGATCGATTTCTCCGAGGCGGAGAAAATGCCCGGCGTCGTCAAGATCGTCACCGCCGCCGACATCTTCGCCAACAAGGGCACGAACCGCATCCGAGGCCAGGTCGGTTCCGGAACGGCCACGACGGACGGATGGGAGCGGCGCATCCTCGTCCCTGAAGGCGACAAGATCCGCCAGTGGGGCGAGTCCGTGGCCATCGTCTGCGCCGACACGGAGACTCTGGCCCGAGAGGCGGCCAAGGCCGTCAAAGTCGAGCTGGAGGAGCTGACGCCCCTCCTGTACGTGAAAGACGCCATGGCCCCCGGAGCGATCAAGGTCTACGACGAGATCGCCGACATCGACGGCATCCCCAACGCCTTCAACAAGCGTCCCATCATCAAGGGCGACGATCCCAAGGCCGCCCTCGACAGGGCTCCCTTCGTCGTCGACGAGGAGTTCTACAGCTCCCGTCAGCCTCACCTCACCATGGAGACGGACTGCGGCTTCGGCTACTACGACGAAGAGGGACGGCTCACGCTCCAGACGAAGAGCATCTGCGTCTACCGCCACCAGCTCATGATCGCCCGGGGTCTCGGCGTGGCCCCCTCCAAGATCCGCGTCATCCAGAACAACATGGGCGCCTCCTTCGGCTACAAGGTGGCCCCCACCAACGAGCCTCTCCTCGGCGCCTGCGTCATCGCCACGGGGCGGCCCGTCTACATGCGCCTCGACATGAAGGAGCACATCGTCCGGACGCCCAAGCGCTCTCCCTTCCTCATGAAGGTCCGCGTCGGCGCCGACGAGAAGGGCAAGATCGTCGGCCTGGAAAACCACTGGTACGTCGACCACGGCCCCTACTCCGAGTCGAGCCAGGACCTGACCAACAAGGGCGGCCAGTTCATGCTGGCCCCCTACCACGTCGACGACATCCGCGGCTGCGGCTACACCCTCTTCACCAACCACCGCTGGTCGGCGGCCTTCCGCGCCTACGGCGCCCCCCAGACCTACCACGCCGGCGAGATCGCCGTCGACATGCTGGCCGAGAAAGCCGGGATCGACCCCCTCGAGTTCCGCGAGAGGAATCTGCTCCGCGTCGGCGACACCCTTCCCAGCGGGCAGAAGGCCGAGGTCTACCCCCTCCAGGCCATGGTCAACCGCATGCGTCCCTACTACGAGGAGGCCAAGGCCAAGGCCGAGGCCCTCTCGACGGATACGGTGAAGCGGGGCGTGGGCATCTCCATCGGCATCTACAACTCCAACGACGACGGAGCCGACGACGCCAACAGCCACATCGAGCTGACCCGCGACGGCGTGACCCTCTACAACACCTGGGAGGACCACGGCCAGGGAGCCGACATGGGCTGCGTCGGAACGGCCCATGAGGCCCTCCGTCCTCTGGGACTGAAACCGGAGCAGATCAAGCTCGTCCTCAGCGACACGGCCAAGGCCCCCAACAGCGGCGCCGCCGCCGCCAGCCGCTGCCAGGTCATGGTGGGCATGGCCATCGTCGACAGCTGCCAGAAGCTCCTCAACGCCATGCGCCGCCCCGACGGGACCTACAGGACCTACGACGAGATGATCGCCGAGAACATCCCCGTCTACCACGAGGGCTACTACAAGGCCACGCTGCGCAACGTCGACGGCGAGATCCAGACCTGCACCGGCATGGATGACGCCACGGGACAGGGCTACCCCTTCGCCAACCACATGTTCGGCATCTTCCTGGCCGAAGTCGCCGTCGAGCTGGCCACGGGCAAGACGACCGTCGAGCGCTTCACCCTCGTCAGCGACGTGGGAAAGATCAACAACTTCGCCGTCGTCGAGGGACAGCAGTACGGCGGCATCGCCCAGGGCATCGGCCTGGCCCTCTCGGAGGACTTCGTCGACATGCGCAAGCACAACAACCTCATCGGCTGCGGCCTGCCCTTCATCAAGGACGTGCCCGATGCGATCCGTCTCATCCACCTCGAGTCGCCTCGCGAGTTCGGCCCCTTCGGCGCCTCCGGAACGGGCGAGATGCCCCTTTCGGCGCCCCATCCGGCCATCCTCAACGCCATCAACAACGCCTGCGGCGTGCGGCTCACCACCATTCCGGCCACGCCGGAGCGGGTCCTCGAGGGCCTCAAGGCGAAAAAAGCCTGACCTGACGGAGTGGGTTTTCCGCTCCGCACGACGGAGCGTCTCCCCCTAGGGGGAGACGCTCCCTGTACAAGGAGGGACGACCATGACGGAAGCTCTGCAGGAAAACCTGGCCGGCAAGCTGGACGACCTGCCCCTCATCAGCGCCGCCTCTCTCGGCGAAGGGGTGCTGAAGCGGATCGTCTTCGGCCCCGGACGCTTTTTCGACGACTACTCGGTGCGCCTCTTCACCCTGCCGGCCCGGAAGATCATACCCGTCCACGAGCACGACTGGCCCCACTACCTCATCACCCTCGACGGCCACGGACAGGTCGTCATCGACGGCGTCCTTCACGATCTGCCTCAGGGCTCATGGGCCCACGTCCCCGCCGACGTGCCCCACTCCTACGGCAACAGCGGCGACGACCCCTTCACCTTCCTCTGCATCGTCCCCTGGCGGGGCGACCCTCAGGGAAGGCGGATCGGAATGAAGCAGCGGCGCATCGAGGAAAAAGAACAGGAGAACTGACGCGATCCCATTCCGTCCTGCCACGGCAAACCGGAATGCCTCCTCTGTTGCCAAAAGCATCAAGGTGGTACGTTTTGTCGTGATCAAAACCCATAGAGCTATTATATCGTTTTATTAGATGATTTGACGTTATTTACTTCGGTTTTCCGCCTTGACTGACGGGAACGAGGGGTGTATGGTCTTCATAAAATGCAACAAGATTGCAAGACCGGCATTCCCCAATCCGAAGGAGGTTCGAATCATGAAGTGGCAACGATCGCTCCGCTCTCTGCTGGTGGTCTCTCTTATCTTCTTCGTCCCTCTTGCCGCCTCGGCCGATACCGTCGCCGTCGCCGGAAGCATGGGCGACTGCATGGCCGACATGGCGGCCGCCTTCAGCTCTTCCGGCCGGGGAGAGGCGCCCCAGTTCGTCGCGGGAGCCTCGGGCAAGCTGGCGGCCCAGATCAAGGCGGGAGCCCCCTTCGGCCTTTTCCTCTCGGCAAGCGCTCAGTGGACGAAACACCTCGACGAGGAGGGGCTGCTCGAAGAGGTGGCCCCCATGGCGACGAGCCCTCTGGCCCTCTGGTGGCCCAAGGCGGAAGCTCCCTCCGTCGACCGTCTCCCCTCGGGCGAGCTGAAGATCGCCATCGCCGATCCCGAGACGGCTCCCTTCGGCAAGGCGGCCAAGGACTATCTCCAGTCGCTGGGCGTCTATGACGCCTTCCTCGCCGAGGGGAAGGTCGTCATCGGAGGCGTCATCCAGACGGCGGCCATCATCCCCGCCCAGGGCGGCGCCGACGTGGGCATCGTCTCCCTCTCGGTGGCCCTCAAAATGGAGGGCGGCAGCTACACCCTCCTTCCCATCAAACCTCTGGGCAACTCGGGCGGCCTCGTCAAGGGAAAGGCCACCGATAACCTGAGGGCCTTCTGGTCCTTCATCCGGTCGGCCGAGGCCGCTCCGATCTGGAAAAAGTGGGGCTTCGAACCGGCAGCCCGTTGACGGCACCTGTCTGAACCGAGAGACCGAGGCGATACCGGCCCTCTTCTCCAGCCGATATCGCCCCGGCCGCGAGGTTATCAGGCCTCGACTCTCCGAAAACCGCAGGAGGTCCCGTCGGAGTCGGCCGACAAAATGTCGCCGTGCAGGAAGGAGACCGTGCCGTGAACGCCTTTAAAGTCCGCCATCGCTGCGAGTCCTTTGTCGTCTTTGTCGTCCTTGTTCTCCTCGTCCTTTTCTCCCCCTCCGTCGCCCGGGCCGAGGTCGTCGCCGTCGCCGCCGGAATCGCCCCCGCCGTGGAGGAGGTCCTGGCCGCCCACGTGAAGGGAGGCGGCGCCTCGCTGGAGATCGTCACCGGATCCTGCGGGACCCTGGCCAAGCAGATCGCCGCCGAAGCCCCCTACCAGATGCTCCTGCTCTCCGAGCCCCGCTGGCCGAAGTGGCTCGAACAGAAGGGGCTGCTCAACGAATCGGCCGTCTTCGCCCTGGGAAAACTGGCCCTCTGGTGGCCCAAGCCGGACAGGATCGTCGACCTGGCCGATCTCCCGTCGCCCCTGGCCCTTCCCGACCCTGAGACCACGGCCTACGGTTTCCTCGGCAAAGAATACCTCCAGGAGCGGGGGCTATGGGAGAAGATGAACGGCTCCGGGAGCATCCTGATCGTCGGCAACGCCCCCGGAGGCGTTCTGGCCGTCAAGAGCGGAGCCGCCGCCGCGGCCTTCGTTCCCGTCGGCACGGAGATCAAGGCGGGAGGTTCGATCGCCGTCATCGCCGGAAAAACGACGGAGATGATCGGCGGTCTTCTCGCCGCGGCGGGATCCGACAGCCGCTCCTTCTGGGCCTTCTGCCTCTCCGCCGAGGCCGCCTCCATCTGGGAGAGGTGGGGCTTCGAGGCGATGCGGCCGTGACGTCGGCCCTCTGGGTCAGCCTCAAGGTCCTGGCCGTCGACATCCCCCTTCTGCTGATCCTGGGCACGGCCCTGGGCTGGCTGCTGGCCAAGAGGCGCTTCCGCGGGCGGGAGCTGCTCCATCTCCTGATTCTCCTGCCCGTCGTCCTGCCCCCCTCCGTCCTGGGCCTCTATCTCCTCATGCTCTTCGGCCGCGTCCCCTTTCTCCACGACCTGGGGCTGCTTTTTTCCTTTCCCGCCGCCGCCGTGGCGCCCCTCCTACCGGCCCTGCCCATCATGGTCCAGTCGGCCCGATCGGGCTTCGCCTCCGTCGACGAGCGCCTCGAAGACGCGGCCCGGACCTTGGGCGACGGCGAGGGGGCCGTCTTCCGACGGATCACTCTCCCCCTGGCGCGGCGCTTCCTCCTGGCCGGGCTGGCCCTCTCGTCGGCGCGGGCCCTGGGCGACTTCGGCGTCACCCTCATGATCGCCGGCAACATCCCCGGAAGGACGCAGACCCTGCCCCTGTACATCTACGGCCGCGTCGAGTCCCTCGATTTCGCCCTGGCCCACGTGGCGGCTCTCCTTCTGACGGCCGTCGGCGTCGGCTGCCTTCTCCTCGTCCGTACCATGGAGGACCGCCGTGAGCTGGCTTGAGAGCTCCTTCCGCCACGATCTGGGCTCTTTCCGCCTCGACGTCTCCCTCTCCATGGAAAGGGAGATCGCCGTCCTCTTCGGCCCCAGCGGGGCGGGCAAGAGTCAGACCCTCCGTCTCCTGGCGGGACTGTCCCGGCCGGCGCAAGGGACGTTCCTCCTCGACGGCCGGGACCTCTCTGCCCTGCCGCCGGGGAAACGCCGCATCGGCCTCGTCTTTCAGGATCCGGCCCTCTTTCCCCACCTTTCCGTCATCGAGAACGCCGCCTACGGCCTCAAGGGCGACGGACGCCTCGAGCAGGCCCGCCGATGGCTCGCCATGGTCGGCCTCGACGGCTTCGGAGAGCGGCTCCCCCATCAGCTTTCGGGGGGACAGAGACAGAGGGTGGCCCTGGCCCGGGCCCTGGCTCCCGAGCCCGACCTGCTCCTTCTCGACGAGCCCTTCAGCGCCCTCGACGGCCCTCTGCGACGCACGCTGAGGCGGGAGCTGAAGAAACTCCATGCCGCAACGGGCACTCCCCTTCTCTACGTCACCCATCAGATCGAGGACGTCTGCGCCCTTGGCGACCGGGTCTTTTTCATGAACGACGGCTCCGTGGCGGCCTCCCTTCCGGTGGCCAAGCTCTGGGAAAACCACGCCGTCGAGGCCGCCTGGCGCTCCATGGGATGGGGCACACTCCTGACCGGCGACGTCCGCGACTTTCAGGGCGGCATCGAGCTGGTCTGGGAGAGGGGACGGCTCCTCCTGCCGCCGTCGACGAAGGAGCGAGGACAGGCCAGGGCCTTCATCGCTCCCCATGAGGTCAAGATCCTCTACCCCCACCTTCCCGTCGACCCGCAGCTGGCCGAAAATGTCCTGACCGGGACCGTCGTCGAGACGATCCAGATGGGGTCGACGACGCGCGTCGACCTCGCCGCCTGCGGCCTGACCTGGCAGGCCGAATTTTCGAGGGAGGCCTACGCCTCCCTGAGCCTCAGGGAGGGAGAGACGGTCCGTTTCGCCGTCAGGCCCCGATCGGTCTCCCTTCTCAAACCCCGCCCCGAGGAGGTCGTCTGCTGCGATGAAATTCACCGTTCTCGCCCTTGAAGAGGCCCTGGGCCTGCCCCTGGCCCACGACCTGACCCAGATCGACGTCGAAAAAGGCTACAAGGGAGCCCGCTTCCGCCGAGGCCATATCGTCACCGAGGCCGACCTGGAGACGCTGCGCTCCATGGGACGGGAACACCTGACGCTGATGGAGCTCGGACCGGACGAGGTCCACGAGGATGACGCGGCCCTGCGCCTCGCCCCCGTCGTCAGGGGCAGGGGCGTCGAGACCCGAGGTCCCCGCGAGGGGAAGTGCGTCCTCGTCGCCACCGGCGACGGCCTGCTCGAATATGACGAGAAGGCCGTCGAGTCCCTCAACGGCCAGGGACAGTGGATCTTCGCCACCCTCCCCCGTCACAGCCCCGTCCGCCGAGGCGAGCAGGTGGCCGCCTTCCGCATCCTCCCCCTCTGCGTCGCCGACGAGGAGGTCCGTCGGGCGGAAAAAACGGGGCGCCCCATCGACGTTCTCCCCTTCCGCCCCCTCGAGGTGGGCCTCGTCACGACGGGCCGAGAGATCGCCCAGGGGCGGATCAAGGACGCCTTCGGCCCCAAGCTGGAACGGAAGGTGACGGCCTTGGGCGGCCGCCTTCGGGGACAGCGCATCGTCGGCGACGACAGGGAGGCCATCGCCGAGGCCATCGGAGCCTTCCTCGACGAGGGGGCCGATCTCGTCGTCTGCACGGGCGGCATGAGCGTCGACGCCGACGACCTGACGCCTGAGGCCATCCGATCCGTCGCCGACGAGGTTCTCTTCCGGGGCGTTCCGGCTCTGCCGGGATCGATGCTGATGCTGGCGACGAAGGGCATGGCCTTCGTCGTCGGTGCCCCAGCCTGCGTCGTCCACGACGAACGGACGACCCTAGATCCCCTTCTCCAGCTCCTTTTCGCCGGGGTCCGCCCGACGGAGAGGGAGATCCGCCTCTGGGGAGTCGGGGGACTCTGCCGCCACTGTCCCGTCTGCGTCTATCCCGACTGTTCTTTCGCGGCGAGGCCATGACGGAGCGGACCATCCTGGAGGAGGCAGGGCTCCGGGCCACCGAGACCCGCCTCCGCGTCCTCCAGATCCTCTTCGAGGCGGGACGTCCCCTGGCCCACGGAGACGTCCTGGAACGTCTCGGCGGCGAGGCCGATCGGGTCACCCTCTACCGGACCCTGACATCGCTGGAGCGGGCCGGTCTGGTCCATCGCGTCCAGGGGACGGACGGCGCCTGGCGCTTCTGCGCCCATCGGCCCGACATGCCGGGCTGTCCCGGCAACCACCCTCACTTCCTCTGCCTCGGCTGCGGCCTCATGGTCTGCCTTCTCGGCCAGCGCCTTCCCCGCGTCGACGTCCCCGAAGGCTGTTCCGTATCGGGCAAACAGCTCGTCGTCTACGGCCTCTGTCCGGCCTGCCAAGCCGGGGAGAGCGAAAAAAAGGCCTCCGGCCAGGAGAGGCCGGAGGCGGACTGAAGCGGAAGGCGGGCGGTAGGTCAGACCTTGCCGTGACTCCGCAGCCCCTTCACGTCGGCCCCCCGGTCGACGGCGACGATCTCGGCCATGACGGAGAGGGCGATCTCCTCGGGCGTCTCGGCGTTGATGGGAAGGCCGATGGGAGAGAAGATGGAATCGAGATAGGCACTCCCCACTCCTTCGGCGAGAAGGGCCTTTTTGAGGGCCGACGCCTTCTTGCGGGAGCCGATCATCCCCCGGTAGGCCGCCTTCTTGCCCTCCAGGAGGCGGGCCACGTCGCCGTCGAGGACATGGCCCCGGGTGACGATGACGACGAAGGTCGCCTCGTCGAAGGCGATGCGGCCGTCGAAGGCCCCTTCGAGAGGGCAGCAGTGGACGACGGCTCCGGGGAAACGCTCGGCGTTGGCGAATTCGTCGCGCTCGTCCCAGACGACGGCGCCGAAGCCGGAGGCGACGGCCACGAGGGCCAGGGCCCGTCCCACATGGCCTCCTCCGAAGATGACCACCTTTTTCTGCTGGCCGATATACTCCATGAAGACGCCCGCCGCACCGCCGCAGATGGCCTCGTCGCCGAAGGCGGGGTCTCCCTCGAGGGACTCCTTGAAGTAGGAGACCTCCTCCCGGGAGGCGATCATCTCCAGGGCCCTGGCGATGACGCGGTGCTCCAGGACGCCTCCGCCGACGGTCCCCACGATGGAGCCGTCGGGACGGACCCACATGCGGGCCCCCCGGGAACGGGGCGTCGACCCCGCCTCCTCGACGAGGGTGCAGAGAACGCCCTGATCGCCCGCCTGCAGGGCCTCGTGAATGGCCTCGAAAACATTGTTGTAAGCTTTATACATCCCATTTGACCTCCTTCTCTCATCGAGTAAGCTCATCTTGACATCAAGTGCCTGCAAAAACAAGATGTTTTGCGAGCAAAAGGCCTAAAGGAGACTCATCTATGCAAGAACAAAAAAAAGCAAAAGTCCTCCCGCCTTTATCGGAAAAAATCGGGGCAAGACGAGTTTCGCCCAAAGCGCTCCTTCTTTCCGCCGGATTCGCCTCCCGCATGGGGAGATGCAAGGCCCTCCTGGACCTGGGAGGGAGTTCGGCCCTGGAGAGGGCCGTCCGATCCCTCCGATCGGGCGGCGTCGAGGAGATCGTCGTCGTCTCGGGACACTACCGCGACGCCGTCGAGGCCGAGGCTCGGCGTCTGAACTGCGCCACGGCCTTCAACGAGGACTACGGAAAGGGGATGTTCTCCTCGGTCCAGTGCGGCCTGAAGGCCCTCGGCGATGCCGAGGCCTTTCTCCTCCTTCCCGTCGACGTTCCTCTCGTCTCGCCCGCCACGATCGGAGCTCTCCTGAAGGCCCACGACGAGGGGGCCTCCCTGGCCTACCCGACCTTTTCGGGCCGGAGGGGACACCCACCTCTGGTGGGACGATCCTTTTTCGGCGCCATCGCCGAAGACGACGGATCGCGGGGAGGGCTGCGGGCCCTCCTGGCCGAGAAAGAGACGGAGGCCCGCGACGTGGCCGTCGCCGACGAGGCCATCCTCCTCGACATGGACTCGCCCGAGGACTATGACCGCCTCCGGGAGAGGGCCCTGCGGCATGGCATCCCCTCCGAGGCCGAATGCGAGGTCCTCTGGGATCTGGCCGGGACGCCCCAGGGAGTCCGGCGTCACGGCGAAACCGTCGCCGCCGTGGCCGACCGTTTCGCCCGAGCCCTGGAAGGGGCCCTCTCGCTGGACCGCGCCAAACTCCGCAGCGCCGCCCTCGTCCACGACCTGGCCAGAGGAAGCGAAGACCACGCCGAAGAGGGAGCCCGGATCCTGATCCGCTGGGGCTTCGGCACCATCGCTCCCCTCGTGGCCTCTCACATGGTCGGCCCCGACGACGACGCCCTCGACGAGGCCTCTCTCCTCTTCGCCGCCGACAAGATCGTCGAGGGGACGACCGTCGTCTCCCTCGCCATCCGACGGGAAAGGATGGCCCGCCGCTTCGCCGACCGCCCCTCCTCCCTCAGGGGCGCCATGGAGCGGTTGGACAGGGCAGAGTCCCTCATCGGGGCCATCGAAAGAGCTGCGGGGCAACCTCTTCTCCACATCCTGGGAGACCTGACGTGAGCCGCCTCTTTCTCGTCCGCCACGGCGAGCCGGAACTCACCGAAGAGGGGCTCTTCCTGGGACAGAGCGACGTCCTCCTCTCGGCCAGAGGCCGAGAGGAGGCAAAAGAACTGGGTGAGTCGCTGAGGGCCTTCTCCTTCGGCGCCGTCTACAGCAGCGACCTGATCCGGGCCGCCGAGACGGCCCGGATCGTCGTCGGCTCCAGGCCTCTTTCCGTCATCGCCGCCCCGGCGCTGCGGGAGGTCGCACTGGGAGACTGGGAGCTCCGCCGCCGCCGCGACGTGGAAAAGGAGGACCCTCGGGCCTACAGGGACCGGGGACGGGATCTGTTGGGCTTTCGCCCCCCTCGGGGCGAAAGCTTTCGGGACCTCGCCGAACGTGCCCTTCCCCTCCTGAGGGGTATAATGGGACAAAACAGCGGAGACAGCCTCGTCGTCACCCACGCCGGAGTCCTGCGCCTCCTCTTCGCCGACCTCCTCGGCCTTGAGCCGGAACGCCTCTTCCGCCTCTCCTTCGACTACGCCTCCCTCTCCCTCCTGAGGCAGAGGAACGGGAAAAAAGAGATCCTCTGCCTCAACTGGCGCCCCCGCCCCGCCCTCCCCTGAGATCGGACCGACCCTTTTTGACGCGGTCCTGACGCGCGAGGGAGAGAATGGACCCGGTCGCGAGGGGAAACCCCTTCATGAATACACAAAAGCACTTGAGAAAACCGTGGCATTTGATACTATGAGCTCAAATCGGATCGAAAGGGGCCCTCGAGGCCCTCATATCTGGGAGGGAACGATCGTGGCGAAACGTCTCATCGAATGTGTCCCCAATTTCAGCGAAGGCAGAAGGAAGGACGTCATCGAATCCATCGTGGCGCCCTTCAAGGCGACGAAGGGCTGCTACCTCTTCGACTACCGGGCCGACGAGGATCACAACCGCCTCGTCGTCAGCCTCGTCGGCGAGCCCGAGGCGATCGGCGACGCCCTCGTCGAGGCGGCCCTGACGGCCCGCGACGCCATCGACATGAACGCCCATCAGGGCGGCCATCCCCGCATCGGAGCCGTCGACGTCATCCCCTTCACGCCCATCAGCAACATCACCATGGAGGAGTGCGTCACCCTCTCCCACGACTTCGGCAGGCGCTACCAGGCCGAGACGGCCATCCCCGTCTACTTCTACGAGGAGGCGGCCCTCCGTCCCGAGCGTCAGAGGCTGGAGGTGATCCGCAAGGGACAGTACGAGGTGCTCAAGGACGAGGCCCGGACGAACCCCGACCGCCACCCCGACCTGGGAGGCCCCGGCCTGCACCCCACGGCGGGGGCGACGGTCATCGGCGCCCGCAAGTTCCTCGTCGCCTTCAACGTCAACCTGGCGACGAAGGACGTCAACGTGGCCAAGGAGATCGCCAACGCCGTCCGGGCCTCCAAGGGCGGCTTCTGTCACGTCAAGGGAATCGGCCTGGCCCTCGAGGAGCGGGGCCTCGTCCAGGTCTCGATGAACATCGTCGACTACGAGAAGAACGCCCTCTACCGCGTCCTCGAGACGATCCGCATGGAGGCGGCCCGCTGGGGCGTTTCCGTCGTCGAGACGGAAATCTACGGCATGGTCCCCGCCGCCGCCGTCCTCGACAGCGCCGCCTACTACATGCAGGTCGCCGGTTTCGACCCCAAACAGGTCATCGAACTCAAGCTTCTGGAGATGATGGGAGACGACGACCGATGACGGTCAAGCTCTTCCGCAACGCCGCCATCCACACCCCCGTCGACAGGGGAAGACCTGCCGCCGGGTCGGCTCAGGGAGAGATCGCCGTCTTCGCGAAGGGAACCCTTCTCACCGAAGGGGGTCGGATCGTCGCCGTCGGCGCCGAAGAGAGCGTGACGGCGCGGCTCAACCGCCGCCCCGACATGGAAATCGACTGCGGCGGAGCCTGTCTGATCCCCGGCTTCGTCGATCCCCACACCCACATCTGCTTCGCCGAGCGCCGCGAGAGGGAGTTCGAGCTGCGTCGGGCCGGAACGCCCTACCTGGAGATCCTCCGCCAGGGCGGGGGCATCCTCTCCTCCGTCCGGGCCGTCCGGGCCGCCTCGGAGGAGGAGCTTTTCGAGACGACGGCCGAGAACGTCCTCTCGGCCCTCTCCCTGGGAACGACGACGATGGAGATCAAAAGCGGCTACGGCCTCGACACGGAGAGCGAACTCAAGATGCTCCGCGTCATCGACCGCATCCGCCGCGAGACGCCCCTGGACGTGACGGCCACCTTCATGGGGGCCCATGCCGTTCCCGAGGAGTTCCGAGGCAACGCCGACGGCTTCGTCGACCTCATCGTCGACGAGATGATCCCCGCCGTCGTCGGCCAGGCCATCGCCGATTCCTGCGACATCTTCTGCGAGGAGGGGATCTTCTCCGTCGCCCAGAGCCGCCGCCTCCTCGAGGCGGCCCGAAAGGCGGGGCTGAAGCTCCGGGCCCACGTCGACGAAGTCCACGACACGGGAGGCGCCGCCCTGGCCGGAGAGCTGGCCGTCCTCTCGGCCGAGCACCTCCTGGCCGCCAACGACGAGGGGCTCAAGGCCATGGCCGCCGCGGGCGTCATCGCCGACCTCCTTCCCGCCACGGCCTACAGCCTCCGCAAGCCCTACGCCCGGGCCCGGCGCATGATCGAGCTCGGCCTTCCCGTGGCCTGCGCCACCGACTGCAACCCCGGCTCCTGTTTCTGCGAGTCCATGCCCTTCATCTTCGGCCTGGCCGTGATGAACATGGACATGACGCCCGAAGAGGCTCTTACGGCGACGACGCTCAACAGCGCCTACTCGGCGGGCCTGGCCGGTCGCGTGGGGAGCCTCGACGAGGGGAAATCGGCCGATTTCCTCCTCCTCGATGCCGAAACGCCGGCGGGGATCGCCTACCATGCCGGCGTCTCGCCCGTTCTGGCCGTCTACAAGCGCGGCGAACACGTCGCCTGAAGGACCACGACAACGAGAGTACAGAGAGGAGAGACACGATGGAACTGTCCAGGATGACTCTGAAGGAGTTCGCCAAGGAACTTGCCTCCGACTCGCCCGCCCCCGGCGGCGGCAGCGTCGCCGCCCTCTGCGGCGCCCTGGGAGCGGCCCTCTCCGTCATGGTGACGAACCTCACCATCGGCAAGGAGAAATACCGCGACGTCTGGGACGAGATGGGCAAGGTCCAGCGAGAGGCCAAGGAACTCCAGACGCGGTTCCTCTCCCTCATGGAACAGGACAGCGAGGCCTTCAACACCTTCTTCGCCGCCATGAAGATGCCCAAGGAGACGGAGGAGGAGAAAACCCTCCGAACGGCCAAGATGCAGGAGGGCCTCAAGGAGGCCGCCCTCGTCCCCCTCGAAACCCTGACGGCCTGCCAGCTTCTGGCCGAACTGGCCGAGAAGACGGCGCGGCGCGGCAACGGCAACGCCGTCACCGACGCGGGCACGGCGGCCCTTCTGGCCCGCGCGGCCGCCATGGCGGCCGCCTACAACGTCCGGATCAACCTGGGCGGCATCAAAGACGAGGCCTTCGTCACGACGACGAGAGGGGAAATCGAAGGGGCCCTCTCGCGCATCGAGAAGACCGTCTCCGACGTGGAACGACACATCGAGTCCCTCCTGTAAGACGGGACCCGCCCCTCTGTAGGTCTATTGGGAAGGGGAGCCTCCGCCCGGAGTTCGGGCGGAGGCTCCCCTTCCTTCGTCTCGGCCTTTCGGACATCCCGCGGCGGCAAGGGAAAACGCCTCGGCCATCCGGGCAGAGCCCTCTATTTTCGGCGCAGCGCGAAAGGCAGGGCCAGAAGCAACAGGAACGCGCCGCCGGCGCCGACATTGCAGCCGCCGCTGCCCCCTCCCGCCGCCGTCTGGCGGAGGGAACCGTCGATGTCGTAGATATCGGGGCCCAGGTTCGACTCCCAGGCCGTGCCGGCGAACATCGTTTCGCTCCCGTTTTCGTAGACTTTCTTCATGAGATTGAAGCCGTCGATATCGTAGCGCGCCAATTCCTCTCTCGTGTTGACGGGCCCCCAGGTGCCGTTGAAGGTCCCGTCCGTCGACTCCCGCATCGTGCCGTGCCAGATGTCCGAGAGCGTGGCGAAATATTCTTCGAAGTTGGAGCCGGCATAGGAGTTGCCCCACAGCCCCTTCCCGCCGACGACGGCCTCGTAGGTGTCCCCCTCTTCCTCGTACAGTTCGGGGCAGTAGACCTCCATGCCGCTCAAGTGGATGGTGTGCCCGAATTCGTGTCCCAAGATGAACTCGTTGTCATACCGCGTGAAGACCTTGTCCCTGAGGACATTGCTCTCCGACGTCTGGGCGATTCCGCCGCCGAACCCTTCCACGTAGAGGTACTGGTGGCTGTTCGCGCCGTAGACGTCCCTCATGCCCGGCTGCATGTAGGCGTGATGGCCGTAGGCGATGATCGCCAGACCGGCGTGGAGTTTGGTGATCCCGTCGGCGATCTTCTGTCCGTAAGTCTCGTTCGCCAGGATCTCATCGATGTACCGGGCCGCCAGCTCGACCGAGGACTTCTCGACGGCCCTGTCGGCGTAGACATAGACGCCGACTCGAGGAGTCCGCATCACGTGCCCCAGCCAGGGTTTGATCACGGCATCGTATTTTCTCCCCGCCACCCTGTTGCCCGCCCAGTCCGTTATGTTCCCGACGATCCGCACCGAGAGGTTGCCGTCGAGAACGGCGGCCATGTGATCGATATCGACATACTGGCCCTTCTCCAGGGCGTTTTCGTTCACCTGAACCTCTTCGTCGGTCTTGAGATAGTCCCCGCCTTCGTCCAGATCCTTCTGCGTGAACCCCCAGTATTCCGTCCCGATGGCGCCGTCGTAGAGGTCATCGACGACATCGCCGCGCAGGGTCAGCAACGGTCTTCCACACATTGCTTTGGGCACAACACATCGCCCCGTCGATCGGGTCTCCTGACGAAACTTAATATAACTAAATTTTAATTTTTATTCCCCTTTGTCCCGGAAGATCGACGATCTCCAGACGAGGGCTTTCGTCGTCTCAGACCCGCGAAAAGGCGAGGAGGGCCTCCGTCAGAGGCCCTCCTCGCCTTCGTTCTTTCGTCCGTCTCTTTCGGGACCCGCCGTTTCCCCGGCGACAGAAGCGCCTGCGGGGCCATCGGGCAGCGATTACGGCTTTTCCCGCACCTCCGAGGCGGGCCTCCGACCGGCGAAGTCGGCGGCGATGCGGGCCAACAGGGCCGCCCCCATAGGCAGGGCCGCCTCGTCGATGTCGAAAAGGTCGGAATGGAGAGGGTGACAGGTCTCCTTTTCCCCGTCGCCCGTGCCGAGCATGACGAGGACGCCGGGGCGGTTTTCGACGAAATAGGCGAAATCGTCGACGCCCATCGTGGGCTTCTCCATGATCCGGACGGCGCCGTCGCCGAGGAGGTCGGAGGCGACGGTCTCGACATAGCGGGCCAGCTCGCCGTCGTTGACGAGACAGGGATAGCCCTCGGTGAAGCGCAGTTCGGCCCGGGCGCCGAGGGCGGAGGCGACGCCTTCGGCGACCTCCCTCACCTTCTGCCGCGCCCAGACGCGCCTTGCGGCGTCGACGGTCCGTATGATGCCCGTCATCTCGGCCCGACCGGCGATGATGTTTCTCCTCGTCCCTCCATGAAAGGTGCCGACGGTGACGACGATCGGATCGAGGGGATCGGTCTGGCGGCTCACGATCTGCTGGAGGGCCGAGAGGACCTGGGCCCCCACGGCGAGCGCGTCGATACCGAGATGGGGCTTGGCTCCGTGACTGGTCCTTCCCGACAGGACCAGGTCGAAAAGATCGGAGGCGGCGTGCAGCTTCCCCCGGGAGAGGCCGATCGTGCCCGGAGCGAATTCGGGAGCGACGTGGAGGCCGAAGACGGCGTCCACGTCGGGATCCGTCAGGGCCCCTTCCCCGATCATGGGAAGGGCCCCTCCGTCCCCCTCTTCGGCGGGCTGAAAGAGGAAACGGACCTCCCCTGCCAGGAGGTGGCGCCTCCGAGCGAGGAGGCGTGCCGCGCCGAGGAGCATGGCCGTGTGGGCGTCGTGACCGCAGGCATGCATTCTGCCGGGAAAGGCCGAGGCGTAGGGGACGGCCTTTCTGTCGTCCAGTTCGAGGCCGTCCATGTCGGCCCGCAGGGCCACGACGGGCCCCGGCCGGTCCCCCCGGAGGCGCCCGACGACGCCCGTGACGGCGGCCCGCCGCGTCTCGATCCCGAGCCGCTGGAGCTCTCTCTCGACGAGGGCCGCCGTCCGCTCCAGGTCGAAACCGAGCTCGGGGTGGCGGTGGATATCTCTTCGCGTCGTCACGATCCATTCCCTATCGGCCCGAGCGTCTCGAAGAAAATCAGCGACCATGATCTATCCTCTCCTTCTGCTGTCGCAACGGGAACCCGCGGCCTGTCATGACCGACGGGAACGCAAGGGACGAGGACTCGCGCGACGGAGGAAGGCTTCAGCTCCCGCCGACGTCGCCACCCCCGTCGTCGAGGCCGGGGAGAAGGGGGACGAAGCGGCAGTACTCCTTCCAGTCGTCGAGGAACCCCTCCTCGCGGCGTTCCCGGATGAAAAGGCGTTCCAGTCCCGGAGACAGGGTAAGGGGAACGACGAGGCGGCCGCCCCGATCGAGCTGATCGGACCAGGCCTGATAGAGCCGGGGAGAGCCGGCCGTGACGATAATCCCCCTGTAGGGGGCCGATTCGGGTCTTCCCTCGCGGCCGTCGCCGACGACGACGGTCACATCGAGACCCAGCCGGCTCAGGAGGGCCTCGGCACGCCGGGCCAGGGAGACGATCCTCTCGACGGAGGTGACGGCACAGCCCAAGGCGGCCAGGAGGGCGGCCTGATAGCCCGATCCGGTGCCGATTTCGAGGACGGCATCCCCGGAGCCGACGCCGAGATAGTCCGTCATGAGGGCCACCATGTAGGGCTGGGAGATCGTCTGATCCCGTCCGATGAGAAGGGGACCGTCGTCCCAGGCCTGATGACGCCGTTCCGGCGGGACGAAGAGGTGACGGGGCAGAGATCTCATGGCCTCCGTCAGAGGACCTTCGGCCATCCCGCGGGCCAGGATCTGAGTCCGAACCATCCGCTCCGCCTCTTTTTCCCAGGCCATCGCCATAGGGCGGACCTCCTTTTTCTCCCTGTCTCCGCCGAAGGGCACGGCTCCATCGAGGCCGGAGGCGGCAAGGCCTTCAGGGCAAAAGCGCCGGGCGGAATGCGCCAGAGAAGGACCACGCCTTCGGCGACGGCCCGCTCGCCCCGGCGGGGACGGGCGAGGCCCGAGAGGACCTCCCGGTAGGCCCGGCCCTCCATCCGGTTCCCCTCCGCGACGAGGAGAACCCCTTCCGCCACGGGGGCGAAACGTACGGACTGGAGGGCCGGGGTCTTTCCCGCCCATGGGCCGGGATCGGCGACGAACCAGGTCTCTCCGTCGTAGCCGGCCAGGGCGACCCAGTGCCCCGACCTCCGCCGCCACTGCCCCCTCTCCTCGACGTACCATCCCACCTGGAGCACGGCGCCGCCTCCGGAAGCGAGGGCCAGGGCGATGTCGTTCCAGCAGGGCGATGTCACGAAACCGTGACGCCACTCCCGGGAGGGCCACCCCTGATACTCGAGGACGACGCCTGAGAGGGCCCTTTCGTCGAGAAAGGCATCGAGGCCGGAGAGAAAGCGCCAGGGCGACGTCCCTCCCGAGAGGAAGCGGGTATCCATGAAGGGGCGGCTCCCCAGGAGGCGCGCCGTCTCCGCCCCGTCGTCGACGAGATTCAAGGACAGGAGGATATCGGCGGCGGCCACGGGGCCGCAGTGAACCCAACCTCCCAGAGGAAGCCCCAGGGAACGGTCCGTCTGGGTCAGATCGGGGAAATCCGGCCGAGGGAGATGGGAGGACGGAGGGGCCGCGAAGGCGACGGGGCCCAGAGGAAGCAGGAAGGCCCCGCGGCGGGCCAGAGGGCCGACGATGGCGAAGGAGCCGCCCTCTTCGAGGGAAACGAGGGCGACGACGGGAGCCGACGTCGCCAGGAGGGACAGGTCCTGTGTCGAAATCGGCATCTGGCGGGAGCTCTCCCGCGGAGGGGGGCACATCGACGCCGCGGGGCCAAAGGAGACGGTCTCCGACCATAAAAAAGAAACGCCGGGGGCAAGGAGCCGCGGCACCGGCCTTTTTTCGGAAAAGGGGGAGACCTCTTGGGCAAAGGCGCCGAGGGGAAGAAGCAGAAGCACCGCCAGGATTGCGAAAGGCCTCAATCCTCTCACCTCTTTATGACAAAGCCGCCGCACCCTCGGGCGCGGCGGCGGCGACGGCAGGGCTAAAGGAGCGGGTAGCGCTCGACGGAGGCGTCGGAGCGCATGAGGATCCGGACGTACTGGGCCCTCTCCCAGGCATGGGGATCGTCGGAGTGGCGCTTGTCGAGCCTTCCTCGGAATTCCTCGACGGAGGCGTAGCCGTGACGATCCATCCAGGAGGCGAACTCGGCCAGGACCTTCTGGCCGTAGTCGATGCCGTTGCGGTAGAAGGCCGTCACCATCTGGACGGCCCTGGCCCCGGCCAGGATCATCTTGGCCACGTCGCCCGCCGTCAGAACGGCCGTCGAGGCGACGAGATCGGCCTTGACCCGGCCGTTGGCCAGAGCGGTGAAGCGCAGGGGAAGGCGGCTCTCCTCGGCCTCGCTGAGGTCGAAGACGAAACTCGGCCTCTCCGTCTCGGCGTCGATGTCGGGCTGAAAGAAACGGTTGAAGAGGACGAAGCCCTTCGCTCCCGCCTCGGCCATGCGCCTCATGACATGGAGGGGATTGGCATAGAAGGGGCTCAGCTTGACCGAGACGGGGATGGAGAGAGCCCGGCAGACGGCGGCCACGGCCTCGACCTGTTCGTCTTCGATGGAGGCCCCGGCCTTGGACGAGTCGACGGGGGTGGAATAGAAATTCAGCTCCAGGGCGTCGATGCCCGTATCGGCCAGACGGCGGGCCCATTCGACCCAGGTCTCGGCCGTGACGGCGTTGAGGCTCGCGATAACGGGGATGGAAAGGGCCTTCCTGGCCTTGGCGACCCAGTCGAGGTGCTCCTCCGGCCCGGCGTAGGCCATGCCGGGGAAGAGGGAGATCTCCGACTGCTCGCGGGAATCGAAGCCCATGAGAAGATCTTCCAGCTTGTCGTGACCGAGGCGGATCTGCTCCTCGAAGAGGGACGCGATGACGACGGCCCCCACTCCGGAGGCCTCCAGTCCCCTGAGGGTCTCCATGTCTGCCGTGAGACGGCTGGCACCGGCGATGACGGGATTTTTGAGCTCCAGTCCGAGGTAGGTCGTTCTCAAATCGGCCATGAATCATCCTCCTCCTTTTTCGGAAAGGCACCTCTTCCGACGTCCCTTGAACGCTTGACTCCGCCATTAGGATAGCCGAAGACCCCCTTTTTGTCCACAGAAAAGACTACTTTACAAAAGTCAATTTACCGGCCTTCCGGACCGGCCCGAGAGAGTCGAGCCCCCTTCGTGAATGCGACGCCGACGTTCCGCCGAGAATCGCAGGGGTCCGTTTTTTCGACGGCGCGGGCCTCTGCCCCTATAATGAGAAGGCCATGCAGGCCGCCAGGCGGCCTGACGGAAGGGAGCTGATCTTTTTTGAGAGAGCACTTTTTCCCGGCGCCGGAAGGCGCCGGAGCGGTAACGGGCCAGGTGAGGGAGCGCTCGGCCATCGAGGAACGCCACACCTGGCGCCTCGAGGACCTTTTCGAGACCGACGAGGCCTGGGAGGCGAGCGCCTCCGGAGTGACGGACGACCTCCCCCGCCTCGAGGCCTTCAAGGGCCGCCTCGGCGAGAGCGCCGACGCCCTCCTCGAGGCCCTGACCCTACGGGACTCGGTAAGCTGCCGCGTCGGCGCCCTCCTGGCCTACGCCTTCATGAGACGGGACGAACAGACGAGCCGCACCGAGGCCCAGGCCCTGGCCGATCGGGCCACGGCCCTTTACGTCCGGACGGGAGGCGCCCTCTCCTGGATGGCTCCCGAGCTTCTGGCCCTCGACGAGGAGAGGGTCCGGACCTTTCTCGACGAGAAGAGCGATCTGGCCCTCTACCGCTTCTCCCTCGAGGAGATCTTCCGCGCCCGGCCCCACGTCCTCTCGGCCCCCGAGGAGGCCCTCATGGCCGGAATGGGCGAGATGGCCCAGACGGCCGACAACGTCTTCTCCATGCTCACCAACGCCGACATGCGCTTCCCCGTCATCAAAGACGAAAAGGGCATCGAGGTGGAACTCAGCGAGGAGCGCTACTCCCGCTTCCTGCGCTCCCAGGACCGCCGCGTCCGCCGCGAGGCCTTCGAGGGCATCCTGGGCACTTACAGAAACTTCCGCAACACCCTGGCCGCCTCCTACGGCGGCTCGGTGAAGCACGATCTTTTCGTCTCACGAGCCAGGGGCTACGGCTCCTGCCTCGAGGCCGCCCTGGACGGAAACGCCATCCCCCTCTCCGTCTACCACAGCACGGTCGAAACGGTACGGCGCCGCCTCGACGCCCTCCACCGCTACGTGGCCCTCCGCAAGGAGGTCCTGGCCGTCGACGAGCTCCACATGTACGATCTCTACGTCCCCCTCGTGGCCGACGTGGACAAGACGTACGACTACGAGGAGGCCCTCGACCTGGTCCGCCGGGGACTGAGACCCCTCGGCGACGACTACGGTGCCCTTCTCGACGAGGGCTTCCGCAACCGCTGGATCGACGTCTACGAGAACCGGGGCAAGCGCAGCGGCGCCTATTCCTGGGGGAACTACGGCGTCCACCCCTACGTGCTTCTCAACTACGGCGGGACGATCCGCGACGTCTTCACCATCGCCCACGAGATGGGCCACGCCCTTCACCGCTTCTATTCCGACCGGGACCAGCCCTACGTCTATTCGAGCCACACCATCTTCCTCGCCGAGGTGGCGTCGACGACGAACGAGGCCCTGCTGCTGCGCCACCTTCTCGACGAGGCCAAAGACGGCAGGGAACGCCTCTACCTGCTCAACTACTCTCTGGAGCAGATCAGGACGACGCTTTTCCGCCAGACCCTCTTCGCCGAGTTCGAGCTCGAAGTCCACGGCCGCGCCGAGGCGGGAGAGCCGCTGACGCCCGAATCGCTGGAGACGCTCTGGATGGAGCTGAACCGGGCCTACTACGGACCGGCCGTCGTCGATGATCTTCTGGCCGGCGAGTGGTCCCGCATTCCCCACTTCTACAACGCCTTCTACGTCTACCAGTACGCCACGGGTTACGCCTCGGCCCTCTATCTTTCGAAGAAGATCGTCGAGGAGGGCCTTCCGGCCCTCGATCGCTACCGCCGCTTCCTGAGCCGGGGCTCGTCGGCCCCTTCCATCGAGATCCTCCGCGACGCCGGCGTCGACATGACCCTATCGGCCCCCATGGAGGCAGCCATCGATATCTTCGAGGACCACCTGACGGAGATGGAAAAGCTCGTCGCCGCCGGCGAACATCGGAAAAGGGAGGGGAATGGCCGATGAAAAAGGCCTGCAAGGGAGATCGCGTCCGCGTCCATTACCGAGGCACCCTCGTCGACGGACGGGAGTTCGACAACTCCTGGGAGAGGGAGGAGCCCATCGAGTTCGTCGTCGGCGACGGCCGGATGATCGCCGGCTTCGACGGCGCCGTCGAGGGCCTCGCCGAAGGGGAGCGAAAGGGCTTCGCCCTGAGCTGCAAAGAGGCCTACGGCCCCCGCCACGACGAGATGCTCTTCTCCATTCCCCGGGAAAACTTCCCCCAGGAGCCGACGCCCGAAATCGGCCAGAATCTCCAGATGCGCTTCCCCGACGGCCAGACCGTCGAGGCCCGCATCACCTCCGTAGGCGACGCGACGATCGTCCTCGACGGCAACCATCCCCTGGCCGGAGAAGACCTCCACTTCGAGGTCGAACTGGTCGAGATCGTCCAGTAAAAAAGGGAGGGGGCGGCCGCGGCCGTCCCCTCTTCGTCGGCGCCCCCTCAGGCCTTCGGCCCGGGACCGTAGTCGCCGAAACGCTCCAGGGCGGCCGTCATCTGCTTCTCCGAGAGAAGGGGAACATCCCCCAGTGTCCGGGCCCGCCAGTAGAGCTCGGCGACGAACTCGATCTCCTCGGCGACGTTGAAGGCGCGATCCAGGCCGGCTCCGACGGCCAGCAGGCCGTGGTGGGCCATGAGGACCGCTCCGCTTCCGCCCAGGACCTCTGCCGTGAGACGGGCCAGCTCGGCCGTGCCGAAGGTGGCGTAGGGAGCGACGGCGACCTTCCTTCCGGCAAAGCCGACGAGATAGTGAACGGGGGGAATCTCGAGGCCGAGGCAGGCCAGCACGGTGGCGAAGGGGGAATGGGTGTGGACGACGGCGGCCACGTCGGGCCTCCGCCGGTAGACCTCGAGATGAAGCTCCCATTCGCTGGAGGGCCGCCCCGTCCCTTCGACGACGCGGCCCTCTTCGTCGAGAACGACGACATCGGCGGCCTCGACGGCGTAATAATCCAGCCCGCTGGGACTGATGGCCCAGAGTCTTTCGCGGCGGTCCCAGAGGCTCAGATTGCCTCCCGTCCCCCGAGTCAGCCCCGAGTCGATGAGTTTCCGCCCGTAGGCGACGATGGCTTTTCGCGCTTCTTCGAGAATCATGGCCTTTGCCCTCCCCCATTGCGGCCTCGCAGAGGCGTTCCCTCCGGAAACGAGGCGATCGCTTCGTCTTTCATGGAGCGGGCCGGCGGCGCCTTTTTCGGACCGATCGGCCCGGCCCGCCGTCGGCGACCTGGCCGGGGCTCTCCGGCCGTCCTCGTCCTGACGGTTCCTACCAGGGCCAGCCGGCGGACCACCCCCAGTACCCCAGAATAGAGGGTCCCCACAGGAGGGCCAAAAGGGCTCCGACGGCCAGGAAAGGCCCCAGCGGCAGGGCCGTCTTGCGCCCCACCTTCTTCATGGCCAGCAGGCCCAGGGCCGAGAAGCCACCGACCATGAACCCCAGGTAGAGGGCCAGAGCCGTCAGACGCCAGCCCAGGCCGACGCCGCAGCCGGCCATGAGAAAGGCGTCCCCCCACCCCATGCCGCCGCGGCTGACGACGATGATGGCGGCGATGACGAAAAAGCCCAGGAGTCCGCCCAAGGCCCCGTCGAAAAGGGAGGAAAGGCCTCCGGGACTCCTGAGGAGGACGAAGGGAAGAACGGGGAGAAGGGCGGCCAGATCGTAGATGTAGCCGCTGTGGAGGTCCGTCAGGGAATTGAGGGCCAGGGAGAGGAAGAGGGCCAGACTCAGCAGCCCCGCCCAGCCCACCCCCCAGCGCCAGGCCAGAAGCCCCGCGCCCAGGGCACAGGCCGCCTCGGCGCAGAGACAGAGCCTGGGTATCGCCTCGCCGCAGCTCCTGCACCTCCCCCCCTGGAGGAGGAAGGAGACGACAGGAATCAGCTCCGGCGGCTCGAGGACCCTCCCGCAGGAGGCGCAGCGGGAGCGCTCCCGCCCCCACCAGGAGCGTCCCTGGGCGCCTCTTTCGGCGACGACGTTGAAAAACGATCCCATCACGGCCCCCAGGACGGCAGAAAAGAGCGTGAAAAACAACGCGGGCAACCTGCGAACCTCCTTCGCCGTCGGCCTCTCATTGCCGACAATTGGCAAAATGGTACAATAAGGGCATCGGATTTCGTCCGCTTCCCGTCCGAAAGACCAGGAAAGGAGGGCAAGACAATGACCACAAAGCTCCTCGTCGCCGTCGATCTCAGCAGGCTTTCGGAAAAATTGGTGACCTACACCCGCGACCTGGCCCGCCGACTCGGGGCCGAGGTCACTTTCATCCACGTTCTGCCCCACACCTATCTCTGGAAGGGCTACGAGCCCTGGATCCCTCAGGAGCTCGACGAAGAGGTCCGTCAGATAGCCCGCAAAAAAATCGCCTACTACCTGCGCAAGGCCGAGGAAACCGACCCGCCCCTCGAAGGGGAGGCCCCCGCCCACATCGTCGTCGAAGAGGGCAACCCCGCCGACTTCGTCGTCAGAAAGGCCCGCGAGGAGGGCTTCGACCTCATCGTCGTCGCCTACCGGGGCCATTCGACGCTGGAGCGTCTCGTCGTGGGGTCGACGGCGTCGAACATCGCCCGCTACGCCCACTGCTCCGTCCTCATCTACCGCCCGAAAGGAGAGTAATCGCGCCGATCGGCCCCTTCCTTCTGGCCCAAAGAGGGATAAGGCGTTATCATCGGGTCTACTCTTACCTGAGGAGGCCCCTTTCGTCGATGAAGCACCCGCTCCTTAATCGTCTCGCCCTGCCGTCCCTCATCCTGTCTCTGTCTCTGTCGCTCTCCCTCCCGGCCTGGGGCGCCGTCTTCTCGCGCATCCCCACGGCCGATCCCCTCGTGGCCCTCACCTTCGACGACGGCCCCCATCCCGGCGTCACCGAAAGGATCCTCGACCTTCTCCGGGAAAAGGAGGTCAAGGCCACCTTCTTCGTCGTCGGCCGCATGGCCGTCAAGAGTCCCGACCTGGTTAAACGCATGGCCGACGAGGGACATACGGTGGCCAACCACACCTTTTACCATAACAACCTGACGACGCTGCCCCCGGAGAACATGGAGCTGGAGTGGAAACTCTGCAACGACGCCATCGAGGGGATCACCGGTCGCCGCCCCCGCTTCGGCCGTCCCCCGGGCGGCCAGTATAACGGAGAGGTGCTCAGGGCGACGAAAAGAAGCGGCCTGACGACGGCTCTCTGGACGATCAACACGGCCGACTACACGGGAAAGACGCCGCAGCAGATCCTCCGTCGCATCGAGAGAAACCTGCGGTGCGGCGCCGTCATCCTCCTCCACGACGGTCCCGTCGAGACCGTAGAGGCCCTGCCGGAAATCATCGACTTCATCCGCCGCAAAGGCTACCGTCTCGTCTCCCTCGACGAGGTCATTCCGCCGGAAGCGTCCTGACCCTTTCCTTCGCGACGCCATTATAGCGCAGGAAGGCTCCCGGCTGAGCCGAAGGACCACCTCCGTCGCCATGGTCCTCCGACTCGGCCGCCCAGAAAGGAGCGATCGCACCGTGCCCCACCTGAAAATCCCCGAAATAACGCCGCGCCGCCTCGTCGTCGCCGCCCTTGTGGCTTCTCTTTACGCCGTCCTCTGTCTCGCCTTCGCCCCTCTCTCCTACGGCGCCGTCCAGGTCCGCGTCGCCGAGGCCCTGACGCTTCTCCCCTTCCTCCTGCCCGAGGCCGTGGCGGGCCTCTTCGTCGGCTGTCTTCTCGCCAACCTCTTCGGCGGCATGGGCCTCGTCGACGTCGTCTTCGGCAGCCTGGCGACCCTGGCCGCCGCCCTGCTCACCTGGAAGATGCCCAACAAGTTTTTGGCGGCCCTTCCTCCCGTCGTCATCAACGGCCTCGTCGTCGGCGGCTACCTCTCCGTCCTCCTCGATCTCCCCTTCGTCTCGACGGCCCTCTACGTCGCCTTCGGTCAGGCCGTGGCCTGCTTCGGCCTCGGCCTTCCCCTCGTCCATCTTCTGGAAAGACGCCTCAGCAAAGGACTCGAAGGAGGGACCCAACCATGAAACGTTTCATCTGGAACCCCAACCGCGGCGACTGGGCACCTCAGGAGGGAGAGAACCGCCCCGGGAGGAAGGCCCTTCACGGCCTCTCCCTGGCCGCCCTCGTCATCTCGGCCTTTCTCCTTTTCGCGGGAGGACCGACTCTCGTCACCTTCCTGACGGAGCTCCTCTGGTACCACGAGGTGGGAGCCTCTCAGGCCTTCTGGATCCGCATCTGGCCCCAGGCCCTTCTCTTCCTCGTCGCCTCGGTCTTCTCCTTTCTCGCCCTCTATCTCAACTGGCGCCCCGCCCTGACCCGAACGGCCCTCCCCGACGAAATGGTCCTCTCGTCGAAGACGCAGCGGCGTCTGCTCTTCCTCGCGGCCCTGGCCTTCGCCCTCTTCCAGGGAGCGGGAGCGCGCGGCCACTGGGAGGAGGCTCTCCTCTTCCTCAACGGGACCTCCTTCTCCGTCGACGACCCCCTCTTCGGGAAAGACCTGAGCTTCTACATCTTCCGTCTTCCCTTCATCGCCTTCCTGCGCCAGTGGCTCCAGGGACTTCTGGTACTGGCCTTCGGCGGCGTCGCCCTTCTTTCCGCTCTGGGAGGAGCTTCCCGCGGGCTCCAGCTCCCCTTCCCCCTTTCCAGGACCGAAAAAAGGCACCTCTCCCTCCTCGGGGCGGCCATCGCCCTCCTCTGGGCCCTGGGCTTTCTTCTCGCCCGCTACGACCTCCTCTACTCGCCTCGGGGCGTCACCTTCGGCGCCAGCTACACCGACGTCTTCGCCGAACTGCCGGCCCTCAACATCCTGACGGGACTCACCGTCGCCCTGGCTCTGCTCATCCTCGTCGGCCTCTCCCGGAAGACGTGGAAATACGCCGGCATCGTCCTCGGCCTCTGGGCCCTGGCCAACATCGCCCTCAGAGGGGCCTATCCCGGCGTGATCCAGAAGTATGTCGTCGAACCCAACGAGTTCCAGAGGGAACGTCCCTTCATCGAGCACAACATAAAGGCCACTCTGACGGCCTACGATCTCCACGACCTCACGTCGACGGCCTTCGAGCCCAGCCTCACCGTAACGGCCCAATCCCTCGACGCCAATCCCGACACGGTCCGCAACATCCGTCTCTGGGACGAGGACACCCTCCTTCGCAGCTACCGCCAACTTCAGGAGATCCGCTCCTACTACGACTTCGGCGGCGTCGACATCGACCGCTACGACTTCGACGGCGACTACCGCCAGGTCATGCTGGCCGCCCGCGAACTCGATCTGACGCAGCTCCAGAATCCGACCTGGGTCAACCGCCATCTCGAATTCACCCACGGCTACGGCCTCGTCATGAACCCCGTCAACGAAGTGACGACGACGGGGCAGCCCGTTCTCTGGGTCCGTGACCTGCCTCCGCGCTTTTCCGTCCCCCTGACCCTCGAGAGGCCCCAGATCTACTACGGGGAGAAGGCCTCCTCCTACGCCCTGGTCCGCACGACGGTCCACGAGTTCGACTACCCCATGGGCGAGGGCAACGCCCGCACGACCTACGAGGGAAAGGGCGGCATTCCCGTCGGCTCCCTCTGGCGGCGGATTCTCTTCTCCCTCCGTCTGGGCGACTCGGAGCTCTTCTTCTCCGACGCCCTCACCAAGGACAGCCGCATTCTCATCTACCGCAACGTCCTCGAGCGGGTCCAGCGCATCGTCCCCTTCCTCATCGTCGACGGAGACCCCTACATGGCCGTCGTCGACGGCCGCCTCCTCTGGATCGTCGACGCCTACACGGCGACGGGGCGCTACCCCTATTCGGAACCCGTCAACGTCCGCATCGGTCGCTCGGCACGCTCCATCAACTACATCCGCAACAGCGTCAAAGTCACCGTCGATGCCTATGACGGCACCGTCTCCTTCTACGCCGTCGACGAGAAGGACCCCCTTCTGAGGGCCTGGAGAAAGATCTTCCCCGGCCTCATTCAGCCCGCGGAGGCCATCGGCGACGATCTCCGCGCCCATCTGCGCTATCCACGGGACCTCTTCCGCATCCAGGGCGAAATCTTCAGGACCTACCACATGGGAGACCCCAACACCTTCTACAACAAGGAGGACGTCTGGACCCCGGCCCAGGACCGTCAGGGCAAGGCCGTCGACCCCTACTACCTGATGATGCGCCTCGAGGAAACGTCGGAGTTCGCCCTCATCTCCCCCTTCCTCCCCGTGGGGCGGAACAACATGATCTCCTGGCTCGCCGCCCGATCGGATGGAGCCAACTACGGTGAACTGCTCCTCTACCGTTTCCCCAAGCAGACTCTCGTCTATGGCCCGGCCCAGATCGAGGCCCTCATCGACCAGAACCCGGAGATCTCGGCCCAACTCTCCCTCTGGAGCCAGAGGGGATCGGACGTGATCCGAGGCAACGTCCTCGTCATCCCCATCGACAGAGCCATCCTCTACGTCCAGCCCCTCTACCTCAAGTCGGAAAACAGCGATCTGCCCGAACTGAAACGGGTCATCGTCGCCTCGGGCAACGGCATCGCCTGGGCGGAGACGCTCGAGGGGGCCCTGACGGCTCTCGTCGGGAAAGGCGCGGCACCGGAAACCCCCGTGGCCTCGTCAGAAAAGGTCCTTCCTCAGGCCCCGTCCCTCTCCGGCGAGGCCTCCGCCCTGGCCCGTCAGGCCCAGGAGGCCTGGGAGGCCTCGCAGAGGGCCCTCCGGGAGGCCGACTGGGAGGGGTACGGCCGGACGATGACACGCCTCGAGGCCCTCCTTCGTAGCCTCGTGGAAGCCACGGCGGAGGAACCGGTGCAGGCGCCGGCCGCGGCCGAGCCGGAGCTCTGACGGGACCGAACCGTCACCGTCGGGACCCGCGCACCCTCCTCGACGGAAGGGGCGGTCGAATCCGGAGGCGTCTACGTCGGCCCCGCCTGAGGCCGCACCGCCGTGGTCAAGAGGCGCCACAGCCGCTGACAGGTCTGAATCGCCCCTTCTCGAAGGGCCCCCGGGTTCGGGGGCCCTTCGCATGTCTTTTTCCTTGCTCTTTCGATGGATCGGCACTTACTTAATATTTGACAAAGCTGTATCCTTATGATATTTCATAACCGTGCTCTCTCTCTGAAATATCTTATATCTGAATGCAAAAGGAGCTGGGGCTATGGAGAGGACAGACCGTCTCGCACGTCGCCTGAAAAAGAGGGCCCTTCCTGAGGGGGAAGGGCTTTTCATCTTCCGCCCGACCAATCTCCGCTATCTCTCCGGTTTCACCGGAGGCGATTCCTACGGGCTGATCACGGCGACAAAGGCCTTTCTCGTCACCGATTCGCGCTACACCGAACAGGCCTCCAGGGAATGTCCCCACTTCGAGGTGGTTCGCTGGCGCGACCCCTTTCCGCCTCTGGGAGCGACGGTGGCCTCGCTGGCCAAGCGCGAGGGGCTTCATCGCATCGCCTTCGAGGCCGATTGCCTGACCTACTCGCTCTACCGGGAGATCTCCGAGGCCCTGGGCGATCTGCCCTTCGTCCCCGCCACGGAAGGCGTCGAGGCCCTGCGCTACGTCAAGGACGACGAGGAGATCGCCGCCATAGGGAAGGCCGCCCGGATCGCCGACGGGGCCTTCGCCGCCCTCCTGCCGAAAATCGTCCCCGGCGTGACGGAGCGCGACCTGGAGCGCGAACTGGCCTATGAAATGGCCTGCCTCGGCGCCGAGGATCGGGCCTTCGATTTCATCGTCGCCTCCGGCCCCAACAGCTCCATGCCCCATGCCGTCCCCTCCGATCGGCGACTGGAGCGGGGCGATCTGATCACCTTCGATTTCGGCGCCCGCTACGACGGCTACCGTTCGGACATGACGCGGACCGTCGTCCTGGGCCGGGCCACGGCGAGACAGAAGGAGATCTACCGGATCGTCCTGGAGGCCCAGCTGGCGGGGATAGGGGCCATTCGCTCCGGCGTCGCGGCCAGAGACGTCGACAGGGCGGCCCGGCAGGTCATCGTCTCGGCAGGGCTGGGCGAGGCCTTCTCTCACGGTCTGGGGCACGGCGTCGGCCTCGACATTCACGAGGAGCCCTTCATGAGCGCCCGCTGCGACAGGACCTTGCAAAAAGGCTGCGTCGTCACCGTCGAGCCCGGCGTCTACCTGGCGGGATGGGGAGGCGTGCGGATCGAGGACACCCTCCTGGTCCGGGACGAGGGGGTGGACATCCTCACGGGAACGCCCAAAGAGCTTCTGGAACTCGCCTGAACGCATTCCCCCGTCTTCCGCCCCTTCAGACCCTTCGAGAGGGAATAACGAAAGGAGTGCCGCCAGTGAGGACTGTCTCGAGAAAGATCTTCGTCGCCCTTGTCGCCATGATCGCCCTCGCCTCCGTCGCCTCCGTCGCCCCGGCCCGGGACAGGGAATTCGCTTTTTCCGTCAAAAGCGAAGTCCCCGGAATGGATCCGCAGAAGGCCAACGCCCTCCCCTCCATGGTCATCGGCGTCCACGTCCTGGAGGGACTCGTCCGCGTCCACGACGGTAAAATCCTCCCCGCCATGGCCGAAAGCTGGGACATCTCGCCCGACGGGCTCGTCTACACCTTTCACCTCCGCGACGCCCGCTGGAGCGACGGCAAGGCCGTGACGGCCCGCGACTTCGAATACAGCTTCCGCCGCCTTCTCGATCCGGCCACGGCGGCCGAATACGCCTTCGCCGCCTACGGCATCGTCAACGGCAAGGCCTTCAACAAGGGCGACATCGCCGATCCCGGCCAGATCGGCGTCAGGGCCGTCGACGACAGGACCTTCGAGGTTCGCCTCGAAGAGCCCATGGACTATTTCCTGAGCTACCTTCAGCTCATGTGCTTCCTTCCCTCCCGTCAGGATATCGTCGAGAGGGAGAAGGAAGGCTTCGCCACGGCCGCCGACCGCATGGTCTACAACGGCCCTTTCCTGATCGGGGAGTGGAAGCACGAGCAGGTCATGGTCCTGGAGAAGAACCCCCACTATTGGAACGGCGACGCCGTCGGGCTCGATCGCGTCACCATCCATCAGATCTACGAGCAGAACACGGCCTTGAGCCTCTTCGAAAGCGGAGAACTGGACATGGTCGACATCCCGGCCAACCTCTACGGCGGGTACGCCGCGTCGGGCAAGGCCCAGGTCTCCCTGACGGGAGCCAACGACTGGATCAAGGTCAACGTCCGCCCCAATCCTGAACGCCCCTGGCTGGCCGACAGGGATTTCCGCAAGGCTCTGGCCTGGGCCATCAATCGCGACGAATACGTCAAGATCGCCACGAGAGATCTCTATCTCCCCAACCTCCGCTACGTTCTGCCCATCGTGGCCGGGGCGGAGAAGCCCTACGCCGAGGAATACCCTCTCGAGTACTACAGCAGAACGGGCGACGGGGATAGGGCCCGGGCCCACCTGAAAAAGGCCATGGAGCGTCTCGGCATCGACGATCCGAGCAAGATCTCCGTCACCTACCTGATTCAGGACGAGGAGGAGTGCCGCCGCATGGCCGAGACCCTTCAGGACCAGATCCAGAGGACCTTGGGAATCACCTTCAACGTCCAGATCGTGACGCGCAAACAGCGTTACCTCATGGAGGGGCAGGCCGACTACGACCTGGTCTATTCGGGCTGGGCGCCGGACTTCGACGATCCCCTGACCTACCTCGAGATCTGGGGCAGCGACATCAGCCACAACAACAGCGGATGGGGGAACCGGGCCTTCGACGACCTCATCGCCGCCTCGCGCCGCGAGACCGACCATCGCAGACGCCTCGACCTGCTCTTCGAGGCCGAAAAAATCCTCCTCGACGAGGCTCCCCTGATCCCCCTCCAGCTCCGCCGTCGGGCCTGGCTGACCCGTCCCGGCATCAAGGGGATCTCCCGTCCCTTCGTCGGCGCCGACCTGGACTTCCTATTCGCCACCGTCGAGGACTGACGGAGCCGGAACGGGAAACCGCCCGCGTGCCCTTCGCCCCTTCCTCGGAGGCGAAGGGCACCTCTCCAGATGAAGGGAGGGTATCTCCTTTGTCCCGCTATATCCTCAACCGGCTCCTCATCTCGTTCGTCACCGTCTGGATCCTCCTTTCCGTCGTCTTCGTCCTCGTCCGTCTTTTGCCCGGAGATCCCTTCGCCAGCGACAAGCTAACGCCCGAAATCCGGGCCAACCTCGAGGCCTACTACGGATTCGATCAGCCCCTTCACGTCCAGTACCTCCGCTATATCGCCAACCTGCTTCGAGGGGATCTGGGCTTTTCGATCAAGTACCAGAACATGCCCGTCAGCGGCATCATCGCCAATTCCTTCCCCTATTCGGCTGACCTGGGGATCCGGGCCATCCTCTTCGCCTCTCTCGTCGGGATCGCCTTGGGCGTCGTCGCCGGCCTCAACAGGGGACGCCCCCTCGAGTACATCTGCATCTTCATCGCCATCGCGGGGATCTCCCTGCCCGACTTCATCACCGGATCGCTGCTCCAGTACTTTTTCGGCCTCAAGCTGGGCTGGTTTCCCGTGGCTTTATGGCGAAGCTTCCGTCATACCGTCCTCCCCACGCTGGCCCTGAGCTTCTACACCCTGGCCCTGGTCTCGCGCATCATGAGAACGAGCATGCTCGAAGTCACGGGACAGGACTATATCCGCACGGCCCGGGCCAAGGGGCTTTCGACGTTCAAAATCGTCTGGCGCCATCAGATCCGCAACGCCATCCTTCCCGTCGTCACCGTTCTGGGACCGGTGACGGCGGCCATCCTGACGGGCACCTTCGTCATCGAGTCGATCTACGCCATTCCGGGGATGGGCAAATTTTACGTTCTGGGCGTCCAGAATCTCGACTACACCGTGATCCTGGGCCTGACGGCCTTTTACGGCGTCTTTCTCATCGCCGCCAACTTCATCGTCGATATCCTCTACGGCTTCATCGACCCCCGGATCGCCCTCGCCGAAAGGAGACGCTGACTACGATGAACTCCGAATGCCAACGGCTCTCGCCCGACCTTTTCGAGCCCGCCTCGGCCCCACCGGACGAGCGGGAGGCCATCAGCCGCCCGAGCCTGACCTTCTGGCAGGACGCCTGGCGGAAGCTGCGCAAGAACCGCGTCGCCACGGCATCGATGGCCGTCATCGTCGCCTGCATCCTGCTGGCCGCCGTCGGCCCCCTCCTCGTCCCCTACAGCTATTCCGCCACCGACGCCTCGGCCATCGACGCGCCGCCCGACGGGAGTCACTGGTTCGGCACCGATCCCCTGGGAAGGGACCTCTGGGCCCGCACCTGGATGGGCGCCCGCGTCTCCCTGCTGATCGGCTTCGCCGCGGCTCTCATCAACACCTGCATCGGCGTCGTCATCGGCGGCATCGCCGGTTACGTCGGAGGCAAGGTCGACATGATCGTCATGCGGATCATCGACGTCCTCTACGCCATCCCCTACATGATCGTCGCCATTCTCCTCATGGTCGTCCTCAAGCCGGGCATGACCTCCATCGTCGTGGCCATGGTCCTCATCGGGTGGATCAAGTCGGCCCGTCTCGTCAGGGGGCAGGTCCTCTCCCTGAAGAGTCAGGAGTACGTCCTGGCGGCCCGCAAGCTGGGCGCCTCCGATTTCCGGATCATCTTCCGCCACATGATCCCCAACACGCTGGGGCTGATCATCACGGACCTCACCATGGCCGTTCCCTACGCCATCTTCGCCGAGGCCTTCCTGAGCTACATCGGCCTGGGCATCCAGCCGCCCCAGTCGAGTTGGGGACTGCTGGCCCGCTACGGCGCCCAGAACTTCCGCGTCGCTCCTTTCCAGCTCTTCATCCCCGCCGTCGTCATCAGCGTCACCATGCTCTCCCTCAACCTCTTCGGCGACGGCCTGCGCGACGCCCTGGACCCGAAACTCCGGTGACGGCCGTGACTCCCTCCAGTACAGACAAGGCGACGGGACGGCATCTTCTGGAAGTCCGCAACCTCCGCGTCTCCTTCGACACCTACGGCGGCACCGTCCAGGCCGTCCGCGACGTTTCCTTCCACCTCGACGAGGGCGAATGTCTGGCCATCGTCGGCGAGTCGGGCTGCGGCAAAAGCGTGACGGCCATGGCCCTGCTGAAGCTGATCGCCACGCCGCCGGGAAAGATGACGGGGTCGATCCTCTTCAGAGGCGACGAGCTCGTCGGCCGCTCCGAGAAGGCCATGAACCGCATCAGGGGACGGGAGATCGGCATGATCTTTCAGGACCCCATGACCTCTCTCAACCCGACGATGTCCATCGGAAGACAGATCGAGGAGGTCATCGCAGAGCACGACGCCCTTCCCCGCGGGGAGCGCCGCAGGCGCGCCCTCGACGTACTCGGCCTCGTCGGCATCCCCGAGGCCGAGCGCCGCTACGGCCAGTACCCCCACGCCTTCTCGGGCGGGATGCGCCAGCGCGTCCTCATCGCCATGGCCATCGCCTGTCGCCCGGCCCTCCTCATCGCCGACGAGCCGACGACGGCCCTCGACGTGACCATTCAGGCCCAGATTCTCGACATCATCGGCGCCCTTCAGAAAGAGCTCGCCATGACGCTCCTCCTCATCACCCACGATCTCGGCGTCGTCGCAAAAATGGCCGACAGGATCGCCGTCTTCTACGCCGGACAGATCGTCGAAAGGGGGAGCTCCGAGGCCCTCTTCCGCCGCCCGGCCCACCCCTACACGCAAGCCCTGCTCGCCTCGATCCCGCGGATCGACGCTACCCGGGCCGATCGGCTCTCCTCCATCGAGGGGACGCCGCCCGATCTCTTCCGGCCCCCTCTCGGCTGCGCCTTTTTCCCGCGCTGCACCCGGGCCATGAAGGTCTGTGCCACCATGCCCCCTCCTTCCTTCTCCGTCGGAGAGGACCAGCAGGCCTCCTGCTGGCTTCACGCCATGGTCGGGGGAAACGTCGGAGCCGCAGAGAGGGTGACGGGACGATGAAGGAAATTCTTCTTCAGGCGCAGGAACTGCGAAAGCATTTTTCCCTCCCCGGCCTGGGAACGCTCAAAGCCGTCGACGGCATCGACGTGAGCCTGAGACGCGGGGAGACGCTCGGCCTCGTCGGCGAGTCGGGCTGCGGCAAGTCGACGGCGGGAAGGACCCTCGTAGGGCTCTACGAGCCCACGTCGGGAACGGTCCGCTTCCGGGGAGAAGACACGGCGACCCTGTCGGGAGCCGACCGGAAGGCCTTCATCCGCTCGGCCCAGATGATCTTCCAGGACCCCTACGCCTCTCTCGATCCTCGGATGACCGTCGGCGATATCGTCGCCGAGGGACTCGACATCCACGGACTCTGCCGGGGCAAAGCCCGGACGGAGCGCGTCTACGACCTCCTCGCCCTGGTGGGGTTGGGCAAGAGCCACGCCGACCGCTACGCCCACGAGTTTTCCGGAGGCCAACGCCAGCGCATCGGAATCGCCCGGGCGCTGGCCGTCGACCCCGCCCTCCTCGTCTGCGACGAGCCGATCTCGGCGCTGGACGTCTCCATTCAGGCTCAGGTCATCAATCTTCTCGTCGACCTTCAGGAACGTCTCGACCTGGCCTACCTTTTCATCTCCCACGATCTCGGCATGGTGCGCTACATCTCAGACCGCGTCGCCGTCATGTACCTGGGCAAAATCGTCGAGACAGGGCCCAGCGAATCCCTCTACGCCGAGCCCCTTCATCCCTACACACAGGCTCTTCTCTCGGCGATTCCCCTGCCCGACCCCGACAGGGAGCGCCATCGCCGCCGCATCGTCCTCGAGGGCGACGTGCCGAGCCCCATCGACCCTCCCGCCGGATGCCCCTTCTTCGGCCGCTGCCCCCGCGCCTCCGGCGACTGCGCCTCGGAGTGCCCTCCTCTGAGCGACACGGGAGGAGGGCACTCCGTCGCCTGCCATCGCGTCTGAACGCGAGTCCGATGGGGAAGTAGGCCATTTGCCGGAGGCCGAAGGGGAAGTTTGCGGCTACAATGGATTCGATCGAGGCGATGCGTCGAAGTATCCAGATTCTCTTCGAGGCTACAAAGGAGGTACTGCCTTTGAATCGACGGATCCTGCTCTTTCTCACCCTTCTTGCCCTGACACTGGCCGATCCCACTTCGGCCGCCCTGGCCGCGAAGGCAAGCGGCGCCCTGGCGGAAGAAAAGACCTTCGGCGCCGGCAGCGACGACGAACGGCCCCTTCTGCGCGATCTTTCCCGCGAGGAAGAGGGACTGATGGCCGCCACCGTGGAGGCCGACGACTTCGGAGACGACCTGACGCGCGACTGGTCACCCCAGTCTCGCGAGATGCGCCGCAAGGCTCTGGAGCTTCGCCGCGTCGAGAACCGGATCAAGGGCGCCCTCAGCCAGGGCCCTCTCGCCGGCGCCTCGAGCATCAGGCAGCTTGTGGAACGCAAAAGCGCCGTCGAGGCGGTCCTTTCCGCCGAAGTTCGACGCCGCTCCTGAGAGAAGTCCCTCCGGGGGAAGGACCCTCTGGGTCCTTCCCCCCTTTTGTGTCTATAATGGCCTGCGGGTAACGACACTCGGCAGACGGGAAAGACGCGCCTGTCGACTCGGAGGGAGGCCTTTTTCTTGGACGAAATGCTCGCCGCCATCGTCGCGAACGCCCGGCCCCGCCACAGCGAGGGCAGGGTCGCGACCTACATCCCCGAACTGGGCAAGGCCCGGCCGGACGCCCTGGGCGTCGCCAGCGTCACCGTCGAGGGCGAAGTCTACGGCGCCGGAGACAGGGACTACCCCTTCTCCATCCAGTCCATCTCCAAGTTGATCTCCCTCGCCCTGGCCCTGACCGAGCTGGGCGAGGAGACCGTCTTCTCCCGCGTCGGCGTCGACCCCACGCCCGACCCCTTCAACTCCATCATGCGCCTCGAGATGGACCGCGTGCACCGTCCCTACAACCCCCTCGTCAACGCCGGCGCCATCGCCGTCATCTCCCTCCTCCCCTACGGGCGGAGCGAGGAGCGGACGGCCGCCATCCTCGACCTGGCCCGGAGGCTGACGGGCAACGACGCGCTCTCCGTCAACGAAGAGATCTACCGCTCGGAGCGGACCACCAGCGACCGCAACCGCGCCTTGGCCTACTTCATGCGCAGCACCGACGTCCTGAGCGGCGACGTCGAGGACGTCCTCGACAGCTACTTCCGCCAGTGCAGCATCGAGGCCAACGTCGGCGACCTCGCCGTCATGGGCGCCACCCTGGCTGCGGGAGGGATCAATCCCGCATCGGGAGAGCGGGTCCTCACGAGCCGGGTCTGCCGCGTCGTCCGGGCCCTCATGGCCACCTGCGGCATGTACGACGGCTCGGGCGAGTTCGCCATCCGCGTCGGCATCCCCGCCAAAAGCGGCGTCGGCGGCGGCATCCTGGCCGTCGTCCCCCGAAGGATGGGCATCGCCGTCTGCGGCCCCGCCCTCGACGGAAAAGGCAACTCCATCTGCGGCATGCAGGTCCTGGAGGAACTCTCGAGAGAACTGCGCCTGAGAGTCCTCTGACCAGGAACGGGAAAAGGGGGGAGCGTGAGGCCTAGGCCTCACGCTCCCCCCTTTTTCCGCATGTCGGCAGCTTTCCGGCCTCTCCGCCGCTCGCGCTCAGAGGTCGGGCAAACGGAAGTTTTTTTCGCGGAAAAGCAGAAGACAGGCATCGACGACATTCTCGTCGAAGAGCGATCCCCGATGGTCTTCGATCTCCCTCTACGCCGCCTCGATGCCCCAGGCGGGACGATAGGGACGGTGGGAGGCCATGGCCTCGACGACGTCGGCGACGGCGATGATCCGTGCCGCCGGGAGGATGGCCTCGCCCCGAAGTCCCTGGGGATAGCCCGACCCGTCGAGGCGTTCGTGGTGCTGGCCGACGATCTCGGCCGGCGGCCAGGGGATATCGATCCCCTGGAGGAGGTCATAGCCGGCCCTGGAGTGCTCCTGGACCAGGAGCCTCTCCCGACTCGTGAGGGGACCCGGCTTGCCGAGGTAGTCGGAGGGGACGGCGATCTTGCCGATGTCGTGGACCAACCCGGCGAGATAGACGGCCTTCACCTCCTCCTCGGACCAGCCCATCCCGCGGGCCACAGCCGCGGCCAGAGCGGCCACGCGGCGCTGATGGCCGACCTCGTAGGGATCGCGCAGTTCCGACATGGCCGCCATGGCCTTGATCGTCTGCTCCCAGGCTCCCTCCAGCACCTTGAGCGAACGCTCCAGCTCACGGCTTTTCTCGACGAGGGCCTCTTCGGCCCGAAGCTTTTCCGTGACGTCGAAGATGATGGAATGGATGAGGGTCCGCCCCCCGATGGGGATGGGCCCCGCGTAGGCGTGGACCATGCGCACCTCTCCCGAGGCGAGGAGGTGGGGAAAGAGGAAGAAGGTCTGGGCCTTCTCCCTGGACCGGTCGAGGGCGTCCCTAACGGGGCCGGAACCGAGCTGATTGATCTGGGAGATCTTCATCTGCCGAAAGACCTCCCGGGAATAGCCGTAGAATTCCAGCGCGGCGTCATTGCCGTCGACGATGGAGCCGTCATCGGGGTCGATGAGGAGCATGACGACCTGGCTCTTCTCGAAGATGGCCCGGTAGCGTGCCTCTTCCGCCTCCAGCTTCATGCGGAGGCGGACCTGTTCCGTCACGTCCAGCAGGGTGCCCAGAATGCGGAGAATCTTTCCGCCTTCTTCCCGTTCGATGCGGGTACGGACCTGGAAGTGTCGCGTCCTGCCGTCGGCACAGAGGAAACGGGCCTCGTAGCTGTAGCCGTCTCCCTCGGCCAGGGCCCGTTCCTTGATCGCGATGACGCGGCTCCGATCGTCGCGGTGAAGACAATCGGCATAGCGGGCATAACTGATCCGTTCGGCCCTATCGAAGCCGAAAAGCTCGCGGAGACTGTCGGAGTAGCGGAAGCGCCCCGAGGGCAGGTCGAGGAGACAACTTCCCAGACGGGCCGCCCTCTGAGCCTCTTCCAGAAGGTCCAGGCTCGCCGACCGGAAGGGCTGACCGGCCTCGTCCCAAAGGAGCCGCCCTTCGGCGGACCTGTCGATGAAAAAAAGAGGATCAAACATCATCGCAATCACCTCCAGGCCCCCAGAAAGGAGGACAACGGCATCGATAAAAATCATTTCTTATTTGCAAGAATGACAGGTAGAGACGTCAAAAGCAACCGATCCGCGGAAAAGCCGTTGCGGGCTTGAATGTCTTTCCTGGTCCTATTAAGATGGAATTGACAAAATAGCATGCATGGGTGGCGTCATCGGCAGGACACTTCAGAACTGGGGGGATCCAATATGGGTGGTTCTTTCGGAACGGCTCTGATGGTCGACGTGACGGAAAGAACGGCAGAGGCATCCCAGCTGCCGGGAGAGTGGTACCGCGACTACCTGGGCGGCGAGGGCATCGGCGCGCGCCTGCTCTACGACCTCGTCGACCCCGACGAGGAGCCTCTTTCGCCGCTCCAGCCTCTCATTTTCACGGCAGGTCCGCTGACGGGGACGGCAGCCCCGGCAAGCGGTCGCTGTGTCCTTGTCTTCCGTTCCCCTTTGACGGGAACGTTGGGGGCGGCCAACGCGGGCGGCCATTTCGCCCCGGCTCTCAAGCGGGCCGGCTACGACGTCCTTGTCGTCTCCGGCAGATCGGAAGTCCCTCTCGTCCTCGTCGTCGACGGCGAAGGCGTCGATTTCATCGAAGTTCCCGACATCTGGGGCAAGGGCGTCGTCGAAACGGAGACACTCATCCGGTCTAGGCTGGAAGGGACGGGATGGCAGATCGCCTCCATCGGTCCGGCCGGAGAGAAGGGCGTCCTTTTCTCCTCGATCATGACGGACCGCCATCGCGCCTTCGGACGCGGCGGGGCGGGAGCCCTCATGGGGAGCAAGAACCTCAAGGCCATCGCCGTCAGAGGCGCCGAGGAGATGCCTCTGGCCGATCCCGATGGCCTGAGGGAGGGAGCACGAAAGGCCCGGGAGGAACTTTTCAACGAGGCTTTCGTCCGCGACGAGATGAAACCTTTCGGCACGCCCTCCTTCTACGACGCCATGAGCGGCCTGGGCATTCTGCCCACGAAGAACTGGCAGCGCGACAGTTATCCCGAGTCGATCGGAACCCTGGGGTACAGGGCTTACCACGAGACGCTTGAGGTCCGGCCCTACGCCTGTTTCGGCTGCCCCATCGCCTGCGGCCGCCACACGACGATCAAAAGCGGTCCCTGGGCCGGCATGGAGGGCGGCGGTCCCGAGTACGAGACGGTGGCGGCCTTCGGCAGCAAATGCCTCGTGACGGACCTCGAAGCCGTCGCCGCCGCCAACCACATCGCCAACGACCTGGGCCTCGACGTCATCTCCACGGGACAGGTCATCGCGACGGCCATGGAGTGGGTCGACCGGTCCATCCTCTCCGAGGAACGGCTCCAAGGCCTTCCTCTGGCCTTCGGCAACGGAGAGGCCGTCGTCCGTCTCGTCGGGATGATCGGCCGTCGCGAGGGGCTGGGCGACCTCCTCGCCCAGGGAAGCCTGCGGGCCGCTCGGGAACTGGGCCCCGAGGCCCTCGACGCCGTCATGACCGTCAAGGGGATGGAAATGGCGGCCGACGGCGTTCGCGCCAGCAAAGGCGAGGTCCTGAGCCACGTCATCTCCCCTCGCGGCGCCGACCATCTCCGCCCCTACGCCCCGACCATCGATGCCTTCGGCTACAGGGAAAACGAGTTGGACATCACCACCGACGCCGTCATCTCCTTCGGGGAAGACGGCAACAAGGGGTGGGTCAGGCCCCTCATGGCGAACGCCATGATCCCCAACCTTCTCGGCGTCTGCCTCTTCACCAACATCACCCTCGCCGTCAGGCCCTCGACCTGGGCCGAACTCTTCTCCTGCGCTCTGGGACGCCCCGTCGACAAGGACGAACTCCTTCTGGCCGCCGAACGGGTCATCAATCTGGAGCGGCTTCTCAACGCCTCTTTCGGCTTCGGCCGGGCCGACGACCGGCTCCCCGACCGATTCCTCAAGGAACCCGGCGTCGACGGTCCCGGCGCGGGACAGGTCGTCGATCTCGACGCCGCCCTGGACAGCTTCTACGAGGCCATGGGCTGGGATCTCGACGAGGGATTGCCGACCAAGGAGACGCTGATCCGCCTGGGGCTGGACTGGACCCTTTAGGAGCCCGTCGGATCTTTCCGGAAAAAACGATCGAGCCCGACCGACAGGACTAAAAGGCTGGCTTCAAGATCCAAAAACTTCTTTCGGATGGCGCGAAAGGACCGGGATCAGCCGTTGCCAGGCCGAGTCGGACGGAGTCCGGGGACTGGACTGACACGACGCGCCATGAGGGAGGAGGGGGCTACCCCTCCTCCCTCATGGCGCAGGCGAATCTCAGAAGACAGGCGTCACGGCCCCTCCGTAGGCCAGGGCCATGAAGTCCCGGGCCTTCGCGCTTCGGAGGGCCGAGACGAGAAGGGCGATCTCCCGTCTGCCGGCATCGTCGCGACGGACGACGACGACGTTGTGAAACAAGGGTTCGACACGCTCCTCGAAAAGGCTCTCTCGGGCCGGATCGAGTCCCGCCTCCAGGGCGTAGTTGCAGTTGGCCACGACCAAGGCCGCGTCGGCGAGACGTCCCATCACCCGATCGGCCGCGTCGGCCTGAAAACGGAGCTTGCGGGGGTTATCGGCCACATCGAAGGGACCGGCCTCCAGGCTCACGTTGGGCAGAAGGCGGATCAGCCCCGCATCCTCGAGCAGATGAAAAGCCCGTCCCCGGTTGACGCTGTCGGAGGGGTGGACGACGAGGGCGCCGGCGGGAAGCTCGCCGAGGCTCCTGTACCTGGAGGAATAAAGCCCCATCCGCTCGAAATGGACGGACCCGACGGGCACAAGGTCGGTCCCGTAGTCGCGGTTGTAGCCGTCCAGGTAGAGCCTGTTCTGAAAGTAGTTGGCGTCGAGACGTCCCTGGACGAGGTCCCTGTTGGGGCCGACGTAGTCCTCGTAGAGGACGATCTCGACATCGATTCCCTGCGAGGCCAGGTCGGGGGCCACGAACTTCAGCAGCTCCCCGTGGGGAACGGGGCTGACCCCCACCCGGAGGACGAGAGCCTCGGCGGCGGGGGCGAAAAGCAAAAGCACCAACAAGGCAAAAAAGGACCTTCCTGTCACGGCCATCACCGCTTTCCCTGTCCCCTCGGGCAAAAGCCCTCCGAGATGCCCCTGAAGACATACGACACCTCAAGTGTATCCACTTTTCCCGACCTCGACAAGGGCAACGTCCCCCGGCTCTTGACAGACGATGGCGATCGGGGTAGGATGTGCCAAATTTGCACATTTGGGAGCGCTTTCCGTGAGCCGAGCCGAGAGAGGTACGCAGAACAGAATCGATCAGCAGGGCCGGTGGTGGTGGTTTAGGGACCGCCGCTAGGGTTCTGCTTCATGCAGGCCCCGGCGGTGGGACGTCCACGCCGGGGCCCTTTCATCCCCTCAAGGGGGAGAGGCCCGCAGCCTCTCCCCCTTCTTTTGTCGAGCCGAGCCGAGGAGGAAAAACGATGACCACAGGACTTTTGGAGCACCTCGCGACGGGAACCCCCTCTCTCCTGAATCGCCTGCACCGAAGCCTCAACCAGGCGATGCGAAGCCCGGCCTACCGGGAAAAGCTGGGACTGAGCCGCGCCGATGAGGTGACGAACCTCGACCGCTTCGCCGAACTTCCCTTCCTGACCAAGGAGGACCTGCGCCGCCACAGCCCCTTCGGCCTCTGCTGCGCCGACGAGCAGGAAATCGTCCGCGTCCACAGCACATCGGGAACGACGGGAGATCCCGTCGTCATCCCCTACACGGCCCGCGACGTGGAGACCTTCGCCGCGCTTATGGCCCGGGCCCTGTCCATGGCCGGCATGACGGACGGAGACAGGGCGATGGTGACGCCAGGCTACGGCCTCTGGACGGCCGGCATCGGCTTCCAGACCGGGGTGGAGCGCCTCGGTGCCTGCGCCATCCCCACGGGCCCCATCGCCATGGAGATGCAGATGGCCTTCCTCAGGAAGATGAACCCCTCCTACCTGATCGGAACGGCCTCCATGGCCCTCCTTCTGGGCGAGACGATCCGCCGCGAGGGGCTGACGCCGTCGCTGAAGGGAGCCATCCTCGGCGCCGAGCAGTGGGGCGACGGACGGAGAGCCGTCATCGAGCGCCTTCTCGGAGCCAAGACCTTCGACATCTACGGCATGACCGAGACCTACGGACCGGGCATCGCCATCGAGTGTGCCTGCCAGGAGGGACTCCACTACTGGGACGACCTTTTCTACTTCGAGGTGATCGATCCCGCCACGGGAACGGTCCTTCCCGAGGGAGAGACGGGCGAGCTGGTCATAACGACGCTCGTCAAGGAGGGCCTTCCCCTCATCCGCTACAGGACCCGAGATCTGGCCGCCATCCTGCCCGGGACGTGCCGTTGCGGCTCACCCTACCCGCGAATCTCCCGGATCCTGGGCCGGTCCGACGACATGATCACCTACAGAGGCGTCAACCTCTTCCCCTCGTCCGTGGAAAAGCTCGTCGCCGAGACGCCGGGCCTGGGCAGCGAGTTCCGCATCGTCCTCACCACCGAAGAGGGCAAGGACTGCCTCGACCTGGAGGTGGAACGTTCCTGCGACGGCGGCGACGAACCGGCGAAGGATCTGGCCCGCAAGATGAAGATGACTCTCTCGGCCCTGCCCCGCGTCCGCCTTCTGCCGCCGGGCGGCCTGGGAAGGGAGATGAAAAAGACGCGCCGCGTCTTCGACAACCGCAGCCGATAGGGGAAGGCCCCTCGGCTCCGACTTCCGTCTCGGAAAAGATCTTTCCCATCCCGAACGAAAGGCCTCTCGTGGAGATCCCCTTCCCGTCGGACCTCTCGCAGGACCTTTTTTCCGAAACCGGATTCCGCCCGAGAGGGACGCCCCTCCCCGGCAGAGGGCGCGAAGCGCCCTGTCCCGCTCCAAGGTCACGACGTTCTCTCTTTCGGGCCTCGAGAGCGCCGGAGCCGATTGGGACAGCGGAACTTCCCGCAGCGGCCGGCCCCCCTCGGATCTCGCGACGGCAGGCCCGTCCGCCTCGGCCGCGATCGGCCTTGCAGCAGAGACCTACAGCTCCCATCTGGACCGAAGAAGGAGAATCCCTCAATGACTGAAGAATGCAGAACGGCACCGAAGGGCTACGGCTACCGCTGGATCGTCTGGGCCATCATGCTCGCCTCCTACATGGTCGTCTTCTTCCACCGTCTCGCCGCCGCCGTCGTCCGCCAGAATCTCGTCGACGACTTCGGCCTCAGCGGCTCGGCCTTCGGGTCTCTGGCATCGATGTACTTCTACGCCTATATGGTCATGCAGATCCCCGTGGGCTACCTGGCCGATTCGCTGGGAGCGCGGGCCACCGTCACCTTCGGCATGACCCTGGCCGGGGCGGGCTCGCTTCTTTTCGGCATGGCCCAGGGAACGACCCTTCTTTTCGCCGGCCGCTTCCTCGTCGGCATCGGCGTCTCGACGGTCTTCATCGCCACCCTCAAGGTCCTCTCCATGTGGTTCCGCGAGCGCGACTTCGGCACCCTCTCGGGCGTGACCAACCTCGTCGGAAGTCTGGGCGGCGTCCTGGCCCAGGCCCCTCTGGCCTGGGCCGTGGCGGCCTTCACCTGGAGGACGACCTTCGTCGCCATCGGCGCCCTCTCGCTCCTCCTCGGAGGCCTCTGCTGGCTTCTGATCCGCAACGCCCCCGCCGACATGGGGCTGGCCCCTCTCAACGCCGCCCCGCCGACGCGGGGGAAACCCTCCCTCGCCGAGGGATTCCGGGCCATCCTCTCCAACTGGCGCATCTGGCCGGCGGCCCTTTTCTACGCCTCCATCATGGGGATCTACCTGGCCTTCTCCGGCGCCTGGGGAATCTCCTACATCGAGAAGGTCTACGGCCTGGCCCGCCCGGCGGCGGCGGCCATCGCCTCCTACATCGTCTTCGGCGCCATGGCCGGAGGCATCATGACGGGCGGCCTCTCGGACCGCATCGGCCGCCGCAAGCCCGTCATCCTCACCATGACGGCCCTCTTCTGTCTCTGTCTCACGCCTCTGGTCTTCTGGAACGGCGGCATGCCCCCCCAGGCCCTCCTCAGGCCCCTTTTCTTCGTCATGGGCGTCACCTCGACGGCCTTCATCCTCACCTGGGCCGTGGCCAAGGAGATCAACGTCCCCCGCTACACGGGCATGGCCGTGGCCCTCGTCAACACCGTCGCCTTCGGCGGAGCGGCCCTCATCACGACGGCCATGGGCGTGATCCTCGACAGAATGCCCGACGCCGCCCCCCTCGTCCAGTACCGGGCCCTCTTCTCCTTCGCCCTGGCCTGCTCCCTCTTCGGAATCGCCTGCGCCCTCCTCATCCCCGAGACGCGGTGCCGCAACATCACCGTCGCCGCGGCGGAAAAGGGCTGAAGGCCTTAAACAGGAGGGCGCGAACCGTCAAAAACGGTCCGCGCCCTCCTGTTATCCTCCCACCGAGGCCCGAGAGCCTCTCGCCACCCGGCCAGACGCTTGAAAGAGACCGCCTCGCCTGGCAAGGTAGACGATGCCTTTCAGTTTATCCTACCTCTTTTTTCCCCACCAGTAGGCTCCGACCTGACGTTCCTTTGGGATGAAACCGACCGACTCATAAATGGCCAAGGCATGGTAGTCTTTATCGGCGACCATCACCAACGTCTCGACTTTCATTGTGTCCAGGACGAAAAGGCTGGCCTGATGGACGAGAGCACCGCATATGCCCCTGCGGCGATAGTCCGGATGAGTCCCCACGTTCTGGAAGCGTCCCAAACTCCCCGTCGAGAAAATCCCCAGATCCGCCACGAGCTTCTCCTCCAGGAAGGCGCCGAACCAGAAACCCAAGCCTGAAGCCGCCATTTTCCTGTACCGAGCCATCTGCCCGTCTTTAAAGATCTTGTAGTTTTCGGGATCGAAGCAGGGGTCGGAACAGGCGATCTGGTTTCGTGTCGCCTCTTCCCACTCGTCATCGCCCTCGATGGGTCTCACGACGACGGACCGATCGTACTTCCGGGGGATCGTGACACGGTCGGCGGCGAGGACGACGGAGCGATTGAGGCTGAATCCCTCCGCATCGAAGGGCCCGATCTCGCCCATCTCCCCATCGACCCCGTCCCATCCGAAGGCGTAATGGTCGACATCCAGCCTCGAGCGGACCTCCTCGTCGAAGACGCCCTTCCACCTTTTCAGATCGCCCGCGCCGGGAGGACCCGGAAAAAGGACGAAGTTCCCCCAGAAGAAGGAGGGATTCTGAGGCGTCAGGGCCACCAGATAGCCGCCGCGATCGAAGATCTCCCCATCGAAGCGGGGAAAGATGAGGTCCGTGCGGTAGCCCAGCGATCGAATATCCATCCTGTCGCTCTCCTCTGTCGTGGCCGGAATCGCACAAGTCTCCCCTCGATCTCGCCGGCCCGGGGAAAACGGTCCTCTCGTCGCCGACGATGGGGGGACCGCAAAGAGCATAGGACAAAGGCGCCTTTCGTCAAAGGGGCGGAAGGGGAAAAGAGGAGGTCTCGACGGAGGGGCTCTGCCGAGTCTGTCCTTCGAGCCCCTCTCCGGTGACGCCGGCGCGATCGACCGGCCGGCGCGGGTCCGAAGCTCCCGCAGGACCTGTCGCGAATCGACCGGGTCCTGCGGGGGTTCCGCTTTCCCTCCGAGACGTCAGTTCCTTCCGTCGCGACGGAGCCTTCGGGCCAGGAGGTCGCCCAGCCCCTGGCAGAGGTGGACGAGGGCGATGAGGACGACGACGGTCAGGAACATGACGTCGAGGCGGAAGCGCTGATAGCCGTAGCGGATGGCCAGGTCGCCCAGGCCGCCGCCGCCGATGGCCCCGGCCATGGCCGAGTAGCCGATGAGGTTGATCACCGAAAGGGTGAGACCGACGACGATGGCCGGAAGGGCCTCGGGCAGGAGGACCTTGACGATGATCTGCCAGGGCGAGGCCCCCATGGAGAGCGCCGCCTCGACGACGCCACCGTCCACTTCCCTCAGAGCCCCCTCGATGACGCGGCCCACGAAAGGCGTGGCCGCGATGGCCAGAGGGACGATGGCGGCGTTAGTGCCGATGGAGGTCCCCACGATGGCCCGCGTCACGGGGATGAGGAGGACCATGAGGATGATGAAGGGCGTCGATCGGGCCGCGTTGACGACGGAGCCCAGAAGACGGTTGATGACGGCACTTTCGAGAAGCTGCCCCTTCTCCGTCACGAGAAGGACGACACCCAGGGGCAGGCCGAAGAGGAAGGCGATGAGACTCGATACGCCCACCATGTAGAGCGTGTCGGCCAGGGAGCTAAACAGCAGCGCCAAGAGCTTTGCCGACATGGCCGACCACCTCCACTTTGAGATCGAGGGACTCGAGATGTTTCAGCGCCGCCCGGCGCTGCCCCTCGTCGCCGGAGAGGCCGACGACGAGCGTTCCGTAGGGGACGTTGCGGATGTGATCGATGTGGGCCGTCAGGATGTTGACGTCGACGTCGAAACGCCGCACCAGATCGGACATGACGGGCTCGGCGGCGACGTTGCCGAAGAAGCGAAGCTGAACGACCACGTCGCCGCCCTCGATGGTCTCGCGGGAGAAGTCGAGCCCCCCGAAGCTGTCGGGGAGATCGACGCCGATGATCTCGCCCAGAAGGTCGCGCGTCGCCGTCTCGCGGGGATCGGTGAAGACGTCGAGGACGGGCCCCTGTTCGACGATGCGCCCCTCGTCGATGACGGCCACGTTGTGGCAGACGGCCTTGATGACGTTCATCTCGTGGGTGATGAGGAGAATCGTCAGCCCCAGTCTCTCGTTGATGTCGCGAAGGAGTTCCAGGATGGACTGCGTCGTCTTCGGGTCGAGGGCCGACGTGGCCTCGTCGGAAAGGAGCACGTCGGGGCCGTTGGCCAGGGCGCGGGCGATGCCCACCCTCTGTTTCTGCCCTCCCGAAAGCTGGGAAGGGTAGTGATTCCGCCGATCGGCCAGGCCCACCAGATCGAGGAGTTCGTCGACGCGGGGACCGATCTTCTCCTTCGACCAGCCGGCCAGCTCCAGGGGAAGGGCCACGTTGCCGAAGACGGTCCGCCGCGCCAGGAGGTTGAAGGACTGGAAGATCATGCCCACCTTCTTGCGCGCCTCGCGGAGGTCGGCCTCGGCCAGGGCCGTGAAATCGACGCCGCCGACGATGACCGTCCCCGCCGTGGGGCGCTCGAGCAGGTTGACGCAGCGGATGAGGGTGCTCTTGCCGGCCCCGCTGGAGCCGATGATGCCGAAGATCGACCCGTCGGGGACGTCGAGATCGATGGCGTCAAGAGCCTTGAGAGCCGTCGCTCCCGTGCCGTAAACTTTCGTCAATCCCCTGAGGGAAATGGCCATTGGAATGAACTCCTTTCGGGCTGCGATTCCCGTTGCGCCGTCTACCACGCCGGTACGAAGGCCCCCTTGAAGCGTTCGAGCATGAAGGTCTTGACGGCATCGGTCTGGTAGGCCTCGACGAGTTTCCGAAGGGCGGGGCGATCCTTGTCGGCCTCGCGGACGACGAGGATGTTGGCGAAAGGCGACGTCGCCGCGTCTTCGATGAGAAGGGCATCCTCAAGGGGAGAGAGACCGGCATCGACGGCGTAGTTGACGTTGACGGCGCCCAGATCGACGTCATCGAGGGAGCGGGGAAGCTGAGGTGCCTCGATCTCGATGAGCTTCAGCTTCTTGGGGTTCTCGACGACGTCGAGGACGGAAGCCCTGTAGCCAACGCCTTCAGCGAGCTTGATGAATCCCTTCTGCTCCAGCAGGACGAGGGCACGCCCGACGTTGGCCGGATCGTTGGGGACGGCCACGGTGGCACCGTCGGCCAGCTCGTCGATGCTCTTGAGCTTCTTGGAATAGAAGCCCATGGGGCAGACGGCCGTCTTGGCTATGGAGACGAGGTGGTAGCCCCGGTCCTTGTTCTGCGTGTCCAGGAAGAACTGATGCTGGTAGGAGTTGGCGTCGAGATCGCCCTGATCGAGGGCCGCGTTGGGGGCGATGTAGTCGCTGAACTCGACGACTTCGATATCGAGGCCCAGGTCTCGGGCTCCCTCCTTGACGAACTCCAGGATCTCCGCGTGAGGGCCCGCCGTGGCCCCCACCTTCAATTTCTCCGGCTCCGCCGAGGCGGGAAGGGCGACAAGGGCATACAGAGCGAGCAGCGCAAGGACGACAAAGGTCTTCTTCACAGGTAAAACCTCCTCATGGATAGGAAAAGGGCCGAGATCCCCTGGGGATCCCGGCCCATTCGAGACAGCGACAGGTCAACAGTCGCCGATCCTTCCTGGAGGAGATCCGCCGCCGTCGCACATCATCATGCTGCACATCATCATGTCGATACGACGCGTCATGGCGACTCCTCCTTTCCCTTCATCTTTCGGATCGGTCGAGGCAAGAAGCGGACAAAGGTCCCTTCTTTCCCCACTTGTTCGGGGATTATAGAGACTTCCATTCCCCTTGTCAACTGAAATTTCTCCCCTTGTCGCCGGACAATGGTATTGTCACTCGTGAAGAGGACAGGGAAAATGTCACCCCGGCGCGTCGGACGACAGTCCGTCTCTTGAAGGTCACCGCCCCGACCTGGAAAGGCCCTTCCTTGATCGGAGAGGGGCGGGAGGCGTATTCTCGACGGGAGGAGAAGGGGCTCGAAAAGAAGGCCCCCCTCATGGAAGGGGAGAAACCATCGTGATCGTGACGACGACGCACGCCGTCGAGGGGAAGAAGATCGGCCGCTATCTGGGCATCGCCTTCGGCGAAGTGATCGTGGGAGCCAATTTTTTCAAGGATTTCAAGGCTGGGCTGACGAATTTCTTCGGCGGCCGCTCGGGAGCCTACGAGGAAGAGCTCCAGAGAGCCCGCGACAAGGCTCTGGCCGAGATGGAGGCGAGGGCCTCGGCGTTGGGAGCTGACGCCGTCGTCGGCATGCTCGTCAACTACGAGGTCATCGGCAGCAACGGCCAGAACATGCTGATGGTCACCGTCTGCGGAACGGCCGTCAGGCTGGAGACGCTCTGAGGGAGGGCCTCCTCGAACCGTGCCGCGGAAGAGTCTCACCGAGTCAGAGGCCGAAAGGGACGCCAGGCGTCCCCTTCGGCCTCTGACGTTCGACGTGGGAAACGATGACCCTCCGTAAAGCGGGCGCGACCGATGACGGTTCTCCCGTCGCCGCAAGGAGAAAGGACTTGCAGAAAAACGGTCTCTGATTTTATGATGCGAATCGGCAGAGGAGAAGACCTCGGCCAGGCAGGCCTCCGGCGGGCCTGGCCGACAGGCCCCTTATACGGAAGGAGGTGAAAAGGCAGAGCCCGGCGGGAGGGAAAGGCTGAGCCGACGAGGCCCCGAACACCGCCAAGGAGGACGAAGAGACCTTTTATCGACAATACCTGAGGAGGCAGGAGAATGACTGAGACCCGCAACAGCCTGTGGAAGACCTACCGCTTTCCGATTATCCTCGCCGGCCGCCATCGTCGGCGGTTCCCTTCTGGGGCTCGCCATGGGCAAGGAGGCCCTCGTCTTCAAACCCCTGGGAGACCTCTTTCTGAACGCCCTGTTCATGATCGTCGTCCCCCTCGTCTTCACCACCATCTGCAGCGCCGTGGCCAACATGGCCTCCATGAGCCGTCTCGGCCGCGTCATGGGCGCCCTCGTCGCGGTCTTTCTCGTCACCGGCGCCATCGCCGCCCTCCTCATGCTCGTCACCGTCAAGCTCTATCCTCCCGCAGCGGGAACGGCGTTGGCCCTGACGGCCCCCGAGGAGTTCCAGCCCCTCAGCACGGCCGACCAAATCGTCAAGGCCTTCACCGTCAGCGACTTCCAGGACCTCCTCTCGCGGCGTCACATGCTGCCGCTGATCCTCTTCTCCCTTCTTTTCGGCGTCAGCCTCCAGATGCTGGGAGAGCGGGCCCGCCCCCTCTCGCGGGCCATTGCCGTCGCCGCCGACGCCATGCTCAATCTCGTCAGAATCGTCATGTACTACGCTCCCATAGGCTTGGCGGCCTACTTCGCCGCCCTCGTCGGCGACTTCGGCCCCAATCTCCTCGGCGCCTACATGCGCTCCATGGTCGTCTACCACGTCGTCACCTTCGGCTACTTTTTCATCGCCTTCACCCTCTACGCCTGGATCGCCACCGAGGGCAAAGGTCTTGCCCTTTTCTGGAAGAACATCATCCCCCCCGCCGTAACGGCCCTGGGGACTCAGAGCAGCACGGCCACGCTGCCCGTCAACCTCGCGGCGGCGGCCCGCATGGGCATTCCCGCCGACATCCGCGAGATGGTCCTTCCCATCGGGGCCACGGCCCACATGGAAGGTTCCTGCCTGAGCGGGATCCTCAAGATCGCCTTCCTTTTCGGCATCTTCAACATGCCCTTTGCCGGCGTCGGCACCTACGCCAGCGCCGTGGCCGTCGCCGTCCTGAGCGGCGTCGTCCTCTCAGGAATTCCCGGCGGCGGACTGGTCGGCGAAATGCTCATCGTCAGCCTCTACGGCTTCCCCCCCGAGGCCTTCCCCATCGTGGCCACCATCGGCTTTCTCGTCGATCCCGCGGCCACGATGGTCAATGCCACGGGCGACACCTGCTCCTCCCTGCTCATCTCGCGGATCGTCGAGGGCAAGGGGTGGTTTCTCCGGGGACAGAGAGCCCTCGGAGGCGGCGAAAGGGACTGACGAACCGGAGCCGGACGGAATCCGCGCGCCCGGCGCCGACGGAAAACGAAAGCGGACGGGAGCCGGACGGGACCTCGGCTTGATGAACGTCGCGCCTCGCTCCCTCGACTTCTCCTAGGAGGACAACGGCCCATGGAGAGCGGCGGCCGATCGGGCCCGGAGGGCGTCCTTCCCTCCGAAGCGGTCCTCGCCGGGATCCTTCTGTGAGATAATTCTCCCGGCGGACTCGTGGCACCCCCATTCCGGGCCGCAAGGAAGGAGATCGCCCCATGAAGGAAAGAGGCCGATTTCTGCGGCGCCTGCCGCTGCTTCTCATCGTCTCTCTCGTCCCTCTTTTCGGCTGCTCCTCGTCGGATCGGGCTCTTACGGCCGAAGAGGCCCGCTCCCTGGCCAGGGAGGCCTACATCTTCGCCTTCCCCATGATGGAGAACTACAAGACCATGCAGGCCCAGGCCCTTCTCCCCGGGAGATTCAACGTCTTCACTCACTCCACCCGTCTTCAGGACCCGAGCTACACCGACATCGTCCGTCCCAACAACGACACCCTCTACTCGACGCTCTGGCTCGACCTTCGGGCCGAGCCGATGGTGATCAGCGCACCGGCCGTCGAGGACCGCTACGTCTCCTTCCAGCTCGTCGACATGTACACCTACAACTTCGGCTACGTCGGGACGCGGACGACGGGTAGGGGAGCCCGTACCTTCTTGGTCGCGGGACCGAACTGGCAGGGAGAGAAACCGAACGGCGTCGACGATCTCTTCCGCAGCGAGGGCGATTTCGTCCTCTGCCTGGGCCGAACACTCGTCGACGGGACCGTCGAGGGAGACCTCGAAACGGTCCTCGCCCTTCAGCGGAACTACGTCGCCCGCCCCCTCTCCGCCTTCCTGGACCAGGCCGCTCCCGAGGCTCCTTCCGGAGACATCTTCCCTCTCTACGTGAAAGACCTGGCCGAGTCGGCCTCGTTCATCGGCTACTTCAACTTCCTCCTGGCCAACCTCGTCGTCGATCCCTCGGAGGAGGAGCTCATCGAGAGCTTCGGAGCCATCGGCATCGCTCCCGGTCTCCTTTTCGACGAGAGGAACTACGACGAGGCGATTCTGGCGGCCGTCGAGGAGGGCATCGCCCAGGCGCTCGACGAGATCGCCCACTCGGCCGCCTCTTTGAGCGAGAGCCGGAACGGCTGGAATCTGGCCAAACGCATCTTCGGCAGCCGGGAGCAACTGCAGGGAGAGTATCTCGTCCGGGCCGGAGCGGCCTATGTGGGCCTTTACGGAAACGACCTCGAGGAGGCCTACTATCCCAGCGCCAACACGGCTATCGACGGAGAACCTCTTGACGCCTCGGCGAACGCCTACGAGATCTCCTTCGGCGCCGACGAGCTCCCTCCCGTCGGCGAAGGCGGCTTCTGGTCCCTCACCCTCTACGACCTCCCCGACCAGTTCCTCGTGGCGAACGCCATCGGCCGCTACTCCATCGGCGACAGGACGCCGGGCCTCGTCTTCGGCCCCGACGGCTCTCTGACGCTCTACATCCAGAAGGACACTCCCGGCGCCGGGAGGGAATCGAACTGGCTTCCCGCTCCCGACGGCCCCTTCTCCCTCACGCTGCGCATCTACCTTCCCGACGAGGAGGCCCTCGACCCCCTCTACGCCCCTCCGGGGCTGACCGGCAGGACTGCACCTTAGGAACGCCTTTCGGTCTCTCTCCAGCCAGAAGCCTGTCGGCCTTGATCCGGCAATCGTCGACCAATAGCCCCTTGAGCTATCCAAAAGAGATTCTTCGCTCTCAAAGTCAAGCTCTTAGTGCCATAGGTCAGGCAAAACACCTTTGTCCAGAGACGTCCGACAGGCTCCCAGGAGACGCCGCATGCAGGGGACATCGCAGGAGAGGCTTTCGATGCGCCACCCTCCGGCCCTGCCCCCACGGTGAGGCGGTTTCGCCCCGAAGGGCTCGGAAACCGCCGGAGGAGGTTCGACATGGAGAGACTGTCCATCGGTGAAATGGCCGCGATCAACGGCGTCTCGATCCAGACGCTGCGGCTCTATGACCGGCTGGGCCTGCTCAAGCCCCAATCCGTCGACGCCAACCGCTACAGATACTACGACATCAAACAGTCCGCCCGACTCGACATGATCCAGAACCTCCAGCTCCTCGGGATGTCCCTCCGGCAGATCAAGGCCCAGCTCGACAGGCAGGACGTGTCGGTCATCCAGGAACTCCTCGAACTGCAGAAAAAACGGCTCGACGAAGAGATCGACCGGCTCCGTGCCACAAGGAAATCGGTGGAACGGACTCTCGTCAACTACAGGCGCTACCACTCCGCCCCCCGGGACGGCACGATCTTCACCGAATTCATGCCCGAGAGGAAGATCTACCTCTACGACAGCGGCATCAACTTCTACGACTTCGGCCTCGACACCTACGAATACATCCTGCGCGAGTTGAAGACGCACATCGCCCTCAACAGGCTCCCCATGGCCTATTTCTGCAACGTCGGCACCCTGATGCGGCAGAATCGGCTCGCCGAAGGGGATTTCGTCTCCACCGAGGTCTTCATCTTCGTCGACGACGACTTCCAGTGCAGCTCCAACGTGAAAACGCTTCCCTCTCAGATCTACCTCTGCATCTCCTGCGACAATTTCCACAAGGAAAAGCGCTACGCCGGACGCCTTCTCGCCCACGCCTCCGAGAAGGGCTACCTCTTCGCCGGCGACTACCTCTGCGAGGTCATAACGGACCTCCCCGTTTTCGTCGACAACGAGCGGGCCATGTCCATCAAACTCCAGATCCCGATAAAGTTTTAACAAGCCTCTTGACTCTATACCAGGGATAGCCCCTACAGTGATTGAAGGACGACCTTCGAATGTCCTGATCGATCACATTCAGGAGGTGTGTTGTATGTCACGTAAGCTTCGTGTCGCTCAGTTCGGTTGCGGAAAGATGTCCGCCTACACCATGCGGTACGTCTACGAGAAGGGCGCCGAAATCGTCGCCGCCTTCGATCAGAATCCGGCCGTCATCGGCAGGGATATCGGCGAGATCCTCGGGACGGAGAAGAAGGGCGTCATCGTCCTCGATGCCTCCGAGGCAGACCGGACCTTCGCCTCCCTCAAGCCCGACGCCTGCATCATCACCACCATGAGCCTCATGAGCGACCTCCGGTCGGCCTTCCTCGCCTGCGCGAGAAACGGCGTCAACGCCATCAGCACCTGCGAAGAGGCCTTTTTCCCCTGGAACTCCTCCGCAGCCATCACGAAAGAACTCGACGACCTCGCGAAAAAGAACGGTTGTACCCTCTGCGGATCGGGATACCAGGATGTCTTCTGGGGAAACCTCATCGCCGTCCTCGCCGGGGCGACGCACCGGATCCACAGGATCCGGGGCAAGTCCAGCTACAACGTCGAGGATTACGGGATCGCCCTCGCCCAGGTCCACGGAGCCGGCCTGGATCTGGACGCCTTCGCCCGGGAGATCGCCGCCTCCGACGACATCTCTCCCGCCGAGCGCCAGGCCCTCATCGACAGGGGGCAGTTCCTTCCCTCCTACATGTGGAACGTCAACGGATGGCTCTGCGGCCGCCTCGGTCTGACGGTCACGTCCCAGACCCAGAAGTGCATCCCCCAGACCCACGACACCGATCTCCACTCGGAAACCCTGGGCATCACCATCCCCGCCGGACATGCGACGGGCATGGCGGCCGTGGTCACCACCGAGACGGAGGAGGGCATCACCATCGAGACGGAGTGCATCGGCAAGGTTTACGCCCCCGACGAGTTCGACCGAAACGACTGGACCCTGACGGGCGAGCCCGACACGCAGGTGATCATCAACCGGCCGGCCACGGTCGAGCTGACCTGCGCCACCATCGTCAACCGCCTGCCCGACATCGTCAACGCCGCTCCGGGATACGTCACGACGGACAAGATGGGCTCCAACGCGTACCGGGCGAAACCCCTCGACGCTTACGTGACCCGCTGAACCCGCGGGAAGGGGCCGCCCCGTTCCGGGCCCCTGCGGCGAACACAGGCCGATGACAGAGGGTGCGGGAGGGGTCCCGCACCCTCTGTCATCGGCGCGTGTTTGCCCATCGCCTCAGGCGCAGGCCGCTCCCGTCCCTGCCGAGCGCTCGACGGGGAAACACCTTACCGAAACAAAGGAAAACGCAAAAAACATGTCGCCGCAAAAATTCAAATCATCACAAAATAAATTTATTTTTATTTAATTGATAATTGCAAACTTTTCTTTGGTTGGCAACGGAAGAGGTCTTATAATACGGACAGGGTTTCCGGGATCGTCTCCGGCCTTCTCGACTCTCTCCCGCCCCTTTTTCGGCGAGCCCTCGTCGCCTCCTTCATGCCTCTTTCCCTCTCCCGGGCCCTCGTCGGCCTCCCTCGTGCGGACCTGTCCCTGTCGGCGGGCACCGCCTCTCGGGGCGATGGAGCGCGGAGAAAAAGGCTGGAAGGGGGACGTGAAGAATGAACCGAAAGACTCTCATGATCGTCGTACAAGAGGCCCTTCAGGCCGAGGAACTGGCCCGTCAGGCCCACGCCCTGGGCTGGACCGTGACGGGGATAACCACCGAGGGCTCGGCGGCCAAAGAGCTTTTCCGGCAGACGGCGCCGAAACTGATCCTCCTGGACATCGACCTCGACGGCGACGGGGTCGTCCTGGCCCGGGAAATCCGCGACCTGGGCGAAGCCGCCTTTATTTTCCTTCTCTCCGAAGGCGACGGGGCCGGGCTGGAGCGGGCCACCTCCGTCGACCCTCTCGGTTTCATCGTAAGCCCTCTGGGTCCTCTCTCCCTTCAGGCCGTCCTCCTCCCGGCATGGCGCCACTACCGCGCCCTCCTGCGCTTCCGCCTCCTCCACCGCTACGCGCCCAGCGGCGTCCTCCTCTTCCGCCACGTCGCCGACGAGGGGACCTACCGGCTGATACACCGTAACGGCGCCGCCGAGGTCCTCGACGGTCCCCTTCCCTCGGAAACGCCCACCTTCGAGGAGTACTTCCGCGATATCGACCACAGGGAGCTGCGCCAGCTCTTCGACGATGTGCTCCTTAGAGGGGAGAACCGAAGCTGCACGGTCATCCTCCGGCGGCGCAGCCACCTCTTCTGCTGGAGGCACTACTCTCTTCTGCTCTTTCCCGAAGGGGAGATCACGGCCGTCTTCCGCGACGATACGGCCGCCCAGAGACAGAAAGAGGAGGCACAACGACGGATCCACGACCTGACGGCGGCGATAGGGCGCCAGGAGGCCCTCGCCTCGGCGGCGACGGTTCTCCTCGACGGGAAAACGCCTCTGGAGAAACGCCTCCGGCTCTGTCTCGAAGGGCTCCTGGCCGTTCTGCGCCGGGAGAGGCCCGAGGCCGGCTTCCTTCTCCGCTGGACGGGAGGCGATCTCGCCGTCGGCGAGACGGCGAAGACGGTGGCCCTCCCCTTCCATTTCAGGACCCCCAATTCCTCCGCAGCGGAACTGATCGCCTTCTGCTCCCCCCAGGGCGACGAAGACCCGTCGTGCTGCACCCTCTCCTACGACCAGACCGAATTCATCCGGCGCGGCATGGCCCTCATCGCCGGGACGCTCCGCCACGAGGAGGAACAGCGGCGGGCATCGGACGCCATCGCCCTCCTCGAGTCCGCCCTGAACGACCTGGCGCTCCCCATCGTTCTGGCCGACCGAGAGGGGATGATCTGCTACGTCAACGACTCCTTCGAAGTCTGCACGGGCCTGTTCAAGGAGGAACTCCACCTCCTCCCCCTACAGGCCCTGGCCCAGCGGATGAGCCCGTCGGCAACGACCGAAAGGCCCCTCGGTCGGCCGGAGAACCCCCTCGGCCATCGCCTGGAGATCACCGACGACGGGGAAAGGGGGGCTCCCTCGTGAAGGAAGAGCGACACGTCGATCTGATCCTGGAAAACCTGCTCCGCGACGTCACGTCCCTGAAGGACTTCGACGAGGAGAAGGAGCCGCTTGCCCCCCCCTGTCCGTCGACGGCTCCTTCCGCTTCTACGTCACGGAAGACGGAATGAGCCTCTTCGTCGACCTTTCCCCCTCCGCGGGAGACGGGCGCCCCCTCGACCTCCTCGACATCAAGTACGACCTGGCCCGCGCCGGCATCCGGGCCCTCCTCGAAGAGGAGTTGGTTCGGGCCATCGAAAGCTGCGAGGCGGAGAAAAAGCCCCTCCGGCGCATTCTGGCCGCCCAGGGCACGCCTCCCATCCCTCCCCGCGAGGGGAGGGTGGAGATTCTCGTCCCCCTCCAGACGTCGCTGGCGACCGATTCCGACGACGACGAGGCCATCGACTACAGGGAAAAGGGCGAGATTCCCTCCGTCAGCCCCGGAGAGCTCCTGGCCATCCTCCACCCCCCCATTCCCGGCGAGGCCGGAAGGGACATCTACGGCCGGGAGATCGCCCCGGTGAGGCCCAGGTCGGCCGTTCTCACCGCCGGATCGGGCGTCCTCTCCGACGACGGCATCCACTTCGTCGCCGAGACCTGGGGACAGCCCCATTTGGAGGGGACGGCCCTCTCCGTCCGCCCCGTGCTGACGATTCAGGGCGACGTCGACTATTCGACGGGCAACATCCGCTTCGACGGCAGCGTCACCGTGACGGGCAACGTCCGCGAAGGCTTCCTCGTCCAGGCCGCCTTCGACATCGCCATCGGGGGCTACGTCGAATCGGCCACCCTTCACGCCGGACGGGACGTCCGCATCCGCGGCGGGCTCCTGGGAGAGAAGACGCGCGTCGACGCCGGGGGCTCCCTCCGCGTTCGTTTCGTCGAAGGAGCCACCCTCTACGTCGACGGATCGATCCTCGTCGAATCCCACATCCTCCACGGCACGGTCCGCAGCTGCGACTCCATCCGCGTCAAGGGACGCAAGGGAATCCTGGCCGGAGATGTCTCGGCCCTGCGACGCATCGACGCCCAATCGGCGGGGTCGCCCATGAGCAGCCGGACGCGACTCCAGGTGGGAGAGAACTTCCGCCTCCGCAGTCAGGTCGACGCGCTCGACGGAGAGATCCGGTCCCTGGAAAAAAACCTCGAAAAGGTGACGAAGACCATTCACGACATCAGCACGAAAATCTTCTCCAAAGGAGGTCCGCTCCTCCCCGTCGCCTTCACCCAGAAACTCCGGTCCATCCTCGATCAGTATGCCCTGCAGAAAAAACGCCTCAATATCATGAAGGAGAAAAAGGCCTCCATGGAGAGCCTCCTCCTCCAGGAGACCCGCAAGGGCATCATCGCCATCCGTCATGTCCTCCGCCCCGGCGTCATCATCGAGATTCAGCGGACCTTCATCGAAATCACCCAGGAGGAGCGCTTCGTCTCCTTTGCTCTCAATCCCGACGATCTGACGATCAGTCGGAGCTCCTACGCCTGATCCCGAGGCCGTCCTGCACAGGCCCCGGCCTCGGCTCCGTCCCGGAAAAAGGGCAGGTCCGCTCCTCCCGTCGGTTCACGAAGAGGGGGGGGGACAGCGCCGGGAAAAGACCGCACCTCGGCCGAAGGCCAAGGGAGATCGGCTCAGGGGCCCCCGCCGAGACGAAAATCTTTCAAGAGGAGGCCCGAAGCGGAAATCCGCCTCGGGCCTCCTCTTGGTCTGTCTCTTGTCGCCTGCCCTTCTCTTTCGGGCCTAGAAGGCCGGGACGATGCCCTTGGGAACGAGCTTTTCCTCGATGAACGCCTTGACCTCCGGCGAGGTGGCGGCCTTGACCAGGGCCCGGACGGCGGGCGTCTCGACGCTTTCGGCCCTTACGGCGACGACGTTGGCATAGGGCGAATCGCCGCTTTCGATGAGAAGGGCGTCCTTCGAGGGGATCAGCCCCGCCTCGGAGGCGAAGTTGGTGTTGATGACGGCGGCCGTGACGTCCTTCAGGGTGCGGGGAAGCTGGGCGGCGTCGAGTTCGATGAACTTGAGGTTTTTGGGATTCTCCACGACGTCCAAGGCCGTGACGAGTTCCCCTTCTTTGACCTTGATGAGGCCGTTGGCCTCGAGAAGCCGAAGGGCCCGGGCGCAGTTGGTGCCGTCATTGGGAATGGCGATGGAGTCGCCCTTCTTCAGATCCCGATAGTCTTTGATCTTTTCGGAGTAGAGGCCCAGGGGTTCGATGTGGATCTTGGCCACCCAGACGAGATCGAAGCCCTTTTCGGCGCAGGTGTTCTCCAGGTAGGGGACATGCTGGAAGAAGTTGGCGTCCAGGCTCCCCTCGGCCAGGGCGCTGTTGGGCGTCACGTAATCGCTGAATTCCCTGATGACCAGCTCGTAGCCCTCCTTCGCCAGAAGACCTTTGACGACCTCCATGATCTCCCCGTGAGGGAAGGGCGTGACGCCGATGGTGATCTTCTCGGGCGCCGCCGCGAGGGCCGTCGTGGAAAGCAGCAGGGTGACGCACAGGGCGGACAGGAATCGTCTCATTTCCATCGCTCCTCCTGGATGTCGTTTCTCTTTCGGCCGCGAGACCCCGTAAGCCCCTCGGCACATCGGAGGGGGAACCACCTCCCCCGTGATGGCAATTCGTCGCCTCTTTTTCCCTACCGATCGACCAGCCCCTTCCTCTTTCCCTCACGGCGCCCTTTGTCCCCGGAAGAGGGGCACAAAAAAGGGCCGGACCCCCAAAAAGGGTCCGGCCCGGCATGGCTGCGGGATGCCTCAGGCACCCACCATTCCAGGAGAGGACCCTCGCGGCATCATGCACATCATCATGGCCTTGTCGGCGCCGTTCGTGACGTTACAGATCATCGTGAGGTCCTCCTTCCCGGCTGTCTTTCGGCCCAGAGGCCGAATCGTTCGCCACATGTTATACGTTCTCCGTCGGTCCTGTCAAGGATCGACGCGCCCGAATCGCCAGGCCCGAGCAGGGCGGAACCCGTCGGGACCACCGAGTCGGGGACCCTCATGACCCCATCGGTGCGGATTCGAGACAATTTTTTCATCCCTCAAAGCGTCTCCTTGTCGGGCCGATGACGTTTCTTCTTTTTCGTCCGCGGAACGGCGCCTCCCGGACTCAACGGAGCGGGACGCCCGCCTCGCCCACGGCCACGACGGGGAGCGGGGCCATCCCGTCTGAGGCTTCGATCACGGTCGGGATGGCCACGCGCCCTGTCGCGACCGCCATCCCCCGTCGGCCTGACGACGCGATATCCGCCGAGTCGAGGGGCATCTCTCGAATCGGCGCGAACTCGGCCCCCTCTACAAGGGAACCGATCGAGGCGCTCGCGGTTTTCGAAATTGCGCGACTAAGGCCTATTGACAAATGGATTGCGCAACTGTATACTCAATCTGTTCCTCTTGCAAAAACATGGTTCTGCCCATCAGAACAACCATAGAAGGTGATCGCGTGCCGACGGGCCGGAAGTCGAAAGAATCGGAAAAGCAACTCGAAACGCTGACAAAGGGTCTTCAGGTTCTGGACTGTCTGCAGGGCAGACCGGAAATGACGCTGACGGAGATCGCGTCCGAGCTGGGGCTATACAAGTCGCGCGTCATGCGGCTTTGCGGCACGCTCGCCCACATGGGCTACCTGATTTTCGACGATCACAGGCGCGTCTACCGGCTGGGGCCGCGCGTTCTCTCGCTTGGCAGGGTCTACGAGAACACGAACCCCTTCATCCCGATGATCCGCCCCTCGATGGAATACTTATACAATCGATTAAACCGCACGGTCTCGTTCGCCATCCTGCACGGGATGAAGCAGCTCTGCGCCTATCGCATCAGCGAGCACCAGAGCTTTGTCGAGCCGTCCGCCTATCAGGAAACGGCGCTTTACGTGGGTGCCTCGAGCAGGATACTCCTCGCGTTCGCCTCGAATAACTTCCGCGAGGCCTTTTTCTCCGGCGAAGAGGGCTATCCCGCCTTGACGCCGAACACGATAACGAGCCGGGAGGAACTCCTCAAGGCCGTGATGCAGGCCCAGCGGGACGGTTACGCCATCACGGCCGACGAGCGCGTCATGGGCTCGGTCGGCATCGCGGCACCGGTCCTGCAGTATTCCGGCATCCTCGTCGGCAGCATGTCCATCTCCGGGAACAAAGACGGTTTCAGCGACGATTTTATCCGTGAGTGTCTGAACAGCCTGCTGCACGAAACGAGTGAACTATCCAAAAAATTCGGATACACGGGCTGAGGCTTTCCCGTGCCCTCATTCGGAGGTGTGTTGATGGAGTTGAACGACGCAAAGGCCGCGATCGAAGCCCATATCGATAGCCTCGCGCCCTGCCTGGCGAAAATGAGCGATGCGCTCTTCGACCATCCGGAGCTCGGCTTCCGGGAATTTTATGCCTGCAAGCTCCTCACGGACGCCTTGCGGTCGCGGGGCTTCGAGGTCGAAACGCCGTATGCCGGGCTCGAGACGGCATTTCGCGCCGTATGGCGCAACGGAACGGGAGGCCCCAACATAGGCCTTCTCTGCGAGTACGACGCGCTGCCGATGGGACACGGCTGCTCGCACCACCTGCAGGGGCCGAGCTGCATCGGCGCCGCGGTCGCGCTCAAGGAGAGGCTGATCGATGTCCCCTATACCGTAGAGGTAATCGGCACCCCGGCGGAGGAGATCGAAGACGGCGGCAAGACCTCCATGCTCGCGAACGGGGCCTTCCGTCACCACGACATCGTTCTGATGATGCACGGCGGCAATGCCTGCACGACCGACATCAAGTCGATGGCCCTTTCCGACTTCCGCGTCACCTACAGCGGCGTCTCCTCCCACTCCGCCATCGCGCCGGACAAGGGGCGCAGTGCCCTGGAAGCGCTGATGCTCGCCTCGAACGGCATCGCCTACCTGCGGGGACACGTGCTCGACGACACGAGAATGGCGATGATCGTGGAGGAAGGGGGAAGCGCGGTCAACGCCATCGTGGACCGCGCGGTCGCCCGCATCGAGTTGCGCTCGTACAACCGGGACTACCTGGACCAGGTCATCGCGCGCGTGGAAAACATTCTCCAGGGCGCGGCCCTGATGACGGAGACGACCTTCGACATCGTCAAGATCGGCGAGATGCACAGCAAGATTCCCGTCCTCTCGCTCAACGACATGCTCATGAAAAACGCGCGGCACATCGGTGCACGACAGATCGGTGAACCGCGCAGAAAGACCGGGGCGACGGATTTCGCCTCCGTCATGCGGCTCGTTCCCGGGTCGTGCATCCGTACGGCCTTTGTCCCGAAAGGAACACCCTCTCACAGCCAGGCCTATCTCGATGCGGGCAAAAGCGCGGACGCCCATCGGGCGCTCGCGGAGGCGGCGAAAATCCTCTCACTGACCGGCGTGGACCTGATCTGCGAGCCCGAGAACCTGCGGACGGTCAAGGCGGACTTCGCCGATGCCATGGAGCGCGAGAGGACCGGCCGGGAGGACTGACGAGGAGCGATGTGAGATGAACGTTCCGACGAAACGCGCGTACAGGGGGTACCGATCCTTCGACTATCTCGGCGACGCAAAACCGACGAAGATCCGTCTGTCGCAGGAGACGGAACGGGTCCCGTGGAACCTCGTCCCGCTGACGGACGAGCAGGAAGCCCGCCTGGAACACCTTCTCGAAAACAGCCCGGTCATCAGCCTGCATGACCATCTGCGCGTGTTGCCCGCGGATATCTCAGGACTGAGCGAGTACTACGCATCGGGCAGGATCGCGACCGGTTACGACGGTGTCGCACACTCGCCGCTCGACGCCCTCTTCGGCAACCAGGTCTTCAGGGGCGCCTCCTGGGAGGAGACCGTCGCGGAACTCGGCATGAGAAGCTGCGACGCGATGCATTCGGCGTTCCTCGTCAAGGCGAGCGACGTCGGCGATATCGATCGCGCCAAGGAGAGGGGGCAGGTCGCCTGGTTTCCGATGATCGAGCACGTGAGCTGTATCGGCGACGATCTGGACCGTCTCGATATCCTCTACGGCCTCGGCGTGCGGATGGCGGGGCTCGTGTTCAGCCAGTCGAACGCCGTCGGCGGAGGCCTCTCGGAGAAAAGCGACGGCGGCCTGACGGCCTTCGGCGAGCGGGTCGTTCACCGGATGAACGACCTCGGCCTGCCGATCGATCTCTCGCACGCGGGAGACGTCACGACCAAGGAGGCGATAGAGCTGAGCAGAAAGCCCGTCACGATCGGGCACTCGGGTGCCCGTGCCCTGTGGAGAACGAAGCGGATGAAACCTGACGACGTGATCAAGGCCTGCGCCGACAAGGGCGGCCTTTTCGGCATCGAGACGGCACCGCACACGACGATGTCCCACTCCCATCCGGAGCACGACCTGGACGCCGTCATGGAGCATTTCGAATACATCAAGGATCTCGTCGGCATCGATCATGTCACGTTCGGCCCCGACACGATGTTCGGTGATCACGTCGGGCTGCACCGTTTCTGCGCCGACGCCTACGGCGATGATGGCGGAGAGACGTTCGTCGAGAGCGCCTACGTTTCGGGGTGCGAGAACCCGGCGGAGGTCTGGTGGAACATTCCGCGATGGCTTGTCGCGCACGGCTACTCCGACGCGGACATCGCGAAGGTGATCGGCGGCAACGCCCTACGGTTCCTGAAAGAGACGTTCTGACATGTGGCGATACATCCTCAAACGCTGCCTCATGACCCTGCCTGTGTTGGTCGGTGCGACATTCATGGTTTTCACGATCATGCACTTCGCCCCCGGAGACCCGGCGCGAATCATCCTCGGCGCCGACGCGACCGAGGCGGCCCTCGAGTCGCTGCGCGACGAACTGGGCATCAACGATTCCTTTCTCGTCCGCTACGGCAAGTACATGGCGAATCTCGTCCGCGGCGACATGGGAACGTCCTACCGCAACGGACAGCCCGTGACCGCGCTGATCATGGGGCGTCTCGACAACACGATCTCGCTGGCGGTGGCGGGCATCCTCTTCGCGGTCATCGTCGGGATCCCCGTCGGCATCCTGTCGGCGATCAAGCAGTACTCGGCCCTCGACAACGTGACGATGTTCATCACGCTGTTCCTGACGGCGATGCCGACGTTCTGGCTCGCGCTGATCTTGGTCATCGTCTTCTCCGTCAACTTCGGCTGGTTCCCGGCCTCAGGCATGGGGCGTACGTTCGGGGCCTTCTGGATGAGCCTCGTCCTGCCGACGCTGACTCTGGGCTCGGGATTCGCCGCCCTCATCGCGCGCACGACGCGCGCGTCGGTACTCGACGTCGTGCGCCAGGACTACATCGACATGGCGCGAGCCAAAGGGCTGTCGGAAAACACCGTCATCTGGCGACACATGCTGAAAAACGCTCTCATCCCCATCGTCACGGTCATAGGGCTCAACTTCGGCGTGCTGCTCGGAGGGTCGGTCCTCACCGAGTCGATCTTCTCCTGGCCCGGCGTCGGTCGTTTCGTCGTCGAGTCCATTTCCTTCAAGGACACGCCCGCGGTACTCGGGTGCGTCGTGACGCTCGCGATCTTGTTTACCCTCGTCAACCTCATCGTCGATCTCCTCTACGCCTTCCTCGACCCGAGGATCAAATCGCAGTACCGGAGCGCCTGGGCCAGGGGAGGTGCATCGAAATGAGCTTGAAGACGCCTCCTGCCGCAAGCCGGGCCCGGACGCCTTTCGAACAGTCGCTCAGGCAGTTTCTGAAAAACAGAATGGCCGTCGCCGGTCTCGTCACGGTGCTCCTGCTCTTCGGCGTGGCGGTCGCCACCATCGCGATCGACGTCGCGACCGGCAAGGCCTTCTACAACGAACACATCATCGAGCAGGATCTGATGAATCGCCTGGCGAAGCCGAGCATGAAGCATCTCTTCGGCTGTGACGAGTTCGGCCGCGACCTCTTGCTGCGCATCCTCTGGGGGACGAAATACTCGCTTTTCATCGGTATCGGAGCGATCGTCCTGTCCCTCCTTCTGGGCGCGCCCTTCGGCATGATCGCAGGCTATTACGGCGGGCGGATCGACAATCTCATCATGCGTTTCATGGACGTCATCCTCGCCGTGCCGTTCATGCTGCTCGCCATGGCGATCGTGGCCGCGCTCGGGACGAGCACCCTGAATCTGCTCGTAGCCCTCTCCGTCTCCGGCATCGCCCGTTTCGCCCGCATCGCCCGAGCCTCCGTCATGACCGTCAAGGACAGCGAGTTCGTCGAGGCGGCGCGTGCCATCGGCGCGGGGGACGCCGAGATCCTCGTCCGATACATTCTTCCGAACGCCCTTTCGCCGAACCTCGTGCAGGTGTCGCTCGGCGTCGGCAACTCCATCCTGATGGTGGCTGGCCTTTCCTACCTCGGCCTCGGCGTGCAGCCGCCTCACCCCGAGTGGGGGACGATCCTCACGTCGGCGAAGATCTATATGCGCGACGCGTGGCACATCTCGGTCTTCCCCGGCGCGTTCCTCGTGATCGCCGTCATCGCGTTCAACCTCTTCGGCGACGGTCTGCGCGACGCACTCGACCCGAAGCTGAAGAAGTAGGGGGCACAGAGATGGACAACCTTCTCGAAATCAAGGGTCTACGGGTCGCCTTCCACACGGACGACGGCACGGTGCACGCCCTGAACGACGTCGACCTGGAGCTGGGCGACGGAGAGACGCTGGGTCTCGTCGGCGAGACGGGCGCCGGGAAGACGACGCTCGCAAGAAGCATCATGCGCCTCATCCCCTCGCCGCCGGGCGTCATCGAAGCGGGGGAAATCTTCTTCGAGGGTCGAGACCTCGTCGGCGCCGATATCTCGGAAATGCTGGGCATCCGGGGAAACCGCATTTCGATGATCTTCCAGGACCCGATGTCGGCCCTGAATCCCGTCATCACGATCGGCGACCAGATCGCGGAGGTCATCGGCGTGCACCAGAAGGTCTCGCACAAAGAGGCGTGGGAGCGCGCGCTCCTGATGCTCGGCACGGTCGGCATCTCCGCCGACAGGGCTGGAGACTACCCTCATCAGTTCTCCGGCGGGATGAAACAGCGCGTCGTCATAGCCATCGCGCTCGCCTGCAACCCGACACTCCTCATCGCCGACGAGCCGACGACCGCGCTCGACGTGACCATCCAGGCACAGGTGCTGGAGATGATGGCGGACCTCAAGAAGAAATTGGGCACCGCGACGATTCTCATCACCCACGATCTCGGGATCGTGGCGCAGATGTGCGAGAACGTCGCCATCCTCTACGCCGGAGAGATCGTCGAGGCCGGAACGGTGCACGACATTTTCAAGAGAACGCTCCATCCCTACACGGAGGGGTTGCTCGCCGCGATCCCGAAGATCAACGAGAACGTGACGCGCCTTCGGCCGATCGACGGGCTCATGCCCGACCCGATGGCGCTGCCGGAGGGATGCGCCTTCCGCGAACGCTGCACGTACGCAACCGACCTCTGTCGGACGGCGCGTCCGGCGCTTTCGGTGACGGAGGGCCGCCACAAGGTCCGCTGTTTTCACCCGATCCTGAAGGGGGGCGCCTCGTATGGGCAATAACCTCATCGAAAAAAACGGCGTCCTCCTCGAGGTCCGCAACCTCAAGAAATATTTCGACACCCCCCGAGGTCCGCTCCAGGCCGTCGACGATGTGTCCTTTTCCATCGAACGGGGACAGACACTGGGCATCGTCGGCGAGTCCGGCTGCGGCAAGTCGACGCTCGGCCGCACGATCCTGCGCCTGCACGAGGCGACAAGCGGCGAAATCCTCTTCGAGGGAGAGAGCATCCTCGGCTACGACGCGAAGCGCCTCAAAAAACTCCGCACCGAGATGCAGATTATTTTCCAGGACCCGTACTCGTCCCTGAACCCGAGGATGACGGTGAGCCAGGCGATCGCCGCTCCCCTGATCCTGCAGGGACTGTACAGAAGGGACGACAGGACGGGCATAGAGACGCGCGTCGAGGAACTGATGGACCTCGTCGGCCTCGCCAAGCGCCTCGTCAACTCCTATCCCCACGAGCTCGACGGCGGACGACGCCAGCGGATCGGCATCGCCCGCGCGCTGTCACTCAAGCCGAAGTTCATCGTCTGCGACGAGCCGGTCTCCGCGCTCGACGTCTCGATCCAGGCACAGGTACTGAACCTCATGCAGGACCTGCAGGCCGATCTGGGCCTGACCTACATGTTCATCACCCACGACCTCTCGGTCATCAAGCATATCTCGGACAACATCGTCGTCATGTACCTCGGACAGGTCGTCGAACGCGCGCGCCCGAACGTCCTCTTCGAGCGCCCCCTGCATCCCTACACGAAGGCCCTGCTCTCCGCCATTCCGATCCCGGACCCGGACGTGAAGCAGGAAAAACTCATCCTGAAGGGCGAGATCAGCTCTCCCGTCAACATGGGGACGGCATGCCGATTCGTCAGGCGCTGTCCGAGCTGCACGGAGGCATGCCGCACCTGGGACTACCGCGAGATCGAAACCGAACCCGGCCATTTCGTGTCCTGCCGGCTCTATGGGGCTCAATAGCCTCGAATCATCACAGATAGGGGAGGAGTATTCGCATGAAGAAGTACCTGCTGTCATTCGTCACCGTCGTCGCCCTGTTCGGGGTCACGTGCGCGGGCGCCGCCGCCGCGTACAAAGACGAGATCGTCTACTGTCAGGGGAACGACCTGACGACCATGGACATCTCCATCGGCATCCAGGAGCGCGCCTGCGCGTTGACCAACAACATGTTCGACTCGCTCTTCACCTTCGACGAGGACATGAACGTCATCTGCGACCTCGCCGAGAGCTACCGGTGGCTCGACGACACGTCGCTCGAGGTGAAGATCAAAAAAGGCATCACGTTCCACAACGGCGCCGCAATGACGCCGGAGGACGTCGCCTTCTCCATGGACCACATCAACGAGCGCGGCTCCCTCTTCGCAGGCAATTACGTCGGAACGGACATCGTCGACGACGCGACCGTCGTCATCCGTCTGAAGGCTCCGAACCCTCCGCTCGTCAACCTGCTCGCCGTCCCTTACGCCGCCGTGCTGCCGAAGGACGTCTACACGGCGGACCCGAAGGCCTTCGCGCAGAAGCCGGTCGGCACCGGCCCCTACAAACTGAAGGAGTTCAAAGAGGGCGACTACTACACGCTTGAACGCTTCGACGATTACCGCGGCACGCCCGCCAAGACAAAACTCCTGACGCTCCGAATCGTGCCGGAAGCCGCACAGCGCCTCATCCTTCTCGAGACGGGCGAGGTCGACGTGGCGTACGAGATCCCCGCGAGCAGCGTTTCCCGCATCGAAGGGGACAGAAACCTCAAAATCATCACGAGCGACTCGATGAAGATCGTCACGCTGAACCTGAACAGCGGCTCCAGCGGCCCGCTCGGCAACAGGCTCGTCCGCAAGGCCATCCAGAGCGCGATCGACAAGCAGATCATCATCGACGCCTTCCTCTACGGCTACGGCAAGGCCGTGAACTCGACCATCCCCGAAAGCGCCAAGGAGTACGCCGTACAGGAGGACTACCGATACGACCCGGAGGCAGCCAAAAAGCTCCTCGCCGAGGCCGGCTATCCCGACGGTTTCAAGATGACGATCTGGACGGATTCGAACCAGACGAACACGGAGATTTCGCAGGTCCTGCAGAACCAGCTCTCAAAGGTCGGCATCGATCTCTCGATCGTCGTGCAAGATCCGAACACGACCTTTTCGCGCCTCAAGGCCGGCGACGATTTCGACATGATCCTGGACTTCTTCAACCTCGTCTCGGCCCACGCGGATCAGGTGTACAAGAGGCTGCTCTATTCGACGTCGAGCAGCAACTGGTCGAACTACAAAAACCCGGAGTACGATGCGGCCTATGACCTGTACGCCGGCACGCCCGAGGGCGAACGGCGCGACGAGCGCCGCGCCGCGGTGAACGACTTCTTCATCAAGGACGTCCCGATCATCGCTCTCTACAACGAGACGAAGATCATCGGCGCCGCCAAGACCCTCGAGGGCTTCCGCACGAGCCGTATCGGCTCGCACGAATATCACGAGGCAACGATCGAGAAGTAGACAGGGCATCGATAACGATTCGGTCCGTACGTCTATGGCCCGGCCTTTCGGCCGGGCCATAGACGTACGGATTCGGCTACGGGCAGATCCTAGGCTTTTGAATTTCGATCGGTTGCTTTTCGAGAAACAATCATCGCAGAACATATCATGTCGTTTTCGATGACGTTATATTCTTCTTTTTGTTTTTTAATATAATTCTCAAACATATTTCGTTTCTCAGGATGCAACTCAATTAATTCGTTGCATCTTTTCTCGATAAATTGATATTCTTTCTCGTGCTTTAGTGAATAATCTTTTTGATTCCAAATATATTCTCTCTTTATTTCCATCCCTGAATCATCTATGTCTCCCATTATATCACTTCTTCTTTTCATAAATCCATTATCACACTCACAATTATCTTTTATATATCCATCATCGAGCACAATTATTCCTTCCGTTGCCAATACAGGCTTTAACTTCTCCATGGTTTCAACATGATTTCCAAATACTGATCCGATAGATCCTAGAATTATGACATCATATTCAGACAAACAAGCTACTTCTTCTCTGATATCCCCCACAACAAAGACGCATTTGCTTAAATTCTTTTCCGTAGCAAGATTTCTTGCATATTGAATAAATTCAGGAACCCCATCAATTCCTACGCACTCACAACGAAGCTCTTCTGAGAGTTTACAGAGCACGGAACCCTTTCCGCAGCCAAGATCAAGAATTTTTAATTCATCATGACACTTAATATTTTCAACTACTATTTTCAGAATATCTTCAGCGGATGAACCCATTTCTACGAAATCTTGCAAAATATAAGGCAAATAGTAAACCAATTCCAGATTATCACAATCCATAGCCCTGGCAATGCTTTCATTAAGGGTTTTATTATCCATTTGTCCTCCATCTGATGTTATAAATTATTTCTTATCCGATGAATACAATAGCGTAGAAATCGCCTGACATAAAACATTAAAAAATTTAAATCCAAGTTTCTATTTTAATAATTTTTCCATAAATTTAGTCCCTATTATTGGATTTTCTGTGTATTGTTCTATTTCATAAAAACCAAAATTTTTATATAGTTCTTGGGCAGTTTTCATTTTCGGCAATGTATCTAGTCTTATTTTAATATAATTCATATTTTTTGCTTTCATTATTATTTTCTCTACTAATGCCTTGCCGATCCCTTTTCCCTTATATTCATTGCTTACATATAACCTCTTCATTTCACACGTGTCATTATCTATTTTCCTCAATCCAACACATCCAATTGCCATATTATCCACTTTTGCCACTAAAAAGGCTCTATTAGGTTTTATGTATTTGCCAGGGAAATTATCTAGCTCGTAATCAATGCCTTGAAACGACAAGTCAATGTTTATCCACTTTATATATTGCTATATAAGATTTTTGACAAAAAATATGTCCGATTCGTCAAGATCGTCTATCACAAAGCTATTTATGCTTTTCATTTTTACACATCCTTTCGGAATAAAAAATCTACACATCATAGACATTAACTATAAAATAGAATCAGAGGTAGCCATATATCGCGCCACCCAAGACATAAAACATTCATTAACATTTATGCACATAATATGCATAAAAATTCTGTAAACTTGGCGCGATTGCTATATTAAATTATTTTGCAAGCTTAACCAGTTCTTCCCTTAACAAACCATAGCTTATCGAGTCATAATATTCACCATTTACGATTCTAGCTTTTCTATATACCGCTTCTCTAGTCATGCCTATTTTTTCTGCTAATTTTATCATGCCGAAATTCCCAGACCATGTTGACAAGCCTATTCTTATTATTTCAGGGTGCTCATCAAATACCATATCTATCCATTTTTTCAATATATTAATTCCATATCCTTTTCCCCAATTGAACTTATCAAATATAACTATTCCAATTTCCATCCAATATGTTTCTCTTGACTTCCAATACCAATTCACTTCTCCAACTAGTTTGTCACTGTCCTTGAACACAATTACCCTTTTATCATCCATTGGACTCGTGATGCCATTTTTTAGTTTTTTACGAATATTCTCAATATTAATTCTCAAATCTTCGTCATTATCTCTCTTGTAATATGGACCATTCAATTCATTGTGTTCATGACATGATTTTTTCCAATAAAAATACGAATCTAAATCTCTAATTTCAATATTACGAATATCGAAAATATCCATCGTCAATTTACCTCGCAAAATAGTTTTTATGATTAATAAAATATCATTGAAGTGGACGCTCAACTCGACGCCAAGGACATCCCTCCACAAAGACCGGCACTTGTGCCCAAGAAGCAGAGTCAGCGCACCGGCTGGAGAAGGCCGATGATCCTCTTGCCCAGACGCCAGAGGAGGAGGGCATTGAGGCTCGCCTCGGCCGCCCTGGCGCTGAGGGCCTTGCCCAGGGTGCCCGTGAGGGCACCGAGCCCTTCGTCGGCCGCCTCGGCAGAGCCGAGGAAGGTGTCGGCCGCCTTTTCCGTCGCCTCTCCGGCCAGGCCGCTCAGGTAGGTGTGAACGATGCTGCGGCCCAGGACGAGGGCCGTCTGCCCGGCGGCGGGACGCAGGTTGTAGAGGACGAAGAGGTCTTTGGCCATGGCCGTGCAGCCGAAGAGGACGACGGCCTGATCGACGATGCCGACGGGAGAGGCCGCCGTGCCGACGGCCACCCGCCTGGCGTGGCTTTTGACGCGGGCCTCGGCGGCCTCGTCGAGGAGCTTCTGAAAACCTCGCATGAAGTCGTCGATCCAGTCGGCGGCCTTGAGGGGGCGGCTCTCGTCGAGAAGGCGACGTCGCTGCTCCTCGAGACGGGACAAAACCGACTCGGGAAGGCCCGCCGCCAGGAGCCGCCTTCGCCCCCTCCCTTCCAGGGGAAAGGTCTTCAGGTAGGCCCGGAGCTTCCTGCGGGCCTCTTCTTCCCTGTGACGGGCTACCTGCCGGAGATCGCGCCGTTCGGCAAGGGCGCGGAGGGCCTGAAGACGTATGCGAGGGGCCCGGTGCAGGCGGAAGAGGGTCCGAAGAAGGGCGACGAAGGCGACGACGAGGACGGAGCCGAAAAGAAGGGCAAAAGCGACGGCCGGATAGAGGTAGGCACGGGGCAGAGCGGCCAGGTCGGCCAGAAAACGGACGGCCTGGGTGGTCACGAAGAGGCCCAGCAGGGCCTCGACGACAACGAGAATCCCCATGGCCAGGTTCCTCAGCGAACGGGGCAGGAGCCAGCCTTCGTCCTCTTCGAGGTCGGCCAGGATCTCTTCGGCCTCCCGGGCCGCCTCGTCGTCGCGGGCCCTTCCGTGGGCCTCCGTCTCTTCGGTCGAAAGCGTCCGGGCGTGGAGCGCCTCGAATTCGGGGACGCCCAGCCCCGAGTCTCCCTCGCGACGGACGAAGGCCTTGCCCTCCCGCACCGGTCCGGCCAGGGGATCTCCGAGATGATCGTGCCCCGCGTCTTGGGTCATGGCTTTTCTTCCTTTCGCGGCCCCTGGGGGCCTTTCGGTATCACTGGAACAGAAAGTGGACGATCCGGTCCAGTCCCAGGTGAGGCGGCGGGTTCTGAAGGTTGCGCGCCACGTCGGGAGACAGGGCCTGAAAGGGGTAGGCACCGGCCGGCCAGTCGTCGGGCCAGGTCTCGGGAAGGGAGGGAACGTCGAACTCCTTTTCCAGCCCCTCGGGGTTGCCGTAGGCAGGGCGCCCGACGAGACACCCCGGCGCACCGCGGCGGGTGGAGCGGACGGCGCTGGCGGCGAACCATCCGAAGCGGACCTCGGGCAACATCGCCCGGATTCGGGCCGTCATCTGGCGCAGGAGGGATTCGAGACGTCCCGAGGCGATGTCGTCGGGATCGACGAGGTCGGCCTTGGAGGCGACGAAGGCCACCTTCTTCAGCCTTCCCCGCCCCAGGGTGAGAAGCCTTCGTATCCGGGCCCCCAGAGAGGAATCGGGGCGGAGGACGTCGAATAGGTCGAGGACGATTTGCCTGGTGTCGTTGTAGCGGCCCACGCCGCCGGCCAGGATGGAGGGGATGTCGACGAGGACGATCAGGACCTCGGAGGTGCCGATCTCGCGGAAGAGGGGAAGGACCCGTTCCGTCCGGTAGGCCCCGTAGCGGACGGCCATGAGGTCCGCCCCGGCCAGGCTCGCGCGGATCTGAGCCGGCAGGGGGGCGAAGGGCGCCCCATCGAGGCCGCAGAGTCGCGTCCGGGCCAGCTCCTCGACGGGGACCTTGGGGGCTCTCCTCCCCCTCTCGTCGAGGAGGAAGATCGACGGCGCGATGAGGGGGCGGTACCCGTGGATGAGCCGGGCCAGCGTTTCCCTGTAGGTCAGGGCGACCCGCCCGAGCGGCTCGGGCCCTCCGTCACCCCGCTCCAGCTCCCGGAGGAGGCTGAAATAGGGGGCCACGGCCTCGGCATAATCGGAGTGGCTGCAAAAGTGGTCGAGCATGTGATCGGACCACCGACCGTAGTCGTCGAAGGAGGCGATGGCTCCGTCGGCGATCCGCTCGCCGGGAAAATCGAAGAAGTCGAGACGACGCCGTGAAAGGGCGAGGCCTCGTTTCAGCCGGTCCAGCAGAGTCCCGGAACCTTCGAGGTCGATCTCGCAGCTGTAGCGATGACAGTCGACGGTCTTTTCCGGCCAGATCCCCCGCCGAGCCAGGGCGTCGCGGTGCCGGTCCAGGGGGAAGGGCGCACAGTCCCTGCCGCGAACGGGCCTTTCTCGAAAGCGGACGCCCCCCTCCCGGACGGGAAAAAGCTGCCCCGACTCGATTTCCATCAGGTGCCAGAGAAGGGAGGTGAGGAAAACCGTCTTCCCTCCTCCGGCGACGCCCGTAAGGCTGATCTTCATTTCTCTTCAGCTCGATTCTGCCGGGTCGTCATCGTTGACGACGGCACGATTTCCGCCCTCTTTCTTGGCCCGATAGAGGCCTTCGTCGGCCCGTCTGACGGCGTCGGCGAAGCTGTCGTCATCGGCCCGAAAACAGGCGATGCCCATGGAGACGGTAACCGACAGGGAAGCGCCCCCGACGGGGCGACGGACCGCGGCCAGGGACCGGAGAAGCTCCCGTGCCAGGGATGGGACGTTCTCCGGACGGAGCCCCCTGCAGAGAAGGAGAAACTCGTCGCCGCCCCAACGGTAGACGGAATCGGTCTGCCTCAAGGTTCCGCGGAGGGTCTCGACGATGCCCCGGAGAACGATGTCGCCGCCGTCGTGACCGTAGCCGTCGTTGACCGCCTTGAAGCGATCCACGTCGAAGAGCATCACGGCCGGGGCGCCGGCTCCCCTCCGAAAGGCCTCGAACTCCCCTGCCAGATCCCGCTCGGCGGCCCGGCGGGAGCAGGCCCCGGTGAGGGCGTCTTCGTTGACTTCCGCTTCCAGGAGCCGACGGTCCTTCCGGTGGAACCGCCGTTCCCCGAGGAGGAGCAGGGCCTGACTCGAGACAAGAAGGCCCACGAGGAGGGAGAGAAAAAGCAGGCCGAGACGGGCGGCGACGTGACGGCTCTCCTCCGTCGTCTGTTTGGTGAAAGCCTCCATGTCGTCGAGGTGGATGCCGAAGGCGACGATCCAGTTGTAGGGGCGATAGAGCTTGGCGTAGGCGAGCTTCTCCGAGATTGTATCGCTGTTTTTCTTTTTGAAGAAATAGGAGAAGAAAAGCTCGCCCTTCTCCCGCACCCCTTCGAGCTCGGCCAGATAGGGAAGATTGCCCCGGACGTCCTCCATGGACGTCGAGAGGAGCATTCCCTCCGTCTCGGGCAGGTTGGGATGGATTCTCCTGACGGCGTAGCCGTCGCCGCCCCCGTAGTCGAGCACCTCGTTCACCCAGAGATAGGAGTCGAAGGGAAACGTCGACCGATGGATCTCGTCGGCGATGAAGGCCTGCACCCTCCCGTCGAGGGCCTCAGCGGTGACGCCGAAGAAGGCCTCGTAAGGGCCGAAACGTTGCCTTCGCCCGACGGCGAAGGCGCCCTCATCGCCCTCCCCGAAAGGCTCGTCGGAAAAGACGCCGGCCCGGAAGAGGACCCTCCCCGTCTCGACCTCGCGGAGAACCGCCGTCCAGAGATCGCCGTGAAAGAGGCCTTTGAAGATGGCGAGAGCCCGTTCCTCGTCCAGGTCGGACCAGGCCGAGAGCGCCGCAGCAGCCTGGTCGGCCCTGCGGTTCCAGCGGGCGCGCTCCTCCATCCGGCAGGTCTCGATCCGGTCGATCTGGTTTTCCACGGTGGCCTTAAGAAATCGGTTCTGCAGATGCACAACGGCCTCGCGGGCGTTGCGACCGTGGACCGCACCGACTCTGGCGTTGAAACTGAGGAAGAAAAGGACCAGAAGGCCACAGTTGACGGCGATCACGACAGGGCCCATGAGGCGGAGATTGCTTTTCATCGTCGGCTCCTTGCGACAAAAAAGTCGGCCCTCCCATGCCGGAAAAGCACGGAGCAGCCTTTGCGGTTTTTGAAACGGGTCCATTATAACATCGGCCACGTTCTTCTCTTCAGGCCGTCTCGAGCGCTGGACATAGAGGGCAAATTTAGGTTATAATTAACTTGAAAGTTCATCGTGTCCTATTTTTTAATCATATGTCGGATTGAAGAAAAGGAGGAAGATCACCATGACAGAAACGAGGAAAAAGGTACCCCTGATCTGGAAAATCACTGTCGGCTTTATCCTGGGCGTCCTGGCCGGAGCCCTTTTGGGCCCCAAAGTCGCCGTCGTGGAACCGATTGGGAAAATCTTCATCACCCTTCTGCAGATGCTCATCGTGCCTCTCGTCTTTTCCAGCCTCGTCGTCGGCGTCGCCTCCCTGGGAGACCCCAAGGCCCTGGGGCGGATCGGCGTGAAGACGGTGCTGCTTTACATGGTGACGACGGCCCTGGCCATCGTCATCGGCCTTGCCATGGGCCACCTCATCCAGCCCGGCGCGGGCATGGCCATTGAGGGCGCCATAGCCGCCGAGGGGAAGTCCGCCCCGGCGCTGAAAGACGTCGTCATCGGCATGTTTCCCTCCAATCCCATCCAATCCCTGGCCCAGGGACACATGCTGCAGATCATCGTCTTCGCCCTCTTCTTCGGCATCGCCGCCGTCCTGGCCGGAGAGAAGGGCAAGCCCGTCCTGGCCGTGATGGACGCCATCGCCGAGACGATGTACAAGGTCACGGCCCTCGTCATGGCCTTCGCCCCCTACGGCGTCTTCGCCCTCATCGCCGTCACCGTCTCGCGCTACGGTCTTTCCGTCATGGCCCCCTTCGCCAAGGTCATCGGCGCCGTCTACCTCGGCTGCCTCCTCCACGCCGTGGTCGTCTATTCGGGCCTCGTCTCCCTGATGACGCGCAAAACGCCCGTCTGGTTCTTCCGGGGCATCCAGGAGGCGAGCCTGACGGCCTTCGTCACCCGTTCCAGCTCGGCCACCCTGCCCGTGACGATGCGCTGCAGCCAGGACAACCTGGGCGTCTCGGAGAAGATCACCTCCTTCGTCCTGCCCCTGGGCGCGACGATCAACATGGACGGCACGGCCCTCTACCAGGGCGTCTGCGCCCTCTTCATCGCCCAGGCCTTCGGCATCGACCTCTCTCTGGGAGCCCAGGCGGGCATCATCGTCACCGCCACCCTGGCCTCGGTGGGCACGGCCGGAGTCCCCGGAGCGGGCCTGATCATGCTCACTCTCGTCGTCACCCAGGCGGGCCTGCCCATGGAGGGCGTGGCCCTTCTAGCAGGCATCGACGCCGTCCTCGACATGGCCCGGACGGCCCTGAACATCACCGGCGACGCCTGCGTGGCCACCGTCGTGGCCCGCACCGAGGGGGAGCTGAACCACGGAGCTTGAGTTCCCTTCGAACTGTCAGTCGGATAGGCAGGGGGAATTCCCCAAGGGCGGCGCAAGGGCATCAGAGGTTAACCCGCCAGGGAACGGATCCCGAAGTAAAACGAGATGGCCGTGATGAGGGCCGAAAGGCCGTCGGCGAAGGGGGCGGCGTAGAGGATGCCGTCGATGCCCCATTGCCGTGAGAAAAGAAGGATCGCCGGAACGAGAAGAAAGCCCTGCCTCGCGAGAGTCAGCACGATGGCCGATCCGGGTCGGCCTATGGCCTGGAAGAAGTTCGCCCCCAGGACCTGAAACCCGACGACGGGCAGACACCAGAACCACACCCTGATCGCCGTGACTCCGAAACGCACGAGATCGGGCTCCCGATTGAAGATGGAGATGATCTGGACGGGAAACAGTCGCGTCAAGACCCATCCGATCAGGGCGTAGAGGGTCGCTGCCGTAATGGCCAACCTTTCCGTCTCCCTGATCCGGTCATGCCGCCTCGCCCCGAAATTGAAGCTGACGATGGTCCGTACGCCCTGATCGAGCCCGATGATCGGCATGAGAATGAGGGTCTGGACGCTGTTGATGACGCCCATGACGGAGACGGCGATGTCGCCGCCATGGAGAAGCAGGCTCCTGTTCACGACGACGCCGAGGATGCTGTTGCTGATCTGCAGGGCGAACGAGGGAAGGCCGAGGAGCAGGATGTTCTGAACCATGGCGGGACGGAGCCTCATGTATTTCCATCGGATTCGGCTCTGGCTGCGCCGATTCAGAAAATAGAAGAGGATCCAGGTCATGGAGGCGCCTTGAGCCAGGATGGTGGCAAGGGCCGCTCCGGTTATGCCCATTTTCAGTCCGTAGATGAAGAGCGCGTCCAGCACGATGTTGGTCCCTGCTCCCATGAACATGGTGATCATGGCGAGTTTGGGCTGCCCGTCGGCGCGCAGGAAGTTGTTCAGCCCCATGCTGGTCACCTGGAAGATGGCCCCGAAGAAGATGACCCTCATGTAGGCGGCCGAATAGGGGAGGATGACGTCGCTGGCGCCGAAGAGCTGCAGGAGGGGAGAGAGAAAGACCTGTCCAAGAAGCAGGAAGATCGTGCCGCCCACCAGAAGGAGCGAAAAACCATTTCCCAGAACCTCGAGGGCCTGCTCGTTTTTCCCCTCCCCCAACTTGATGGAAAAGAGCGTCGCCCCCCCGACGCCGATCATCAGGGCGATGGACTGAAGGGCGATCATGATCGGAAAGCCGATGGTGATACCGGCCAACCCGTGAGCTCCGAGGCCGGGCGCGTTGCCGATGAAGACCCGGTCCACCACGTTGTATAAGGCGTTGACGACCATTCCCACGATGGCGGGGAACGAAAACCTCACCAGCAGAGCCGACACCCTGTCCGTTCCCAGGCTATCCGTTTTTCTCATCATCCACCTTGTCCAATTCCCGCAGATCGGCGGTCGACGCCTTGCGGGCCATCTCTTCGAGGAGGCGGAACAGGACCGTCAGGGACTCCTCACCGAAGTCCTCGGTCAGGAAACGGGTCCACCGTTGCAGCACTTCTCCGATTTCCTCTTTCTGGCGCAGGGCCCGGGCCGTCAGAAGGATCCGGTTTGCCCGTCGGTCCGACGGATCCTTCTCCTTCGTGAGAAATCCCTTGTCGACCAGCGATTGAACGGTTCTGGCCGTGGAAGCCTTGTCGATGGACAGGAAACAGGAGAGATCTTCCTGAGAGACGCCGTCATTCCCGAAGAGACAGGACAGGACGGGCAGCTCCGAAGCGGTGAGCCCGAAGGGTTTGAGGGCCCCGTTCAAATAGACCTGCTGCTTCCGGTACAGGATCGAAACCAGACGACCGACGCTTCCGTTCATACCGTTCCCTCCCGCAAATCGTTGACGTGACAACCATTCTAGCCCTCAATAGTTGTCACGTCAACTTTTTGCGACCCGTTGCCTCCTTTCGGCATGGGAGGAACGCGCACCCGGAAGAGAGACACGGGCCTCGCCTCCGAGATGGGAAGAGGGCCCCTTCCGGGGGGACGCGAGAATCGCCCCCCCGGAAGGACCTCCCCTCTGCCTCACCCCCTCGAACGGAACCGTCCTTGACGGCGCGGGGACGGCATGGGACCGTCAAGAGGTGCCAAGAAAAATTAGACGTCCCTGAAAAATCATTTGACCTTCCCTCCGACCAGGCTGTATCGTTGTGTGTCTTTTCTCGATTTGTCGGGAATAATTCATTCAAACAGAGCGGAGGGAATGCCATGTATTCGGATTTTGAAACGATTTCCACCTATTACGATGATCTCTACGTCAACGACGAGGAATATGCGCCGGAGGCGGCCAAGGTGAAGGAGCTGCTGACCCGCCATGGCCTTCCCCCGCGGGGCGATCTCCTTCTCCTGGCCTGCGGAACGGGGGGACATGTTCCCTATTTCAGGGACGAGTACCGCGTTTTTGGGCTGGATCTCAGCGAGGACATGCTCGCACGGGCCAGGGCGAAGTTCCCCGGCCTCGCCTTCTACGGGGGCAACCTGATCGACTTCGAGCTGGAGAGGGATTTCGACGCCGTCATCTGCCTCTACGGATCGATCGGTTTCGTCAGGACCGTGGAGAATCTGCGCGCCTCGATGAGACGCATCGCCGCCCACCTGCGGCCCGGCGGGCTGACCTTGATCACCCCCTGGAGCACGGAGGAGGACTTTTCCGAAATGATCGTCGTCGACGCCGCCGACAAGCCGGAGCTCAAGATCGCCCGCATGGAACAGGTGCGGCTCAAGGAGCCGAAGGTGATCGAGGTGATCTTCCACCACCTGATCGGGAAGGACAACGACGTGACCTATCACAAACAGGCCATGGAAATCGGCCTTTTTTCGAGGGAAGAGTACCGATCGTCCATGATCGATGCGGGATTGGACGTCGTCGAAGAGTACAGAGGAGCGGACGTGCGCGGTGGCGCCTATATCGGGAAACGCATAAGCGTCTGAGGGGAAGGGCCGGACCGGAAGCGGCGCGATCCCCGAGACGGGAAAGGCTTTCCTCCGCACCGGTCCCCTCTCTTTCCCACGAGGCTCCCCGTCGGATCAGCCGGGGGAATCGGGAAGGGACGACGGAGCGGACCCCCTCTTTGACGAAATCCGGCGAGGACGACAATGAGAGACAAACTTCTGGACGAAACGGGCTGGCACATCCTGGAAGAGCTGCAAAAGGACGCCAGGCTCTCCTACAAGGAGCTGGGCCGTCGGGTGGGTCTGTCCACTCCGGCCGTCATCGAGCGGGTCCGGCGGATGGAGGAGGCAGGCATCATCGAAGGGTACCGGGCGACCGTCAATCCCCGGAAGGTGGGCTACGCCTTCCGGGTCATCCTGGCCTTCGCCACGACCTACAACAACCCGGACGGCGTCATCGCCAGGACCCTGGAGGACATCCCCGAGGTGATCCGGAGCTGGAGCGTGACGGGAAGCAACGACTACTACATGGAGGTCCTCATCCCCTCCATGGAGTTCCTCGAAGATCTGCTGGTCCACCTCTCGGCCCATGGCCGCATCGTCACCTCCATCGTCCTGCCCCACATGGCGGGAAGCGAGACGATCGCCCGTCCCAGAGATCGGCTGGATCCCTGACGGATCAGAGCGGCCAGAAGCGAGGGCCCTTCCGGCAGTGCCGGAAGGGCCCTCGCTTCGATCGCGGCGGAATCAGAAGCGCAGGGAGAGGCAGGAAAGACCGCCGTCCAGCTTGCGATACTCCGACGTGTCGACGGTGAGCACGGAATAGCCGGCCTGACGAACCTTTGCCTCCAGGCGGGGGTAGCCCTCGGGAACGATGACCCTGTCGTTGACCCAGATGCAGTTGGCGGCATAGGCCTCCTCTTCGGGAACGACGATCCTGCGGAAGGAGGCGAAATCGGCCCTGTCGACGAATTCGCCCGAGACGAGCATCGTCTCCCGTTCGATGTAGTTGATTCCCGTCTTGAGATGGAGGACGTGCTCCAGCGGCACTTCCGATCCCGAGAGCCCCATCCCCTCCAGGATGGCGAGGAACTGGGCGATGCCCTCCCGGTTCGTCCGGGCCGAACGCCCCACATAGAAGTGATCGCCCACCATCATGACGTCGCCGCCCTCGAGGGTTCCCGGGGCACCGATGGAAAAGATCCGCTCCTCGGGGAAGAAGCCTCTGATGACGGGAAGCATCTCCGCGGCCTCGCCTCTGCGGCTGGGAGCTCCGGGGTTGGTGATGATGGCCCCCTTGCGGGTGATGACCGCCGTGTCCTCGACGAAACAGGAGTCGGGATAGGCCTCGAGGGGCTCCAGGACGGTGACGGCGACGCCGCACCGGCGAAGGGCCTCGCAATAGGCCTCGTGCTGCTTCAGGGCCAGGGTGTAGTCGGGCCTTCCCAGTTCGGGAGCCGAGGTGATGCCCTCCACCATGGATCGGGCGGGCCTGCGGACGATGACGTTTTCGAACATGATCTTTCCTCCTCGATAGAAATGGAAACGTTTTTTCGCCGCACCCTCTCAGCGCGGGCTCCCGTCCGGGGACGATGCCCCGTCGGGTTCGCTCTCGTAGAAGGGGCGGAAGGCGGGGTCGATGGTGCCCTGCCCCAGGAAGCGTGCCCGGTAGTCGCGGAGCAGCTCGACGAAGCGGGGCGTCAGGACCAGAAGGGCGACGACGTTGGCGAAGATGGGCAGAGCCGTCGAAGCATCGGAGAAGACCCAGAGCATCGTTCCCGGAAGGCCGAAGCGAACGGCCACGTAGACCATGGCCAGGCTGGGAAGAGGGTAGGTCCATTTGTAGAACGAGAGGATCCGCTCCTTCAGGGGGGATTGGCCGACGAGGTAGCGGACGACGACTTCGATCTGGGCATAGACGCCGCTGGACGTCGTCAGGCCGAAGAGGAAGACCCCCAGGGCCAGGATGATCCGCCCGAAGCGACCGATGCCGTATTCGAAGGCCGCCAGAGTCAGGGTGGCCCCGTCGAGGCCGCTGGACCACTGGCCGGTGACGAGGATGACGAGACAGGTGATGGAACAGATGACGAAGGTGTCGATGAAGACTTCGAAGATTCCCATGAGTCCCTGTTTGACGGGGTGATCGACGCGGGCCGAGGCGTGGATCATGGGGGCCGATCCCCATCCGGCCTCGTTGCTGAAGACGGACCGGGAGAGGCCGATCTTGATGGCCTGCGTCACGGAAGCCCCCATGAAGCCGCCGAAAGCCGCCGTTCCGGTGAAGGCGCTCCCGAAGATGAGGGAGAAGGCGCCGGGAAGGGCCGCCGTGTGCTTGGCGATGATGAAAAGCCCTCCGAGAAGGTAGAAAAGGCACATGAGGGGAACCAGCCTGGCGGCGATGCGCCCCAATCCACGGAAGCCACCGCTGATCATGACGTAGAGCAGGAGGGTGTAGACGACGCCCACCGCCAGGAGCCCGACGCCGAAGGTGTTCCCCACGGCCTCGGAGACGGTGTAGGTCTGGATGTTGATGAAATAGCCCGTACAGAAGCCGAAGGCGAAAAGACCGCTGAGGAACTTGAAGAGTCCCTTCATCCTCCGCTCGATGCCGATGCCCTTCTTCATGTAGTAATTGGGGCCGCCGTAGGTCTCGCCCCTCTCGTCGCGGGAACGGTAGTGAACGGCCAGGGTCACCTCGGCCATTTTGATGATCATTCCCACCAGGGCGGCGAGCCACATCCAGAAGACCGCTCCGGGGCCGCCGACGGCGATGGCCGTGGCCACTCCGCCGATGTTGCCCACGCCGATCGTCGTCCCCAGGGCCATGCTCATGGCCTCCACGGGGGAGAGAATCCCCTCCCTCTTCCCCTGCTCCTCCTTCCCCATGACGCTGCGCCAGGCATGTCTCATGGCGACGGCGAATCCGGTGAACTGGAAGAAACCGCTGCGGCAGGTCAGGTAGAAGCCCGTCCCCAAGATGACGATCACCAGGGGCATCCCCCACATGTAATCCCAGACGACGGTGCAGACCAGATCCTCAAAGGACATCGTCTCTCCTCCTTTCCCTCCCGGGAGCCGGAGAGCGCTCCCCGCCCAGGACCGTTTCGATCGCCCGAAGAAGGAGGCGCGGCGTGCGATCGACGAGGTCCTCCCTGAAGACCCGCTCCGTCATCTTGTGGAAATCCTTCCCCCAGGGACCGATGTTGATGCAGGCCATGGAGAGCCGAGAGAGCGCCTCCAGGGGAAGATCGTAGACCGACGGGAAAAGGGGCATCGTCGCCGACAGGACCTGGGCGACGGCCTTTCCGTCGGCGATGCCGCTGTAGCTCATGTCGGAGATGCCCGTGTAGTAGGCCTCGACGTCGTAGGGCTGGTCCCACGACTCCCTCGCGAAGAGGGCCAGGTTCTCGCCGAGCCCGGCAAGAGGCTCTTCCTGATGGGGAAGGAGGCCATTGGACCGGTGGGGATAGTAGGGGGGAAGGAGGCCGTAGACGACATGGGGCCGACCGTCGTCGACGGCCTCCGAAAGACCTTCGATCAGGACACGGTTGCCCTCGGCCAGGGAGAGACGGCCCGAAAGCATCTCCCTCTTCAGGTCCTCTTCCCGGGCCGCACGGCTTCTTTCGAAGGATTCGCCTCCCCTGCGGCGCGCCTCGTCGAGAAGCTCTCCGAAGCTCATCACGCGGGGTCTCCAGGGCAGAGACGACGGGGAACGCCCCGTCGTCCGGCAGAAATGATCCCAGCTTCCCTGCAGATCGGAGAGGACGTCATCGAAGGCCTCCAGGCAGACCTGACGGACCTGCTCGAGGACCTCGGCGGGCCCCTTCCCGAGGGTGAGAACGCTGAAGTAGCCGTAGGCCGAAAGGGGCATGGAGACGTCGTAGCGCTCCTTGCCGTCTTTGAGGTGGAGCCAGGTCGGAGGGGGCGAGGCCTCTCCGTCCCGGCAGTCGATGAAGGAAGGAGAGCCCTCCGTCTTTCTGACGACGGCGCAGAGGAGGTTCAGGGGATTGAAACCCTCGAAGACCTTGCCGGCGTGGGAGAGGGAACCCCGGACGTAGACGAAGGGCATGAGCTTGCCGACGGAACCGACGGAGAGAAGCCCCCGTTCGGGGTCCTTCCTCTGGTGGGGCTCGGAGTCGACCATGAGACGGTAGTCCAGGCCCCATTTTTCCTGGAGATCGAGAAGGAGCCTGAGGGCCGCCCGCATCCCCGCCGAAAGGTTTTCCTCGTCGGGAAGGGCCAAAAGGAGAAGGTTGCCCTCCCTTTCGGCGAGGCTCCAGCGGCGAAGGAGAGCCATCTGGATGGCTCCTCCTCCTTTCATGTCGCAGCTCCCCCGCCCGAAGAGGAATCGGCCGCTCTCCAGGTCGCGCCGCGCCTCATCCGGAAGGTCCTCCCTCAGAAAAAGGAGCGCCCGCTCCAGGTCGGCGGGAGAGAAGGCCTCTTCCCTGCAGCGGCGGAAATCTTCGACGCCGACGACATCGCTGTGATGAATGAGGACGACCGTCTCCCTTCCCCGCCCTTTCGCGAGGGCCCAGCCCACGGACCGAGCCAGGGGATCGCCGGGAAGGGGGTAGGCGCCGCAATGATCTCGGTGGGCTCGGAAATAGGGGACGGTCGAAAAGAAGTCCAGGAAGAATCGGGTGGCCTCCCGCTCGCCGTCGGTGCCGGTCACGCTGGGGACGGCCACGTAGGCTCGAAGAATCTCCTCGATTTCCCCGCCGATGGCGTCGAAAAAGGACTCTCTCTCATTCATGGCCGAAAGGCCCCTTTCAGATCCGCAAGAGGGGATGGGTCAGGCAGGTGGGACCGCCCGTCCCGGCAAGGGAGATCTGCTTGCCCTCGTAGGCGACGACGCGGCAGCCCTGAGCCTCCAGCTCGGCCCGGATGCGGGGATTTCCCTCCAGGACCAGGCAGACCCGCGGAGCCAGGGCCAGGACATTGGACCCCAGGGAGGCGTACTCCTCGTCGTCGACTTCCAGAAGGGTGAGCCCCCGATCCAGAAGCATCCGGCGGAAAAAGACGGGAAGATAGCGCGAATAGACCACGGCCAGGTCTCTGTCGACGAGGCTCACGAGGCTCATCAGGTGAAGACAGGCCGCCTCTCCCTCTCCGTGGGGCAGGGGAACGACGACGGTCTCCCGGACGAAGCCGTCCGTCAGCGCCCGGAACTGCTCGATGGCCGCGTCGTTGGTCCTGTAGCCCCGTCCGATGGCGACCGTCTCGCGATCGAGCCAGACCACGTCGCCGCCCTCCATCGTCCCCGGCTCCTCGATGACGCCCAGGGTGGGAATGCCCAGAGATTCGAGAACGTCCCGGGCCGCCCTCCCTTCGCCGCGACGAAGGGCCTTGCCCGTGTTGAAGTAGATGGCGCCTCTTTCCGTCACCTTCAGGCCGTCGTGAGCGTAGAGGGAATCCAGCCCCGTCCGGTCGTCCCGGGGAAGGGAGACGACATGGGGCACTTCGTCGCGAAGAAGCCTCTCGAAGGCCCCGTACTCCCTCAGGGCCTCCTCGTAATCGGGACAGGAGAGGAAACCGAAAGCCTCCCATTTCTCCCCGAGATGTTCCTGGCTGATGAAGGCCTCGGCAGGTCCTTTGATCAGGACGGCCTCGATCTTCCCCGTCATGGACTGACAACCGTAACGCACGTCTCTCACCCCTTCCTCGGACGTTCGCCCCGCCTCCTTCCGCCACCGAGAAGAGGCCGGTGCCTTCCGGAAACATCGGACAGGCACAAGATAACAAAGAACAAACGAAACATGAATGATTATCTTCAGCTATTTGCTCATTTTTCCGAATAAAATACTTCAATGGCCCCGAAAAGTTGCCGAACGTCAGGCCTTCTCGAAAAGGGGGTCGATCACCCCCCTCTCCCTGGAAGGGGGAACAAAAAAAGAGGCCCGAAGGCCTCTTTCAGCGGAGGGACAGGTGGCGGACGCTTCTTCACGGCGGGCGTCGGAATCGAAGACCGAGGCCGACGCGGGGGGAGACACCCTTCTAAAGAAGCTCCTCGAAGAAACGTCGGACCAGGTTGGCCGTGATGGCCTTGCGGTAGTCGGGACTCCTGCGGGGGTTGATCTCGGAGCGAGCCGTCTCGGCGGCAAGGGCGGCCGTCTCGGCCGAGAGGGGGCGGCCCGTGACGACCCGCTCCGTCTCGACCATCCTCAGGGGGACGGGCGACATGCTCCCGGCGGCGAGGCGGAAGGTCCTGATGACCTCTCCCTCTTTTTCGAGGAAGAAGGCCAGGCTGACCCGCGACAGGGTGAGGGCCTTGCGGGAACCCCTTTTGATCCATTTCTGCACCGAGCCCCGAGGCGGAAGGGGGACGACGATCTCTCTGATGAGCTCTCCCTTCTCGCAGGCGTTTTTCCTGTAGGAGACGACGAAATCCTTCAGCGGCAGGACCCGCTCTCCCCGGACGGAGGCGACGACGACGGAGGCGTCCAGAGCCAGGAGCATGACGAGATGGTCCGCCGCGCCCGAGGCGTTGGCCACGTTGCCGCCGAGGGTGGCCCTGTTCTGGATGGCCGGGGCGCCGCTCTGGCGGGCCGTATCGACCAGGGCCGGCAGACAGTCGACGAGAAGGGGGCTTCGAATGATTTCGCCGTTGGTGACGCAGGCGCCGATGCGGACGGCGCCGCCGTCGAGACGCAGGGTGCGCAGCTCGCCGACGCCGAGAAGATCCATGGCCTTTCGGGGGGCGGCCCGGCCCTTCTTCATGTCGGGAAGGATGTCCGTCGTCCCGGCCAGGAGGGTGACGTCGTCCTCTTCGTCGAGGATCTTCAGGGCCTCGTCGAGGCTTTCGGGGAGGAAGAAGCGCCCCTCCTCGTCGGGCGAAAAGAGGGGACCGGCGCCTCGCCCCTCTTTCCGGGGCAGGGGCTTTGCGGGATAGCCCTCGCGGGCGGCGCGGGCCACGGCGGCGAAGATCGTTCCGTAGCCCGTGCAGCGGCAGAGGTTGCCCGAAAGGGCGACGCCGATCTCCTCTTCCGTCGGGATGGGGTTTTCCTCCAGCAGGGCCCGTGAGGCCATGATCATGCCCGGCGTGCAGAAGCCGCAGTGGACGGCTCCCTCTTCGACGAAGGCCCTCTGGAGGGCGTCGGGCTCGCGGGAGCCCTCTTTGTCCTCGCCCAGCCCCTCGATGGTGACGACGGACCGCCCCACCGCCTGGAGGGCCGGAACGCAGCAGGCGTTGACGAGGCGTCCGTCGAGGAGGATGGCGCAGGCGCCGCACTCGCCATCGCCGCATCCTTCTTTGGTCCCCGTGAGGACCAGCCCGTCACGGATGACGTCGAGGAGGCGGGCCATGGGAGCGACGTCGACGGTCCGTTCCCTGCCGTTGACGGTGAGAGTCATCTTCATCGGTTCGTCCCTCCCGAAGTCTCCATGAGGCGGAAGAGCCTTTCCCCCGTCAGGGGAATTTCCGTCGCGAAAACGCCCGTGGCGTTTTCGACGGCCGAGACCAGCGCCGGAGCGGCGCCGTTCATGGGCAGCTCGCCCAGTCCCTTGGCGCCGAAGGCGCCCACGTCGCAGGGCTCCTCCATGAGGTCGATCTCCCATCGGGGCCTGTCGAGCGTCGTCGGGATGAGGTAGCCGTTGAGCTGGTCGGCCGAGAAGCGCCCCTCGGGCGTGACGGTGAGATCTTCGATGTGGGACCAGCCCAGGGCCTGAAGAAAGCCTCCGGCGATCTGGCCCTCGACGAGGACGGGATGGATGGCCCGGCCTATTTCGGCGACGACGGTGGCCTCGACGGGCTGAATCTCGTAGGTGTCGACATCGACGTCCACTTCGACGGCCTGGGCGATCCAGGCATAGGCCTTGTAGGCCTCGCCCTCGAATTTTTCCAGATCGAAGACGGCGGCGGCCTCGGCGGGAAGGCGTCCCTCCACGGAAAAGGCCCCGCTCGATTCGTAGCGGGCCCGGGCGGCCTGGGCGACGGTCCAGCTCCTCGTCCGGCAGTGGAGGGCGCCCCGGGCGAAGGCAATGGCCCCGGGAGAGACCTTCTCGCGCTCGGCCAGGAAGGATCTCAGCTCGTCGATGAGGGAAGAACAGGCCTCGGTGACGACGCGTCCCACGTACATCGTCGTCCGAGAGGCCACGGTGGGGCCGCTGTTGGGCCCCACGGCCGAGTCGGGGCCGGGGGCTCTTATTTCCTCCGGCCTCAGTCCGAGGGCCTCGGCGGCGATCATGGGGAGAACCGTCAGAGCTCCCTGGCCCATGTCGGTGCTGCTCACGTGGAGCGAGAAGGTCCCGTCATAGTCGATGCGGACCACCGTGCCCATCGTGGCCTCGCCGGCCCCGGTGAAGCCGCCTCCGTGGAAGGCGACGGAGAGGCCGATGCCCCGCCTGACGGGCCCCTCGCCGGATCGGGCGTAGAGGGCCCGCTTGCGGCGGTAGTCGGACCGCTCGACGACGCGCTCCAGCACCTGGCGGGCGAAGACGCCCTTGAGCTTCTGGCCGCAGGGGAAGCGATCGCCTTCGGCGACGATGTTTTTCAGGCGCAGATCGAGGGGATCCATGGCAAGCGCGTCGGCGATGCGGTCCATATGGCGCTCGATGGCGAAAAGCCCCTGAGGCGCCCCGAAGCCGCGGTAGGCGCCGGAGGGCACCATGTTCGTCGCCACGGTGAGGGAGTGGATGGCCACGTTGGGGATGTTGTAGGCGCCTTGGCAGTGGAGCATCCCCCGCTGCTGGACGACGCGGCTCAGCGTCGTGAAGGCGCCGCCGTTGAAGCGGAGCTCGATTTCGAGGCCCGTGACGGTGCCGTCGCGCCTGACGGCCGTCCGGATATGGGTCGTCGAAGGATGTCGCTTGGGCGTCGACTGAAGGTCCTCGCCCCTCTCGAAAAGGATCCTGACGGGGTGCCCCGATCGGAGGGCCAGGACGGCGGCCCAGAGGGCCATCACCGAGGGGTAGTCCTCCTTGCCGCCGAAACCGCCTCCGAGATGGCCCGCCCGGACGCGGACCTTTTCGGGCGCCATCTCCAGGGCCTGGACGAGGGCTCCCTGAACGTAGTAGGGACACTGCATGGAGCCCAGGATCTCCAGCGAGCCGTCATCGTGAGGAATGGCGGCCATGCCCTGATTCTCCAGGTAGAGCTGCTCGTGGAGCCCCGTGGCGTAGTTCCCTTCGACGACGAAATCGGCCTCGGCGAAGGCCCTGGCCACGTCGCCCCTGTCGATGCGGTATTCGTCGATGACGTTGTCCTCTCCCCAGACGAGGACCTCTTTTTTCAGGGCCTCGTCCACGGTGAAGACGGCCTCGAGCGGTTCGATGTCGAGGCGAATGTGGCGGAGGGCCTCGTCGACGGTGGCCCTGTCGGGACCGGCGACGAGGGCCACGGCCTGGGTGGCGAAGGTGACCTTCTCCCCGGCCAGGATGGGGAGGTCGTCGCGGACCATGTGGACGAAGTTGCGGCAGGGAAGGGAGGCGGCATCGACGAAGACGACGCGGCTCCAGTCGAAATCGGGATCGCGGACGATGGCCCTGATGCGGCCGTGGGCCACGGGCGACGGAAGGGGAGCGCCGATCCAGCAGCCGGGGATGGCCCTGTCGGCGATGAACTGCGCCTCGCCTGTGACCTTCTCCCGGCCGTCGAGCCGGGCCGGGGACGTTCCGATGACGTTGAATTCCGGCAAAAGGGGCACCTCCTTCAGATCTTCCTGCTGTAGGGCGTCTCTTTCAGGGGCAGCTCGGTCCGCTCCTTCCCGTCGAAGCGGCGGTAGGCCAGGGCGATGGCCGGAGCGGGGGGGACAAGGGCGATTTCACCCACGCCCTTGGCGCCGAAGACGACGTCTCCTTCCGATTCGGGCTCGACGAGGATCACCTCGATGGGAGGGATTTCCGTGGCCCGCCAGAGGCCCAGCGTCCCGTAACGTGCCCGGGGAAGACCTCCCTCCATGGGAAAGGTCTCCGTCAGGGCATAGCCCAGGCCCATGACGACGCCTCCCTCGATCTGTCCCTCGACGGAAAGGGGATTGATGGGTCTCCCCGAGTCGTGACAGGCGACGACGCGACAGACCTTGCCGCTCTCGTCGAGGATGAAGACCTGCGTGGCAAAGGCATAGGCGATGTGGCTCACGGGATGGGCCTTATCGGAACCCATGGGATCGCTTTCGAAGGAGAACTCCCTGTAGTAGGTCCTTCCCTCCAGCGCCTCCAGGTCCCCGGCCGAGGCCAGATCGGATCGCAGCTCTTCGGCGCAACGCCGCGTCGCCTCGCCGGTGAAGACGGTCTGGCGCGAGGCCGTCGACGTGCCCGCGTCGGGCGTGAGGGCCGTGTCAGCCCCGGAGTGGACGATCTTCGAGAGGGAAAGACCGGTGACGTGAGAGACGATCTGACTCGTCATGGTGGCGATCCCCTGGCCCATGCAGGCGGCGCTGGTGTAGACCGTGACCTGACCGCCGCGGACTTCGAGCCGGACCCGGGAGACGTCGGGAACGCCGACGCCCAGGCCGCTGTTTTTCATGCCGCAGGCGATGCCGGCGTAGGGACTCGACTTGTAGGCCTCTTTCGCCGCCAGAAGGGTCTCCAGCATCATCGTGTCGGGACCGGCGATCTGGCCGTTGCCCAGCACATCGCCGGCAACGACGACGTTGCGGCGACGGATCTCCCAGTAGGAGATCCCCAGGGCCTCGGCCAGGAGGTTGAGCTGACTTTCGAGGGCGAAGGCCGACTGGGTGACGCCGAAGCCGCGGAAGGCCCCGCAGGGAACGTTGTTGGTGTAGACGCCCCGTCCCTCGATGTCGACGTTGGCCGTCCTGTAGGGCCCCGTCGCATGGGTGCAGGCCCGCTGGAGGACGGGCCCGCCCAGGGAGGCATAGGCCCCCGTGTCGCTGGTGATGCGGATCTTCTGGGCCGTGATGTGGCCCTCGCCGTCGCAGCCCGTCGTGTATTCCATCGTCATGGGATGGCGCTTGGGGTGGACGCGGAGACTCTCGTCGCGGCTCAGGGTGAGCTTGACGGGCCGTCCCGTGATCCAGGCCATGAGGGCGGCGTGGTGCTGGACGGAGAGGTCCTCCTTGCCGCCGAAACCGCCTCCGACGAGGGCCGTGACGATGCGGACCCTTTCGGGGGCGAGTCCGAGCATGGCCGCGATGCCCCGGCGGTCGTCATAGACGCCCTGGCCGCCTGTGATGACCGTCAGGCCGCCCTCGACGGGCTCGGCCAGGGCGCTTTCGGGTTCGAGAAAGGCGTGTTCCACTCTTTGGGTCCTGTAGGTGCGGGTCACGACGTGGGCCGCCTCGGCCAGGGCCTTCTCGACGTCGCCTCGGACGACGCGGGTCTGGACGTCGACGAGATTCCCTCCGGGGTGGATCTGGGGCGCGCCGGGAGCCAGGGCCTCTTCGGGCGAGAGAAGGGGTTCGAGGACCTCGTAGTCGAGGCGGACGGCCTCGAGGGCCTGACGGGCCGCTGGAGCCGTCTCGGCGGCGACGAGAGCCAGGGCGTCGCCCACATAGTGCGACTCCTCCCCCTCGGCGACGAGGACGGGCCAGTCCTGGACGAGATGGCCCAGATGGCGCCGGCCCGGAACGTCCTTCCAGGTGAGGACGGCCACGACGCCTGGGAGGGCTCGGGCGGCGGAAACGTCGATGGAACGGATGAGAGCGCGAGGGACGGGAGAGCGAAGGACGGCGCCGTGAAGCATGGAGGGCAGGCTGAAATCGTCGGCGAACCGGGCCGCGCCGAGAACTTTCGGCGCCGCGTCGACGCGGGGCATGGGCTCGCCGATTTTCCAGGCCCGAGAGGCCTCGTCGGGGACGAGCCCCTCGCGGAAGGCTCTGGCGGCGAAGAGGACGGCCTCCTCGATCTTGACGTAACCCGTGCAGCGGCAGATGTTGCCCTTCAGGGCCTCTTTCACCTCGGGCCGCGTCGGGTCCGGTCTCCGGTCCAGAAGGGCCTTGGCGCTGATGACCATGCCGGGCGTGCAGAAGCCGCACTGGACGGCGCCTGTGCGGCCGAAGGCCCAGGCATAGACGGCCTTCTCCCTCTCCGACAGGCCCTCGACGGTGAGAACGGCCTTGCCAGCGAGGCCGTCGAGGGAGACGACACAGGCCCTCATGGCCCGGCCGTCGACGAGGACCATGCAGGTGCCGCAGGCCCCTTCGCCGCAGCCCCTTTTGGCCGAGGTGATCTTCAGTTCGTCGCGGAGAAAGTCGAGCAGGACGCCCTCCCCGGCCTCGACGCGCCGGCCGTTGACGGTGAAAACGGACATGGACACTCCCCCTCACTTCGGAAAGAGGCGACGGCGCAGGTAGAGTCCCTGCGGGGTTCCGTCGAGGAGAGATCCTCCCCCGACGACCTGTCGACCCCGGAGATAGACCGATTCGACGCGGCCTTTGACGCCCAGCCCCTCGTAGGGCGTGCTGTCGACTTTCTGGCGCTGCGTCGAGGCCCTTATGGTCCACTCCTTCCGGGGGTCGAAGACGACGACGTCGCCGTCGCTTCCCGGAGCGAGAAGACCCTTGCGGGGATAGAGGCCGAAGAGGCGGGCCGGGGCGGTGCAGCAGCTCTCGACGAAGCGCTCCGCCGAGAGTCGGCCTCTGACCACGCCTTCGCTGTAGAGCAGGCTCAGACGATGTTCCACGCCGGGAAGTCCGTTGGGGATGAGGCGGAAGTCGTCGAGGCCGACGGCCTTCTGCGCCAGGGTGAAGGAGCAGTGATCGGTGGCGACGACGTCGATGTCGCCGCGGGCCAGATGGCCCCAGAGAAGAGGGCCGTTCCCGACGGGCCTCAAAGGAGGAGAGAGAACGAAGGCCGCTCCCTCGAGACCTCCCCTTTCGCAGCGGCTCTCGTCGAGAAGGAGGTACTGGGGACAGGTCTCGGCGAAGAGGCTCTGCCCGGCCCTCCGAGCCGCCACGATGGCCTCCATGGCCCCGGCCGTGCTGACGTGGACCACGTAGAGAGGGCAGCCGGCCAGCTCGGCGATGGCGATCATGCGCCTCACGGCCTCGATCTCGACGAGGGGAGGACGGGAGCGGCCATGGCCCTCGGGACCGGTCAGACCTGAGGCGACGAGATCGGCCGCCCTCTCGGCGACGAGATCGCCGTTCTCGCAGTGGACGCAGAGGAGGCCGCCCAGCTCGCCGATGCGCCGGGCCGCCCGGTAAAGGGTCCCGTCGTCGACCTGGAGGCTCCCCTTGTAGGCCATGTAGAGCTTGAAGGAGCTGATCCCTCCGGAAACGACGTCGGCCAGCTCGGCGGAGACGGCCTCGCTCCACTCCGTCAGGGCCAGGTGGAAGCCGTAGTCGCAGAAGGCCCTGCCACGGGCCCGCTCGTGCCAGGCCTCGATCCCCCGGGAAGGACTCTCGCCCCGGAAGGCCGTGGCATAGTCGACGACGGTCGTCGTCCCCCCCACAAGGGCCGCCGCCGTCCCCGAGGCGAAATCGTCGGCCGACGACATCGCCGCCAGGGGAAGATCGAAATGGGTGTGGACGTCGACGCCGCCGGGGAAGAGAAGGCGCCCCTCGAGGTCGACGACGTCATCGCCGGGCCGGGCGAGACCGAAGCCGACGGCGTCGATCGTCTCCCCATCCATACGGAGATCGGCCCGGAAGGAGCCGGAAGAGCCGCAGATCGTCGCGCCGGCGAGGACCGTTCCCATGAGGGATCTCTAGTGAAGCCCGAAGGCCCGGGCGGCGACGAAGAGGACCGCCAGACCGATCATGACGGCGTTGAGATCCTTCGCCCTGCCCGTCAGGAGTTTGAGGGCCACGAAGGAGATGATCCCCGCCTCGATGCCGACGGCGATGCTGTAGGAGAAGGGCATCATGAAGAAGGCCAGCATGGCCGGAACCATCTCGGTCCAGTCGTCCATCCTCATCTCCCTCAGGCCCATCATCATGTAGATGCCGACGAGGATCAGGGCCGGGGCGGTGGCGCAGGCGGGGACGACGGAGACGAGGGGGCTGAAGAACATGGCCAGAATGAAGAGGGCGGCGACGACGAGGGCCGTCAGGCCCGTCCGGCCGCCCTGCTCGACGCCGCTGGCGCTTTCGACGTAGGACGTCACCGTCGACGTCCCCAGAAGGGCCCCCGCCGTGGTGCCGATGGCGTCGGCCATGAGGGCCTGGCGGGCCCGGGGGAGCCGGCCCTCTCCGTCGAGGAGGCCGCCGCGGCTGGCCACGCCGACGAGGGTCCCCACGGTGTCGAAGAAATCGACGAAGAAGAAGGTGAAGACGACGACCCAGAAGCCGGCCGTGGCGATGTGGCTGAAGTCGAGCTGGAAGAGGACGGGCGCTATGGAGGGAGGCATGGAGACGATCCCCTTGGGCATCTCGGCGATTCCCAGGGGGATGGAGACGACGGTGAGGGCCAGGATGCCGATGAGGATGCCGCCCTTGACGCGGAAGTGCTCCAGAGTGACCATGACGACGAGTCCCGCCAGGGCGAGGACGGCGGGGAGGTTGGCCCGGAAGTCGGTGAGCCCCACGAGGACGGCGTCGTTCCTGACGATGATGCCCGCCCCCTGGAGGCCGATGAAGGCGATGAAAAGGCCGATGCCGGCCGAGATGCCCAGCTTGAGCGTCTTGGGAATGGTGTTGACGATGATCTCACGGAGCTTCGTCAGTGTCAGCAGGATGAAGAGAATCCCCTCGACGAAGACGGCCGCCAGGGCCACCTGCCAGCTGACGCCCATGCCGAGGACGACGGAGAAGGCGAAGAAGGCGTTGAGTCCCATGCCCGAGGCCAAGGCGATGGGGTAGTTGGCCATGAAGGCCATGAGGGCCGAGGCGAAGGCCGCGGCGAGACAGGTCGCGACGAGGACCGGACCGAAAGGCATGCCGGCGTTGGAGAGGATGCCGGGATTGACGAAAATGATGTAGGCCATGGTCATGAACGTCGTCATGCCGGCCAGGACTTCCGTCCTGACGTCCGTCCCCGCCTCTTTAAGGTGAAACTGTCTTTCGAGCCATTCCACGGGAAAAACCTCCTTGTTTCCATCCGAAATATCACCGTGCAAAAGACCGCCGACGAAACGCGATGTCCCGGCGCTTTCAGGCCATGGGCTTGACGCCACCCTTGCGCCCCAGGCCGAAACCGACGCGATAGAGATCGGGCATGTTGATCCTGCCGTCTTCCATGACCTCGAGAAGGCCCAACTTTTTCATGTCCTCCCTCACGCCCGGCCAGCCCTTCTCGGCGCCCGACGGAGGCAGTTTCCCCGGGGCGACGCTCTCCGGACCTTCGGGAAAGCGGGCGCGCCACCTTTCTTCGACGGCGACGAAGGAACAGGGAACGGTCAACCCCTTCAGCGGTTCCGACAGGGCCTCGACCCAGGGGTAGTCCTCGGCCATTTCGGCGATGCGGACCCCCGAAGCCGTCTGAACGCCTCGTTTGATGCTCTCATAGTGCAGAGGATAATCATGATCTCCGTACCGTTCCGACGAGTCCTGGACAGCCGTCTTGAGTGCACGCAGGAACGACCGCGGCGAGGTCCGACCCCGACCATCGGCCAGGTGACCGACGATCCATGTGTAGGGGACGCCGCGACGGCGGTCCCGTCCCATCCAGGGGCCGGCCAGAGCCTCGAAGAGCTTCTTCTGCAGGAGCTCCTCCCGCTTGACCTTTTCGTCCAGGTACCAGATTCCCTCCCTTTCGGCGAGGTCTTCCCCCCGAACGCGGCCATAGAGGGTCCGCAGGACGACTCCCGCCTCCCCCGCCCCGTTGCAGAGCTGCTGCCAGAGAAGGCCGTGGAGATCGTGGCGCTGCCAAGTCAGTTCCGACTTCATCGCCAGCAGCTTGGAGGCATCGGGGAAATCGGTCACGGGGCGGGTGAACTGATCGTCCCGCAGAAAAACCTTGGCATGGAGGGCCCAGTGAGACGTCAGCCAGAGCACGACGCGCAACAGATCGCGAACGGTGTCGTCCATGACCCGCCAGTCGACGCCCGTCCTGTCGAGGGCGTCGAAGACGATGAGTCCCTTGCGTCCCGCTTCGGACAGCCTCCGATCGACCTTCTCCGCAAGGCGGGCCACGGCCTCGGCGTTGTCCCGGACCCATCGCACGCTGGCCGGCCAGCTTTCGACGGGGACGGCCTCTCCACCCAGGGAGGCCAGCCACCGGGTGACGACGGCCCGCCAGATGTCGAAGGCCCCGAAACCGGCCCTGCGGAGCTCCTCGAAGGTGGACTGATCGGGATAAGCGTCGATCCCGGGACGGGCGGAAAAACCGACGTGGACCTCGGTGCTCTCCAGCTCCGTTACGGCCACTCCCAGCAGGACCCGGAGAGCCCTGTCGGCCAGAGCCTCCGTCCAGAAGGACTTGCCCACGCCTCGGGAACCGACGACGAGACTGCACTCGAGCCTGAGAGCCTGGACATGGGCCGGAGGCAGATAGAGACGACCGGGATCGGAGCGACCACTATCGCCGGTGAAACGTTCCGGGAGACTCGCCATAAGGGCACGACGGATTCCCTCGGTTTCCGTCATCGTCTTGAATCCTCCTCGGCGACGCAGGACTCGACCCCCTCCAGGAAGGGACCGAAAAGGGCCCGGACCTCGTCGCCATCGACGGAGGCGAAGCGCTCGTGGAGAGACTGGAGGGCGGCAAAGCCGCGGTGCCAGCGGATGGGCCAGGGGAAATGGGGTGCCGTCTCGTCCGACTCGTCGAAGCTGAACAGATCGCCTGCAGGCTCACCGGGAGGGACCTCGTCGTAGAGGGTTTCGGTGAAAAGGTCCCAGGCCCTCTGGCACAACCCCGCCACGTAGCGGGCCCCATCCGTCTCGGGGATCATGGCTCCCACCAGGTGGAGCCTCTCGCGGATCGCGCGAGCGACACCGGTCCGGTTCCAGTGGCGGAAAAGGATCCCGTAGCCCTCCCAGGTCTGGTCGCTGTCGAAGGCGAAAAGGAGAACGGCCTTCGCCCCGAGGCCGGAGACGCAGGCAGAGGCCACCTCGTCGATGCCGGCCCGGGAGTCGACGAGGATCACGTCGGGGCGCCACCGTCGCTCCAGAGCGCCGATCAGGCCCTTCAGACGTTCCGGCCAGGGCTCGCGGGAACCGTCGGCGGCGATCCTGCCCATCCAGGCCCGGCCGAGTTTGGCCGGGTACTCGCCGGGATCGCGGCCATGGGCGGGAACGACGAGGATATCACCGTCGCGGCAGAGGTCGCTTTTCGCCGTCATGGCCTCGATGAGGGGCTCTCCGTTGCCGACGAGGTCCTCCGCAAGCCAGTCGACGATGCCGAAGGCCGGGCGGCGCTCCGCCGGAAGTAGGGCGCTGGAGAGCCCCGGCGCCTCGAGGTCGAGATCGAAGACGAGAACGCGCCGTCCCGATCGGGCCAGGGACCAGGCCGCCACGGCCAGGGCCGTCGATCGCCCCACGCCTCCCTTCACGGAAAAGAAGACCAGACGGGGAGCGCCGGGGGAGACCTCGGCGATGGAACTCCAATCGCCCTCCGTCGCCAGACGGTCGACGACGGTCACGCCGGCGAAACCTTCCAGGGGAAAGGACGGGGCTCCCCGCGTCACGGCCTCCAGGGAGGGCTCGAAAAGGACCATATCCTCGGCCTCGAAGGCGTGAGGGGCGAGGACCTCCGCCAGCCGCTCGGAGAGGCGACCGCAAGGCCCGGACTCCCCGTCGCCTCGGACTCGTTCCTCCAGGACGAGGCGAACGCGACCGTGCAGATCGCGGTTGATCACGACGGGCCCCAGCCGTTCCACGTCTTCGGCCATCTCCCGAAAGACATCGGCGATGGTCGGAAGGATCTCATCGAACGTCTTCACCCGATCACCCCCTCCAGACGGGCTTTCCTCACCAGATCCTTCACCGCCGCCGCACCGCCGCGGTGGAGGCCGACACGAAAGGCGTCGAAACAAGACCGATGGGCGTAGCGCTGCGAGACGTCCCAGTCGCTAAAGGGATCACCGGCAGGGAGAAGATAGGAGGCGGCTTTGCGACCCGACCGGTAGGTTTCATAACGCCCCCAGGTACCCTCCTTCTCGCCATTCCTGACATGCACGCGATCCCTCCGCTCAAGGGGAGTTCCCGAGGGATCGACGACCATGCCGAAGGCCTTCATGAGGCACTTGAGGCCGCACTCGGCCGCGAAGCCGTAGAGGTGATCGGCATTGGCGAGGCGTTTCGCCTCATAGAGCGCTTCGCCGTCCTCCCAATGGCGGAGGTGGGCATCGTAAAAATCAGCCGTCACACAGCCGCTTCCTTTCATTCCGCCCCGCCCTCGCCCAGGTCGACGGGGAGCTCGCGGTAGAGCTCCTTGATGCGGGCGATGCGCTCCTCGATTTTGTCCCTCTCGTCCAGATCGGCCAGGGCCTCGCGGAGGCTCCTGAGGTTGAAGTAGGCGTTGCGGCCGTTGGGCGTCGTCGTGCCGAAGAGGGATTCGAGCATCTTCAGGTCGTCGGCCATGTGAAAATCCTGAGCCGTCTCGCTGTAGTCGAAGAGGTACCAGACCTCGCGAAAACCCGACCAGGCCAGGGCCGAGAGGCACATGGAGCAGGGCTCGTGCGTGGCCAGGAAGACCGTCTCCTCCGCCTTGGGCCTGTGGGGCATCTCGAAAAAGCGCATGATCGTGTCGATCTCGCCGTGAAAGACGGGATTTTCGCCGCGGCGGTTGCTCCCCACGACGAGCGTCCTCAGGGTGACGGCGTCGAGAACAGCGCCGCCGAAGAGGTTGTGCCCCTGGCGGACGAGGACCTCCGTCAGGGGAAGAATCTCCTCTTCGATGACGTCGAGCATGAGGTTCACTTCGCGTGCCGTCAGGGTCCGGATCTTTTCGGTCTCCATCGGATCAGACCTCCTTGCGAAAAGGGCCGACGGGAGGCCTTCGGAACGAGACGACCGAAAGATCTCCCGCAAGGGGCGGCCGAAGCCCTTCGAAAAGCGCCTTCGACCGCCGGGGGGCCTACCGCCCTCCCATGAGGAGGGTCATGACGGCCTTGGCCGTGTGGATGCGGTTTTCGGCCTCATCGTAGACGATGGAGCGAGGCCCGTCGATGACGGCGTCTTCCACCTCGTTGTTCCGGTCCGCCGGGAGGGCGTGCATGTAGACGACGTCGCGGTCGGCCGTGGCCATCTTCTCCTCGGTGCACTTCCAGGAACGGTGGGCCCGGAGTTTGTCATCGACGACTTTGACGGCCCCCGAGGCCTGGAGCCCCGTCTGGTCCGTCACCCAGTTGCCCCAGTTCTTGGGGATGACGATGTGGGCGCCGCGGTAGGCCTCGGCCTCGTCGTCGGTGACGGTGACAGTGCCGCCGTATTTTTCGGCGTTGGCCTTGGCCTTGGCGATGACCCAGTCGGGCAGCTCCCATCCCCTGGGGTGGGCCAGGACGACGTCCATGCCCCACCGGGGGAAGAGGAGGATCTGGGAGACGGGAACGGAGATGGGCTTCTTGTGGCTCTCGGCATAGGCCCAGATGATGGAGACCTTGAGGCGCTTCAGGGAATCGAACTTCTCCTTCATCGTCATCAGGTCGGCCAGGGCCTGCATGGGATGGTAGAGATCGCACTGGAGGTTCATGACGGGCACCCGGGACCAGCGGGCCATCTCGTTGAGGTAGGCATTGCCGTAGCCCCAGTTGCAGTAGCGGCAGGCGATGGCGTGGCCGTAGCCCGACAGGATGATGGCCGTGTCCTTGGGGCTCTCGCCGTGGGAGACCTGCATGCTCGACGTGTCGAGGAACCCGGCGTGGCCTCCGAGCTGGGCGAATCCGGCCTCCATGGAGTTGCGGGTCCGCGTCGACTGCTCGAAGAACATGAGGAACATGGTCTTGCCCGTCAGGTAGGGCGTGGGGATATCCATGGCGAACTTGCGCTTCAGGTCGAAGGAGACGTCGAGAAGGGTCTCCACCTCTTCCCTGTTGTACGCTTCGAGGTCGATGAAGTGGCGTCCGCGGAAATAGCTCTGCATGGTCTACTTTTCCTCCCTGCCCCCGGGGGCGGTCCGTTCGAGATAGAGCGTCGGAAAAACCGCATAGACGGCGGCGCAGTCGACAAGTTCTCCCTTCCAGGTCCTCTCGTTCGGCGCGTGGGCCTGATCTTCATGGCCGGGGCCGAAGCCGACGCAGGGGATGGCGTAGCGCCCCGTGATGGCGACGCCGTTGGTGGAGAAGGTCCACTTGTCGATGACCGGCTCCCTTTGCAGGACGGAGCGGAAGGCTCCGGCCATGGCCTGAACGGCCGGGTGCCCCTCCTCGACGACCCAGGCGGGGAAATAGCACTCCGTGGGGTAGACGAGACCTCTGTAGGAGGGCCGGTCGTAGCTGTAGAGGAAGACCTCGGCCCCGGAGGCGACGACGGCGGGAAGATTGCCGATCTCCGTCAGGGCCGAATCGGCCGTCTCCCCCGCCGTGAGGCGCCGGTCGACGGAGATCCGGCAGCCGTCGGCGACGGCGCAGCGCGACGGCGAGGAGTGGAAGATTTCCGACACGGTCAGGCTCCCCCTGCCCAGGAAGGGATCGTCCCTGAGGTTGGCGTGGAGGGCCCGCAGCTCGGTCAGGATGGGAGCCATCTTGTAAATGGCGTTGTCGCCGCGCTCCGGGGCAGAGCCGTGACAGCTCACGCCGCGGGTGCGGACGCAGATCTCCATGCGCCCTCTCTGCCCCCTGTGGATCCGCCCGTCCGTCGGTTCGGTGAGGACGACCAGCTCGGGACGGAGGCCCACCTCGTTGTGGAGGTACTGCCAGCAGAGGCCGTCGCAGTCCTCCTCCTGGACGGATCCGACGAAGACGACGGTGAGCCCCTCGAGAAGCCCCAGCTCCTTCATGATCTTCGCTCCGTAGATCATGGAGGCCATGCCGCCCTCCTGATCGCTCGTCCCCCTGCCTCCGACGGTACGTTCGTCCTCGTAGCCCGAGTAGGGATCGAAGGTCCAGTTGGACCGTTCCCCGACGCCCACCGTATCGATGTGGGCATCGAAGGCGACGAGGCGCGGCCCCGAGCCCATCGTTCCCCTGATGTTGCCCATGGCGTCGATTTCGACGGCGTCGAATCCGACGCGCTCCATCTCCTGCCCGATGCGGTCGATGACGGCCGCCTCGTCGCAGCTCTCGCTGGGAAGGGCCACCATGTCGCGAAGAAAGCGGGTCATGGCGGGCCCGTACTCTGCCGCAAGATCTCTGACGCGCTCGAAGTCCAAGGCGATCACGCTCCTTGAGTGAGGGCACTCCGTCTATTGTACGTCACGGGCCGCGAGGAGGAAGGGAGCGCTCCGGCGCAGCCCCTCGTCGACGAGGGCCATCGAGGCCGCCCGGACCAGGGAGAGGGGGCCCTCGAAGGCCCTTTTCACCCTTCCCCCGACGAGGCGAAAGGCGCCGTCGACGACGATCTCGACGCGGTCGTCGTCGTAGCGGTACCCCTCGGCGAGGCGCTCCAGCCGGACCGTGCGCCCCTTCTCGCGCCAGAAGAGGGCCCTTTCGTCGAGGAAAAGGGCGTTCTCCTCCTCGGCCTCGAAGGCGCTCCGGCCGAGGAAGAGGCGGGGCTTGGCCTCGTAGGGCCGGCCTTGATGGACGCAGAAAGTGGCGCAGTTGCCGCATCCGTTGCAGAGTTCCTCGACGTGGACGATCTGGCCCGTCTGGCGGATCGTCACCGTCTCGGCCCCGACGGCGACGAGGCGCCCCTCCCGCTCCTCGACGACGGGGGCCGTCACGGCGGCCGTCGTGATCGAATAGGCCACGTTGGCCCTGTTGGGACAGACCTCGACGCACTTGTCGCAGAGATCGGCGCACTGGAGACAGCGCCGGGCCTCGGCGCGAGCTCCCTCTTCGTCGAAAAGGCCCTCGACGGAGGCGAAAGCCCCCCTTTCGCCCAGAGGACTCCGGGACGGCCGACAGGGAGCCTCCTTGCGGGCTCGGGCCCTCCTGGCCCGATCGAGCTCGCCGACCGTCGGAAGGGGCGGTAGGGGCGGCTCCTCGGCGGGAATGCCCAGAGACCGGGCGATGCTTTCGGCGGCGCGGAGGCCGTCGGCACAGGCGGCGATGACCGTATCGGGACCGCGCGCCAGGTCGCCGCCGCCGTAGATTCCGGCGACGGCGCTGCGCCCCGAAAGGGCCAGGGGCAGCTTCCCCTTCTCCAGCGCGAGACGGCTCTTGCTGAAGAGGGGAGACTCCTGAAGCTGGCCGACGGCGGCGATGACGCTGTCGGCCTTTAGGGTGAAACAGACGCCCGTCGCGAGAGGACGGCGTCGCCCCGAGGCGTCGGCCTCGCCCAGACGGTTGCGCTCGCACTCGATGGCACGGAGGCGCCCCCCCTCGAAGAGGAGCTCCACCGGCGAGGCCAGTTCGACGAGGACGTTCCCCTCCTCCAGCAGGAGCTCCACCTCTTCCGGCGCGGCGGGCATCTCCTGCCGGGTCCGGCGGTAGAGGAGGGTGACGGGGCGGCCGCAGAGGCGCGCGGCCGTCCGGGCGGCGTCGACGGCCGTGTTCCCGCCGCCGACGACGACGACGGAGGAGCCCAGCTCGGGCCGTTCCCCCGAGGCGACGGCCTCGAGGAGCCTCAGGGCGCCCCAGACGGCGGGCGCCCTCTCCCCCTCCAGGCCGAGAGGGACGTCACAGGGGAAGCCCGTGGCGACGTAGACGGCGTCGAAGGCGTCGAGGAGGCTCTCCGGCGGGCCCTCGACGACGGCATTCAGGCGCAGGTCGACGCCGAGATCGACGATGCGTTTCACGTCCCTGTCGAGGACCTCCGGCGGAAGTCGAAAGGCCGGGGCGATAGCCATCATCCCTCCGGCCCTCCTTCGGGCCTCGAAGAGGGTGACGGCGACGCCCTCGAGGGCCAGACGGGCCGATGCGGCCAGTCCCGACGGACCGGCCCCGACGACGGCGACGCGATGCCCCGAGGGGGGACGGCAGAGCCCTAAGGAAGCCTCGCCGGAGGCGGCGAAGCCCTTCAGGGCCCGGATGGCGACGGGCTCGTCGTAATCGACGCGGGTGCACCGTTCCCGACAGGCCTGGGTGCAGACGAAACCCGTCAGCCCCGGGAGGGGGTTGCGGCGGAGGACGGTGGCCAGGGCCTCGTCGCGGCGCCCCTCGGCGAGGAGGCGGGCGTAGAGGGGAATGTCCTGATGGACGGGGCAGGCGGCGGAGCAGGGCGCCTCGACGCAGTCGAAAAAGCCCAGAGGCGAGGCGACCTTGGCCTCCTTCCGGCTGCGGTCCTTCCTGTAGCGCCCGTCGGAGAGGGACCTTGCGGCCAGATCGGCCAGCTTCTCGCGGCGCCTCGCGGCGAAAGAGGCCAGATTGGAAGCGGAGGCCGCCGCCATGGCCGCCTCGAGATTCTCCAGCCCCTGAAGGATGCGGGCCGTCCCTCCGGGCTTGAGGAGATCGGAGGCCATCGTCACCGTCCGGACGCCGCAGGCGAAAAGGTCGGCCACGTTCAGGGCATCGGCTCCGGCCGAGAAGGAGACGTCGAGATCGCCGTCGAAATCCTCGACGAGGCGATGGAAGAGATGGACGGCCAGGGGGAAGAGAGGGCGGCCCGAAAGGTACATCTCGTCGCCTTCGAGGAGACCGCGATGGTTGGCCGCGGCCAGGGTGTTGGTCAGCTTGACGGAGAAAGTGACGCCCCGCCGGGCCGCCCTTTCCTTCAGGCCGGCGATGATCTCCCGAGCCTTGGGATAGGCCAGGTCCTTGGCGAAGACCGAATCGGGGACGACGACCTCGTCGAAGCCGAGACGGCCGTGAAGGAGGGACAGGAGGGTTTCCCTGCCCAGCAGAGTCGGGTTGAGCTTGACCGTCAGGTGAAGGCCCCTCTCCTGGATGAGGTAGGTCCCGATGCGCTCGATCTCGTCGGGAGGGCAGCCGTGCATCGTCGAAAGGGTACAGCTCGTGACGATCCGACCCGGAAGATCCACGTCGGCCGCCGGGGGGAAGAGCCGTCCCAGCGTCGCCTTCAGCTCGGCGAGGCGATCCGAGGCGTCGGCGAGGCGATCCATGAAGGCCTGCATGGGCGCCGAGAGAATCCCCGCCAGGTCGTAGCCGACGCTCATGTTGAAGATCGTCCCCCCGCCGCCCCGGGGCCAGCCCAGAAGAGCGGGCAGGAGATGGACCCAGAGCCAGGCCTGAATGTACTGATCGGCCGACGCCTCGAGCCTCAGCTCCTGGGACCACTCGACGTTGTATCCCTCGTCGGCCATGTCGATGCAGGGCCGGGGAATCTCCAGTTCGTCGGCGGCCTGGACGGTCTTGAGCTCGATGAAGCGGGCCCCCGACAGCCAGGAGGCGACGATGTTGCGGGCCATCTGGGTATGGGGACCGGCTGCGGGACCGACGGGCGCGGCCAGTTCGCGATCGAAGAGCCTCGACGCGAAGGGAACCTGTCGGGGCACCCAGAAGAGCGCCTGGGGAACGGAGAAGATGGAGCGGCGATGCTCCCACTCCGCCAGTGCCCAGCGCAGCTCTCTTTCGAAGGAAAGGGGTCGCATCTCGTGGCGCATCGTTCCTCCCCCTTTCAGAACCGGTCGTGGACGGCCCGGGCCAGCTCGCGGCAGCGGGCGGCGATGCGCTCCTCGTCGAGGCCCGTCAGGCGGCGATCTTTCATGACGATCCGGCCCGAGGCGACAACGGAAGTGACGCAGGCCGAGCCGGGGCCGAAGAGGAGATGGCCGTCGACGTTGGAGGCCGAGAGGGCCGTCGGCGGGCGGTAGTCGATGACGATGACGTCGCCGACGCAGCCCGGGGCGAGCCGTCCCCGGGGAAGGGCGAAATAGCGGTCGGCCAGGGAGGCGTTGTTCTCGAAAAGCATCCGGGGCACCTCGGTCCAGCCCGCGTCGGGATCGGCCAGGCCGTGCCTCTGGAGGGCACCGGCCATGGCCAGGGCGCGGAACATGTCGCTCACGTAGCCGTCGGTGCCGAGCCCCACGAGGACGCCTCGTCGCATGAGGTCCAGGGCCGGGGCCAATCCGACGGCGTTGCCCATGTTCGACTCGGCGTTGTGGGCCACGGCCGTCTTCGTCTCGGCCAGAAGATCCTTCTCGTCGTCGTCGATATGGATGCAGTGGACGGCCAGAGAGCGGGGCCCCAGAATGCCGAAACGGCCGAAGCGCTCGACGACGGAAAGGCCGTGGCGCTCCCGGCAGAGGCGCTCGTCTTCGGGCCCTTCGGCGACGTGGACGTGAAAGCCCGAGCCCTCCCCGGCCTCGGCGCAGCGCTCCAGAGTGGCGTCGTCGAGGGTCATCGAGGCGTGGAGGCCGAAGGTGGCCGCCAGGCGGGCATCTCCCGACCGGCTCACATGATCGATGAAGGCCTTGTTTTCGGCGATCCCCTCGGCGGCGACGGCCGGGCCGTCCCGATCGGAGACCTCGTAGCAGAGGCAGGCCGAAAGGCCGCCGTCGACGACGGCCCGGGCCACCTCGAAAAGGCTGCCCCTCACGGCATGGGGCGAGGCGTGGTGATCGATGAGCGTCGTGCAGCCGCACCGGATGGCCTCGACGACGGCATAGAGGGCGCTGTAGTGACAGCCTTCGAGGGTCAGAGCCTTGTCGAGACGCCACCAGAGCCGTTCGAGGAGCTCCGTGAACGTCCGGGCGCTCCCCCCTTTGCCGCCGAAACCGCGGGCGAAGGTGCTGTAGAAATGCATGTGACCGTTGATGAGACCGGGGTGAATGAGACCGCCTGCCGCGTCGAGGAAGGAGCCCTCGTAGCGGGACCGGATCTCGGCCGTGGGCCCCACGTCGACGATGAGACCGCCGTCGATGGCGACGGCGCCGTCGTCCAGAAAGGGAAGGGCCCCGTGGCGGGTGACGACGGAACCGTTGCCGACGATCAGCATGAGGTCATCGCCCCTCCAGACTCAGGCCGACGGTGGGGAACTCGCCGTCCCAGACGATGGAACGGTACCGGTCGGGATCGGTGTCGCCTTCGGTGCTGAAAAGGAGCACCGAAGACCGGGCCCCCAGCCCCAGAAAATCGCGGAGGGGCCTCTGCCTCGGATCGGCCATGAGAAAGGACAGAAGGCCCGCCGTCACGGCGCCCGACTCGCCCGAGACGATGGGGGCGTCCCCCCTCAGGGGATTGCCCAGAAGGCGCATGCCCCGTGCCGATACGGGATCGGGACAGGACAGGAAGGCGGCGGCGTAGTCGCGGAGGATGTCGAAGGCGATGACGTTGGCCTCGCCGCAGGCCAGACCGGCCATGACCGTGTCGAGATCGCCCGTCACGGCCAGGGGAACGTCGTTGCCGGCCAGGGCCGACTTGTAGAAACAGGCCGCCCTTTCGGCCTCGACGACGATCACCTGCGGCGCCGCCTCGCCCAGCCGGGCGACGAGAACGGCCTGAACGGCCGCCGCCAGAGAGCCCACGCCGGCCTGGATGAAGACGTGCGTCGGCAGGGCGTCGCCTCGGGCCTCGATCTGGTCGAGGGCCTCGGCCACCATGGTCCCGTAGCCCTCCATGATCCAGAGGGGGATGTCGCGGTAGCCCTCCCAGGCCGTGTCCTGAACGACGACCCACCCCTCCCGCTCGGCCTCGGCGGCCGTGAAGCGCACGCAGTCGTCGTAGTTCCTGTCGAGAATCTCGGCCCGGGCCCCCTCGGCCCGGATCCTCTCGAGGCGGAAGGGAGCCGTCCCCTTGGGCATGTAGACGACGGCCCTCTGGCCCAGCACGCGGGCCGTCCAGGCCACGCCGCGGCCGTGATTGCCGTCGGTGGTGGTGGCGAAGACCATGGGCCCCAGTTCGGCCCGGACGGACTCGCTCGTCAGCACCGGGTAGGGAAGCGTCGACAGATCCCGGCCGAGACGGCGGGCGAGGAGGCGGGCGATGGCATAGGAGCCGCCCAGGACCTTGAAGGCGTTGAGGCCGAAACGGCGGGATTCGTCCTTGACGTGCAAAGAGGCGAGCCCCAAGGAGGCGGCCAGAGCGGGAAGGCCGACGAGAGGCGTCGGCTCGTAGCCGGGAATGGTGGCGTGAAAGGCCCGGACCGAATCGATGACATCGGGAGCGAAGGCTTCGACTCCCGCCTTGGGACCACGCTGAAGACGTCTTGCGTTCTGAACCCAGAGAATCTCGCTCACGGTCCGCACCTCCAATAGAGTCGCCACCCCGCCAGCCGGTGGTCCCGAAAAACGAACAATATTCATTTTTAGTAAACCCTACAGCGAAGAGCGCCTCGCCGTCAAGCTCGAAGAAGGGAAAGACCGGACGGGAGCCCCCGTCGCACGCTCCCCGTCGGGATCGGTCGCCCGACGCGGACCGCCAGACGAGACGGGACAGGTTCCGTCGGACCGGCCCACTCGAAACCCGCCCGAGGCACGGGGCCGGTGCGGTTTCGAGGCGGACGCCTCCGCCTTCCGGCCGCCCCGGGGCCGGGCCGATGGGACTGCCGTCCCTCCCGGCCCGCGGATTCGGACTTGACAAGCGCTCCTGTCCTTGTATGATATTAATACAAGTTAATTGATATCGTTCAACAGGTGCCTCACCCCGGCCATTCCGTGCGGGCGGCAGGGAAAACCAGGGGGCCACAGAGAGGAAAGGAATATGGCCACGGCAGGCACTCCGTGATGTCTGCCTTTCAATTTCATTTGCGGAGGAGGTCGGCGATGGATCTCACCGAGGAGATGGCGTTGCTCTACTGGGGGAAGACCGGCGAAGGCTCATGGCACCCGTTGATTTACCACAGCCTGGACACCGTCGCCGTGGGGCAAAGATGGCTGGGAAAAAGCTCCTCCCTGCGGAGGGCCCTCGGGGCCGATCGGCTTGTTTCCTGGGCCCTTTTCTTCCTCTTCCTCCACGATCTCGGCAAGGCCGACGTCCGCTTTCAGGCCAAGGCCCCCGATCTTCTCCGAAAAATCTACCCGACCGAGGAGCTCAGCAACCTCAAGAAAATTCAGAGCCGGGACTACCGTCACGGTCCGGCAGGGCTCCAGTGGTTCGACAGAGACCGGGGAATGATCTATTCCGATATTCCTCATCTTTGGATGAGGGCCGTCGCCGCCCATCACGGCTCCCTGCAAATCGGCTCCCATCGAAACCTTTCTCGTCCTTACGCTCCTCTCCTCTGGCAAGAAAGAGACCGGAAGACCCGGCAGGCCCTGATCACCTTGGCGCGCGGACTCTTCCTGCCCGACACAGGCGAGGATTGGCCCGACGAAGAGCCCCCCGACGGCCTCTACGGCCTCTGTTCGGTCTGCGACTGGATCGCCTCGAACGAGACATGGTTTCCCCACTGCCCGGCCACCCTTTCTCCCCGGGACTATCTGCCAAGCCGCCTTGAAGCCGCCGACCGGGCCCTGACCGAATGCGGACTCGTCCGCAGCCGATCGGGCCTTCACGGAATGAGCGGCCTTTTCCCTTCCCGATCGCCCCGGGGAATCCAGAGAATCGCCTCTTCTGACCCCGGCATCGCCGCTTCTCTTCTGGCCGTCATGGAAGCCCCGACAGGGTCGGGAAAAACGGAAGCGGCCCTCTCCCTCGCCTCGCAGTGGCTGGCCGAAGACCGGGCCGACTCGGTCCTTTTCGCTCTCCCCACTCAGGCCACGGCCAACGCCATGTTCGATCGCCTGCAGAAGGTCGCCCCTCTTCTCTTCCCGGAATCGGCCAACGTCGTCCTGGCTCACGGGAAATCACGATTCAACAGGGGGTTTCAATCCCTCGTCGAGGGGGGGTCTTCAGCCCCGGCCGAGGACGGCGCGGCCCAGTGTTCCAAGTGGCTGACGGCCGGCAAGAAGCGAGCCCTCCTGGGCCAGATCGGCGTCTGCACCTTGGATCAGATCCTCCTGAGCGCCCTGCCCGTCCGGCACGGTTTCGTCCGGTCCTTCGCCATCTCCCGCAGCGTCCTTATCGTCGATGAAGTCCACGCCTACGACAGCTACATGAACGGCCTCATGGACGATGTCCTTGAGCAACACCGCAAGGCCGGAGGCTGCGCCATTCTCCTCTCGGCCACGCTCCAGGCCCGGAGATTGCAGGAACTGCTGCGGAACTGGAACGGGAAAGAGGTCTCTCCCGGCGATCCCGCTCCCTACCCTCTCCTCTCTCTCGCCACGGCCGAAGAAAGCCGTTTCCTCGTCCCCGACGATCCGACGCCGGAACGAACCGTCCACATCTCTATTCTCCGAAGCCCGGAAGCCCTCCCCGACGAAAGCGTCTACGACGGCATCATAGCCGAGGCCGCCCAAGGACAGGCCGTGGCCGTCATCTGCAACCTCGTGGATCACGCCCAGGCGGTTGCGGAAAAACTGCGGAAAAAAACCGACCTTCCCGTCGACCTCTTCCACGCCCGGTACACCTTCGAAGACCGCTCCCGCATCGAGGAAGCGGTCGTGAAAAACTACGGCCCCGACCGGACGGCGGGACAGGGGCGCATCCTGGTCGCCACCCAGGTCGCGGAACAGAGCCTCGATCTGGATTTCGACTTCATGGTCTCCCAGCTCTGCCCCGTCGACATCCTCTTTCAGCGGCTGGGTCGTCTCCATCGCCACAGCGCCCTCCACGTGGACGGCCTTCCGAGGGCTCTCGTCCTGGCCTCTCCGGAAGACGACTTCGGCCTTCATTGTCTCATCTACGACAATGCGGCCCTGCTCTGGCGCACCCGCCGCCTCCTGGAAGGGACTGCGTCGATCCTCTTTCCCCGAGCCTACCGGGAATGGATCGAGATCGTCTACGGCGAGTCCCCCTGCGACGGAGAGCCGCCAAGCGTCTCGGCGACCCACGAGGACTGGCAGAACAGACAGCAGGGCAGGAATTTCGCCGCCCACATCCTGTCCGGCTCTGCCCTCGATCTCTCCGATACGGACGAAAACGCCGCAGGCCTTACCCGCGACGGAGAGACGAGCCTGACCCTTCTCCCCTACGACGGCCGGTCCCAAGACCTCCTCGATGACGCGGGGACGGCCCTCGACGCGATCCGCCACGATCCTTCCTCCCACGAGGTGGTCCATCTCCAGTCCATCGCGGTCCCCGCAAGTTGGAAGAAGTATCTGGCGAAACTGGAAAACATCGACGGATTCCATCTTCTTCCCGTCACCACAGAAGGCGAGGGGTGGTCCGCCTCAGTTCCCTTAGCCCTCCGCTATTCCCCCGAAAGGGGCCTGGAAAGGGTGAGACGCCAAGAATGAACCTCCTCGAAGACCCTTGGATTCCCGTAACCGCCGGAGATGAGCGACGGCAGATCACGCTCGAGGACCTGCTGTGCAGCGACGTCTCCCATGCCCTCTCCCACAGAAGAGACGACATGGAGATGGCCGCCTTGCAGCTCCTCGTGTGCCTGGTTCAGGCCATCCTCACACCGGAAGACGACAGGGAGCTCCTGCTGCACTTGGAACGCCCCCTCTACCGGGACCGTTACCGCCGTGCCGCCGAGGCAAAGAAATCATGGTTCGACCTGGATCATGAAACGACGCCCTTCATGCAGGACCGTGGCGCGAAGGACCAAAACGTCACGGGCATCCAGAAACTCCTTCCGGGCCTGCCCGAGGGGGACGAAACGGCCTGCCTCTTCAACAGCAAAGATGACATTCAGTGCCTCTGCCCCTCCTGTGCCGCCATCGCGCTTTTCAACCAGGCAACGGGAGCACCCTCTTTCGGAGGAGGGTTTAAGGACCCTCTCAGAAAGGCCAACCCCATCACGACGCTTGTCTTCGACGCCGATCTCCGCCGCATGATCTGGCAAAACATTCTGCCCAGCGATTTTATCAAAAAAAAACTTGTCTCCCCCGACGGCCAGAAGCGCGACGCGCCCAACTGGGTCGACAAAATAACCGCCGGGACGAGGCTGAGCGCCGCTCGGATCGGACTCGTCCGAGGCCTTTTCTGGCAGCCGGCGAGCCTCCTGCTTTCCTGGGAAAGGGAGCGCGACACCTGCAGCGGCTGCGGAGCCGAAACGGAGACGAGGGTTCGCTCCTTTGGAAAAAGAAAATTTGGCTACGACCTAGAGGAACCCCTTTGGCCCCACCCTCACAGCCCGAGGGTTCTGGCGAAGGAGAAATGGTTCCCCGTGACCTACAGCGACGACATCCCTCCCTGGGCCAGGTTCTCCGACATCATGATCGACAGCGGCGAAAAGGAGCCTGCCCTGGCCCTGCAGCACTACCGCGCGATCGCCCCTCACAGCCCCCTCGCTCTCAGCGTCGGCGGCTATTCCAACAAACAGGCCCTCATCACCCGTCGCCATCATGACATGATCACCGTCGGCGCCGGCTGGCCCGAGCATATCGACGACATCCACGGCCGGGTTCGACTCGCTCTGGCCTACGGGGAAGCGCTGGAGAAGAAACTCTACGGGTTCGGGGAGAACTGCTCGAAAAACGGAAAAAGCTTTAAAGCCAAAGCAAGAGATCTCTTCTTCCAGGGAACGGAAGCCCTCATGCACCGGTCCCTGCAGCAAACCGAATGGGATGAGGAGAAGGCCTTTCGCCTCGCTCTCGCCAAGAAGCTGGAACGGATCTGCCGCGACCTCTTCGAGGAAATGGCCGCACCCTATCTGGACCAGCCCAAGGGAATCTCGGCTTACGCCATTACCCAGAAGACGCTCGGGAAGGCCCTGAACGATTTGCGCAAGCCCTTGGAGGAAGAGGAGTAGTCATCAACCGAGAGGAGACGAGCTTCGTCATGGAATCAGGATTTGATTTCGTTCAACTGAAAACCACCTACGAGGCGATGAAAAACGGCCCCAAGGCCGATATTCGAAGAGCGTCCCTTCCACAGGATCTGGTCCTCCATGGGGCCTTCTACCGACTTCTGCCCGAGGGGACAGCCCCGACGCCCCAATGGCAGCGCGTCATCTTCATGCTCCCCTGGGCGGGACATCATCCCGAGGCTTTCTCCCTGGGCCAGCGCCTGGCCCAGGGAGAAAAGAAGGTTTCGGAGCAACGGCTCTTCCAGCTGCTGCGCTCCGAATTTCCCCAAGATCTTCTCCATTTGCGCCGTTTGCTTCAATTCACAAAGCCAACCCTAAACTGGCAATTTTTCGGAGAAACACTTTTCTATTGGGGCGAACAAAAAAAGAAAGACGTGGCCAAGGATTATTTCATGTCATTGAAATTAAAAAAAGGCACCGACTAAGGAGGGCATCTCAATGGACAGGCACTTCCTGAACCTGCACGTCCTCATTTCCCACAGCTCTTCGTGTTTGAATCGAGACGACATGAATATGCAGAAATCGGCCTACTTCGGAGGCGTGAGAAGGATCCGAGTCTCAAGCCAATGCCAGAAAAGAGCCATCCGCATGAGCGAAAGGTACAAAGAGCTCTTTGGGGCTCCTTCCACTCGAACCAGGCAAGACGCGGATCTCTTTGATCATTTCAGAAATCAGGAAAGATTCAAGACTTATTCAGATACCCTTCTGGAATACATAATAAGGGAATCAAAAATGGACAACAAGGTCGTGACTCCGTGGATAGACGATGAGATGGAAAAATTGGCTAAAATATCCACGGAATACCTAAGAGAAGAAGCAATAAGCCATGAGGATTTTATGGCTTTGATCGAAAAAACCGAGAAAGAAGCAATAGACGCAGCAGAAGCAAGCGACAAGAAGAAAAAAGGCAAAACCAAAAAGGGACCCAAAAACAATAGCCTAGAAGGATTGGCAAAGGCTCTTGAAAAAGGTTCCAAGGAGTATCTCGCCGCGGGCATCTCCTGCATCGATATCGCCCTGTCCGGACGGATGTGCGCGTCAGGCGTTCTTCAAAACGTGGAGGGGGCCCTCTCGATGGCTCACTCCATCACGACCCACGCCATGGAGGCCGAGATCGACTGGTTCACCGCCATGGACGACCTCAAAGAAGAGGCCGCCGAAGAGGCCGGTGCGGGCCACCTCAATACCCAGGAGTTCGGATCCGGCGTCTTCTACCGCTATGCCTCGATCGACATGCGACTTCTGACGGAAAATCTCGGCGGCGACAGCGCCAGGGCACGGGAGACGGCCAAAGGCTTCGCCGAACTTTTCGCCACCGTCGTGCCCACGGGCAAGCAACGGAGCTTCGCCTCCTACAGCCTGGCCGATCTGGTCTTCGCCGTCCGCTCCCCTATGCCCATCGCCCTCCATAACGCCTTCGAGAAACCCGTGCGCGCCACGAAGACAGGGGGACTGATGCAGCCTTCCATAAGCGCACTGGCCGAGTATTGGGAGAAAATTCATCTCGGATACGGCCTCGACGAGGAGAGTGCTCTTTTCTCCCTCCACGATAGCGCCCTCGAAGAGCGAATGACCCCTTTCTCCAAGCTCCTGGACTGGATCGGCAGGTAAGATCGTGGCACGCTACCTGATCCTCAAGCTCCAGGGGCTCTTCCAGGCCTGGGGTGGTCATACCTTCGAGACCTACAGGCCGACGGAACTCTTCCCCACCCGATCGGGGGTCACGGGGCTCCTCGGTGCCTGCCTCGGCCTGAGACGCCACGAAAAGGAGGCCCTCGCAGACCTGGACCGCTCCTACTCCTATGCCGTCCGACGCGACCAATCTCCCTACCCGGCGACGCGGATGGTGGATTTCCATACCGTCCAGAACGTTCGTACCGTAAAGAGCGATCCCAAGGAAACGGAAATTACCCGCCGGGAATACCTTGAAGACGCTTCCTTCACCCTCGCCCTCTCGCAGAGCGAAAAGGCCGCCTATGATCTGGATCGCCTCGGAGAGGCTCTCCGCCGACCCGAACTGACGCCCTACCTGGGCAGAAGAAGCTGCCCCCTGGGGCGCCCCCTCTTCGAGGCCGACCTCCTCGCCTCCTCCTTCGACGAGGCCCTACGCGCCGTCGTTCCCGGCTCGGGAACCGTTTACAGCGAGGAGAAGCCCGCACGGGATGCGGTCGTCATGCGCATCCGCGACCTGCCCGTCGCCGGCAGCCGCCATTTCGAGACCCGACGCCTTTTCGTCTACGCCGCCGAGGAGGATGCGGGCCATGTTCATCAGTAAATGGCAGTTCCCGTCATCTCTGGGCAAAAATCCCTACGCCCTTCACCGCCTTCTCTGGAAGGCCTTTCCCGGAGAGGAGGTAAAACGCCGCCCCTTCCTTTTCCGCTCAGAAAGCGACGGCAAGGCCCTCTCCGTCATCATGCTTTCCGACAGCGAACCCCTTGAGACGGAAGGAAACGCTCTCCTTCGGGCGAGCCCTTTCGACATCCGCCTCACCTCTTCTCCCTACGCCTTCTCTTTGAGGGCCAACCCGATCAAACGGCTCTCTCAGGCCCGGTGCCGCGTCCCTCTCGTCGGGGAGGAAAGCCTCTTCGACTGGCTGACCCGCAAAATGGGGGGCATCTGCACTTTGGAAAAGGTGACGATACGCCACCGGGAAGAAATGCACTTCAGGAAAGAGGGAATCCCGGGTAAAATCGTCAGTGTCGACTACGAAGGTCTGCTCTTTCCCCGAGATCCGGAGGCTCTGCTCCTTCTCATGAAGCAGGGGATCGGTCCGGCCAAAGCCTTCGGCTGCGGCCTCCTTCTTCTGGGAAGACCATGATACAGCGGCAGCCTCTGCCCAAACTCTCCCCGATCCCCATCAAGGACCGGGCCAGCCTGGCCTTCGTCGAGCGCGGGCTGATCGACGTTCTGGACGGCACCTTTGTCGTCGTCGACGAGAAGGGCATCCGTACCCATATCCCCGTCGGAGGGATCTGCTGCATCATGCTCGAACCCGGATCGCGAATCTCCCATGCCGCCGTCGCCTTGGCCGCACGTGTCGGGACCCTGCTGCTGTGGGTCGGAGAGGCCGGCGTCCGCCTCTACGGCGCGGGCCAGCCCGGAGGAGCCCGGTCCGATCGCCTGCTTTATCAGGCCTCTCTGGCCCTGGAGAACGACGCCCGCCTGAAAGTGGCCCGGAAGATGTATGAACTCCGCTTCGGACGACCCTGCAATCCCAACCATTCCATCGAGCAGCTGCGCGGAATCGAGGGAGCCCGGGTCAAAACCCTCTACCAGCAGCTGGCCAAGCGTTACGGCGTTCGTTGGGACGGTCGGCGCTACGACCCCCGTAACGCCTCGGCGGCGGACGAGACGAACCGCTGTCTCAGCTCGGCCACAGCCTGTCTCTACGGCGTTTGCGAGGCTGCCGTCCTGGCGGCGGGCTATTCGCCCGCCATCGGCTTCGTCCACACCGGCAAACCGAGATCGTTCGTCTTCGACATCGCCGACATCTTCAAATTCGAGTCCGTCGTTCCCGTCGCCTTTCAGATCGCCGCCAAGCGCCCCCAAGACCCGGAAGGTGACGTGCGAAGGGCCTGCCGAGACGCCTTCCGGCAGACGAAACTTCTCAAGAAGGTCATACCGGCCATCGAAGAGATTCTGGCCGCGGGGGGCTCCCCGTGCCTGAGGCCCCCGAAGACGCACTGGAACCCGCCTTCATGGAGGACGAGGGAATTGGCGACATTGGTCATCGTTGCTGAGAACATTCCCGATCGCCTTCGGGGCCGCTTGGCCGTCTGGCTTCTGGAGATCCGAACGGGAGTCTACGTGGGCGATTTCTCAAGGCGCATCAGGGAATTCATATGGGAGAACGTCTCTTCCGGGCTGGGGGGAGGCAATGTTGTCATGGTCTGGAGCGCTCCGACGGAAAGCGGTTTCGAGTTCCTTTCTTTAGGGACGAATCGTCGGGAACCTGTCGATTGCTGCGGCCTCCTGCTGAGCCGCTACACCCCGAAAGAACCCTCGACCGCCGAAACAGACGACCCGCGTTGACGATACCCCTTTACTCAGGGAAAGAGGGTGTTCCCCACGCACGTGGGGATGAACCGTCATTTTAGCGCTTGACGACACCTTTTTTAGCGTGTTCCCCACGCACGTGGGGATGAACCGCCGTCCCTCGTCCCGCAGAGCCTTAGCCGCCTGTGTTCCCCACGCACGTGGGGATGAACCGTATGGCTACGTAATCGTGCTTCGGCGGTCGAGGTGTTCCCCACGCACGTGGGGATGAACCGGTGTCGGCATTCCATGGCTGGGAGGAATAGCCGTGTTCCCCACGCACGTGGGGATGAACCGCCCTTCGATTCCGGCCTTTTCGCCGATGGCGGGTGTTCCCCACGCACGTGGGGATGAACCGCTGGCAGAACCCAAGCGCGTACACGCCGACGGGTGTTCCCCACGCACGTGGGGATGAACCGGCGCAATATGTTTTGTTGCTTCCGGTCGTTCCGTGTTCCCCACGCACGTGGGGATGAACCGGACATTCTGAACCAGGCGGACGCTCGCAAAAAGTGTTCCCCACGCACGTGGGGATGAACCGTTCTGCCCGGCCATCTCGGCCAGGCGGAGGGCGTGTTCCCCACGCACGTGGGGATGAACCGCCTGGACCCGCTCGCCCCATGCGATATTGTCCGTGTTCCCCACGCACGTGGGGATGAACCGATCATTGCTTGCGTTTGGCGATCTGTTCGGACGTGTTCCCCACGCACGTGGGGATGAACCGTTGACTATGAGACGAAGATCGAGGCCGGAATAGTGTTCCCCACGCACGTGGGGATGAACCGAGACTCTGCCGTGATGATCTTCTTGGTCGTCCGTGTTCCCCACGCACGTGGGGATGAACCTCCACCACGTTGCTGCCGTCTCGCTGGAGATAGGTGTTCCCCACGCACGTGGGGATGAACCGAAAATCACGTATTTCTTCGGGGCCGACATCACGTGTTCCCCACGCACGTGGGGATGAACCGGCTTCGATCATCCGGCAGTCGGCGACACGGACGTGTTCCCCACGCACGTGGGGATGAACCGAAACAGCGTTTGCTCGTGTAAGGAAGACTGTAGTGTTCCCCACGCACGTGGGGATGAACCGCGGGAGGAGTTCAGGGACAGGAAAACGTTCGAGTGTTCCCCACGCACGTGGGGATGAACCGCGCTCATGAGTGGCCCAGTACTCGCGCCACTCGTGTTCCCCACGCACGTGGGGATGAACCGTTCATCGCCCGTCTGACGCACACAAAAGGCGAGTGTTCCCCACGCACGTGGGGATGAACCGCTACGCGCCGATTCCCGTGTGCGACGAGCGGAGTGTTCCCCACGCACGTGGGGATGAACCGCGACCTGATCCCGCTTCCCGTTTCCTCCTTGGGTGTTCCCCACGCACGTGGGGATGAACCGTCCGTCGCGTTGTTTCTGTGGGCGGCCAGCGCGTGTTCCCCACGCACGTGGGGATGAACCGTATCCGAAATCGGCAAACGGATAACGGATGCGGTGTTCCCCACGCACGTGGGGATGAACCGGCATCTCTCTCCGACGTGGACGCCCGTATCGCGTGTTCCCCACGCACGTGGGGATGAACCGTGCCAGGTCGTCGAAATAGCCCTTGAACGACGGTGTTCCCCACGCACGTGGGGATGAACCGCGACAACGATAGAGGTGGATGCGCTCGGCGGGGTGTTCCCCACGCACGTGGGGATGAACCGTAATTTAATGGCCTTTTTGTTGATCATCGGGTGTGTTCCCCACGCACGTGGGGATGAACCGAAACAAGCGTCGTGATCTGCCCAGCCAGAGCCGTGTTCCCCACGCACGTGGGGATGAACCGTTCCCCCTTCTTGGTCTCGTCAGTGGCGGCCTGTGTTCCCCACGCACGTGGGGATGAACCGGCTTCTTGCGACTCGTGGGATAGGCGGAGATGGTGTTCCCCACGCACGTGGGGATGAACCGTTCCGCCAGTACCTGAGCCTTCGCCCCCCACCGTGTTCCCCACGCACGTGGGGATGAACCGATAAACAGATATCCTCAAGCGCCCTGGCTACCGTGTTCCCCACGCACGTGGGGATGAACCGGTGTATATGGCGCAGGGCGGAGATGAACTCGTGTGTTCCCCACGCACGTGGGGATGAACCAAAAATGTCCAACATTATCAGGTTGACAGTGACGTGTTCCCCACGCACGTGGGGATGAACCGCACCTGGACGCCCCAAAGGGCATCCAGAGAGAGTGTTCCCCACGCACGTGGGGATGAACCGTACTCCGGGGCTGCCGCGTCCTCCCTTTCCCAGTGTTCCCCACGCACGTGGGGATGAACCGACCTCCGTGGTGTCGTCCACCAACTGGGGGGCGTGTTCCCCACGCACGTGGGGATGAACCGCGCCCTTTTTCGACATCTCCTCATATCGCGTGGTGTTCCCCACGCACGTGGGGATGAACCGTCTTCCAGTCGCTGCCTCCCGACGCCCAGGGCGTGTTCCCCACGCACGTGGGGATGAACCGAAATCGCCCTGGTCGTCGACGGCGAGATTGCCGTGTTCCCCACGCACGTGGGGATGAACCGTCAAGGCTCGCCGTGCGGAGATAGTCCCCGGAGTGTTCCCCACGCACGTGGGGATGAACCGTTCTTTCTTCCTTCATGAACGGATCGGTCGTGGTGTTCCCCACGCACGTGGGGATGAACCGGCATTAGTATAGTGCGGGTTGGTTGGTTGTGCGTGTTCCCCACGCACGTGGGGATGAACCGGGCAATCTCTCCGCCGGGAGTGAGGTAGTAGAGTGTTCCCCACGCACGTGGGGATGAACCGGCCTTGGCCTCCGGCTTCCTCGATCGCAGAACGTGTTCCCCACGCACGTGGGGATGAACCCGGTTAAGAGATTCGTCGGAGCGGACGCCGACGGTGTTCCCCACGCACGTGGGGATGAACCGCGCCTGGCAGCGCGGAGCAAGCGACGGTAGCGGTGTTCCCCACGCACGTGGGGATGAACCGTCACGTCGTGGCCGCAATCCAGCTGGCACAGAGTGTTCCCCACGCACGTGGGGATGAACCGAGGTGGGCGAGGGCTTCTTGGTACGCGATCGTGTGTTCCCCACGCACGTGGGGATGAACCAATGCCATTTGACAGGAGGAATACGGCATGGAAGGTGTTCCCCACGCACGTGGGGATGAACCGATGGACTGCCTTCGACCCGAACGGTTGCAACAGTGTTCCCCACGCACGTGGGGATGAACCGATGGACTGCCTTCGACCCGAACGGTTGCAACAGTGTTCCCCACGCACGTGGGGATGAACCGATTATGGATCTCATCGTCGATTTGGAGGATTTGTGTTCCCCACGCACGTGGGGATGAACCGGGCCGCGAGGCCCACAGAGAGGAGGGAGGCGGGTGTTCCCCACGCACGTGGGGATGAACCGTCCGCGCATAACTCTATCTTGCCACATCTGTAGTGTTCCCCACGCACGTGGGGATGAACCGGGGAGACCGTCCCCGGACACGCACCCATGGGCGTGTTCCCCACGCACGTGGGGATGAACCGGGGCCGTCGTGGCCCCTCTCCGCCTAAATCCTGTGTTCCCCACGCACGTGGGGATGAACCGACGATGATGATGACGATGGTGGTTGGTTTTTCGTGTTCCCCACGCACGTGGGGATGAACCGTTATCTCCATCTAGATAGTGGATTTCCAAGCAGTGTTCCCCACGCACGTGGGGATGAACCGAAATAATAAATGACGAAAGGGGCGCCTTGAAAGTGTTCCCCACGCACGTGGGGATGAACCGGTGTGATTAGGGGTTTTGGGTTTGCACAAACCGTGTTCCCCACGCACGTGGGGATGAACCGATAAGGTCACTCGCGGACGTGCATTATTGGCGGTGTTCCCCACGCACGTGGGGATGAACCGAGTTCGAACTTCAATTGTCCCCGTTTCAGGGCGTGTTCCCCACGCACGTGGGGATGAACCGGCGATCTCTGCGATCGCCGTACGCGCCCTCGGGTGTTCCCCACGCACGTGGGGATGAACCGGTGTGATTAGGGGTTTTGGGTTTGCACAAACCGTGTTCCCCACGCACGTGGGGATGAACCGTTGCCGAAGACGAGGAAGTCTGCGGCATGATCGTGTTCCCCACGCACGTGGGGATGAACCGCCCGAACCCTATCGCGCCCATCACCTGCCTGTGTGTTCCCCACGCACGTGGGGATGAACCGATCCAGCCATCCGGTCTTTAAGAGGTTCCTCAGTGTTCCCCACGCACGTGGGGATGAACCGTCTCGTCTCTACGATTACGGATCTCGTTGTCAGTGTTCCCCACGCACGTGGGGATGAACCGCCTGTTTTGGTTTTATCCATTTTTGTACTCTAGTGTTCCCCACGCACGTGGGGATGAACCGGGCTTTTACGCCCCGAAACTCCCTGCGGGGAGGTGTTCCCCACGCACGTGGGGATGAACCGACCAGGACGAAATTGAGGGCGACGATTAGCCCGTGTTCCCCACGCACGTGGGGATGAACCGCATACGAAGTCGCCATCCGCAGCGGGTGGATGGTGTTCCCCACGCACGTGGGGATGAACCGTATCTTTGCCCCGCGGGCTACTAGCCAAACAGGTGTTCCCCACGCACGTGGGGATGAACCGAACGTCACGCCCCCGACTCTGATGACGTTGACGGTGTTCCCCACGCACGTGGGGATGAACCGTCCTCTGCCAGCTTGCAACTTCTTTCTAAAGCGTGTTCCCCACGCACGTGGGGATGAACCGAATGCCAAGTGGCGGAAGAACGAGGTGTCAGAGTGTTCCCCACGCACGTGGGGATGAACCGCGATCAAACAGGCCATGCTCCTGCTCATCGGCGTGTTCCCCACGCACGTGGGGATGAACCACGCTCCCCGCCGCGACGACCGGCCCCGTACGGGTGTTCCCCACGCACGTGGGGATGAACCGGACGTGACGCCGCCGGCCGTGCCCACCGGATTGTGTTCCCCACGCACGTGGGGATGAACCGGATAGACACTAACTCGTCGACGTTGGACGTACGTGTTCCCCACGCACGTGGGGATGAACCGTACACCTGGCTCACCCTCAACGCCGATTCAGGGTGTTCCCCACGCACGTGGGGATGAACCTGTCGTCCGCGTCCTCGAAAATCGTCACGGTGCGGTGTTCCCCACGCACGTGGGGATGAACCGACCTGGGCCCGGGCGACGTTGCGCCGGACGGCGTGTTCCCCACGCACGTGGGGATGAACCGAGCTCTGGGGCCGGGATTACCCGCTCCCACCCGTGTTCCCCACGCACGTGGGGATGAACCGTTGGTCGCGCCTGGGTTGTACCTGACACCGGCGTGTTCCCCACGCACGTGGGGATGAACCAAATGCAGACAGCGCCGGATACGAGCGGAACCCGTGTTCCCCACGCACGTGGGGATGAACCCGAAAGGGCGCTATCCGCGTCGGAGCGGACCTGGTGTTCCCCACGCACGTGGGGATGAACCTCGGCTTGCTTTTTTATTAGCTTCTAGCCATTGTGTTCCCCACGCACGTGGGGATGAACCGCCATGCAGGACTGGGGCGTGAAGGCAGGAGACGTGTTCCCCACGCACGTGGGGATGAACCGAGGTGGCCGTCACGCCCCAGATCCACGACGAGGTGTTCCCCACGCACGTGGGGATGAACCGCTATCGTCCCCCCGGTACTCCCGCACCACGGTGTGTTCCCCACGCACGTGGGGATGAACCGTAGGTAGTTCTTGATTTCGCCGAAGGTCATGCGTGTTCCCCACGCACGTGGGGATGAACCGAGCGTAGGCCGGGAAACAACACCGCCCTTTGCGTGTTCCCCACGCACGTGGGGATGAACCGGCCTCGACAATCTCCGGCCGGGCCTCTCGCAGGTGTTCCCCACGCACGTGGGGATGAACCGGACCTGGTCCAATGGTTCGCTGGCATTGTGCTGTGTTCCCCACGCACGTGGGGATGAACCGACCCGCCAACGCGAGGGAGGCAGGGACCGACCGTGTTCCCCACGCACGTGGGGATGAACCGTTTGAGCTCGACGGCGTCCGTCTCCAGCGGAGGTGTTCCCCACGCACGTGGGGATGAACCGGGAGCCCAGGACGCCAAGAGCATCACCGTGACGTGTTCCCCACTCACGTGGGGATGAACCGGTCGAAACGGGCCGAAAGGCCCGTCTGGTGGTGTGTTCCCCACGCACGTGGGGATGAACCAGTCGGGGGTGTGACGTTCTCCCCTGACTCTGTGGTGTTCCCCACGCACGTGGGGATGAACCGCGTCGTTGAGGAACTACGTAGACAGCAGCGGAGCCACTGTCCCGCAGCTCCGCTACCTGGACACAGAAAAAATCTCCCGTTGGGGTAGCGCAGTCGGCGAATCGCGAGCCGTGGGCCACCTGATCAGGAGATTTGGCTCGAGAGTACCAACGCAAAGAGATCTTGTCAATATCCGAAGCGAGAATCCAGGTTTCTACTAGGGGGGAACCCGTGGGCAAGCGGATCTTGCGGAAGGACAAACGATCATCAAGCTCTTCGAGAAGGCCGACCGGTCGACGTTCGCGCATGAGACGGCTCACGTCTTTCTGGACGATCTTGCCTCCTCGGCGCAGGGGAATGACAGGGCCAAAGGGGATTTGGCGTCCCTTTCCGAGTGGCTCAAGCTCCCCGATTGGGGCCAGGCCGGGGAAAGCGAGCGAGCAATTCGCCGAAGGGTTCGAAGCGTATCTCCGGGAGGGGAAGGCTCCGTCTGAAGTGTTCCCCACGCACGTGGGGATGAACCCGCGAAAGGGGCGCCCTGCGGAAGTATGGTGGCCCCAGAAAACGAGACAGTTTTTCGGGGGGGAGATCAAGCATGACGAAGAGGGCCGGGAAGAGCTATTCGCCGGGATTCAAGGCCAAGCTGTTCCGGGCCCGCTCCCCTATCGGGCCGACGACGGGGCCCCTCCTTCGGCGATAAGGAGCGTCGCCCTGTCGTCGCCGAGGACCTGGCGATAGAGGGCCGGGAGGGGCTGGTCGGTCCCGGAGGCGGGAGCCTCGTAGCCGGCGAAGAGGAAAGCCTCGCCGCCGGGGAGCCAGGCCGGATGGGCGGCCCAGAGGTCGCCGCCGAGGCGGCGCGTCGTCCCCTCGGCGGGGACGTGAAGAAACAGGGCCGACAGGAGGCCGTCGTGGCTTTTGAAGCGACGGCCCGAATCCTCCACGTCGCCGTCGAAGAGCCATTTCGTCCCGTCGGGAGAGACGGTGACGTGAAGGGCGCTGGAGGCCATGGCCTCTCCCAGGACGGCGGCGAGGTCGAGCGTTTCGACGACGCGCCCCTCTCCGACGTCGATCCGGCAGAGCTTCTCCAGGTCCTGGCCGTAGACGGACTTCCCGTCGGCGGACCAGAAGGGGGAGTAGAACCCCTTGCACTCGGGGCCCAAGAGGCGAAACGTTCCCTCGTCGAGCAGGAGGAGGGCCAGGAACCATTCGGATTCCTTTTCGTCCCAGTGGCTGAACAGGAGCGCCCGTCCGTCGGGCGACCAGCGGGGTCCATAGCTGTTTTTGCCGGGAACGGAGGGGAAGAGCCTCCGCTCCTTCGATGTTGCGTCGACGACGGCGATCTGCCGGTCCCCCTGTTCGCTGTAGAGGGTGAAGGCGACGAGACGACCGTCGGGCGAGATCTCCGGGTCGTAGCCGCGTGCCACGAGGCGGGGCTTCTCCCCCTCGGCTCCGACAAAGAAGATGGCGTCTCCCCGGGAAAAGGCCAGGGGAAAGGCGAAGGCCGCTCCCGCCGCCAGGAGGAGAAAAAGGGCTCCGATCGCGACGGAGATCCGGGAAGGGCCTGACGGAAACGTTGCTGCCGACATGGACTTCAGCCTCCTTCTGACGTCGAGGCCCCTCAGGGGGCCCGAAAAAAGTCGCAAAAAAATCGGGGCGCGAGCCCCGATTCGTTGGTTATCCGGTGAAGGCGGCGCCGCCCCTATCGGAGCGATACGCCGTTGTCCTTGAGTCGGAGTCCCGGCTCGACGATGCGGCCGTTGCGGACTTCGGCTTCGCGGAAGGCCCCGCCGGGAAGTCTCCAGTAAGGAGCGCCTCCGACGTAGACGAGTTTGATGGAGTACTCAGCCATGACAATACCTCTTTTGCTAAAATTTGAATCTGCGAAAGATCATACCTCGAATTTTTCTTTTTGTCAAAAATTCCTTGCCCACTGTCTCCTCGCCAGTTATAATTTCCTGTTCCAGGGTCCTTGAGCCTTTCGTCAGACGTGACCTCGAGGCGACGGGAAGGGACCGAGAAAGGGGCGAGCCATGACCGTCAACGAAAGGAACGGCACGAGACGGGTCTTCGAGGACGTCGTCGACTACGTCCAGAATCTCGTCCTCGACGGGTGGCTCCGCGGCGGCGACAAGCTTCCCACGGAAAGGGAGCTGGCCCGCAGCCTCGACGTGAGCCGCGCCTCCATCAGGGAGGCCATGCGCTCCCTCGAGATCGTCGGCCTCGTCGAGTCCCGACAGGGCGGGGGGAACTACATCCGCGGCCATCTGGGCAAAAGCCTCCTGGAGCCGTTGTCCCTTCTCTTTCAGATCAACGGCGGCAGACTCGAAGATGTCCTGGAACTGCGGCGCATCGTCGAAGTGGCAGCGGCGGCGATCGCCGCCACTCGCCTCTCCGACGGCGATCGCCGGGAACTGGAAGGCCTCCTGGCCGAGCTGGACGGGACGGACGACGAGGAGCGCAAGGCCCTTCTGGACAAACAGATGCACGTCAAGATCGTCTCCCTTTCGGGCAACCCCCTCCTCATCGGCCTCTACGACTCCATCTCGGCCCTTCTGGACCGCTTCTTCCTCCTCGCCCGACGGAGGATTTCCCTCTGGAAGGAGAGTTACGACGAGCTCTTTCTCCAGCACCGGGCCATCTGCGGGGCTCTCTTCGACGGAGACGCCTCGCGGGCCGCGTCGGAGATGCGAAACCACCTCGATCACGTCGCCGAAACATTGAAGCGAAGTTCTTGATTTTACACAATAACCGCCCTATAATGGCCTCGAATTGGTCCGACCAATTCGAGGCCATTCCTCTCCGCCTTCCCCCCTCGCCTCCGCCGAAAACCCTGTCTCCTTCTCTGCAAAGGAGGAATCCGATGAAGATCGCCATTCCCTACGGCCGAAGTTCGATGGAGATCGACGTTCCCGACGACAGGCTCCTGGCTGTTCTGAGGCCCACGGAGCCCGACGGAGCCCCGGAGGATTTCGTCCTTCAGCGGGCGATCGTCGAGAGAGCCCTGGCGAACCCCGTCGCCAGTCCGCCCCTGCGCCGCCTCGCGTCGGGCCGCAGCCGAGCCACGGTCATCACCAGCGACCACACTCGCCCCGTTCCCAGCAGGATCACCCTCCCGCCCCTGCTTGAGGAGATGCGGGCCGATAACGCCTCTCTGGAGGTCACTCTTCTCGTCGCCACGGGCATGCACCGGGCCACGACGGCCGACGAGCTCGGAGAACGTCTGGGGCCTTCCATCCTCTCCCGGGAGCGCGTCGTCGTCCACGACGCCCGATGCGACGACGATCTCCGTTTCCTGGGAAAACTCCCCTCGGGAGGTGATCTTTGGGTGAATCGTTTCGCCGTCGAGACCGATCTGCTCGTCGCCGAGGGCTTCATCGAACCCCACTTCTTCGCCGGCTTTTCCGGCGGCCGAAAGAGCGTCCTTCCCGGCGTGGCCGGCTACCGGACGGTGCTGGCCAATCACTGCGCCTCCTTCATCGCCTCGCCCCGGGCCCGGGCGGGCTCTCTCGACGGCAATCCCATCCACGCCGACATGCTTTTCGCCGCCGAGGCCGCCCGTCTGGCCTTCGTCCTCAACGTCGCCCTCGACGGGAAGAAGCGCATCCGGGCGGCCTGGGCCGGACATTTCGACGAGGCCCACCGCCGAGGCTGCGCCGACGTGGCCCGGAGCGCCGCCGTCGACGGGAGGCGGAAGGCCCCCATCGTCGTCACCTCCAACGGCGGCTACCCGCTGGACCAGAACGTCTACCAGGCCGTGAAGGGGATGACGGCCGCCGAGGCCCTCTGTTCCGACGGCGGCGTCATCATCACCGTCGCCGCCTGCGAGGACGGCCACGGCGGCCAGGCCTTCTTCGACGCCCTGGCCGGAGCCGCGTCGCCCCGGGAGCTTCTCGACAGGATCGGGGGACGTCCCATGGAGGAGACGGAGCCCGATCAGTGGGAGTACCAGATTCTGGCCCGCGTCCTGAACCGGGTGGAGGTCATCGTCGTCAGCGACCGCTGTCCGCCGGAACTTTTCGAGGCCATCCACCTCCGATGGGCGCCCACTTTCGAGAGGGCTCTGGCCATGGCCGAGGAGAGAACGGGACCGGACGCGGACATTCTCGTCGTCCCCGACGGCGTCGCCGTCGTCGTCGAGACCGCCAGGGAGGCCTCACGATGAAGATCGTCGTGCTCATCAAGCAGGTTCCGGAGACGAACAACGTGAAGATGGACGCCGAGACGGGAACGATGATCCGCGACGGCGTGGAGACCATCGTCAATCCTCTCGATCTCTACGCCGTCGAGACGGCCCTCCAGCTCCGCCAGAGTCGGGGAGGCACGGTAACGGCCCTCACCATGGGCCCCCCCAAGAGCGAAAAGGCCCTGAGGGAAGTGGTGGCCATGGGCTGCGACGACGCCCTCCAGCTCAGCGACAGGGCCTTCGCCGGTTCCGACACCTGGGCCACGTCTTACATCCTGGCCGAGGCGATCCGCAGCCGGCTCGAGGGTTTCGACCTCATCCTCTGCGGCGAGCGCGCCACCGACGGCGACACGGGACAGGTCGGCCCCGCCGTGGCCTCCTTCCTCGATCTGCCCCTGGCCACCTACGTGAGTGCCATCACCGACGTCGGTGACGGCATCGGCGTGAGGCGCCTCGTCGAGGGGGGCTACGAGAAGCTCCGCCTCCCCCTCCCGGCCCTGCTGACGGTGGTCAAGGAGATCAGCTTCCCCCGCCTTCCCACCTTGAGCGGCAAGCGCCGGGCCCGGCAGATGGCCGTCGAGCGCCTGGGCCGGGAGGAGCTGGACCTGGCCGAGGAGGACATCGGCCTCGGCGGGTCGCCTACGCGGGTGAGCCGGATCTTCACGCCCCAAGTGGCCCGCAGGGGACGAAAGGTGATCGTCAAGGACGAAGGCGACCTGGATCGGGCCCTGAAGGAGCTCTTGGCCTTTCTGGACGAGAGGCACCTCCTTCCGGTGCCGGAAAGGAAGGGACGATGACCGAAAACCGTGGCCGCCACAGCGGCGTCTGGATCGTCGCCGAGCAGCGGGAGGGGAAGGTCCGCTCCGTCTCCTACGAACTGCTCAACTGGGGGCGGGGACTGGCCGACGGCAGGAAGGCACCTCTTTCGGCCCTTCTTTTCGGCCGCGACCTCGACGAGGAAGAGGTCCTCTCCCTCATCCGCCGCGGCGCCGACAGAGTCTACCTCGTCGACGACCCCGCTTTCGAGCATTTTCTGGCCGAGCCCTACGGCAGGGCCCTGACGTGGCTCATCGAACGGTTCCGCCCCGAGATCGTCCTCGCCGCGGCGACGACGACGGGGAGAACGATCATGCCGCTGGCTGCGGCCCGCCTCCGCGCCGGGCTGACGGCCGACTGCACCGAGCTGGCTCTCGACGGCGAGAGCGGCGACCTTCTCCAGACCCGGCCCGCCATCGGCGGCAACATCCTGGCCACGATCCGCACACCCCGGGCCCGCCCCCAGATGGCGACGGTCCGGCCCCGCTCCAGGGCCCAGGCGTCGGAGGACGAAAGCCGACAGGGCACGGTCGTCCGAGTCGACCTTCCCGAGGCCTGCCGCCTCTCGCCGGTCCGCTTCGAGGGCTTCGTCCCCGACCGATCTCAGGAGAGGCCGCTCGAAGACGCCGACATCATCGTCGCCGGAGGACGGGGACTGAAGAAGGGCGACAACTTTTCCCTCGTCCGCGACGTGGCCCGGGCCCTGGGCGGCGAAGTGGGCGCCTCGCGGGACGCCGTCGATCAGGGGTGGATCGACTACCCCCACCAGATCGGCCTCAGCGGCAAGACCGTCGCGCCCCGTCTCTACATGGCCTGCGGCATTTCGGGCTCCATCCAGCACCTGGCAGGCATGCAGACGGCGGAGGTCATCGTCGCCGTCAACAGAGACCCGGAGGCCCCCATCTTCAACGTCGCCGATTTCGCCATCGTCGGCGACCTTTTCGACGTCCTCCCCGCCCTGAGGGAGAGGCTGGAGACGAGGAGGCGACGGCCGTGAACCCTTCCGAGAGCTACAGGCCCGTGACGGAGTCCGTCGTCGCCGAGCTGCGGGAGATCTGCGGATCGAAAAACGTCCTTTTCGGACAGCAGGAGGCCATGGAGGCCTACAGCCACGACGAGGTGGCCGACGGCGGCTATGCCGTCATGCCCGAGGCCGTCGTCAAACCGGCATCGGCCCGGGAGATCTCGGCCATCATGAAGCTGGCCGACAGGGAGCGGATCCCCGTCACGCCCAGAGGGGCGGGAAGCGGTCTCTCCTGCGGAGCCGTCCCCCTCTACGGCGGCATCGTCCTCTCCGTCGAGCGGATGAACCGCATCGTCGAGATCGACGTCCGGAACATGACGATCACCGTCGAGGCCGGCGTCGTGACGAACCACATCAACGAGGTCCTCGAGGAGTACGGCCTCTTCTACGCCGGCTATCCCATGAGCCTCGAGACCTGCTTCATCGGCGGGAACGTGGCCGAAAACGCCGGAGGCGGCAAGGCCGTCAAATACGGCGTCACGGGCCGCTACGTCCAGGGGCTGGAGGCCGTCCTCCCCGACGGCGCCATCGTCCGCATCGGCGGCAAGCGCGTCAAGGACGTGACGGGCTACAACCTTCTGGGGCTCCTCGTCGGTTCCGAAGGGACGCTGGCCGTCTTCACCGAAGTGACGCTGAAGCTGACGGCTCTGCCCAAGCACAAGGTGACCCTCCTGGTGCTCTTCCCCACCGTCGACGAGGCCATCGACGCCGTGCCGGCCCTGATGACGGAGACGGGCGTCGTCCCGACGGCCATCGAGTTCATGGACCGCCTCTCGGTCCAAACGGCCTGCCGCTACCTGAACGAGCACTTCCCCTACGAGGAGGCCGGCGCCATGCTGATCATCGAAATCGACGGCAGCGGCGAGGAGGAGGTGGAGGCCCAGTACGACGCCGTCGGCCAGGTCTGTCTCGACCGGGGGGCCCTGGAGGTCTACGTGGCCGACAATTTCACCACCTCCGAGCGGGTCTGGCGGGTCCGGCGCAACATCGCCGAGGCCTTCAAGGTCTCGAACCCCGTCCAGAGTCTGGAGGATATCGTCGTCCCCTTCGCCCAGATCCCCCAGCTCATCAGGGTCATCGAAGATCTTTCGCGGCGCCACGGCCTCCTCATCCCCAGCTACGGCCACGCCGGCGACGGCAATCTCCACGCCACGCCCGTCAAACCCGCCGGGATGTCCCTCGAGGAGTGGGAGGCCCTGCTGCCCCGGCTGCTGAGGGAACTTTACGCCGCCACGGCCGAACTGGGCGGCACGATCAGCGGCGAACACGGCATCGGCTCCAAGCGCAAGGCCTACATGCCCCTCGTCCTGTCGCCCGAGCTCCTCTCCCTCATGAAACGGGTCAAGGACGCCTTCGACCCTCACCACATCCTCAACCCGGGCAAGATCTTCCCCTGAGGGGAAAACCGGAAGACAACCGAATAAGGCCTTCGATCCGCGCCGCCTCACGGAGGGGACACGGACAAGGGGTGGGGGGAGCGATCCCTCCGCCTGCCGCAACTGCACAGAAGGAGAGGCCCGAGGCCTCTCCTTCTGTCGTCAAGGACCTCGCCCCGTCCGGGACGCTTCGCCCGGCGGGGGACAGACGGACAGGGAGGTGTCTCGATCATGGCAGGTTGGTGGAAACGGCAGCTGCGGGTGAATCTGACGGAAAAGAGTTGGAAGGCCGAGGCGATCGCCGAGAAGGACCTCAAGGACCTTCTGGGCGGATCCGCCCTGGGAGCCAAGATCCTCCTCGAAGAGGTTCCGCCCCGGACGGACCCGCTGGCCCCGGAGAACAGGCTCATCTTCGCCGTGGGCCCCCTTCAGGGCGTCAACGTTCCGGGCAACGCCAAATGGAGCGTCATCACCAGAGGTCCTCTGACGGGCTCCTTTCTCGACTCGGCCGGGACAGGCCACTGGGCGCCGGCCTTCAAGAAGACGGGCTACGATCTCCTCGTCATCGAGGGACGCGCCTCCGACCCCACCTGGCTTTTCATCGATGACGACGGCGTCCGTTTCCTCGACGGCGCCGCGCTCTGGGGGCTCGACACCGTCGAGACGGGCGAGAAGATCAAAGAGATCCTGGGCGACAGACGCATCAACGCCCTCAACATCGGGCCGGCGGGAGAGAGAGGGAACCCCATCGCCTGTATCTCCTGCGACGGCCACTCCTTCGCCGGTCGAGGCGGCTCGGGCGCCGTCATGGGCTCGAAAAACCTCAAGGCCATCGCCGCCTGGGGGACGAAGGAGGTCCCCGTCGCCGACGGGCAGAAGGCCGCGGCCCTTTCCAAAGAGCTCTTCCAGCTCCTCCACAAGCAGGGCGAGGGATTCCGCCAGCACGGCACGCCCGTCGTCATGGTCCCCCTCCAGGAGATGGGCGACGTCCCCATCAAATACTGGCGCGGCGACGTCTGGGACAGGGGGGCGGCCCTTCTGGGGGCACCCCGCTACACCGACTATCTCAAGGTCAAGCCCCTCCCCTGCGCCAACTGCCCCATCGGCTGTCACCGCCACATTCATTTCGAGTACCCCGACGGGCGGGTCCTGGAGGGGAACGGCCCCGAATACGAGACGCTCGGCATGATGGGGGCGAACCTTCTCGTCGATGATCTGGGCGCCGTCTGCCGGGCCAACGACAGAGCCAATCGGATGGGCATCGACACCGTCTCCTGCGGCGCCTATATCGGCTTCCTCATGGAGTGTTTCGAGGCCGGATGGATCACGACGGCCGACAACGACGGCAAGGCCATACGCTGGGGCGACGGGGAGGCCCTCGTCGATCTGACGGACAAGATCGCCCGCCTCGAGGGAATCGGCAGGCTCTTCGAGAAGGGCATTCTCGGGGCGGCCGCCGCCATCGGCCACGATTCGGAGAAGATCACCGTCCAGGTCAAGAATCTCGACTTCCCCGCCCACGATCCCCGGGCCGTCTTCGGCCTCGGCGTGAACTACGCCACGGGGACGCGCGGCGCCTGCCACGAACGGGGCGACTGCCAGGCCGGAGCGACGGGGCTCATGTACCCCGAGCTGGGCCAGGAGAGCCCTCCGGACCGCTTCTCCGTCGAGGAGGCCGCCTACAGCGCCTACATCTACCAGACGACGAGCGTCCTCTACAACAGCCTGACCCTCTGCAAGTTCATGATCAAGGGGGCCGGGATGACGCTCAGCGACGTCAGCGCCCTCATGAAGGAGATCACCGGCGAGGAGCACCCGCCCAAAGAGATGTTCCGCTGCGCCGAGCGGGGCTTCACCCTCCAGCGGCTCATCAACGTCCGCGACGGCATGAGCCGCAAAGACGACACGCTGCCGCCCAAGATGGGCCTGGCCGCCATTGTCGGCGGCCGGGCCGGCAAGACCCCGACGCCTCACGACAGGATCCTCGACGACTATTACCGGCTCCGGGGCTGGGACGAAGAGGGGATCCCCAAGGCGGAAACCCTCGAGGAGCTGGGCCTGGGCGAGTACGTCGCCTACCTCCCGGGGAAATAGGACACATCGAGCCGGAGCCCCAAGGGACTCCGGCTCCTTTTTAAAAAAGGAGAGGAGGAGCGCCGATGACCTTTCGGCTGATCTATCTGGGGCTTCTGAAACGATACGCCTCCGGGACAGACGGAATCGAGGAGAGGTCCCCTTCGGGCGAGAGCCTCGACGCGATCCTTCGTGGAAGCCCTCTCGAGGCCTCGGGGCTGGGCTACACCTTCATCGTCGCGGGCAGCCGGGCAAAGGGGGACTACGTCCCCGCCGACGGAGACGAGGTACGGATCATGCCGCTCTTCTGCGGCGGCTGAGCGCCTCCGGCCTCAGAACTTGCTCTTGCGCGTCGTCCACCAGGGGGCCATGGACGTGTCCTCGTGGCCCCGGCCCAAAAGCTCCCATAAGGTGGCGAAGGCGTTGTTGATGCGACCGGCGAAGGCGAAAAGAGGGGTCAGGACGATCCAGGGCAGGAGGGAAAAGTCCTCGCGGGGACGCTCCGAGAGGAGGACGACGAAGGGAACGTAGAGCAGGAAGGTCATGACGAGGTAGAAGAGGTAGATGAGGGCCAGGACGGAGAGGACGAAGAGGGGCGGGTAGACGGCGAGGAGGTAGACCGTGTAGAGGATGATGACCAGAGGCATGACGATCTGGAAGAGCAGCCCCGTCCAGATCATGAGGAAGAAGTTCTTCCAGCCCACGAGGTGGGGAGAGAAGGAGCGCCAGTGCTTGCGGAAGTAGAGGTAGGAGAGGTCTCCGTCCCAGCGTAGGCGCTGGAGGAAGAAGCCCCGGAAGGTCTCGGGCACGTCGGTGAACCCCAGGGCCTCGGGGTCGAAGACGATGCGGAAATTGCCGCCCTGACGGGCGAAGTAGTTTTTGATCCGCAGCGTCATGTCCAGATCCTCGGCCGTTCCCGCGTCCCATCCCCGCACGGCGTCGAGGACGGTCCGCCGGAAGACGCCGAAGGCGCCGGAGATGTTGTTGACGACGTTGAAGGCGCTCAGGCCCGTCTTGCTGGCCTGGATCGAGAGGAAGTACTCGATGGCCTGGAGGCGGGTGGCCAGGCTGGCGCGGACATTGCGGACGCGCAGGCAGCCCGAGACGGCGACGACGCGCCGATCCTCGAAGTGGCGCGTGGCCCGCTCGACCATGTCGTTGTCGAAGGAGGTGTCGCCGTCGAGGGCCATGACGATTTCGCCGTCGGCGAAGTTACGTGCCGTATTGAGGGCCGAGACCCGTCCCCCCCTCTGCCACTTGGGGATGACCTGGAGGGTCCGGTTTTTCATGGCCGCCACGACGGGCTCCATGGCCCTGGCGGCACGATAGGTCCCGCCGTTTCGGGCCGCCCCGTCGATGACGGGAAGGATCTGGATCGGGCCGGGGTAGATCTGTTCGGCCAGGGATCGGATCGTCTGCGCCACGGCCTCGCCCTCGCTGTAGCAGGTGACGATGCAGGAGACGGAGGGGTAGTACCCGCTCCGCCAGGGAAGCTCGTTCATCCGCGCCAGGCCGTGGCGGAGGACGCCGAGGATGACGAGGAGATAGAGGGGCAGCTCGAAGAAGAGGACGAAGGGGACGAAGCGGAAGGCGATCTCCCAGGCCCGTGACAGGAGAGGATCGCCGGCGAAAAGGCAAAAAAGGCGCGAAAACACCGCGGCCAGATCCCTCACGCCTCGAGCTCTCCGGCCATCCGGGCCAGGATCCTCCCGGCGTCGTCGCCTTCGGCGACGTCGTCGGGGGAGGAAAAGGCGCGGACGCGGAAGTCGAGAAGGGCCTCGGAGCCCTCGGCGGCGAGCCTCTCCAGCTCCTTGATCCTGCCTGCCAGAATCGCCGCTCCGGCGGCGTCGGTCCTGGGGAGGAACAGCCAGAGCGTCGACAGGGCCGTCCGCGTCGTCACGTCGGTGCTGCGGACCATCTGGCGCAGGCGACCGGCCAGGGCGTCGACGAGCTGCGTCGCCTTCTGGCGGCCCAACCTCTCCGAAAGCTCGGGCAGATTGGCCAGACGCATGGCGATGAGGGAGAAGCTCTCGTCGCTGTAGCGCCGGTTGAGGAGGAGGGACCAGTTCAGCAGCTGGTTGAAGTAGGCCGGGACGACGTAGTTGAGGCTGTCGAGAAGGGCATAGACATCCTCCAGGCTCCCCACTCGGGCCGATGTCTTTCCCGCCTCGCTGATGCGGTAGCCGCAGACGGTTTTGACGACGAGCTCGTCGGGACGGGACCGGGTGCGGCAGCAGAAACAGTCGGCGACGACGTCGGCCTCGACGAAGCGATGACCGCAGTCGTTGCAGCGATAACTCTCCAGGGGGTGGTCGTAATCCGATCCCAGATGGCGCAGCCGGGTGCTGCAGAAGGGGCAGCGCATCTGATTTTCCTGGATGAAATCCTCTGTGGGACCGACGCGGCCGCAGGTGAAGCAGTGGATGAATTCCTTGCGGGTGATGTCGATGCTGCCGCAGTTGGGACAGACGTCGATGTAGTTCAGGTGGGAACAGTCGCAGCGGGGACAGAGGCGGATCCGGTCCGTCAGCGTCCCCCTGGCCAGAAGGCCCCGTTCCTTCAGAGACTGAAGCCAGAAGAAGGTATCGCCGTCGTCTCCGGCCAGGATCTCGGCGACGGGATAGCCGTAAACGCGGGGCGTGAAGGGGTAGCGATGGGGTTCCAGTTCGCCGTCCATGCGCGCGAAGAGGTAGGCCAGAAGGCGGAAGTCCTTGGACTCCCGAAGGGCCGGGCCGTTGACCTGGGCGAGGCGGTCTCTCATCTCCCTCCCCCGGCGCAGCGCGTCGTCGAGGGACTCGACGACGCCGTCGGCGAAAAGGTCCTCCTCCTCGCCGAGGGAGGTGGGCAGGAAGAGAGGCTTGGCGCAGCTCTCGGGGTGGGAACGGCATCGGCGCAGGAAGGCGCGGCCGTCGGCCAGGGGACCCTCTCCGTCGACGAGGAAGAGGTCTGCATCGGCGGCGACGGTTTCCAGCTCGTCCAGGGAGGCGATGTCCCGGATAAAGGGGCGGTCAGGGAAAAAGGTCTCGCCTCGAAGACGGAATCGGACGACGTTGAGCGGCTCCATTCCCTACTCCTCCTTCTCCGGCAGGCGTCCGTGCCAGGGCCTGCGCTGTCCCCAGTAGACCGTCACGGGAAGGCCCTCGACGCGGTAGGCCCCCTTCAGCGGCTCTCCGGGGAGGAGGCGTACCTTGAGGGCCGGCCCGGCATCGGCCAGAGGTCCGGCCAGGGAGAGGGGCGTCGGCTCGGCCAGGAGGGGGGAACCGTCGACGGAGGCCGCCATCAGGGTTCCGTCGGGGAAGCGGACCCGGACGTCCCTGCCGGGCTCGACGAAACGCATGTCCTTGGCGGCGACGAAGGTGATCAGGCAGACGCGCTCCGGGTCGGCGATGAGGGCCAGAGGCGTCCCCTGGCCGACGGCCTCGCCGGGCCCGACGAAAAGCTCCAGGATCTGCCCCGAGATGGGGCTCCTGATCTCGAGGGGGCCCTTCCCTTCGGTCAGCGACTTCAGTTCCGCCTCGATCTGGGCGAGCCGGACGGGGACGTTGGGGTCGACAAAAATCCGTTGGGCCTCTTCGAGATCGGCTCCGGAGCGGATCTGATCGGCCCTGGCCCGCTGGACCCTCCCTGCGGCCTCGTCCACTTCCGCCCTCGTGGCCGCCCCTTTGCGGAAAAGTTCCTCGATGATCCCAAGGCGGCGGGCCTCGTAGTCCGTCACCTCCTGCGCCAGAACCAGGGCGCGGCGCTGGGCCGAGACGGGATTGGACTGGGGGCTCTGGAGGAGCAGGGCCCGACGCTCGGCCTCGAGAGGGGCGCGAAGCAGTTCCAGCGAGGCGTCGGAGAGGCGGAGGAGCGGTTTTCCGGCCTCGACGAAGTCGCCCCGCCCGAAGGAAAGGTTTTCGATGACGGCGGGCCGGGGGCTGTTGACGGAAAGACGCTCCATGTAGACGACGCCGGGGGAGCTGGCCATGAGCCAGCCGATGGCCACTTTGGAGAGGAAAAACAGGAGGGGACTGGTCACGAGGAGGACGACGAGGTACCAGCGCCAGCGGGGAAAGGCCCGTTTGGCCGGAGCGTAGGGGACGCGGACACCCGCCCGGACGTCGGCGGCCTTGCCCTCGGGAGTGTTGAAGCGGATCTTCACGGCCTCATCTCCTCATAGTCCTTCCAGGCCTGGACGACGATGGCGGCCGCTCCCTCTCGGCCGAGGCGCTCGGCGAGGTAGGCCGCTCGGGCGCGGAAGGCCTCCCTTCCGTAGGCCCCGTAGCTCTCCTGAGGGGAGAGGAGGGACTCGACGCTCTGAGCCAGGGCCAGATTCAGTCCCGGATGTTTTCGGCGAAGCCTCTCGAATCGCTCCAGAACGGCCTCGACGCGGGTCGAGTAGATCATGACGGCCACCTCCTCTACGGGGATCCTCTCCAGCCCGGGCCCGACGACATCGCCCAGCTCCCCCTCAAGCTCGCGGGGATGGACGGAAAGGGCCAGGGGGCGATCCGTCTGGGTCCGGACGATCTCCAGCGTCCTGACCAGCTCGGCGGCGAGCTCCAGACGTTTTTCCGCGGCGCCGGGAAGGGAATCGGGCTCGAGGTCGAGATGGAGTCCGCGGAAGGGGAAGGGCTCCAGCTCGCGGACGAGGCGGACCAGCCCCTGACGGTGTTCGGGCAGGATCCAGGCCGGATCGCCCAGGAGGAGGTCGACGGTCAGCCCCTGCGATCGGGCGGCGGAGAGGAAGGCCTCCAGGCTTCTGCGTCCCCCTTCGGTGCGGAACGAGGCGATCTGCGCGGCATCGAAGGAAAGCAGCATCCGGGAGAAGCCCTCGTTCCGGAACCGCTCCAGCGCCGCGGCGCGGCAGGCGCTGTCGAGGAAGGAAGAGGCGTCCCAGACGTAGGCCGTCAGCCCCGTGTCCAGGGGCTCCTTGCGGCCGGGGCTCGCCGAGGCGGCCCGGGGGGGCAGGGGCTCCGGACGTCCCTCCGCGACAGCGGGCGAAGGCTCCGGACGGGAAGGTCCTCCTCCGGAAAGGGCGGGCGGCGGAAGAGAGGGGCTCGCCGCGACGGAAGGGACCGTCCCGGGAGACGGCGGAGCGAGGGAGGGTCCCTCGGCCCGAGAAAGGGGGCTGTCGGGGAAAGGGCTCCCCGCGAGCCAGGAGGGATCGAGAAGGGGCCGTGACAGGGTCAGGGACCGAGGAAGAAGCCGGCTTTGCGGCGGAGGCCCTCCTTCGGGGAAGGCGAAGCGGACGAGCTCGGCCTCGGTCTGGAGGAGAAGCGACTGGGCCGAGAGGAGATCGAGGGCGACGCGGAAGTAGCCGTAACGGCTCTGCTGAAGTTTTTCCAAGGTCTCCCCGGCCAGAGCCCCGTGCCGCAGCGTGTCGACGCGCAGGGCCTCCCAGGCCGCATCGAGTCGACGCTCTCCGGCCTCGATCGAGGCCAGGGCGTATTCGCGCAGGACGAGGGCTTCCATCAGTTCCCCCTCGACGCGGATCCGGGCCACGACGGCCGAACGGCGCTCCCGCTCGAGGTCGGCGCTGGCGGCGAGGCGGGCCTCGTCCTCACGGGCCCCGAGGGTCCCGAAGGGCTCCCTCAAAGAGAAGGAGAGGTAGAGCCCCGTCCCCGTCGAGCCGGGGAAGTCCCGGCCGGCCGTCACGCCGATGTCGACGGTTCCCTCTCGATCGATGCGACCCGTCGTCTCGAAGAGGCGCCGCCTCAGCTCCAGGAAGTCCCGGCGGTAGCGCAGATCGGCCAGATCGGCGACGTGGTCCAGCAGGGTCTCGCCGTCTTCGATGGGTCCCGGAAGGTAGGGCGGCGAGGCGGGGATGCCCTCCCAGGAGCGCCCCGTGGCGAGGCGCAGGGCCTGGAGGGCCTGAGTGCGTCGGAGCTTCGACTCGACGAGATCCCTTCTGGCGATGTCGAAGGCCGAGAGGAATTCCAGACGGTCCCGCTCGAGCAGGAAGCCCCGGCTGACCCGCTCGGCCAGAAGGCGCTCCGTCTCGGCCTCGTCGGCGAGGAAGGCCTCGATCATCTCGCCCCGGCGCCCCTCGATCCAGAGGAGGGCATAGGCCTTGCGGAGGGCCGTCAGATTCCGCTCCGCCGTCGCCTCGGCCAGGGCCCGTCCGCCGAGAAGGTTCAGCTCGGCCAGGAGGACCTCGATCTTCTCCCGGCTCCACGTTCCCAGGAGAGGGAAGGAGACGCCGGCCCGAGCCGAGACGTTGCCGTAGGAGAGGCTCTCCTCCGAGGTGGCGTTGACGGGCTCGTCGCTGTAGCCGTAGGCCAGGGCGCCGAAGGCCTTAGGTCCCTGGCGCTGACTCTGGAGGTTCCGGAGATGTTCGTCCCGTTCCATAGCGGCCAGGGCCTCCAGGAGCTCCGGCCCCTCTCCCACGAGAGGTTCGAGGGCCTCCAGCGACGGGAAGGCGACGGGCTCGGCGGCAAGGGGACCGGCAAAGACCGAGAGCAGAGATCCCAGGACGAGAACGGTCAACAGCGCCTTCTTTGCCTGCCTCATCCCACACCGTCCTCTCTCGGAATCGTCGGCGACGAGGTCCTGCAACCGCCTTCACGAAGGGAAGAGGGGGGACGCCGAGGGCCCCCTTCTTCCGGCCTTCCCTGCCGACATCCCCCCTCGCGCTTCAGGAGGAAACTTCTTTCATTGTGCCATCGCAGGCCCTCTCTGTCCATCGGCGTGGAGGCTTGACGGGAAAGGGGGTTAACCTTAAATTGCACATCGGGAGAATCGGCTTTTGTCTCTGCAGAAGGCCCTCAGCCGCGCTACGGAGGGACCGGAAACGGGCAAGGCCCCGGACAGCGGAGGTGAGCGATGACACTTCATCTGAAGGGCTACAGAACCCTCGACGATCTGGCTTCCCTCCTTCGAGGCGAAGAGGAGGAGACCCTCTTCATCCTGCCCTCCATGGCCGAAAGACGGGGACTGGAGACGTTCGTCAAGACGACGCCCTGGAGCTGGCGCCGCCTCTGCGACGAGATCTTCAGGGCGGCGGACCGGCCCGAAAGAACCATCGTCGACGCCATCGACCGCTGGCTTCTGCTTCGCGGTCTCGAAGAGGCCGACGGCCTTTCCGGAGCCTTCCTCGTCCCCCTCGGCGACGACATCCGGGAGCTGATTCGCCAGGAGGTCTCGCCGGAACGGTTCGCCCGTGCCCTGGGCTGCCGGGAGAGCTGCGGGGCCTGCACCAGGAGCGACAGCGAGGGGCGGCTCTGCCGCCTCTACGGGAGCTACGGGAGGACCCTGAGGGAGCGTGCCCTCATCGACGGGGCGGCCCTGGAGGCGGAGGCGGCCTCCGTCCTGGCCCGGTCGGGAAGGGCCTTTCTGGAGCGCTGGGGCCGGAAGACCTTCTCCTTCGTCGGCTTCCTGAGCCTGACTCACGGCCAGCTTTCCCTCCTCCGCCGCCTTCAGGCCCTGGACGTGACGATCGAGCTCTTCCACCCCCTGACGGGTCTCGAGGGCTATCCCGACGCGGCCGGCCAGCTCGCCGACCTTCGATCGTCGGGGACGGAGGCCGACGGGCCCCCCTCCCGAGTCCACCGTCTCCTCGGCGGCGACGACCGCCTCGAGGCCACGCTCCTCTGCCGAGAGCTGGCCCTCTGGAGCTCCGGAGAGGGGGCCTTCGCCGACCGCCCCTTCCCCGGCTGGGGGGGCATAACCGTCGTCTCCGGGACGGCGACCGTCGAGGAGGCCCTGCGGCGCTACCGCATCCCCTACGTGAGCCGCCGTCGTCGGGCCATGGCCGAAGGGACGATCTGGAAGATCCTGCGAGACCTTCTGGAAAGGGGCCGCGACGGCTGGCCCTTCGACGAGACCCTCCTCCTCCTGTCCAGTCCCCTCCTCGCCGGAGACCTCCCCTCGGCGGTCGACATCCGCCGCCCCCAGGGACTCGAGGCCTGGCGCGAGAGCCTCGGCGACGGAAGCCGCGGACGGCTCTGCCTCGAGGCGGCGGCCTCTCTGGCCGAATCGGTCGGGAGGGGAACGACGGCGACGGCCCTTCTGGCCGAAACGGTCCGCTTCCTCGGCGAGACCCTGGCCGCGCCGGAGCGGATGGCCCGTCTTGTCGGCGACGACATCGAGCTCGACGAGGAGGCTCGGTCCGTCAACGGCACGCTGAAGGAGCTGACGCGACGCCTCGATCTCGTCCGATCGGGCGACGATCGGCCCGAGTGGTCCCGGATGGAGCTCTCCGGCGAGAACGGCCGGACCTTTCTGGACCTCGTGGCCCAGGAGTCCTCCCTGCTGCCCCCTCTGCCGCTGCGCGAAGCCCTTTCCCTTTACGACGACAACCTTCCCGTTCTCGAAAGGGCCGAAGTGGTGGTCCTCCTCGGAACCGATCACCGCCGCTGGCCCGGGAAGAGCGGCGAAGGCCCCTTTCTCTCCGACCGTCTCCGATCGACCCTCCACGACGAGGGAGATCTGGGACCTCTCCACCTGCCGACGGCATCGGACCGACGTCTGGCCCGGGAGGGACTTTTTCGGCGCCTTCTCGCCTCGGCTCCCGACGTGTTCCTCTGCCGGGCCCTCCAGGACGACTCGGGGCGCCCTCTGGAGGAGACGCCCCTTCTGGCCCCCGCCCTGGACTCGGGGTGGGCCGTCGAGGGAGCGACGGCGGAGCTGCCTCTGTCGCGGCTCGTTCTCTCGGTCCGGGAGCCTTACGTCGAGGCCGTCGAGATCCTGGACGAGCCCTGGTCGCGGCCGAGGGAGGGCCCCGTCGCCTGCCTGTCCGCCCCTCCTTCGGTCCCCCTCAGCGGCCTCGACCGCTTCCGCCGCTGCCCCTTCCTCTACGCCCGACAGGACCTCGCCTCCGCCGACGGAGATCTCTTCGACTCCGCCCAGATCGGCTCTTTCCTCCACGGCCTCTGGCAGAGGGCGTGGGAGGTAGAGGGGCCTCTGGAGCGGTCGACGGCGGCCCTCTTCGACGAGGTTCTCGCCGCGGGAGGCGAACTGGCCTCCCGCCTGACCGATTTCCCCCGCATGAGGGGCCAGCTGGCCGAACGTTTGCGGGCCCTGGCCCGGCGCCTCGACGGGGAAGAGGGCTCCCTGGCGACGCGACGGCGCTCGATGGAGCGGGAGTGGACGCTCCCCCCCCTGAATATCGGAGGCGTCACCTTCCGCGGGCGTTGCGACAGGGCGGACAGCCTCGACGACGGGGCTCTGCTGCTGTTCGACTACAAGCTGGGAAGTTCCTCCGGCTACGAAAAGGCCCTTCAGCTCGCCGCTTACGGCCTTGCCCTGCGCGAGGCGGGCCGGTCCGTCGCCGGCTACGTCTACGCCTGTCACGGAGACGGCAGGCTCGTCGGAGCCCTGGCCGAGGGACACAGGGGAACGGTCCGGCTCGACAGGGGGATCAGGAAAGATCTCGACAGCGCCCTCGAAGAGGCCCGGTCGGCTCTGGGGGCTCTGGCCGAGGCCGTTCTCGCGGGGCGTTTCCCCCCCGACTACGACAGCAAGGCCTGTCCGGGCTGCCCCTACGGCTCCCTGTGCCGCCGCGACGAACTGAGACGGGAGGGAAAAGACGATGACGACTGAGGCCCCTCTCTTTCTCCTCGACGGCCTGCGCGAGAATCAGCGCCGGGCCGTCCTCTCCCGGGAACCGTTCGTCGTCGTCGGAGCCGGTGCGGGAACGGGAAAGACGCGCACCCTGGCGGCACGCTTCGCCTGGCTCGTCGTCCAGGGACTGGCCGCGTCGGAAATTCTGACCCTCACCTTCACCGAAAAAGCGGCCCAGGAGATGGCCGACCGCATCGGCGCCACACTGGACCAGTGGGCCCGCGAGCTGCGGGCAAGGGGCGACGCCGGAGCCGACCGGCTCGACGACGAGAGAGGCCGCATCGGCGAGGCCCCCATCTCGACGATCCACGCCTTCGCCTACGACGTGGTGCGCCGCAACGCCCTTCACCTGGGCCTTCCTCCGGGAACGGGCCTGCCGACGGCTCCCGACGAGGAGGCCTTCTGGCGCTCCGCCGCCGAGGCCCTGGAACGCCTCGACCGACCCTGGTTCGACGTCCGTCTTCCCCGCCAGAGGGCCCATCTGGCCCTCTGCCTCGACGACGAAAAGACGAGATCCCTTCTGGAGAGCCAGTCCGTAGACGACGTCATCTCCCTGGCCCGCTCGACGGCGGCCCTCTTCGGCAGCCGCGACGGCAGCCCCGACTCCCTGCCCCTCTCCGCCGAGGCGGTGGCGGCCCTCGACGAGGAGGCCCGCTCCCTCTACGCGACCCGACGCCGTGCCTTCTGGCGCGACGCCTGCGCCTGGTGGGGCGCCGTGCTGGAAGCCATCGAACCCGACGAGAGGGCGAAGGCCAAGGCGGAGCCGCTCTTCGCCGCCATGAAGGCCCGATGGGCGGCCCCCGACGAGGAGACCCTCGCCGAGGCCGTCGTCTCCCTCGTCCGCTTCTTTCAGGAGATCGCCGCCACGAAAGGACATGGAGCCGCGATCTACAAGGCGGCCCAGGCCGAGCTGGAGCGTCGCTCGGGAGGACGTTTCGTCCGCCTCGTCGACTTCCGCGACGCCCTCATCGACCGCGGGGCGCTCCAGGCCTGGATGGATCTCGGCGAATCCGACGGCGACAGGGAGCGACGGGCCCGCTTTCTCGGCCTGGCGGCCCTTCTCTGGGCCCTCTGGGAGGAGGAGAAGCGCCGCCGGGGCTTCTTCGGCTTCGACGACATGATCCGTCTCGGCCGCGACCTCCTGCGGGACCATCCCCAGGGGATCACCCCTTTCCGGGCCATTCTCGTCGACGAGTTCCAGGACACCGACGTCGTCCAGGACGAGCTCATCGCCGCCGCCGCCCGGGCCTCCCGCGCCTCGGGGCCCTGCCCGCTCTTCATCGTCGGCGACCTCAAACAGTCCATCTACCGCTTCCGCCACGCCGAGCCCGACCTCTTCGCCGACGCCATCGCCCGAGCCCGAGCCAAGGAGGAGGGGACGGCCTACGAGGCCCTGACGGAGAGCTTCCGTAGCCGCTCGGCCCATCTTCACGTCGTCAACGGCCTCTTCGGCCACATCTGGAGGGAGGGGCTGACGGCGAAGAAGCCGCTCCCCTACGAGGAGCTGGACTTTCCCGACGATCTCCCCTGGTGGAAGGAACGCGACGGGGCCTCGGAGATTCCCGCCCTGACCCTTCTCATGGAGGCCAAGGACGGCGAGGCGCCCGAAGGCCTCACCGAAGAGGAGCGGGACGACAGGCCCCGACGGCGCCTCGTCCGTGCACTGGCCCTCACCCTGGAGTCGATGAGGGGAAGGCCGCTCTGGGACGGCAGAGAGGGCAGGTCGCGGGAGGCCACGTGGCGCGACATGGCCCTCCTGGTGCCGACGCGGAGCGCCTACGGCCTTCTCGAAGAGGTCCTCTGCTGGGAGCGGGGGCTGCCGGCCGTCTTCCTGGGCCGCAAGACCTTCTTCTCCCGCGGCGAGGTGCGCGACGCCGTCTGCCTCCTGCGGGCCCTGGCCGACGGGGGAGACGACCGTTCCCTGGCGGGATGGCTGGCCTCCCCTTTCTCGGGCCTGGATCTCCGCGAGGCGACGGCTCTGGCCGACGAGGCCACAAGAGACGGAAAACCGCTGGCTCGGGTCGTCGCCGATCGTCGGCCCGACGTGGCCGACGACCTGGAACGGAAACGCCGTCGGGCCCTCGTCCTGGGACCGGCCCGCCTTCTCGAGGAGCTCACCTTCCGGGCCGAGCCTCTCATGGCCCTGGCCCCCTACCTGAGGCGGCGGGCTTTGGCCAACCTGGGCCGGGCCGTCGACAGGGCCCGCGAGTTCGAGGCCGCGAGAGGGCGCTCCCTTCGGGGCTGCGCCGACTACATGGCCCGAGGCGCCGAGGAGCAGAGCTCACTGGAGGAGGCGCCCGTCCTGGGAGAGAAGGAGGACGTCATCCGCGTCCTCTCCGTCCACGCCGCCAAGGGCCTCGAGTTTCCCATCGTCGCCCTTCTGGGCCTGGAACGCTCCGTGGGGCAGAGGCCTCGGGCCGGCCTGGCGCCGTCGCGTTTCGTCGGCGCCGCCCTGAGCCGAGGCGATTCCGACGAGGAGCCGCCGTCGAAAAGACTCCACGACGTCCTCGAAAGGGAAGATCTCGTCGAGGAAAGCCGCCGCCTCTTCTACGTCGCCGCCACGCGGGCCCAGGAGGCCCTCATCCTCTGCGGCCTCCTGGGCGGACGCGCCAAGGAGAAAGAGGCGCCGGGCCTTCCCGAGGGGAGCTGGCTCGCCGACGTCGCCTCCTGGCTCGCCGCGGGCCGGGGCGACACCTCGAAGGAGGGGCTCTACGAGGCCCTGCGGGAACATCGCCTTCCCGACGAGGCCTGGCGAAGGACGGAAACCGCCCGGCCCCGCCGGGCCTCGACGCCTCGGCGACGGGGGACGGAACCGCCCGCGGGAGAGCCCTTTCTGGAGTGGACGGGCGCCTCGGCCTTCGCCCTCTTCAGCTTCTGCCCCTACGCCTACCGGCTGCGCTACAGGCTGGAGATGCCCCTCGAATGGGATTCGGAGATCTACGGCGACGACGACGGCAACGATTCCGAAAGGCCCTGGGCGGGGAAGGAGGAGCGGCCGGGACGGCTGGCCTACGGCAACGCCCTCTTCGGCAGCCTCGTCCATCACCTGCTGGGCCGGGTCTGGGACCTGACGCCGGAGGGACTCGAAGAGGCCCTCCCTCAGGCCTCGTCGGCCGAGGGGAGGCGCCTCGAATCGGAGATGGCCCGGGAGATCCGTCCCCTCTGGCGCGACGACGCCGTCAGGCGGAACCTGACAACCCGTCTCAAGACCTTCTCCGCGACGGAGATCTGCCGAAAGCTGGCCGAAGAGCTCCGGCTGGGGCGGCTCAGGCGGGAGACGGTCTTTGCCGTCGACCTGCCCGGGGGACCGTCGCTGCGGGGAGCCATGGATCTCTTCTGGGACGACGGGACGCTTCGCCTGCGCGACTTCAAGACCGGCGCCCCCTCCGAGGCGGGCCACCTCCTCTACGGGGCCCAGCTCGCCTTCTACGGCCTGGCGCTGGAACGTCTGCGGGACAAGACCGTCGAGGCGGGGCTGATCTATCTCGACGGCAGGGAAGAAGTCTTCCCGCCGGCCGATGCGGGAGCGACGGCAACGGCCGTCCGGGCCTTCGCCCTGACGGCCGTTGCGGGACCCTTTCCTCCCCGGGGCGATCGCTGCCCCTGCTGCCCCTGGCGGGAGGGCTGTCCCGGGCGGGTCCGTCCCTGAGGGGAACGGACCCGAGTCTCCATCCGGGAGCGACAGAAGCGGCCGTCGCGGCCGGTCCCCGGGAGATCTTTCGCCCCTTCGGGAAAGACCTTTTCGAGAGACCCGGTTCAGCCGCCGTAACGGTCTCCGAAAAGCGCCCTCGCCAGAGCCGTGTGAGTGCGGACAAAGTCCGTCTTGCCCTTCGAATAGCGGTCCCGATTCCTTTCATAGAGGGCCTTCAGGCCGATCTTGAGCCTTTCGTACTCTCGGGCCGCATCGCTTCGGATCCGGAGATAGTCCCGAAAATAGAGCTCGTCCCAGTCGCCTCTGTAGCGAACGTGGAGATGGAAGACCTTTTCTGCGAAGCCCTCCTCCGTGTAGCCTTTCAAAAAGAGCCGGTGGGGCGGCGGGTTTTCGGGCTGGTCGATGCCGAGGTAGCCCTCGCCCTTCAGGATTCGCTCCAGCCGGAGCAGGTCGCAGCCCGGCACAATCTCGAGGAGAATGTCGACGGTGGGCTTGGCTTTCAGTCCCTCGACAGCGGTGCTCCCGATGTGATGGATGCGCTCCACGTTTTTCCGCCCCAGGGCTTCGACGAGGGTTTTCTCCTCGTGAGCGTACCAGACCTTCCAGGCCGGGTCGGGCTCGCTGAGCACGATGGGGAAGAGCCGCCACAGCTCCTCATCGCTCATTTCCCTCAGCTTTTTGACCCCATCGGCCTCCTCGTCGAAGGTTTCCTCCCCGTTGGTGGCCGGCGGAGCGGACCGGTGACGGCCGGCACCGGTCCGCCTCATCGGAAGAGCGTCAGCGGCGGGATCGGAAGACAAGGACGAGGGGAAGGAGAGCAAGGAGGGTCCCGCTACCTCCCAGATTGCAGCCGCCACCGCCGCCCGAGGAGGGAAGGGGCGTGGGGTCGTCCGTCGTGGCCCTGGAGAAGGCCTTGAGGCAGACGCTGGAGGTGGGATTGGCGGGGTCGATCGTCGTCGCATCGGCCCAGGTCGTTCCGTCGGCGGAGACGAAGGTCTCGCCGACGTTGGCCTCGGCCTTGTCCGAATAGCCCTCGCTCATGGCTTCGATGGCCACGGGGAAGGCGTAGCCCGGCGTCTTCAGCCTGACGACGACGGCAAAGCGGGTCCCGGCCTCGATGACGACGGGATTCTCGAGGACAACCGTATGGAAGCCCGGAAGAGCCAGCGTTCCGGCCTGCTGGGCGACAAGCGCTCCCGACCGGGGAGCGCCCGTTCCTCCCGCATAGACATAGACCTCGTATTCGTTTCCGACGCCTCCGGCGTAGAAGGCGACGGACTGGAGCTCGTCGTTGGCCACGGCTGCCGACTCCAGAGAAGCCTCGGTCACTCCGGCGGTGAAGAGGGCGGCGAACCAGGCCGTCTCGTTCCCCTCGGTGACGGGAGAGTAGGAGAGGACCCATCCCAGCGGGTCATACTGGTAGATCCGCTCCGAACTGTCGACGACGTCGCCCACGTAGGCCGCCCCCGTGTCGAGGACGGAGTCGTAGTAGGAAAGGTAGAAATACCCTCCGTCGCCGAAGGCCAGGCCCCAGCTGTTCTTGACGATCCAGGCTCCGTCTCCGGCGGGAGGGCTGTTGAAATTGGAGGCGCTGAACGCGTCGTCCCAGCCGACGATGGTGACGGCATGGTTGGAGGACTGGCCGCTCCCCGCCGGAACGTAGTAGGCGTTGTGCGTGCCGTTCCAGTAGGGATCTTCGCTGACGTTGCCGCCCATGTTGTCGTCGGCGTAGACGCCGACGGAGACGGCTCCGTACGTCTGGAGGACCCCCTTGATGTTGTCGACGCTCGCCTTCTGATACCGCGTGTCGAGATCGTAGTAGAAGTTGTAGACGTGGGCAAGACGCCGCGACAGGGGAACCGCCGCGCCGGGAACCTGTCCGTAGGGGGCGTCCGCCTCGTCGACGGCTCCCGTCCCACGGGCCAGGAGGGCGACGGCCTGGAAGTCGTCGCCGCCCGCGTCCATCAGTTCGTCGAGGGGGGTGTCCGCCGCGTAGTCGTCGAAGCCGGGCAGGGCCCCGGACTGATCGACGGCGCCGAAGTAACCCAGATGCATCTCGGCATAGTCGGGACTGACGACGCCGGCGCGCAGGGCCGACGATTCGAGGGAGGCCAGGGCGGCGAAGGTCCAGCAGCTTCCGTAGGGGCTCTGATCCCGGACGGGCGTCACGAAGCCCAGGGTCCTCAGGTCATAGGCCTCGGGCAGATCGGCCTTGGACAGGCCTTCGAAATAGCTCCTGCCGGCCAGGTGGCTGAGATCGACGGGAGAGGGGATTCGCCCGCCGCGAGGGAGGAAGGAGGAGGCCCCTTCCAGTTCCCCCTCGGCCCGGGCGGCGAGGTAGTCCACGAAGGCCGGGTTGAGGGGGGCCAAGGTCCCGGCCTGGGCCGTCAGGGCCAGGAACAGAAGGAGGGGCAGGGCAAGAAGGAAAGCGCGGGAAGCGAACAGACGTCGGACCAAAAGCGACAACCCCTTTCTCTATGAAACCTCACTCGATGATGCGGACTCGGAACGGGACGTCACGGGCAGGAGATCCGGACCCCGCCCGGTAAAGCCGGCCCTGTCTCACCCGATACACTCCGTCGACTCGCCGTCGGCCTCGCGCCTCCCCCCCCTTGGGCCCCCTTATGCGGCGGGATCTCTTCCGCGACGACGCTGACGGAGACAGGCCCGGTCTTTCTCCACCAAAGCTAAACTCCAACAACCCGTTAGAGTCAAGGGGCAAAGCGCCACGGTGTCGCCGGACAATGGTATTGTCACTCGTGAAGAGGACAGGGAAAATGTCACTTATGACGACCAGGAGAGACCTACTCATGAAGACAAAAGAAGCAAGGCGCTTGGGGTTGGTGGAAGAGGCTGTCGCGGGCAACCTGACGGTTCAGGAGGTGGCCGATCGGCTCGGTCTGAGCCGCCGTCAGGTCTTTCGGCTCAAACGACGCTACCGGGAAGAAGGAGCGCAGGGGCTCCTGCACAAGGGACGAGGCAAACCGTCCCGGCGCAGAATCTGTCAGGAGACACGGGATTTCGTCGTCAGTCTGGCCAAGGGTCTTTACAGGGATACGAGCTGTCAGCACATGGCCGAACTCCTTGCCGAAGAGCATGATCTCGTGCTGAGCGCCAAGAGCATCGCCCGTTTCCTTCGCGCGGAGAACCTGTCCCTCGTTCATCGCCACCGGGCCCCGAAGCGGCGTTCCCGCAGGGTCCGACGGTCCCGACGAGGCGATCTGGTCCAGATGGACGCCTCTCCTTTCGATTGGTTCGAGATCGGTGAGCGTTGCACTCTCCACGGCGTGATTGACGATGCCACAGGAGAGGTCCTCGGTCTGTGGATGGCCAGGAATGAGTGCCTCTTCGGCTACTTCCGCGTGCTCCGTCAGATGCTTGATCGCCACGGCGTGCCTCGCGAGCTTTACGCCGACCGCCACACCATCTTCCTTTCTCCCAAGTCGGAAAAACTGACGATCAAGGAGGAGCTGGAGGACTCGGCGCCTGTAACCCAGTTCGGCCGCGCTCTGGAGGCTCTCGGAACTCGCTATGTCCCTGCAGGGTCTCCCCAGGCGAAGGGGCGGATCGAAAGGCTCTGGGGAACTCTTCAGGATCGTCTCGTCGTCGCCTTCCGACGGGCCGGAGTGAAAACGATCGAAGAGGCCAACGTCCTGCTCGCCGCCTACCCGGGAGAGGTCCATAACCCGAGGTTCGCTCGTCCTCCCGCAGAGGGGGCATCTGCCTTTCTCCCTCCGCCGGACGGCCCCGCTCTCGATCTCCTCCTGACTCGCCAGACCGACCGGAAGGCCTCGGGAGACTCGACGATTTCCCTCGACGGAAAACAGTACGCCCTGATAGGCCCCCGCAGACGCCCCCTGCTTCTTGCCAGAGGACAGGCGGTCAAGGTCATCGAGAAGCTCGACGGGAAACTCCTGGCTCTTGTCCATGACGGGCTCTACGATCTCGCAGCCGTCGACAAAGAGCCCCCTGCGACTCCCCCGCCTGTCATCGAGACGAAGACAGGCACTCCATGCAAAACGAAGAAGCAGAGGAAGCCGGCGGCAGACCATCCCTGGCGACAGAATCCCGCTCCTCCTGCCGCGGCGGTCGGCTCCGAGCAAGGGACGGGTTCCCCTCCCTAGAAGGACCTCCGCCGCGGAGGAAAGCCAAGGCGGGCTGTTGACGGGGGCGATTTCAGCCCCTCGAAAGCGACACTTTCATTGTCCCTCAGACCCTCTTTTTAGATGACATTTTTAGTGTCCCTTGACAGGGGCAAAGCGCCACGGAGGCCCGACGGCAGGAATCCCGCTGTCGCCCTCACGGCATCGGGCCCCGATCCGCAGGCAAAAACAGGGCGGGAGTCCATCGGTCCGGCCAGGAGGTGTCTGAAGAACGGAGGCGGCTGCCTCGACCCCGCACCGGCGAGGTGATTGGAACAGACCTTGAATCGGTGGATCCGACGACCCCCTGAAGAGCCGGCGGATTCGGGTTGAGGTCCGTCACATTGCGTTCCCGCCCCCTTTGAGCTATCTTGTGTCCATTCTTTCCTGTTTTACGACGAAGGAGGCACGACAATGGTCACAATCGTAAGAGAGGCCCGGGAAATGTCCTCCCTGTTGACGCAGAGGCGGCGCAGAGGTCAGACGATCGGCCTCGTGCCCACCATGGGATACCTTCACGAGGGGCACCTTTCACTGGTCCGGTCCAGCCGGATGGAGAACGACGTCTCCGTCGTCTCCCTTTTCGTCAATCCCCTTCAGTTCGGTCCCGGCGAGGATCTGAGCCGCTATCCCCGAAACGAGGCCCGCGATCGCGAGCTTCTCGACGGGGAGGGCGTCGACTTCCTCTTCGCCCCGGCGGCGGAAACTCTCTACGCGCCCGATCATTCGACCTTCGTCGACGAGGCGGCTCTGAGTCTTCCCCTCTGCGGCGCCTCGCGGCCGGGCCATTTCCGGGGCGTCTGCACCGTCGTTCTCAAGCTCTTCAACATCGTCGGTCCCGATCGGGCCTATTTCGGCATGAAGGACTACCAGCAGCTCCAGGTCATCCGGCGCATGGTCCGCGATCTCAGCGTCCCCGTCACGATCCGCGGCTGTCCCCTCGTCCGCGAGCCCGACGGCCTGGCCCTGAGCAGCCGCAACACCTATCTCTCGCCACAAGAGCGCACCTCGGCCCTGGCCCTTTCGTCGGCCCTCGAGGCCACGGCCCGGGCCTACGCCGACGGCGAGCGCTCCGTCCCGGCCCTTCTCGAAGGCCTCCGCGGGCGGCTGACTCGGGACCCTCTCCTTCAGATCGACTATGCCGAAATCCGCGACGCCGAAAGCCTGGAGGCCCTCGACGTCGTCGAGGCTCCGGCCGTCGTCGCCCTCGCCGTCAGGGTGGGCAAAACGCGCCTCATCGACAACGCCGTCATCGGAGGGTGAGGACCATGTTTCTTCAGATGCTCAAGGGGAAACTCCACGGGGCCCGCGTCACCGAGGCCAACCTCGAATACCGGGGAAGCATCTCCATCGACAGAGACCTCATGGAGGCCGCCGGCTTTCTCGTCGGCGAGAAGGTCCTCGTCGCCGACATGGCCTCGGGCAACCGCTTCGAGACCTACGTCATCGAAGCGCCCCGGGGAAGCGGCGCCATCTGCCTCAACGGAGCCGCCGCCCGACAGGGCACGGTAGGGGATCGGGTCATCGTCATGGCCTGGTGCCTCCTCGACGGCCGCGAGGCATCGACGCATCGCCCCAAGGTGGTCCGCGTCGACGAGAGAAACGCCGTCGCCGAAATCGGCGAGATGAACGGAGGGGATTCGCGATGAAGAAGATCTCCATCCCTCACCTGAAGGAAATGAAGGCCAGGGGCGAGGTCATCACGATGATCACCGCCTACAGCGCCTGGCAGGCCCGTCTCGTCGATGAGGCCGGAGCGGAGATGACCCTCGTCGGCGATTCCCTGGCCATGGTGGAAAAGGGATACCCGGGGACGTTGCCCGTGACGGTGGACGTCATGGTCGACGCCTGCGCCGCCGTCACCCGCGGGACCTCGAGGAGCTTCGTCGTCGGCGACATGCCCTTCCTCTCCTACGAGGTGGACCGGGCCCAGGCCATCGCCAACGCCGGACGGTTCGTCAAGGAGGCCGCCGTCGACGCCGTCAAGCTCGAGGGAGGCCTGGAGCGGGCCGAGACGATCAGAGCCATCGTCGGCGCCGGGATGGCCGTCGTCGGCCACATCGGGCTCACGCCCCAGTCGGCGACGCTTCTCGGAGGCTTCCGCGTCCAGGGACGGGATCTGGAGGGAGCGCGCAGGCTTCTGGCCGACGCGAAGGCCGTCGAGGAGGCCGGGGCCTGCGCCCTCGTCCTCGAATGCGTTCCGGCCCCTCTGGCCCGCCTCATCAGCGAGAGACTGACCATCCCCACCATCGGCATCGGCGCCGGAGGGGGCTGCGACGGCCAGGTCCTCGTCTTCCACGACATCCTGGGCCTCTACGGCGACTTCCGCCCCCGCTTCGTCAAGCGCTACGTCGAGGGGGGGAAGATCCTCAAGGAGGCCCTGGAGACCTTCGTCGACGACGTGCGTCGCCGCGGATTTCCCGACGAGGCCCACTCCTTCGGCCTCGACGAAGCCCTCATCGAGGAGCTGAGAGGGTCATGAGGGTCACCCTCGTCGGCTGCGGCGCCCTGGGAGGTCTCGTCGGAGCCCGCCTGGCGCGGTCGGGCAACGAAATCCAGGTCCTCCAGAGGCCGGGAGCGACGCTGAAACGCCTCCGGACGCGGGGGCTGGAGCTGGACGACAGCGGCACCGTCAGGGCCTACCCCGTCCGGGCCGAGGCCGATCCGGGCTCGCTGGAACGAGCCTCCCTCGTCGTCGTCACCGTCAAATCCTACGTCACGGCCGACGTGGCCCCCCTCCTGAGCGATCTCCTCGACGACGACGGCGTCGCCCTGACCCTTCAGAACGGCCTGGGCAACGCCGAACAGATGACAGCCGTCCTGGGATCGGAACGGGTCGGGGCCGCCGCCTGCACCTACGGAGCCTACCGAGACGCCGAGGGGCTCGTCCACGTCGGGGGCGAAGGAGAGATCCGTTTCGGCCCGATGCGGCCCGGACGGGAATGGACCCTCGTCGAAGACCTCCTCACCGGATCGGGCTTCCGGGCCCGCCTCGTCTACGACCCCAGGCCCGACCTCTGGTCGAAGCTCGTCGTCAACGCCGCCATCAACCCCGTCTCGGCCCTCGTCCGCCGCGAAAACGGCCACATCCTGGCCTGCGCCGAGACGTCACGGCTGGCCAAGACCCTGGCCATGGAGGCCTGCCGCGTCGCCCGGGCCGAGGGCATGCCCTTCGGCGAGGGCGAGATGTGGCCCCAGGTACGCCTCATCATCCAGGCCACGGCGGCCAACCGCAGCTCCATGCTCCAGGATGTCCTGGCCGGAAGGCCGACGGAGATCGAGGCCATCAGCGGTGAAATCCTCCGCCGGGGACGGGCCTTCGATCTCTCCCTCCCCGCCACGTCGACGGTGCGGGCCCTCATCAGAGGGCTGGAGAGTTGATCGGCATCGCCTTCATGCCCCGCAGGCGGCCAATCCCCGGATGGACCGAAACCGTCGGGACGGGCTCCGTCGGGTCCGCCGACTCGGGACCCGCTCCGATCGCCCCGTCGGTGCGGGGTCGAGACGAAGCGCCCCGATCACCGAACGCCTCGTGGCCGGGCCGATGGGGTTTTCGCTCATCTCCGTCCTCGGATCCGGACAAACGGCGACGCCGGAAAGGCCTCTGCAGCAGACGCTCCGGGGCGGGACAAACGAACGAGGGGACCCGGAACGGCTCTTCCGGATCCCCTCGCTGCATGACCTCCACCCTCCGCCTCAGTTCAGGACGTTCCACGCCTCCTGCGTGAGGAGATAGAGGACGGGGCCCAGATTGGCGTTGGGCTCCACGACGGCATAGACGGAGCGCCCCGTCCTCTTGTGGGACATCAGGTAGGCCCTTCCGTTCCAGTTGCTCCCGACGAAACGGCCGCCCTGTCCCTCGAGATTGGCGCAGAGACTGCCCACCGTCGCCACGCCGGGCCGGTAGATCTGGCCCATGACGTGGACGAAACCATCGGCGCTGTAGCCGACGAAGACGGAATCGAACAGAGGCGAATCGCTGATGCGGTACATCTCCAGGTTCGTGCCGAAGTTGCCGCTCCACTCGATCCTATCGGGCCCTCCGACATTCTGGTAGATCCAGTTGCGCCCCTGATAGAGATCGAGCCGATCGGCGATGAAGGCGCTGACCATGGCATGACCCGGCACGACGGCCAGAAGGAGAAGGACGGCTCCGACAGACAGAACTCCTGCCAGTTTTCTCACGACTCTCACCTCCCCCCCTATCATAGGCCAGGGAAACCCTCAAGGCCAGGGGGAAGTCCCGAATCGTCGGGCAAATAGGGGGCAAACGCTCCAGAGATCCGGTCGCGAAGCAGCTGAAGGGACGGGCCTTACCTCGAATCCGTGTCCGATAGGCCGGGTGAAACCGCCGAATCGACGGCCCTCTCTGAGCCTGCGAATCGGACTCAGAGAGGGGCACCATCCATCCCCTCGGCGGATGGGGTGAGACGGATCTCTCGCCCCTGAAGCCATCCCTTGATCCTGTCGGTGGGGTTGTGACTCTCGTCTGCCCGGGAAGGCGAGACTTTCGGAAAAATCTCAAGACGTCGCACGTCTGCGCGACAGCCACCGGGAAGAGCCACCTCGCCTCCCGTCAGACCAGGGGGATGCGGATCTCCGTCAGGAGCTCTTCGGGGGTCGTCGTGGAGGGATCGTTGAGATAGATCTCCAGCGAACAGGAGCCCTTCGGTTCCCGGCCGCTGCCGGGCAGCCACTCGCCGTAGAGACGCCTGTAGGCGGCATGGAGACCGTCGTAAGAGCCCTTGTAGAGGAAGACGGCGTACTCCCCTCCCTCTATGACCTGGAAGGAGATGCCCTCGGCACTCTCGAAAGGACCGGAGAGGGAAAGACAGACGTCGAAGCGGATCTTGTCGGCAGGCGTCACGTCGGGATCGTCGTAGCAGACGCCGATGGCCAGGGCCTGCGGACCGGCCGCCTCCAGGACCTTCGGAGAGGAACAGAGTTTCACCCAGGACGCCTCACAGGCTGCGTAGGGCCCGACGTGGCGAATATAGGCCACGGGAATGGGATCGAAGCGCTTCACGTGCACCTCCATGACGATTCCTCCTTTTCGATCGGGCGACGACGCCATGGGCGGCGTTCCGAAACGCCCGTGATGGACGACGTTACGCCCCCGCCGGTATCGGCTGGGGTTGAGGCCGAAATGAACCGAGAAGGCCCGGCTGAAGGATTCGGGCCTCTCGTAACCGGCCTCGAGGGCGATATCCACGACGGAGCGCCCCGAATAGCGCAGGGACCAGGCGGCGCGCTCCAGGCGCAGCCGATGGGCGTATCTTCCCGGGCTCTCTCCCGTGAGGCCCGCGAAAAGGCGGCAGAAGTGGAAGCGGGAAAAACCGCAGAGACCGGCCAGCTCCTCCAGCGTGGGAAGATGCTCCAGGTTTTCCTGAATCCGCCTCTGGGCTTCACCGACGCAACGCTCGTAGTCCTCCCGGATCCGTTCTCTCATCCCCATCTCCCCTTCAGGACCAGCATAACCTCGCCGGCGACCGAAAACATGACGGAAATTGCGCCCTTCGGTGAAAGCCGAATCTGACGGTACAGGCCCTTCCCCGAAAAGCCGTGTCCGGTGAACCGGTCCGCTCTCCTCTCAGGGAAGGAAAAGGCATGTCCGGCGACACAATTTTCCCTCGGGGCCTTGACTCGGAGGGAAAAAAGGTTATAGTGGGGCCAAAGTTTGATGCCTGGAACAAAGAGTCTCCTTCGGCGCGTGCCTGGGGGACGTATGTGTCGCTTTTTGTGCCGTCTCGATCATCGAGACTTTTTTTAGCCTTTTCGCAAAGTTTTATACGACAAACAAGGAGGGGATCCCCTTGGTGCCTTGGCTTCTGTTCGGCGCTTTCATCGCCTTCGCCGCCTGGCAGGCCCTCAAGGGAGTGAAAAAGACGCTCCACGGCGGAGGTTGCTCCAACTGTTCCGGCTGCGGCGGCAACTGCAGTCGCGTCGCCTTTCTCTCCCCCGCCGAGAAGAAGGGCTGTTCCTCTTCCGTCGCAGAACACGATACCGAATGAGGTGATCACATGACGCTTGACGAGATCAAACCCGGCTCACGGGCGATCATCCGCAGAAACCATGCCGCCGGGGCGGTGAAACAGCGGATGATGGACATGGGCTTTCATCGCGACACCGTCGTCGAAGTCGTCCGCAACGCCCCCCTGGTCGACCCCGTCGAATTTCTGATGGACGGCCAGCACGTCAGCCTCCGCCACGCCGAGGCCCGCCTCATCGAGGTCGACCTTCCATGAAAAAACGGTGCATCGCCCTCGTCGGCCAGCCCAACAGCGGCAAGTCGACGATTTTCAACATGCTCACGGGATCGCGCCAGCACGTGGCCAACTACCCCGGCGTCACCGTCGAGGTCAAGCGGGGGACCTTCCGCCAGGGACTGGGAAAGGTGGAGCTCGTCGACCTGCCCGGGACCTACAGCCTCACCTCCTATTCGTCGGAGGAGAAGGTGACGCGCGACTTCATCCTCTCCGGCAAGGCCGATCTCGTCGTCAACGTCGTCGACGCCTCGAACCTGAAGCGCAGCCTCTACCTGACCTTTCAGATCCTCGAGATGGGGGCCCCTCTCGTCGTCGACCTCAACATGGCCGATGTCGCCTCCGGCCGAGGCCTCTCCGTCGATTCCGCCGCCCTCGCGGCGGAGCTGGGCGCTCCCGTGGCGCCAACCGTCGGCAACCGCCGCAGGGGAGGCCGGGAGCTGAAGGAGGCCATCGCGATCGGAGCCGGTCCGTCGGCCTTCCGCCTCGATTACGGCCCCCTCGAACCCGCCCTGGAGGAGACGACGGCGGCCCTCGAGGCGCTCTTTCCCCACGAAGGGCTTCCCTGCCGCTGGATGGCCGTCAAGCTCTTCGAGGAGGACGAGGCCGTCGCCGACCAGGTACGCGCCCGCGGCGAGAGGGGCAAGGCGCTTCTCGAACGCGTCACCACCCTCTCCAAGCGCTTCGAGAGCGTCGAAGGCGACGACACGCGAAGCCATATCGGTCTCGTCCGTCACCGTCGGGCCGAGGCCGTCGAGAAACTCTGCTCCCGAAGGACCGCCCCCGCCGGACGGACCTGGACGGACCGTATCGACTCCGTCATCGTGCACCGCATCCTGGGCCCCCTGATCCTTCTGGGCGTCATCTACGGCCTTTACGAGCTCTCCATCGTCCAGGGCTACAAGCTGACGGCCTATGTCGTTCCCTGGCTCTCCCGTTTCCACATGGCCGTCGAGGAGCGCCTCCCCCTGGCGGGGCTTCTGCAGGAACCGCTCCTGCGCAGTCTCGTCAGCGACGTGGTCGCCTCCATCAACTCGGTGCTCATCTATATCCCCATCTTCCTCATCCTCTTCGCCGCCATCGCCGTCCTGGAAGACGTGGGGTACATGCCCCGCATGGCCTTCATCCTCGACAGGCTTTTCCGCCGCTTCGGCCTCCACGGCCAGTCGACGCTCCCCCTCATCCTGGGCGGCGTCTTCGTCGGGGGCTGCGCCGTCCCCGGCGTCATGGCCACCCGCGTCATCGCCGACGAGAAGGCGCGGCTGGCGACGATTCTCATCGTTCCCCTGATGAACTGCATGGCCAAGATCCCCCTCTACACGCTGCTGGTGAGCGTTTTCTTCGTCTCCCACCAGGGGGCCATGATGATCTTCATCTCCACCGTTACCCTCATCGTGGCTTTGGCCGTCGCCAAGATCCTGACTCTGACGATCCTGAAAAACCGCCCCAGCTCGCCCTTCGTCATGGAGATGCCCCCCTATCACGTGCCGACCCTTTTCGGCGTCCTTCAGCGTTCCGTCGAGCGGACCTGGCTCTTCTGCCGAAAGATCATCACCGTCATCGCCCTCGTCGCCGTGGCCGTCTTCTTCCTCACCCGCTACCCCCAGCTGCCCGACGAGGAAGAGGCGAATTTCGCCGCCCGAGCCGAGGCGATCCACGCCTCCTTCCTGAGCGAAATCGCCGACGGCCCCTATGCCTCACCCTTGGCCGACGAAGCCTTCTTCCTCGGTTACCTCGACGTTCAGGAGCGCTACCGCCAGAGCCGCCTGGCCGGACTGGACGGCACCGCCCTGGAGCGGAAGTTCTCCGGAGAGAAGGACAAGGTCTTTTTCGATCTCCTTCAGCTCCGCGACGGTGACGGGAAGAAGCTCGACAGGGCCTTCAAGAGCCTGCGTCGCGACAGGATGACCCTGATGCAGGAGTACGATGCGGCCCGTCTCGACAACAGCGTTCTGGGCCGCATGGGCAAGGCCCTCGAACCGGTGACCCGTTTCGCCGGATTCACGTGGAAAGTCAACGTCGCCCTTCTCAGCTCCCTCGCCGCCAAGGAGAGCAGCGTCGCCACGCTGGGCGTCATCTACCGCCCCCAGGGTGACGAGAACCAGACCGTGGGCGAGCGGATGCGCGAGCAGGAAGAGGGTTTCACGCCCCTTCACGCCCTCGCCCTGATGCTCTTCATGGCCTTCTATCCGCCCTGCATCGCCACGCTTCTCATGGTCAAGGTCGAGACGCGCAGCTGGAAATGGGCCCTCTTCGCCCTTGTCTACCCCACGGCCCTGGGACTGGGCGTCGCCTCCATCGCCTTCACGGGGGGACGCCTGCTGGGTCTGACGGGTTTCCCCGCCGCCTGGGCCTTTTACGCCCTGGCCTTGGTCGTGACGATCCTCGTCGGCGCCTTCTCTCCCGAGGAGGAGGTCGATGCCGCCGAAGAGGACGATACTCTGATTTCCGAAAGGAGGTGAAAGGAATGAACAGAAGAACGTTGATGGTCGCTCTCATCGCTCTCGCGGTCTCGGCCCTTTTCGCCGGAGCCGCTCTGGCCCACACCCCGATCTGCATGGCCTACCTCAACGACGACGGCACCGTGACCTGCGAGGGAGGCTTCTCCGACGGCTCGTCGGCGGCAGGCACCAAGATGACGGTCCGTACGCCCGACGGCACGGTCCTCATCGAAGGCGCCATGGACGAGTTCAGCGAGTTCTCCTTCGAGAAGCCGGAAGGCCCCTTCGAAGTCGAATTCAACGCCGGCCCCGGTCACGTGATCGTCATCAAGGGAGAGGACATCAAGTAGCCCCGGAAGCCGCCGCTTTGCCCCGGCGGGGCGGACCTCTGCCGCCCCGCCCGCCTATCGAGAAAGGATGTGCATCGGAGCATGCGCAAAAAACTGATCGCCCTCGTCGCGGCCCTGGCCGTCGTCTCCTTCGCCTTCCCCGCCTTCGCCCACTTCCAGATGGTCTACACGCCCGAAAGCGCCCTGGAGCGCCCCGAGGAGCTCCACTTCAAGGTCGTCTTCACCCACCCCTTCGAGGCGGGTCACACGATGGACATGGCCGGAGTCGAACAGTTCTACATGGTCAACAAGGGAGAGAAAAAGGACCTCAAGGGAAGCCTGAGCCCCATCTTCTGGAGCGGCCTCTCCAACACGGGCAAGGCCTACGAGGCCAAAGTGCCCCTCCGCGGCATGGGCGACTTCGTCTTCGGCCTCGTTCCGGCCCCCTACTATGAGCCCTCCGAAGAGGTCTGGATGCAGCAGTGCACCAAGGTCATCGTCAACGTGGCGGGCCTCCCCACCGATTGGGACAGCGAGATCGGCCTCCCCGTCGAGATCCTCCCCCTGGCCAAGCCCTACGGCCTCTGGACGGGCAACGTCTTCAGCGGCGTCGTCAAGGCCGACGGCAAGCCAGTGCCCTTCGCCGAGATCGAGGTCGAATTCCTCAATCACAGGCCCGACGTGGAGAACAACCGCTTCGCCAAGGAAGGCGAGGTCGAGGCGCCTCAGGACTGCTTCGTCACCCAGACGATCAGGGCCGACGCCAACGGCACCTTCGTCTACGCCCTTCCCCGCGAGGGCTGGTGGGGCTTCGCCGCTCTGGGCGTCAAGACCCTGGAGTACAAGGGAGCCGAGCTGGGCCAGGACGCCGTTCTCTGGGTCCAGGTCCGGGACATGAAGTAGGGCGAAACGGTCGGGAAATCCGACAGGCGACGGGGCCCCTTCAGGGGGCATCGTCGTATCGAAACCCGAGTTTTATAACTAAAACTCGGCGTCGACAAGATACGCTCCACGCTTCAAAAGAAGTTTCAAAAGGAGGATTTTATTCATGCTTTCCCTTTTCAACGGCAGAACGCTCCGCACAGCCCTGGCCGTCGCGGCCTTCTCCCTCTCGGCCCTTCCCGCCGCTCAGGCTCACGATTTCTGGGTCAACGCCGCCGAGCCCGTCGGAGGCATCGTCAAGGCCGAGATCGGTTACGGCCACGACTTCCCCAAGGCAGAGCCGATTCCAGAAGACCGCGTCCATCTCTTCGACGCTCTCCAACTGGTGACGCCCAAAGGGGCGATGAAGCTCGACCAGGTCGGCGAGAATTACGCCTTCCAGGGCAGAGCCGACCTCCAGAGGGGAAGCTACCTCGTCCTGGGCACCTACTTCCCCACCTTCTGGTCCAAGGGAGAGGGCGGCTGGTCTCAGACCAACCGACTCCAGCGCCCCGACGCGACCTATTGTGAAGAGGTGCTCATGTTCGCCAAGACCGTCCTCAACGTCGACGGAGGCCGTGACGACGCCTTCATCTCCAAACCGGCGGGACAGGGCCTCGAAATCGTGCCTCTCGTCAATCCCGCTAAGGTCAGGACGGGCGAGAAGTTCCCCGTCCAGGTCTTCTACAAGGGCAAGCCGGCCAAGACCGTCAAGGTCGAGGCCGTCTTCGCCGGCTTCTCCGACAAGGAATACAAGGCCTTTCAGGGAAGGACCGATCTCGAGGGCAAGATCGACATCATTCCCCTGAAGGCGGGACAGTGGTTCGCCGAGGTCGAATATTCCGAACCCCACCCCGACAAGACGAAGGCCGACGACCTGATCTATCTTTCCACCCTCTCTTTCCGCATCGACGACTGAGCCCGGGGCGAGGCCGAAAGGGGAGAGCCCCTTTCGGCCTCGCCCTCCCCTTCGCCGGTCGCGACGCTGAAGGCATGACACTCCCGAGGCGGAGGTTCGTTTCATGATCGCAGAGTCCGAAAAGAGTCTTCACACATCACTTCTTCCGGCCCTGCTCGTCGCTTTCGTCCTTCTTCTCCCGCCTCTTCCGGCCTCTGCCGGCGGCCTTGCCCCTCTCCGTCTCCTCCCTGAAGGCAAGGGTGAGAATCCCTTCGCCCAAGAGAGCATCGACGGAAAGAAGCTGGAGAGGGGACTGAAGGTCATCGGCATCGGCGTCGCGGGAGGCCTTTTCTGGATCGTCTCCCTGAGACGCCGCGTCGCCGTCCGCACGCGCCAGCTCCGTTCCCAGCTGGAGAGAGTCAGGCAGGCCGAGGGTGAAATCGCCCGCCTCCACGCCGAGCTGGTGCGGACGCGATCGGAGATCGCCTTCACCTTGGGCGAAGTCATCGAGAGTCGCTCTCATGAGACGGCCCATCATGTGCGTCGCGTCGCCGCCATGACGGAGTTTCTGGCCCTGGAAGAGGGCTGCTCCGCCGAAAAGGCCGGTCTCGTCGGCCTGGCCTCGGCCCTTCACGATGTGGGAAAGATCGCCGTTCCCGACGCCATCCTCAACAAGCCGGGCAGACTGACGGCCGAGGAGTTCGACGTCGTCCGCACCCACACGACGATGGGGCACCGCATCCTGAGCGCCTGCGGAGGAGGCTCCCTCTTCGATCTCGCCGCCTCCATCGCCTTGGAACACCACGAAAAATGGGACGGCAGCGGCTACCCGCAGGGGCTCGCCGGCGAAGCCATCTCTCCCGAGGCCCGCCTCGTGGCCATTGCCGACGTCTTCGACGCCCTGGCCGGCAGGAGGGTCTACAAGGCTCCCTGGCCCCTCGATCGCATCGTCCACGAACTCATCGCGGAGCGGGGACGGCACTTCGAGCCCGCCGTCGTCGATCTTTTCCTGCAAAACCTCGAAAAAATCCTCTCCATCTGTCGGGCCTTTCCCGACGGCTCCGTCAAAGACACAGGCGAGGAACACCTCTCCCCCTCGGAGGAGCGGACGGCCTGACCTCCCTCAGGACCGTGTCGGCCTCCCCGGGCAAATCGAAAGACCGGGAAGGGATGAATCATGAAGAAGAACCGCTCACCCCTGACGGCCTGCCGTCGCGTAGGCCCTTGCTGCCGTCTCTCCTGCGGTGACGGCCGATGCCGCAACCCGGGAGAGGTCGATTTCCGCGCCGGGACCGCCGTCACGACAGGCAGGAAAGACCGCTCCGTCGCCTTCGGGGAGAGAGGCGAACACGCCCTTCTCCGCCGCAAAAGCGGGGCGGCTCCGTCTCCCCGCTCCGGAAGGGAAAGAGACGCATCGTGACGGCCCCGGTCACCTCCCCGCCGTCGAGGGCCTCTACCCTTCCTCTGACCCGAAGGATGGAGGATTACCTCGAGGCCGCCCTGATCCTCGAGCTGGAAGGCCGCGACGTGGCCGTCACGACCCTGGCCGAAAGGCTCAGCGTCAGCAAGCCCTCCGTCGTCTCCTGCGTCAAGCGTCTCATCGAGGCGGACCTCGTCCTCCACGAGCAGTACGGGAAGATCCACCTCACCGAGGAGGGAAGGGAACGAGCCCTTCGCATCTACCGCCGGCACCGCTTTCTCTGCGATCTCGTGGGAAACGTCCTCTCCCTCCCCTCCGATCGGGCCGCCCTGCTGGCCTGCGAGATGGAGCACCACCTCGACGAAGAGACGGAACGGAATCTTTTCGGCGTCATGGACATCCTGGCCAGCCGTTTCGAGCGGGGGGTCCTTCCGAACCTCGTCCGGGAAAAGGCCGAAGAGGGCGACGACGCCCCCCTTCCCCTGAGCCTGCTCAAGAAGAATCAGGAAGGCCTGGTGAAACACCTCCTCGGAGACAGAGCCGTTCAGGAGACGGGCCGTTGCCTCGGCCTCGTCCCCGGCGCCGTCGTCCGCTGTCTCGTCCCTCTCGGTCACGAAGGGTCGCACGACCTCGTCGTCGAAATGGACGGCCAGCCCCGCCTGGTGACAAGCCGGACGGCCCTGGCCGTCTGGTGCGCCCCCCTCCCCTGAGGTCGTCGCGGGAACGAGGAAGATAACGAGAGAGCGGGTCCGAAGAGAAAGGGGCCCTCGCCATCTAGTCCGGAATATTCGACGAAACGAAGGAAACTCCTGATGAGGGGACCAGAGACCTCACGTCAGACGGAGGAGCTCCAGCGGCGGAGAGAGGAGGACTGGCAGACGATGGCGGCAGACACGGCCAGAGCCAGCGTCAGGCCGTTCCGCATATCCATGGCGGGATCGAGCCCCCTGTCCCGGAGAGAACGCGCCCTGCAATGACACCGCCTGGACGTGGAACTCACAGGCAGATCATCCCTGCGCAACGACGACAACAGGGATCTGTCGGGAGTTCCACGTCTTTTCCCATGTCAAAGGGCAATCTCGCTTTTTGTCTTTATCTCGACATCCGACAAGTTGCATGCGATGGGAGCGTGCCGGTCAACCAGGCAAACAACAAGGAACCATGTCATGTCTGGCAATATCATGCGACTCAGCATCCCCAAATGCATGTTTTAACGCAATAAAGGTTGGCTGAGATCAACAAAGGAGGACACGAGGTATGCATAAAGAAAAGAAACCCTTTATTTTAAAAAGATTCACGCCTTATATGGGAAAAAAGAAAACGCTTCTGCCTTTATCGCTCGTATTGTCAGGCGTTTCCGCTGCGCTCAATATCCTGCCCTTCGTACTCGTATGGCACATAACACGGGACATATTGTCCGCACCTGGGGCTATCGATTTTTCAAGCCTCAGCGTTTACGCATGGCTTGCCTTTACAAGCGCAATCGGAGGAATAGCCCTCTATTTCTGTGCACTTACAAGCTCGCATCTTGCAGCCTTCCGCGTGGAGGTCGGGATGCAGAAGATCGGGATGGAAAAGGTGCTGGCCATGCCGCTCGGGTTCTTTGACCAGCAAGCCAGCGGTCGGATACGCAAAATCGTAAATGACGGAGCGGGAACGACGCATTCATTCCTGGCACATCAGCTCCCGGATATGGCTGGCAGTATCGTCTCCCCCGTTATTCTTTTAGCGCTGATTTTTATAGTGGACTGGAGCATGGGGCTTGCCTGCCTGGTTCCAATTATTTTGGGCTTTATCACAATGAGGTTCATGATAAGCCCTGAAGGCAAAAAATTTCAAAAAATGTACTATGACTCTTTAGAAGAGATGAGCGCCGAATCCGTTGAATATATTTGCGGTATTCCCGTTGTAAAGACCTTTGGCCAAACTATTTTTTCTTTCAAACGCTTTTATAACAGCATTATCAAATATAAAGAAATGGTTTACGCCTACACGCTTCTTTGGCGGAAACTAATGTCCTTCTATCTTGTTATTATGCAGTCAGCCGCTTTCTTTCTGATTCCAATGGGAATTTTTTTAATAAAAAGCGGAAAAAACATCCCCCTCGTGCTTTCAGATTTTATTTTTTATCTTCTGATATCGCCAACCTTTACCTTAATCCTGATGAAATCTATGCATTTCCAACATGATATCGCGATTGCCCAGCAGGCAATCGACAGACTGGACAATCTTCTGGCCTATCCACAAATGTGCTATAACAACAGCGTAAAAACCATAAAAGATCATAGTTTAGAGTTTAAAAACGTTATATTTTCATATAAAAGCACAAAAAAGCGTGCTATAGATAAAATAAGCTTTAAATTGAACGATGGAGAAACATTTGCCCTTGTAGGATACTCAGGAGGCGGAAAAACGACAATTGCAAGGCTTGCCGCCCGCTTCTGGGATGTTGATGAAGGTGAAGTGCTGATAGGCGGGGTCAATGTCAAGGACATCCCTAAAAAAGAACTAATGAACAGTATTTCATTTGTATTTCAAAATACAAGGCTGTTTAAAGGATCATTGATGGAAAATATTGTTTTCGGTAAAAACAATGCCGAGAAAAAAGAGATAAACAGAGCTATAGAACTTTCTCAGTCAACAGAAATTGTAGACAATCTACAAAAGGGTCTTGATACGGTTATAGGCTCAAAAGGAACCTATCTCTCCGGTGGAGAGCAACAAAGAATCGCACTCGCCCGGGCAATTCTAAAAGATTCCCCAATTGTACTCCTAGATGAGGCAACAGCCTTTGCTGACCCAGAAAACGAAAATTTAATACAGAAAGCCTTGAAGGAACTCCGTCGCGGGAAAACAACACTTATGATCGCGCATCGCCTGACCAGCGTTCAAAATGTCGACAAAATATTGGTGATTGAAAACGGTAAAATCATAGAGGCAGGCTCACACGAAGAGTTGTTGGCCAAGGGCAATTTATATAAAACCATGTGGGACGAATATCAAAAATCCATCGCGTGGAAAATTGGGGCAAAAGACACTGTAAGCATAGGAGGATAAAAATGATAAATTTTTTTCAGAATAAATACGCAATGTCTGAAAAAGGCGCAAAAGATCTTTTACGTTCTATCATTTGGACTACATTAATGAACATTAGTTTTATGCTGCCAATCATACTCAGCTTCAAATTTCTGGATGAGCACATGCGCTACCTGTTAAACGATTCCGGCGGTGCCGTAAGCGGATCTCTCTATTATGTTGTCATGTCTGCAGCTTTTTTTATTGTCATGTTTATTCTTGCGTATTTTCAATACGATTCGGCTTATACGAAGATATATGAAGAAAGCGCGAGGAGAAGGATCAGCCTGGCAGAAACTCTGCGAAAACTGCCGCTATCCTTTTTTAGCAAAAAAGACATCGCCGACTTAAGCTCCACGATCATGGAAGACGCAACACAGATCGAAATGCTATTTTCTCATGCGGTCCCTCAACTTTACGCGGCAGGACTTACGGTTTTCATCATGGGAATTATGATGTTCATTTACAATTGGATGCTCTCTCTTGCCGTATTTTGGGTGGTTCCAGTTGCCGTTTTGGTATTCTACTTATCTAGTAAGATGCAAAAACGCATGCATGCGAATATTTACTATATCAAAAGAGATATTTCGGACAACATTCAGGAAATCATCGATTCAGTCCATGAAATAAAATCGTACAACAGGGAAGAGGACTATTCTATAGCCTTAAACATCAAGCTGGATGACTATGAAAAACATATGATCAAGAGCGAGCTGTTAATCGGAACATTTATCAATTTCTCACATGTCATCTTAACGCTTGGCCTTCCAAGTGTTATATTAGCCGGAGCTTATCTGTTATCAACAGGGTTCGTAAACATTTTTACATATCTTGTTTTTATTGTGATCACGGCTCGTATATACAATCCAATAATGGAAGCCATGAATAAGCTGGCGTTGCTCCTGTTCCTGGGCGTGCGTATAAACCGCATGAAAGAAATGGACGCAATGCCTAAACAGAGTGGCAAAAGTGAGTTTTCACCCAAAAATTATGACATCAAATTCAAAAATGTCGACTTTTCCTATCAAGACGGAGTACAAACATTAAAAAACGTCAGCTTTACTGCAAAGCAGGGTGACGTAACGGCGCTTGTCGGCCCTTCCGGCGGTGGAAAGAGCACGGCGGCAAAGTTATGCGCGCGCTTCTGGGATATAGACAAGGGAGTTATTACCTTGGGCGGCGAAGATATTTCCCTTGTTGATCCCGAAACGCTTCTGAATAACTTCTCCATCGTTTTTCAGGATGTAACTCTATTTAATTCAAGTATTATGGAGAATATCCGCATTGGGAAGAAAGACGCGTCCGATGAAGAAGTCATACAGGCGGCGCGCATGGCACAATGCGATGAATTCGTAACGAAGCTCCCACAGGGATACGGCACACCGATAGGTGAAAACGGCGAAAGATTGTCCGGCGGAGAGCGGCAGCGTATATCCATAGCCAGAGCGATACTGAAAGACGCGCCCATCATCCTGCTGGATGAGGCCACAGCGTCTCTGGACGCAGAAAATGAGAGCAAAATCCAGAGCGCACTCAGCGAACTCATCAAAGACAAGACCGTCCTGGTCATTGCTCACCGCATGAGGACAGTTTCAGGAGCTGATGAGATAGTTGTCATCAAAGACGGCACTGTCGCCGAGGCAGGCACGCCTTTGGAGCTTAAAGAAAAACAGGGGCTCTTTTCCTCGATGTTAAAGGCACAGTACCAATGATAGGATTCTGCCCAGTATTTTTCGCACTTTCGGTTTTGAGGCAGCAAGCTCATGAAGGGCGCAGATTCCTGTTGTTCCTGATCCTGCTCTCTCAGCAGCTCTATGGAACCTCTGAAAAAAGCGCCTTTCATGAAGTCGCATCAGCGATGATGTAATTGGTAGAATAGAGCTGTAGCGCCGATGTCCTCATCCCCTTTTCAAGGAGTGCGAGACGAAATGGAGCGACAGAAAACCCTTGCCGACGCCCAGACCTTCGAGAGATACAGGAAGCCTACCCGGCGGGAGAAGTTCCTCTGTCGAAATGGAGGCTGTGGTCCCCTGGAAGGATCTCTGCGCGCTCATCGCTCCCTTCTATCCCAAGGCCGAACGAGGTCGTCCACCGGTTGGATTGGAGCGGATGCTCCGAATCCACCTCCAGTGCTGGTTCAACCTCAGCGACCCGGCAGCGGAAGAAGCCCTCTACGACATGGAATCGATGAGGCGCTTCGTCGGCATCGACCTCGGGAACGAGCCTGTCCCCGACGAGACGACCATCTGCAAGTTTCGCCACCTTCTCGAAGCGCACGACCTGGGGAAACGGATCTTCCGTGAGGTCGATGCTCACCTGCAATCGAAAGGACTGCGCCTTGCCGAGGGAACCATCATGGACGCCACCATCATCGCCGCGCCCTCGTCGACGAAGAACAAGGAGAAGAAGCGAGACCCCGACATGCATCAGGTAAAGAAAGGGAACCCGTACTACTTCGGCATGAAGGTCCACATCGGGGTGGACAAAGACAGCAAGCTGGTCCACAGCCTCGCGACCACGGCAGCGAATGTCCACGACTCCCGGATGGTCGGAGACCTTCTCCACGGAGCGGAAAAGGGAGTCTGGGGAGATTCGGCCTACATAGGCAAGACGGAGACGATCCGGGAAAAGGCACCCGATGCCGTCGACAACACCAACAAAAGAGGGTCACGGAACAGGAAACTGACCGACGAAGAACAGTCTCACAATCGTATGCTGTCCAAAACGAGGGCAAAGGTGGAGCATGTCTTTTGAAGAGCGAAGCGAGTCTTCGGATTCACCAAGGTGCGTTACAAGGGGCTCAAGAAGAACACAAGCCATGTCCACGTGATTTTTGCCCTGTCCAACCTGTACATGGTGAGAAGGCTTTTATTGGAGATGGATAGGGCGTAGTGTCTTCAAAAGCCGGCAAAACGGCAACCATAAGGCAAAAAAGAGCCGGGAATAGCTCCACATAGGCAACTTGCCTGACACGACAGGCTGAAATGGCACACAGCGCACGAATTCAGCCACCAAGAGGTACTGTTGGAGCTTGCCGGATCTTTTTTTCAGAGGTTCCCTAAATAGCGAGGAGCCCTTTTCTTCGATGCGGGCGATCTTCGAAGGACCTGCCGCATTCCAGGTAACGTCTGTGGCATCGTTCCTCTGCGGTAGCCCTCCTCGAGATAATGGTTGTGGCCTTGGCACCTCAAACATAACCCTTGCGGGGGCTACTGCCGATGGGAAGCTCAGACCAAAGTGCGAAAAATATCGGGCGTTATCCAAGGATCTGCAAGTTCTAAAATCGCTTCGAGGATAACCTTCGGGTCGTTCATGGCGAAGCCTTTTGATGGGGGAAAATGGACTTCGTCCCCCATGATATCCATTCTCGGTTCTCGGTGGCTCAGGTTCTACCCGCTACCCACAGTAATAGAAAGGAGCCTCATCCACGAAGGCGTCCCCTATCGGGAAGGGGACCGGTCACCCCAGGAAAAAGCCTTCCTTCTGGGGATCGTCGGCCTCGGCGACGAAGTCCGTCATGGCCGTCAGGAAGGCCCTTCCCCTGATGTGGGGAATGACGGAGGGCCGACCGGCGATCTCGGGCCCCTCCTCGTAGGAGGCGACGAACTGGGACCCCGTTATGGACTGATGGACGAAGAGCTCGCCGGGAGCCAGCTCGCCCCGGGCGGCGAGAAGGGCCACCTTGGAGGATGTCCCCGTGCCGCAGGGGCTGCGATCGAGCTGGCCGTTGCCGAAGACGACGGCGTTTCTCGTCGGATCGCCCTTTCGGAAAAGTTCGATGTGGCTGACCTTTCGGATCTTGGGATTGGCCGGGTGCTCGTAGGTCGCCGAGGCGTTGATGTCCCGGAGGAGTTCCATGCCGATCCGCGTCAGTTCGGAGGCGTTGGCCGCCTCGATTTCGAGATCGAACTGCCCGGCGTCGACGAGGGCGAAGAGGAGGCCGCCGAAGACGACGTCGTAGGCGATCGTCTTCGCCCTCGTCGACAGGGTCAGGCTCCGGTCCATGGCGATGACGACGGCGGGGACGTTCCTGAGACGGACAGGGCCGACGGGGCCCCCCTCGGGCGTCTCGACGGTCAGCTCGACGAGGCCCACGGGCGTATCGAGGCGCACCGTCGTCGTCGGATGAGTCGTGGCCACGGCCCCTGTGGCGACGAGGGTCTTGGCGACGCCGATGGAGCCGTGGCCGCACATGGTGAGAAAACCCCTGTTGTCGCAGAAGATGACGCCGTAATCGGCCTCGGCCGTGACGGCGGGGAAGAGGAGGGCCCCGAACATGTCGCGATGGCCCCGGGGCTCCCACATGAGGAAGCGCCGAAGGCCGTCGCCCTTCTCGGCGATCTCCTGATAGCGGTCGAGCATGGTGGCCCCCTCCAGACGGGGCAGGCCGCTCATGACGACCCGCGTCGGCTCCCCTCCCGTGTGAGAGTCGACGGCGTGGACGATGCGATCGAAAGACGGCATGGATCGAACCTCCTCATGGCACTGGGTGTCGAGGCCAAGGCCCCGCCGGAAAGAGCATAGCATGTCGAGGCAGAACCTCTCCGCTCTGACGCGGCACCGAGCCCCCCTGGTCGTCCTGGCCCGGGTCAATATCGTACAAGAAGGGGAGGAAAAGATCTGCTATGCTACGGTCCGTAGCCTGGCAAGGAGGTCTCCGCGTGCGACAGGAGGAGCGTTCCGTCCGCTTCGACGAGGAGCTGAACGTCGAAATCTACCGATTCAGGGGGATCATGCAGAAATTCCCCTGCCATTTTCATGATCACTACGTCATCGGCCTCGTCGAGGAGGGCCGGAGGCGTCTGATCTGCCGGAAAAGGGAGTTTATCCTCGGACCGGGCCAGATCGTCCTCTTCAACCCCTTCGACGACCATGGCTGCGAGCCTCTCGACGACAGGCCTCTCACCTACGGCTGCCTGAACCTCTCGCGGGAGACGATGGCCCGTCTGGTCGGCCTCTCGCCGGGATCGTCTCTCCCCCGCTTCGTCTCTCCCGTCATCGTCGACGAAAGGGCCTCCCGGCTCCTCCAGAGGGCCCAGCAGGCCCTGGCCGACGAGGCTCCCGTCGAAACGAGGAGGCCCCTCCTGGAGCGGGTGGCGGCGGAGATCCTCCTGCCCCACAGCCTTCCGCAGACGGCGGCGGAGCCCTCCGATCCCCGGATCGAACGGATCTGCGACTACATCGAGGGCAGCTACAACAGAAAGATCGACCTGGACACGCTGAGCGACCTCGTCCAGGCGAACAAGTACCACCTTCTGAGATCCTTTTCCCGCGCGAAGGGCGTCACGCCCTACCGCTACGTCCAGACCGTCCGGATCAACAGGGCCAAGAATCTCATCAGGACCGGCCGGTCCCTGTCGGACGTCGCCTTCGAGACGGGCTTCTCCGACCAGAGCCATTTTTCCTCGTTTTTCAAGAACTTCATCGGCGTCACGCCCAAAAAATACAAAGACCTTTTTCAAAGACATCTCGACGCGTGAAAGGAAGATCGGAACGTGACTCTCAACGCCAACAGAAAGTGCGTCATCGTCGTCGACGAAACCATGCCGGCAGGAATCATCACGAACACGGCGGCCATCCTGGGGATGACCCTGGGCAAGAGGCTGCCCGAGGCCGTCGGGGAGGATCTTCTCGACGGAGACGGGATCTGCCACATGGGCATCGTCCAGTTTCCCATTCCCATCCTCAGAGGGGACGGCCCGTCCATCAGGGAAATCCTCCGAAAGGTCCGCGAGAAGGACCTGTCGGATCTGATCGTCGTCGATTTTTCCGACGTGGCCCAGGGCTGCAAAACCTACGACGAATTCCGGGGCAAGATGGCCCAGGCCTCCGGGGCGAACCTCAACTACCTGGGCATCGCCCTCTGCGGCGACAGGAAGCAGATCAATCACCTGACGGGCAGCATGGGCCTCCTCCGCTAGGCCCGCCGTAGGGCAGGGAAGAACGTCGGAGTCGGGAAGGCGTGCCCTCGAAAGGGACGCCGCTCCGGCTCCGACGCGTCAGGAGGGAACGGGAAAAAGACGGCGACGGCTCCGGCCAGCAGGCCTGACAGAAGAGCCGTCGAGGCGAAGCGGCCCGCTCCTTTCGAATCGCCTCCGCCCAGAAGACGGAAGATGGGCGAGGCCGCTCCTACGCCGAAGGCCAGCCCCAGGCCGACGAGGACCTGCGCTATGGGAAAAAAGACGGCAATGGCCCCGACGTGGCCCGTGCCGAGCCCTCCGACGAAATAGGCATCGACGACGCCGTAAAGGGCCGAAACCATCATGCCGACCAACGCGGGCAGTCCGAGGCGGGCGAGGGCGGCAGCGACGCTGCCCTCGCCCATCGTCACCGTTTCCGAACCTTTTGATCCTTCCATCGGTCATGGCCTCCTGTCTTGAAGGGAGTAGACCTTTCCCTCCCACGGTGAAGCTTGTCGGAACCTTCTTCGCGAGGGCGGACTCACCGCCTGCCGAAGACGGAGAAAGACTGATCCTTCAGGAAGGCATAGCTCTCGATGAGGCTGAAACGGGCCATCTCGGCCGAAAAGCGGATCAGGGCCTCATCGGTGCTGTGGCGCCAGAGCGACCTTCTCCGCGGTTTCCACTCGACGACGGCCAGCCGCCCCGCTCCCTTCAGCGCCGGGGCTATCCTCCGCAGGAAGGCCACGGGGTCGGCGAGGTGATGAAAGACGTTTCTCATGAAAAGCAGATCGAAACTCTCCCGGGGCAGGGTGGGGCCTTCCGGCGCGCTGTGAAGAAAGGAGACGTTCGTGATTCCCCGGCGCCGGGCCTGACGGGCCAGGCAGCCCAGCAGGCCCTCGTCGACGTCGACGGCGAAGACCCGCCCCGTCGGCCCCGCCAGGCGGGCCACTTCGAAGGCGAAGAAGCCTCCGCCGGAGCCGATGTCGGCGACGACGTTTCCTTCGCGGACGTCGAGACGCTCCAGGACGGACACGGCGTCCCTCAGTGCCCTCCAGTTGAACAGGGCCGCCCGAACCGCGGCCCGACAGCTCCGCAGCAGCCCCACTCCGTCCGCCATTACCTCCTGCCCGGTCTCGAGACCACAGGGAAAGCCATCCCCGGTCTCGCTCTTCACGGTCTGTTCCTTTTCGCCAAGAGATCTCTCCATTTCACGCACAGACTCCTCTCCTGATAAGGTCACCGATCTTCTCCCGACTCCTCTTTTCCGCCCTTCCGGCGAAGCCCCTCCTCCTTCGGACCAGGGCCGCGTCCGGCAGCCGCCCCGGGGCGACGACACCGCCACCGCCCATCGAACCGTGACATCCGGAGGGAAAGCCTCCGTCCCGGTCGGACATCGGCGACGGCGTCCTTCGAGGCCCCGTCGGGCTCCCGAGGACGTCGCCACCGAGTCCGCGCCGACGGGCTTCCCCTGGAACGCGAAAAAGGCCCCTCGCCGAGGCCCGTTTCGGAGACTCTCCCGTCCTTTTCGTCATAGGACCTCCACGTTCCGGAAGAGATCGCGCCCATGGCCTTACCCTCTCGTTTCGTCGCCGAAGAAGAGGCGGTAGAGGACGGGAACGACGACGAGGGTGAGGAAGGTCCCGACGAGGAGCCCCCCCATGACCGTCAGGGCCATTCCGGAGTAGAGAGGATCCTTCACGAGGGGAATCATGCCGAGAATCGTCGTTCCGGCGGCCATGACGACGGGACGGAGACGGCTCACCGACGCGTCGGCGAGGGCCTCCCCGATCGACTTGCCTCCGGCCCTTTCGATCTCGATCTGGTCGATGAGGACGATGGCGTTTTTGATGAGCATCCCCGAAAGTCCCAGGAACCCCAGGATGGCCATGAAGCCGAAGGCCTGCCCCGTGAGGAGGAAGGCGACGACGACGACGATGACGGGAAGAGGGGCCGTCAGGAAGACGATGAAGGGCACGGCGGATCGAATCGAAAAGCCCGATGAGGAGGAGCATCATGCCGGCCAGACAGAGGGGGAAGATGCGCCCCAGAGGTTCACGGGCCTCCTTCGAGGCGAGGTATTCGCCGCCCCATTCGAGGGAATAGCCCGGCGGGAGCTCCAGGGCCCCGACGTCGGGGGCGATCTCCCTGCGGAGCGGCTCGGCCAGCCCCCGGACCGAGTTGGCCTGGACGGTGATCGTCCTCTCGCCGTCGCGACGGCGGATCAACGGATCCTCCCAGACCGTCTCGACGGAGGAGACGACCTGACGGAGAGGGAGATAGCCCCCCTGAGAATCGCTCCAGACCTGGACGTTGCCGATCTCCTCGGCCGAGAGTCGCTCGGCCTCGACGGGGCGGGCGACGATGGGGATCAGCTTGTCGCCTTCCCGGTAGAGCCCGACGGAGATTCCGCCGAAGTTCCACTGCAGGGCCGAGGCCACCTCGCGACGCCCCACGCCGCACCGGCGTCCCCTGTCCTCGGCGAGAAGGGGTCGAAGGACGAAAAGGGGCTGACGCCAGTCCGTTCCGATGTCGCGGGCATCGTCGTGCCGACGCAGCAGGACCTCGCAGCGGCGGGCCAGGGACTTGAGGAGACTCGCGTCGGGCCCGCGGAGACGGATCTCCAGGGAGTAGGCCCTGGACGGTCCCGTCATGACGCGGACCAGGGAGAATTCCACGTCGGGCAGAGTCCGTCGAAGGTGGGCTTCGGCGTCGGCGATGACCTTTTCGATGGGCTCGTCCACCTCGACGAGGATCTGGCCGTAGCTGGAATTGGGGCTTTCGTAGTTGTAGTTCAGGACGTAGCGGAGCGCCCCCTCGCCGACGAAGGAGGCGACGTTGCGCACGCCGGGAAGATCGCGAAGAAAGGCCTCGACGGAGGCCACGGTCCGGTCCGTCTCCTCGATGGCCGTCCCCTGAGGCTTCCAGATGTTGAGAGAGAAATAGGGCTGCGTCGTAGGGGGGAAAAAGGACTGGGGGACGTTGCGGAAAGCGGCCAGGGCGCCGAGGAGAGAGACGACGACAATCCCCGCGAGGAGCCGGGGCCGTCTCAAACAGGCCTGGACGCAACGGCGGTAGAGGCGCAGGAAGGGACCGTCGTGAGGATCGCCGTCGGCGGACGCCGACGGACCGGCAAGGAAAAGGACGCCCAGCAGCGGCACGGCGGTGAGGGCCACGACCCAGCTGAGGAAGAGGGAGAGGGCCATGACCTGAAAGAGGGAGCGGCAGAACTCGCCCACGTTGCCCGGCGCCAGGCCGATGGAGGCAAAGGCCAGGATCGCCACGGCCGTCGCCCCCAGAAGGGGCCATTGCGTCGCCGCCGCGACGGAGCAGGCCGCCTCTTCAGGTCCCTCTCCCCTCGCCATGCGGACGAGCATGCCGTCGACGACGACGATGGCGTTATCGACGAGCATGCCCAGGGCGAGGATCAGGGCGCCCAGAGAGACCTTCTGGAGCGTCACGCCCATGAGGAACATGCCGATGAAGGTGCCCAGAAGGGTGAGCAGGAGCGAGAAGCCGATGAGAAGACCGCTTCTCCACCCCATGAAAAGCAGCAGAAGGCCGATGACGATGGCCAGGGACTGGAGAAGGTTGACGACGAACTGGCCGATGGAGGCCACGACGATCTCGTTCTGACCGTAGATCGGCTCCAGCTCCATTCCGAGGGGACGGAGCCCCTCCAGCTCGGCCAGGCCGCCTCGGACGACGAGGCGATCGGGACCGCCGCAGGGCCCCACGTCGATGGGACGTCGCGACACCGTCGACGTCGCCGGATCGAAGACGAAGACCGTCGGAACTCCCCCGTCGTCGGCGACGACGGCATCGGCGGGAACGGTCAGATCGCCCCTCCCCCTATCCTCGGTCCAGGCCAGCTCTCCCGTCATCCCCGGCAAAAGACGCAGCGCCGGAGGAGGGGAGAGGGTGAAGGTCACGCCGTAGGTTCCCGTCGCCCTGTCCGGCGCGGCGTTCCACTCCTTCAGGGAGACGGGGAAGACCCGATCGGGGAGGGAGTATGAAGATGACGAGGGCCTCCTCGCCTCCCGCCAGGAACCGACCGGCGACCTCGCCTTCGGGGATGTCGGCCCTGACGTCGACGCGGGAGAGATCGAGAAGGGTGAGAACCGTCTGCCCCGCCGAGACCATCTGGTGGACGTCGACGTCCCGCGTCGCCACGACGCCGTCGAAGGGGGCGCGGAGACGGCAGTCCTCCCGGCTGTGCCGGGCCCCGGCAAGACGGCTCTCGGCGCCGCGCAGGGCGACGGAGGCCCGGTTGTAGGCGTTCTGGGCGCTGTCGAAACCCGCCTGGGCGATGACCCCCTCGGCCAGAAGAGGACGGGCCCGATCCAGATCGAGGCGGGCCTGATCGAGGGCGGCGGAGGCCCCCTCCCTCTCGGCCTCCAGAGTCCTCAGGGCATCGTCGAAATCGCGGCCGTCGATCTCGAGGAGCACCTCTCCCCGGCGGACCGCGTCGCCGGGCTGGACGGAAACGGCCGACAGGGGACCGCCGACGCGGAAGGAGAGGGGAATCTCCTTCGAGGCCAGGACCGCGACGGGATAGCGGTTGGGGCTTTCCTCCCGCGAGGACCGGACCTCTTCGATCCCGACGGGCCTGGACCAGACCGAGGAGGTCTCTCCCTCGACGGCCACGATCTGTCGATCGAGACACAAAAAAGCGACAGCCGCCGCGATCGCGGCGACGCAGCAAAAGGCCACGACCCTTCTCGTCTTCTTTGCCATCTTCATCTTCCTTTCCGCGGCCTTCCTGAAAGATCCGCGCTCCGGCGAAAGGGGTTCCGACACCTTTTGCCCTGCCCGAAAAGCGCCGTCGGGAGAGAAGGGCCGAATCCGTTTAGCCGCTATACCTTTGAAGGGACAAAGACCTCCTGCCCCTCGTCGCCTCAAGCGGCGAGGAGATCTCCATGCAGACCGTCGGCCAAGGCCGGATTTCAGGAAAAAACCGTCCCGAGCGGCAGGGGCCGCAAGACGGGGAGGACCCGTTCCGAAAAACCTTCGGCGACCGGAATCACCGAGGCTCCGGAGCCCCGTTACGCCCTCCGATCCCCTCCGGGGGCCGCCGTGGCGAAGAGGGATGCCTCCCGGACGGCGAGGGGTGAAAGGGTAGGGGACCTTTGCGGAAGAGCTGGCGGCGGGCTATGGAATTGATGTAGCCGTCCTCCTCGGGAAGAAGTCCCTGTTCGCGACAGAGTCGGGGGTAGACGTTGTTCCAGTTGTCTTTGTTCCTCTCACCCCAGCAGCAGAGGGGAAACCAGACGACGCCCCAGAACCCCAGGCGGGGCCGGCTCCAGTCGACGAGAAGGAAGAGCCCCCCTCTTTCAGGACCCGGGCCACCTCGGCGACGGTTCCCCGGCGGACCGGAGGCGGCGTCTCGTGAAGGGCCATGGAGGTCATGACGAGATCGAAGTGGCCGTCGGGAAAGGGCAGCTCGTCCATGGAGCCCTGGAGAAAGGTCACCGGACAGGTCGAGGGATCGACTTTCGTCCGGCCATGGGCCAGCTGCTCCTCGGAAAGGTCGATGCCCCAGATCCGGGCCTCCCCGTGGGCTCGGGAGGCCAGAAGGACCGTCATGGGTCCCGGGCCGCAGCCCAGGTCGAGGGCCCTCTCCCCCGCCCCGAGGGCCAGCGGTCCCAGGGCCTTTCTGTAGAAGGGAGCCTTCATGCCGAAAAGGGCCGCGAACCGATCGTAGCGGGCCCCCCCGAAAAATCCCGTGAAGGCCCGTCCCTTGCCGCTCATGGCCTCCTCCCCTCTTCTTTCGGCACGGGAAGTTCAGAGGCTATACGTTTAGCAACTATATGGATCGACAAAAAGATCACTCCTTCACGGTCGAAAATCTGTCCAGGGCACGCGTCAGCCTCGAGATGAAATCCTGCAGGAAGGCCCGCTCCTCGGCCGTGGCCTCCTGCAGAAGGCCTTCGACGAGGTCGTCGAAGTCGCGGTGAGCCCTCTCGTGGAGGGCGTAGGCCTTCTCCCCCTTGGCCGTCAGGGAGAGGACGACGCGGGCCCGGTTGGCGGGATCGCGGTCCTTGACGATCATCCCCTTCTCCTCCAGCTTCTTGACGAGCTGGGAGACGGCCCCCTTCGTCACGCCCAGCCTGTCGGCCAGGGCCGTGAGGTGGGCCTCCGGATGTTCCCTGATGGCCTTGACCATGTGGATTTCGGCGATGAAAAGGGGCTCGTCCGTCCCGTAGGTGTGGGTCTTCCGCTCCAGCTCCTGGAGGCGGACGATGACGAAAAGAAGGCCGTAGCTGATTCTCGTCTGGGAGTTCGGCGTTATTTTCATGGCGCAATAGTATAGCCCCTATACGCTTTCGTCAAGCCTCCGCGACAAACGTCTCTCGGCGCCAACGTCCGCCTCGGCGTGGCTCCGAGCGGGAACCGTCCTCCCCCAGCCGCTTCTGCTGTCTGCCGGAGTTCGCTCCCTTGCCGCTCGCGGCCGGAAGCGGTCGCGAGCCCCGCGAAGAGGCGAGGCCTCCCGGGCCGTAAGGCTTCCGGAACACAGGGGCTCTTTCCGGCGCCGGTGGCTTTCCCCATACGATCGGCGGCTGTGCCGACCTTCGCCGCAAGGGGAGAACAACCTCTCTCCTGACGGTTTTCGCCCCCTTGCGGCGGGAAAGGGCCCCTTGCGGCGCTTCGTCTAGGAATCCGTCGGGCTTGGACTGACTCGTCGATCAACAGCCGTCATGCTATCCAAAAGAGATTCCTTGCTCTTGAAGCCAGGCTTTAAGTCTCATGGGTCCGGCCGAATCAACCTTTTTGCAGACAAGCCCGACAGACGCCTAGAGGGCCGAGTCGTCGACGGCGACGCGGAAGGCGAGGCGGTAGAGGACGGGGACGACGATGAGGGTGAGGAAGGTGCCCCCGAAGAGGCCGCCCATGATGGTCACGGCCATTCCGGCATAGAGGGGATCGGTGAGGAGGGGGATCACGCCCAGGATCGTCGTCCCGGCGGCCATGGTGACGGGACGGAGACGGCTCACGGCCGAGTCGAGAATGGCCCCGTAGGGGGCCTTCCCCTCGGCCCGGTCCAGCTCGATCTGGTCGATGAGGACGATGGCGTTTTTGATGAGCATGCCCGAAAGGCCGAGAAAACCGACGATGGCGATGAAGCCGAAGGGCTGCCCCGTGAGGAGGAAGGCGACGACGACGCCGATGGTCGAGAGGGGGACGGTGAGGAAGACGATGAGGGGACGGCGGACGGAGTCGAAAAGGACGATGAGGATGAAGAACATGGCGCCCAGGAAGAAGGGGAAGGATTTCATCAGAGGCCTCTGGGCATCCTGCGAGTCGGCATACTCGCCGGCCCACTCCATGGAGTAGCCCGGAGGGATAGGGATCGCCTCGATGGCCTCCCTCAGCTCGCGGCGCAAAGGCTCGGCGAGGCCGACGACGGGATTGGCCTGAAGGGTGACGGTCCTCTGCCTGTTGCGACGCTTGACGAGAGGATCTTCCCAGACCCTTTCGACGGAGGAGACGACCTGCCCTAGGGGGACATAGGCCCCCGCCGCGCCGCTCCAGACCTGGACGTCCTCGATCTGCTCCGCCGATAGACGCTCCTCCTCGACGGGACGGGCCACGATGGGGATCAGCTCCGTCCCCTCCCGGTAGATTCCGGCGACGGTGCCGTTGAAGGTCCACTGAAGGGCCCCCGCCAGGTCATAGCGGCTCGTTCCGGCCCTGCGGGCCCGACTCTCGGAGAACTGGGGCCTGACGACGAAGAGGGGGTGACGCCAGTCGGTCCGGATGTCGCGGGCACCTCCGTGGGAGCGCATGACGGCCTCGCCACGGCGGGCCAGATCCTTGAGGACCGCCGCGTCGGGCCCCCTGAAGCGGACCTCCACCGTGTAGGGTTTCGAGGGGCCCGTCATGATGCGGCTGCAGTAGATCGCTTCGCCGGGGAAGGAGCCTTTGATCTGTCTTTCGACGGCGAGGACGAGCTCGTCGATCCGACGGTAGTCGTCGGCTTCGACGAGAAGCTGGCCGTAGCTGGCGTTGGGGCTTTCGTAGTTGTAGGTCAGGACGTAGCGGAGAGAGCCTTCGCCGACGAAGGTGGCGACGTTGCGCACCCCGTCGAGGCCGAGGACGAAGGACTCGAGCTCCTCCATGGTCCGCGACGTGGCCTCGATGGTCGTCCCCTGGGGTTTCCAGACGTTGACGTAGAAATAGGGCTGCGTCGAGGGGGGGAAGAACGAGAGGGGTATCGTGCCGAAGGCGACGACGGAGAGGACGAAAAGGACGACGATGACGGCCACGGACAGGGGCGCCCTCTTCAGGCAGAGATGGACGAGGCGCCGGTAGATCCGGTAGAAGGGCCTGTCGTAGGGATCGACCGTCCCCTCTCTGTCGGGGACTTTGAGGAAGAGCACGCAGAGGAGAGGCGTCGCCGTCACGGCCAGAACCCAGCTGAAGGAGAGGGAGAGGGCCATGACATGAAAGAGAGAGCGGCAGAACTCGCCCACGTCTCCCGGAGCGAAGCCGACGGAGCCGAAGGCGAGGATGGCCACGGCCGTCGCGCCCAGGAGGGGCCACTGGGTCTCTTTGACGACGTCGCAGGCCGCAGCCTCGCGGCTCTGGCCCCGCTCGACGCGGACGAGGATGCCGTCGGCGACGACGATGGCGTTGTCGACGAGCATGCCCAGGGCCAGGACGAGGGCCCCAAGGGAGACCTTCTGGAGCTCGATGCCCATGAGGAACATGCCGACGAGAGTCGTCAGGATGGTGAGGATGAGGATGAAGCCGATGAGGAGGCCGCTCTGCCAGCCCATGAAGAGCATGAGAAGCCCCACGACGATGGCCACCGATTCGAGGAGATTGACGATGAACTGATTGACGGACCGGACGACCATGTCGCTCTGGTAGTAGACGGGAACGAGCTCCATGCCGACGGGGCGGGAAGCCTCCAGCTCGGCGAGCCTCTCCCTGACGGCCTTGCCCATCTCGACGACGTTGCCGCCGGCGACGGTGGAGATGCCCAGGCCGATGGCGGGCCTTCCGTCGAAGCGCATCAGGTTCCTGGGGGGATCGACGTAGCCCCGAGAGAGGGTCGCCACGTCGCCGAGGCGGACGAGCCCCCCTTCGCCGCCGATGAGGATGTCGCCGACGGCCTCCTCGGCGGCGAAGTCGCCCGTCGGCGTGACGCGGGTGCGAAGATCGCCCAAGTCGACGTTGCCGCTCTCGCGGACCAGGTTCTGCGACGACAGGATCTGGCCGATCCGGTCGGGCGAGAGGCCCAGCTCGGCCAGGCGGGAGCGGCGGAACTCGACGTAGAGGCGCTCCTGCTGGGTGCCCCAGAAATCGATCTTGGCCACGTCGCGGCAGAGGAGGAGCTCCTTTTTCAGCTCCTCGGCGTAGTCCTTGAGCTGGGCGTAGCTGTACCCCTCGCCGGTGACGGCGAAAAGAAGGCCGTAGACGTCGCCGAAATCGTCGTAGACCTGCGAGGGACCGGCGCCGGGAGGAAGCGTGACCTGGGCGTCACCCACCTTGCGGCGCAGCTCGTCCCAGACCTGAGGAAGAGCCGACGCCTCGTAGCGATCCTTCATGTCGACGAAGACGACGGAGAGCCCCTCCTGAGAGGTGGAATAGACCCGTTTGACCTGCTCCATGGACTGGATGGCCTCCTCGACGACGTCGGAGACCTCCTCTTCCACCTCCTGAGGCGAGGCGCCGGGATAGGTCGTCAGGACCATGGCCGTCTTGATGGTGAAGGCGGGGTATTCCAGGCGGCCCAGCCCCCGGTAGGAGGCGATTCCCGCCCCGACGAGGAGCAGGGTGAGGACGATCATGGTCGTCCTCCTTTTCAGCGCGAAGACGGCGGGGTTGAAGGACATGGCCCGGCCTCAGCGCGAGAGGGGGCGAAGTTTCATGCCCTCGACGATGAAGGCCGGTCCGGCCGCCACGACCCGCTCGTTTCCGGAGAGACCCTTCACGACGGAGACCCGGTCCCGGCCGACGAGCCCGCCCGTCTCGACGACGCGCTTCGACGCCGTCGACGTCCGGTCATCGAAGACCCAGAGGGCCTCTCGCCCCTCCTCGTCGGAGAAGAGGGCGCCCACGGGGACGGAAAGACGGTCGTCGCCTGCCGCCTGCCAGAGAAGCTCTCCCGTCATCCCCGGCAGGACCTGTCCCTCGCTGGGGGCGGCCAGGGAGAAGGTGACGGCGTAGGTCCGCGTCACCCTGTCGGGGGCGGCGCTCCATTCCTTGAGCCGGGCCGTGAAGGCCCGGCCCGGGAGGGCCGAGAACTCGACGAGGGCCTCCCGTCCCGGGACGAGGTCCTTGCGGACCATCTCGTCCTCGGGCACTTCGGCCCTGACGTCGAGGCTGGAGATGTCGAGCAGGGTGAGGACGACCTGGCCGGCGGCGACCATCTCGTGGTTGTCGACGGTCTTCGCGGCGACGATGCCGTCGAAGGGGGCCAGGAGACGGACGTCGGCGAGCTGGTGACGGGCGATGCGGAGGCGGCTCTCGATGTCCCGGACCGAGGCGGCGGACGTATCGTGGGCGCTGACGGCCCCGTCGAAGGCGGCCTGGGCGATGACCCCCTCGGCCAGAAGGGGCCTGGCCCGATCCAGGTCGAGACGGGCCTTTTCGAGGGCCGCCCTGGCGCCCGCGAGCTGAGCCTCGAGGACGCGGATGGCGTCGTCGTAGTCGCGGCGGTCGATCTCCATGAGAAGATCGCCGCGGCGGACCCGGTCGCCGGGCTGTACGGGAACGGCCACGAGGGGACCGGCGACGCGGAAGGAGAGGGGGGCCTCCTTGGAGGCCCGGACCGTGGCCGGGTAGCGCCGACCTCCCGACGAGGCCCCGCGGACCGCCTCGATCGCCGCGGGACGGGGCTCGGCGGCAAGGGCCCTCAGCTCGGCCTCGGCCCCTCCAGCGGCCGAACCGACCCGGCGCACCACCAGAAAGAAGGCCACGGCAGCCAGAACGAGGACCACGATAAGGAACAGGAGTTTCAGTCCTTTTGCCATCTTCATCGGTTCCTTTCGCCTCCGTCGCAGGGCAGCCCGAAATAACGCTGCGTCTGCCAGACGATCCGGTCCTCCAGCTTGGCCAGGTAGGCCGTTCCGTAGCCGTCGAGGCCCATCCGATCGAGAATGACGTCCATGTAGTCGGCGTGGAAATAGATGGGCATGGCGACGAGAAAGGAATGGAGAAGGGGCTCTTCCTCCGTCAGGCCGGGATCGATGGCCCGGAAGAGGCCTTCTGCGGCACACAGCCAGGGATCGACGACCTTCTCGACGACGAAGTCCCGGAGAGGGCCGGCCTTGCGCAGGACCTGGTAGACGACCCGACAGGCCCAGGCCGGCTCGCCGTCGCGGAAAAGGGCCTCGATCATGGCATGGACGAAGATCCGCAGGGCCCGGGCCCTCCCCGCGGCCGTGGCGAGGAGGGGCTCGTAGACGGCCACGACGTCGGCGAGGACCTCCTCCCTCATGGGCTTCGTCGCCTCGAGGAGGACAGCCTCGAAGAGGTTCCCCTTGCCGCCGAAGTGGTAGTGGATGCTCCCGGCGTTCTCCCCGGCCCTCGTGGCGACGGCCCGCGTCGAGACGCTGGAGAAGCCCACCTCGGCGGCGAGCTCCCCTGCCGCCTCGATGAGAGCCCGCCGCGTCCCCTCCCCCGTCGAATAGGTCGTCATGGGTAAAACCTCCATTTTTAGTCGTTTGACTAAATCTATCCGATCGGCCTGCTTTAGTCAAGTGGCCTGTTTTGCCCCGATCCACAGGCAAAACCAGGATGGACGTCCATCGGTCCGGCCAGGAGGGGTCTGTAAGGCGAAACGGTCGCCTCGAACCCGCACCTGCGAGGGGATTTGAACGGACCTCCCATCCGCGGATCCGACGGAGTTCGTCTTGAAAGACCTGCTGATTCGGGTTTGCTTCCCCTCCGACGGAGCGAGCCGAAACCCCAGGGGGGGTTTCGGCTCGCTCCGTCGAAAAAAGAGTTCCTTTCCGAAAGGCCTGTCCGTCGCGACGAGGGAAGAGAGCGAAGGAGCACCTCCCGACAGAGCCCCCGGCAGGATCTGGGCCTGAGGCTCCCTGGAGGACCCGACCCCGGCGTTGCCTCAGGGAGCCAGGGTCAGGAAGATCCTCCGGACCTCGTCGTACGAGGGCGTGACGGGATTGGACCTCATCGCCGCGTCGCTCATGGCGTTCTTCGTCATGCTGTCGAGTTTTTCCATGAAGAGGGCGCGGTCCATTCCCAGCTGCTCGATCGTCCTCGGCAGCCCGAGACGATCGAGCAGCTCCCTCCAGAGGGCGATCAGCCCCTCCAGGGCCCCCTCGTCGCTGACGGCCGCCAGGCCCAGATAACGGGCGATTTCGGCGTATTCGGCGAGGCGCGCCCCGGCGTTGAGCCTGATGACGGCTTCGAGCATGACGGCGACGGAAACGCCGTGGGCGACGGGGCCCAGAGAGGAGAGCTGTTTCCCCACGCCGTGGGAGGCGCCCGATCCCCGGCCGGCGAGGGCCAGGCCGCCCAGGGTGGCCGCGATCTGCAGCTCTCCCCGGTAGCGCAGGTCGCCCGGGTCTTCCATGACTTTGGGAAGATAGGACAGGACCTTCCTCATGCCTTCGAGGGCGAAGGGATCGGTGAAGGCGTTCTTCGGCCTGGCGCAGACGTAGGCTTCCATCGCGTGGACGAAGGCGTCGATGGCCGTGGAGACCGTCACCGACGGAGGCATGGAGAGGGTGAAACGGGGATCGAGAAGGACGTAGTCGGGGATCAGCTGGTAATCGGCGATGCCCCTTTTCACCAGAGGCGTCCGGGGATCTTCCGACGGGACGCAGAGGACGCCGATGGGCGTCACCTCCGAGCCGGTGCCGCTCGTGGTGGGGATGGCGACGAAACGGGCCTTGCGGCGCAAAGGGGGCAGGTTGAAGCGGTCGAAAAGCTCGGCGTCGGTGATGTGAGGGTGCTCGTAGTAGACCTCCATGACCTTGACGGCGTCGATCACCGAACCGCCGCCGACGGCGACGATCAGATCGGGCTCGTGTTCGATGAGGCAGCGGGCCCTATCTTTCACGAAGGCCAGAGTCGGCTCTTTGCCCTCCCCGAAATAGCGCCAGCACTGGACCCCCTTCTCCTTCCAGAGGCTCTCCATGCGCTCCATGAGGTCCGGGTTGCAGCGGTCGAAAATTTCGTCGACGAAGGTCACGACCCTCCGCACGTCGAGAGAGGCGAGAAAATCCAGCGAATCCTCTCCGAAAAGGATCTTTCTGGGAAGATGGGTCTGCAACATGATCGATGGCTCCTTTCTCCGTCTAGCTCAGGGCCTGGGCCCTTCGACTCTTTCTCCGGTAGACCTGCATCGCGACGGCGACGAGGGCCGAACCGATGCCGATGCCGTCCGTCAGAGCTCCGGGATTGACGAGACAGAGACCTCCCAGAGAGAAGAGGATCCTCTCGACTGCCGTGGCCGGCAGGAGGAAATAGCCCATGCCCCCTACGGCCAGGGCGAAAATGCCGACGGCCGATGTAACGGAAAGGACGACGATCTCCTCGGGCGTTCCGACCAGAAGCAGGGCCGGGGAGAAAAGGAACATGAAGGGGACGAGATAGGCCCCAACGCTCAGCCGCATGGCGACCCAGGCCGTTTTGAGCCAGTTCGCCCCGGCGATGGCGGCGCCGATGTAGACGGTCCCGCAGACCGGCGGCGTGATGCCGGCGAAGATCGAGTAGTAGAAGATGAAGAAGTGGGCGGCGATGGGGGAGACGCCCACGGCCACAAGGGCGGGAGCCATGACGGCCGAGGAGACGAGGTAGGCCGCCACTGTAGGAAGCCCCATGCCGAGGAACATGGTGCCGATCATGGCACAGAGGCCCGAAAGGAGGATGTTGTTGCGCCCCAGGGCCACGATGATGTTGGTGAACTTGATGCCGACTCCCGTCAGGCCGATCATGGCCAGCAGCACCTGAGCGCAGGCGATGAGGGCCAGGACGGGGAGCATGTCCCGGGAGGCGTCGGCCAGCCCCTCCAGGAGGACCCGGACCCTCGTCGGAGCCTCTCGGGGCTCGGAGAGGAGATAGAGGACGACGGCCGCCGCGAGGGCTCGCAGCGCGCAGGTCGACGGCGTGTAGCCGGCGAAGAAATAGTAGATGAGGACGAAGATCGGCAGAAAGATGGGGGCGGAGTTCTTGTAGTGGAGGATGTCCCGTATATGGGGGATTTCGCTTTCGGGAAGCCCTCTGTACCCCATCCTTTTGGATTCATAGTGGATGGAAGCCAGGACGCCGAAGTAGAAGAGGGCCGAAGGGATGATGGCCGCCAGAGCGAGCTTGCTGTAGGACATGCCGAGGGTCTCGGCCATGATGAAGGCCGCCGCCCCCATGATGGGCGGCATGATCTGCCCTCCCGACGACGCCGACGATTCGACGCCTCCGGCAAATTCGGGAGCGTAGCCCAGGCGCTTCATCAAAGGGATGGTGAAGGCTCCCGTCGTCGCCACGTTGGCGGCGGCGCTCCCCGAGATCATGCCGAAAAGGCCGCTCGATACGGTGGCCAGCTTCGCCGCCCCGCCGAAGGAGGAGCCGGTGGACCAACAGGCGATGTCCATGAAGGCCTTCCCTCCGCCCGTCGCGAACAGCACGGCGCCGAAAATCATGAAAATGGCGATGATCGAAGCCGAGATACCGGTCACGAGACCCCACAATCCCCTGTCCGAATAAAAAAGAATTTCAGCGACATATTCCAAACTGATTCCGTTATGACGCCATATCCCAGGAAAATATTTACCATATAGCGCATAAAACACGAAAAAAAGAGCCATAACAGGGATAGCCCATCCAATAAGTTTTCTTGTTATATTTAGAATAACTAAAGTAAATAATAGCGCCACATAAATGTCTTTATTGGTTATTTCAAACAAGGGATCCATGATTCTATCGAAACTTGACGTCAAATAGACAACAGCAAAAACAGAAAAAAGAGCCATAGCAACGTCAACAATGATAGACATCTTTGTCCTGGTTGAGATTTTTTCTGAATTAATTTTCTTACTTATGGAAAGCAACGAAAAGAGAACTACGCCTCCGCCGACATGGATGGATCTCTGTATGATGTTTTGAAAGACCCCAAAGATACCCGTATACAGATGAAAACAGGCAAAAGCTATCGCGAAAATCTGGATAATCAAATTGAACCCCGTCCAGTGACCCTCTTTTCTCACGTTCTCTCCCCCTCAATGTGGTCTGTCGAAGGCAGGCAGATCCCCTCTTCCTAACCCATCGGGCTATCCGTCGCGGAGATGGTGCCGGCACGAAAGGGCGCTTTCGGGCATCGCGAAGCTCCAGGGGAGGCGTCGGGAAGAAAGGGCGCGGCGCCTCGGGAGGGAAATCGGCCGAGAGGCGCGGCAGACCTTCATCGCGGCTCTGCCCCTCACCTCGCGGCCGGTCCCCTGCGGGCGGAGAGGGCTCTTCCTGTGGGACACGAAGAGCCCTCTTTTTCCCTCGGGCCTTTCCCGACGGCTCGATAGGGTGGCCGTCGCGTCAGTTCGCCTTGTACTCGGGAGGGATCTGCTCCGGGCGAGGTTCGATGCCGATCTCCCGGAAATAGCGGATCACTCCGGGGTGGAGCCAGCAGACGGAGTCAGCCGTCAGATCGAGCACGTCGTGGCCTCTGATGCCGGCATAGGTGGCCGCGATCTGCTCCCTGTTCTCGTAGAGGGCCTTGAAAATGCGGTAGACGACCTCTTCGGGCAGACTGGCCGCAACGCTTACGCCGAAACGCTCGCCGACGACGGAGACATCCCCCTCCTGGGCATAGACGGAGGCCGGTACGGTGAAGAAGCCGTAGGCGGGGAAGAGTTCCTTGAAGACCTTCTTCTCCTCCTCGTTGAAACCGAGAATGCGGACGGGACGGGACGTGGCGACATCCTGAATGGCCGAATCGGGGACGGTCGTCGCCGTGGCCTTGGAGAAACCGACGATGCGCCGATCCTTCATCGCCTCCACGGCGTCTCCGGTGCTGGAGGGGACGAACTGGGGCCTGATTCCAAAGGCGGGGAGGGCCCTGTAGTAGAGGATTTCGGAAACGCTCCCCTTCAGTCCGGGACTGAAGGGCTTGCCGTCGAGGCCGGACAGGTCTTTGATGCCGCTCTCCTCCGTGACGGCGACGACATAGGCCAGAGGATGAGCCACGAAGAGCATGCGAGGCTCCTTCATCAGGCGGTTCTCGTAGATGCCCGTGCCCGTCTGGGCCATGTGGATGTTGCAGTCCGAGGCCTGGCCGAACTGGAGCTCGCCCCGCTCCATTCCTTTGAAGTTGTCTCCCGTTCCTCCCGTCTCGACGACGGTGACGTGAACGTCGTCGAGGACCCGGTTGACGACGTCGGCCATGGCGACGTTCATGGGGTAGAGCCCCGAAGAGGCGCTCGTCGAGCCCCACATGAGATTGAGTTTTTCGGCCGAAGCGCTTCCTGCGGCGACACAGCCGAACACCAGCGCGAGACCGACGATACGACGCATCTTTTTCATCAGAAGACCTCCCTTCCTGTCGGGGATGCCCCGTGCGGACATCCCGCCAGCGGACCTCGACGCGACGGCTTAGAGAAAACCCCCCTCACCGATCCATCTCGGGATCGTAGAATTCGCCGAACAGCTCCTCGGGAGAGGGCATGTCGGCCGGAATGGGATGGGCGACCCAGGTCGTGTTCATGTAATGTTTGAGACAGATGTTTTCGGAGATGATGTTGCCGCCCCAGGTCCCGCAACCCAGGCTGGACGTCATGGGCATCCCGTTGTTGGCCGATCCGGCGTTGGCCTTGGACTGAGGCTGCCGCACCATGATCCGGCTCACGGGAGCGGCCATGGCGAGGCGGTGGATGTGATCGTCGTCGAAGGAGTAGATCCCGCAGGAATGGCCCTTCCCGCCCACCTCGTAGATCCCGCGCATCATGTCCAGGGCGTTCTCGAACTCGCCCTCGTAGCGGTGCACGGCCAGGAGGGTCGTCAGCTTTTCGCCCGAGAAGAAATGCTCTTTGCCGATGCCGTCTCCCAGGACGAAGATGAACTTCCTGTCCTCGGCGATGGAGAAACCGGCGGCCTCGGCCAGCCTCTGGGGCGAGATGGCGACCGTGTCGGCCAGACGATGTCCCTCATTGTCCCACATGACCTGTCGGAGCCTCTCCCGCTCCTCGGAAGAGGCGAAATAGCCGCCTTCCACCTCGAGCTGTTTCAGGACGGCCTCGTAGATTTTGTCGGAGACGATGAGATTGCCGTCGGCGGAACATCCCGATCCGTAGTCGGAGGTCTTGCTCAGCATCGTGTTGTGACAGGCCTCGATCACGTCGGCCGTCTCATCGTAAATCATCGTCGAGTTGCCGGCGCCGGAGCCGTAGGCGGGCGTGCCCGAACTGTAGGCCGACTTGACCATGGGACGTCCGCCCGTGGCGATCACCAGATCGGCCCGGGCCATGAGCTCCTGAGTCATGGGAATGGAAGGCAACGTGATACACTGGAGAATATCGGCGGGGGCACCCTCCCGCTCCAGAGCCTCCCTCATGATGCGGACGCTCTCGAAGGTCGTCCTCTTCGACCGGGGGTGAGGGGAGAAGATCACCACATCGCGGGCCTTGATGGCGTAGACGGCCTGCCCTCCCGGCGTGAGGTCGGGGTTTGTCGTGGGGACGAGAGAGGCGATGAGGCCGGCCGGCTTGGCGTACTTCACGATGCCCTTCTCGGGAAGCTCTTCGATGATCCCCACGCTCTTCTGCCTGAGGGCGTCGCGGAGGATGCCCCGGATTTTGAAGCGCTTGCCCTGACGGGAAAGAGGATCGCCCAGGCCGCTCTCCTCGATGCCCTGTTCGACGAGGGCAAGGAAGGTCCTCTTGTTGGAGATCGCCCAGGCCACGGCCTGGCAGAGACGATCCACTCGCGCCTGATCGTAGGTCTCGATGACCTTCTGAGCGGCCCTCGCCTTCGCGATGAGCCCATCGAGTTCCTGCAGCTGTTCTTCCGTGATTTCCCTGGCCATTTCGAGGTCCTCTCCTTTTCTACCGTGGATTTTTCGCGCAGCGACGATGGAGATCGCCGGTCTTCCCCGCCTTCAGAACGGCGCCGGGCAATTCGTGGCCAACCCAGTCCCCCAGCGAACGTGCCGCGGCGATGACCCGGTCCAGATCGACGCCCGTTTCGATGCCCATTTCCTCGCACATATGGAGCAGATCTTCCGTGGCGATGTTGCCCGTGGCCCCCGGGGCGAAGGGACAGCCGCCCAACCCGCCCAGGCTGGCGTCGAAGCGCGTCACGCCCGCCTCCATTCCGGCGAGGACGTTCGCGAGCCCCATGCCCCGCGTGTTGTGAAAATGAAGGCTCCAGAGCACGGAGGGGAACCTTTCCCTCATCTCCAGGCAGGTCCGGTGGACCTGTCTCGGATTTGCCATCCCCGTCGTGTCCGAAAGGGAAATTTCGGTGATTCCCGCCTCGACGAACCGCTCGACGACGGAAAGGATCTTTTCCAGCGATACCACTCCCTCGAAGGGACACCCGAAGGCCGTCGAGACCGCGCCCGAAAGCACGACATGATTTTGTGAGGCGATGTCCGACAGCTCCGATAGCTTTTTGAAGATGTCCTCGACAGCATGATTTGCGTTTTCAATCTGATGGGACCTGCTGGCCGAAAGAGTGAACTTGACTTTCTTGATTCCACACTGGAGTGCCCTGTCCAAACCCCTGGCGTTCAGCACAAGAGCGCGATACTCCACGCCATCCATCTTCTTCGTTTTACTAAAAACTTCTTCCGTATCGGCCATCTGGGGAACGGCCTTGGGATTGACGAAGGACCCCACCTCAATTATCTTTATTCCTGCATTCTGGATGTTATCTATAAATTTAACTTTTTTATCCACGTCAAGTAGTGTTTTTTCGTTCTGAAGTCCATCCCTTGGTCCCACTTCGCAAACTGATATTTTTTGTGGTATTTTCAATATTTATTCCCCCCAAAATTGCTATTTAAAACAATATTTTACGCAAAAATGGAATATGCGCCGAGATGACCGTTTTATCCAAAGGACAAAACAGCAAGACCCGTTCGATCAGATATGGCAATGTCTTTTGTTTTCTTGCCTTGTGTCAATCATAACGGTATCGTAAAGAAAATCCCAATGGTCCTTTTCAATGGCCCCGATAGAGCACATCTATCGACGAGTACACCGCGACGCCCTTCCCGTCGACGAAAACAACGCGTTCGGCAGGGTCGGACTCGCGGGACGGGAAAGGGCGCCCCGACCGGCGCCTCCTCGGCGCCTTCGGGACCGGGGCGAAAGGAGAGGCGCCGCCCCGCCAGCCTAGGCTGGGGAGACGGCGCCGGAGAAAGGCGACCCGGTGATCTTTCGAGAAAGCCGAACGGAGAGGAGAGAGGTTCAGGTGACGCTCCAACAGCTGGTCTGTTTCTGCACCCTGGCGGACATCTTGCACTACACGAAGGCCGCCGCCGCCCTGCACATCGCCCAACCGACGCTCAGCTACGCCATCGCGGAGCTGCAAAGGGAGCTGGGCGTGCCCCTCTTCGAAAAACGGGGGAGCAAGACGACCCTGACCTCCTTCGGAGCGGCCTTTCTCCCCTATGCCAGCCGATCCCTCGAGGCCATAGAAGAGGGACAGAAGACGCTGGCCGCCATGCTCTCTCTCGACAGGGAAACCATCAACCTGGGCTACATCTACAGCGTGAGTTTCGATTTTCTGCCCAAGATCATCAGCGAATTCCAAAAAGAGGAATTAAATAATATAGTTTATTTTAATTTTTATCAGGGAATGAAAAACCAAATCATCGATAAATTAAAGACAGAAACGATAGACCTGGCCTTTTCCAGCGAATATCACGAAAAACCTATCCAATCCTATCCCATATTCTCTCAGGAGCTGTTTCTTGTCGTCCCCGACGAACACCCCCTGCGAAACGCGAAAGAGGTACACCTCGAAGACTTCAGGGACGATCCCTTCATCATCGCCAACCGGGGAAGCGGGCTCCGCGTCTTCGTCGACGCCCTCTTCCGATCGGCGGGCTGGACGCCCAAAGTCGTCTTCGAGGCGGAGGAGTGCAACGCCATGGCCGCCTTCGTCAGCTCCCGCCAGGGCGTGACCATCATGCCCAGGATCCCCCTTCTCGACACCTACCCCGTTGCGGCCCTGAAGCTCTCCTCTCCGCCCCTTTTCCGCGACATCAGTCTTCTCTGGAAGGAGGGGCGCGCCCTTCCTCCCGCCGCCGAGCGGTTCCGCGCCTTCGTCGTGGAGGCCGAACTCGGCTTCGGCAGCATCTCGCTCTGATTCCGAAGGCCCCGATTCAGGGCAGGGCGGAATCCCGCAGACCGCGGACGCCCAGTCCGGGCTCGCGGGAGAGGACGATTTCGGGGCCGAGGAACTGGGGCCCGCCCAGGTAGGGATCGTCGGCGCAGAGGAGGGGGCCGTCGATGTCGATGGCCCCGACGGCCCTCCGGGCCGAGGCGAGGTGGACGGCGGCGGCGGCGCTGATTTTGCCCTCGAGCATGGAACCGAACATGACTCCGGCGCCGAAGGTCTCGGCCAGGGCGATGAGGCGGCGGGCCTCCCCCAGGCCGCCGCACTTCATGAGTTTGATGTTGATCATGTGAGCGGCCCTGAGCTGAAAGATCCTCAGGGCGTCGCTGGAGGTGCGGACGCTTTCGTCGGCCACGACGGGAACGGGGCTGTGGGCCGTGACGTGGGCCATGCCCTCCAGGTCGTGGGCGGCGACGGGCTGCTCCACCAGTTCGATGGCGAAAGAGGCCTCCTCCATGGCCTCGAGAAGGCGCACGGCCTCGCCGGGCTTCCACCCCTGGTTGGCGTCGAGGCGCAGGGCCGGCCCCGATCCGACGGCCGACCGGATGGCGGCGATCCTCTCGAAGTCGCGCTTTCTCTCCTTGCCCACCTTGATCTTCAGCGTCCGGTACCCCCTGCCGACGGCGTCGACGGCGTCGCGGGCCATCTCGTCGGGATCGTTGACGCTGATGGTGATGTCGGTGAAGATCGGCGCGCCCCCGCCGCCGAAGAGGGCCCAGAGAGGCTGGCCCAGCACCTTGGCCCAGAGGTCGTGGAGGGCGATGTCGGCGGCGGCCTTGGCGCTGCCGTTGCCCACGATGGAGGCCTCCAGAACGGCCAGGTTGCCCTCGAGATCCTCGGCGTCGCGGCCGACGAGGGCCGGAGCGATGTGATCCGTCAGGGCTCCGGCGATGGCACCCGCCGTGTCGCCCGTGACGAGCCCCGTGGGGGGGGCCGCTCCCAGTCCCTCGATCGCCCCGTCGGTCTCGACGAAGAGGACGAGGTCGTCGAGGTGATCGACGGAACGCCGGGCCGTCTTGAAGGCGCGGCGCAGCGGGACGGAGAGGGGAAGAAGACGCAGGTTCCTTATTTTCATGGCGCGACCCTCCTTCATGTGTCTTTTGCTGCTTCGTCGGCCCTTCTCCGCCGTCGGAAGACCCGGCGGGGAAGAGCCCTGCGGAAGGTCTCTTGTGGCCGAGGGGAAAAACCCCGATCGGATCAGAAGACGCTTCCCCAGGCCGAGACGGAGCGGGCCAGGTCGTCGCGGTACCCGTCGCCGGGGAGGAGAGAGTTTTCGACGACGGCGCCGGAAAAGCCCGTCGAGTGGACGTACCGCCCCTCGCCGAGGTAGAGGCCCACATGGCCGGGCCAGAAGATCAGATCGCCCCTGCGCGCTTTTTCGGCGGCGACGGGCCTGACGGGAAAGCCCTCCCTGATGGCGGCGTCGCGGTAGATGGCCAGGCCGTTGAGGAGGTAGGCCATGGAGCAGAGGCCCGAGCAGTCGATGCCCTGAGGCGTCTTGCCTCCCCACCGGTACTGGGTGCCTCGATAGAGAAGGGCGTCCTCGACGAGGCGCTCCCGCGTCCGCTCTTCGTCGACTTCGTTCCAGGTCCGCAGGGAACGGAGGGAGGTGGAGCGGACGAAGCCCTCCCTTCCGTCGGCCAGAGCGACGGGAGACCACTGACCGTCGGCCTCGACGGCAGCCCCCTGAAGGAGCCGGGCCCCTCGGGGGAGAGTCGTCACGATCGTGTTCCTGTAGGCGGGGCCGTCCATGACGTCGGCGAAGGGGGCGATGACGACGGAGCGGGCCCTTTCGGCCCATCCGTCGGGAGAGGGTTTCAGGACAGCCTCGCGGCGGGCGAATCCCTCGTAGCGGTAGGACGTGCGAAGGTGAAGCCACTCTTCCTCCGAGCCAAGAACGGTGACGCTCATGCCGTGGAGGACTTCGTCGGCCACCTCGCTCCCCTCCCGGGCCTCGACATAGAGGGTGCAGAGGGGAAGACCGATGACGGCGTCAGTCATGGAGCCACTCCTTTCTCGTCTCGTAGACGTAACGCGACAGGCGCCCGATGAGCTCCTTCGCCTCCGGCTCGGGAAGACCGGTGGTGAAGACGCCGAAGAAATAGGGCACCCCGTCGGGGGGGTCGGGGAAGAAAATACCCGCCTCGTGCTGGGCGTAGGGAAGGCCGCCGGGCTTGTGGGCCAGGGGGCACTCCTCTTCGGTGAAATAACGCAGAAGCATGGCGTTGGCCCGAACGTGGAGGAGGATGTCGAGGGCCCGGCAGGCCCCCTCTCTCCCTCCCCAGGGCTCGGCCGTCGTCGTCCTCTCCCCGTCGGCGGCCTCGAAGGGAAGACCCCGCGAAAGGGCATAGAGGCTTTCGTAGAGGCGGGCCTGGTCGGAGAGGGTCGTGACGTTCTCCCTTCCGGCCCGGGCGGCGTCGAGATCCATCATTTTCCGGCGGAAACGGGTGCCCTCGAGCCCCAGGGAGACGGCCGCCCCGTTGATCCTCTCCATGCCCAGGCGGTCGACGAGAAGGTTCGTGGCCGTGTTGTCGCTGTCGAGGATCATGAGGCGGGCCAGGTCGCCGACGGACCAGAGGGGATTGTCCAGAAGCGAGACCAGGCTGTAGGGGACCTTCTCCTCCGCGCGGGGAGCGATCGTCTCCCGCCAGGAGACCTTCTCCTCCAGGAGCGCCTCCAGCAGGAGAACCTTGATCGTGCTCGCCGCCGCCATTTCCCTGTGGGCGTTACGGCCGAAAAGCGTTCTGCCCTCCTTCACGTTCCGCAACAACACCGCCGTCGTGCCTCCGCAGGCGGCACATCTCTCCTCGATCCATCTCCCGTCCATCGTTTCCTCTCCTTTGTCCCGATCCTCGGGAAAACCGGGCCTCTCTGACGGACGCAAAAGAGGACGCCCCTTTTTTCCGGCCTCTGCCGTCGTGCCGGGGCAGATCCCCTCCGACAGCCGAAGGGTCGCCGCGACCTGGCGGCGACGCTCCGGCCCCGCAGCGGATCGCCCCGCCTAGGTCTCATGAAGCCAGCAGGCGACGTAGTGCAGTGAGGCAATTTCGGCCAGCCCCGGCGACCTTTCGGCGCAGCGGGGACTGGCATGGCGACACCGTGTCCGGAAGGCGCACCCCGAGGGAGGATCGAGAGGGCTGGGCACGTCCCCTTCGAGGACGATCCGGCTCCCCCCTCTCCGTCTGCCCCCTATGGCGGGAATGGCCGAGAGAAGGGCCTGGGTGTAGGGGTGCTGGGGGTTGCTGTAGAGTTCCTCCTTCCGGGCCACCTCGACGAGGCGTCCCAGGTACATGACGCCCACCCGGTCGGCCAGATGGCGGACCATGGAGAGATCGTGGGCGATGAAAAGGTAGGTCAGGCCGAACTGCTCCCGCAGGTCCTCGAGCATGTTGACCACCTGGGCCTGAATGGAGACGTCCAGGGCCGAGATGGGCTCGTCGCAGACGATGAACTGGGGATCGACGGCGAGGGCCCGAGCGATGCCGATGCGCTGGCGCTGGCCTCCGCTGAACTCGTGAGGGTAACGCATGGCGTGGTCGGGGTTGAGCCCCACCCGGTCGAGAAGATCGTGGACGCGATCGAGACGCTCCCTTCCTCTTGCCAGATCGTGGATGTCGAGAGGCTCGCCGATGATGTCGCCGACGGTCATGCGGGGGTTGAGGGAGGCGTAGGGATCCTGAAAGATCATCTGCATCCGGCGCCTGTAGGGCTTGAAGGCCCCCTCGGAGAGGGCCGTCACGTCGACGCCGTCGAAGCGGACTTCGCCGGCCGTGGCGTCGTAGAGGCGGACGATGACGCGACCCGTCGTCGACTTGCCGCAGCCCGACTCGCCCACGAGGCCCAGCGTCTCGCCTCGGCGGATGAAGAAAGTGACGCCGTCGACGGCCCGAAGGGTGCGGGGCCGGGCGAACCACCCCTCGCGCTCGACGCTGAAGTGCTTCGTCAGCCCCTTTACCTCCAGAAGAGGGCGCTCCCCCCCAATCCCTCTTCCGTCCGTGACCGGGGAGCCGACCTCGCTGCTCCGGAACGTCTCGGTCGAGTTCATCGGATCACCTCCTCCGGCGTCAGGGCCGCTCCGTCACGCGCGGCCGCCAGCCTCGACCGGGCCCCGTCCGATGCGCCTTCGTCGTGAAGCCAGCAGGCCACCCTTCGTCCTTCTTTGGGCAGGTAAAGCCGCGGCGGCCGCTCGCGGCAGATGCGCAGGGCCAGAGGACAGCGCTCGACGAAGGGACAGCCCCGAGGGGGAAGAAGGAGGTCGGGCGGCGTGCCCGGAATGGGGACCAGCCGGTGCCCCGCTCCCCGGCCCGAGCCCGGAATGGCCCGGAGGAGTCCGATCGTGTAGGGATGGAGAGGCTCGGCGAAGAGCTCGTCGGCCGAGGCCTCCTCCATGACCTGGCCGCCGTACATGACGAGAATGCGCGAGCAGACCTCGGAGACGACGGCCAGATCGTGGGTTATGAGGATGATGGCCGTTCCGATCTTCGCGCGGAGGTCGTTCATGAGGTCCAGCATCTGGGCCTGGATGGTCACGTCCAGGGCCGTCGTCGGCTCGTCGGCGATGAGGAGGGCCGGCTCGCAGGCAAGGGCCATGGCGATCATGACCCTCTGGCGCATGCCGCCGCTGAACTGATGGGGGTAATGGCGAACGCGTTTTTCCGGGGAGGGAATCCCCACGAGGCGAAGTCCCTCGACGGCCCTGTCCCAGGCCTCTTTCTTCGAGATCTTCCTGTGGAGGCGCAGGACCTCGACGATCTGTTCCCCTACGGTGAAGACGGGATTGAGAGAGGTCATGGGATCCTGAAAGATCATGGTCAGGTCGTCGCCCCGGAGGGAGCGCATCTCCCTTTCGCTCTTGGCGAGAAGATCTTCGCCTCGGAAGAGGAGCCGTCCCTTCGTGACCCGCCCCGGGTAGGGAAGGAGGCGGAGGATGGAGAGGGAGGTGACGCTTTTGCCGCTGCCCGACTCGCCCACGATGCCGAAGGCCTCTCCCTCGCGGAGGGAGAAGTCGATGCCCCGCAGGGCCTTCACCTCCCCCACGTGGGTAAAAAAGGAGGTGTGGAGATCTTCGAGGCGCAGGAGCTCGGGCGCCGCGCCTCCCGAAAGAGAGGCCTCGTCCGAAGGGAGAGACCGTATCGCCCGTCCTGCATCGACGTCCGTCATCGGCTCTCCCTCCTCACTTGCGCAGCCGCGGGTCGAGGGCGTCCCGGAGGCCGTCGCCGACGAAGTTGAAGCCCAGCATGGTGACGCAGATCGACGCCGCCGGGAAGAAGAGCTGGTAGGGGTAGGAGCGGAGTCCTCCCAGGGCGTCGGAGCAGAGGGAGCCCCAGGAGGCCATGGGCGCCGAGATGCCGATGCCGATGAAGCTCAGGAAGGACTCGGTGAAGATGGCGCCGGGAATCATCATCGTGGCCGTCACCAGGATGGGCCCCATGGCGTTGGGGATGAGATGGCGCGTGAGAAGACGCCATTGCCCGGCACCCAGGACGCGGGCGGCGAGGACAAACTCCTGTTCCTTCAGGGAGAGGACCTGACCGCGGACGATGCGGACCATGCCGACCCAGTAGACGAGCCCCAGGGCGATGAGGATGTTGTGAAGCCCCGTGCCGAGAAGGACCATGAGCAGAATCGAATAGAGCATGAGGGGAATGGTCGAGGCCACGTCGACGATGCGCATGAGCAGATTGTCCCAGCGTCCCCCCATGAAACCCGAAAAGCCTCCGTAGAGGACGCCGATGACGCAGCTCGTCGCCGTGGCGATGATGCCGACGAGGAGGGAGATCCGTCCGCCCATCATGACGCGGACGAAGAGGTCTCGGCCGTGGGCGTCCGTTCCGAACCAGTGTTCGGCGCTGGGGAACTCGTAGGCCCGGTCCAGATCCTGCTCCCGGTAGGAGTGGTTCGACAGGAGAGGCCCGAGAAGGGAAAAGGAGAAAACGAGGGCCAGCAGCACGAGGCCGAAGAGGGCCGTCGGGTTGCGGCGGAAACGCCGCCAGGCGTCCTGAAGGTAGGTGAGACTGGGACGTCCGATGCGCTCTCCCTGCTGTTCCGAGGCGGGAAGGGGCTCCCAGAGGGAGGAGGAGATCCTTCCGTCGGAAGCTTCCGCAGGCCGGCAGAAAGGGGACGGGGAGGTCATGAGTGGGAATCGCCTCACTTTCCGACCTTGATCCGGGGATCGAGGAAGCCGTAGAGGAGATCGACGGCGAGAATGGCGGCGCAGAGAAGGATGGACTGAAAGAGAGTGAGCCCCATGAGGACCGTGTAGTCCCGATCGGTGACGCTTTCGACGAAGAACTTGCCCATTCCGGGAATGGCGAAGATCTTCTCGACGACGAAAGAGCCGGTGATGACCGAGGCGATGAGGGGGCCGATATAGGTGACGACGGGGATGAGGGCGTTCCGGAGGGCATGGCGGAAGACGACGGAGCCTTCCGAGACGCCCTTGGCCCGGGCCGTCCGGATGTAGTCCTGCTGGAGCACCTCGAGCATGCTCGACCGGGTGAGGCGGAGGACGAAGGAGAGGGAGTAGCCCCCGAGGGCCACAACGGGAAGGACATAGTGTTTCCAGGTGCGCAGGCCGAAGGAGGGAAACCACCTCAGCCTGGCGCTGAAGACGTAGATGAGGAGGGTGGCCAGGACGAAGCTGGGGATGGTCTGGCCCAAGGTGGCCAGGAAGCGGATGAACTGATCGGAGGCCCTTCCGCTGCGCACGGCGGCGAGGACGCCCAGGGGGACGCCCAGGAGGAGAACGCCGGCCACGGCGAGGAGACCCAGCCTCATGGAGACGGGAAAACTCTGACCGATCATCTCCTCGACGGAGACGCCCACCTTCTGGAAGGAGGGGCCCAGATCCCAGGTCACGATCCCCTTGAGGTAGTCCAGATACTGCTTCGGCAGGGGATCGTCGAGATGATACTTGGCCTCCAGGGCCCGGATCACGGCGTCGGGGAGCTGCCTCTCCTGCTGGAAGGGACCGCCCGGCACGGCATGCATCATGAGAAAGGTCACGGTCACTACGGCCCAGATGGTGAGCAGAACGGAAATCAAGCGATTGAACAGAAAGCGCGTCACGGCAGTCCCTCCTCCTCGGCGGAAGCGTCGGGGGCTCCGCCCGGACAGATCAGGGAAAAGGCCGGGTGCCCGTCCCCTCCCCCTCCGGCTCGGAGGGGGAGGGGACGGGCGAAGAGCCCGACCGAGAGCGTTCAATGATCGTCGATGACGATGTTCCCCATGTACCAGCTGCCCATCATGGTCCGCTCCAGGCCCTTCACGTAGGGAGGGATGACGCTGTCGTCGACGGGATAGAAGAGGGGCAGAATGGGCATGTCCTCCATGAAGAGCGCGTAGGCCTTGTACATGGCCTCGTCGCGGGCCGTTCCCGAGAGCCGGCGGACCTGCTGGATCAGGTCGTCGTACTCGGCGTTGTTCCAGCGGGGCCAGTTCGTCCCGGCGCCGGTGGTGAACATTTCGAGGAAGGTCATGGGATCGGGGTAGTCGCCCCACCAGTTGCCCCGCCCCACGTCGTAGTTCCCTTCGCGGCGCGTGCTGGCGTAGACCTGCCACTCCTGGTTGCCCAGCTCCACGTCGATGCCGAGCGTCTTCCGCCACATCTCCTGGACGGCCTCGGCCAGGGCCTTGTGGTCGTCGGCCGTGTTGTAGAGGAGGGTGAACTTGGGGAAGCCCTTTCCCTCGGGATAGCCCGCCTCGGCCAGAAGCTTCCGGGCCTCCTCCGGTTTGGCCTTCCCCTCGGGATCGAGGCCGAAGTCACCCGCTTTGCGGCTGAAATCGGCGCCCGTGCTGTCCTTCAACCCCTCGGGGACGAGGCCGCAGGCCGGGATTTCCGAGCTCTGGCGCACCTTCTCGACGATGGCCTTGCGGTCGATGGCCAGGGCCAGGGCCTTGCGGACGCGCACGTCGTCGAAGGGCTTGCGCTCCGTGTTGACCGTGTAGAAGAAGGAGACGATCCGCGGATAGGCCACGTAGCCCTCCATCTTGGAGACGCGGGGCAGCTCCTGGAGGGGAATGTTCTCCATGATGTCGAGCTCGCCGTTTTCGAAGGCCGTCAGCTCCGTCGAGTGCTCGGGGATGACGACGGCGTCGATGCGCGACAGCTTGACGTTGGCGGCGTCCCAGTACTCGGGATTCTTCTCGAGGACGACGAGGTCGGGCCTGAAGGTGGTCATCTTGTAGGGGCCGTTGCAGATGTAGGTCTCGACGGAGCGGGCCCAGTTGTCGGGGGCCTTCTCGACGATGTCCTCCCGGACGGGCATGAAGACCATGAAGGCCGCCAGATTGAGGAAGTAGGGCGTGGGATTCTCGAGGGTCACGACGAGGGTCTTGTCGTCGGGGCAGGAGATGGCGATGTCCTCGGCCTTGCCCTCCCCCTTGTAGTAGGCCTCGCCGCCCTTGATGTAGTAGAAGATGAAGGCATACCCCGAGCCCACTGCTGGGTCGAGCGATTTCCGCCAGGAATATTCGAAGTCCTGGGCGCGGACGGGCTTGCCGTCGGACCACTTGGCGTCGCGGAGCTTGAAGGTGTAGGTCTTGCCGTCCTCCGAGAGGGTCCAGGACTGGGCGATGCCGGGAACGAGCTCGCCGTTGCGGTCCCGGAGCAGCCCCTCGAAACAGTGCTCGATGACAAAACCGCCGATCAGATCGCCATTCATGATGGGGCTGAGTGTCTTGGGCTCCCGAGCCAGATTATAGGTCAGGACCTGCTCCGCCGCGGCCGCGGGAAGGGCCGAGACGGCAAAAGCCACAAGGGCGACGAGAAGCAGCAGGACGACAGATCGTTTCATGACAATTCCCTCCCTGCAAAAAGGCAAAACGTTCCGGTGCCGATGCCAACGCGCGTCCGTCTCCTCTTCTTCCGAGCGTTTGTCGCCCCCCTTCCTCTCCCGCCTCCGCCGTCCGAGGCACCTTCGATTCTTTTGCGAGGCCCCACTCGCCGCGAAAACCGCCGGGGAGAAGGCGTCCTCCCGCGGAGAAAGGCCATCTCCGCCCCTCCGTCGCCTCATTCGGAACAACATTATCACATGCACAACATTTCGGGACCGGGCTTTCACTCTACCTCATCATCGTCTCAAAGGCAATTTCATCATCCTATGAAGAAGACACAGGCAGGACCTCCTCCCGGGAGGCGGGAGGAAAGGGCCGCACCTCTTTCTCTTTGCGAAAGCGGGAGAAAAACCGGACCGACTCGGTCCGTTTTCATGTCGGAAGGGGCTTGACAGAAAGGGGGAGAGGCTTTTATACTCTCCTTAGTTTGAGAGATCAAACAAAATCCCGTCCCCTCCTCCTTTTCTGCCTCTTTCCTTCTGCCCATGCAGGAAAGGCAGAACGTTCCCATCACCACCCCCCCCCGAAGAAGTGACAGGGCCTCCCGCGAGGCCCTGTCACTTCTATGTGACCTGGAAAAAACGATCGCTGTCACCGAGAAGGGACAATCGCTTCTCTTTTCGAAGCCGTCCGTCGCACCGGCGGCCTCCGGGACGTCTCTTTCCCGAAACCCGCCGTCACCGGCTCCCTCGGCGAAGGCGCCGGGACCCTCGGCTCCTCCGGGCCGGAGCCTTCCCGCTCCGGCCGAAAAGGTAGAGGCTCCTACGGGAGGACAGGAGGTTTTTCGCGGCGAAAGAAAACCGGACGAATCTGGTCCGCTTTATGTCTAAAGGGGCTTGACAGGAAAGAGAAGGGCTTCTATACTCTCCTTAGTTTGAGAGATCAAACAAAGATTCCATCCCTTCCTCCTTTTCTGCCTCTTTCCTTCTGCCCATGCAGGAAAGACAGAATGTTCCCATCACCACCCCCCCCCGAAGAAGTAATGGGGCCTCTCGCGAGGCCCCATTACTTTACGCGGAGAGAGCCCCGTCGCGGTCGGCCACGAGGAAACGACCCCCTCCTCTCGGCGAGCGGAATGTCACGGCAAGAACTCCGATCCACAGGCAAAACGGGAGGGACGCCTCCATCGGGTCCGACAGGAAGACGGCGGTTGCCTCGACCCCGCATCGGCGAGACGATCGGGACGGGCCTTGAATCGGTGGAGCCGGGGGCGTTTGTCCTGAAGGGCCTGCGGATGCGGGAACAAAGTAGCGACTTGACAAGTCACAGCAGCAACCGTTACTCTTGTGCTCCTCGGTTTGATTCATCAAACTAAGGACGCCTTCGGCCTTCACGCCCCGCCATCGGAGCCGACGGGCCCTCTCCCCCGAAAAGGAGGTTCTCGCGCTGAAGACGCTGCTGATGATCGAAAGTTGGCGTTTCGCCTCGGGGATCCTGCTGCCCCGCAAGATCAGGGAGCTCGGTCACCGCTTCATTCTGGCGACAGACGACCCCGATTTCTATAACCGCTACAGTCCCGACGGAGGCCTCCACCCCGTCGTGGCCCTGGCCGATCGCGTCTTGCGCTGCGATACCCGCGACGAGGCCTCCTTCCTTTCCCTCTGCGAGGGGCTTTTCCGCGACGAGGCGATCTCGGGCGTGATCAGCAGCTGCGACGGCTATCTCCCCCTCGTCGCCGCCGTCGCCGAGAGGTTCCGCCTCCCCTCCTCCCCCGCCGAGGTCCTCGCCTCGATGACGGACAAACACCTCATGCGCCAGGCCCTCCGCCGTAAGGGACTGCCCGGCCCCTCCTTCTTCCTTGCCCTGTCGGAAGAGGAGGCCGAGGCGGCCGCCGGAGCGACGGGTCTGCCCGCCATCGTCAAACCTCTGGACATGAGCGGCAGCACCCTCGTCCGCAAGGTCCACTCCGTCGATCAGATGCGAAGGGCCATCGGGGCCGTCCTCTCTCACCCCGCCAACCCGAGGGGGAGAAAGAGAGCCTCGGGCGCCCTCGTCGAATCGTACCTCTCCGGCGAGGAGTTCAGCGTCGAATGCTGCGCCCGTCGGGGGGAGATCTTCCTGTCGGGCATCACCGACAAGAGGCTGGGCGGCGAGGGGGGCTTCGTCGAGCGGGGACACATGTTCCCCGCCGACCTCCCCGCCGAATCGGCCCGAGCCATCGGGGCCCACGCCGCCGAAGCTCTTTCGGCCATGGGCTACGTCGAGGGAACGGCCCACGTCGAGATCCGCATGACGTCGTCGGGACCGCGCATCATCGAGATGAATCCCCGCATCGGCGGCAACTACATCTCCGAGCTGGTCGAGCGGGTGACGGGGCTGAACCCCCTGACGCAGATGGTCGAGGTCGCCCTGGGAGAGGAGCCGAGAGAAGCGGTCGAGGCGGAGCGGCCGAAGAGCGCCGCCGTGGCCTTCCTTCTTCCCTCCTCCGAGGGGATTCTCGCCGGCTTTCGGGGCGAGGCGGAGGCGAAAGCCAGCCCCGGCGTGGTCCGCTGCTCTCTCTCTGCGCCGGGGACGGAAGTCCTCCGGCCGGACGACAACGACTGCTACCTGGGCCATGTCCTCGCCGAAGATCGGGAAGGCCTGGGCGCGGGGAGGATGGCCGAGGAGGCCCTCTCCCGCCTGACGGCCCTCATCCGCCCCCGATCCTGCGGGTGCGGCGGCGCGTCGGAAAGGTCGTCATGTTCTCCTTCGCCCTGAGCCTCCCCCTTCCCGTCAAGGTCCTTCTCGTCAACAATCTGGGCTTCAACGTCGGCTTCTACATGCTTCTGCCCTACCTGACGCGCCATCTCACCGAGGATCTGGGGCTGTCGGCCGCCTTCGCCGGTTTCGTCATGGGCTTTCGCATGCTGAGCCAGCAGGGGCTCTTCCTGGTCGGCGGAACCTTGGCCGACCGTTTCAACTACCAGACGGTCATCCTCGCCGGCTGCGCCCTGAGGGTCCTGGGCTTCGGCCTCTTCGGCGTCGCCCTCCGTCCCTGGGCCGTCGTCGGCGCCGCCTTTCTCACGGGATTGGCCGGAGCCCTCTTCTCTCCCGCCTACCAGGCCTTTCTGGCCAGGCTGACCGAGGATCACCCCGAGAGGGAGAGCGTCTACGCCCTCCAGAACGTGACCAGCCAGGCCGGCGCCCTTGCGGGGCCCCTCTGCGGCCTCGCCCTGCTCCGATACGGATTTTCCACTCTCTGCGCCGTCGCCGCCGCCGTCTTTTTTCTTCTTCTCCTCCTCCAGTGGTTCCACCTCCCCCGCCTGGAGGGGACGGAGAGGAACTCCTCCCTTCCCGTTCTGACCGACTGGGTCGCCGTCTTCCGGCGAAGGGACTTCCTGATCTTCTGCCTTCTCATGTCGGCCTACTATCTGATGTTCAACCAGCTCTACCTTCTGCTGCCCCTAAGCTCCCCCAACGACGGCTCCGTGGCGGCCCTGTTCACCCTCTCGGCCCTTCTGAGCGTCGCGCTCCAGATGCCTCTCTCCCGCTTCGTCGTGGGGCGTTTTTCACGCCCCCTGCGCCTGGCGGCGGGCATGGGCCTCATGGCCCTGGCCTTTCCCTTCCTGCTTCTGCGGGTCGGATCCGTCGGACCCGTCTCCGTCAACACCCTCGTCACGACGACGCTGCTGACGCTGGGCATGATGACCGTCTTTCCGCCGGCCCTGAGCATGATCCCCGAAATGGGAGGCGAGCGGCGCCAGGGCGTCTGCTTCGGCGTCTTCTACCTCTTCGCCGGCGTCGCCGGCGCCTCGGGAGGGGCCCTGACGGCCTGGCTCTGGGAGCTCCATCCCCTTTCGCTCATCGGCGGTCTCACCCTCGTCGGGCTGATGGCCGCCGCGCTCCTCGGCCGCCACGCGGCGACGTCGGAGAGAGCGAACCGGAGGAGCGTCGTCCCTCAATCCCCAGCCTGATTCCCTCTTTTTTAAAAGTCGGAAAAGAGGAGAACGCGCCCCCTTCGGGGGCAGAATCGATCGAGGAGGTCGTTTTATTTGAAGAAGGTCTGTCTCGCCCTGTCGCTCGTCCTGGCATCGCTCTTCCTGGGAGTTCTCTCCCTGGCCGCTCCCTCTTCCGCCTCGGAAAAGGAGACCCTCGTCTACGTCAACTTCCGCGACATCCGCGACCTGAACCCCCACCTCTACGGCGGCGAGCTCTACGCCCAGAACCTTCTCTACGAGTCCCTGGTGAAGATCACCCCTGACGGCATCGAGCCCTGGCTCGCCGAGAGCTGGGAGATCTCCGACGACGGACGGGTCTACACCTTCCATCTCCGCCGGGACGTCGCCTTCTCCGACGGAGAGCCCTTCGACGCCGCGGCGGCCAAGGCCAATTTCGACGCCGTCCTGGACAACATCGAACGCCACGGCTGGCTGGAAATGGTCCGTCTCATGGAGGGCGTCGACGCCGTCGACGACCACACCCTCCGGATCCGCCTCAAGGAGCCCTACTTCCCCATGCTCACCGAGCTGGGCGTCACCCGCCCCATGCGTTTCATCTCTCCCCGGTGCATGAAGGAGGGGACGACGAAAAAAGGCGTGACGGGCCACATCGGCACGGGCCCCTACGTCCTGGCCGAGAACGTCGTCGATCAGCAGGCGACCTTCGTCCGCAACGAGAACTACTGGGGTGAGAAACCTTCCATCAGGACCATCAAGGTCCGCGTCATTCCCGACAACCAGACGCGCGTTCTGGCCCTCGAGAAGGGCGAGATCGACCTGATCTACGGCAAGAACATGATCGACGCCGACACGCTGGAGCGCTTCCGGGGAAAGAAGGGCTTCGTCACCTCTCTCTCCGATCCCGTTTCGACGCGCATGCTCCTTCTCAACACGACGAAGGGAGCCCTCACCCAGCGAGAGGTCCGCCAGGCCCTTCAGCACGCCGTCGACAAGAAGGCCCTCTCCGAGGGGATCTTCAACGGCATCGAAAGCCCCGCCGACACCGTTCTTGCCCGCACCGTCCCCTACTGCGACGTCGACCTCAAGTCCTACGCCTTCGATCTCGAGGCGGCAGGACGGCTCCTGGACGAGGCCGGTTGGGTCCGCGAGGCGGGCCGGCCCTTCCGCAGCCGCCAGGGCGAGACGCTCCAGATGACGCTCCTCTACAACAGCAACAGCGTCTCCGAGAAGACCCTCTCCGAATACTTCCAGAGCCTCTGGGCCGAGCTGGGCGTCGACTTGAAGATCCTCGGCGAAGAGGAGCAGTCCTACCGCGACCGCCAGAAGGCGGGCGACTTCGACATCGTCTTCAACATCTCCTGGGGGACGCCCTACGATCCCCAGTCCTTCCTCAGCGCCATGAGAACCGTCGTCTACGGCGACTACGCCGCCCAGCAGGGGCTGGCCTGCAAGGCCGACCTCGACGACCGGATCGCCAGGGTCCTCGTCACCACCGACGCGGACAGGCGTCAGGAGCTCTTCACCTCCATCCTGACGACGCTCCATGAAGAGGCCGTCTACCTGCCCCTGACCTACGAGCGCAACAGGGCCATCTTCAGCGACCGGGTCCTCGGCGTCACCTACAATCCCTCGCAGTTCGAGGTTCCCTTCGAGAAGATGTCCCTGGCCGACTAGCGGCCCGGGACCGTCCGTCTCTTCCCCTCCTCCGTCGCGAGGGGGGGAAGAGGGGAGGAGTTTTCCGATGCGAAGCTATTTCCTGAAACGTCTTCTGCTGGCCGTCCCTCTCCTTCTGGGCGTCTCCTTCTTCGCCTTCTGCCTCGTCGCTCTCATTCCCTCCGATCCGGCCGAAGTCATCCTGAGGATCAACGACATCGTGCCCACCGAGGAGGCCGTCGAGGGGATGCGGGCCGAGCTGGGCCTCGACGATCCTTTCCTCCTCCGCTACGTCCGATGGCTATGGAGAAGCCTCCACCTCGATTTCGGCAACACCTTCACCAACGACAACAGGACCGTCGGCGGCGAGATCCTCCGGGCCCTCCCGGCGACGCTCGAACTGGCCGCCGCCTCTCTGGCCCTCGTCCTGCTCGTCAGCTTTCCCCTGGGCATCGTCTGCGCCCTGCGCCCCCAGGGCCCTCTCGACCGGGCTCTGCGCCTTTTCGTCTTCATCGGCACGGCCATGCCCAACTACTGGCTGGGGCTGCTTCTCATGTGGCTTTTCGCCCTCAAGCTCGACATCCTGCCCACGAGCGGCCGCGACTCCTGGCAGAGCCTGATTCTGCCCGCCCTGACCCTCTCCATGACCTACATATCGACCTACATCAGGCTCATCCGCAACAAGATGGTCGAGAACATGGGCGAGGACTACGTCTTCTACGCCCGGGCCCGAGGCCTCTCCGAATCGGCCATCCTGCTGAGGCACGTCTTCCGCAACTCGCTTCACGCCTGTCTGACGGCCCTGGGCATGAGCGTCCCCCAGCTCATCGCCGGGACCTATCTCGTCGAAAGCATCTTCGCCTGGCCCGGCATCGGAAGGCTCTGCATCTCGGCCATCTTCAACCGCGACTACCCCGTCATTCAGGCCTATATCCTGATCATGGGATTCCTTTTCGTCTTCTGCAACCTCGCCGTGGACCTTCTCCAGGGCTATCTCGATCCCCGACTGAGGAGGACCTGATCATGGTGCGGGAACTTCTGCGCGACAGGACGGCCGCCATCGCCCTCTTCCTCATCGCCGCCGTCATCCTCCTGGGGCTCGGTGCCGACCTGCTCCCCCTCAACGACCCCAACAAGGTCAACATCCTGGCCAAGCTCAAGGGCCCCAGCGCCGCCTACCCCTTCGGGACGGACCACCTGGGACGCTGCGTCCTCTCCCGGCTGATCCACGGCATCCGCCCCACGGTCCTCCTCTCCCTTGTGACCATGGCCTGCACCCTGGGGCTGGGCATCTCCATCGGCCTCTTCTCGGGCTACGCCAAGGGCCCCGTCGACGAGCTCCTCATGCGACTCTGCGACGTCATGCTCTCCTTTCCCAGCCAGGTGATGATTCTCGCCGTCGTCGGCATGCTGGGGCCGGGCATGTCCAACGTCATCATCGCCAACATCCTCGTCAAATGGGCCTGGTACGCCCGCATGATCCGGGGATCGGTCCTTCAGTACGTCGACAGGGGCTACGTGGCCTACTCAAGGACGGTCGGCACGGGAACGGCCTTCATCCTCTTCCGCCATCTCCTGCCGGCCGTCGCCACGGAAGTCCTCGTCCTCGCCTCTCTCGACACGGGCTGGGTCATCCTGAACATCTCGACCCTCTCCTTCCTGGGCCTCGGCGTCCAGGCCCCGACGGCCGAATGGGGCGCCATTCTGAACGAGGCCAAGAACGTCATGATGCAGGCCCCCTCTCTGATGATCGCCCCGGGCTTGGCCATCCTGGCCGTCGTCTCGGCCTTCAACTTCCTGGGCGACAGCCTGAGAGACATCCTGGACCCCAAGAGGGCATGAAAGGAGACTGCCATGGAAACGCTGCTTGCCGTCAAGAATCTCTCCGTCGAGGTCCGCTCCGGCACTGAGGGAAAAAGGCTGCTCCGGGACGTCTCCTTCGAACTCCGAAAGGGATCCTGCCTGGGGATCCTCGGGGAGAGCGGGAGCGGCAAAAGCCTGACCTGCAAGAGCGTCATGGGCCTTCTCGGCCCGGAGTACCGCGTCAGCGGAACGGTCGCCTACAAGGGCCGCGATCTCCTGTCGCTGCGACGGGAGGAGATGCGCGCGCTCCGGGGATCGGGAATCGCCATGATCCTCCAGAACCCCATGACGGCCTTTGACCCCCTCCTCTCCATCGGCTCCCAGATGGTCGAAACGGTCCGCCAGCACGGCCCCTTCTCCCCTGCCGAGGCACGACGACGCAGTCTCGACGCCCTGACTCTCATGGGTCTCCGCCATCCCGACGACGTCTTCAGGCAGTACGCTCACCAGCTGAGCGGCGGCATGCTCCAGCGCGTCATGATCGGCCTGGCCCTCCTCCTCGGTCCGGACCTGATCATCGCCGACGAGCCGACGACGGCCCTCGACACGGTGACGCAGGACGAGATCCTCAAGGAGTTCGACCGAGTCCGAAGGGAACGGCGCTGTTCGGTCCTCTTCATCTCCCATGACCTGGGCGTCCTGGCCCGCATCGCCGACGACCTGCTCGTCATGGACAGGGGCGAGGTCATCGAACAGGGAGACCTGAGGCGGATCTGTTCCGCCCCCAGGTCGCGGAGGACCGGCCATCTTTTCGACACCCGTCTCATGCTGCTCGACGCCTTCAGAAAGGCGACGACCCCCCGAGAGGAGCGATCGCGCCATGAGGAACCCCTCCTCGCCCCCGCTGCTACGGGCTTCTGACATCCACGTCGCCTTCCGCAGGGGAGGGCTTCTCCACCGCCGCCAGCACCCCGTCCTCCAGGGCCTCTCCATGACCCTCGAAGAGGGATGCTGCCTGGGAATCGTCGGCGAGAGCGGAAGCGGGAAAAGCACCTTGGGGCGGGTCCTCGTCGGCCTCCTTCGACCCGACAGAGGTGAGGTCGCCGTCGACGGGAAGAACCTCTACGGCACCGGGCGAGGGGCCTCCTTCCACCCCTGCAGCGTCGTCTTCCAGGATTACGTCACCTCCGTCAACCCCCGCTTCTCCGTCGAGGAGATCATCGCCGAGCCGCTGAGAAAAGGCCGCGACGGCGCAAGAGACAGGAAGGAGCGGGTTCTCGCCCTTCTGGAGAAGGTGGGACTCTCGAGCGATCTTCTCCGCCGCCGTCCCCATCAGCTCAGCGGCGGTCAGCTCCAGAGGATCTGCATCGCCCGGGCCGTCGCCTCCCGCCCCCGCTTCATCCTTCTCGACGAGGCCACGAGTTCCCTCGACGTCTCCGTCCAGGTCCAGGTCATGGACCTTCTGGCGGAGCTCCGCCGCGACGAGGGGCTCTCCCTTCTCTTCATCACTCACGACCTGACGGCCGTGACCTACCTCTGCGACGCCGTCCTCTTCATGAACGACGGCCGCATCGTCGAAAGGGTCGACGACCTGTCCCGCCTCCACGCCGTCGGCGACATCCATTCGAGGCGTCTCCTCGATGCGGCGACGCCCCTCTGAGAAGGGAGGCAGGCCGCGGGGGATCGGATGGAACTCCAAGTTAGATTTGACAATGATTCTCTTTTTTGTTTATCATCGGCTCAGTTTGATTCATCGAACTAAGCCGATGTCTTCGGAGGGGACGGCCGCCCCTCCGCCGGGAGTGTCGTTCGGCTCCTCCGTTCGGTTGTGCTTGGGTCGCTTTCTTGCGCGTCTGCTGTTGGAGTTTGCTATTTTGGAGAGGAGTTTTGTCGCTCATGAGAATGGTATCGTTCTTCCGCAACGGTTTCCTTAAGGGTGCCCTATGTCTCGCCTTCGCCTTCGCACTGGCGGCATCGGCGACGGCATCGGGCGTCGACGTCCTGTCGGCGGCCACCGGAACGGCCGAAGACGTCCAGGTCCAGACCCACCCCGGCGAAACGGTCAACGAGTACGCCTTCGGCGACATCGCCCAGGGCTCCTTCTGGGTCGACAGCTTCGGTCCCGACGGAGACGGAGAGGGAACATGCTTCAACCGCGGGACCTCCTTCCGCTTCATGGAAGCCCTGGCGGACTACTGGGAGGATGGCGTCCTGCGCCCCTACGACGTGCAGCTCGAGATGGGATGGGTCTTCGGCTGTTCCGTCAGGCTCTACGACGGCTACAACCCCTACACCTGGGACGAGACTCTGGGAGGCTACACCTACGTCGTCGACGGCGAGGGCAACCGCGTCGTCCGCGAGGGTCCCTTCCACATGGAGGATTACTTCTACGCCGCCACCCTCCCCTCGGCCATGGAGGACGGCTCCTACTACTCGATCCGGGCGAAGATCCTGTCGACAGGCGACGTCTTCGACCTCCATCTCGCCGACAGCGCCTTCCCCGACGACTACTTCGACGTCCGCAGCCAGGTCCTCGCCCTCGCCTCCGATCCCGGCCTGAGCAATCTCAACGACGAACAGCAGGCCGTCTATGACCGTTACCTCGAGCTCTACGATCAGGCCCTCGACAATCTGATCGCCGGCGGCGAGAACCTCGTCGTCGTCGACCACGCCACCGCCGTCGCCAACAAGGTCTTCCCCTTCCTCGACTCTCTGGCCCTCCGCTTCCAGGAGGTCAAGGACGGCGCCATCGAGACTCTCGACATGGAGGAGGCCTGCATGGAGGAGGAGAACGGCGCCACCGCCTTCTGCCTCTGCCGGGCCACGGCCTACCGCGTCGCCCAGATGGCCTCGGGCCTCTGGGAGGACGGCGTCTTCCGCTCCTGGGACGTGACCGTCGAGACGGGCTGGAACACCGACGGCCCCGAGGGGCTGCTCGTCGACGAGATGGGCGTGGAGAACTTCTCCTACGGCATCGGCGGCTCGGCCACGGCCCTGGAGGAGCTGACCCTCGACGACGCCTGGTACCGCGTCACCGTCCTGTCGACGGGCGAAAGCGTCACCTTCGTGGCCCGCGACAACTACCTCAGCGAGGAGTTCCTCGAGCTGCGGAGCAAGAACAAGAAGGGAACGGCCACGGCCGAGGAGAAGGCCGAGCTGAAGACCATGAAGGCCGACCTCGTCGAGAAGGCCAAGGCCCTTCCCTTCACGGGACGCTTCTACATCCAGGAGGGGACGAAGCCCCTCCGCGCCGAGACGGTCCTCTACTCCGACGTGCTCGACTACCTCGACGGCTCGGGCAAGGTCGCCAGCCTCGACATGGCCACGTCCGTTCTGGAGGCCGACGGCAAGATCTGCCTCTGCCAGTCGGCGGCCTTCCGCATCTCCCAGATGATGGCCCCCGTCTGGTCCGACGGCCTCTTCCACCCCGAAGACGTGACCATCGAGACGGGATGGAACACGGAGGGACCGGAGGAATTCTGGGTCGACCAGCTGGGCCTCGCCGCCGGTGACCTCACCCTCGCTCGGGACGCCACGGCCGTGGAGGATCTGACCCGCGACGACGCCTGGTACCGGGTGACCCTCAAGTCGACGGGAGAGAGCTTCCTCTTCCGCGCCACCGACCTCTTCTACCGGAGCAACTTCCTCGACCTCCGGGCCAAGAACAAGAAGGGAACGTCGACGAACGCCGAGAAGGCCCGCATGCAGCTGATCCGGGCCGCCATGGCCGAGGACCTCCTCGAGACGCCCCTCGTCGGCTTCTTCGTCGTCTCCGAGGACATCGCCTACGCCGCGCCCCTTCCCGTCGCCGATGCCGGAGGCGCCCCGCTCCTGCCCGACACGACGATGCCCGCCGACCTGAGCGACGCCAAGCTGGCCGAGACCCTCGGCGACGGCTACGGCGAAATCCGGCGCAGGCTCCACTACGGCCTCGACAGTGACGAGAGCGAAGTCGCTTTCTCCGTCGCCGTCGACGGCGAGAGCCTCCACGTCCTTCTGGGCCGGACCGCCTCGGGCGACGTCGCCGTCGTCGCCGAAGGGAAACTCGCCGCCGCCGCGGCGACTCTCGGAGCGACGCTGACGGAGAACGGCCGCTTCGATTTCAACAGGGACGAGGCCGGAGTCCAGGCCAACCTCTACCTGATCAGCGCCGCCGCGGGCACGGGAGGCACCGACGACCCCGCCACCGGCGGAGGCTCTGGAGGGTGCAGTCTGGCCTCGGGCTTCGATCCCGCCCTGCTCCTTCTCGCCCTGCCCCTCCTTCTGGCCGTCAGGAAAGAGCGGTAGATCGCCACAGTCACAACCGGACGCAACAGGAAGGCCCTCCGACGGAGGGCCTTCCTGTTGCGTCCGGCGCCGCAGCCCTCTATCGGGCGCGGAAATCGACGGCGAGCTGGGCGAAAAGGGCCGATCCGCGCCAGAGGACGCCTTCGTCGAAGTCGAATCGGGCGTGGTGGTGCGCCTCTCCGGGGCCGCCGCCGAGGAAGAAAAAGGTCCCCGGCCTCTCCTGGAGGTAGAAGGCCATGTCCTCGCCGACCATGACGGGGCTTTGCAGTTCCACGAGATCCCGGGCCGGAAGGACTTTCAGGGCCGACTGGCGGAAAAACTCCGTGAAGGCCCCGTCGTTGACGACGGGAGGAGCGCCCCTGTCCCAGAAGGCAAGGGCCTCGCCTCCGTGAAGGGCCGCCACTCCCCGGGCCAGCTCCTGGACGCGACGCCCCAGGTGGTCTCGATCCTCGGCGGAGAGGGCCCGGAAGGTCCCCTCGAGATACACCTCGTCGGGGATGACGTTGAAGGCCCGGCCCCCCTCGATTCTCCCCAGGGAGACGACGGTGGGCCTCAAGGCGGGCATTTCGCGGCTCACCAGGGTCTGGAGGACGCCGATGTACTCTCCGGCCATGACGATGGGATCGATGGCCCTGTGAGGCAGGGCGCCATGGGCCCCACGGCCCCGGAAGGTAACGGTGAAACGGTCCATGCTGGCCATGGCCGGTCCCGGCCTGTAGCCGACCTGTCCCGTGGCCAGTTCGTCGAAGAGGCGGCCGATGTGGAGACCGCAGACGGCGTCGACGCCGTCGAGGGCCCCTGCGGCGATGAGGGGAAGGGCCCCCTTGGCGATCTCCTCGCCGGGCTGGAAGAGGAACCTGACGGTCCCTCCCAGCGCCTCCCGGTCCTCGACGAGAAGGGCCGCCGCGCCGAGGAGCATGGCCATGTGGCCGTCGTGGCCGCAGGCGTGCATGGCCGTGCCGGAAGCGGCGAAGGGAAGGCCCGTCTCCTCCTTGATGGGGAGGGCGTCCATGTCGGAGCGCAGAAGGAGCGTCGGCCCCGACGGAAAACCGATCAGGTCGGCGACGATCCCGGGCCCGAGGGGGCGGGGATCGAGGCCCAGTTTCTCCAGCTCCCGCGACAGGTAGGCCGTCGTCCTCGGCAGGTCGAGGCCCACTTCGGCCAGGCCGTGAAGCTCCCGGCGCCACCGGACGAGCCGTGGCTGAAGCCCTTTCGCCGCCTTCGCTCTCTGATTCATTGCCTCAGCTTCCTCTCTCATCGTTCGGGGGCGGCCCCTCGCCGAAGGCCTCAGGCCGTCAGCCAGGCGACGAGGTTGTTCCAGAAGGGACGGTAGCCCTCCCAGCGGAGGAACTCGGGAGGCCCCCAGTGAGGGGCGCAGTCGGAGGCGAAGGCCGCCGTCCGCCCCTTCCCGACCTGACGGAGGGCGATGAAGGGATCGCCGTTGATCGTGGCCGCCAGAAGGGCTCCGTCGACGAGTTCCGTCCTGTTGTAGCCCAGGAAGAAGGGCCACGGACCGATGCCGTCGAAGAGGGGATGGCTCCCCTCGAGGACGTCGGGAACGACGCCGTGGGGAATCTCGACGCGGTCGTCTCCGTCGAGGCAGCGCACGGGCAGGACGGGAGCGAGGGCCGTCTTCCCCCAACGGCCCTTGCCGTCGATGCCCGAGAAGGTCATGTAGCCGCCGATCATGGCCAGGGCACCGCCTCCCGAGACCCACCGGGCCAGAAGGGCCGTCCGATCGACCGTCCTCCTGCTGCGGTTGAAGGTGTCCGGGGCCAGGAGAAGGGTGTTGGAGCCGATGTCGGAGAGGAAGACCACGTCGTAGCGGGCCAGATCGGCCTCCGTCGAGGGGAACTGCTCCGAGGCCAGGTGGTTGGGGAGGAAGGTCACGTCGTGGCCGCCCTCCTCGAGGGCGGCGATGAGCTCTCCGGCCCCCTCCTCGTACTCGCTGGTGGTGAAACTGTCGAAGCCTTTGACGTGGATCGTGTGCTTCATCCACGACTCTCCGGCGAGAAGAACTCTTTTTTTCATTTTTTTCGACCTCCCCATTCGAGAATCAGCATCGCGTAGGCGACGATGCTCTGAAAGTATTCCTCCAGCGGCAGCCACTCGTCGGGCCTGTGACAGTTGGCGAGAGGGCCGGGACCGACGATGACCGTCGGCATCTTGCCGATGTTGCGCAGAAGGCGGGCGTCGTTGCCGGCGGGAGAGCCGTTGACGACGACCGTTTTTTGCGTCGCCGCCTCGACGCAGCCTCGGACGGTCTCGACGAAAGGATGGGACAGGTCCATCTCGAAGGGACGGCCCTCCTGGTAGATGGCCGTCCGTGGCGGGTTTTCGGCGAGCCAGGCGTCGCCGCGGGACCGGAGACGGATCGCCTCCTCGACGTCGGCCACGACTTTGTCGCGCTCCATCGACGGAAGGTAGTGGAGACAGAGCTTGAAGGTGCAGCGGTCGGGAACGGTCGAGCCCGCCGTTCCCCCCTCGATGACGCCCACGTTGATCGTCGGAGGGGGCAGAAGGGGGTGACGGAACTCCATGAGCCAGCGGTGCTCCAGGTCCTGAAGGGCCTCGATGAGGAGCATGGCCTTCTCGATGGCGTTGACGCCGAGCCATTTGCTCCCCGAATGAAGGGCCCGACCCGTCACGTCGACGCGGAAGAAGAGAAATCCCATATGGGCCCCCGTCACGGCCAGGGAGGTGGGCTCGCAGACGACGGCGCCGTCGGCCGTCACGCCCTCCATCAGGGCGCCCAGGGTTCCGTTGCCGCCTCCCTCTTCGTCGACGACGGAGAGGACCGTCACGTCGCCCGGCAGAGGGAAGCCGGCCTCCCTGACGAGCCGAGGCGCCATCAGGGCCGCCATGAGCCCTCCTTTCATGTCGTTGGCGCCCAGCCCCCAGACGCGACCGTCACGGACATGTGCCCCGTGGGGGTCGAAGGACCAGTCGGCCCTCTCTCCCGGAGGCATGGTGTCGACGTGGCCGTCGAAAAGGAGAGAGGGGCCGCCCCGTCCGCCGAAGCGGCCCAGGACGTTCCAGCGGCCGTCGTAGACGTGACCGGCGTTTCCCTCTCCCCAGAGGGCGATCGCCTCGGCGACGGCCTCTTCCGTCATGGGCAGACGCCTCACGTCGGCGCCGAGGGAGCGCAGGAGCTTTTCGATGTAGACCTGGCCCTGGGCCTCTCTTCCTCCGTCGATGCCGTGGCCCAGGACCTGGGTATCGATGGCGATCAGCTCCAGCAGGGGCCGGAGATAGCTCTCCCTGTCGGCGTCGAGGGTCTGGCGGAGCCGGGATTCCATCGTCGTCACCGGCCGTAGAGGGCCAGACAGTCGATGAGGAGATCCCAGAAGCGGGGGACGTCGAGGCCGACGGCCACTTCGGCGTTGGGCTCCCTGCCGGTGACGCCGAAGTAGTCGCAGCAGGTCCGGCCGTAGGTGTGCTCGCCTCGGAGTTCGACGTCGACGCGCATGGCCTTCGTCTCGAAGAGGGTCGGGTCGATGAGCCAGGCCACCGTCGTCGGGTCGTGAAGGGGGGGAGCCGTCCAGCCGAAGACCTCCCTCTGCGTCTTCGTGAAGAACTCCATCAGCTCGACGAAGAGCGTCGCCACGGAGTTGTCCAGCCTCCGGGCCCGCTCGACGACGTCGGCGCCGCAGAGGGCCTGACGGGTCAGATCGAGACCCATCATGACCAGGGGCCGCCCCGAGGAGAAGACGACGTGAGCCGCCTCGGCGTCGGCACAGATGTTGAACTCGGCGGCGGGCGTCACGTTGCCCAGCTGGTAGGATCCGCCCATGAGGACGATCCTTTCGATCTTCTCGACGATGGCCGGCTCCTTGCGCATGGCCATGGCCACGTTCGTCAGGGGGCCTGTGGGGACGACGGCGATGTCGCCGTCGGAAGCGAGGAGGGTCTCGATGAGAAGGTCGACGGCGTGGCGTCCGTCGAGGGCCAGGGCCGGCTCGCCGAAGACGGGTCCGTCGAGGCCCGAGGCGCCGTGAATGTCTCCGGCGAGGATCGGCTCGCGCACCATGGGGCGGGCCATGCCGGCCGCCACGGGGCAGGCGAGGCCGATGGCCTCGGCGACGAGAAGGGCGTTGCGGGCCGTCTTGGCCAGGGTCTGGTTTCCGGCGACGACGGTGACGGCCCGAAGGTCGATGGCCGGATGAATGCGGGCCATCATCATGGCCACGGCATCGTCGTGACCGGGGTCGACGTCGAGGATGATCTTTTTCGGCGCTGCTGTCATGGAAACGGGTCTCCTTTCGGGCGAAGCGTCACTTGAGGGCGCTGCGGGCCCGGCGCTGGGCGGCCATCTTCCGTCCCATGGCCAGGGCCAGGATCGAAACGGTCGCCACATAGGGAATCATGAGGATGAACTGGGGCGGCAGCCCCAGGGACTGGAGGCGGGAGCCGACGGAGTCGGTGAAGCCGAAGATGAGGCAGCCGATCCAGCTCCTGATCGGATCGCCGCCGCCGAAGAACATGGCCGCCACGCCCATGAAGCCCCGCCCGTTGGTCATGTTCTCGGCAAAAAGACGGGAGTAGCCCAGGGAGAGGTAGGCCCCGGCCATGCCGCCGACGACGCCCGAGTAGAGCATGACCTCGAACTTGCGCCGGAAGACGGGGATGCCCGCCGTCTCCGCCGCCAGGGGATTGAGCCCCACGCTGCGCAGCCTCAGCCCCCAGACGGTGCGGTAGAGGAGCCAGGAGAGGAAGAAGACGAGGAGGATCCCCAGGGGCTCGAAGAGGGAGTAGTCGTTGAAGAGGCTCCGAAGGACCTCGTTGCCGTCGAGGAGGGCCAGGTGGATCCGGGGCAGGGGGACGATGGCCCTGTCGTAGAAGGAGCCCGACGTCCCCAGCACCTTCTGGAGGAGGAAGCGCGTCACGGCCAGGGCCAGCATGTTGATGGCCATGCCGACGACGAAGATGTCGGCCTTGTAGCGGAGGTGGGCCAGGGCCATGACGGCGGCGATGACGGTCCCGACGGCGACGGCCGCCAGAAGGGCCAGGAGCCAGCTCCCGGTGAAGTAGCTCACGGCGACGGCCGTGAAGGCCCCGCAGAGCATGATGCCCTCGACGCCCACGTTGAGGATGTCGGCCTGCTGGGTCAGGATGCAGGTCAACGTGGCGTAGAGAATGGGCGTCGAGGCCCGCAGGGTGGCGCGAAAAAGGGTGTAGTTGAAGACGAGGGAGAGATCGTCGAACATGGCCTAGGCCTCCTTCCCCTTGGCTCGGCGGCGGAGGAGGAAAAGGCCCTCCATGGCGGCCAGGAGGATGAACATGGCGATGATGGCGTCGACGAGGGACTTTGGAATTCCCGTGAAGCGCTCCATGCCGAGGGCTCCCGCCTTGAGGGCGGCCAGGAAGAAGGCCAGGACGGGGACGAGGCGGATGTCGTTGCGGGCGATGAGGGCCGCCAGCATGCCGTCGAAGGCGATTCCGGGCGAGAAATTGTCCAGAAAATAACCGTAGAGGCCCATGACCTCGATGGCTCCGGCCATGCCGCCCAGGGCGCCGCTGAAGACCATCCCCCAGACCATCGTCGCCCTGGAGCGGATGCCCACGTGTTCGGCGTAGCCGGCGTTCTCGCCGACGGCCCGCATCCTGTAGCCCCAGGTGCTGCGGTGCACGACCCACCAGGTGACGAAAAGGGCGGCGAGGGCGATGAAGAGTCCCGAGTTGGCCCGGCTCGGCGGCAGAATGCGCGACAGGCGGGCCGTGGCGGCCAGGGCCGCCGTCTGAGGGACGCCCGTCCCCGCCGAGAGGGGATAGCCCACGAGGTAGGAGGTGATGTAGATGGCCACGTAGTTGGCCAGGATGGTGACGCAGACTTCGTTGACGCGCCAGTAGGCCTTGAGGGCGCCGGGAATGGCCGCCCAGGCCCCCCCGGCCGCCATGGCCGCCAGCAGGCAGAGGCCGATGTGGATCGGGGCCGCAACGCCCGTGAGGGCCGCTCCGACCCAGGCTGCGGCGATGGCCCCCAGATAGAGCTCGCCCTCGACGCCGACGTTGAAGACGGCCACCTTGGAGGAGACGGCGAAGGCCAGGGCCGTCAGAAGGAGGGGGACGAAGCGCTCCAGGGTGCCGCCGAAGTTGAAGCGCCCCCAGAAGGCCCCCTTGAGAAGTTCCCGATAGGCCTCGACGGGGCTGTGGCCCAGGAGGGCGACGACGACGGCGCCGAAAAGGAGGGAGACGACGACGGTGACCAGAGTGCTGAGAGTCGAACTTCTATTCACGGCAGAGCACCTCCCGTCATGAGGAGGCCCAGGCTCTCCTCGTCGGCCCCTTCGGCGTCGAGAAGGCCCGTGATCTGCCCCTCGTACATGACGGCGATCCGGTCCGAGAGGGAGAGAATCTCCTCCAGGTCGGCCGAGACGAGGAGGATGGCCGCCCCCCTGTCCCGGGCGCGGATCAGCTCGCGGCGGATGTTCTCGATGGAGCCCACGTCGACGCCCCGCGTCGGCTGGGCCGCCAGGAGGACCTGAGCCTCCTCGTCGACCTCCCGGGCGACGACGACCTTCTGGGCGTTGCCGCCCGAGAGATGGGCCGTCGCCGCCTCGGGCCGGGCGGGCCTGATGTCGAAGGTCTCGATGAGACGGCGGGCGAAGCGGCGCAGGGCGCCGGCGACGAGGAGAGGGCCCCGCGACAGGGGCGCCCTGCGAAAGGCCATCCCGGCCAGGTTCTCCTCGATGGACATGGCCCGGTTGAGGCCCCGGAAGTTGCGGTCCTCGGGGATGTGGGCCAGGCCCGCGGCGCGGACTTCGAGGGGCCTCCTGTTCTGGATCTCCCGTCCGCCGAGGCGGATCCTCCCCCGCTCGACGGGCCGGAGACCGGCGATGGCCTCGACGAGTTCGCTCTGGCCGTTGCCGTCGATGCCGGCCAAACCCAGAATCTCGCCCCGACGGAGCTCGAAGGAGACGCCCCGCAGTTTGGAGAGCTCCTTGTCGCCGGGAACGAAGACGTCCTCGACGGAAAGGGCCACGTCGCCGACGGAGCCGTGGCCCGAACGATCGACGCCGAGGAAGACGTCCCGCCCCACCATGAGACGGGCCAGCTCGGGAATGGACGTGGCCGAGACGTCGACGGTGGCGACGTGGCGCCCCTGGCGCATGACCGTCACCCTGTCGGAGAGGGCCATGACCTCGCGGAGCTTGTGGGTGATGAAGACGACGGACTTGCCCGATGCCGTCAGCGTCTTCAGGATCTCGAAGAGACGGGAGGCCTCCTGAGGCGTCAGGACGGCCGTGGGCTCGTCGAGAATCAGGATCTCGGCCCCGCGATAGAGGGCCTTGATGATCTCCACCCTCTGGGCCTCGCCCACAGAGATGGCGTTCACCTTCTTGTGGAGTTGAACGTGAAGGCCGTAGTCGTCGACGAAGCGGCGCACCCTCGCCTCGGCCTCGGCGAAGTCGATGCGCCCCCCGCTTTTCCTGGGCTCGAAGCCGAGGATGATGTTCTCCAGGACCGTCAGCTCCCGGACGAGCATGAACTCCTGATGGACCATGCCGATGCCGAGGGCGATGGCCTCGGCGGGCGTCAGGGCCTCGAAGGAGCGCCCCCTGACGACGATCCGTCCCTCCTCGGGCGCGTAGAGGCCGTAGAGGGTCTTCATCATCGTCGATTTGCCGGCGCCGTTCTCGCCGATGAGTGCATGGACCTCACCGGCCCGGAGGTCGAATCGGCCTCCGTCGACGGCGCGCACGTTGGGAAAGTCCTTGACGATGGCCTCCATAGCCACGATCGGCTGGCTCAAGGCGACTCACCTCTTTCGCTCCCGACGGCAGGTCCTCCGGAAGGGACCTTCCGGAAGACCTGCCTCTGGTGAAAAAATCAGTTGCGCCTGAAGCCCTCGTAGGCGTCGACCTTGATGGCGCCGCTTCGGACCTGCTCCGTCAGTTCCTGAATCCTTTCGAGAAGTTCCTGGGGGAATTTGTCGCCCAGGGCCTCTTTCATGACGGCCATGTCGGTGAGGCTCACGCCGCCGGAGGCGATGCCCATCTCGACGACGGTGTCGCCCTTGAAGGTGCCGTCGACGACGTCCTTGACGAGCTCGTAGCTGGCCACGTCGACGCGCTTGAGCATGGACGTCAGGATGCGGCCGGGGTAGATGCCGTCCTGGTCGAGGTCGACGCCGATGGCGAACTTGCCCGTCTCGTTGGCGGCCTCGAGGATGCCGTTGCCCGTGTTGGAGGCGACGTTCATGACGATGTCGGCCCCCTGGTCGTACTGGGCCAGGGTGAGCTCCTTGCCCTTGAGAGGATCGTTGAAGGTCCCGGCGAAGGAGACGAGGACGCGCACCTCGGGATCGATGAACTTGGCGCCCTGCTCGTAGCCGACGAGGAAATCGTGAAGGACGGGGATGTCCATGCCGCCGACCCAGCCGATGACCTTCTTGTCGTTGACGCCTTCGATCTCGGAGCGGACCGTGAAGAGGGCCGCCGCGGCCCCGGCCAGGAAGGAGCCCTCGTTCTGGGCGAAGACGATGGACTTGACGTTGGGGGCCTTGATGGCCCCGTCGATGACGCCGAACTTCACGTCGGGGAAGTCGGCGGCGTGACTGCCGACGATCTCGGCGATCTGGGTGCTGCAGGCCAGGACGAGGTCGTATCCCGCGGCGGCCATGGCCACCAGGTTCGACTCCCAGTCGGCGGGATTTTTCGACTCCATGACCTTGAGCTCGACGCCGAAATCGGTCATGGCGCGCTCCAGCCCCTGATAGGCCGAGTCGTTGAAGGACTTGTCGCCGAGGAACCCGGCGAGGACGAGGGCCACCTTGACGGGCTTTTCGGCGGCCATGACGGGCAGGGCGAAGAGGCAGGAGGCGACGAGACAGAGGGCGATGAGGACGCGGGACGTGCCTTTCATGGTTTATCTCCCCTTTCCAGATCGAGGCGCCTGAAGGCGCCACAGACAAGAAGCGGAACGGCGGAAAAAACGGCGGTCAGGACCTCGGGCCATCACCTCCCGCGGGGGGCCCCGAAGAACGGCGCACCTTCAGGGTCGTGTTCATCAGGACGGGGCGACGGCGGGGCAGGGTGCCGTCCCTCATCCGCTCCAGAAGGATCCGGGCCGCCCGGCGCCCCATCTCGCGGCGGGGTTGGGCCACCGTCGTCAGAGGAGGGTTGAAGTAGGCCGCCAGGGGGATGTCGTCGAAGCCGACGACGGAGACGTCGCCGGGGACGGCGAGGCCCCGCTCGGCCAGGGCCGTGACGGCGCCGAAGGCCATGAGATCGTTGCAGGCGAAGAGGGCCGTCGGCCTCTCGCCGCGCTCCATGAGAATCCCGGCGCAGGCGTGGCCCGAAGCGGGAGTGAAGTCGCCCCTCAGGACCAGGGAGGGATCGAAGGGAAGGCCGGCGGCCTCCAGGGCCTGACGGTAACCCGTGACGCGGTCGCCGCTGGGCGAGACCTGCGAGGGGCCGGCGATGCAGGCGATGCGCCGATGGCCCAGGGAGAGAAGGTGGTCCGTGGCCTGGCGCCCCCCGTGGACGTTGTCGATCTGGATCGAATCGACGGGAATGCCGGGAATCTCCCGATCCAGCATGACGAGGGGAATGGACAGGCCGTCGAAGAGGGCGGCGTCCCGCTCCGTGACGCCGACGTTGACGAGGAAGATGCCGCCGACGCGGTTGGCCGCCAGCACCTCGATGGCCTCCTTTTCCCTGTCGCGCCGCCCGTCGGAGTTGCAGATGATGACGGCATAGCCCTCTTCGGAACAGGCGTCGGCCACGGCCCGGGCGATCTCGGCGAAATAGGGGTTGGTGGCGTCGGGCACGATCAGGCCCAGCAGCGTCGCTTCGCCGCGGCGAAGCCCCCGGGCGAGGATGTTGGGCCTGTAGCCGATCTCCTCCATGACCCCCTCGACGCGGAGGCGGACCTCGTCGCTGACGCGGCGGGTGCCGTTGACGACGTGGGAGACAGTCGTCACCGAGACGCCGGAACGTTCGGCCACATCCTTCATCGTCGCCATGAAGCGCCTCGCCTCCAGGGAATCGGCGTCGGAAGAGCCGCCGCGATCAACGGCGGACCCTTTCCCTCAGGACCGACTGATTGAGGGCGACGGCGCCGAGAAGGATCGCCCCCAGCAGGGCAAGCTGCCAGATGGCGTTGATGTTGGCCAGCTGGAGGCCCGTCTGGACCATGGTGACGATCATCACCGCCATGAGGGTGCCCAGAAGGCTGCCCGACCCGCCGAAGATGTTGACCCCCCCCAGGACGGCCACGGTGATGGCCTGGAGCTCCATGCCGTTGCCCACGTCGGCCCGGGCCGCCATGAGCCAGGAGGACATGATGAGGGCGCCGCAGCCCGCCAAGGCCCCGCTCAGGGTGTAGAGGGCGAAGCGGACCTTCCGGGGCGAGATCCCGGCGAAGCGGGCCGCCTCGTCGTTGACGCCGACGAGATAGATGGAGCGGCCGAAGGAGGTCCAAGAGAGCATGAAGTGGAAGAGGAAATAGGCGGGCACGACAAAGAGCAGGGTCTGGGCGGGAATGCCCAGGATCTTGCCCTGGCCGAGGAAGCCGAAGACCTCGGGAAAGCCCGAGACGGGAACACCCCGGGTCAGGACGAGGGCCAGGGCCCCGTAGGCCCACATGGTGCTGAAGGTACCGATCATGGGCGGCATGCCCCAGAGGGCCACCGTCACGCCGTTGACGGCCCCCAGGAGGGCGCCGACGACGACGCAGGCCGGAAGAGCCAGAGCGAGGGGGACATCGGCCTTGACCATGAGGCCGAAGAGGACGCCCGAAAGGCTGATGATGGAGCCGACGGAGATGTCGATGCCGGCCCCTCCGGCGAGGATGACCAGGCTCTGGCCGATTCCGATGAGAGCCAGGACGGCGCCGAAGCGGGTCATCCCCAGAAGATTGTCGACGTTCAGGAAATAGGGGCTCAGCAGGGACATGACGACCATGACGATGGCCATGAGGACGAGCAGAAAGGCGACGCGGTTGGCCAGGAAGGTCCTGGGCGAAAGGCGGCTCATCCTGTCACCTCCTGTCCGGCGACGGTCGCCGGAACGGCCTGGCGGCCCAACCGCCGCTGAGCCGTGAGCTGTTCCCTCTTCCGTCTCTCCTCCCGCCTCTCCAGCCAGAGGTCGATGCGGACGGAAATGATGATCAGCAGGCCCACGACGGCCCGCTCCCAGAGAGAGGGAATGCCCAGGAGGACGATGCCGTTTTTCATGAAGGCCATGAAGAGGACGCCCGCCAGGGTGCCGACGACGGAGCCCCGGCCGCCCGTGACGGCCGTGCCTCCGATGACGGTGGCGGCGATGGCCGACAGGGCCAGGTCGTTGCCGACGGTGATCTCGACGCTTCCCAGCCGTCCCACGTAGAAGAGGGAGGCCACGCCGACGAGGGCGCCGACGAGGGCGTAGCTGGCGATGCGGATGCGTCTGGCGTCGATTCCGGCCAGGGCCGCCGCCTGGAGGTTGTTGCCGATGGCGTAGACGTGGCGGCCGAAGGGACGATGAGTCATGAGATACCAGAAGACGGCGAAAAAGGCCCCGACGATGAACAGGGAGAGGGGAAGGCCGAAGAGACGGCCCCGGGTGAGGACGGAGAAGACGGGATCGATCCCCGTGAGCCACTGGCCGCCGAGCATCATGAAGACGGCGGCGCGGAGGATGCTCGACGTGCCGATGGTGGCGATGATGTCGGGGACGTTGAAGAGGGCGATGAGGACGCCGTTCACCGAGCCCAGCAGGGCTCCGGCGGCGACGGCGGCCAGGGCGGTCACCCAGGGATTCCACTGGGCGCCGAGCATCCACCCCACGAGGATGGCCACGACACCCAGGGCGGAGCCCACGGAGAGGTCGATGCCGCAGAGAATCATGACCAGCGTCATGCCGATGCTGACGATGGCCAGGTCCGTGGCGTTCCGCAGGACCGTGTTGATGTTGCGCCAGCTCAGGAAGTGCTCCGAGAGCAGGGCGAAAAGGAGGATCTCCAGTCCCAGCAGAAGGATCGTGAAGTACTCCCTCCTCCCGATATGGGGAACGAAGGTCTTCTGAGGGACTCCCTGAGGCGTCACGTCAGGCCTCGTCGACGCCGCACCAGTCGACGAGGGCCAGGGCCATGGCCTTCGTGGCCGTCAGCAGCTCCTCTTCTTCGACGAACTCGTCGGTGTGGTGGGCGATGCGGGGGTCGCCGGGGCCGAAGTTGACTGTCGGCGTTCCTCGGCGGATGAACCAGCCCATGTCGGTATGGCACGAACTCCCCTGGACGACGGGATCGACGCCCAGGGCGCGGAGGCTCTCGGCGCAGAGGGTGACGAAGGGATGGTCGCCGGGAATCTCGCCGCAGTCGGCGTCGATGAGCCATTCCACCTCGGGGGGATTCTCCCGGAGCCAGGGATCGGTCTCGGCGACGCGGCGGAAGAAGGTCTCGATCTCGGCCTGGACGGCCGTCCCCCGCCCCTTCTCGTCCGCTTCGGAGGGCAGGTACTGGGCGTTGAAGTGGATCTCGGCCCTGTTGGCGAAGGAGGTGGGGTACTCGCCGGCCGCGATCTGGGAGACATAGACCTGGCAGGGCGTGGGCTGGAGGGGGTGGGTCTTGCGGTCCTTCCAGTCACGGTTCAGCCTGTCGATCTGATCGAGGAAGAGGCGGGCCTTGTCGATGGCGTCGACGGCCCCTCCGTCGCGCCAGTCGCCCTGGGGCATCTCGATGTGGCCGCTTCTGCCCCGGACGGTGAGCTTGCCCCAGAGGATGCCCCGGCAGAGGGGGCTGACCATGAGTCCCGACGGTTCGGTCATGAAGCAGCCGTCGGCTCCGTAGCCCCTGTCGACGAAGGCCAGAGTGCCCATGCCGCCGGCCTCCTCGTCGACGAGGGTGCCCACCGTCACGTCCCCTTTGGGCCGCAAGCCCGAACGGAGGACGGCCTCGAGGGCCATGATCATGGCCGCGACACCGCCCTTCATGTCCACCGTCCCCCGGCCGTAGATGCGCCCGTCGGCCCTTTCGGCGCCGAAGGGATCACGGGTCCACCCCTCGCCGGGAAGGACGACGTCGATGTGTCCGGCCAGCAGCAGGGACCGGCCTCCGCCGGTGCCTCTGACGACGGCCGCCAGGTTGGGCCGCCCCTCGAAGCGGTGATCGGCGTAATAGCCGGGATGGCCCTCGTAGCGGGCAAGATCGGCGGGATCGGGTTCCCAGAGGTCGATCTCGGCGCCGAGAGCTTTCATCTTTTCCGCCACCAGGGCCTGAGCCTCGCCTTCGCGGCAGATCTCTCCGTCGGTCGTGAACCAGGGGTTGACGCTGGGGATGCGGATCAGGTCCTGAAGGAAGCCGATGACCTCTTCCCGGTGTTCGTCGATCCAGGAGAGGACCCGTGCTCCCTGAGGTGAAATGTTTGCCATGGCTGTTCCCTGCCTTCCTCTTCGACTTTTCCCCTTCGGGGTTATCCTTCCGTGCCCGTCCCTTCGCCGAGGCCGATGGCCAGGCGGAGGACGGCCTCTTCCGTCGCCTCCTCGCGGTCGAGGGAGGCCGTGAGCTCTCCCTCGTGCATGACGGCCACCCGGTCGGCCAGGGCCAGCATCTCGGGGAGATCCGACGAGATGAGGAGCACGGCGACGCCCTCGCGGGCCAGATCCATGATGAGGCGGTGGATCTCGGCCTTCGTCCCCACGTCGATCCCCCGCGTCGGTTCGTCGAGGATGAGGACCCTCGGCCTGTGGAGGAGCCCCCGGGCCAGGAGGACCTTCTGCTGGTTGCCGCCGCTGAGGCTCGACACGGGCAGGGCGAGGCCGCCGACTTTGATCTTCAGCGCCTCCACCTGATCTTGGGCGAGCCGCTCTTCCCCCTTTCGGTCGACGATGCCCAGCCAGGACGAGACCTGACGGAGGAGACCGGCGCTCAGGTTGTCCCTGATGGAGCGGATCGGGAAAAGCCCCTGCCGTCCCCGGTCCTCGGGAACGTAGACGACGCCCCGCTCCTGGGCACTCCGGCTCCCGCCGGGCCGGAAGGGCCGGCCCTCGAGAAGGACCTCGCCCCGTTCCCGGGGCAGCTCCTCGATGATGCACTGGGCCACTTCGGACCGGCCGGCCCCGACGAGGCCATAGAGGCCCAGGATCTCGCCGGAACAGAGGTGAAAGGAGACGTCCTGGAAGCAGCCGGCCCGCCAGAGGCCCTTCACCTCCAGAAGAGGGCTTTGGCTTTCTCCCCGGCCGGAGCGGTAGACGCTCCTCTCGATCTCGCGGCCCGACATGGCGGCGATGAGCTTCTCTTCCGTGACGTCGCCGATGGCCATGTCGGCCACGTGGACGCCGTCGCGGAGGACGCTCACCGAATCGGCGATCTCGAAGAGCTCCTGGAAGCGGTGGCTGATGTACAGAACGCTCACGCCCCCGGCCTTGAGTTCGGCGATGGTCCGAAAGAGCAGGTTCGTCTCGGCCTGGCTGAGGATCGACGTCGGCTCGTCGAGGATGAGCAGGCTCGCCTCGCGGTAGATGCCCCGGGCGATGAGGACGAGCTGCTGGGTTCCGATGGAGAGCTCCTTCATGGGCCGTCGCGAGAGATCGGGCGAAAGGCCCATCCGGCGGAGCGCTCCCGAGGCGGCCTCGGTCATGGCCGACCAGTCCAGGGCACCCGAGGCCTTGACGATCTCCTCGCCGAGAAAGAAATTCTCCAGAACCGACAGCTCGGGGAAGAAGACGGGTTCCTGGTAGACGATGGAGACCCCCCGCTGGCGGGCCTCCCTGGGGCCCGACAGCTCCAGGGGCCGGCCGTCAAAGCGGAGCTCCCCCTCGTCGGGGGCCAGGACGCCGGCGATGATCTTCATCAGCGTCGACTTGCCGGCGCCGTTTTCGCCGACGACGGCCCGGACCTCGCCCCGGCCCAGGGAGAGGGAGACTCCCCGCAGGGCCCGGACGCCGCCGAAACTCTTGGAAATGCCGATCATTTCAAGAAGGGGCGCCTTATTCATGGCATGACCTCATCCGTTCGCCTGAAAAAAGGGGGGAGCGCCCGCCGGGCCTCCCCCCTCGCAGGGATCAGAAATTGAAGCGGTCGACGTTCTCGGCGGTGATGACCAGAGGAGCGCCGAGGAGAAGGATCTTCTCGTCCTCGAAGTAGCGGACCGGCTCGTCCATGCCGGGAACGTCGTTCTCGGCGGCGAAGGGTTTGCCCTCGACGAGCTGCTTGCCGGCCCAGACGGTGAGGTAGCCGAGCTGGTAGGGATCCCAGAGGATCGACTTGGCCATGACGCCGCTCTTGATGAAGGGACGGACCGTGTTGGGCGATCCGTAGCCGATGACGGCCACCTCGCCGACGAGCCCGGCCTGCTGGACGGCCTGGGCCACGCCGGGAACGGTCGTCGAGGCGACGGCCACGAGACCCTTCAGATCGGGGAAGCGGGTCATGAGCTCTTCGGCCTGGCGGAGGGCGTCCTCGCTGCTGCCGCCGCTGGTGTAGCGGATGTCGACGATCTCCACGTCGGGATAGGCCTGGGCCACCCGTTCCTGCATGAAGGCGATCCAGGCGTTGAGGTTCGTCGCCGTCGATTCGCCGGAGACGATGGCGATCCGGCCCTTGCCGTCGAACTGCTCGACGAGCTCGTCGATGAGGACGTAGCCGAGTTCCTTGTCCAGGGCCTGGGCGACGTAAAGCTGGCGCTCGCTGGTGGGGCTGTCGCTGTCGGAGGTGTAGACGGCGATGCCGGCCTCACGGGCACGCTTGATGACGGGGTTGAGCGAGACCGAGTCGAGGACGGAAATGGAGATGGCCTCGACCTTCTGCTGGATCAGATTCTCCATGAGGCGCACCTGCTCGGCGGCATTGGCCGTCGGGGCGCCGACGTAGAGAAACTCCACGTCGAAGGCCTCGGCCGCCGCCTTGCCTCCGGCCTCCATGGCCGAGAAATAGGGAATGCCGATCAGCTGAGGAATGAAGGCAATCCGCGTCTTTTCCGCCGAGGCGGGCGTGGAAGCCATGGCAAAAACCGCCGCCGCAAAAACCGCCGCCACCGTCAATCGTTTCATGAGACCCATCATCGACACCTCCTGCCCTCCCGTCGCCGGACGGGAGTCTCTCTGTCTTCTCCAGGCAGAATCAAGGGATCGGGCGCATGAGGCAAAGGTTTGCGCAAACCTTTGCCTCATGCTAGGGTCTAGGTAACGGCTTTGTCAAGAGAAAGGCGACAACCCGAACCCGCAGGCCCGTCGGGCGATTCCGTCGGGTCCGCCGATTCGGGATCCGCTCCGACGGACCTCGTCGCGCGCGGATTCGAGGCGGCTTCTTCGGGCCTCCGGCCGCTTCCCGGCCGGACCGACGGCGTCCCTGTCCCTCTTCGGCCTGCGGATTCGGAACAACCGGATCGCCCCGCCGGCCCCGGGCACCTCCTCTCTGGAGTCGCCCTGCAGCCCCGCCGAAACTGAAGAGAGACCCCTTTTTCCGCGAGGAACCGACGTCTCGGCCTCCGGCGGAACAGAATTCTTTTGGAAGGATGTGCGTAGCGATGAGAAAGATCGTCGTCGTCGGGTCGATCAACATGGACCTGATCATGGAGACGGATCGTCTTCCCGTCCTGGGCGAGACGCTTCTGGGAGGTCCCTTCTCGACGGCGCCCGGCGGCAAGGGGGCCAATCAGGCGGCGGCCTGCGCCCGCCTCGGCGCCGCGGTGGCCCACCTGGGCCGCGTCGGCGACGACGGCTTCGGCCGGCAGCTGCTGGACGTTCTCGACGCTGAAGGGATCGACCGACGGGGCGTGACCGTCACGACCGGCACGAGCAGCGGCGTGGCCCAGATCTGCGTCGCCGGAGGCGACAACAGCATCATCGTCGCCCCCGGAGCCAACGGATGCCTCTCGGCCGAGGACGTCAGGGCCTCTCAAACCCTTTTCGAAGGGGCCCGCGCCGCTCTTTTCCAGCTCGAGGTACCCCTCGACGCCGTCCTCGAGGGGCTCCGCCTCGCCAAGACCCACGAGGCCCTGACGATCCTGACTCCGGCTCCCTGGAGGGAGCTGCCCCGGGAGCTGCTGGCCCTCGTCGACGTCCTCGTCCCCAACGCCATCGAGCTGAGCCAGTGCGCCGGAACGGCCAACAGGGAGAAGGCCTTCGCCCATCTCCTCGACCTGGGAGTGGGGGCCGTCGTCATGACGGCCGGATCGGAAGGGGCCTACTTCGCCTCGGCCCATCGCTCGGGCCACGTGCCGGCCCCCTCCGTCGACGTCGTCGACAGCACGGGAGCCGGCGACACCTTCACGGGAGCCCTGGCCGTGGCCCTCTCCGAGGGACGACAGCTCCCGGAGGCGATCCGATTCGCCGTCCGGGCCGGAAGCCTGGCCTGCACGAAACTGGGGGCTCTCCCCGCCATTCCCCGCCGCGACGACGTCGAGAGGGCCTTCGGGGCCTGACGGAATTCAGAGACCTCCCCGCCCGCGGCGATGGGCCTGGGGGTCTGTCGGACCTGGCCCGACGACCGGTGATCCATGCCCTGCCATGCGGCGATCCGAAAGAAATCTTTTACCCTGCGAAGCCCTGTTTTCAGTCTCACCGTTCAAGCCCAATCCGCTCTCCGGGCAATCCCGACAGACGCCTAGACGCCTGTCGGGATTGCCCGGAGAAGTCTGACTTGGCTTGATCCATGGAACTGAAAGCCCGGCTTCAATGGCAAATCATTCCTTTTGGATAGCATAAAAGGGTATCGACCAACGATCACCAGGCCAAGTCCGACGGACGCCTAGAGTTCGTACTTGACGTGACCTTTCTCCTCCGAGAGCCTGCAGGTGGCGAAAAGCTCTTCGAGGGCCGTGTCGATCTCCCCCTCGGGAATGCTGCTCTTGAAACAGTTGACCAGATGAGAGCGGAGGGAGCTGACCTTGCGAGGTCTCTTCTGGGCCTGGATCTTGCTCAGGTTCTCGATGATGGCCGCCGTGTATTTCGACCGGGGCTTGCTCACCGTCGACGACGGAAGCTGCGAGAGGTGGGTGATGCGCTGCGTCTTCAGCCCCTTGCCGTTGGCGTAGTCGATGACGGCGTCGTAGCCCTTGTCGTTGCTGAGGATGAAGGTGGCCTCGGGACGGTCGTCGGCGGCGCTGATGACGCCCAGCTCGAAGCAGATGTGGAAGTCGAGGCTGTTCTTCCCCTGGCGGGCGATCTTGATCCAACGACAGGCCTCTCCCAGCTTCTGGAGGCCCGTGACGGTCTCGAAGGGGAGGTTCTTCTGATTGGGGCCGACGAAGATCCACAGATGGGTCGACGTCGTGTCGATCTCTCCGACGGCGTCGAGGTTGATGTTCTCGTAGTCCACCAGGACCAATCTCTTCACGGTCTATCCCTCATTCCTCGGCGGATATCCGCCCTTTCTCCGTTTCTGCGGGGCCTCCGTCGACGAGGAGGCCCGCCTCGAGCCAATCGACGACGGCCTGAATCTCCCCGGCATCGGCGGCCCCTTCGAGGAGAAGGGCCCGCCGCCGCCCGGCCTCGTCGAGGCGCTCCCCCTCGTCGATGTACCCCTCTTCCGCGAGATGACTTTCGAGCTGGTCGATGGTCTCGGCCCGGAAGCGGCTGATCCGTCCCTCGCGAAGGGCGGCGATCAGGGCCGCGCCGTCGCCGCCGCAGTCCTCGGCAAGGGAGAGAACCCGGCCGAAGAAGGTGGCCGAAAGGACTCCCGAGGCCTCCAGAGCCGGTCCGTCGACGGGTCTTCCCCGCCCCCTTCTCCAAATGTCGCACCAGAGCCGGGCCAAAGAGGCGCGGCGGCGGAGCTTACCCCAGGCCTCGCCGAGGCGCTCGGCGCCCCTTTTGTCTCCGAGCAAGACCTCGAGGGGCCCCAGGGCCGTCAGACGCCACTCCTCCATGAGGCGGTGGAGAAGGCCCAGGTCGTCCCGGAGGAGGTGGAACAGGGGGATGGAGCCGGGACATCGGGGATCGACGGGCGCCACGGCTAGGGCGGCGGCATAGCTTTCGGGCGAGTGCCCCTCGGGCGAGGGAAGGGGAGCCCTCTCGACGAGGCCGTAACTCTCGGGCAGGGAAAGAGCCCGACGTCTCAGGGAGGGAAGGTCGATCTTGTGGGGACACCGTCCCGTCGCCTCCTTCCAGAGAAGCTCCTCGTAGGTCCGGGCGCTGAGATAGAAGATCTGACGCCCCTCCCGGGCCAGCTCGTCGAGGGCGCGGGCCACCTGGCCGAAGCGTTCGACGTCGCTGTTGGTGAGGGCCTCGTCGAAAAAGAGGGGCAGAGCGGGACCTCCCGCCTCGATCCGCTCGATCCAGGCCAGACGCAGGGCCAGAAGAAGCTGCATCCGCGTCGCCGAAGAGAGCTCGTCGAGGCCGCGCTCCACCTCGAGGGCGCAGTCGCGGGCGCGGAAGCCGCCGTCGTCGACGCGGAGCTCGAAGGCGTGACCGGTGAAGCGGCCGAAGAGATCCCGCCCCGATCGGATCAGCTCGGGCTCGTTCTCGACGCGGTGCTCGGCCTCGATGTCGTCGAGGAGAAAAGAGGCCAGCTCGGCGAAGAGGGCCTGGTCCCGCCTCTTCTCCAGGGCCCTCAGGGCCCCGTCGACGTCGGCCAGGGCTCTTTCGAGAGGAGCCCCCTCGCCGGCGACGGCCAGTTCGGCCCGGATGCGGGCCAGCTCCGCCTCCGACGGCTCCAGGAGGGCCGCCCTCTCCCGGGCCCGATCGAGCCGACCGCGCAGTTCGGCCTCGTCGAGGGCCTCGGCCGCCTCCAGGAGATCCGGCCGTCCCTCCAGGGGACGACGGAGCAGGGCCTCGCCCTTTCGGGCCGTCAGCAGGCGGTCGCGGGCCTCCCTCCAGGAGGGAAGGAGCTCCAGACGGCGCAGGAGCTCGTTCCTCTCGTCTCGGGGCAGGCCTGCCGCTTCGAAGAGGGCCCTCTCCCTCTCCTCGCGTCCGGCTTTGGCCGTCTCCAGGTTCTCTCGCTCCCGTCCCGCCTCCGCCAAGGCACGCCGGGCCTCATCGGCCCTGCGGTGCCTCTCCTGAAGCGATTCGAGGGCGGCCTCGAGAGAATGGAGCCCTCCGTCGCCCGTCGTCTCCCAGGGGGAGACGACGGCCCTCAGGCCGTCGAGCAGGGCCCGGCGCCGGGCCAGAAGATCCTCCCCGTCGGCCTCGGCCAGGGCCAGGGCCTGTCGCGCCCCGGCATAGGCGTCGACGAGACGGACGAAGGCGTGGAAACCCAGGGCCGTCAGGGCCGGATCGAAACCCAGCCTCAGGGCCAGTTCCTCCTTCCTCTGCCGCAGGAGGGCCAGCTCGCCGTCGAGGACCTCCAGCTCCCGCCGCCCCTCCCGGGCCCGAAGGGCCTCGTCGCGCCGCCGCACCAGCTCGGCGCCTCGGGCCTCGATCTCCTCCAGGCGCAGGGCGACGGCGTCACGTCGCCAGAGAGGCTCTTCGAAGGCCCTTCCGAAGCGCTCCCTCGCCCCCTTGCGGTCGTCGCGGGCGAGGAAAGTCGTGACGGAGAGGACGAGGGCGACGGCGACGGCCCCTCCCGCGAGAGGCCCCTCTCCTCTTCCGTGGGCCAGGAAGGCCAGGACCAGAAGGCCCGCCGCAGAGAGGACCAGCAGGGGCCTCAGCCAGGGGTTGCGGACCCCGTCTGCGGCGAGCCACCGGCGCAGGGCCTCCGAGGCCCTGGCGCAGGCCTCGATCTCCGACGGCTCGGGGCTCTCGGGCCCTTCGGCGAGACGGGCGGCCCGGTCGCGCCGGGCCGTCTCCAGGGCCTGAAGCGCCCCGGCGAGTTTCTCGGCCTCGCTGAGAGAGCGGGGGTCGAGGCGGGGCGGCAGGGGCCCCTCTCCCAGGGCCGCGCGGGCCTCCCTCTCGGCCAGGGCCGCGGCCTCCCTCTCCCTGCGGAGACGTTCGAGCTCGCCGTCGAGACGGCCCAGCTCGACGAGATCGCGAGAGGCGGCGACAAGCCCGACGGGATCGGGCCCCCCTTCGGCGAAGCCCGTCGAGGCCAGGCGCCTCCCGGCCTCCTCCTCGAGGGCCGAGACGCGGGTCCACTCGCGGCCGAGGCGATCTCCCTCCTCGTCGAGCCCGGCCAGACGGGCCCCCTCGTCGCCGGAGAGACGCTCCAGAGAGGGCGGGAAGGCCTCGAAGAGGGTCCGGGCCTGGCGGAGCTCGCGGCAGGCCTCGAGAAGTTCCAGGGCCGCCAGAAGATCGCGGACCTCGTCGGCGCCGCGGCGCGCCGAGGCCACCGTCCTCTCCAGGTCGGGAAGGCGCGCCTCGTTCCGTCTCAGTTCGGCCCGGCTCCTCTCCACCTCCCGGAGACGCCTTCGGGCAGAGCCGAGGGCCTTCGCCTCGGACCGGCCCGCGCGGGGACGGAGGAGGAAGGGATCGCGGGCCCTGAGGGCCTCCAGGTCGCATCCGCCCCGAAGGCTTCGCCGCAGTTCGGCCAGGAGACGTCTTTCGTCCTCGTCGGCGCCGATGAGGCTCGCCAGGTCCAGGCGGTAGGGGCGCAGGTCATCGCCGTCGGGAAGGGAGGGGCGATCGGTCCGGCGGCCGTCGACGGTCCAGATCACGCGAGGGCCCGAGCGCGTCGCCTGCCAGAGGGCATCGCCCTGACGGAAGGAGCCTCGGATCTCCACGTCGGCTCCGGAGGCGAGGTTGCCGTCGACGAGAAGTCTCAGGGCCCGGACGAGGCTGCTCTTGCCCGATCCGTTGGGACCGACGACGAGATTGCAGGCCTCGGCGATGTCGTCGACGACGAGAGGGCCGGAGAGGCCCGGGAGACGTCCGATCTCGAGACGGACGAGGTTCACGACGAGGCCTCCTTCTGGGCGAGAAGCTCCTCCAGAAGGCTCAGTCCGACGCGGCGAAGGGCCTCGACCAGAGAGACCTCGTCGAGGGGGGGACCTTGGAGGGCCGCCCAGGGATCGCGCGCGACGAGGCCTTCCAGGCGGAGACGGGCACCGTCGACGAGACGGCGCCCCTCGTCGGAGCCGTCGAGGGCCAGAAGGCGGCGGGCCAGAAGCCCCGGCAGATCGGGAAGACGGGCCAGACGGGCCAGATCGCGCTCGGGGCAGGTGAGGGCCGTCACCGATTCGAGGAAATAAGCCGTTCCTCCCGCCCCCGTCGAGAGGATCTCCCCCTCGTCGGAGGCCAGGAGACACCGGGCCGCGCCGCCCAGGGCCGTGACCCCCACGAGACGGAGGCGCAGTCCCAGGGCCTCCGGGACCCATCGGGAGACGGCCAGCTCCGCGTCGAGGCGACCGATCCGGGCCAGGAGGCGGCTGCGGGCCTCTTCGGCCTCGACGAGCCCCGTGAGATCGACATCGACGTGCTCCCAGCGCAGAGGCGCCAGAGGCCACTGTTCGACGACGGCAAGGCGCCCCCCCTCGACGGAGAGGAACCAGGGACCGTGAGCCCCCGTTTCGCCCACGTCGAGACCCGACAGGGAGCCCAGATAGCCCAGGGGACGGGCGACCGAAAGGGCATCGGGGCGGTGGATGTGGCCCAGAAGCCAGCCGTCGAGGCCGCTGCGCTCCAGATCGCCGCGGGAGAAGGGGGCGTAGGGACTCTCCCCTCCGTCCCGGTGACCGTGAAGCAGCCCGAGACGCAGCCCCTCGCCGTCGAAGGTCGCCCCCTCGAAGGGGTTGACGCGGCAGGAACCGCCCGTCATGGACCGCCCCCAGAGGGTCACCTCCTCGCCTCCGCCGCGAAGGCGGAGCGCCTCCCAGCGCCCGTCGGCCCCCAGGAGGCGGAAGCCCTCCATCTCGGAGGCGAGCCGGGGCAGGACGCGGCCGTCGTGATTGCCGGCGACGGCGACGACGGCAACGCCAGCCTCGACGAGGCGTCTCACGCCCGCAGAGAGAAGGCGGTAGGCCTCGAAAAAATCGTCCTCCCTCTCGACGACGTCTCCGGCCATGAGGACGGCGTCCACAGAGGCCTCGAGGGCCTCGTCGACGGCACGCAGCCAGGCCGCGGCGGGGCCGAGACGGACCGGATCGAGCTCGCCCCCGGGAAGGGAGGGCCTCCGCCCCAGATGGACATCGCCCAGAGCCAACACCTTCAGAGCCATGCGGACCTCCTCCCGTCGCCCCTTTTCCCGAGGACGACGGCCATGCGAAAGGATCAACGCCATCTTAACCCATTGCTCCCGCTCTCCCAAGAGGGCGCCGCAAATCGCCTCGAAAACGTCCCCTTCGGCGTCGAGCCTCCCCGTCCCGGCAGACCTTCCTCAAAAAATTAAACTCCTTACCGATTCATCGATTCGGTTCAATTGCAAAGCAACTACAATCCTTTCTTTTTAATATGGCGCTTCTTTCTTTAGGGAACCTCTGAAAAAAGCGCCTTTCATGAAGTCGCATCAGCGATGATGTAATTGGTAGAATAGAGCTGTAGCGCCGATGTCCTCATCCCCTTTTCAAGGAGTGCGAGACGAAATGGAGCGACAGAAAACCCTTGCCGACGCCCAGACCTTCGAGAGATACAGGAAGCCTACCCGGCGGGAGAAGTTCCTCTCCGAAATGGAGGCTGTGGTCCCCTGGAAGGATCTCTGCGCGCTCATCGCTCCCTTCTATCCCAAGGCCGAACGAGGTCGTCCACCGGTTGGATTGGAGCGGATGCTCCGAATCCACTTTCTCCAGTGCTGGTTCAACCTCAGCGACCCGGCAGCGGAAGAAGCCCTCTACGACATGGAATCGATGAGGCGCTTCGTCGGCATCGACCTCGGGAACGAGCCTGTCCCCGACGAGACGACCATCTGCAAGTTTCGCCACCTTCTCGAAGCGCACGACCTGGGGAAACGGATCTTCCGTGAGGTCGATGCTCACCTGCAATCGAAAGGACTGCGTCTTGCCGAGGGAACCATCATGGACGCCACCATCATCGCCGCGCCCTCGTCGACGAAGAACAAGGAGAAGAAGCGAGACCCCGACATGCATCAGGTAAAGAAAGGGAACCAGTACTACTTCGGCATGAAGGTCCACATCGGGGTGGACAAAGACAGCAAGCTGGTCCACAGCCTCGCGACCACGGCGGCGAATGTCCACGACTCCCGGATGGTCGGAGACCTTCTCCACGGAGCGGAAAAGGGAGTCTGGGGAGATTCGGCCTACATAGGCAAGACGGAGACGATCCGGGAAAAGGCACCCGATGCCGTCGACAACACCAACAAAAGGGGGTCACGGAACAGGAAACTGACCGACGAAGAACAGTCTCACAATCGTATGCTGTCCAAAACGAGGGCAAAGGTGGAGCATGTCTTTTTGATCGCGAAGCGAGTCTTCGGATTCACCAAGGTGCGTTACAAGGGGCTCAAGAAGAACACAAGCCATGTCCACGTGATTTTTGCCCTGTCCAACCTGTACATGGTGAGAAGGCTTTTATTGGAGATGGATAGGGCGTAGTGTCTTCAAAAGCCGGCAGAACGGCAACCATAAGGCAAAAAAGAGCCGGGAATAGCTCCACATAGGCAACTTGCCTGACACGACAGGCTGAAATGGCACACAGCGCACGAATTCAGCCACCAAGAGGTACTGTTGGAGCTTGCCGGATCTTTTTTTCAGAGGTTCCTTAGGGCCCTATGATGGAAATGGGTCGACGCACCGGGGCATTCGCCCCTCCACAAGCTGAGAACGGGGGGATTTGCATGTTTAAAAGACTGAGGCTGCGCACGAAGATGCTTCTTCCCATCCTGACCATCGCCGCCGTCACCTTCGCCTCCGCCCTGGGCTACCTCTCCTTCAGGGCACGTCATCTGCTGACGGAGGCGACGTACCGGGAGGCCCAGGAGATGGTCCTCCACCATTCCGTCCGGGTCAAGGCCGAGATCGACGCCGCCGCCGACGCCGCCCACTTCCTCGCCGAGACCTTCGCCGTCCTCAGGACACAGGGCAAGGCCGACAGGGCCGCCTTCGACGGCCTGCTGCGCCGCGTCCTCGAGGAAAATCCCCAGTTTTTCGGCGCCTTCACCGTCTGGGAGCCCGACGCCCTCGACGGCCGGGACGCCCTCCATGGCGGCGCGCCCGGCCACGACGGCACGGGACGCTACATCCCCTGGTTCCACCGCAGCAACGGCCCCATCGAGGTTGAGCCCTGCATCGCCTACGACGACCCCGTCGAGGGGGACTACTATCTGGGGACGAAAAAGGCCGGGCGGGCGCGCCTTCTCGACCCCGCCGTCTGGGAGGCCGGCGGGAAGTCGGTCATGATCTCCGAGTACATCGTCCCCATCGTCGCCGAGGGGAAGTTTCTCGGCGTCGTCGGCATCGACCTCAGCCTCGACTCCTTCCAGGAGAGCGTCGGCGCCATCAGGCCCTTCGAGACGGGCTACGCCGCCCTCTTCTCGAACAACGGCGCCTACGTGGCCTACCCCGACGCCTCGCGACTGGGCAAGGTCTACTTCCACGACGACAAGTCCCTGGAGCGGGACATCCTCGCCCACATCGAGTCAGGCACGGCCATGACCTTCACGGCCTACTCGCCGGCCATGAAGACGGATGTCCTGACGCGGATCACGCCTTTCACGCCGGGCCAGACGGACCGCCCCTGGGCCCTCATGGTGGCCGTTCCCATGGACCGCGCCCTGGCCGGCGTCCACGCCATCAATGCCGCCGGCATCGCCTCCGGCGTCGTCGCCATGGTTCTCCTCTCCCTCGTCGTCTTTTTTCTGACCCGCTCCATCGTCCGCCCCGTCCAGACCGTCGTCGCCCTGGCCCAGCGGGCCGGAGAGGGAGACCTCACCATCGGCCGCGACGACTTCGCCATCACGGCCAAAGACGAGCTGGGCCAGATGGCCGACGCTTTGGCCCGGATGGTGGCCACCCAGAGGGCGACCCTCGCCTCCATCTTCGACGAGGCCGAGCAGAACGGCCGTCTGGCCGAATCCCTCGCCGCCCTGGCCGAGGAGTCCAACGCCTCGACGGCGGAGATCAAGCACGTCGTCGAGCAGGTGGCCGATCTGGCCGAGACCAACGCCGCCGCCCTGGAGGAGACGAACGCCTCCATCGAAGAGGTCGCCTCGTCGGCCACGAGCGCCGCCCAGTCCTCGGCCCAGGGCGCCGAGGCCTCGCGGATGACGCGGCGCGCCACGGAAGAGGCCGTCGCCGCCTTCAGCCTCGTCATCGCCGACGTGGCCGACGTGGGACAGATGAGCAGCGCCTCGCTGACGAGCATGGAGGATCTGAGCCGTTCCGTCTCGGCCATCGCCGGATTCGTGACGACCATCTCGGCCATCGCCGACCAGACGAACCTTCTGGCCCTCAACGCCGCCATCGAGGCGGCCCGGGCCGGAGAGGCGGGACGGGGCTTCGCCGTCGTCGCCGAAGAGGTCCGCAAGCTGGCCGAGGAGTCCAACCAGGCCGCGCGCAAAGTCGCCGATCTCATCGACTCTCTCAAGGGGAGCGCCGAGACGTCGGCCCAGGGGGCCCGTCGGGCCGGAGAGAAGATGGCCTCGACGGTGGGCAGGGCCAGAGAGGCCCAGGAGAAGCTGAACCGCACCCTGGCCGACGTGGAGCGGATCAACGGCCTGATGGAGACCATCGCCGCCGCCGCCCAGGAACAGGCGGCCTCCAGCGAGGAGATGGCCCGGGCCGTCGATCACGTCTCGCAAAGCACCATCGAGATGGCCGAGAGTTCCCAGGCCATCCGCCGCAACACGGAGGAGCTGGCCCACGCCGGAGAGGGCGTGGCCAACGAGGCCCAGGCCATGGCCGAAGGCGCCGAGCGGATCCGCAACCTGCTTCAGCAGTTCCGCCTCGACGACGGGAAGGGGAAACGGTCGGGGCTGGTGCCGTCGCCCCGCCGCTGAGCGGAGCTCTTTCGCGAAGCCGCACGAGGACCGAAAGAGGGGGTTCCCCTCCCCGAGGGAGGGGAACCCCCTCTTTTACCCTGACCCGCCGGCCCGGCAGGACGACATCCGACCCACCGCCGCAGGGCACCCCGCCCGAATCGGCGCGCCGGGGCGGGCTCGAGGCCGATTTTCGGCCCTCCGGCTTCTTCCCTGCCGGAGCGACGGCGTTCCTGCCCCTGCCCGCCGATTCGGGTTCTCTCGCCTCCCTTGTTCCCTCTCGTCGGAGTGGCTACAATTTAGCGACTCGATGGTCGTCGCGTCGAAGATTCCGAGAGGGAGGTGACGAGAGGATGGACGGGCGACTCTTCAGCCTGGCTCTCGTCGCTGGAGGGCTGGCCCTTTTCCTCCACGGTCTGGAATTCAGCGCCGAGTCCTTCCGCTCGGGACTGGGAGGCCAGGCCCGGCGCGTCACGGCGGCCATGGGGCGGAGTCGTCCTCTCTCCTTCCTCTTCGGCAGCGTCATGGCCCTCCTCTCGCAGAGCACGACGGCCGCCACGGCCTTCGCCGTCGGCCTCGTCGACGTGGGAGCCCTCTCCTTCTCCAGCTCGCTTCTCGTCATGATGGGGGCCAGCGTGGGGACGACCCTCGTCGTCTTCCTCCTGAGCCTCGATCTCGTCCGCTGGTCGCCCCTCCTTCTGGCCCTGGCCCTGCTGGCCGAGCGGGCCGGGCCGAGACGCTTCGCCCCGGCATCGCGCCTCGCCTCGGCCGTGGCCCTCCTGCTGATGGGCATGTTCCTCATCGACCAGGGAGTGCGGCCTCTCACGGAGACGGAGGCCCTCCGGGAGCTGATCCTCGAGGCCTCTCACAACGCCCTCCTCCTGGGCCTCCTCTCCCTGGCGGCGACGGCTCTCTTCCAGAGCAGCGTCCCCGTCCTCGGCCTGGCCATCGCCCTCGCCTCGGGCGGCTTCCTCTCGTCCGGGGCCTATCTTCCCGTCATCCTGGGATCTCGCATCGGCAACGCCGCCACGGTCCTCCTCGCCGGCCAGGGAGGCCGCCACAACGCCCGCGCCCTGGCCCTGAGCACCCTCATCTTCCGCGTCGTCGGCGTCGTCGCCCTCCTGCCCTTCTGCGCCCCCCTGAGCCGCCTGGCCGGGCGGATCACCCCCTCTCCGGGGGGACAGATCGCCTGGCTCCAGTTTTTCGTCGCCTGGATCAACGTGGGACTCCTCCTCCCCCTTTCGGAGCGCCTCGGCCGCCTCTGCCAGAGCCGGGCCGTCCGCAGACGGAAGGACATCGGAGAGCCCCGCTTCCTCGATCCCGAGCTGGCCCGCTATCCCCACCTGGCCCTCTCCCTTCTGGCCCGCGAGATGATCGGCCTGGCCAACTACGTCGAGGAGCTGACCTTCCTCTCCCTCCACTGCCTGAAGGAGGGGGAGCGGGTGGAGGCGCTCCGGGCCGGGACGCCCGAGCTGGCCCGGCGCGCCGTGGACTTCGTCGTCGCCATGACGCCGCCCGACGACGATGCGGCCAGGGCCGAGTACGCCGCCCTGACCTACTCCATGGCGGCCCTGAAGGAGGTCGTCGACATCGTCGCCGGCCGCATGGCCCCTCTCTGCGCCGCCTCGGGGCCAGCCCTGCTGCCCCAACGGCGAGCGTGGAGCGGCTTCGCCTCGGCGCTGGGCGATCTCGTCGGCGAATCGCTGGGCGTACTGGCCCTGGGCGACCGCGAGGGCATCGGACGGGCATCGGGCCTCCTCCGCCGCTACGAGGAGAGAGAGGAGGCGCTGCGGAGCGAGCTGACCGACGGAGGCTTCCATCCCGACAGCCCCGACGGCATCGAGGCCTGGAGCTTTCTCGCCGCCTCGGCCTCGCTGGCCAGGGCCTCGATGGAACTCGTGCGGGGCGAAACGCTGCGGCGTTCGACGGCGACGGGAAAGGAGGCCTGACGAAGGTGCTTTTCAACTTTTTCGGTAAAAGAGAGGAAAAAAGGCAGGGAGGAGACAACCTCCTCTTCGACAACGACCGGAGGGAGATCCTGCGACGCCTCGAGGCGATGGGGGAAGCGACGGCCCTGGCCGTCGAGAGCGCCGTGGCGTCCCTCGTCGATCGCGACGACGGCCGGGCCCGGACCGTCATCGACGGCGACGACGTCATCGACGCCATGGAGGTGGAGATCGAGCAGATCTGCCTCCGCTCCCTGGCCCTGAGGCAGCCCGTGAGGGAGGACCTGCGCTTCGTCTTCTCCGTCCTCAAGATCATCACCGACATGGAGCGGACGGCCGATCAGGCCGTCAACATCGCGAAAAGAGCTCTCGATCTCAATTCAGCCCCTCTCCTCAAGCCCCTCATCGATATCCCCCGCATGGCCACAGGAGCCGTCGCCATGATCCGTGACGCCCTGCGGGCCTTCGGCGACGAGGATGTCGCCCTGGCGCGGGACGTCTTTTTTCGCGACGACGTCATCGACGACCTCAACCGTCAGGTCTTCAGCGAGCTGCTGGAGATCATGGCCCGCAGCGGCGCCGTCGGCTCCGTCGGCCAGGCGGCCGATCTCATCCTCGTGGCCCGCTCCCTGGAACGGGTCGGCGACCACGCCTCCAACATCGCCGAGCGGGCCTATTTCATGATCACGGGCGATCGCATCAAGGGAACCTCCCCCTGAAGGGGCGCTCCGAACTCCGATCGGCAGGCAAAAACAGGGTGGACGTCCATCGGCCCGGCCAGAAGGTGCCTGAAGGACGGAGGCGGCTGCCTCGACCCCGCACCGGCGAGGTGATTGGAACACCCCTCGAATCGGTGGATCCGACGGAGTCCCTCTTGAAGAGCCTGCGGATTCGCTCCAAAAGAAGCTCCTTGTCTTTTCCCGTCGGCCCCCCTATGATGCAGACAGATCCTCAGGGGAAAGGAGGTGTTCGTCGATGAGTCTGTTCGCGGGCAAGAAGCTGATCCTGTTGGGAGAAAGAGACGGCGTTCCCGGGCCCGCCATGGAGGAGATCTTCAAGTCCCTCGCCGATGCCGAAGTCATTTTCTCCGTGACGGAGTGTTTCGTCTGAACGGCCGCGGGAGCCATGGACCTGCAGAACCAGCAGAGGGTGAAGGATGGAGCCGAGAAATTCGGCGCCGACAAGGTCGTCGTCATCCTCGGCAGTTCGGACGCCGAAGGCGCCGAAATCTACGCCGAGACCGTCAGCGCCGGAGATCCCACCTTCGCAGGTCCCTTGGCCGGAGTCCCGTTGGGGCTCCCCGTGTACCACGTCTTCGAAGCGGACATAAAGAAAGCCGTCGATCCTCAGATCTGGGAGGAACAGCTCGGCATGATGGAGATGGTTCTCGACGTCGAGGCTCTGTCCTCGGCCGTCCGTGCCATCAGAGAGCAGCACAGCACTCAGGCCCTCTAGGGCCGAGGCCCTCCCTTCAAAGGGGGGGCCTCCGATCTTCGGAGCCGTTTTTTCGGCGTCCCGCCGCAGCCAAAGGAGAGACGATCATGAAACAGGTCAGAACGGCCCTGCTCAAGGGCACGGCCTTCATCCACCAGAACTGGATTTCGGTCCTGTCGATGACCCTCGGAAGCGCCCTCGTCGCCGCGGCCATCGCCCTCTTCGTCATCCCCGCCCGGCTCCCCGACTCGGGCGTCACGGGACTGGCCATCCTCCTCAAATACATCTGGAACATCCCCGCCTCGCTGGGCGTCTGGGGCCTCAACGCCCTTCTCTTCGCCTACGGCTGGAAGGTTCTCCCCCGGCGCTTCCTGGGCTGGACCTTCTACGCCGTCGTCGTCTTCACCTTCCTCCTCGACCTCTTCAGCCGTCTTCCGGCCCCGCCCATCACGGACAAGCTCCTTCTCGTCGTCGCCGCGGCGGCCCTGAAGGGGACGGGAGGAGCCATGGTCTTCAACGCCGGCGCCTCCCTGGCGGGGACGGACATCATCGCCTCGGCGCTGAGACGGAAGAAGGGCATCGAGATCGGCAAGTTCACCTTCTACATCAACGCCGTCATCATCGCCATCTCCCTGCCCGTCGTCGGCCTGGAGAACATGCTCTACGGCCTGGTCCTCCTCTACATCAACGCCTGGTTCATCGACAACGGCCTCAAGTCCTTCGACATGCGCAAGCAGGTCATCGTCATCGCCTCCGACCCCCGAGAGGTCAAGGACTATCTCATGAGGGAGCTCCACCGAGGCGCCACCGTCCTGAAGGGGGAGGGGGCCTTCACGGGCCAGCCGCGAGACGTCCTGCTGGCCGTCCTCACGCCCCGTCAGGTGGTGGAACTCAAGCGCCACCTGGCCCGGACGGACCCGCGGGCCTTCGTCATCCTCTCCGACGCCTCGGAGGTCGTCGGCCGCGGCTTCAAGCAGTGGAAGAAGATCTGAAGATATTGTGTTTAAATTAAAAACAGGATCGCTCCTGCCGGGCCCAAATTCAACTTGCCCAAACCCGCCCCTTGCATGTAGGATCTTGAACAGACATCGTTCCCCTGGGAGGTTCCGTCGTGCGCGTCGTCCTGCCCGTTGAAGAGCTCCAACCCCTCTGGATCGTCGATGAGGACATCCTCTCCGCCAACGGCCTGCCGCTCGTCCTCCACGGCGCCGTCGTCACGCCGGCGCTGAAGGATGCCATGACCCGCCACGGAATCGTCTCCATCCGCGTCCGCACCGACGACGAGGAGGAGTGGAACCCCGGCGGTCCCCTCTCGCCCAAGCTGGTCCTCAAGGTCAAGCAGGACGTGCAGAAGCTCGTCGTCCACGCCGTCCGCAGGCGCTCCCTGTCGCCCCAGCTCCTCTCCAACATCATGGAGCAGACGTCGGCCGTCGTCGACGCCCTCTTCACCGGAGAGGCTCCCCTTTTCGCCGAGCTCCGGTCCCTCTCCAACTACGACGCCTACACCTACGAACACTCCTGGTCGGTCATGCTCCTCTCCCTCTCCCTGGCCCGGGTGGCCTGGGAATCGGGCATCCTCGAAAAGCTCGATCTCCAGGACCGGCTCAACCTCGGCATGGGCGCCGTCCTCCACGACATCGGCAAGACCCTTCTCCCCTCTGCCCTGCTCAACAAGGAGGGCCCTCTCGACGAAGAGGAATGGAAGCTCATGCGCCTCCACCCCCAGAAGGGCGTCGATCTCCTTCGCCCCTACAAGCTCGTCATGCCCATGGTGCGGGCCATCGTGGCCTTCCACCATGAACGGCCCGACGGAGGGGGGTACGGCCTCGCCAAGGGAGCGACCCTCTACGGGGGAGAGATCCCCCGGCTCGTCCGCGTCGTCTCCGTCGCCGACGCCTACGATGCCATGGTCTCCTCCCGTCCCTACCGACGGGCCCGCCTCCCCTTCGAGGCGCTGGAGATCCTTGCGTCCGAGGCGGGGCACCAGTTCGACGCCGACCTGGTGCCCCTTATGGAACGCATCGTCGTCTCCTTCCCCGTCGGAAGCCTCCTGCTCCTGAAGGACGGCTCCGTCGCCTCCGTCCGCTCCCCCGGCGACCTGACGGGAAGGCGGTCTCTGCCCGAGTGCCTCGTCGTCGCCGCCTTTCTCAGCGGAGGGCGCTACCTGCCCGGGGAGACCTTCGTCCTTCGCGATCGCTCCCAGATCGCCCTGGGGGCGACGGGCCCCGACGATCTCGTGGGCAAGATGGTCGAGGACGTCTCCAGGCAGCGTCCCCCCTTCTCCGACACCTTCCCCCTCTCCCTCGTCGGCGCCCTCCCCCTCTCCCTGGCCTGCGCCCTCCCCCTCTGGGATCAGCTCTTCATGGCCTCCCTCGACAAGTTCCGCGCCACGGCGACAAGAGCCGCCGGACAGTGACACCCTTCGCAGGACCACGGCAAAGGCGTCTCTGACGCCGCCCCCACTCCCTCGCGCCGCTTCGGCGGGATCCTTCCGGTTCCCGTCCCTGCGTTTAAGGACGGGAGGGATGTCCGCGGAGACACATCCTCCACGACGGAGGGTGACGTCCCTTCCCGCCGTCCAGAAACCTGCGGTCTTTTTCCACCTCCCCTTTCCCGTCGAGGCAAAATTCTTTAGCGCCGAAGGGACAGCCGACTCAAGTCCGTCCACTTCTCTCTCCTCAGCCCATGGCTTAAAATGAGTCCATGTCCGTTGCGCCGTGGACTCGTCTTTATTCGGCAGAGGAGGGTGTAAGGATGGATCAGCAGGCTCACTTCTTTTTCGGAACCTGGGAAAGGGGGGGCGATCTGCCTCTCGAACGTGCCCGGCGCTGGCTCAACCCGGGCCGCCTGAGGGAGCGTTCGGCCTCCTTCCGAAGGGTACCTCTGGAGCGGATTCTGACGGCTCTGGAGAGGACGGGCCGGCTCCTGACGGACCCTTCCGGCCCCTACAGGAGGCGCATTCTCGACGCCATGCCCGACGTGACGGGCTACTCGCCGGAACTCGTCGAGCGGGCCACCGAGGCCCTGTCGACGCTGCTGTCGCGGGACTTCCTCAAGGAGCGTCTCACCTGTCTCGGTGATCCCTACACCCTCGACCACTGGGTCAAGCTGCCCCGGAGCGGCTCGGCCCGGGCCCTCCCCCTGGGATCCATCTGCCACGTAGCGGCGGGCAACATCTTCCTCGGCTCCATCGACTCCCTCCTTCTGGGACTGATCACGAAGAACGTCAACATCCTCAAGCTCTCCCGCCAGGACATGGTCTTTCCCTTTCTTTTCCTCGAGGCCCTCATGGAGGCCGAGGAGGCCGGTGAGATCAGCTCCCATCTGGCCTTCACCTACTGGAGCCGCTCCAATCAGGCCGTTACGGACCTCGTCAAGGGAGGCGCCTTCGACGCCATCCTCCTTTTCGGCGGCGAGGAGGCCGTCCGGGAGTACAAGAGCGGCCTGGCCCCCCAGACGGAGCTTCTGGCCTTCGGCCCCAAGGTGAGTTTCGCCGTCGTCGCCTCGGGCCTGACCGACAAGGCCCTCGACGAGGCGGCACGGGGCTTCGCCCTCGACGTCTGCCTCTGGGAGCAGCGGGCCTGCACGAGCTGCCAGAATCTCTTCGTCGAGGGCGGTCCCGAGGCGGCCGAGCCCTTCGCCCGACGCCTCTTCGACGCCCTCGAGGCTCTCTCCCTGACCCTTCCGCCGGGGCGGATCGATCTCGACGAGGCCGTCGAGATCGGCAAGGAGCGCGAGCAGGCCCGGTGGCGTGCCTTCAACGGAGAGGGCAGCCTCTTCGAGGGAAAGCGAGGGAGTCACACGGTCCTCGTGGGACGGGGCGCCGACATCATCCCTTCGCCGCTGAACCGGACGATCTACGTCAACGCCGTCGACGACCTGGAGGACCTGACGAGGGGCAATCTCCGGGGGATGACCTGGTACCTCTCGACGGCGGGCGTGGCGGCCCCCCCACGGAGACTGGAGCCCCTCGTCGAATCCCTGGCCTCCCTGGGCGTCCTCCGATTCTGCAAGCCCGGCACGATGGGCCTGGGCTTCGACGGGACGGCCCCTCACGACGGCGTCCACATTCCCCTCAAACTGGTCCGCCTCGTCAACAGGGAGGACCTTCCCTCGGACCTGCTGGGCCAGAGTCGCGTCGGCGGCGGAGCCAGGGAGGCCCTCCTCCTGTCGCGCCTCAACGCCGTCGTCGCCAAGGCCATGAGGGCCCCCTTCTACGCCCGCCACCTGGCCGGGGTGAAACTGCCTCTGCGAAGCCTCGAAGCCTTCGCCGAGCTTCCCCTTCTGGAGAAGAGCCATCTCGTCGACCACTGTCCGCCGGCCGACATGGCGATGATCACCGATCCCGCCTCCCCCTTCTACGTCTTCGCCTCGGGCGGCACGTCGGGCAAGCCGCGCTACGTCCTCTGGACGCCCGAGGAGTTCGCCTTTTCGGGAAAGGTGACGGGCGAGGGCTTCCGGGCCATGGGGCTGGGGAGGGGCGACCGGGTGGCGAACCTGCTCCGGGCCGGAGCCCTCTGGACGGGCTTTCTCGCCTTCAACAGGGCTCTGGAGGAGACGGGCTGCCAGATTCTCTCCATGACCTGCAACCAGTCTCCCGAGGAGACGCTGGCTCTCCTCGACGAACACCGTCCCAACGCGGTCATGGCCATGTCGAGCGCCCTTCTGGCCCTGGCCGACGCCGCCCTGCGCCGGGGCTGGACGGGATCGATCGAGAAGGTCTACTTCACCGGAGAACCCCTGCCCGAGGCGGGCCGCGAGGTGATGCGGCGCGTCTTCGGCTGTTCCACTCTCGCCTCACCCCTCTACGGGGCCGTCGAAATCGGCCCCATGGGCTACCCCTGCGAGGCCATCACGGACCCGACGGTCTTCCACGTCGCCGAGGACTGGTGCCACACGGAGATCGTCGACGGCGAGATCGTCGCCACGACACTGACGCGGGAGCTCCATCCCCTGATCCGCTTCCGCATCGGCGACCGGGCCGCCTGGGTCGACGGCCCCTGCCCCTGCGGCCGCCACTGGCCCCGCCTGCGCCTTCTGGGACGGACGGGCGACTACGTCCGCGTCCACTTCGGCAAGCTCTACGTCGAGGAGGTCGAGAAGGCCCTCGAACCCTTCCGAGGTCTTTCGTCGGACTTCCAGATCGGCGTCGCCCCTCTGGGGACGAAGGCGAAGGTGACCTTCTCCGTCGAGGTCCTCGACGCGAGCCTCGTCGGCGACGGCGCCCTGGAGGGGGCCATCCTCGAGGCCATCGTCGAGAGGGCCAAGGTCTACAGGGACCCCCGCAACAGGGAGCTGGAGGAGCTGTCCGTCTCCCTCGTTCCGGCCCAGTCGCTGGAGCGGGTGGCCCGGACGGGCAAGATCCGCCGCATCGTCGACGGGAGGCTTCCCGAGTGAGACGACCCGCCAGGTTGACCCTGCCCAACGAAATGGCCGTCCTCCCCCCCCTCCAGGCCTTCGTCGCCGCGGCGGCGAAAGGCCGAGGCTTCGAGGGAAAGGCTTTGGGCGAGATCGAGGTGGCCCTCGAAGAGGCCGTCGCCAACGTCCTCCACCACGCCTACGAGGAGGGCGAGGAGGGCACCTTCGACGTCACCGTCGAGGCCGTCCCCCTGGGCCTGGCCCTGACCGTGGCGGACCGGGGCATTCCCTACGCGCCCGAATCGGTCCCCCCCTACAGCGCCCCCCGCGACGCCGACGAGACGCCCCGCCGGGGCCTGGGGCTCTTCCTCATGCGCAACCTGGCCGACGAGGTCTCCTTCCGCAACCTGGGCCCTCAGGGCAAGGAGACGCGCCTCGTCAAGTACCTCTCGGACCGCTCCGTGGCCGACGAGGGCGAGAGCCGCCCCGCCGGAACGCCCGTGACGGTCTACGAGGGCCCTCTGGCCTGGACGATCCGCCCCATGAGGCCCGACGAGGCCATCGAGGTGGCCCGCTGCGCCTACGAGGCCTACGGCTACTCCTACCCCAACAGCCACCTCTACTACCCCGAGCGCGTCGTCGAGCTGAACCGCACGGGCCACATCGCCTCCTTCGTGGCCGTCTCCGACGACGACATCCTGGGCCACGGCGCCCTGGAAATCACCGAGGGCAGCGACGGCGTCGAGCTGGGCATGGCCTTCGTCAAGCCCCGCTACAGAGGCCGGAACCTCCTGAAAGAGCTCACCGATCACCTCATCGACGAGGCACGCCGCCGCGGCTACGGCGGCGCCTTCGTCCAGTCCGTGACGAGTCACGGCGCCTCTCAGAAGGCGGCCCTCTCCCGCGGCTTCCGGTACAGCGCCCTCCTGGCCGGATTTTTCGCGCCGTCGATGAACTTCCGCAAGCTGGCCGGGTGCAGCTCCCGGCGTCTGAGCCTGGCCTGCCAGTACCTCCCCCTGGCCGACCACGAGAGGCGGACCGTCCACCTCCCGGAGGCCCACGCGCCCTTCCTGGCCGAGCTCTACGCCGCTCTGGGACTGGAGAGAACCTTCGCTCCGGGCCGGGCCAAATCGGGCACGGGGCCGGGGCGGACGCGGGCCGAGATCATCGAGGACATCAACGCCGCCGTCATCGACGTCGACGAGGCCGCCTCGGAGACGGCGGGGGGGCACCTCCATCACCTGGTCCGCCAGTTCTGTCTTCGCCGCATCGACGCCATCCTGGTCCGCCTCAACCTGGAGGACGAGGCCGCACCCGAGCTGGCGGCGGCCCTGGAGGGACGGGGCTTTTTCTTCTGCGGCCTCCTGCCCGGCCGACGGGGCGACAGGCTGGCTCTGATCTACCTGAACGGCAGCACCGTCGATTTCGACTCCGTCGTCGTCGCCGGGGAGATGGGACAGCGCCTCGTCGACTACATCCGGCCCCTGGCCCAAAAGCGAGAGGAGGCTCTCTCATGAACGCCCTGGAACGGCTCTGCTCCCTGGAAAACCCCTTTCTGCCGCCTCGGGAGACGGACGGGCTCTTCGTCGAGGCCTTCCGCGAGAACGTCCTGCGACAGAGGGCGATCCACCCCTTTCTGAGGGCTCTCGACGAGGCCAAGGCCTTCGACCCCGCCGCCATCGCCTCCGTCGAGGACGCCCTGGCCCTGCCCCCCCTCTACGTGGGGACGCTGAAAATCAACGATTTCCTCTCCGTCGCCCCCGAATCGGTGGTGCTCACCCTGACCAGCTCGGGGACGTCGGGACAGAGGACGCAGCTCCACTTCGACGGACCCAGTCTGGCCCGAATGGAGACTCTGTCGCGGAAGATCTTCGCCGCCCTGGGCTTCGACTCGCCCCGCCCGGCCCACTACCTTCTTTTCAGCTACGACAGGACCGAGGCAGCCGACGTGGGAACGAGCTGGAGCACGGAGCAGAAGATGGCCTGCGCCCCGGCCCGAAGCGTCCACTGGCTCCTGAAGCGCGACGGTTCGGGGACCTTCTCCTTCGACGTCGACGGCACGGCGCGGCTTCTCATCGACCTCGCCTCCGACGGCCCTCTGCGCTTCCTGGGCTTTCCCGCCTTCATGCATCGGGCCTTGGCCGAGGCGAAAAGGCTCAAGCCCGACCTGTCCGTCGATCCCGACAGCTTCGTCATCGCCGGAGGGGGCTGGAAGAATCACGCCGGTCAGCCCATGAGACAGGCCGATTTCGCCCTCTTCGTCCAGTCGAGCTGCGGCCTCCCGGCCGCCAACGTCCGCGATGTCTTCGGCATGGCCGAACACGGCGTTCCCTACGGCGCCTGCTCCTTCGGCCACCACCACGTGCCGGCCTGTTCGCGCCTTTCCGTCGTCGACCCCCTGACGCACCGTCCCCTCGCCATGGGACAGGAGGGACAGCTCCTCCTCCTCTCCCCCTGGAACGAGGCCCAGCCCAATCAGTCCCTCCTCGCGACGGACGTGGCCGTCCTGGAGGAGGACTGTCCCTGCGGCCTGCCCGGGACCTACATCGCCTCCGTCCGCCGCGGCGGAACGCACAAGCACAAGGGGTGCGCCATCGCCGCCCAGGAGATCCTCGACAGGATGGCCGCCCTTTCATGACGGGTCCCTCCTTCAGGGGAAGGAGCCACCCGCTGGTCCTCTTCCCCGATTTCCGCAAGTTCTTCGCCGGGCGCTTCGTCTCCGCCATAGGGGACAAATTCTTCTCCATCGCCCTGGCCTGGTGGGTCGTCAGCTCCGGCGGGCCCGACAGCGGCCTTCATCTTGGGCTGCTCATGGCCGTGACCGTCATCCCCATCGTCCTCTTCGGCCCTCTCATGGGAACTCTGGCCGACCGCTTCCACCGCAGGAACTGCATGGTCGGCGCCGACGTCGTCCGCCTCCTCCTTCTCCTTCTCCTGGCGGCGCTGCTGGCGGCGGGACGGCTCTCCCTGCCCCTCCTCTACCTTCTCGTCTTTTCCATCTCCCTCTTCATGCCTCTTTTCGAGGCCGCCGCCAACAGCTCCCTCGAAGCCCTCACCGACAGGGAGCACGTGACGGCGGCGGCGGCCGTCAACTCGACGGCCTTCCAGTTCTCGGCCGTCATCGGCGCCGCCCTGGGAGGGGCGGCCCTGGCGGCCCTCGGCTCGCTTGGGGCCTTCCTTTTCGACGGCGCCACCTTCCTCCTCTCCCTCGCCCTGATCCTGTCCATCAGAACAGACCTGGCGGCGCCTCGCCTCCCGGGACCCCGGCCGAGTTGGGGCCGGTCCATGGCCGAGGGGTTCGCCTATCTCGGGGAGAACCGCCCCGTGGCCCTTCTCCTGGCCGTCTTCGGCGCCTTCAACTTCTTCTTCTCCCCCGTCCTCCTGGCCATCCCCCTGGCCGTGCGCTTCATCCTCGGCGAGGGCCCCCTCTGGGTGGGGCTCTTCGAGGGCTCCCTGGCCCTCGGCGCCCTCCTCTCGGCCCTCTTCTTCAGCCTCCGCCCCTTCTCCGGCGCCTACGGCCGCATCGCAGGAGGACTCTTCCTCTCGGCCGCCGCCATCATCCTCTTCGGCGTCGTCGGCCACAGGGAGATCATGGCCCTCTCCCTCTTCGCCGTGGGACTCGGCCTGGGCACCGTCAACGCCACGGCGCCGGCCCTCTTCCAGAAGATCGTCCCCGACGCCGTGAAGGGGCGTTTCTTCGCCCTCCTCACGACGATCTGCTACGCCGTCATGCCCCTGGCCTTCATCCTCTTCAGCCTCACCAACCGATTCCTGTCCCTCCCCCTCCTCTTGGTCGCCAACGGCGCCGGGGCCCTGATCCTGGCCCTGGCCGCCCTGCGCCTGCCCCACGCCGACGAAGAGGAGGAGGACACCCCCTGACGGGCGCCTACGCCCGAGGCCCCGACGCCAGAAGAGGCTGCCCCCGCATCCGGAGGAGGCTGTGCGGCGGGAACGCCGACGGCGGCGCTGCTTTGCCTTCCCCTCCTCTTCCTCCTGCGCAGAGACCGGTAACCGCGCCGACTCCATCCGGGCCCTCGGGTCCGAGACGATCCATCCATCGAAAGGAGTGTTCGAGAATGCCGCGTCACCGTCTGTCCTGGATCTCCCTTTTCGCCCTCTTCCTGCTGCTGCTTTCCTCTCTGGCGGCCTGGGCCGGGGCTTTCGCCCCGCCCAACCCCGCCTTCGTCGCCTATGTGGAGGACCAGGCCCGCGCGACCTCGGAGGGAACGGCCAGGACCGAGGGGGGCCGCACCCCCTCTCCCGTCGACCTGAGTCACCTGGCCGGAAAGAGCCTCTTCACCTCGGCCGGCGACAAGGGAGCCTGGTTCCCCGCCACCTTCGACCTCAGGAAATCGGGCCTGTCGTCGCCCGTCCGCGATCAGGCTCCCTACGGCTCCTGCTGGACCTTCTCCGCCATGGCCTCGCTGGAGTCGACGGCCCTCAGGGCCGGCATCGCCAGCCCCGACTACGCCGAGATGCACCTGGGATACTTCGGCTGCGTCGACCGGTCGCCCGAACTTCCCGGCTTCAAAGACGTCGCCGCGACCCTGCCCCTTCAGACTCTCATGGACCAGGGCGGCGACGACTTCCGGGCCACGGCCCTTCTGGCCCGGGGGACGGGCGCCGTCGACGAGACGGAAGCCCCCTACGAGGAGATCCCCGACGGCGCCGCGCCGCTCTCGCGGCGCCTGGAGACGGTCTACAACTTCTACTACGACAGCGGCACGCGCTACCAGAAGGCCAGCGTCGAGAACATCAAGAGGGCCGTCGCCTTCTACGGAGCCGCCTCGGTGGGCGTCTACGCCAGCGATCCCCAGACGGGGAACTGGAACCTCTCGCCCTATTTCAACAGCGCCACCAGCGCCGCCTTCATCCCCGCCGGTAACCCCGACGGCCTGACCGTCGGCTGGGCCAACCACGCCGTCACCGTCGTCGGCTGGGACGACACCTATTCGCGGGAGAACTTCAACGCCCTCAACAGGCCCGAAGGGGACGGCGCCTGGATCGTCAAGAACAGCTGGGGCGACTCCTGGGGAGACGGGGGCTATTTCTACCTCTCCTACGAGGACGCCGCCCTCGACACGGGAGCCGTCTACATCGGGACCACCGTCGACGCCTTCGAGCGCATCTACCAGCACGACCCTCTGGGCTGGGTCACTTCCTACTCGCCCGCCGCGGACGGAGGGGAGAGGGCCTGGATGGCCAACGTCTTCACCGCCGCCGAGGAGGGACGGATCGAGTCCGTCGCCTTCTACGCCGGAGGCGTCGACAACGTGGCCTACATCTCGGTCCACACCGGCGTCGAGGCCGGAGCTCCCCGCTCGGGGCTCTGCGTCATCGACAGCCAGGGAGCCACGCTGGAGGCCCCGGGCTATCACACGATCCATCTCGACGAGCCCGTCGACGTGGCGGCGGGAACGACCTTCTCCATCGTCGTCGATCTGACCACGCCGGGCTACGACTACCCCGTGGCCGTCGAGAACAGGAGCCGCGGCTACTCCGACAAGGCCACGGCCGCTCGGGGAGAAAGCTTCGTCTCCGTCGACGGCACGACCTGGACGGACCTGACCGATGTCGACGCCACGGCCAACGTCTGCCTCAAGGCCTTCGCCGACGGCCCCGTCGGACATCTGCCCAAGCCGACCCTCCTGAGCCCCGAGACGGACGCCGACGACGTCTCCCTGACGCCTTCCTTCTCCTGGCAGGCCGTCTCGAGCGACGAGGGGGCGGTCGTCTACGACGTGCTCATCGGCGGCTTCCCCATCGCCCAAGGCCTGACGACGACGACCCTCGCCTGGCCCTCGGGACAGGAGCCCCTCAGGGGACACACCATCTACCGCTGGTGGGTGACGGCCCGCGTCGAGAACAAGCCGGAGCTGGACACGAAGAGCGACGCCCGCAACTTCACGACCCTCAACGCCCTTCCCTCCGTCAGAAACGACGCGCCCGCCGACGGAGCCCTCAACGTCGCCGCCGAGCCGACCTTCTCCTGGACGGCCGACGACGGCGACGGCGACAGCCTGTCCTTCGTCCTCTACCTGACCGACGAGTCGGGAAGGATCCTCTCGGCCGACGCCGGAACGGGCGCCGCCCACAGCTGGACGGAACCTCTCGACGCCGGAGCGATCTACCTCTGGCAGGTCTCGGCCGACGACGGATGGGGAGGAAGTGCCCTGTCGGAACGGACCTCCTTCCGCGTTGCCCTCGATCCCGTCGCCTCCGGCGACATCGACTTCAAGAACCCCTCCTTCGAGGGAGGTAAAATCGTCATCCCCGACGGAGGCCTCACCCTGACCTGGCAGCCTCCCAAGGGGCTAGGCGCGGGCGAGACGGTGAGCTACGTCGTCACCGTCCGCGATGCCGAGGGAACCGTCGTCTTCCGCGGCGAGACGACGGCCACGGAACTTTTCCTTAAGGGTCTCGTCGGCCACGGCACCTACACCGTCACCGTCGACGCCGTCGTCGAAAACGTGGGCACCGTCACGGGAACGCCCAAGGTCTTCGAGACGGCCAACAGGCCTCCCGTCGAGGCAAGCCGCGCTCCGGCCGACGGAGCCGTCGACATCCCCGCCAACGGCAGACTGAGCTGGCGCTACGACGATCCCGACGGCGACGCCCTGACCTACGTCCTCTACCTCGGCACCGAAGAGGCCCTGACCGACGACGACATCGTCCCCCTCTCGGCCGACGCCACCGGCTACGCCCTGAGCAACGCCGACGGGAGACGCTTCTGGAAGCTCGCCGTCGATGACGGGTTCGGCGGCGTCGTCGCCTCGTCGGTCCGCACCTTCATCGCCGACGGAGGACTCCGCCAGATCGGCGAGCTCTCCCCGGCCAGCGGCGATCTCTTCTCCATCGCCGGCCTCGTCATCGTCTCGACGGACCTGAGCGGCGCCGAAGGCCCGGCGGGAATCGACGTGACGACCCTGCGTCAGCCCTCGGCCATCGACAACCTGAAGGTCGCCTCGGCCGACATCGACGACGAGAAGCTGACCCAGGGCCTCCGGCAAGGCACGGGCGAGGCAGGGAAGGCCACGTCGGTGGGCACCCCCTTCGGCCTCTCCTTCGAGGCCGATGCCGATATCGCCCTCGTTCCCCTGACGATCCGCATCGACCGCGACGCCCTGCCCTTCGACGCCGTCTCGGCCGACCTCCTCGATCATCTCCGCTTCGTCAAGGTTCTCGACGACGACCTGGCCTTCGACCTCGTCACTCTGGCCGGAGCGGACAGGAACCGTTTCTTCTCCGTCGCCGAGGAGGCGGAGTCCTTCTCCGTCTCCTTCCGCCTGGCCCTCCTCGACCGGGCCCTCCCCGCCGACAGGTCATCGGCGGTCCAGACCCTGACCGTCGACGGAAAAGGCTACTTCCTCGTCCACGACGGGGCTGAGGACGGGATCTTCACCGATCCCCTCGTGCCCGTCCACTTCGAGGCCGCCGCGACGGGAGGCTCTTCGGGCGGCTGCGCCCTCGGGGCCGCTCCGGCAGCCCTGCTGCTTCTCCTTCCCGCCCTCCTCTCCCGCCGCGGGAAATAGCCCCCGGCGCCGGGTCCGGGCCGCAAGCCCGGACCCGGCCGCCCCCGCCGCGACCTCTTCTTCCCGACGCTCCGATCCCTTCTGACGAGGAGGCTTCTCATGACAGGCAGAACCTTCGCCGCCGTTTTTCTGGCCCTTCTGATCGGCACGGGAGCCGCCTCGGCCCTTCCCGCCCTGACCGACGAGGAGCTGGCGGGGCAGACGATGATCGTCTTCTTCCGCGGAGCCGAGCTGGACGAGACGACATGGCTCCGCCTCGACCGGATCCGTCCCGGCGGCGTCATCCTCTACAGCTCGGCGGGCAACGTCGAAAGCCCGGGCCAGGTGGCCCGTCTCGTCGACGATCTCCAGGCCAGGGCCGCCTCCTGGCCTCTGCCTCCCTTCGTGACCGTCGACCAGGAGGGGGGACGGGTCAACCGCCTCACCGAAGGCGTCACCGTCTTCCCCGGAGCCATGGCCCTGGGAGCCGCGGACAGGACCGATCTCTCCTCCGCGGCGGCCCGGGCCACGGCGGAGCAGCTTCGTGAGCTGGGCATCACCGTCGACTTCGCCCCCGTGGCCGACGTCAACGTCAACGCCGCCAACCCCGTCATCGGCGTCCGCTCCTTCGGATCGGACGCCGCCGACGTGGGGCGTCTGGCCTCGGCCTGGGTCGCTCCCTTCGCCGAGACGGGCGTCCTCTGCTCGGCCAAGCACTTCCCCGGCCACGGAGACACCGACGTCGATTCCCATCTGGGCCTCCCCCGTATCCCCCACGACAGGAAGCGCCTCGAGGCCGTCGAGCTCGTCCCCTTCCGACGGATGATCGAAGAGGGGGTCCCGGCCATCATGACGGCCCACGTCGTCGTCCCCGCCCTGGAATCGGACGACATCCCCGCCACCTTCTCCCGAGCCGTTCTTCACGGTCTCCTCCGCGAGGAACTGCGCTTTTCGGGACTCGTCATCAGCGACTCCCTCGGCATGGGCGCCCTCGACAGGCAGTGGGGCATCGTCGAATCGGCCCTGCGCTCCCTGGCAGCCGGCGTCGATCTTCTCATCTTCGGCGCCGACAGGGGACACGAGCCGGAGGAACAGATCGACGCCCACGAGGCCATCGTGGCGGCTCTCCGGTCGGGACGGCTCGAGCGGGCCGCCCTGGAGACCTCCCTGGGGCGGATCGTCGCGGCCAAGGAGAGGCTCGGCCTCCTCTCCGACGCCAGACCCCGCACCTTCGGGCCCACGGCGACGGAGGAACGGGAGACCCTGGCCCGGGAGATCGCCGAGGGCGCCCTGACGCTCCTTTGCAACGACGGCTCCCTCCCCCTGCGAGGCGCGCTGCCCCTCCTCTATCCCGAGGACCGGGCCGAACGGCTTCGGCCTCTGACGGAAGGCCTCGCCCTCCTCGACCCCCTCCCCTACGGGACGGAGCTCTCCTCCGAGGAAGAGGACACTCTCGTCCGAGCTCTGGAGGGCCATCCCCTCGTGGCCGTCGCCGCCTACGACGTGAACCGCAAGCCGGAGCTGGCCCGTTTCCTCCGGGCCCTGGGCGAAAAAAGGCTGATCCTTCTCTCTCTGGGCGGCCCCTACGACGCGACGGCGCTCCCCGCCACGGCCGCCGCCGTCGCCGCCTACGGCGATGACGGCCCGACGCTGAAAGCCCTGGCCCGCCTTCTGGCCGGGCAGATCGTCCCGCGGGGAAAGCTGCCCGTGGACCTCCCCGGGCTCTATCCCCGCGGCTGGGGCCTCCAGAGCCTGGGCGGAAGAGGCGGGTGCGACCTCTGAGGGGAAGGGGCCCTCGGAGAAGGAGGCGTCCGGGGACGTGGGAGAGGCGGCCCCAGCGTCTGTCGTCGGCCTGACGCGCGTTGCGCCATACCCTTTTGTGCCGTCCGAAGGAATTTTCCTGTTCTTGAGGCCCGTTTTCAGTCCCCCCCGGTCAGGCCGAATCCGCCTTTTCCCCGAGAAGAGCGACAGACGCCTCGACCGTCGAGATCTCTTTCTCCTTTCATTTTCCCCGGCCGCCTTTCGGCGCCGCGCGCTTTGCTGTAGTATCTTAAAGAAACGACTTCAGGGAAACGATTCCCTCGCTTTCGTCCTATCCGGCCTTCGCCGTCGCGAAAGAACAAGGAGGAATTTGCGTGAAGCTCCTTCGTACCCTTCAGGACACCATCGCCCTCGTCGTCGTCTCGGGCCGCCTCGACGCCATGACGACGGCCGCCTTCGAAAAGGAGAGCCTCGCCTGGGTCGACGGCGGAGACCGCAGGATCCTTCTCGATTTCGCCGATCTGGAATACATCAGCAGCGCCGGCCTGCGGGGCATTCTGGCCCTGGCCAAGCGGGCCCGGGCGGTCGGAGGCGCCGTCGCCGTCTGCGCCATGACCGGCATGGTGGCCGAGGTCTTCGCCATCTCGGGCTTCGACGCCTTCATCCCCGTCGCCGTCACGCGAGACGAGGGGCTGGAGATCCTCCGCCGATGAGCCTCGTCGAAGAGCGGACCTTCGAGGCCGATCCGAGCCGGATCGAGGAGATCACGGCCTTCGTCTCCGCCCAGGCCGAGGCGTCCTCCGTGGCGGCCCGCCGCCTCCCCCATCTGGAGCTGGCCCTCGAGGAGGCCCTCGTCAACATCTGCACCTACGCCTACAGAGAGCCCCCCCGCGACGTGACGATCCGCCTTCTCCTGGACGATCGGCGCTTCGCCGTCGAACTCGTCGACGAGGGCATTCCCTTCGACCCTCTCGAGGAGGCCCCCCCTCCGGACCTCTCCTCGGGCCTCGAGGACCGGGCCGTCGGCGGGCTGGGCGTCCTGCTCATCCGCCGCGTCACCGACGAGGTCCACTACCGCCGGGAGGGGGGGCGCAACATCCTCTCCCTCGTCCTCAACAGGGAGTGCTGAGGGCCTTGCTCCAGCGCGGGCCGGCCCTGGCCCTTCTCGTCGGACTCATGGGCCTCGCCGTTCCGGCCCGGGCCTTCACGACGATCCGCCTGGCCCTCCAGTGGGTTCCCCAGGCCCAGTTCGCCGGTTACTACGTCGCCTTCGAAAAGGGTTTCTACCTCCGCCGAGGCCTCGACGTCTTCATCATCCGCGGAGGGCCCAACCGGGAACCGGTCAGGGCCCTTCTCGCGGGGGAGGCCGACGTGGGGACCTTCTTCCTCTCGGCGGCCCTCCTCTATCGCGACCGGGGCGTGCCCCTCGTCCATCTGGGCCAGATCGTCGGCCGTTCCCATCAGGTCCTGCTGGCCTGGCGAGATCGGGGCGTCGACGGAATCGACGACCTGAACGGGCGGAAGGTGACCCTCTGGGGCGACGACTTCCGGGGCGGCTACCTGGCCCTCTTCGAGGACGGCGCCGTCACCCCCAAGCTCATCCCTCAGTACGATTCGATCACCCTTTTCCGGCGGGGCCTCGTCGATGCCTGCGCCGCCATGAGCTACAACGAACTTCACCGCCTCCTCCTCTCTGGCGTCGACGCCGAGGAGCTGACCGTCATCGACCTGGCCGAGAAGGGCTACAGCTTCCCCGAGGACGGCCTCTACGCCCTCGCCCCCTTCGCCGAGACCCACCCCGAGGCCTGCGGCGACTTCGTCGAGGCGACGCTGGAGGGGTGGCGCTACGCCGCGGAGAACGTCGACGAGGCGCTGGACATCGTCATGGCCTACGCCCGGCGTGCCCACGTCCCCACCAACCGGGTTCATCAGCGCTGGATGCTGGAGCGGATCCTCCCCTCCATCCTGGCCGAGCCGGGAGTCCTGAGCCGCGAGGCCTACGAGAGGACCGCCCGGACCCTCGAACGGGTGGGGCTCATCGCAAGGCCTCTTCCCTTCTCCCTCTTCCGGGGAGGTGAACGGCCCTGAAACTGCGCGGAAGCCTGGCCGGCAGACTCGTCCTCTGGGGCTTCGTGGGCTCGGGCCTCGTCCTGGCCCTCGTCGTGGGCCTGGGCTTCCTCCGGGCCCGCACCCTCCTGGAGCGGGAGCTGGAGGCCAAGGCCGTCGAAACGGCCCAGGCCGCGGCCTGTCGCATGGCCGTCGTCACCGAGGCCCTGGAGCGGACGGCCGAGACGGCGGCCGATATCGTCGGAGACCATCGCTCCTTTTCTCCCGACGAGCTCGTCGACCTCCTCCGGCGGACGGTCGATCGCAACGCCGAGCTTTTCGGCTCGGCCCTCGTCCTCGAGGAGGGGACTCCGGAGAGGGGGCCCTTCGCCCCCTACGTCTTCCGGGACAGAGACGGCCTGACCGTCACGAGCCTGGCCACGGAGAGCTACCACTTCGAGACCTGGGACTGGTACCTCCTTCCCAAACATTCCGGCCGCCCCCAATGGAGCGAGCCCTACCACGACGAGGGGGGCGGCGAGGCCCTCATGGCCACCTACTCCGTCCCCTTACGCGACGGGAGGGGGACCTTCCTCGGCGTCATGACGGCCGACCTCTCCCTGTCCTGGCTCACGGAGAGGATGGATTCCCTCTCCCGGCCGGAAAGCGAGGCCTTCTCCTTCCTCCTCTCCGCCCAGGGAACGATCATCGCCCACCCCCGGAGGGACTGGATCATGAACGAGAGCCTCTTCAGCCTCGCCGAGGCCTGGGGCGACGACGATCTGGCCCGCCTCGGACGGAGGATGATCGCCGGCGAGGGAGGTTTCGCCCCCGTCACCTTCGACGGGAATCCGGGCTGGCTGGCCTTCTCCACCGTAGGGGATACGGGGTGGTCTCTGGCCGTCTTCTTCCCCCGGGCCGAACTGCTCCGGGACGTGGCGACCCTGAGCCGGGCCCAGGCGACGGCGGCCCTCGCCGGTCTGGCCCTCCTCCTGGCCTTCGTCTGGGCCCTGGCCCGCTCCATCACGGGCCCCCTCCGGACCCTGGACGACGCCGTCCAGGCCATGGGTTCGGGAGACGCCACGGCGCCCCTTCCCCCTCCGTCGGGCGACGACGAGGTGTCGCGCCTGACGGCCTCCTTCTCGGCCATGCGGGAGGAGATCGCCGGCTACATGGCCGAGCTGGCCCGGACGGCGGCGGCCCGGGAGCGCATCGAAAGCGAACTGCGCATCGGCAGGGCCATCCAGATGAGCCTCGTCCCCAAGACCTTCCCCCCCTTCCCCGAGCGGAACGAGTTCTGCCTCCACGCCCTTCTCGAACCGGCGAAAGAGGTGGGGGGCGACTTCTACGACTTCTTCATGACCGACGAGGACCACCTCTGCCTCGTCGTCGGCGACGTCTCGGGCAAGGGCGTCCCCGCCGCCCTCTTCATGGCCGTCACCAGGACCTTCATCAAGGCCCTCTCGCGGGAGGAATCCTCTCCCTCCCGCCTCATGGCGCGCCTCAATGACGAATTGGCCGAGGGCAACGACGCCTCCATGTTCGTCACCCTCTTCTTCTCCGTCGTCGACATCAGGACGGGGCTTCTCCGCTACGCCCTGGGCGGCCATCCGCCTCCCCTGCTGATCGGGACGGAGGGAAGTGCGAGACCGCTGCCCTCCCTCAAGGGACCTCTCGTGGGGGCCATGGAGGGCATGGCCTTCTCCGAGGGGGAGGTCGTCCTGCGTCGGGGAGATCTCCTCCTGGCCTTCACCGACGGCGTCACCGAGGCCATGAATCCCGCCGAGGAGCTTTTCGGCGACGACAGGACCGCCGCAACCCTGGCCGATCTGAATCGGGCCTCCTGCAGGGAGATCGTCGGCGGCTTCCGCCGCCGCCTCGAGGCCTTCGCCGACGGGGCCGAGCAGTCCGACGACATCACCCTGCTGGCCTTCCAGTTCCGGGGAGGAGAAGGGCCCTGAGGATCGCCCCGAAAATCGGACTGGGCTTTCTGATCGTCTTTCTGGCCGTCCTCCTGCTCCTGACGGGACTGATGCTGCGTCACGGAGAGAGGACCCTGGCACGGACGGGGGCGGACCATGCCCTTTCGGCCTCGGCGCGCATCGACGACCTCCTTCGGTACCAGGCCGAGGGGCTTCAGGCCTATGCCGTCGATTCGGCCTACTGGGACGCCACCTACGCCTTCATGGACGGGACCTCTCCCGACGAGGCTTACCTGGCCGCGGCCCTCCCCGACCCGGCCATGGCCATCGACATCCTCCTCTTCTTCGACGCCGCGGGCAGGCTCTTCCACCGAGAGGGACTCTCCGAAGCGGGCAGACTCCGGTCCCGGGCCCTGGAGAAGCTCATCGGCCCCCTTCTTCCCTTCGGCGAGGCGAGCCCCTTTCCCAGCGGCCTCCTCCGCCTCGACGACGCCGTCGTCCTGACGGCCGTCGCCCCCATCAGGACCAGCGAGGGAAAGGGCCCCGACAGGGGCTTCCTCGTCCTGGGGCGCCTCGTCGACGAGGAGCGGCTCCAGATCTCGCGTCTCACGGGACTGACGATGACGCTCACCTCCCTGGCCGGCAAGACGGACGCAGCGACGCGGAGCAAGGTCGCCGAGCTCGTCCGGGAGGGGCGGACCGTCGGGAACTCCGAAGAAGGCTCCCAGGCCTGGATGCTGGTGACCGATCTTCTGGGGCGCCCCGCCTTCCTGGCCTCCATCGCCATCCCCTCCGAATTCCGGGCCCGCGTCCGCGGCGACGTCGTCGGCCTCGTCGCGGCCCTCGTCATCGCCTTCGTCAGCCTCCTGGCGACGACCTTCCTGCTCTTCGACCGCCTCGTCCTGACGGGGCTCCGGCAGATGGGACACGAGATGGCCCACATCACGGCCTCGCCCCGACTTCACGGACACCTCACCGAAAGGGGCGACGACGAGATCGCCCAGCTGGCCCGGTGCGGCAACGCCCTCATCGACGCCCTCGTCGAGGCCCGCAACGGCGAGATGCAGACCAGCCTCCTCTTCCGCTCCCTCGTCGACAACATCCCCGGCGTCGTCTACCGAAGCCGCAACGACGCCAACTGGACCAAGGAGTACCTCAGCGACACCTTCGAGGAGATCACGGGCTACGCCGTGACGGATTATCTTTTCCGCGACGACCGTTCGCTTGCCGAAATCATCCACCCCGACGATCTGCCCCGCGTGAGAGAGACGCTGAGCCGCTGCCACAGCCAGGGAGAGGCCTACGCCATGACCTTCCGCATCTTCCGCGCCGACGGCACGACGCGGTGGCTCTTCGACAGGGGGCAGTTCCTCTACGACCCGACGACGTCGGAGGTCTGGTTCGACGGCGTCATGTTCGACGTGACCGAGGAACGACGCGCCCAGGAGGCCCTGACCCGCTCCGAGAACCGTTACCGGGAGCTCTTCGAGAACGCGCCCCTCGCCTTCTGCGAGCTCGACTGCGCCCCGGCCCGGGAGGCCCTCTCGGAACGCCTCGCAACGGACGTCGGCGATCTCGACGACCGTTGCAGGACCCACCGCGACGAGGCCCTCGAGATCCTGGCCCGGATGAAGGTCCTCACGGCCAACGGCGCCGCCCTGAAGCTTCTCTCCGCCTCCGACGCGGGGGAGATCGAGGCGGGCCTGGTCCGGATCCACGGCGCCCTCTCGCCGGAGGAGATCGCCGGGCGCCTGCGGATGATCCTCGCGACAGCTGTCTCGACGGAGGCCGACGAGGTCCTCTGCGCCCTCGACGGCCGCAGGATCGTGGCCCGCACCCGCTGGGTCTCCCTGCCCGGCGAGGCCGGAGGCGTCGACCGCCTCCTCTGCGCCCTCGAGGACATCACGGAACGCAAGGCCCTGGAGGAAAAACTCCTCCACCTCAGCCTCCACGACACCCTCACGGGGTTGCACAACCGGGCCTTCTTCGAGGGGCAGACCGCCCTCTGCGAGACGGGTCGCTCCGACCCCCTGGCCGTCGTCGTCGTCGACGTCGACGGCCTCAAGATCGTCAACGACACCCTGGGCCACGACGCCGGAGACAGCCTCCTCCTCCGGGCCGCGACGACGCTGAGGAAATCCTTCCGCGAATCGGACATCGTCGCCCGCGTCGGCGGCGACGAGTTCTCCGTCCTTCTCCCCCGCTGCAGCCTCGAAGGGCTCCAGGCCGTCCTGGAACGCCTGAAACGCAACATCGACGACGAGGCGCACGGTCCGGCCCTGGCCCCTCTCGTCCTCTCCGTCGGATCGGCCTGGCGGAAGGAGGGGGAGAGGACGCTCGCCCAGCTCATCACCGACGCCGACAACGCCATGTACGCCGTCAAGATCGCCCGTCGGGGCCTCATGACGGGTCGGTTCCGCCAGCGGATCGAGACCGAGCTGGCGCGGCGGGACCACTTCCACGACGGTCACGAAAGGCGCCTGACCCAGATCCTCGAGGCCCTCGGAGGAGCTCTGGGCCTGGACCAGAAGGCCCGCGACAGGCTGGGACTTCTGGCGCGCTACCACGACCTGGGCAAGATCGTCGTCGGCGACGACGAGAAGGACCGCCGTCGTCACGTCGAGGCGGGAGCGCGCATCGCTCAGGCCTGGTCCGACCTGGCGCCTCTGGCGGCGGCCATCGCGAGCCATCACGAGCGCCACGACGGGAAGGGCTACCCCAGGCGGCTGGCCCGCGAGGCCATCCCCCTCGAGGGGCGCCTTCTGGCCCTGGCCCTGGCCTACGAGAAAGAGCGATCGGGAAGGGAGGGAACTCCCCTCTCCCACGAAGAGGCCCTGGAACGGATCGTCTCTCAGGCGGGTGGGGCCTTCGACCCGGCCCTCGTCGATCTCCTGGCCTCTTTGGACCCGTCACTCCTCGACGGCTGCGATTGAAGTCCCTCCGCCTTCGTCGTATCATCAGGTTCCAAGAACCGTTTCGATCGATCATCCCGAAGGAGGGCTCGCCATGACCAGCGTCACCACCCTTCCCCTGTACGAGGACAAAGGCCACGCCTTTCTCCTCCTCGGCTGGGAGGAACAGGAAGAAGAGGGCATCGTCCAGACCAACCAGTATCTTCTGACCTCGGGAGAGGAGGCCGTCCTCTTCGATCCCGGCGGGGCCCACGTCTTCCCCCAGGTCCTGGCCAACGTGGCCGAACGGGTCGACCTGGGGAACATCCGCCACATCTTCTACTCCCACCAGGACCCCGACGTCTCGTCGGGCATCACCCTCTGGCTCTCCATCGCCCCCAGGGCCCAGGTCCACATCAGCGGCCTCTGGACGCGCTTTCTTCCCCATTTCGGCATCTACGACCAGAAGCGAATCACCCCCATCGCCGACCACGGCGGCTCCCTGACCCTCAAAAGCGGCGCCGCCATCGACCTGGTCCCGGCCCACTTCCTCCATTCGACGGGCCAGTTCTGCGCCTACGACAGGCAGTCGAAAATCCTCTTCTCCGGCGACATCGGCGCCGCCATCTTCCCGCCGGGAAAGCGCTACCCCGTCGCCGAGAACTTCGACAGCCACGTCAAGTACATGGAGGGCTTCCATCGGCGCTACATGGCCTCCAACGCCGCCTGCCGCCGCTGGGCCGACCTGGTGGGGCGGCTGGACCTGGAGGCCATCGCGCCCCAGCACGGAGCGGTGATGAAAAAAGAGGTGGCGACGCGCTTCCTGAACTGGTTCCGGGAGCTGCGCTGCGGCGTCGACACCCTCGACGACTGGTTCGGCAAGGGGACACCGGCTCTGGCCGGGCGCCGCTAGGAGCGGGCCATGACGACGCAGAAAAAGCTCATCAAGGCCCTCTCCTCGGCCTTTTTCGCCGGCTCGATCCTCAACTCCTTCATGGCCAAGCTCGACACCGTCCTCGTCCGTCGCGTCGTCGCCGTCCAAAAGGAGCTGAGCCACATCTCGGGCCGCTTCCGCGAGCTGTCGGGCAAGCTGCGGCGCACCGTCGCCGAATTCGCCTCCAGCAGCGACGAGGCCCGCAAGGGCGTCGAGGCCATCAACACCCTCCACCGCCGCCTCGAGACCGAGCTTCAGCGCTCCGGAACGGATCTGGCCAACATGACCGACGACGTCAACGCCACCGTCAAGGCCACCTTCGAAACGCTCAACTCCTTCAAGGAAATCGAAAAGATGTCCAAGGCGATCCAGAACATCGCCAAGCAGACGAACCTCCTGGCCCTCAACGCCTCCATCGAGGCGGCCCGGGCCGGCGAGCACGGCCGGGGCTTCGCCATCGTCGCCTCCGAGGTCCAGAAGCTGGCCGTCGAGACGAAGGTCTCGTCGGAGGCCATCTCCTCCCAGGTGGGCGAGATCTCCCAGTCGGTGACGCTCGCCGTCGAGAACGTCCAGCGGGTGAGCGAGATGTTCGGCGTCATCCGCAACTCGCTGGACACCTTCATGGCCTTCCTCGACCAGAATCAGGCCTTCATGGGCCGCATCACCGACATCATGGAGCGCTCCGGCGCCCAGGTCGACGAGGGCTCGGAGGAGATGGCCCACTCCGTCGTCGTCCTCGAAGAGGCCATCCACCGCTTCGACTCCATGACGGCCATCATCTCCTCCATCGTCCGGGCCCAGACGAACCTGAAGGAGATCGAACTCTGACGGGCAGGCCGCAGCGGTCCCCCCGGAGACGGAAGGAGGGACACGGGCAGCAGGACGCACCTCTGCTTGAGGCCGCAGGGTCAGGAGGCGGCACCGCCGCAGAAAAAACGGCAATATCCGATGAGCTCAGAGCGCCGTTCGGGCTCTCCCGTTTCTTCCCACCCCGGGGTTTCAACCGGATTCGATTTCCGGTTCAGGCTTCGGGGTATCTTTATGATCGATGGGAGGTGAACAAAGCGAGAAACCTTCCCGGCGGCGTCGGCGAGGCGAGGAGAGTCACGGAAATCACCCGTTCCTAATCCCATCGCGTTTGTTTTTCGCTCCGTCGATATTGAAACCGCACGCGCTCCCCGCAGCCTCCTCGGCTCCGTGAGGCGCCATCCCCGACGTCTGTTCCCTGTGGAGAACCTCCTGCGATTCGGCTCAGGCAACACGGAAGAGACGTGAAAGGAGAGGAACGGATATGACGATCCGCAACAAGCTCTGGGCCATGGCCCTGACCATCGTCCTCCTCATCGGCGCCATGGCCGTCACGGGCTACGTGAAAAGCCGCTCCGCCATGGAGGGGCAGCTCAATTCCGTCGGCGTCGAGACGGCCTCCGTCGTGGGGCATGGCGTCTCCCTCTACTTCGAGCGCCTCGAGCTGATCCTCGCCAACGTCAACGAGGGCGTTCTCCATCTCCGCGAGGCCGGCAGAGGCCTTACGGCACCCGAGCTTCAGCCCTACATGGCCCGCTACACCGAGATCAACAAGCACTTCGGCGTCCAGGACGTCTACCTTGCCTTCGAGGACCGCAGTTTCGCCGACGGGACGGGCTGGGTCCCGCCGGCCGACTACGATCCCAAGGTGCGCTCCTGGTACCGCCAGGCCGTCGACAGCAGCAGGATCATCATCACCGACCCCTATCTGGACGGGATCACGGGCAAGATGATCATCAGCCTGGCCATGCCCTACAGGGAGGAAGGCCAGCTCGTCGGCGTCGTCGCCCTCGACGTCGACACTTCGGCCCTGAGCGCCTTCGTCGTCGACCAGAAGATCCTGGACAAGGGCTTCGGCATCCTCTTCGACGCCTCGGGCAACGTCATCGCCGCCCCCTTCGAGGACTGGATCATGAAGGAGAACATCACCACGACCTCTTCCGTCATCACCGACGAGCTCGCGGGCCTCGGCCGCCAGATCCTGGCCGGCCGGAGCGGCTTCGGAGACTACCGGTCCAACGCCGACGGCCAGACGAGGCGCCTTTTCTACTCGCCCACCGACAAGGGGCTCTTCCTCGGCCTCTTCTACCCCGTCGCCGAAATCCAGGCCGCCGTGGCGGCCCTGACGCGGATCCAGATCCTGCTGGGAGTCCTGGCCCTCGCCATCGCCCTCGCCCTTATCATCGCCATCTCCCGGGGCATCCAGAAGTCTCTGGCCCGCCTCCTGGCCACGACGGCCCGAGTCAGCGAGGGCGACCTGACGGCCCGGTACGAGGGACGGGACCGCGACGAGCTCGACCGCATCGGCACGGCCCTGAACGGCATGATCGGGGGCCTGAGGAATCTCGTCGAGAAGGCCGACGACTCGGCCCATCAGACCCTGAGCCGGGCCGAGTCGCTGGCTGCCTTTTCCGAGGAGACCGTCGCCTCCATGGAGGAGGTCCGGGGCTCGATGGACCACATGGCCGGCCAGTTCGAATCGAACGCCGCAGCCCTGGAGGAGGCCAACGCCGGCGTGGAGGAGATCTCCGGATCGGCTCACGCCACGGCTCAGGCGGCCACGGAGGGGGCCGACGGGGCCGCCAGGACCCAGGCCATCACCGAAGGCGCCTTCGAGGAGGTCCGAAACGTCATCGCCGATATCGTCAAGGTCGAGGCGGCCTCGGCCGAGAACGTCGGCAAGGCGGCCCTTCTCGAGGAGGCCGTCCAGAAGATCACGGGATTTGTCACGTCCATCACCTCCATCGCCGACCAGACCAACCTCCTGGCTCTCAACGCCGCCATCGAGGCGGCCCGGGCCGGAGAACACGGACGAGGCTTTGCCGTCGTCGCCGAAGAGGTCCGCAAGCTCGCCGAGGAGTCGGGCCATGCCGCCAAGGAGATCGACACCCTCATCGTCACCCTTCGCGAACATTCGGCCAGCTCCGTCGCCGCCTCCAGGCAGGCAACGGAGATCCTGAAGGAGACCGTCCTCAGGGCGAAGAAGGCCCAGGAAGATCTCAAGCAGAGCGTCAGCGAGATCGCAAAGACCCTCGACGCCATGCAGAACCTCGCCGCCGTCGCCCAGGAGCAGGCCGCCGCCAGCGGCGAGATGGCGACGGCCGTCGATTCCGTCGCCAAGAGCACGGGAGCCCTGACGACCACCGTCGAGAACGTCCGCAAGTCGACGGAGGAGACGTCCCATGCCTCGGAGTCGATCGCCCAGGAGGCCCAGACCCTCTCCGCGACGGCCCGGGAGCTGCAGGACCTTCTGAAGCGCTTCCGCCTCGAAGCCGAAACCGCCTCCGGTCTGGTGCCGGTCCGCAGCCGGCGCTGAAGACGGTGCCCGTCGCCTGGAAGGGGCGACGGGCACCGTGCCTGAGAAGGACGAAAAAAAAGGAGTCAGGAGCCCCCGGGGGCACCTGACTCCTTTTTCCGGTTTTCTGAGGCCAGGGGCGAAAAGACGCGGGAAAGGGCGGCGGAGCGAAAAAGCACCGTCGCAGGCGGGCTTCAGGCCTTCGAGGTGCCCCTGTCGGGACGGGCCGGCCCGAGGCGCCTCATTCCTGAGGCGTCTCGTCGGGGCGGCTCTCGAAAAGGCGGGCCAGATCGTCGCCGCGGCGGCGGAGGATCTCGAGGAGCCTGGGGTCGAAGTAGTCGGGCTCGACGCGGCCGTCCCCTTCGAGGATGATCCGGAGGGCCCGCTCGTGGCTGAAGGGGGGCTTGTAGCTCCGGCGGGACCGGAGGGCGTCGTAGACGTCGCAGAGGCTGACGATGCGCGCCGCCAGGGGGATGGCCTCGCCCGACAGACCTCGGGGGTAGCCCCCGCCGCACCAGCGCTCGTGATGGCCCAGGCAGATGTCGCGGGCCATGGAAAACCAGGGAGAGTCGCCCAGGATCTCCGCTCCCCAGAGGGTATGGCCCTTGACGATCTCGAACTCCTCTTCCGTCAGGGCCGACGGCTTGGAGAGGATCGCCTGGGGCACCCGGAGCTTGCCCACGTCGTGGAGCTGGCTGAAGGCCCTCAGGTCCGACAGGTAGTCGTCGGAAAGGCCCAGCTCGGAGCCGAAGAGAAGGGCATAGTCGCCGATACGGCCCAGATGGGCCCCCGTCTCCTCGTGGTAGGCCTGGGTGAAGACCTGCATCCGGATCGAGACGTCGTGATAGGCCTCCTTGACCTCGACGAACATGGCCCTGGAATGGAGAAGGCCGGCCAGATGGGAGAGGAAGGGCTCCATCGTCTCCCGCAGCCCCTCCTCGTCCCCCTCGGCGGGGAGGACGACGACGACGCCTCCGACGAGACGCCGCAGCGTCCGGACGGGAAACTGGAAGAACTTGAGCCCCTGGCGGGAGGCGACGGAAAAGCGGGAGAAGAGCCCCCCAGGAGAGGCGACGCGCAGGGAATCGACGAGCTCTTCCCTCAGCTCCGGTCGGCCGGCCCAGCTCCAGATAAAGGGCTCGCCCGATCGCAGGGCGACGATGGCCGTGAAGGGACTCCCGAAGAGGCGCCCCAGCTCGCGGGCCACGCCGTCGGCCGCTCCGTCGAGATCGCCGGCGCTCTGCGTCTCCCGCGAGAGGTCGAGGAGGGCACCGAGACGATCCATGGCCCGCGTCAGGCGCCGGTTCGAATCGGAGAGCTCCTCTTCCATGGCCGAGGCCTCCTCGTAGAGACCGGCGAGCTCCTCCCCCTCGCGGGCGACGGCCTCGAGAAGGCGTCCGAAGGAGACCTCGATGGCCTGGAATTCGGCAAAACGCGCCAGGGGAAGCTCCCGCCGTCCAAGCTCGCGGAGGATCTCCATGGCCTCTACGGGATCGGGGGCGCGGGTCAGAGTTCCCTCGGCCTCCACAAGCGACGTCGAGAGGGAAGTCAGAGAGGTCAGCACCGAGGAGAAGAGGGGGAAGATCAGGATCAGGACGGAGAGGGCGCCGAGGGCGACGGCCCCTCCGGCGGCGAGCCCCCTGTCCAGCGCCTCCTGCCAGATCAGCGACTCGGGATAGCCGACGGCGACGAAGAAATCCTCGCCGGGAAGGGGAAGGACGAGGAAGTGCTGAAGGACGCCGAGCCAGGTCCGCGTCGACCGGGGGGAAAGGAGGAGTTCCGTCGGCATCGTGGCCCCGAAGGGGAAGAGGGAGGCCTCGCCCATGGAGACGAGGACCCGCCCCTCGGGCGAGAGGAGAAGGGCCCACTCGCCCTGGCGGAGCCTATCCTGGCGGGAGAAGAGAGCGGAAGGGGAGAAACCGGCCACGACCCACCCCTCGGTGCCGACGGGATGGGCCAGGACGACGAGGGGACGTCCCCTCTCGTCGAGAAGGGACGTCGCCGCAAGGGGGGTCGAGAGGAGGTCGAGAGGCAGCCGTGCCCCCCGTCCCAAAGGGCCGCGATAGCTCTCGGCGATCCGCCCCTCCACGTCGGTGCGGACCAGGAAGGGACAGAGGGAGGGGGAGAGGCCGTCGAAAGCGCGGGCGTCGAAGCCGACGTGGCTCATCCCCTGGAGGAGGCGCCGGTGGAAGTCGACGGTCTGAAGGACGTCCCGCCCCATGAGAGCCAGACGTCTCTCGAGGGCCTGCTCCCTCTCCCCGCGGGCGAGGTCGCGGCGCCAGAGGAGGAAGAGGGAGGAAAAGACCGCGACGAGGAGGAGCGAGGCGGCCAGAAGACGGCGGCGGAAGGAGTCCAGCGTCACCACGGCAGGGCCACTTCCTCGACGCGGCCTTCGGCGCGCCGGAAGACGCGGGGCCGCCCCACTCGGTCGCCCCACGCGTCGACAACGGCCTCCGCCCCCTCTCGCCGGAGGAGGCGTGGGGCGAGGGCGCTGCGGAAGTCCTCACCGGTGACGCTCCCCTCCTCGGCGGCGGCGACGATGAGATCCAGGGCCAGGGCCGTGTAGCGAAGGAGGAGACTGGGCCGGCGGCGGTAGTTTTCGCGCAGGAAGGCCCCGAAGGCCCCCTCCTCTTCGCTCCAGGGATCGACGTTCTCCACGAAGTGGAAGGAGAGCCCTTCGATCTCCTCCAGCCTCTCGTGGCCGCTCGAGAGGGACCACATCGACAGGAGCAGCTTCGACCGGGGCCAGACGTCGCCGATCTGGCGGCAGAGCCAGAAGCTCGTCTCGGGGTGGGCGACGACCCAGACCACGGAGGGAGGATCGCCGTAGGCCTCCATCCGGGCCTGGCGCGCCTCGTAGGCCCCTTCGGCGGGCAGGATGTCGACGGAAAGGCCGCTGTCCTGGGTCACCCGGAGCACCGTCTCCCGGGCGTAAGCCTCGTTGTGGCACGAGACGAAGGCGACGACGCGATTCGCCTTGAGATGGCGCAGGAGGGCCGCCGTACGCTCCGCGTTGCGGTTCAGGGCGTGCTGGACCCGAAAAAAGGCGTCCCGCCGGCCGCCGAGCTCCTCGGCCTGGGCCGTGGGACTGACCAGGGACAGGCCCATCGCCTCGGCAACGGGTGCCGCCGCCAGGGCCAGCTCCGAGGTGGAGGCGCCGAGGACGACGGAGGCACCGCGGACGCGCAGCCTCGCCAGGGCCTCGCTGGGATCGCGTCCGTAGGGGGCCACCTCCAGGCGGAGGCGCACCGCGCCGCCTCGACGGTTGTACCAGTCGACGTAGGCCTGTGCCGTCGAGACCATGTCCGCCTCTGTCGTCAGATGGGGCGGGACGTCGCAGAAGAGGACGCCTATCGTAACCGTCCGTCTCGAGAGGAGACCGAAAAAGAGGAAAAGGGCCGAAAAGACGAGGGCGACGAGGAGCAGACGGAGTGGGACTCTCATGGGCGACGACGGTTCAAGCCCCTCAGGGCCACGATGCCAGCAGGGACCGGACCTCGGCCGTCGTCACCGCCTTCAGCACCTCGTCGAGCCTTTTTCCCGCCTCGGCGACGGAGAGGCTCCGCAGGACTTTCTTGGCTGCGGGGATCCGCGCCGGCGTCATCGAAAGTTCGCGGAAGCCCAGAGCCGCCAGGAGGGGGATGGCCAGCGGATCGCCGGCCATCTCGCCGCACATGCCCAGGTCGATGCCAGCCGCGGCCGCGGCCCGGGCCACGACAGAGAGCCCCCGGATCACCGCCGGATGGAAGGGGTCCTGGAGACGCTTCAGCCGGGGGTTCATCCGATCGGCGGCGAGAAGGTACTGAGTGAGATCGTTGGTGCCGACGGAGAAGAAATCGACCTCCCTGGCCAGGAGATCGGCCATGAGAAGGGCACCGGGCGTCTCGATCATGACGCCCACCTTGGCGGGCCGGGCCCATTCGAGCCCCTCGGCCTCCAGCTCGGCGGCGCAGACGTCGAGAAGGGCCTTGGCCGCCCTCAGCTCCTCGGCGTCGACGACCATGGGGAACATGAGCCAGAGATTGCCCGCCACGGCCGCCCGGAGGAGGGCCCGGAGCTGGACCTTGAAGAGCTCGGGGTGGTCGAGACAGAGGCGGATGGCGCGGTAGCCCAGGAAAGGGTTGGCCTCGTGCCCGACGAGAGAGGCGAGATAGGGAATCTCCTTGTCGCCTCCCGCGTCGAGGGTGCGGATCGTCACGGGACGGGGAGACAGGACCGTCAGGGCCTCGGCGTAGGCGGCGAGCTGTTCCTCCTCCGTCGGCGCCTCGTCGCGCCCCATGTAGAGAAACTCCGTCCGGAAGAGCCCGACGCCGTCGCCTCCTCTGGAGAGGATCTCGCCCGCTCCGTCGGGGCGGGCGATGTTGCCCCAGAGAGGGAGGGCGACTCCGTCGGCGCTGACGGCGGGAAGGTCCCGCAGCGCCTCGGCCTGGCGGCGCTCCTCGGCGAAGAGGGCGGCAGCCCGGCGCCCGGCGTCGAGAGCCGCCTCGTCGGGGGCGACGACGACCTCCCCCTTCAGGCCGTCGACGATGACGACGGTCCCCTCGATCAGGCGCCCCAGGGCCCCGGCGACGGCCGAAAGGGCGGGAATGGCCAGGGACTGGGCGATGATGGCCGTGTGACTCGTGGGACCGCCCTCTTCGGTGACGAGGGCGACCACCCTGGAGGGGTCGAGAAGGGCCGTGTCGGAAGGCGTCAGATCGCGGGCGACGACGACGAAGGGGCCGCCCTCCCGGCCGGCCAGATCGGAGGGGTCGACGTGGCCGGTGAGGGCCCGGAAGAGACGGCGCCCCACATCGTCGACGTCGGCGGCCCGCTCCTTCAGGTAGGGATCGGGAAGGGCCTCGAAGAGGGCCCGGATCTCGGCCGTCTTGACGACGACGGCGTCGGAGGCGCTCCGGCCTCCGGCGACGGCCTCCCGGACGGCCCCGACGAGCATGGGGTCGCGGAGCATGAGGCGATGGGCCGAGAAGAGGGCGGCCTTGTCGGCCCCCAAGGTCTTCTCCGCCTGGGCCTGGAGACGAACCAGATCGGCCTCGGCCCGATTCAGGGCCTCCTCGAGGCGCCCGAGCTCGGCACCGCGCTCCTCCTCGGAAAGGAGAGAGCCCGTCTCGACGAAGGCCAGAGGAACGAGGGGAAGGACGGGACCGATGCCGATGCCGGGAGAGAGGACAACGCCTTCAAGGGTCAGAGACATGGAAGTCACCTCTTTCTTGGGATCTTTTCGGACACCCCGAGTCGGAATCCGTTCCGACCTGGCCACACATGCCCTAAGGCAGCCTGGCGCCAGCTTCCTGCTTCACGGGGACGGGTCTCACGACAGCCCGACGGCTGCCGCCTTTTTCCGTCAGGAAAGGGAGCGTTTTTCCACTCTTCCGGCGAGGACGCCGAGGATGACGGCGTCGGCTCCCGCCATGCCCTCCCGGTTGAGACGCCCCAGGTTGGCCGCCGTGCCCTCCACCGAAGCGTCGACCAGCCCCTGGGCGGAGCAAACGCCGCAGCGGCGTCGGGCCAGGAGGGCCGCGATGTAGGCCTCGTGGGCCGCCGTGGCCACCTTGAGGGCGCAGCTCTCCTTGGCGCCGTCGCAGACGAGCCCGGCCACGTTGGCGAGCAGGGTCTTGACGGCCAGGGCACAGGCGGCGCTTCGACCCGTCAGAAGCCAGGTCATGCCCACGGCCGCTCCCGCCCCTGCGGCGACGGCACAGCCGCAGACGGGCGTGAGACGGCCCGTATGGCCCTTGACGAAGCTGGTCGCCAAATGGCTCAGGGCCAAGGCCTGGGCCGTCCGGCGCCCCGTCGCGTCCAGGGAGCGGGCCAGCAGCGCCACGGGCAGAATCGCCGTGATGCCGTGATTGCCGCTTCCCGCGCTGCTCATGACGGCCCTGGGAAGACCCGACATGCGGGCCTCGGCGGCGGCGGCACAGGCGAGACGGATTCGCATTCCCTCGTCGTCGGGAAGGGTTCCCTCGTCGACGAGGGCCTTGAGGTTTTTCGTCAGCTCCAGGCGCGAGGGGAGATCGGCGGCGAAACCGGCCTCGGCCATGGCGCGGTTCATGGCGACGCCCTCGAGGAGGAAGGCCTCGTCCTCGTCGTCCAGTTCGTCGATCAGGCCGAAAAGGACCTCGAAAGGGACGTCTCTCAGAAGGGTCTGATAATCGGGGGCCGAAGAGGCGCCGATCGCCTCCTCTCTAAAAAGGACCTCTCCGTCCCGTTCGACGAGGGCAATGCGGCTGTGGCCTCCCTCGATGACGCAGCGCGATCTCTCCCCGGCGCCGACAAGGCCCACCTCGGCGTAGACGCCCGAATGGCCTTCGTCGCAGGCCAGGGAGACCCCCCCCCTGTCGATCCAGCGCCGGGCCCGCTCCAGGTCGTCGGGTCCGCACTCCCGGAGGACCTCCAGGCCGCGGGCCGACCGACCGCAGAGCACGCCCAGAGCGGCGGCGAAGGGAATGCCCGTCGCCCCCTGCCCGCCGGGGACAGCCACATCGGCGCCGTTTTTCAGGATGCTGGGACTGACGCGAATCCCGATGGACTCGACGGCGGCCCGCTTCCCGAGCGTTTCGGCGGCCCGGGCCGCCGCCAGGGCGACGGCGCCGGGCTCGGTACAGCCCAGAGCGGGCCGGACCTCGCTGCGCAAAAACTCCTTGAGAGAAAACATCGCGGAACCTCCTCACGAAGCGACGGACGGGCACGCCCGAATCGGGGCTAAGATCTCCCCCGACGGCCGTCAACGACCTCCGGCAGGCCCTCCTTTTCGCCAGAGACTTCCCGATCGCGAGGGACGGAGAAAGCCGGCCGAGGAAGAAAACGCGCCGGCACCGACCGAAAAGGCGGAGCCGACGCGTTCGAAGTCGCTTCCGGGCCGAGAGACCCTCCCGAAAAGACGCGACGAGGAAGAGGATCAGGCCTCGCCGTCGGTCACGTCAGCCGGTGCAGCAGGGCCTCTCGCTCCCCGGAGAGGTAGTCGAGGGGGGGAATCTCCAGCATGGTGTAGCAGCCCGGTTCCTGCCTCGCGGCGGCCCGGAGCGCCGAGACCATCACCTGGGCCGTGGCGGCGGGATTCATGACCGTCATGGAGAACTCCATCCTCTGGTTGTGGGAGCAGGCCGAAACGCCCTTGCGCTCCATGTGGACGCCGTGGCCCAGGTCCAGAAGCCGTTCCACGTCGTCGCAGGGAAAGACATAGGTCTCGTCGTGACAGAAATAGGGATCGCCGAGGATCCGGCCACGGACCGTCTCGAAGTCGGCCCCGTCGGCCAGCTCCACATAGACGTGGCGCTTGTGGAGCCCCGTGCCCTTGGGCAGAGTCAGGGAAAGGGCGTCCTTCACCCCCTCGATGGCCTTGACGGCCACCGTGTGCCCCATGCTCATGCCGGGACCGAAGTTGGTGTAGGTGATTCCCCTGGGGGCGATGCACTCCAGCAGGGCGCGGACGACCGAATCGGTCCCCGGGTCCCAGCCGGCGCAGATCACCGCGACCGAACCGTGCGCCTTGCCCACCGCGTCGAGATCGCGACGGAGCTCCATGGCGGCGTCGCCGTGGATGTCGAAACTGTCCACGGTGTGGATACCCCTCTCCAGGTAACGGGGCGCCACGGCGGGGATGGCCCGGCTGGCGATGGCCAGGACGGCCCCATCGACAGGTCCCAACTCGCTCACGTCGAGAGCGACGGGAAGGCCCGTCTCCCTCCAGACCGCCTCCACCTTGGCGGGATCGCGCAGGACAATGCCCGCCGCCTCCATGTCGGGAGCGGAACGCACGGCGGCCAAGGCCTCCTTGGCCACGTTGCCGAATCCGACGATCGCAACACGCAACTTGTTCATCCCCATTCCGCCTTTCCCTCATTCAGCCAAGTCTCACCGACAGATAACCCAAAACGACTATAGGGCCGATAAGGAAAAGCTGTCAATACCGCCCCCCCTCTGTCTATTCGCAGGCTCACCCGGGAAGACTCCGTCGAACCCGCTTATTCGAGGTCCACTCCAATCACCTCGTCGGTGCGCGTTCAAGTCAAGTCTTTTCCGTCCTCCCGCCGCTTCGTGGCCGGGCCGATGGAGGTCCCGCCCGGCAAGCCGAAAGCCGGGGCCGCGCCAGACCTTTTTTCACGAGAGGACTCCGCCCCTTTCCCTCGGAAGTTCCGCCGCGGCGAAGGTCCCTTTTCCCTGCACCCTGCTTTGACCCCGCCCCGAGCACGCCTTCCACGGTCGGAGTCGCCTTCTCCAGATGGATACATCTTTACATTTAAGGCGCCATGGCGCAAAAAGACCATTTACGCTACGATGAGGACGCCTCGAGGACGGAGCTCCCTGACGCCGGAGGAGGGCCAACCCTCGAAAGGCTCTGTCCCGCATCGGCAGCCCCAAAAGGGCCGCAACGCCATCGCCCCGGCCGCGAAACGGCCGGAGGACAGAAGGACCTGCCTCGAACCGGCAGCGATGAGGTGATTTAAGCGGACCCTGCGGCGTTTGTCCTGACGAGCCTGCGGATTTGGATATGTCCTCTTGATTGACGATTCAGAAAAGCAAGGGATAGAATACTCTTGATATGCTCACCGTTGATGAGCATGCCGTCTCCGTCGCCCCGGCGACGGACAGGACCGGAGCGGAAGATCCTTTCGACCCGGAACAAGGGAGGCCAAGCCACGTTGAGCGAAAAAAGGGATTCTCTGTTCGTCCTCGACGCCCATTTCGACATGCCCATGGAGATCCTCGAGCGGTCTCTGCGCGACGAGAAAGACATCTTCCGCCGCTATCACCGACAGAACCTCCGACGAGGAGGCGTCGACTGCCTCGTGGGAGCCCTCTACGTCAACTCCATCTGGCTGCCCGAGATGGGGCTGCGCTGCGCCCTCGACCAGATCTCCGCCCTCATGGCCGAGGTCGAGAGCTGCCCCGAAGACCTGGCGATCTGCCGGACCATGGCCGAAGTCGACGGGGCGAAGCGAGAGGGGAAGATCGCCCTCCTCCTCTCCCTCGAAGGGGCCGATCCGCTGGGGAACGACCTGCGCCTGCTGCCCATCTTCCACGCCCTGGGCGTCCGCGGGCTGGGCCTCGCCTGGAGCCGCCGCAACTACGCCGCCGACGGCTGCTGGTTCCATCCCCGCCGCGAAGGGCGCAAGGGAGGGCTGACCGATTTCGGCGTCGCCCTCGTCGAAGAGGCGACGCGGCTGGGCATGTGGATCGACGTGAGCCATCTCAACGACGAGGGATTCTGGGACGTCATGGAGCTCGTCAAGGGGCCCCTCATCGCCAGCCACTCCAACGCCAGGGCCCTCGTCCCCGGGATGATGCGCAACCTGACGGACGACCAGATCAGGGCCATCGCCGAACGGGGAGGCGTCATCGGCATGAACGCCCTCGACGCCTTCATCGGAGGAGGCGGCGACGGTCGCCGCCTCGGCCCCGACGATCTGGCCCGCCACGCCGATCACATCGCCCGCCTCGTCGGCATCGAACACGTGGGGATCGGCTTCGACCTCTGCGACGGTCTCCCCTCCTTTCACTCCATGCCCGACGGCTTTCCGACCTATGACGTCATCGAAAATCACGGCGAGACGGGCCGGTTCCTCCAGGCCCTGGAGAGCCGGGGCTACTCGCGGGAGCAGGTGGCCCTCGTGGCCGGCGGCAATTTCGCCCGCGTCTTCCGTCAGATCCTGGACAGATACTGACGGAGAGGATCCGCCGGAGGAGGTGGCCGCAGGACCGGTCCGACCATCGAGAGTCCATCGGAAGAGAGGGCGCCGCAGAGGCGCAGGGACCGGCTCGGAGGGCGCGGGCTTTCCGCGGGAGGGCCGCGACGGCCCGAGGAGACCGACGACGAGACGTTATTTCGAGGAGGGTTTCGAATGAGGAAGAACTGGCAGCTCCTGTGTCTGACGGCGCTCTGTGCGCTCCTTGTCCTGGCCTGCGGCGCCTGGGCGGGCGAAAAGGTTCTGACCGTGGCCTACAACGAGGAGCCTCAGACCGCCGACGGTCAGATGACCACGTCGTGCTACATGATTCCCCTCAACGTCTACGATCGCCTTCTGGAGTGCGCCACGGTCGGGCCGGGCAAATCCGAACTGGTTCCGGGGCTGGCCGAGAGCTGGGAGATCAGCGACGACGGGAAAATCTACACCTTCCACATCCGCAAAGGCGTCAAGTTCCACAGCGGTGAGGAGCTGACGGGCAAGGACGTGGTCTACACCTTCGACCGCATGCTCGATCCGGCGACGAAGGCCCTCAACACCGACATCCTCGACTTCGTCGACGGCGCGGCGGAGCGCATGGAGGGCAAGGCCGACTCGACGAAGGGGCTCGAGCTCGTCGATCCCTACACGGTGCGGATCACGCTGAAGGAGCCCTTCGTCCCCTTCCTGTCCATCATGGCCAGCCCCCAGGCCTCGATCCTGAGCGAAGCCTTCACCCGCCCGCTGGGGGACAAATACGGCCTCTCGCCCGAGACGACCTGCGGGACGGGGCCCTTCGTCCTCACCGAATGGGTCCTCAACGACCACCACACCCTGGCCGCCTTCGACGGCTACTGGCGCGGTCGGTCGAAACTGGACCGGTTCGTCGTCAAGGTCGTCACCGACACGGAGACGATGCGGATGCTCTTCGAGTCGGGAGAGATCGACATCTTCGACTGCGACTTCGCCATCAGCCAGATCCCCTACTTCCTGGGCCACAAGGCCTGGAAGGACCAGATCGTCTCGGGGCCCCGCGTGGGCATCTACTACTTCACCTTCAACCAGCAGATCAAGCCCTTCGACGACGTCCGGGTCCGCAAGGCCTTCCAGATGGCCGTCGACCGCAAGCAGCTCCTGGAGAAGCTCTACTACGACCAGGGACAGCTGGAGAACGGCGTCATGCCGGCCGGTCTCATCCACTACGACCCGGGACAGACGGTCATTCCCCACGATCCGGCCCGGGCCAAGGCCCTCCTCGCCGAGGCGGGCTATCCTGACGGCGTCGATCTCGAGATCGCCCTCATCGCCAGCGCCTCCTCTCAGTGGCAGAAGATGAGCGAAGTCGTCCAGGCCATGGTGGCGCCGGCGGGCTTCCGTGTCACCCTCGTCCAGATGGACGAGGCGGCCTGGTACGCGACGCGCAAGGAGGGCAAGCTGCCCATGTACTGCCAGAAGTGGTCGGCCGACTTCAACGATCCCGACAACTTCTTCTACACCTTCTTCGGCTCCAAGGGGACCGTGGCCCGCAGCTTCAACAACATCAGCGACGAAGTCTTCGCCGCCCTCGACAGGGGACGGAGCGAACTCGATTTCGCCAAGAGGGGCAAGCTCTACGCCGACCTGGAGAGGACGATCGTCATCGATCAGGCCGCCTGGCTCCCCCTCTTCTCCCTCAAACACCTCTACGTGACCCAGCCGAGGGTCAAGACCTTCGTCGTCCCCTGGAACGGCTGGTCGGACTTCTCCGCCTACGAGATGGAAGTCGAATAGACCGTCGGACGAGCGGGGAGGGGGGCAACCCCCTCCCGATTCCAGAAGAGGGAGGCGCCCATGAAGAAATTTATCCTTCAGCGTCTGATCGTTTCCATTCCCGTCCTCGTCGGCGTCACCTTCCTCCTTTTCTGGCTTCTCAACGTCGTGCCGGGAGACCCCGTGGCACTGATGATGAAGGAGCACATCAGCGTCGACGTCGTTGAACGGGTCCGCCAGCAGATGCACCTCGACGATCCCGCCTGGGTCCGCTATCTGCGCTTCCTCTGGGGGGCCGTCAGGGGCGACCTCGGCGAGTCCTACAAGCTGAAACGGCCCGTGGCCGACCTCATCCTCAACGCCTTCCCCAACACCTTTCTCCTGGCCGTCGCCGCGGCCCTTTTCGCCTGGATCGTGGGCATTCCGGCGGGCATCGTCTCGGCCGTCCGCAAGTACTCGCTGTCGGATCACTTCTTCATGGGCTTCTCCCTCATGGGCGTCTCCATGCCCGTCTTCTGGTCGGCCCTGCTCTTCCAGTACCTCTTCGCCGTGAAGCTGGGCTGGCTTCCCGTGGCCGGCTTCAACTCCTGGAAGTGCCTCGTCATGCCCGCCGTGGTGCTGGGCTGGAGCAGCGCCGGCATCGTGGCCCGCCTCACCCGCTCGAGCCTTCTCGAGGTCATGCGCTGCGACTACATCCGGACGGCGCGGGCCAAGGGCCTTCTCGGGGTGGCCGTCATCCTCCGCCACGGCCTGAAGAACGCCATGCTTCCCGTCGTGACCGTCATGGCCATCCAGGTGGCGAGCCTCCTGGCCGGAGCGGTCATCACCGAAAGCGTCTTCAACATTCCCGGCGTGGGGCGCATCGCCGTGGGAGCCATCCAGGCCCGCGACATGCCCCTCCTTCAGGGAGCCGTCCTCTTCGAGACGGTCCTGGTCATCTTCGGCAATCTCGCCGCCGATATGCTCTACGCCTGGCTCGATCCGCGGATCAAATTCGACTAGGGGGGAGACGCCATGTCCGAAGACATCAGACCCGACGAGATTCCGCTCTCCGCTCCCTCTTCCGTCCCTGTTGCCGCGGAGGAGTTCGAGGCCGTCGAGCCTCCGACGTCTCTCCTGAAAGACGTGTGGCAGGCCTACCGGAACAACCGCATGGCCCTCGGAGGCGCCCTGGGCGTCGCCCTCCTCGTCTTCATGGCCGTTTTCGCCCCCCTGCTGACGCCCTACGGCCCCTTCGACATCGACCTCGACGTCATGACCCTTCCGCCCTCGGCGGCCCACTGGCTCGGAACGGACCAGTTCGGAAGGGACCTCCTGACGCGGATCCTCTACGGGTCGCGCATCTCCCTTGTCATCGGCATCGTGCCGACCCTCCTCTCCATGGCCATCGGCACCACCCTGGGCCTCGTCGGCGGCTGGTACGGAGGCAAGATCGACTACGCCATCATGCGCCTCGCCGATATCGTCCTGGCCTTCCCCTCCGTCCTTCTGGCCATGGTCGTCATGTACACCCTGGGAGCCTCTCTCTTCAACCTCTTCATCGCCCTGGCCGTCGTGGGATGGGCGGGGACGTCGCGCGTCGTCCGAAGCCAGGTCATCTCCCTCCGCGAGAAGGAGTTCGTCGAGGCCTGCCGGGCCATGGGCGTGAAGACGCCCGTCATCCTCTTCCGCCACATCCTGCCCAACTGCCTCCCCTCCCTCATCGTCCTCTTCACCCTGGGCATTCCGGGGGCCATCCTCTCCGAGGCGAGCCTCTCCTTCCTCGGCGTGGGGGCCCAGCCGCCCACCCCCTCCTGGGGGCTCATCATCGTCAGCGGCAAGGAGTTCCTCTTTTCGGCGCCCTGGATCGCCATCGCCCCCGGCGTCTTCATCCTGCTGACGGTGCTGGCCTTCAACTTCCTCGGCGACGGGCTGCGGGACGCCTTCGACCCGTACATGAAGCCGTAGGGAGGCTCGAACCATGACCGACAGAGAAAAGACGGGAAAGCATGCCGTGGAGAAGAGCTGTCTCTGCGGGACGACGGAGACGGTGGAAGGAACGGCGCTGCTCGACATCCGGGACCTGCACGTCTCCTTTCCCACGAGCCGCGGCGTCGTCCCCGCCGTCGTCGCCGTCGATCTCGACGTGAGGCGGGGGGAGATCGTCGGACTCGTGGGGGAATCGGGCTGCGGCAAGAGCGTCACCTCCCTGGCCGTCATGGGCCTCGTCGCCCCTCCGGGCCAGGTCCGGGGCGAAATCCGCCTCGACGGCCGGGAGCTGACGGCTCTTCCCGAAAAGGAGATGGCTCGGATCCGAGGCTGTGACGCGGCGATGATCTTCCAGGAACCCATGACGTCGCTCAACCCCGTCCTGACCGTGGGGCGCCAGGTGAGCGAGGCCCTTCTCATCCACTCCTCGATGAGCGCCGAGGAGGCCCGCCGGCGGGGCATCGAACTCTTCGCCCTCTGCGGCATCCCCGAGGCCCGGTCGCGGTACGACGCCTTCCCCCACCAGCTCTCGGGGGGGCTGAGACAGAGAGCCATGATCGCCATGGCCCTGGCCTGCGAGCCGAGCCTCCTCATCGCCGACGAGCCGACGACGGCCCTCGACGTGACGATTCAGGCCCAGATCCTCGACCTCATGAAGTCGCTCCGAGATCGGCTGGGGTCGGCCATCCTCCTCATCACCCACGACCTCGGCGTGGTGGCCGAGACCTGCGATCGCGTCAACGTCATGTACGCCGGGCGGATCCAGGAGCGGGCCACGGTCTTCGACCTCTTCGAGCGGCCCGGCCACCCCTACACTCAGGGACTCCTGCGCTCCGTGCCCGGCGGCGGGGCCAGGGGCCAGCGCCTCTACGCCATCCCCGGGATGGTGCCCCATCTGCTCCGGCTGCCGACGGGATGTCCCTTCCACCCCCGGTGCGAGAGGGCCCTCCCTCTCTGTCGACGGGAGGAGCCGCCTCTGGCGGCCGTCGGCGAAGGCCATCAGGTGCGCTGCTGGCTGGCCGATCCCGGGAGAGAAGGGGGAGAAAGGCGATGAAGACGATGGAACCTCTCGTCGCGGTGCGCCGCCTGTCCAAGCACTTTCCCGTCGACCGTGGGCTCCTGGGCCGGTCGAACCGCGTCGTCCGCGCCGTCGACGGCGTCTCCTTCGACATTTTCCCCCGGGAGACCTTCGCCGTCGTGGGCGAATCGGGCTGCGGCAAGACAACCCTGGGACGGCTGACGCTGCGCCTCATCGAGGCGACGGCCGGGGAGGTCCGCTTCGCCGGAGAGGATCTGACGGCCCTCTCGGGCGAGAAGCTCCGCCGGATGCGCCGCCGCATGCAGATCGTCTTCCAGGACCCCTACGCCAGCCTCGATCCCCGCATGCGCGTCGCCGACATCGTGGCCGAGCCCCTGGCGGCCCACGGCGTCGGCAGCGCCTCGGAGCGCGGCGACAGGGTGAAGGAGCTGCTGCGCCTCGTGGGCATGAGGGCCGACGCCATGAGCCGCTATCCCCACGAGTTCTCCGGGGGACAGCGGCAGAGGATCGGGATCGCCCGTGCCCTGGCGCTCAACCCGGAATTCATCGTCTGCGACGAGCCCCTCTCGGCCCTGGACGTCTCGATCCAGTCTCAGGTCATCAATCTCCTGGGCGACCTCCAGCGGACCTTCGACCTGACCTACCTCTTCATCACCCACGACCTTTCGGTGGTGCGCCGCATCGGCGACCGGGTCTGCGTCATGTACCTCGGCAAGGTGGTGGAGATCGGCCCGACGGAGGAAATCTTCGCCTCGCCGCGGCACCCCTACACCTTCTTCCTCCTGTCGGCGGTGCCCCGACCCGATCCCCGCATGCGGGACCGGCCGCGACCGCTTCTGGAGGGCGATCTGCCCAGCCCCATGAACCGCCCCTCGGGCTGCGTCTTCCGAACGCGCTGCCCCTACGCCCGGGACGACTGCGCCCAGGCCGAACCGCCCCTGACGGAAGGGGAGGGACGCGCGACGGCCTGCTTCCACCCCCTCTGACGGAGAGAACCGAACCCGCGGGACGAGATCCCCTCGGCACCGCCGCGAAGCGGTCGGAGGACGAAGTCGTCTGCCTCCCTCTTCGCACCGGAGAGGCGCCTCGAGGGGCCTCCCGAAGCGACGGCGGCGGGCCTCGCGCCGGAAGGCCTGCGGATCCGCAGGGCACCTCCTCTATCGACTTTCGGGCGACGGAGACGGAAAATGGGTTTTTCAGCGAAAGAAGCGGAAAGGCGGGAGAAAAGGACATGGAAAAAGTGCGCGCCCTCCCCGAGGGCGGGACGATCGGTCTCGTCGCCCCTTCGAGCCCGGCCCCGAAAGAGAAGCTGGAACAGGCCGAGGCCCTTCTCGAGGCCCGAGGCTACCGCGTCAAAAGGGGCGAAAGCTGCAACCGGGCCTGGGGCTATCTGGCCGGCCCCGACGACCTGCGGGCCGACGATCTCCACCGGTTCTTCGCCGATCCCGAAGTGGACGCCCTCTTCTGCGTCCGCGGCGGCGACGGCGCCACGCGCCTTCCGGGACTCCTGAAGGCCGACGTCTTCCGGGCCAACCCCAAGATCCTCCTGGGCTACAGCGACATCACCGTCCTCCACCTCTTTCTCCACCGCGAGGCCGGCTTCTGCACCTTCCACGGCCCCATGGCGACGACGGAGTTCGTCAAGGAGACCTGGTCGGGCTACGTCGAGGACGCCCTCTTTCGGGCCCTCACCTCGACGGAGCCTCTGGGGGAGATCGTCCCCTACGAGGGCGCACCCGCCTACGAGACCCTCGTCGGGGGGACGGCCGAGGGAGAACTGGCCGGAGGCTGCCTCTCCCTCGTGACGGCCCTCATGGGCACGCCCTGGGAGATCGATCTGGCGGGAAAGATCTTCGTCTTCGAAGACGTCTACGAGGAGCCCTACAAGATCGACCGGATGCTCTGCCAGCTCCGCATGGCGGGCAAGCTCGACGCCGTCGCGGGAATCGTCGTGGGCCAGATCGTCGACGGAGAGCCCAAGGACGCGACGAAAAGCCTCTCGCTGCGGGAGGTCCTCGAAAGCCTCCTCGTCCCCCTGGGCAAGCCCGTCCTCCTCAACGGCCCCTTCGGCCACGACGTGAAGAAGACGACCCTCCCCCTGGGAGCGAGGGCCCGCCTCGACGCGGGAGCGAAGAGCTTCTGGGTCGATTCGGGAGTCCGCTAGACAGGAAAGCCGGACAGCCCCTCCACGGGGCAAGCCCGCCGAGGGGAAGAGGAAACCGACCGCGGGGCGCAGGAAGACCGGCAGCGGCCTTCCCGCGCCCCTTTGCAGGGGGGAGATCCCCTTCTTGAGGAGGTCCCGTTCAGGTGAAGATCTACGTCAGCTGCGACATGGAGGGAGCCACCGGCGTCGTCCGGTGGGAGCAGGTGAGCGCCGACAAGGCCGACTACGCCTTCGGCTGCGCCATGCAGCGCCACGACCTGCTGGCCGTGGTCGAGGCCGCTTTCGAGTTCGGCGCCACGGAAATCCTGGTCAACGACTCCCACGCCCGCATGATCAACCTCGACGTGCGCCAGCTCCCGAAGGGCGTGACCGTCGTCAGCGGCGCCGGCAAGCCGCTGAGCATGGTCGAGGCGGTGGAGGGGGCCGACAGGGCCTTCTTCGTCGCCTACCACGCCATGGCCGGAACGGCCCGGGCCGTCCTGGACCACACCATGTCGGGAGACGCCTTCGAAGTCACCCTCGACGGAATCGCCGTGGGGGAGACGGGCTTCAACGCCGCCGTGGCGGGCCACTTCGGCGTGCCCGTCGGACTCGTGACGGGCGACGAGGCCCTCTGCCGCGAGGCGCGGGCCCTCCTCGGCGACGAGCTCGTCGTCTGCTCCGTCAAGGAGGGGCTGGGGCGGCAGGCCGCCCGAGTCCTCACTCCGGAGGTGACGGCACAGAAACTCCGGACGGCCGTCCGGGAGGCCCTCCAGGGAGGGAAAACCCCTCGGCCCTTCCGGGCCGGAAGCCCCTGTCAGGTCGGACTCACCGTCCTCAACAGCGCCCAGGGAGACGCCGTCGACAACCTGCCCGGCACGGTGCGCCATTCGGGACGGACCTTCTCCTTCCGGGCCGGCGACGTCGTCGAAGGCTACCGCTGGTTCCGGGCCGCCCTGGCCCTGGCCGGGACGGTGGGACGGTAGGCGAAGACACATCGAGGGGGCGAGAGGGGGAACCCCCTCTCGCCCCCTCGATGTCTCGCCCGTCGAACCGGCTACCGCAGAACGTCGGTCCCGTCCCTCAGGGCCGCTCCATCGGGCCGCCCCGCGGAGAACCCACGCCCCTCGCGAATGGCGCCGCTCCTCCCGGGGACGCGGCCACGCCCGCTCCGAAGGGGCGAAAGGGAGTTTCTGGGCGCCGCCGTCGCCGGAGCGGCGTCTTCGGACCGCCCCTTCGATCCGGGTTGTCTTCCTGCCCCGACCTCGGGAGAGAAGACGCCTCTCTCCCTTGCGGTGGCCCTCAGCGCACCTCGGAGGAGAGGGGAAGAACGCCCGCCCTTCTCTCGTCGAGGCGGAAACGGGCGATCCGGGAGAGGAGCTCTTCTCCGCGGAGGTTCATCTCCTGGGCCTGACCGGCCACGCCCTCGGCGGCGCGGGACGTCTCCTCCGAGGCACGGCCGATGGAGCGGATCAGTCCGGAGATGCGCGTCGTCCCCTCCGTGATCTGTTCCATGGCCGAGGCCATCTCCTCGCTCGAGGCGGCCTGTTCCTCCGAGGTGGAGGCCACGGTGCCGATGGCGTCGATGACGCGGCGGGTCCCTTCGAGGGCCTCTTCGAGCTCCCGGACCGCGGCGGCGGCCCTGTCGACGGTCGCCTTCATGATGGCCCCCGCCTCTTCCGTGACGGCGATGGAGTCGCCCATGCTCTTCTCCAGGCTTCCGATGAGCTTGGACACCTCCGAGGCGGCGCCGTTGGACTCTCCGGCCAGCTTGCGGACCTCCTCGGCGACGACGGCGAAGCCCCGCCCCGCCGCTCCCGCCCGGACCGCGGCGGCGTTGAGGGCCAGAAGGTTCGTCTGGTCGGCGATGGAGCCGATGACGCCGACGAAACCGGCGATGTCCTTCACGGCTCCGGCCAGATGGTGCATGGCCTCGGCGCCGGCCCGGGGCCTTTCGCCGACGCCCTCCAGATCGCGCACCACGGCCTGGACCTTCTCCACCGAGGCCGAGGCCGTCCGGCCGACCCGCTCTCCCGCCGTCGCGCCCTCGACGGCGGCGCGGGCCATCGTCTGGGCGCCGTCGGCCATCTCCTGGATCGAGGAGGCCATCTCTCTGATGGAGGTCCCGTTGGATTCCGACAGCTCCAGCACCTGGTCGAGGCGGGTTCGAACCTCGTCCATGGAGGCGTTGGTCTCCTCCGAAAGGGCCGCCAGAGAGGTCGATGTGGCGGCGACGGCCTCGGCGGCATGCCGGATCTGGAAAACCGTATCGGCCTGAGAGCCGATCATGGCCGCCAGGGCGTCGGCCATGATCCCCAGCTCGTCGGAGGACCGAAGGGCGAAGTCGTCGCGGGTCACGGTCAGGTCGCCCTCGCGGGCCCTTTCCGCCATGGCGGCCACCGTCCTCAGAGGTCTCACGATCCGCCCCGCCACGAGCCAGACGGCGGCGATGACGACGGCCAGGCCGACGCCGGTCAGAGCCAGGGGCAGGACAAAGAGGCGGTTCGAGGCGGCCAGGACCTCCTCGTCGAGGGCGACGACGCCGAAACTCCAGGGCGTCCCCGTCCGACCGATCTCGACGGGGGCGAAGGCCTTGAACGTCGTCTGCTTCAACGCCACCGACCAGGACTCCTCGAACCAGCTCTCGCCCCGCCTGATGCGCCGCAGGACCTCGTCGCCTCCGGCGCCCTGGATCTCGCCGGCGACGTCGCCGATGCGGTCCCGTGAGGGATGGCTGGCCACCATGCCGCCGTGGGAGAGAAGGCGGCCGAAGCCCGTCTCGTAGAACCTCATCTTCGTCGTCATCTCCTGGAGGACCTCCAGAGCGATATCGACGCCCACGGCGCCGACGCGACGGCCGCCGATCTCGACGGGAACGGCGAGGGTCGTCATCGCCACCTTCCGGCCTCCCACCTCGTACTCGAAGGGATCGAGAACCGTCTCCCGGCCGCTCTCCATGGCCCGAAGGTAATAGTCTCCCTCGCCGGGAACGTCATAGCCCACCAGGGCCTCGAGGGCCACCTCGTCGCCGTCGCGATACCAGTAGGGGATGAAACGTCCCGTGCCGTCATGCCCTTTCGCGCCCACGAAATCGCCGTCGCGTCCGTCGAAGGCGCCGGGCTCCCAGCAGGTCCAGACCCCGAAAAAGTCGGGATTGCGCCGCAGCACCTGGGCCAGCATCCCGTTGACCAGGGCCCGGTCGAGGCTACCGGCGGCGCCGAGCCCTTCGAGGACTCCGGCCAGCGAACGGGCCACGTCGAGCGGACGCTCGAACTGAAGCCTCACCTCGTTGGCCAGTTCCCGCGACCGAATCAGCGCCACCTGGCGGGCCTCCATCATGCTCTCCCTCCGGTTCACCGCCGTGATGACCCCCACCACGGAACCGAAGACGACGAGAACCACGGCGAGCACGATGGCCGTGATCTTTTCCCGGAGCTTCATCGCCATTTTCAACGCTCTTCCTCCCCCCTTTTCGCCCCGGACCGATCGGACGCGACGGTCCCAATTTCCTTCAATCAAAGCATGGGGGGCAATAAATTCAATACGTTATTTTGTTTTATTTTTTAAAATAACGCTATTCCCATCAAGCAAAAAGGAGATCAATTATCACCTTTCTTTAATTCATGCGATAGGGGCCGAAACGCCCCGCGAGACCGAAGGAACGGCCGGGAAAAGGCGCTCCCGAGGGAGGGCAGAGCCTCGCATCGAACGTTCCTTTCCCGGAAAGTTTCTCGAAGCGGGATTCGTCTCTTGACCGACATATACCCCATGTGGTATTTATTGCCTATCAACGTTCAAGGGGGGGAAACCATCCATGGGAAAGCAAAACCCCATCGACCTGAAAAGCTGGCAGGGCATCCGCTCCGTCCTCCAGCTCCAGCTCATGGTGGCCTTCGTCGTGGCCGTCCTGGTCCTGAAGCAGTGGTGGTTCTGCGTCCTCATGATCGCCCTCGGCGGCCTTCTCTCGGCCTTCCGGGGCAAGATCTGGTGCGGCCTTCTCTGTCCCAACGGAGGCTTCATCGACCTCATCTGGTCGCGCCTGTCTCTGCGCCTCCTCCCCTTTCCCCGGTGGCTCAACAGGGGAAGGGTCCTCCAGGGCTCCATGCTGCTGGCCATGGCGGGCTATTTCGCCTGGATCGTCTGGTTCGTGACGGTCCGGCAGGATCTGCCCTTCTCCTTCGCCTCTTTCTCCCTCCACGGCCTTCTCTTCCTGCGCTTCTGTCAGTTCATGCTGGCCCTGGCCGCCGTCATGGCCATCGTCTTCGAGCCCCGCTCCTTCTGCGCCCACATCTGCCCCGGAGGAACTCTGGGGACCCTGGCGGCCAAGGCCGCCGGGAGAAGCCCCATCGTCATCGATTCGGCGCGCTGCGTCGGCTGCAACCTCTGCACGCAGGTCTGCGACGCCCCGGAGAGGCTTCTCCTCCCCCTCATCGACGAGGCCAGGGCCCTGAGGCAGAGGGGAGAGGCGGCGATCCTCCCCGTCTCCTCCGAGTGCTACGGCTGCCTCGACTGCGTCGCCGCCTGCCCCCAGGAGGCGCTCCGCATCGAGACGCCCCGAAGGAAGCGCAAGGGGGAAAGTTAGGCGTCTGTCGAACGTGACCTGACGGCCGTCGATCCCTTTCCTTTTGCGTCATCTGAAAAAAACCCTTGTCTCAAACTCAAGCTCTTGCTCCTGTAGATCAGGCTCGATCGACGGACCCGGGTCGGAAGACCCCTGGAAGACGGAAAGGGGGCGGGGAGATTCCCCGCCCCCTTCTTCTGGCGTTTTTCGTGACGACGTTCTCAGGCGACGACGAGGCGGATTTCGTCGCCGTCGGCGGTCACCTGGAGACGCGACCCGACCGTCACCTCGCCGGCGATGACCTTCTTCGCCACGGGCGTCTCCAGCTGCCTCACCAGAAGCCGTTTGAGGGGCCGGGCGCCGTAGACGGGATCGTAGCCCCGACGGGCCAGCAGGGCCGCGGCGGTGTCGTCGATGTCGAGGCCGATGCCTCGGTCGGCCAGACGACGGGCCAGGTCGCGGACAAGGAGGGTGACGATGCGGACGATCTCCTCGCGACGGAGGGGCTTGAAGAGGACGATCTCGTCGATGCGGTTGAGGAACTCGGGCCTGAAGGCGGCCCGCAGCTCCTCCATGACGGCCTGGCGCGAGACGGCCGGGACCTCGCCCTCCTCGAGCCCTTCGACGAGGTGGCGCGCGCCGAGATTGCTCGTCATGATGAGAACGGTGTTCTTGAAATCGACGGTCCGCCCCTGGCTGTCGGTGACACGGCCGTCGTCGAGGATCTGGAGGAGGACGTTGAAGACCTCGGGATGGGCTTTCTCGATCTCGTCGAAGAGGACCACCGCGTAGGGGCGCCGCCGGACGGCCTCGGTGAGCTGTCCTCCCTCCTCGTAGCCCACGTAGCCCGGAGGAGCGCCGATGAGGCGCGAGACGGCGTGGCGCTCCATGTACTCCGACATGTCGATGCGGATCAGATTCTCCTCCGAATCGAAAAGGGCCTGCGAAAGGGCCTTGGCCAGCTCCGTCTTGCCCACCCCCGTGGGGCCGAGGAAGATGAAGCTGCCGATGGGACGGCGGGGGTCCTTGATGCCCGCCCGGGCCCGGAGGACGGCGTCGGCCACGAGGGCCACGGCCTCGTCCTGGCCGACGACGCGTTCGTGGAGAATCTCCTCCAGGCGGAGGAGTTTGTGGCGCTCCCCTTCGAGGAGGCGCGAGACGGGAATGCCCGTCCAGCGGGAGACGATGGACGAGACCTCTCCCTCCGTAACCTCCTGACGGAGGAGACGGTCGCCCCCTCGGGACCTGAGACGCTCCTCCTCTTCGCGGAAACTCCTCTCCAGGTCGGGGAGCACGCCGTGGCGGAGCTCGGCCGCCCTGTTGAGGTCATAGTCGCGCTCGGCCTTCTCGATGTCGCGTCGCGTCTGCTCGATGCGCTCCTTCAGCGACTGGGCCTTCTGGATCTCTTCCTTCTCCCTGTCGTACTGGGCCCTCAGGGCGGCCGTCCTCTCCCTGCACGCGGCCAGCTCCTCCCGGACCTGATCGAGGCGGGCCGCGCTGGCCCCGTCGGTCTCCTTCTTGAGGGCCGCCTCCTCGATCTCGAGCTGCATCACCTTCCGCGACGCCGAGTCGAGCTCGGCCGGCATGGAGTCGATCTCGGTCCGGACCGTGGCGCAGGCCTCGTCGACGAGGTCGATGGCCTTGTCGGGGAGGAAGCGGTCGGCGATGTAGCGCGACGAGAGGGTCGCCGCCGCCACGAGGGCGTTGTCCTGAATCCGCACGCCGTGGAAGACCTCGAAACGCTCCTTCAGGCCCCGCAAGATGGAGACGGTCTCCTCCACGGAAGGGGGCTCGACGAGAACGGGCTGGAATCGGCGCTCCAGGGCCTTGTCCTTCTCGATGTTCTTGCGGTACTCCTCCGTCGTCGTCGCCCCGATACAGTGGAGCTCTCCCCGGGCCAGCATGGGCTTGAGCATGTTCCCCGCGTCCATGGCCCCTTCGGCCTTGCCCGCTCCGACGATGGTGTGGAGCTCGTCGATGAAGAGGAGAATCGCTCCCTCGCTGCCCTTCACCTCGTCGAGGACGGCCTTGAGGCGCTCCTCGAACTCGCCTCGATACTTGGCCCCGGCCAGAAGGGCCCCCATGTCGAGGGCGATGACGGTCCGGTCCCTGAGGCCTTCGGGCACGTCGCCGCGGACGATCCTCTGGGCGAGCCCCTCGACGATGGCCGTCTTGCCCACGCCGGGCTCGCCGATGAGGACGGGGTTGTTCTTCGTCTTCCGGCTCAGGATGCGAATGACGCGGCGGATCTCCTCGTCCCGCCCCATGACGGGGTCGAGCTTCCCCTCCCGGGCCAGGGCGACGAGGTCGCGGCCATATTTGGCCAGGGCCTCGTAGGTCTCCTCGGGCGAATCGCCCGTGACGCGCCGATGGCCCCGCACCGACTCGAGAGCGCCCAGGAAGGCCTCTTCGGTGAGCCCCGAATCGGCCAGGAGCCGTCCGGCCGCCGTCTTGCGCCCCTCTCCGACGAGCTCCAGAAAGAGATGTTCCACCGAAAGGTACTCGTCGCCCATCGCTTTGGCCCGCTCCACGCCGCGGGCCAGGAGGCGCGACAGCCTCTGGGAGACGTAGATCTGCCCCGGCGTCACGCCGGGACCGCTCACCTTCGGCTTGCGCTCCACCTCTTCTCCGGCCGCCTTGGTTACCAGAGAGAGGTTGACGTTCATTTTTTCGAGCAGACGGGGAATCAGCCCCTCCTTCTGTTCCAGAAGGGCCAGAAGGAGATGCTCCCCGTCGGCCTCGACCTGACCTCGACGGAGAGCCTCGTCCTGAGCCGATGTCAGGGCCTCCTGAGTCTTCTTCGTCCATTTGCTGAGATCCATGGGCCATGCCTCCTTTGATCTTCGTTGACCTATGTCTATTATATAGGTCAACGAAGATCAGACAAGGGGTCCCTGCCCTGCCGAATCTGCAGACTCTTCATCGGCTGCAACTTAGCCGAATATTCCGGATAGAACGACGATTGCGGCTCCTGCCCGACATGCCTGTCCGTATGGAATCATCCCTCGCATCGACCAGGAGGAAGGATCCCATGCGAACGCCGAGTCTTGAAAGCCATGAAAATCCTTTGGCCCAGGAGAGGGGGCAGAGGCTCTCGGGGCTCTTTCCGCGCCGGTGGATTCTCGAGCAGGCCAAGGCATCGGGCTTCGTCGAAGGGGTCCGCAATCTCGATCCGATGGTCTTTTTTTGGCATCTGGTTCTCGCTTTCGGCTCTTCGAGCCGCCTGTGTCTTCTCCGGCTCCATCGGAGCCATGAGAAAGTCGCGCCGGACCGGATGACTTGGCCCGCCTTCTACGATCGCTTCACGCCGGAACGGCTCGAATTCCTCAAAAGATGCCTGGAGCGCGCCATGGCTCGCGTCGTCTTCGAGGCGCTCCCCGCGAGGGCGACGGCGCTCGAGGCCTGCGACATCAGGGAGATCGTCGCCATCGACAGCACCCTGATTCCTCTTCATCCCGATCTGGCCGAGGGCTTTCCCAACGCCAGGAGCACGACTTGTCCCGCGGCGGCGAAGCTGAACGTTCAACTCGGGCTTCTCAATCGCGCTCCCAGGGCCTTTTCCGTACCTCTCGGGCAAGACGGCCGAAAGCCCCCTCCTGCCGACGGAGGCGTGGATGGAAGGGCACCTGCTTCTTTTCGACCTGGGTTCTTTCAAGATCGAGCGCTTCCGGGAAATCGACGATAGCGGAGGCTTTTTCATCAGTCGCCTGAAGACGAACAGCAATCCCCTTCTGCTTCGGAACCTGAGGGAAGGGCCGAGAAACCGCATCGACCTCCGTCACTGGCGTCTCCGGGAAGTGGAACCCTACCTGCGCCGCCAGGTCCTCGACGCCGAAGGACTTTTTGCTCCCCGTAACATCACGGACAAGAAGGTGCGGGAGATCGAGGAAGGCCCTGTCTTCCGTCCCCTTCGTTTCGTCGGCGTCAAAAACGAGAAGACCGGCGAATATCATCTCCACGTCACCCATCTGCCGGCGGACAAGGTCTCTCCCGAGGAGATCGCTGATCTTTACCGGGCCCGATGGGCCGTGGAGATCTTTTTCAAGGAGCTTAAAAGTCCCTTCGGCCTCTCGTCGATCGGTTCAGGGAAAAAGCACAGTCGAAATCGTCATCTGCGTGGCCCTGACGGTCATCGTCTCGGGCCAGGTGCGCAGGGAACTGGAGAAGGAGCCGCGAAGCGACGTCAAGGAGATGGGACCTCTCCTCTACGCCGAGCACTTTCACCACACACGGGCCTCCTCCAAACCGTTCTTTATCACGAAGGCTTCCTCTTCGACCCGGCCTCGCTCCGGATCGGCGCCGTCAGGGCCGATCCCTTGCCCGAGCGCTACCGGAGAGGACGGCGGGAGGATGTCTAGCCAGAGAGAACCTAATTGATAGATGGATACCTTCTTGAATATTCGGCTAAGTTGCGGCCAATGAGAGGTTCCCTAAAGAGATCGGGCTCTTTCCAGTTTCCTGCAAAGTAAACTTCCGCCGGGCTTCAGCATCCCCGACGGGGTCCACTCTATCGGGGGATCGCCGTTGACATCCTCCCCCGTGACGCCTCCAGGGGTCTGTGCTAAACTAAACGTGAGCTATCGCATGTGTACTTTTACATAGCTCCAAGTTTACGATCCGTTAGGAGGCGTTCGTCATGGAAGGCAAACGGGGCATCTCTCTCAAGGCAAAAATATCGATGGCCGCAGCGACCGTCGCCGTGGCCATCCTCGCCGTGGCCTTCTCCGTCAGCTACGTCACGGCCAAAAACCGTCTCGAAGAGACGATCGTCAGCCAGGGGCAGGGGTTCGCCGCCTCGCTGCGGCAGTCCATCGACGGCGAATTGGCCCTGATCCGCGGCACCCTCGCGACGGCTCAGACCGTGGCCGTCGCCGACCTCGAGAGCGGCAACATCATGGCCTCCAACAACGCGGCCGTCTTCGGCTCCGTCGAGCTGCCCATCCTCTTCGTCATGAAGGGCGGCTTCAAGCAGATCACCGACGACAGCGCCCTCGTCGACGGCTGGAACGCCCAGCTCGGCGGGACCTTCACCCTCTTCCAGGGCACGGAGAAGGGCGACCTGGTCCGCGTCGCCACGACCATCAAGGACGACAAGGGAGAGCGGGCCCTGGGAGAGGTCCTCGACCGCAAGGAGTACGCCGCCCTCTACGCCGCCATCGCCGAGCCGGGCGGGAAGTACGAGGGGCTCTCCCTCGTGGGCGGGATTCCCTATTACGGCTCCTATCAGCGGATCAGGAACGCGGAGCACCTCATCGTCGCCTACGCGGGCGTCTCCCTGGCGCCCATCGTCGACCACATGCAGGAGACCCGCTTCGGCCGCGAGGGACGGGGCTTCATCTTCGACGACGGCGGCACGATCGTCGGCCACCCCAAGTTCCCTGCCGGCATGGCCGTCGCCGAGGCGGCCCCGGGATTCTGGCAGAGCTATTCCGAGGCCAGCCAGACCGGACAGGACCACTTCTTCTACCGCCTCGGCGACGAGCGGAAGATCGCCTTCATCGCCTCCGTCGAAGAGCTGGGCTGGCATCTCGCCCTGGCCATGACGGAGGCCGAGATACTCGCCCCGGCCGTCTCCATGCGCAACCAGATGATCCTCTGGGGCCTTCCGGCCCTCGTCATCGGCCTGGCTCTGATCTGGTTCCTTTCGGCCCGTCTTCTGGCCCCTCTGGCCCGCGTCGTCGAGACGGCGGGAAGGATCGCTTCGGGCGACCTCTCCGTCGACGTCGAGGGGGACGAGGGGAGCCGCGACGAGATTCTCCAGGTCATGGCCGCCTTCGACCGCATCGTCGGCGCCTACCGGAGCCTGGTGGGCCGCGTCAAGGATCTGGGCGCCCTTCTTCTCGAAAAGGGAGACGAGATCCACCGCATCAGCGACGACATCGGCGACAGCATGGACAAGACCCTCCGTGACGCCGGCGGCATGGTCCAGGTCGTGGCCTCCGTCTCCTCCGGCGCCGAAGAGACGAGCGCCGGCATCGAGGAGGTCGCCCAGGGCGCCCAGAAGACGGCCACCACCTCTTCGGAGCTCAACGGCGAGGCCCAGGCCATGGAAAGCGAGATCGCCCTGGGCCAGAAGGCCCTCAAGGGCGTCGCCGGCGACATGGCCAACATCGACAGGGCCAGCCGGGGCATCCAGGAATCGGTGGCCTCCCTCCAGGTCTCGGTGGAGAAGATCTCCACCTTCGTCACCACCATCACGGGCATCGCCGATCAGACGAACCTCCTGGCCCTCAACGCCGCCATCGAGGCGGCCCGGGCCGGAGAGGCGGGACGGGGATTCGCCGTCGTCGCCGAGGAGGTCCGCAAGCTGGCCGAACAGTCCAACACGGCCGCCGGCGAAGTGGGACGGACCATCGAAGAGGTCCTGGGCCGCTCCCAGGCGGCCCATCGCGACACGGCCGAGACGGTCCGCCTCATCGAGGGCGCCGCGGCCAGCACTCAGGAGACGGCCCGCAAGATCGAGGGCATCCTCGACCGGGTCCACTCCATGACCGACGGCATCCGCTCCATCGCCGCCGCCGCCCAGGAGCAGTCGGCCGGAAGCGAGGAGATCGCCTCGGCCATGGACAGCATCCTCCGGGAGATCGGCAACGGCCAGACGGCGGCCGAAAACGTCGAGGCCTCGGCCCGGAACGTCGTGAGCCGTCTCGACGACCTGAAGGGCATCCGGAACGAACAGGGCAAGGTCGTCGACGACCTCGCCGAGGCCGTCCGCATCTACGTCCTCAAGGAAGGGGAACGGGGCGGCCTGATGGCCCTCGGAGACTGAACCATCAGGGGGCTCCCGCCGGGAGCCCCCTCTTTTCTCCCCCTTGTGGTAATATGGTCACGGTTATCACTCCAAGAGGGGGAACGTCCCTTGAGCGACTATCTGCTGGAACGGAAGGTGACCATCTTCAAGGCCCTGGCTCATCCCGTCCGGCTGGCCATCGCCGAACGGCTCATGGAGGGAGAGCGATGCGTCTGCGAGATCGCTCAGTGGTTCCCCTGCGACCGGACGACGATCAGCAAGCATCTGGCCGTCCTCCGCAACGCCGGCGTCATCACCGACCGCAAGGAGGGGCTCAACGTCCACTACTCCCTGGCCCTGACCTGCCTGGGGCGGCTTTCGACCTGCCTCGACGGAGCGATCCGCAAAGAGGCCCTGGAGAGCCTGCGGCAGATCGACGACAGGGACTGACCTCAGCCGCCGGGACGGGCCCGAACGGGCGGACAAAAAAGCGGGAACCTCGCCCGGCCGGGACGCGACCGGGGGGCTGAAGGATTCGCCTTGAACCGGCATGACGGGCCTGTCCAGGCGGATTTCGGATAAGCGCCGAGTCCGTCCCGGCGAGCCTGCCGATCGGGGGCAGCTCTCGACTTGCCTTCGGACCTTTTTTTGAGGTTCTCTTTTTGTGCTTAATGGACCACATAGACATAAAGGGGGTGCGCAATGAGGACCCTTCGCATCACGTCGGCCTACTGGCTCGAACACGTCAAGGATCACGGCGACGACTTCCGCATCGTCTGGGCCACCATCATCGCCGGATGATGAACGGTTTTCAAAGGCCCGTCGGGCCTTTTCGGAAAGCCGGAGGAAGAGGACAGGGAGACGTTCGAGGCCTTCTCCGTCGAGGGGAGCGACCTGACCTGCTGGATCTCGCGGGAAACCTTGGACAGACTGGAGAAGACGCCTCCCAACGAGGAGGGCGATTTTCTCTTCCACGTCGAGGGGCGGGGACGGTACCGCTTCCGCTTCGTCGAAGAGGGGTAAAAGAGAGGGAGGGACGGCCAGACCCGTCCCTCCCTCTCTTTTACCCCTCTTCTCGCTCCCTTTCCGCCGCGGCCCGACGCGGAGAGGAAGGGGCGCAGGAAGCGGGGCGTTTCCGCCGTGACCTCGTCGCAGAGACTCTCCCCTACCGGGCCAGTTCGCTCAGTCCCTCGAGGCAGAGATCGATCTCGGCCTCTTCGGTGAAGTAGCCCGGCGAGAGGCGCAGCGCCCCTTGAGGGAAGCTGCCCAGGGTCCTGTGAGCCAGGGGGGCGCAGTGGAGGCCGGGGCGGCTCTCGATCTCCCATCGATCGGTCAGCTCCGCGGCCAGGGTACCGTTGTCCATGGAGGCCAGGTTGAGGGCGAAGACGGGCAGTCTCCCCTCCGTCCCCTCAAGGCCGTAGAGAGTCGCACCGGGAAGGGCCCGGAGCCCCTCGAGAAGACGGGAGCCGAGGACCTCCTCGTGCCTCCTGATCGAGGCCACTCCCTCTTTTTCCAGCCAGATCAGGGCCGCCCGCAGGCCGGCCAGGCCCGGAAGGTTGGGCGTTCCCGATTCGAACTTGTCGGGAAGCATGTCGGGCTGGCGCTCCTCGTGGGAGCGGCTTCCCGTCCCTCCGTCGACGAGGGGACGACAGGCCCGGGCGAAATCGGGACGCCAGACGATGCCTCCCGTTCCCTGGGGACCCATGAGTCCCTTGTGACCCGTGAAACAGAGGGCCGCCACGTCGAGGGCCGCCGCGTCGAGGGGAAGGAGACCTGCCGTCTGGGCCGCGTCGACGACGAGGGGGACCGAGGCGTCGCGGCAGATCTCGGCGACGGCCTCCAGGTCCTGGACGGTCCCGCAGAGGTTGCTGGCATGGGAGAGGACGAAGAGGTCGGCCCCCTCGCGGAGGCGCTCCCTCAGAAGCGACGGGTCGAGGCGGCCCCTCGGGTCGCAGGGAAGGATCGTCAGGGACGTCCCTTCCTCCTCGAGGCGGCGCAGGGGGCGGACGACGGCGTTGTGCTCCATCGACGTGGTGACGACGGCCATCCCCGGCCGCAGGAAGCCCCGGAAGATGACGTTGAGGGCCTCCGTCACGTTGAGGGAGAAGGTGACGTAGCGGGGGTCGCCCTTTTCGTGGCCGCCGAAAAACCGGGCCAGACGCTCCCGGACGTCGCCGACGAGATCCATCGTCTCCAGGTCGCGCCTCGAGGCCGACCCCCGGGCCAGATTGGCGCCTCCCGAGGCGAGAAAATCGTACATGGCCCGCGCCACGGGCTCCGGCTTGGGCCACGTCGTGGCGGCGTTGTTCATGTAGACCGACAACAGAATCACCTTCCCTTATGGGCTTTATTTTTTTACATCATACCACCCCCCCATCCCCCTCCCCAAAAGCTCTGCCGGCAGGAGCCGAAGGGGGCTTGCCCTCTCGGGCCGGCCACGCAAGGCGGCCCCGGAGGCGCCGCGCCCCCTTGTCGGAGGGAGGGGACTTGACAGGCTTGTTTTATATGTCAAACTTACTGAGCGCTAAGTATGTTCGACGAGAACGTCGAGGAGGAGGAAGGCCATGGCGGCGGCACGGGACGGAGAGGGAACGAGGCGGAAGATTCTCGGAGCGGCCGAGGAGCTTTTCGCCGAGAGGGGCTTCGACGGGACGACGATCCGCGAGGTGGCCGAGCGGAGCGGCCTTTCGGGACCTCTGATTCTTTTTCACTTCCAGACCAAGGAGGGGCTCTACGAGGCGGTGAAAGACGACATCGTGAGGCGCTGGCAGGCCAACCTGGACGGGTCCCCCCTACCGAAAGGGGGGGCCGGGGCCTTCGTCGACGTCATGATCGAAGCGGCCTTCGCCTTCTACCGGGACAATCCGACGATGGTCAGGATCGCCAACTGGGGACGCCTGGCCGGAGACGACGCCCCCTGGGGCGGAGAAGAGGAGATCCACCGCTGGTACCGGACCTCTCTCGTCGAGGCCCAGAGGCGGAAAGAGATCCGAGACGACATCTCCCCCCTGGCCATAACGGCCCTGATCAGCGGCGCCGTCCACGTCTGGTGGGAGTTTCGGGGCCACATGGAGGAACATGTCCGCCAGGGAAGTTACGAGCCCCTCTCCGACGACGCCTATCTGGACCAGATCACGGCCGTCATCAGGAGAGGCCTCGCCCCCCTGGGAGGAGAGAAAGAGAAGGAGGCCTGAGCCATGGAAAAGGACGGGACATCCCCGATCGGGAGCCTGCCGGAGACGATGCTCATCACCCTCTGGGCCAAGGCCGCCGAGACGGCCCGAGAGGACGGACTTTTCAGGGACCCCAAGGCCGTCGAGATCGTGAGGCAGATCGACTACGACTTCTCCGTCTTCGACGCCTGCTGGAAGTCTCAGCTGGGCGTGGCCGTCCGGTCCATGATTCTGGACCGGGAGACGAGGCGCTTCGTCGACGCCCACCCCGAGGGGGCCGTCGTCAATCTCGGCGCCGGGCTCGATTCCCGCCTGGAGAGAATCGGAGCCAGGGAGATCGACTGGTACGATCTGGACCTTCCCGAGGGGATCGAGATGCGGCGACGGTTCTTCGACGAGACAGGGCGACGCCGTTTCATCGCCAGATCCGTCTTCGATTTCTCCTGGATGGACGAGATCGGCGCCGTCAAAAGCCCCCCGCTTTTCATCGCCGAAGGGCTCCTCATGTATTTCCCCGAGGAGCAGGTCCGATCCCTCTTCGTCGAGCTGGCCCGGCGCTTTCCCCGAGGGGAGATGCTCTTCGAGGCGACGGCGCCCTTCGTCGTCGGCAGGGCCCGATGGCACGACTCCCTCTCCAAGGTCGGAGAGGGCCTGGAGTTCCTCTGGGGACCCGACGATCCCGAGTCGGTCGCCGACTGGTCCGAGGCCATCCGCTTCCTCGGAAAATGGAACTACTTCGACTATGCCCGGCCCCGGTGGCGCTCGATGAGGCTCTTCCGCCACATCCCCCCCTGCGACGGGCCATGTCCTGCCACATCGTCCACATCGGCTTCGACGACCTTTCCCGAAAAGAGGGGGACAAACCATGAAAAAGCAGGCCATCGGCAGACTCCTGGAGATCGCCGGGGAAAAGAAAGGCCTTCTGGTCCTCTCCGGTGGCCTGGCGGCCCTCAGCGCCGCCTGCGCCCTGGCGCCCTATCTGTCGGTCTATCACATCCTGGCCGAACTGCTGGCCAAGGTAGAGGATCCAAGCCGGATCGACGGCCCTCTCATGACCCACTGGGCCTTGTCGCCCTCGTCGGTCTCGTCGCCTCTCTCCTCTTCCTCTACGTCGGCTCCATGGCCGCCCACGTCGCCGCCTTCCGCATCCTCTACGGGCTTAGGGTGAGGCTGGCCGAGCACGTCGGCCGCCTCCCCCTGGGCTACCTCTCCAGCCGCGATCCCGGCGACATGGCCAACATGATCATGGGCGACTTCGCCCTTCTGGAGCAGGCCCTCTCCCACTTCGTCCCCCAGCTGGCCGGAGCGCTCCTCATGCCCCTTCTGGCCCTCGTCGGCCTCTTTTCCCTCGATCCGACCATGGCCCTGGCCATGTTCTTCGCCCTCCCCCTGGCCGTCGCCGTCATGGCGGCGGCGACGAAGCTCCTCCGCGTCCTGGGACGGCGCCACATGAAGGCCAAGATCGGGGCCGCCAACCGCCTTCAGGAGTACCTGTACGGCATCCGCGTCGTCAAGGCCTTCAACCTGACGGGGAGTCGCTTCCGACGCCTCGAACGATCCTTCCGGGAACTGATGAACGAGAGCATCCGCCTCGAGGGGACGATCGGCCCCTTCGTCATGGCCGCCGTGGCCCTCCTGCGGACGGGACTGACGGTGATGATCCTCGTCGGCGTCCACCGCCTCCTGGGCGGCCGTCTCGATCCCTTCGTCTTCGTCACCTTCCTCGTCGTAGGCTCCCGCGTCTTCGACCCCCTCACTCTGGCTTTGATCAACTACGCCGAGCTGCGCTACGCCGAACAGGCCGGAGAGCGCATCCTCCGCCTCGGCCGGGAACCCGTCATGGCCGGTACGGAGACGCCCCCCGAGTCGGCCTCCGTCGTCGTCAGAGACCTTTCCTTCGGCTACGGCGACGTCCCCGTCCTCCGTGACCTGTCGGCGGCCTTCCCCCAGGGGAGCCTGACGGCCCTCGTCGGTCCCTCGGGCAGCGGGAAGAGCACCCTTCTCAAGCTCATCGCCCGCTTCTACGACGCCGACTCGGGTCAGGTCCTCTTCGGCGGCCGGGACGTGAGGGAGCTCGACCCCGAGGCCCTCATGGGGCGCGTCTCCATGGTCTTCCAGGACGTCTACCTCTTCCAGGACACGGTGGCCAACAACATCCGCTTCGGACGCGAGGACGCCACCGACGGGGAGGTCATCGCCGCGGCCAAGAAGGCCCGGTGTCACGACTTCATCAGGAAGCTGCCCAAAGGCTACGACAGCCTCGTCGGCGAGGGGGGCTGCACCCTCTCGGGAGGGGAGAAGCAGCGTCTCTCCATCGCCCGGGCCCTCATCAAGGACGCGCCCCTGGTCCTTCTCGACGAGGCCACGGCCTCTCTTGATCCGGAAAACGAACTGGAGATCCAGCGGGCCGTCGACAGCCTCGTCGCGGGACGGACGGTCATCGTCGTGGCCCATCGCCTGAAGACGGTCTGCCGGGCCGATTCCATCGTCGTTCTCGACGAGGGACGAGTCGTCGAGAGGGGGCGCCACGAGGAGCTCCTGGCCCGGGACGGCCTCTACGCCAGGCTCTGGAAGATCCAGCAGGAATCGCTTGGATGGAGCCTGGCCCCCGCGCCGGAGAGCCTGCCCGTCTGAGACGGAAAGCCTCCGGGTCCTCCTCGGGGGGGGAAAGACCGGCCCCTGAGCCGCCTCCTCCCCGGGGAGAAGCCCGGGCACGACAGAGAAACGCACGGCGGGATAGGGCGTCCGCGTAACGAATCGGCGCGAAAGCTCGATACGAAAGGGTGAAGATCGCATGAACGCAACGATGGTGGAGGAAACGCGGCGCCTCTACGAGACGCGCCTCCGTTTCCTGGCGGCCTGCCTCGAAGTGGAGGCGGAGCGCCTCCTCCCTCGGGGAGAGGCCCTGAACGTGACGGAAAAGGCTTGGGAGCGCTTCGTCGCCCTCCTGCCCGAGCTGCCCTACATCGGCGGAGAGGACAATCCCCTCACGGAAAATCTTCTCGGCGCGGCCTACGAGATGGGCTTCTACGAACTCCTCGAAGAGCGGGGCCTCGACGTCGAGGCCGTGGCGGCCGTCAATCGGGCCGCCCTGGCCCTCTACACCCGACAGAAGTGCCCTCCGGAAGGGCGGGCCGCCATGAGGGAGGCCTTCTTCCGGGCCCCATCGGGTGGTCCCGACGGACCCCGAAAAGCCTTCGACGGCGATTGGGCCGCCCGAAGGGTCGAGCCCGGCGAGGAAGATGGCTTCGACTTCGGCGTCGACTACAGCCGCTGCGCCATCGTCGACCTCTACCGAAGCCGCGGCGCCCAACGGTTCCTTCCCTACCTCTGCGCCAACGACTATGCCGTTTTCGAGGAGCTGGGCCTCTGCCTCGAAAGGACGGAGACGATCGGCAACGGCGCCTCCCGCTGCGACTTCCGATTCCGGCGCGAGGGAAGGCCTCGCCACGTCGAGAGAGTCGACGGCCTGGCGGAATTCTCGAAAAGGCCCTGACCGACGGCGATCGGCAAGGCCACGATCGGGCCGTCTCTGCAGGGCAAAATCGGCCCAAGCCCCCGATCCGGCGGTCCCGAAAAGCAGCCTTCGGCCCCGATTCGGGGCGCCGTCTTCGACGCCACGGCCCCTTCGCGGGCCCGCCCCCGGACCGCCCCCTCCTCTCCGTCTGGCTGGGGAAATCCCTCCGATCCATGGGCGAGGCGGTCCCGGCCGAAGGCGCCTCCGGTCGGCGGCGGAGCCGCCCCTCCGGGACGAGAGAGGGGGACAATGGTCGCGAACCGGTCCTCAAATGTGCCGCCAAGGCCGTTGACAGCGCCTCTTTATGTGGTAATATTGCCACAGAACATCCGGAGGTGACCTCGATGAAGATACAGATCCTGGGAACGGGCTGCGCCAAGTGCAAGAAGCTGGCCGAGACGGCCGAGACGGCCGCCAGGGAGCTCGGCCTCGACTACGAGCTGGTCAAGGTGACGGAGATCAGCGATATCCTCGACTTCGGCATCATGGCCACGCCGGGGCTGGCCGTCGACGGCAAGGTCCTCTCGGCGGGAAAGGTGCCCACCGTCGAGCAGGTCAAGACCCTCCTGAGCGGCCTGGACAAATAAGAGACAGGAAAGGCCCTGCGGGGCCTTTCTTTCGCCCCATTGGTGGCCTTTTTACCACAAGGAGGTTTGTCATGACCGAGACGAAGAAACTGCTCTGGATCGTCGGCGCCTTCCTGGCGGCCTACTTTCTGCCCGTGGCCGATCCCCGCGTGGCCAAGGCCTCCTTCGAGGCCCTGGCCATGCTCCACGAGTACGCCCGCGAACATGTCCTCCTCTGCCTCGTCCCGGCCTTCTTCATCGCCGGGGCCATATCGGTCTTCGTCAGCCAGCAGGCGGTGATGAAGTATCTCGGCGCGGGGGCGAAGAAGTGGGTGGCCTATTCCGTCGCCGCCGTCTCGGGGACCATTCTGGCCGTCTGCTCCTGCACGGTCCTCCCCCTCTTCGCCGGCATCTACAAGCGCGGCGCCGGTCTGGGCCCCGCCTCGGCCTTCCTCTACTCGGGGCCGGCCATCAACGTCCTCTCCATCGTCCTCACGGCCCGCGTCCTGGGCTTCGAGCTCGGCCTGGCCCGCGCCGTCGGGGCCATTTCCTTCAGCGTCCTCATCGGCCTGGCCATGGCCCTTCTCTTCCGCAACGAGGAGGCCTCGCGTCAGCAGGGCTTCGTCGAACTTCCCTCCGAGGAGGGACGTCCCCTCTGGAAGACGGTCTGGCACATGGCGAGCCTCGTCGTCTTTCTCGTCTTCGCCAATTTCGCCGCCCCCCGCAGCGAAGGCGGACTCTGGACGGCTCTCTACGCCGTCAAGTGGCCCGTCGCGGGGGCAGCCCTGCTTTTCGTCCTTTTCACGACGCGGCGCTGGTTCTCCGCTGAAGAGCGTCAGGAGTGGGGCCAGTCGACGCTGGGCTACGCCCTCCAGGTCATGCCCCTCCTCTTCGGCGGCGTCCTCGTCGCCGGATTTCTCCTGGGACGGCCCGGCCACGAGGCCCTTCTCCCCCCCTCCTGGGTGGCCTCTCTCGTGGGGGGCAACTCGGTGGGGGCCAACTTCTTCGCCTCTTTGGCCGGCGCCCTCATGTACTTCGCCACCCTCACCGAAGTGCCCATCCTTCAGGGGCTGCTGGGCTCCGGCATGGGACAGGGACCGGCTCTGGCCCTCCTTCTGGCGGGACCGGCCCTCTCTCTGCCCAACATGCTCGTCATCCGCAGCGTTTTGGGGACGAAAAAGACCGTCGCCTTCGTGGCCCTCGTCGTCTCCCTGTCCACCCTGGCCGGCCTGATCTACGGCGCCCTCGTCGGCTAGGCGAGGGGGCGAGAAGCCCCCCCGTTTTCCCCCTTTTTCAGTCTGGAGGAGATACCATGAGCGACATCCGAGAAGAGGTCCGACGGAAGTACACCGACGCCATCAGGCGTCAGAGCGCGTCCTGCTGCTGCGGAAAAGACTGCGGAAGCGATCCCGTCACCGAAGGCAACTACGATCGGCAGGAGCTGGCCGAACGTCTCGACGGCCTGGAGATCCCCTCCTTCGGCTGCGGCAACCCCACGGCCCTGGCCGCTATCGAAGAGGGCGAGACGGTCCTCGACCTCGGCAGCGGCGCCGGCCTCGACGTCTTTCTCGCCTCTCTCCAGGTGGGGCCTTCGGGCCACGTCTACGGCCTGGACATGACGGAGGCCATGCTCGAAGAGGCCGAGAAAAACCGCCGCAGGGCCGGGATGGAGAACGTCTCCTTCATCCGAGGCGAGATGGAGGCCATTCCCCTCCCCGACGGGAGCGTCGATCGGGTCCTCTCCAACTGCGTCGTCAACCTCTCTCCCGACAAGGACCAGGTCCTTCGGGAGATTTTCCGCGTCCTCCGCAGGGGAGGGCGCATGGCCCTTTCCGACATCGTCCTCCTCCGGCCTCTGCCCCCGTCCGTCCAGGCCAGCGTGGCGGCCTGGACGGGCTGCATCGCCGGAGCCCTTCCCGTCGACGTCTTCCGGGCCAAGATCGACGCGGTCCCCTTCGACGACGTGACGATCACCCTCACCAAGATCTACGCCTTCAGCGACGACGAGGCGGCCGAACTCTTCCCCGACCTCTCGGAGGAGGACCGCCGCCTGGCAAGCGGAACCGTCGCAAGCGCCTTCATCTCCGCCGTCAAGGGTCTCTGAACGGAGCCCCCCCAGAAGACACAAGGGCAGGGGACCCGCCGGGGTCCCCTGCCCTTGTGTCTCTGTCTGTCCGACGCTCTTCCCGCTCCGCCTTTCAGCTTCGGGCGGCGATGAAGGCCTCGACGGCCGAGCGGATCGCGTCGCGGATGGACCGCGTCGCGGCCAGTTTCTCCTCCTCCGTGCCCTCGAGGCCTTCGGGGTCGTCGAAGGGCCAGTGAAGGCGTTCGCCTTTCCCGGGAAAGACGGGGCAGCGACCGGCCTTGGCGGCGTCGCAGACGGCGATGACGACGTCGTATTCCCGCCCCTCGAGGAAAAAGGCCTCGACGCTGTCGACGCTGTTGGCCGCGATGTCGATGCCCTCTTCGGCCATGACGGCCACGGCCAGAGGATGGACGCCCGGGCCCGGTTCGAGGCCGGCGCTTTCGGCGACGAAGGCGCCGCCGCCCAGTCTGTTGAGCCAGGCCTCGGCCATCTGGCTCCGGGCCCGGTTCTTCCCGCAGATGAAGAGGACTTTCAAGGGTTCCATCTTTTCCGCCTCCTTCCTCTTCCTGTTACAATGCCTATTGAAGCAGAAAAAACGCCTCCGGTCCGTCACGAAAAGGTCACGAAAAAGCGGGGACCTCTCCCGAAGGCCCCTTCGAGGGCAAGGACCGCTCGGGCCTCGCGAGATCGCGAAAAGGAGCCAACGATGACAGAAGCCCACTTCAGCGGTAAAGACGCCGCCTCGAGCCGCGGAGCCCTGACCGACGCCCTCCGGGGGGCCCGGGCCGTCCTTCCCATCCTCGTCGGGATCGTCCCCTTCGCCGTCGTCCTCGGCTTCATCATGAAGCAGACGGGGCTGACCTCCTTCGAGAGCGGCTTTTTCTCGCTCTCCCTCATCGCCGGAACGTCCCAGGTGGCGACGGTCCACCTCTTCGGCGCCGACGCGCCCTTTCTCGTCATCGTCGCCACGGCGGTGATGCTCAACATGCGTTACGCCATGTACAGCCTCTCCCTCGTCCCCCTCCTGGGGCACGAGCCCTGGTGGAAACGCCTTCTCTGCGCCTATGTCATCTCCGACCAGTCCTACGCCTTCACCATGGCCGAGGTGGAGACGACAGGGGGACAGATGGACGTGACGGCCTTTCTTCTGGGCGCCTCTTTGGCCATCTTCCTCCCCTGGGCGGCGGGCATTTCCGTCGGCTATCACGTCGGCGCCGTCATTCCCGCCTCGCTCCCCCTCGACTTCACTCTGCCCCTCGTCTTCACGGCCCTCCTGGCGCCTCAGATGAAAGACAGGGGAAGGATCGGGGCCGCCGCCGTGGCCGCCCCGGCCGCCGTCGTCCTCGTCCCCGCCGTGCCCCTTCAGCTGGGCTTCCTCGCCGCCCTTCTCCTGGGCGTCGCCGCCGGCGTCCTCCTCGACGGGAAAGGACGGGCCTCATGACCTTCCTCGTCGTCGCCCTGGCCGTCTCCCTGGCCTCGCTCGTCGTCAAGGGACTCTTCACCTGCTTCGTCCCCCCCGACAGGATCCCCTCCTCCGTCGACGCCATCTTGCGCTACATCCCTCCGGCGGCCCTGGCGGCCCTCGTCGCACCGGCCATCTTCTACGCCAAGACGGCCCAGGGGAACGTCTTCTCCCCCTCCCGCCTCCTGGCCGGGCTGGGAGCCCTGGCCATCGCCGCCCACAGCCGCAACGTCCTCGTCACCATCGTCGGCGGCATGGCCCTTCTCGTCTTTTTTCAGCTTTTCCTCTGAAAACGGGAACCTACGAAAAAAGGGGCTCCCTCCGCGCGCGGAGGGAGCCCCTTTTTTTTGCCCCTCAGGCCACTTCCGGAAGGACCCCTCCGGGGAAACGGAGGCGGAAACGCCCCACGGACTGGACGACGAAGAGGTAGTCGCCCTCGTCGGTGGGCCTGATCTTCTTCCACTCGTCCAGGACGTCGCGGTGGATCCAGCAGCGGGCGCCGTCCGTTCCCTCGATGGAGAAGACCTCGTAGGCTTCCGAGTTCTCCTCGGGGCTGCCCAGATAGGCGGCGGCACCGCGAAAGACGGAGCAGCATCCCAGAATGATCGTCCGCCAGACGATGCGGAAGTTGCCGTCGCTGTGAGCGGCGATCTCTCCCAGCCAGTAGTCGGAGGAAATCTGGAGGGTGCGCTCCTCTGTCATCAGCCTTCGCAGCCTCCTCCGCAGGAACCGCAGCTGCAGCTGCACCCGCCTCCGCGCATTTCCTGCAGGAGGGGAAGGTAGATGTCGAGAAGGGCCTGAAGGCCCTCCCGGCAGTCGCAGGTCTCGCTGCAGGAGCCGAACTGCTCTTCCAGGGCCTCGACGGTCTCCGCCCCCAGAGCGATGGCCTGAACGACCTCTTTTTTCGTGATCCCCGTCTCGGGGCAGACGACCTGATCCTGAGGAGCCTCTTTCCAGTTCATGACGATGACCTCCTGTCGGCATCCCGGACCGCTCCGGCCCGGATTTCTTGGGGCCATTATACCCAATAAGTGGTCACATTTCCACATATATTTTTCCACTACCCCTCGTCGCGAAGGCGATAGCCGACGCCGGGCTCGGTGAGGAGGTAGCGAGGCCTCGAAGGGTCGGGCTCGATCTTGCGGCGCAGGTTGCTCATGTTGACCTGGAGGAGATGACGTTCCTCCCGGTAGGCCTCGCCCCAGACCGCCTGGAGGAGGCGGCCGTGGGTGACGACCTTGCCTCTGTGGCGGATGAGCGTTTTGAGTAGGTCGTATTCCGTCGGCGTCAGGGAGAGTTCGCGGCCTCCGAGGAGGACACGGCGACGGGGCAGATCGACTTCGAGGTCGCCGACGCGAAAAAGGGGCTCCTCTCCGGCGGGAAGGGCCCGGCGCAGGACGGCCCGCATGCGGGCCAGAAGCTCGCCGATGCCGAAGGGCTTGACGACGTAGTCGTTGGCTCCGCCGTCGAGGGCGGCGATTTTCTCGGCCTCCCTGTCGCGGACGGAGAGGACGATGAGGGGGATCTGGGACCAGCTCCGCAGCTCTTCGATGAACTCCCTTCCGTCGCGGTCGGGGAGCCCCAGGTCGAGGAGGATCAGGTCGGGACGGACCTCGATGGCCCGAGCCAGCCCCTCGGCGGCGGAGGCTGCCTCGAAGACGGCGTAGCCCTGGGGAGAGAGGGCGAGGTCGAGGAGGCGGCGGATGGCCTTTTCGTCGTCGACGACGAGGACGCGCCGGTTCTCGGCCGTCACGGCTCGACCGCCTCCGGCAGGGTCACCCTCATGACCGTTCCGCCGTCCCTGCGGGAGAGGGCCTCCAGCGTTCCTCCGTGAGCCTCGACGATCCCCTTCGATATGGCCAGCCCCAGCCCCGTGCCTCCGCCGCCGGGCGCGAGGCGGAAGAACTTCTCGAAGACCTTCTCCCTGAAGGCCTCGGGAATTCCCGGTCCGCGGTCGAGGACGTCGAAGACGAGGGAGGCGCTCCCGCAACGACGGACGGCCAGGGCGAGGGGCGAGCCGGGAGGGCTGTATTTGAGGGCGTTGTCGACGAGGTTGACGAGGACGAGGGAGAAGAAGATGAAATCGACGGTGACGAGACAGGCCTCGCGGGGCAGTTCCGTTTCGACCTCCCGTCCCTCGAGGCGCTCGTGCATCTGGTCCAGGACGTGGGCGACGATTTCGGCCGGGTCGCAGGGCTCGAGGGCAAGCCGAAGGGCTCCCGCCTCGAGGCGGCTCATGCCGAGCAGGTTGCCGACGAGACCGTTGAGGCGCCGCGCCTCGGACCAGGCCGTCTCGATGAGCGCCGACCGGGAGGCCTCGTCGAAGGCGAAGGCCTTCGCCCCCCCTCGCAGGGAACTGAGAACGCCGGTGATGGACGACAGAGGCGTCCGTATTTCGTGAGAGATGGAGTTGAGAAGGGCCGTCTGGATCTTCTCGCGGACCTGGAGGAGCTCCGCCTCGCGGGCCCGCTCGTCGAGCAGGAGATGATGAAGGGCCTGGGCCGCCTGGAGGACGACCGTGTCGCGCAGCCGCCCCGAACGGCTCTCCTGGCGGGGGAAAAGGACGAGGACGCCGACTTTCTCGCCCGGGACTTCGAGGGGAAGACCGAGGGCGCCTCCCGTCGTCTCCTGGGATCGGCCGAGGCGATGAACGTCGCCGACCATCGCCTCCAGACCGGCCGTCGGGGGGAGAGGCGTGACGGCGCGGAGACCGCCCGATCCGTCGGCCAGGAAAAGGGCCGAATCCCAGCCCAACATCCGCGAGAGGTGTTCCGTCACGGCGGCGACGACGGCCTCTCTCGACGCCGCAGCGGCCAGGTCGCGGCTGAAGGCGTGAAGGGCCAGGGCCTCCTCCTCCCTGCGCCTGGCCTCGCGGGCCTGCTCTCGGGCCCGCGAGGCCAATCCGCTGACGACGAGGCCGACGCCGAGGAGGCCGGCGAAGGTGACGAGGTACTGGGAATCGGCGACGGCCAGGGTGTAGTAGGGAGGCACGAGAAAGACGTCGAAGGCGAGAACGCCGACGACGGCCGTCACCGCTGAAGGCCCCCTGCCGAGGAAAAGGGCCGCCACGAGGACGGCGGCGAGGTAGACCATGACGACGTTGGCGGGAGCCATGACGCGGCTCAGGGGAAGCCCGACGGCCGTGGCGGCCAGGGCGAGGGCCAGACCCCCTCCGTAGGCCCGGGGAGAGGGGCCGTCGCCGCGGGAGGGGGGAAGGGCCTCGACGCCGCTGAAGGCGACGACGGAGATGGAGCCGCTGAGACGGATCATGCGGTCCACGAGGGTTCCCCGCAAGAGGGTTCTCCACCGGGGAAGAAGGGGCTTGCCGGCGAGGATGCGCGTCACGCCGTGGCGACGGGCGAAATCGGCGGCGACGGCGGCGACGTCGTCGCCGGGGCGGACGAAAAGCCGAGCGCCCAGCTCCTCGGCGAGACGCAGATTCCCCTCCATGGAAAGCCGATCGGCCTCCCCCTGGCGGGGAAGGGGGGGCTCCACGTGGAGGGCCCACAGCTCGCCTCCGGAAGCCCGGGCCATCCGGAGGCCTTCGCGGAGAAGGCGCTCGCCGAAGGGGCTGGGGCCGAGACAGACGAGAATCCGCTCGGGCCGGGACGCAGGGGATTCCGACGGAACGGGATGGGCGTCGACGCTCTTCATCTGCCCCACCTCCTTCTTCCCCGACATTTTAGCCCTTCGCCCTCAAGGATTCATCAAAAAGGTCGGATCCGTACCTCAAGATTCGATCAAGGGAGAAGGGACGGCGCCGGACGCCATGCTAGAATCGCTGCCGACGGGAGGGAGACGCCGTTGACGTTGTCCATTCGGAACAAGATCCTGCTCGGATTGATCGCGCTCGTTCTGCTCAATTTCCTCGTCCTGGCGATCTCCTTTTTCTACCTCATCGGCCTGGGACGATCGGCCGAGGGAATCCTCAAGGAGAACTACGAAAGCATCGAGGCGGTCCGCACCATGGAGCGGGCCCACTCCCGGCAGCACCTTCTCCTTTCGGGCCCGCCGCTGGAGAGGGGCACCTTCTCCGCGCTGTACGAGGCGGAGATGGCCTTCATGGAGGGCTATCATCGCGCTCGGGGAAATCTGACCCTTCCCGGAGAGGGGCCTGCCGTCGAAGCCGTCGGAGAAAGCCATCGCCGCATCTGGATGAGTCTCATCGATTCCATGAGCCGGCTCTCCACCTCGGCCGGTCTGCCCTTCGACGAGGCCGCGGAGGCCCTCGCCCATCTGGAGGGAATGAACCGCGACGCCATGTTCGCCGCGTCGGATCGGGCCCTGCAGCAGGCGCGAAGGGCCGTGGGCATCACCGGCCTTCTGGGCGGCCTGTCGCTAGTGGGCGGCATTCTTTTCGGGTCCATCCTTCCCGGTCGCATCGTTCGTCCCCTTCGGCGCCTCCTGGAGGGAACGGAAAAAGTCGGAGAGGGGCACTACCCCGAAGTCCCCGTGGAGGGTCTCTCGGGCGACGAGATCGGCCAGCTGGCCCTCTCCTTCAACGGAATGGTCCGTAAGCTCCGGCTGCAGAATGAGATGAAGGTCTCTCAGCTCTTGGCGGCCACCAACAAGAGCCGTTCCATCATCGCCGCCATGGATGACGGCCTCGTCGTCGTCGACAGCCATCTTGTCGTGACCGACATCAACCCCTCGGCCGCCCGCATGCTCGATCTCGCGCCGGAGAGGACGCTGGGAAGACATATCTTCGAGTGTCTCTCCGGCGAGGAACTTCAGCAGAAAATCAAAGAGACCGTCGAAACGGGCCGCTCTCCGACGACCCTCCCCTTCGACCACGGGACGGACCGGCGAAACCTTCTTCTGGAGCTTTCGCTCATCCCCATCCGCAACGGCGGGGAACCTCCCGTTCCCGTGCTGATCGTCTTCAGAGACGTGACGCAGAGAGTCACCCTGGACCGAGCCAAGAGCGATTTCATCGCCCGAGCCTCCCACGAGCTGCGCACGCCGCTGACAAGCGCCCTCATGAGCCTCGATCTGCTCCGGGAACATCTCGGCGGCGGAATCGAGGGCGATGAGAGACAACTTCTCGTCGCCGCCGACGAAGATCTCCATCGACTTCGATCGCTCGTCGACGATCTTCTCGATCTCTCCCGACTCGAAGCGGGACAGATCGCCCTCTCCTTCGAGGAGGTCTCCCTGGGCGTCATCGTCGACGACGTGCTCAAGATCATGGCCATCCAGCTGGCGGAGAAGGACCTATCCGTCACGTCCCGTCTCGGCGATCCTCTTCCCCTGGTCCGCATCGATCCTTCCAAGATCGCCTGGGTGCTGACAAACCTCATCGCCAACGCCCTGCGTCATACGCAGCAGGGCGGACAGATCGACATCGGCGCGTCGGCCATGGGGCGATGGATCCGCGTCGACGTCACCGACAACGGAGAAGGGATCGCCGAAGACGATCAGGCCCGTATTTTCGAGAAATTCGCCCAGGTGTCGGGTCAGCGGACGGGCACGGGGCTGGGGCTGCCCATATGCCGCGAGATCTTGAGAGCTCACGGAGGCGCGATCTGGGTCCGTTCCTCTCTCGGCTCCGGGAGCACCTTCAGCTTCACCGTTCCGGCAGCCTCGGCGGGAGAAGAGAGAAACGAAGGCGAGGAGAGAACAGCATGACCGATGTTAATCCCATTTTGATTGTCGACGATGAACGGAACATACGGCTCGTTCTGGGCCACGCCCTCCGAGAGGCGGGCTATTCCGTCGATGCGGCCCTGAGCGGAGAAGAGGCCCTGGCGATGGCGGCCGCCAAGAGCTACCGGCTGATCCTTCTCGACCTCAAGCTACCCGGCATGGACGGCCTGACGGTCCTCCATCGCCTGACCGAGCGTCGGCCGGAGACCAAGGTTCTCGTCATCACCGCCCACGGCAGCATCGAATCCGCCGTCGAGGCTCTCAGGACGGGAGCGGTCGACTACCTGCAGAAACCCTTCAGCCCCTCCGAATTGAGAGAACGCGTCCGTCGGGCCCTGGAGGACCGCTCGACGGAAAGTTACGACGGCTGCTGCGACAGGGCCCGGGAGGCTCTCGGGAAAAAGGAGTTTCAGAGCGCCAGGGCATTCCTCCGCCGCGCCCTCGGCCTGCTGCCGGGCCGGCCCGAGGCCTTCAACCTCATGGGACGCCTCCTCGAAGAGGAGGGAAACCCTCTGGAGGCTCAGGAACAGTACCGCGTCGCCCTCTCCCTCGACGAGGCCTACCGGCCGGCCCGCAAAAATCTGGACCGTCTCGTCATGGATCTCCGATCGCTGCCCGACGACGGCAGGCCGTGACGATGGCCTCCCGTTACGTCGTCGTCGCCGGGTGCGGCCGCCTCGGATCGATGCTCGCCGGCGAGCTTTCGTCACAGGGAGAGTCCCTTGTCGTCATCGACCGGGACGGAAGGGCTTTCCGTCGTCTTCCGCCCGAGTTCAGCGGATTCACCCTCGAAGGGGAGATGACCGAGCCGGAACTGCTCCGTCGCGCAGGGACGCATGAGGCTCATCTCTTCCTGGCTACGGCCGACGACGAAAACGCCAACCTTTTCGCGGCCCAGGCGGCGCGGACTCTTTTCTCCGTCCCGCGCGTCGTCGCCCGCGTCGAAACGCCCCAGAAGGCCCGACTCTGGTCGCGTCTGGGAATCGAGACGGTCTGCCCGGCCCTCGATCTGGCCCCGGCCTTCCTGGAAAAAAAGCGATGAGGATCGTGGCCACCGGAAGCGGACGGCTTCTCTATTTCATGGCCCGGCGCATCCTGGAAAAAGGCCATCGGCTGACGCTCGTCACCTCCGATCATGCCGAAGCCCTTCTGCTCGCCCGACAACTTCAGATCCCCGTCATTTTCGGCGACGGGACGGATCCCGCCGTTCTGCGCGATGCCGAGACCGACAAGGCCGATCTTCTGGTGGCCCTCTCCCCCCGCGACGACGAAAACCTGGTCTCGGCCCGCATCGCCCTGGAGGAGATGGGCGTGTCCCGCGCCCTGGCCCTTTCGGGAGATCCCGACAAGGAAAGCCTCTTTCTGGCCCTGGGGATCGAGCCCTTTTCGGTGACGACGCTCCTCGTCGATCTGCTGGAGCAGCAGGTCCGCTTCGACGGAGGGCATCTCTCGCCTCTGGCCCGAGGACGCCTGGGCCTGCTCGAGATCGTCCTCGACGACTCAAGCCCGGCCGCGGGAAAGGAGGTCCACTCGCTCCGCCTGCCCAAAGAGACCCTGCTCGTCTCCGTCGTTCGAGGCGAGGAGGTCCTCGTTCCCCGAGGCGACACGATCCTCCTTTCCGGCGACCTTCTTGTCGCCGTGGCCCTTCCCCTCCGGATCGGAGAGCTGGAGCGGGCCCTCCTGGGGGAGGTCTGAAATGGCCCCCTCACGCTTGCCGGTCCGACGGCCCTATCTGATCGTGGCTGCCTATTCGGGGCGCATTCTCTGGCTGACGTCGTTTCTTTTTTTCCTGCCGCCTCTGGCCCTTCTCTTCTATCCCGAGGAGAGAATCTGGGCCCTCTCGTTTCTTGTTCCCGGCCTCTCCCTCGGCGTGGTGGGATGGGGGCTCTGGAGGAGCTTCAGGCCGAAGAGCCCGGCGACCCTATCCTTTCAGGACGGCGCCGTCGCGGTCCTTCTCGTCTGGTCCGTCGCCTCCGTGTTCGCCGCTTTCCCCATGGCCTCGGCGGGCCGTCTGACTCCGGTACAGGCCCTGTTCGAATCCGTAAGCGCCTGGACCACGACGGGGCTCTCCGTCGTCGACGTCGAAAACGCCCCTCGTCTGCTCCTCCTGTGGCGCAGCCTCCTTCAGCTGGCAGGAGGCGCGGGCCTGGCCATTTTCCTTGTCGCCCTCGCCGGAAGCCCCAACGGAACGGGGCTGTCCTCCGCCGAAGGGCGGACGGACCAGCTTGTTCCCCACATCCGCTCTTCGACGAAGCTCGTTCTCTCTCTCTACGGAGCCTACGCCCTCATCGGCATCGCGGGCTACCTCGCCGCGGGGTTATCCCTTTTCGACTCCGTCAATCACGCCTTCGCCGCCGTGTCGACGGGAGGCTTTTCGACGCGCGGATCGAGCATCGGCGCCTGGGATCGCGCCGCCGTGGAGGCCGTCTCCATCCCCCTCATGCTCCTGGGCAACCTCAATTTCCTGACCGCCTTCCTCCTCGTCAGAGGCCGCTTCCGGGCCGTGGCCCGCAATGGAGAAATCCGTCTCCTCGTCGTCGCCGCCGCGTCGGCCTTTCTCCTGGCCTTCCTTTTCGTCAGCCGGAATCTCTATCCCCAGATGGACAAGGCCCTGCGCGTCGCCCTTTTCGAAACCCTCTCGGCCCTGACGACGACGGGATTCTCGACGGTGAGTTACGGCGATTGGAACGGCTTCGGCCGGAGTCTCCTCATCGTTCTCATGATCATCGGCGGCGGAACCTGCTCGACGGCGGGAGGGGTCAAACAGGCTCGCGTTCATCTCCTCTTTCGCAGTCTGTTCTGGGAGATCAGAGGCGCGTTACTCCCTCCGGGGGCGCTTCTGGTCCCCGTCATGGCCGACGGGGAGAGAGAGACGGCCGTCACCGGCGGCAAGATCAGAGAGGTGGGCGTCTATTTTTTCCTGTATGTACTCGCCCTCGCCGTCGGGACGCTCCTTCTGGCAGGGCAGGACATTCCGCTGGAGGCCGCCCTGTTCGAAACGGCCTCGGCCCTCGGCACCGTCGGTCTTTCCGTGGGCGTCGTCTCCGCTACGGCCACATCGACGACGCTCTGGACCCTTACGGCGGCCATGTTCCTGGGACGACTGGAGTTTCTCGTGGTCTTCGTCGCCCTGGCCCGTCTGTGGCGGGACTTTGTCTCAAACGACCGTTGAGGGGCGCGCCGCATGACGCCCCTGGTTACCGAAAGCCTTACATCCGAAAAGGAGGTCTCCCCTTTGAATCCCTCTCCTCTCGCCCGTCTGCTGCTCGCCTGTTCCGAAGGCATCACCCGATGGAGGACGCGAAAAGGATTGAAAGGTAAATGGATTCTCAGAAAAAAAGTTAATCTGTCTCAGTGTCCCAACGGCCTTTTCGGAAAGATGACGGTGGAGCGGACCGTCGCCTATCAGAGACGCTTCGAGGAAATCCTCTCCCTCACGCCGGAAGTCGCCGCGGCGCCGTCGCTGGAGTCCCTCCCGGAAGAGCTGCGCATCCGCGTCCGCAGCGTCATGGAGGACGCCCACCGTCGAGAGGGACTGAGCGTCCTCTACCTGGCCGTCCTCGTCGACCAGTTCCTCGCCACGGAAGCCCTGGCTCAGAAACGCTACCGCCACCGCTGGGCCGAAATGGTCCTCCACGAGGAGTACCTCCCCCCTTCCGTTCCCGCCCCGGAGGCCTTCTTCTACGCCGCCCGGAGCTGGGAGCCCTGACGATCGCCTCGGCGAAAGCGGGGCGAGGTGAAAACGCATAAGACGCGTGAGGGGATTGCAGGCTCGGCCTGAAACCCCCTCACGCGTCTTATGCAGGAAGACCCATCGCCTCGGGGATACCGCTGACGCGCCCTGCGCGAGCCCCGGAGCCGCAGAGACCGGTCCGCCAGGAGGATCAGAGGGCCTCGAGAATCTGGCGCATCGCCCCGAGAGGGTCGCCGAGGGGACGGGCGAAGAGAAAGTCGGTGTGGGCGTCACGGGCGAAGCGCTCGAAGGCCTTCATGGCGGGACGCAGATCCTCCTCGGCGTCGGCCTGACAGTCGTAGAACAGGGCCACCTTGGGCATCACGCCGTAGCGGAGCGGACGGGGAGCCCCCTCGGCCACCTCGACATAGGGGCGCACGAGAGGCATCAGGCACTCCATGGCCGTCTCGAGCAGAGGCGGCGGAAAGCCCCCGACGAGCGGCGAGACGAAGAAGACGCCGTCGGCGTGGAGGCAGGAGCGCATGAAATCGACGGGATCGCCGTCGAAGTTCTCCCGGTCCGCCTCCCCTCCGTGATGGTTCGAGGGGGCGGCGGGACGGAGAGACCTCTTTTCGCGGAGGCGGATCGATTCCACCTCGTGGCCCGCGGCGGCAAGGGTCCCCTCCAGCGCCGACAGCCTCCCGTCGAAAGAGGCATCCGCCCTGGGGTTTCCGTCAACGATCAAAAATCTCAAAGCCCTTCACGCTCCTCCGTCGCCTCTGGCGAGCTGCGCTCCCTCACGAAAGAAGGGGGAAGCCCGCACCCCCCTCTTCCCGGCCCGTTCAGACCGTCCGGCCGGACGCGCCCGCCCTCTCTCCTCCCGGGCGGGGAAGGAAAACCTCGACAGTCAGACCCCCTCCGTCGCGGTTGAGGGCCCGGATCGTCCCTCCATGAAGGCCTACGGCCCGTCGGGCGATGGTCAGGCCCAGCCCCACGCCGCCGCTCTGCCGGTCCCTGGCCCCTTCGAGGCGGTAGAAGGGGCGGAAAAGGTTTTCCAGCTCCTCGTCGGGGACGCCGGGCCCTCGGTCGGCGACGCGGATCCCGACGCCGTCGTGTCCGCGGAGCGGCGCGAAGAGCTCGACGTCGACGTCGGTCCCCTCGGCCGTGTAGCGGAGGGCGTTGCGGACGACGTTCTCCACGGCGCTTTTCACCAGCTCGCCGTTGCACTCCAGCCAGAGAGGAACGTCCTCTCCGATGAACCGGACCCCTTTGCCGTGGTGGCTGGCCTCGAAATGGGCGTCATCGACGACGGCCATGACAAGGGCCGTCATGTCCTCCCGCTCCGTCCTGAGAGGGCCCAGGTCGGCCTCGAGGCGGGAGAGGGAGAGGAGACGGCCGATCATGGCGTTGAGGTTTTCGGCCTCCCTCTCGATGCGGTCCAGAGGTCCGCCGAGACTCCCGTCGGCCTTCTTCCGAGCCAGGGCGAGGGCCACGTTGAGCCGGGCCAGGGGAGACCGCAGCTCGTGGGAGACGTCGCGGAGAAGACGCTCCTGGGCCTCGAGAAGTTCGGCGACGTGACGGGTCATCCTGTCGAAGCTCCTGCCGAGCTCGCCGATCTCGTCGCCGCGCCGGAGGATCGGCTCGCCCACCCTCACGGCAAGATCGCCCTCGGTGACGGCCAGGGCCGCCTTGTTCAGGGCCAGGACGGGCCCGATGATGTGGCGGGCCAGGAGGAAGCAGACGACGCCGGCCGTGGCGATCAGCCCCGCCAGACGAAGCCAGAACTCGACGGGGTTGCGTCCCAGGAAGTGCCAGGGCGGCGGCACGGGGACGGCGCCGGCCAGGATATAGGAGCCCCTCTCGGTCGATACCCTCCGGGCCGAGAGGACGACGGGACCGATCCGGAAGAAGGTCTCCCCCCGGGCCAGACGGTCGACGATGGAATCGGCCAGACGGGCGCTCATGGGGTCTTGGGTGATGGGATTTCCGTCGCCGTCGAAGAGGTGGATGAAAAAGCCGTCCTGGACGGGATCTTTCTGGATCGAGCGCCCCACGCCCCGGTACCCTTCGGCCTCGAAGACCTCGATGAGGGCCATCCCCCGGACTCGGACGGCCTCGGCCAGGAGATCCTCCCTGCCCGTTCGCAGGATCCCCTGATGGGCCATGACGAGCGTCAGCCCCATGGTGAGGAGTCCCATCAGAAGGACCGAGACGAGGAAGGAGAGGAAGAGGGTCAGAAAAAGGCTGTTCCGTCTCACCGTCAGGCCCCCTCGGGAGGAAGGGCGAAGAAGTAACCCTCGCCTCGGAGGGTCTTGATCCGTTCCGAGCCGTCGCCGTAGGACCCCAGCTTCTTGCGCAGGTTGCTGACGTGGACGTCGATGCTCCTGTCGAAGGGGGAGTAGGGGCGCTTGAGGACCTGGAGGACGAGTTTTTCCCGGGCGACGACCTGGCCGGCCGAGCGGAGCAGGGTCTCGAGGAGGTTGAACTCGACGGAGGTCAGCTCCAGAGGCTGACCTCCGACCCTCACGGCCCGGGCCCCTCCGTCCAGTTCCAGATCGCCGGCGGAAAGCAGGCTCGAAGGCCCCTCATCGACCCGTCCCCGGCGGAGGACGGCTCGGATGCGGGCCACCAGCTCCCGGGGGTTGAAGGGCTTGGGCAGGTAATCGTCGGCTCCCATCTCGAGGCCCACGATGCGGTCGATGTCGTCGCCGCGCGCCGTGAGCATGAGAACGGGCAGAGAGGATCGGCTCCGGATCTCGCGGAGAACGTCGAAGCCGCCCATGACGGGAAGCATGATGTCGAGAACGGCCAGCGCGTAACGCCCCTGAAGGGCCCTGTCGACGCCCGATCGTCCGTCGTGGACGGCGTCGAGGGAGAACCCCTCGGCCTCGAGGTACTCCCGCAGGAGATCGCAAAGTTCAAGATCGTCGTCGACAAGCAGAATTTTCTCCATATCGGTCCACTCCTCCCGGAAAGCCATCCTCATTCTATCGCGTCGAGCCCCTCTTTTCCGTCAAGAACGGATAGGGTGTCTCAAGCGTCGCTTTCGGCTTCTTCAGGAATCTTAACCTCCCTGGACCGCCTCTTTACGGGCCACGACATACAATGATGTCGTCGTCCCATCAGTCTACACAAAGGAGGTCGAGCCATGAAAGGACTCGCCGCACTGCTTCTCCTGCTCTCCTGCCTCGCCTTTCCGGCGGGCCCCTCGTCCGCCGAAGAGGGCACTTTACTCGATCTCGAGGCCTGCATCGCCCTGGCCCTGGCCAACCATCCCGACCTGCGCTCCGGAGCGGCCCGCACCGAAGGGGCGGAGGCGGTCATCCGCCAGAAGGAGGCGGCCCTCAGGCCCACCGTGGAGCTCTCCTCGTCCTTCAAGGAAAAGGAAGGGAGCGACAGCTCCACGGCCGAAGCCGCCGTCAATCAGCTCCTGTCCGACGGCGGCCGCACGAAGGCATCGATCCGCATCGCCCACTACGGCCGCGACGGCAAGGCCCGCGACCTGGAGCGGACCCGTCAGACCGTGGCCTACGACGTCAAGGAGGCCTATTTCGGCCTCCTCAAGGCCCGGAAGGACTATCTCCTGGCCCTGGAGACGGCCGAGATCTACCGGGAGCAGCTCGAGAAGGCCAAGGTGAGCTACGAGACGGGGACGGTGGCCCGGTCGGACGTGACGGCGGCCCAGGTCGATCTGAGCCAGGCCGAGCTCGACGTGATCAAGACCCGCTCGTCCCGCGACGTGGCCAAGGCCGAGCTGAGCAAGAGCCTGGGCCTCCTCGTCCTCGCCGGCGGCTACGACATCGCCGACGTCGAGGACGACCGGGAGGTCTCTTTCTCCTTCGAAGAGGCCTTCGCCAGGGCCAGGGAATTCCGGCCCGACCTGAAGTCGTTGGAGTTCTCCCTTCTCGAGGCCGAAGAGACCGTCCGCTACCAGAGCCTGGGCCTCAACCCCCAGCTCTCGGCCTCCGGGGGCTACGACTGGAGCGATGGCTCCTCCTCCAGCAGCGGCGGAGAGTGGGCGGTGGGGCTCAGCCTCGCTATTCCCCTCTACGACGGGGGACTGACGGCGGCCAAAACGGCCGAGGCCCGGGCCTCTCTGGCCGAGACTCAGGCCGACTACGACTCCCAGCTCCAGCAGGTGGCCCTCGAGGTCCGCACGGCCCTTCTGGAGATCGACGAGGCCCGTCAGAACATCGCCGCCACGGAGATGACCGTCCTCCAGGCCCGGGAGAACCTCGACCTCTCCATGGGACGGTACGCCGTCGGAGTGGGGTACCAGCTGGAGGTCCGCCAGGCCACGGAAGACTATAACGAGGCCCGCAAAGAGGCCAACGCCGCACGGTACGACTACAGCCTCGCCCTGGCCTCCCTGGAGAAGGCCCTGGGTGGGGAAATCGACAGGGCAGGCAAGGCAGAGGAGCACGAAAAGGAGGTCTCCCGAGGATGATCCGAAAACTGTTCCTTCTTGCCGCCGTCGCCGCTCTGGCCGCAGGAGGCTATTTTTATTTCAGGAAACCCGAGCCCGCCTTGAGCTTTCTCACGGCCGAGGTGACGCGCCGCGACATCGTCCAGACCGTCTCCGCCACGGGGACCATCGAGGCCGTCAACACCGTCGACGTGGGGACCCAGGTCTCGGGAACGATCAACAAGATCTTCACCGACTACAACGGCATCGTCAAAGCCGGACAGGTCATCGCCACCATCGACCCCATCCTTTTCGAGGCCGAGGTGGCCGCCGCCGAGGCCGATCTGGCCGTCGCCCAGGCGGGGGTGGCCGAGGAGGAGGCCGACCTGAACGACGCCCGCCGCGATTACGAGCGCAAGAAGACCCTCTTCGCCAAGGACTTCATCGCCGCCTCCGAAGTGGACACGGCCATGAGCACCTTCGAGGGAGCCCGGGCGCGGGTGACATCGGCGAAGGCGACGGTCCTCCAGGCCAGGGCCAAGCTGGACAAGGCCAGGGCCAACCTGAACTACACGACGATCACGTCGCCTCTGGACGGCGTCGTCGTCGCCAAGGACGTCAGCGAGGGGCAGACCGTGGCCGCCAGCTACTCGACGCCGACCCTTTTCACCATCGCCGAAGACCTGACGAAGATGCAGGTCGAGGCCGCCGTCGACGAAGCCGACATCGGCTATCTCCGGGAGGGGATGAAGGCCCTCTTCACCGTCGACTCCTACCCCAGCGACACCTTCGAGGGCTACGTCCACCAGGTCCGCTTCCAGGCCGAGACGGAAGAGAACGTCGTCACCTACACCGTCGTCGTCCGCGTCGACAACCAGGAGATGAAGCTCAAGCCGGGCATGACGGCCAACGTGACCTTCGAAATCGCCTCGGCACGCCGGGTCCTGGCCGTCCCCAACGCGGCGTTCCGCTTCTCGCCCCCGGGCGAGGCCGCAGGAGGAGACCTTCTCTGGATCGCCGGCGAGGGAGGATCCCTCAGGGCCCTGCCCGTGGAACGGGGGCTCAGCGACGGCCTTTTCACGGCCATCTCGGGCGACGTCGAAGAGGGACAGACCGTCGTCACGGCCGTCACGGGAACGGCCAAGGCGACCAAGAAGGCCGACAGCGCCCCGCCCCGGCCGGGGATGTTCTAGCCATGGCCCTCATCGAACTGAAAGGGATCGAAAAGATCTACGCCATGGGAGAAGTTTCCGTCCGTGCCCTGAGGGGCATCTCCCTCTCCATCGACAAAGGGGAGTTCGTCGCCATCATGGGCGCATCGGGGTCGGGCAAGTCGACGCTCATGAACATCCTGGGCTGCCTCGACAGTCCCACTTCGGGCACCTACCGCCTCGACGGCCAGGACGTGAGCGGTCTCGACGGCGACCGCCTCGCCGCCATCCGCAACGAAAGCCTGGGCTTCGTCTTTCAGGGCTTCAACCTTCTGGCCCGTACCTCGGCCCTGGAGAACGTCGAACTCCCTCTGCTCTACGGCGGCGTCGACCGCCGGGAGCGCCACAGGAGGGCCCATGAGGCCCTGGTCCGGGTCGGACTCGAAGGGCGGGAGCATCACCAGCCTCACCAGCTCTCGGGAGGCCAGCAGCAGCGCGTCGCCATCGCCCGGGGCCTCGTGGGCGGCGCCCCCCTCCTCCTGGCCGACGAGCCGACGGGCAACCTCGACTCGACCACGAGCGAGGAGATCATGGGACTCTTCCAGCAGCTCAACGACGAACGGGGCATCACCATCCTCCTCGTCACCCACGAGCCCGACATGGCTCTCTTCGCCCGGAGGATCGTCACCGTCCGCGACGGGCTGATCCTCTCCGACGAAGAGGTCCGCGAAAGGAGGGCCTGCTGATGATTGCCGCACGAGAAATTCTCCGCATCGCCCTGCGCTCCCTCAGGGTGAACCGCATGCGCTCGGCTCTGACCATGCTGGGCATCGTCATCGGCGTCGCCGCCGTCATCGCCATGTTCGCCATCGGCAACGGCGCCAACGAGAAGATCGGCTCCACCATCGCCTCCATGGGGACCAACCTCCTCATGGTCCTGCCCGGATCGGCCACAAGCGGCGGCGCCCGCCAGGGATCCTCCTCCGTCCCCACTCTGACCCTGGAGGACGCCGAGGCCATCGGCCAGGAGATTACCACCGTCGAGGATGTGGCGCCGGTCCTCAACGGGTCGGCCCAGATCGTCTTCGGCAACGCCAACTGGGCCACCACCGTCTGGGGGACGACGACCTCGATCATGAACGTCCGCTCCTGGACTCTGGCCTCGGGGCGAGTCTTCAACGACTCCGACGTGAGAAGCGCCGCCAAGGTCTGCATCCTGGGACAGACCGTGGCCGAAGAGCTTTTCGGCCGCGACGACCCCCTGGGCAAGACGGTCCGCATCAACAAGATTCCCATGACCGTCATCGGCCTTCTGACGGAAAAGGGGAGCGCCGCCATGGGGAACGACCAGGACGACGTCCTCTTCGTCCCCGTCACGACGGCTCAGAAACGGCTCTTCGGCTCCCGTTTCCCCGGCAAGATCGGCACGATCATGGTCAAGGCCGTCAGCTCCGAGACCCTCGACTTCACTCAGGAGGAGGTGACGCGCCTCCTGGCCCAGCGCCACCGCATCCGCTCCGGCCAGGAAAACGACTTCGACGTCCGCAACCTCTCGGAGTTCCTCGAGACGGCCAAGGAGTCGACGCGGATCATGTCCCTCCTTCTTGCCTCGGTGGCCTCCGTCTCCCTCCTCGTCGGCGGCATCGGCATCATGAACATCATGCTCGTCTCCGTCACGGAGCGGACCCGGGAGATCGGCATCCGTCGCGCCATCGGGGCCAAACAGGCCGACATCCTGGCTCAGTTCCTCGCCGAGGCCCTCCTTCTCTCCCTGGCCGGAGGCCTCGTCGGCATCGCCCTCGGCGGCCTGGGCTCGACGCTCCTCTCCCGTTTCGCCGGGTGGACGACGGCCGTATCCTCCCTCTCCGTCGGCCTCGCCTTCGGCTTCTCGGCCCTCATCGGCGTCTTCTTCGGCTTCTACCCGGCCTGGAAGGCCTCCGAGCTGCGGCCCATCGATGCCCTGAAGTACGAATAGACCTTCCTCGAACCACCTCCTCCATACAGAGGAAGCGGGCCGCCCGAATCGGGCGGCCCGCTTCCTCTTCCCCTTCCGCACGATCAGACCCGACGGGAGGCGAGAAACACCTCGAGCCCCGCCCGGAGGACGGCGACGCTCCGGTCCAGTTCGTCCAGGGAGAGATGCTCCTCGTCGCTGTGATCGAGGCGGCTGTCCCCTGGCCCGTAGGCGGCCAGGGGACAGTTCCATGCCGCGGCCAGGTTGAAATCGGCCGTGCCCCCCTTCACGAGAAGGGCCGGTCGGGCGCCCAGGGTCCGCACGCCCGACGTCAGGGCCCGTGCCATGGCGTCGTTCCGGCCGACGTGGTGAGCGGCGACGGCCTCGAGGCGTCGGACCTCGACGTTCTGGACGACCGAGGCCAGATCGGCCTCCCAGGCCGCCGGATCGGCGCCGAGGGGGAGACGGACGTCGATTTCGACGGAGGCCGACCGTCCCGCCTCCTCATCGCCTCTCATGAAGGCCACCGCCGCCGAGGGACGGTCGACGACGAGGCGCGACGGATCGTCGAGGGACCGGACGCGGCCGATGAGGGCCGCCGCGGCCAGCACCGTCGCCGTCAGAGGACCTGAGTTCCCGCTGCGGTGGGCCCCTCCGTCGGAGGCCGCCAGCTCCAGGAGGAGCCGTCCCCTGTAGGCGATGGTGACGCCCGTCGTGCCCGAAGGCTCGCCGACGACGCAGCCGGCCGGAGCGTGGAGGGGAAGACGGTACCGCATTCCCCGCGAGTCGCGCTCCTCGCCGACGGCGGCGACGAGAGTCACCTGCCACCCCGGAGGGAGAGGCAGAGCGCCTCCCGCCGCGGCGAGGGCGCAGAGGGGGCCCTTGGCGTCGACGGAGCCCCGTCCCCAGAGGATAGGGCCCTCGATGCGGAAAGGAGGCCCTCCGGGAACGGTGTCGATGTGGCCGACGAGGAGAAGCTCCCTCTCTCCCCGGCCCCGGCGCCCGACGACGTTGCCCGCCCCGTCGATCTCGACGGACTCCCAGCCCAGGTCGGGAAGACGACGGCTCAGGAGCGAGGCGGCGGCCTCCTCGTGGCCGCTCACGCCGGGCGTGGCCACGAGATCGGCAAGAAGAGCCCCCCAGGGCGTCACGGCCGCCCCTCCAGGACGGAGGCGAAGATCGCGACGGCCCGATCGCAGGAGGGGACGTCGGCCACGAGGGGCGGGAGGAAACGGACCACCTGAGGCCCGGCGGGAAGGGCCAAAAGCCCCCGTTCCTGCAGGGCCCTGACGACGGGAGCCGACCGTCCCTCGATCTCGACGCCGACGAGGAGCCCCAGGCCCCGAACGGCGACGACGGAGGGCAGCTGAGACAGTTTGGAGCGTAGATAGGAACCGACCTTTACTGACCTTTCCAGAAGGCCGTCGCGTCCGATCACCTCATGGCCCCTGAGGGCCACGGCCGAGACGAGAGGGTTCCCTCCGTAGGTCGAACCGTGGCTCATCGACGGGAAATCGCCCAGAGCGCCCTTCCAGACGAGAGCTCCCGCAGGGAGACCTCCGGCCAGTCCCTTGGCGAGGGTGACCATGTCGGGGTCGAGCCCCACGAGAGGCGAGGCCAGCAACGAGCCGCAGCGCCCCCATCCCGACTGGATCTCGTCGGCGACGAGAAGGGCCCCCTCCCGTCGACAGGCCTCGGAGAGGGCCCGTCCCAGGGAGACGTCGAGGGGAAAGACGCCGCCCTCGCCCTGGACGGGCTCGATGAAGACGGCCGCCGTCCTCTCGTCGACAGCCCCCGGAAGCTCTTCGGGAGCGAAAAACTCGACGGGGAGGAGCACCTCCTTCCAGGGATTGCGGTAGTGGGGGTTGAACGTCAGCCCCAGGGCGCCGAGAGTCCGGCCGTGAAAGGCGCGTCGGGCGGCGAGGATGCGGCGGCGGTCGGGCCGAAGAAGCATGACGAGCTTGAGGGCCGCCTCGACGGCCTCGGCGCCGCTGTTGGCCAGATAGGCCCGCCCCTCTTCGAGGAGCCCCCCCAGAAGGCGGAGGAAAGCGCTCCGAGCCGGGGCGTCGAGGCCCATGCCGATCGTCCAGGGAAGGGCCGAGGCCTCGACGAGGGCGGCCCGAAGGTCGGGGTGACCGTGGCCGAAAAGGGCCGCTCCGTGGCCGCAGAGAAAATCGATATACTCCCTCCCCGACCGGTCTCGGACCGTGGCGCCCTCTCCGGCGACGATCTCTAGAGACCGACCGCCATAGAGCGAAGTGCCGGCGATTGGCGCCATAGCTGCGTCCCTCCTCCCTCGACGGCATGACTCAGAGGCGCCTCGCGGCGGCTGTCGGCGAGAACGACGCGGGCCAGCCCGCCCTCGAGGGCCTCGCGGCAGGCCAGAAGCTTTCTTTTCATGTTGCCCTGGGCCATGCGCTCCAGATGATCCCAATCTTCGAGGCCGGCCTGGGTGACGAGGCTTTCGGGGCGGGAGAGGTCCTCCATGAGACCGGCCACGTTGGTCAGAATGACGAGGCAGTCGGCGTCGACGGCCAGGGCGACGGAGGCGGCCAGGCGATCGCCGTCGACGTTGAGATTGAGACCGCTCTCTTCGTCGAAGGCCAGAGGGGGCAAAAGAGGAAGGGCGCCCGAGCGCCACGTCGCCTCAAGCGTCTCTCCCGCGACGGAGCGGACCGTGCCGCTGTAGTTGTCGCGGAGGATGAAGCGGCGCCCTCCCTCGACGGCGCGGAGAAGATCCTTGCGCTCGGCCCGGACCGTCGGGACCGAGTCGGGCCTGAGGACCGGCGCGGCGATGCCGCGGAGGGCCAGCTCCGACGAAAGGCGCCCCGAGAGGGAGAGGGCGGCGGCCTCGAAGAGGGCCCGCTGGGCGGGACCGACATAGCGGCTGCGATAGCCGCTGGGGCTGGTGACGTAGCGACAGGCCACGCCGGCGAGCTCGCAGAGAGAGTCGGTGACGCCGCTGGCGCCGTGAACGACGACCCACCGTTCGCCCCGGCCGACGCGCCGGGCAAGATCGTCCAGCAGCGGGCGCGTATCGTTGCCGACGGCCCCTCCAATTTTGACGATTCCTATCATGATCGAGACCTCCAATGTCAGTTCAGGTCAAAGCCTTGAGACGCTTTTGGGCGCCTCATGCGGGGTAGGCAGGACGCAGATCGAGACCTTGCCGCTCGTCGAGGCCCATCATGATGTTGGCCGCCTGAAGGGCCGACCCGGCCGCCCCCTTGACGAGGTTGTCGATGGCGCTGACGACGAGAAGGCGGCGGCCGTCGTCGGCGAGGGCGAAGCCCACGAGGGCTCTGTTGCTTCCCAGGACGAGGCGGGGATCGGGAAAGCGGAGATGGGCCGGCCGGGCCGGAGTGAGATGAAGAAAAAATTCCCCTTTGAAGGCCTGACGGTAGAGCTTCCAAAGGTCGGCCTCGACCACCCTCTTGCTCAAGCCGATGTGGGCCGCCATCTGAATGCCCCGGACCATCTCGACGGCCGTCACCGTCATCGTCAGGCGCGAGGCGTCGAGGTCCAGCTCCTGGAGCGTCTCGGCCATGTGCCTGTGTCGGAAGGGCTCGATGATGCGCAGGGCCCGGCTGCGGAAGGGATGGTGGCCCCCTTCGGAAGGCGTCGCCCCTCCCTCCGAGGAGCCGACGCGGCACTCGGCCCGGACCGTTTCGAGAAGGCCCGCCCGGGCCAGGGGGAAAAGGGCCAGATTGAGGGCCGTGGCGTTGCACCCCACTCCCGAAGCCAGATCGGCCTGGCCCAGTTCCCGGCGATGAAGCTCGGCCAGGCCGTAGACGGCCCTTTCGACGAGCTCCTGAGGGGCTCCTCCCGGACCGTACCAGCTCTCCCGCAGAGACCTGTCCCGAAGGCGGAAGTCGGCCGAGAGGTCGACGACCTTCAGGCCCCGATCGAGACAACGCCTCGCCACGGGAAAGGAAGAGCCGTGAGGCAGAGCCAGAAAGGCCAGATCGGCCGCGACGCCTTCGGCCTCGTCGGGGGCGGTGAAAAGAAGATCGGGATAGTCGGGACGAAGATGGGGGTGAACGGTCCAGAGGGGCTGACCGGCCCGGCGGCGCGAGGTGACGGCCACGAGCTCCATCGCCTCCTGGCCGGCCAGAAGGCGCAGGAGCTCGCCTCCCGTCAGCCCCGTTCCTCCCCAGATGATGACGCGTGCCATGGACAGATCTCCTTTCTTATGGAAGCCACCTCGGGCCCCGGAGGGCCCCCGGCCGGTTCGTCGTTCCCCCCGCTCGATTCTTCCGGCGGGGACGGGGATAAAAAAAGATCCGCTTCCCCGAGGGATGCGGACCGTCGAAATGCCTCTTCATCGGATCAGCGCGTCATCGCGCCGACAAGAGACACTCCGGACCGGTCCACGACGGTTTGAGCCCCCGCTTTCGGGCGGCCGTCTTTTTGAGCCATCCTCGGACGTCGGAAGGAACCGTGGCCGTCGGTCTTCTCATCGCCGACGCTCCAAGCGGGCACAGTGGCCGATGACGGCCGCGGGAATGTCGACGCCCGTGGGGGCGATGGAGTTGCGGAACTCGGCTCCGTCGTTGACTTCGTTGACGAGCCAGCCCGATTCGGTCCCGAAGAGATCGACGGCCAGAAAATCGCCGCCGATGGCCTCGTGGACGCGGCGCAGGATCGCCTCGAGATCGGCCTCGACGGGCTGAAGGGCGGCCCTGCCTCCCCGGGCCGTGTTGGTGATCCAGTGGGAACTTTCTCGGCGGATGGCGCCGATGGGCTCGCCGCCGACGACGAAGGCCCGGACGTCGAAGCCGCTTTTTTCCACGTACTGCTGGACGTAGAAGATCTGATGATGGGCGCCGAGATGGGCCTTGTGTTCGATGACGGCCTCGGCGGACTCCCTGTCGTTGACCTTGGCCAGAAGGCGTCCCCAGCTGCCCGTGACGGGCTTGAGAACGGCGGGGTACCCCAGCTCCTCGACGGCGGCCAGGGCTCCCTCCTCGGAAAGGGCCAGGCGGTAGGCGGGCTGGGGAACGGAGGCCGCCTCGAGAGCGGCCGTCGTGGCCAGTTTGTCGCCGCAGAGCTCCATCACCGAGGCGGCGTTGACGACGCGCCGTCCCCGCCCCTCGAGGTGGCGGGCCAGGGCCAGATTCTGGCCGTGACCGATGCAGCGGCAGAGGTAGACGTCGTCCTCGGCCCAGGAGGCGCCCCAGACGCGGTCCTTGACGTCCTCCAGCGAGAGGGGGACGTCAAGGCGACGGGCCGCCTCGACGAGAAGCTTTTCCTCCTGCCTCAGACGGGTGAAAAGAAGGCGCAGCACCCTACTCGCCCCAGTCTTCCTGGACCTGGGGCGCCTCTTCCACGGAGAGGGGGTCGAGGCCCGTGAGCTCCAGCTCCGTCCCGCAGTCGGGACAGAGAAGAATCTCGCCGACGAGGGCGCCTTCGGGGAGAGCCACCTGTCCTTCGCAAACCACACATGTCACCTGAGCCATGGAAAAAACCTCCTTCGCGATCCTTCAGGAATCCTTTCGAAAAGCAGAAAGGCAAAAAACAGCGAAAAACACAAAAATCCCGTCCCCGAATCGGGGACGGGATCTGAAACCCGCGGTACCACCCCGGTTGAGCCGACAAGGCCCCACCTCGAAGGCCCGATAACGGAGGCCGACCGGAACGCCTGATCCGCCTCGGCGGCTTTCGGCGTCTGCTCCACAGGCCTTGGGCCTCTCGCGGACCGCCAGGACGTCTCTCAGCCGGTGAACGTCCCTCTCTGTAGGCGGATGGGCCCGCGTGGGCCACCTGCTTCATCGCGCTTTCGCGGGGAGAATCCTTTCGGTGCGGACCGAAGGAGGTCCTCCCTCTCATGTTGAGTGGGATTATGGAGGCCTTTTCCGCTTCTGTCAAGACTCAGGGGAAAAAAGATGTCGCCGGACAATGGTATTGTCACTCGTGAAGAGGACAGGGAAAATGTCACTTATGACGACCAGGAGAGACCTACTCATGAAGACAAAAGAAGCAAGGCGCTTGGGGTTGGTGGAAGAGGCTGTCGCGGGCAACCTGACGGTTCAGGAGGTGGCCGATCGGCTCGGTCTGAGCCGCCGTCAGGTCTTTCGGCTCAAACGACGCTACCGGGAAGAAGGAGCGCAGGGGCTCCTGCACAAGGGACGAGGCAAACCGTCCCGGCGCAGAATCTCTCAGGAGACACGGGATTTCGTCGTCAGTCTGGCCAAGGGTCTTTACAGGGATACGAGCTGTCAGCACATGGCCGAACTCCTTGCCGAAGAGCATGATCTCGTGCTGAGCGCCAAGAGCATCGCCCGTTTCCTTCGCGCGGAGAACCTGTCCCTCGTTCATCGCCACCGGGCCCCGAAGCGGCGTTCCCGCAGGGTCCGACGGTCCCGACGAGGCGATCTGGTCCAGATGGACGCCTCTCCTTTCGATTGGTTCGAGATCGGTGAGCGTTGCACTCTCCACGGCGTGATTGACGATGCCACAGGAGAGGTCCTCGGTCTGTGGATGGCCAGGAATGAGTGCCTCTTCGGCTACTTCCGCGTGCTCCGTCAGATGCTTGATCGCCACGGCGTGCCTCGCGAGCTTTACGCCGACCGCCACACCATCTTCCTTTCTCCCAAGTCGGAAAAACTGACGATCAAGGAGGAGCTGGAGGACTCGGCGCCTGTAACCCAGTTCGGCCGCGCTCTGGAGGCTCTCGGAACTCGCTATGTCCCTGCAGGGTCTCCCCAGGCGAAGGGGCGGATCGAAAGGCTCTGGGGAACTCTTCAGGATCGTCTCGTCGTCGCCTTCCGACGGGCCGGAGTGAAAACGATCGAAGAGGCCAACGTCCTGCTCGCCGCCTACCCGGGAGAGGTCCATAACCCGAGGTTCGCTCGTCCTCCCGCAGAGGGGGCATCTGCCTTTCTCCCTCCGCCGGACGGCCCCGCTCTCGATCTCCTCCTGACTCGCCAGACCGACCGGAAGGCCTCGGGAGACTCGACGATTTCCCTCGACGGAAAACAGTACGCCCTGATAGGCCCCCGCAGACGCCCCCTGCTTCTTGCCAGAGGACAGGCGGTCAAGGTCATCGAGAAGCTCGACGGGAAACTCCTGGCTCTTGTCCATGACGGGCTCTACGATCTCGCAGCCGTCGACAAAGAGCCCCCTGCGACTCCCCCGCCTGTCATCGAGACGAAGACAGGCACTCCATGCAAAACGAAGAAGCAGAGGAAGCCGGCGGCAGACCATCCCTGGCGACAGAATCCCGCTCCTCCTGCCGCGGCGGTCGGCTCCGAGCAAGGGACGGGTTCCCCTCCCTAGAAGGACCTCCGCCGCGGAGGAAAGCCAAGGCGGGCTGTTGACGGGGGCGATTTCAGCCCCTCGAAAGCGACACTTTCATTGTCCCTCAGACCCTCTTTTTAGATGACATTTTTAGTGTCCCTTGACAGACTCAGGGGAAAAAAGAAACAGCCCTGCCGCGAAAAAGTACGGCCTCATCGGGCGAGGAGGGGAGGGCGGCGAAAGGGAGACGGCGGCGTTCGAGGGCGCCCGACGGGACGACAGGCTCCCTCGACGCAATTGGTCAGTATTGATCAGTTCCTATGGCCTCTTTTAGGTCGCAAAGCGGCCTCCGCTCGCTCCCCCATCGGAGGCCGCCACGACCCTGTCACACCCTCCGAAGCCGCCTAGCCCCGCCTCAACGGGGACGCAGCATCTGGCGTACCGCCGCGCCGACGCGCCGGGCCAGGGCCGCCGCCGCGACGGCCTTGAGGAGATCGCCGGGAAGAAAGGGAAGGGCGCCGACCTTGACGGCCCCCCAGAGAGAGATCTCCTTGCCGACGAGATGGTTGAGATTGAGATAGAGGCCGGCGACGCCCACGACGTAGAGGGAAGCCATTCCGGCCAGACAGGCCAGGAGATAGTCCCGGAAACTCGGCTCTACGTGACGCTCCGTCAGGGCTCCCGTCACGTAGGCGGCGACGGCAAATCCGACGACGAAGCCGAACGAGGGTCGAAGGAGAGCCTGAAGACCGCCGCCGACGGTGAAGACGGGCAGACCGAGGAGCCCCATGGCGATGTAGAGCCCCTGGGAGAGAAGGGCTCCCTTCGACCCGAGAAGGACGCCGGCCAGGTAGACGAAAAAGACCTGGAGCGTCAGGGGAATGACGGGAAAGGGGATGCGGATGAAGGCGCCGACGACGGTCAGCACGGCAAAGAGCGAGGCGAGGATCATGAGACGCAGACGCTGCTTCAAGGGGAAACCTCCAGTCATCCTTGTATTTTTTGGGTTGACACGGGCATTATAACCGGGCCGGAGGGAAAAAGCGAGGCGCCTGCCCCACCCGGATTCACAGGCCCGACCGGGCGAACGCCGCCGGACCCGCCGCTTCGAGGCCCCTTCCAATCACCTCATCGACGCGGGTTCGAGACGCCTCTCTTCACGCCGCAGCGGAATCGACGGAGTTCCGGCCCTTCCCTGCCTGCCTGCGGATTCAGGGCCCAGACCATCAGGGCCCACAGGGACAGAGGATTCGGGACCTTCGGTGATCCCCTCGCCGAGCAGGGGAAACCCGTCGCCTCCAGGAGCCTGTCGGGCTCAGCCTGACAGGCTCCTGCCCTTGTCTGCTCTTTTTAAGAAGCTTTTTGACCTTAAGGCTCTTTGCAGCCTTGCCGGTCGAGCTAAATCCCTTTTTCTCCGAGAAGCCCGAATCGGAAAGCCTCGGCGGAGAGATCTGACGAACCCGGGACGGCTTTGGAGGCTCTCCTCCCGGAGGGAGGGGGGCTTTGAAGCCGTCCCGGCGGGGGCAGCGATCGGAGAGGATAAAAAGGGGAAGAAGATGTTGATTTTCATTGACCTTAGGTCATCCCACCGGCGGCACCTCTCTCTTTGCGCTCTCTTTTTCCCTGCCTCCTCGAGCATCGGCGACGAAGACCCCGTTCGGCCCTGCCGAAGCCCGAGGGGACCGGGGCCATCGTCCCGCGAGGGAGCGAAACGTCGCCGCTCAAGAACAAAGAGGACAAGGTCCGCCAATCTGAGGACGCGTCCGGGCAGACCTCGTCGGGCATTCCAGGTCCGCTCGAATCTCCTCGTCGTTTTGGCTCGAGGCGAAGACCGCGCTCCTCCAGCCCCTTCCCCGGCGGGCCGATGGAGGTTTCACCCCTCGTTGCCCGCCGAGGCGAGGGACAGCCGGGACGGGAAAGGCAGGAAGCCTCCGGCCGGGCACGCGAACCATAAAGAGGGGGAGCCGGAGAGACCTCCCGTCTCCGGCTCCCCCTCCCCTTCGCGACGATTCGGCGCGGCGACGTCAGACAGCGTCGATGATCTCCCGGGCCAGTCCCTTGAAGGTCGCCAGATAATCCCGGCGCTCCTTGCGGAGGGCTCCGATGACCTTGGCATACTCCTCTCGCGAGTAATGACGGTAGGGGTCGTAGGCCTCGCCCCCGTCGAAGGGCAGCCTTTCCGGGACCTCGTAGCCCAGGATGTCGTCGTAGCGCCAGGTGAGGTTTTCCCGCAGGAGGGCCTCGATGGAGTTGAAGGTGACGTCGGGCGTCACGTTCAGGCCGTCGCGGCCGCCGATGCGTCCCGTGTTGAGGACATAGCAGCGGATGTGGTCGTTGTTGCGCAGGATCTGGAGAAGACGGTTGCCGTTGGTGTGAGGCCTGTTGACGACGAAGGGATCGAAGCCGACGACGCGCTTGGCCTGCCCCACCCTGGAGGGATCTTCGGCGCTGGTGATCGTCGACTCGCCGAGCATGAAGTAGGCCGCTGCCTGTTCGGGCGAGATGAGCCGCCCCAGGGGGGGGATGTCGTAGCGGCGCATGTTGAAGAGAAGGACGTCGACGCGGGGGAGATCGATCCGCTCCGACGTGTTGGGGATGGCGTCGCGGGGGACGAGCCCTCGTCCATTGGTGCTGATGGCATGGTTGTCGAAATCGACGTCGCCGTCGTCGTCGACCCAGACGTTTTCCAGGATGGCCCTTCTGTCGCGGGCGGCGACGAGCAGGGGCTCCTGCTTGGAGACGTTATCGGTCTTTATGTAGTAGTTCCGCTCCGTCCCAAGCGACGTCCCGTCGGGAAGGAGGAGATTGATGTCATCCTGAAGGACCTCGACGCCCTCGGGGGCCTCGAAGCCGTGATCGGCCGTGGTGATCGTCGTCTTCCCCGTGCCAGAGAGGCCGAAGACGAGAAGGCCCTTCTCGGTCAGTCCCTCCGACTTGTCCCGGACGCGGACGATCTTGCTGCCCGCGTGAAGTCCCAGTCCCTGGAGCTCCTCGCGGACGATGTGCATGGCCATGCGCAGCGTGGCCATCTTGGCCTCTCCGTAGTAGTCGCTCCCGAGGATGTAGGTGACCCGCTCCTGGGGAAAGGCGAGGATCTTCCGCTGATGCCACTCGGGGACGACGACGGTGACGATGTCGGCGAAGTCCTCGTCGGTCTGGGGATAGAAGTTGTAGCTGTACATCTGGGCGATCCGGGCGTAGCGGCGCGTGACGTAGAGGTTGGTCAGGATCTCGGCTCCCGCCGGCGAACCGATGCGGGAGGTGACGCGGATCATCTGCTGCCACCGGAGGTAGCCCCAGACCTGCTGAAGCAGAAGCAGATGGGATTCGTCGAGGTCATAGACCAGCTCGGTGAATTCCTTGCTCCGCGATCGGATGCGCGTCACGTAGAGAGAGGACTCCTGGTTGTTCGGCACCAGCTCGTGGGCCGCCAGCGCGCGCAGCTCCTCGTCGGTGACATCGCGGAGAAGACTGCGGCAGACAGGGTGTTTCAATCGCTCGGAGAGAACATCTCGACTTCCTTCATCGAACACGAAAACCGCCTCCTTGGGGCGTCGCTCTTATCTCTTCGCCCGGCTACGGGCCCTCGGGGGGCCCTACTCCACCCACCGCCAGCGCAGCACCGAGCCGCGATGACGGTATCCCTCGAAAAAGGTCTCGGCCGTTCCGACGAAGGAGAGAGGAACGGCCATCTCCAGAGTCACGCTTTCGCCGTAGCGAGATCGCAGGGACTCGCCGTCGACGCCGATCTGACCGATCTGATGGAGAAGGATCCCCTGAGCCTCGTAGGGGATCTCCGCCTCGAGGCGCCTCGAAAGGCGCCTTTCGGTTTTTCCCGAGGCCTCGAGCGCCGCCCTGGCCGCGGCGCCGTAAGCCTCGATGAGTCCTCGAACACCCAGCTTGATCCCGCCGAAATAGCGGGTGACGACGACGAGGGCATTCGTCACGTCGGCCCGCAGCAGGGCTCCCAGAATGGGTTTGCCCGCCGACCCGGAAGGCTCGCCGCCATCGGAATAGTACTCTCTCGGCGAGGGGAAACCGAGGCGATGAGCCCAGCAGTGGTGATTGGCGTCGGCCAGGGAACGGCCGACCTCCCTCAGGGCCTCCCGGGAGCTCTCCTCGTCGCCGACGAGGCAGACCTGAGCCAGGAAGCGGGATCTCTTGATCTGCAGCTCGGCTTTCCCCGCCCGTTCCGGCTCGAGATAGACATCCCGCCCCTCACTCAAGATCCCAGGCCTCTCTCATCCACCGATAGGTCTCGACCAGACCTTCGGGAAGGACCCGCGTCGCCCCCAGGACGGGCATGAAGTTGACGTCGCCGTTCCAGCGGGGGACGACGTGAAGGTGGAGGTGCCCCTCGACGCCCGCTCCGGCCACCTTGCCCAGGTTGATGCCCATGTTGAAACCCTGAGGTTTCATGGTGCGGTTCATGACGGCCACGGCCTTGGCGGAGAGGCTGTGCATTTCCGTCACTTCCCGGGCCGTGAGCGAGCCGTAGTCGCAGGTGTGACGGTAGGGCACGACCATGAGATGGCCCGGATTGTAGGGAAAGGCGTTGAGGATGACAAAGCAGCTCTCGCCCCGGGCCAGGATGAACCTCTCCCGATCCTTATCCTCTCGGGGGAAATCGCAGAAGATGCAGCCTCCATGTTCCTTGGGACTCGCGATATAAGCCATCCGCCAGGGCGCGAAGAGCGTTTCCAAACCGACCACCTCCCGATCTCGAAACCATGTTTCACGTGAAACATGAACGGCGACAAAAGGACAGGACCTATCGTAGCAAAAGAAGAGGCCTCGAAGTTGTCGGAAAAAAGGGACTTTATCGCAGGAATTTTCCCCGTCATAAGGAAGGACGAGAAGGGCGAAACGGCACGGAACGGGAGAGGTTTTCGAACCCGCCGGCTCGAAAGAGAAGACGCTCCATCGACAGGGCCGAAAGGCGGATGCAAGAGCCTTCGGGTGATCTCGTCCCGCAGGGTTTCCGTCCCGAATGATGTCACCTCGACAGCGACGGCAATGAAGGAAAACCCCACCGCCCCCTTCGGGGCGGGCGCGGGCACGATGCCCACGCTCCCAGAAAAACCCCGCTGTGGTCGCAGGTTCTGCCCTCGCCGGGAGCGCGGCCATCTTGGCGGCGCGCGGGACGGGTCTATCGTCCCGCAGGGTTTCCGACCCGAATGATGTCACCTCGACAGCGACGGCAATGAGAGGGCAACCCCACCGCCCCCTTCGGGGCGGGCGCGGGCACGACGCCCACGCTCCCAGGAAAACCCCGCTGGAGGCCTTCCGCCCAGGGTCGGGACAAGAAGGCCAGGAGTCCTTCCGCCCCCGTCACGACGGATTCCGTTTTTTCTTCCTCCAGGTAGAGCTTATGCCACGTCCTCCCTGTCCAGCGGTCCGGTGGCCGATCTCTCGAAGGGCGGTGGCGGAATTTCCATGGCCTCTGACGTGGGGCTCGATGGTCTGCGATCGATCTTCCCGTCAGCACACAGAGAGCCTCCTGTCCCGCCGAGCATCCGATATCGCGACCGCAGGTCCGGCGGGCCTGAGCGGATACCATCGGGTCCGTTTTTTCGAGGTCCGCTCGGGGCGCCTCATCGGTGCCGGTTCAGGACAAAGGCCTCGATCCTTCTGGGGCCTTCCTGCCGGGCCGGTGACGTCTGCCACCCTTTTGCCCGTCGAGCCGAGGGGAGCGGTCACTCGCTTCGGCGATTCCCCCCGAAAAGAGGGAAACAAGGTTCACCGAGGGGCCAAGGGTGCGAGACGGGAAGACATGTTTCACGTGAAACGTCGCCGCTCCCCTTCCCGTCGCCTCTCCATCCCCGAAGCACGGACACGAACAGGGTGAAAGCCTTCGACAGGGCCAGGAGACACCGGGAAGGCGGAGACGATCGCCTCGAATCGCGGGATCCGGCGAAACGCCTCCCGAAGAGCCTGCCGATTCGGGGCCATAAGAGAGAACCCGGCAGGCCGTCAAAGGAGGGGGAGGGAGCGGCGCCCCTCTGTCTCCTCGCTCCGGCCAGGGCAGGGGGAAGCCCCCTCCGCCGTCGGTCCGGCGCCGACGTCCACTCGAAAGGGAGGCGGCCCGATCGCTCCCGAACGACGAGCCCCCTGAAGCGCCCCTTTCCTGCCATCGGCGGACGTGACCGGGAGGAATCCCGATGCCCCGGCCCGACCGGGCGAACGTCGCCAGATCCGCCGATTCGAGGCCCCTGCCGGTCACCTCGTCGACGCGGGTTCGAGGCGCGTCCCTTCACGCGGCAGTCGCGCCCCGACGTACCTGCGGGTTCGCAGGGAAAGCCGCGTCGCCCACGGCCACAGCTCAGCCCCTCCGGCGCAAAAGGAAGAGGTTGAAGAGACCGGAGAAACCCCTTTTTCGTCGGGCAAGGCCTGTCTGCCGTCAGTCGTCGCGCCTCCAGAATCTGCGAAGGGAGAACCACCCCTGCCAGAGGCCGAAAAAGGCACCGGCCAGATAGATGAGGACGACGACCCACGTGGGATAGCCGGCCGTCCTGGCCCTGTCACCCAGGAGAACGGCGAGAAAGACGAAGCCGACGATGACGAGAGCGGCGCCGACGATCCTCCCGAAGGACAAAAAGTCTTCTACTTGTTTCTTCATTTTGAGTGCCCTATTCCCCGGGAAATAGCCGTTCCCCCTCCCGATCGAGCAGGGCGAGGAGTTCCCTCGTCGCCCTCTCCCCGAGGCCATCGATGCGAAGGCTCCTCCGTCGCCCCTTCATCACGACGCGAAGAACGAGCCCGAAACGCCGCTGGAGGCGCTCCGCCTCCGGATAGGCCGCCTCTTCTCCGCCGACTCTCTCCCGGCGGGGTTTCTTGGGGGTCTCTCTCAGAGCCCGTTCCAGTTTCCTGACGGACCAGTCCTCGTCGCGGCAGCGCTCGGCGAGGGCGATCCTCTCCTCCTCCCCCTCGACGGCCAGGAGAGCCCGACCATGGCCCTCGGTCAGTTCCCTCCGGGAGAGCATGGCCTGCACCTCCGCAGGAAGCTGAAGGAGACGGAGTTTGTTCGTCACCGTCGACCGGTTCCAGCCCAGCTGGCGGGCCGCCTCCTCCTGGCTCTTCGTCGTCTCAACGAGGGCGGCGAGGGCACGGGCCACCTCCAGAGGCGTCAGGTCCTCCCTCTGGAGGTTTTCAACGAGAGCCACCTCCAGGAGGTCGTCGTCGCCGATGTCGAGGACGCGAACAGGGACGCTTTCCAGACCGGCCCGCTTCGCCGCCTGCCAGCGTCGCTCCCCGGCGATGATCTCGTAGCCCCCCTCGGCGGGGCGGACGAGAATCGGCTCCAGCAGGCCATGGCGCTCCAGGGAGCGGGCGAGGCTCTCCAGCCCCTCGGGGTCCATCTCCCGCCGCGGCTGCCTGGGATTGGGGCGGAGGGAGCTCCAGGGCAGGGAGACGACGGGAGCGGGGGCCTCCTCCCGCGACGAGGCCCCGGGAAGGAGGGCTCCCAGTCCGCGGCCTAGTGCCTTAGCCATCGTTCTTCCACCTCCCCGGCCAGGTCGGCGAAGGCCGCCGCCCCAAGACAGGAGCCGTCGTAGTAGGCGACGGGCTTGCCGTAGCTGGGGGCCTCCGAAAGACGGACGTTCCGGGGAATGGCCGTCTCGAAGACGAGCGGTCCGAACTGGCGCCGGACTTCCTCACCCACCTCGCGGGAAAGACGGGTCCGCTGATCCTGCATGGTGAGGACGACGCCGGCCAGCTCGAGTCTCTCGTTGAGGTAGTTCCTGACGAGTTTGAGGGTCCTCATGAGCTGGCCCACGCCCTCGAGGGCGAAATACTCGCTCTGAATCGGGACGAGCAGCTTCGACGCCGCGACGAAGGCGTTGAGCGTCAGAAGCCCCAAGGAGGGGGGACAGTCGATGAGAACGATGTCGACGCCGTTCAGACCGTCGAGGGCACGCCTCAGGCGCGTCTCGCGGCTCATGGCGCTCGCCAGCTCCACCTCGGCCCCGGCCAGATCGAGGGTGGCCGGAAGGAGGGAGAGCCCCTCCCAGGGGGTCCTGACGAGGACGTCGGAGAGGGAGGCCTCGCCGAGGAGAAGGTCGTAGACGCTTTTCGATATGCTGTTTCTGTCGATGCCGAGGCCGCTGGTGCTGTTGCCCTGGGGGTCGAGATCGGCCAGGAGGACCTGTCGTCCCCTCCTGCCCAGTTCGGCGGCGAGATTGATGCAGCACGTCGTCTTCCCCACGCCCCCCTTCTGGTTGGCCACAGCCACGATGTTCATCTCCATCACCTCCACCAGGGTCTTTTGAGGGCCATTCCGGCCCTTCGAGGGAAACGGCCGGGACAGGGAGCCTCCTTGAACCATCGAACGACGCAGAGCGACTTGCCCCCCAGGCCGTAGGGAAAGATCTCGGGTTCGCCCAGGCCCAACTCTCCCCAACGTCCCTGGCCGGGGCGGAGTTCCTCCTCGGCCGAAGGCCCCTTGAAGGCCAGGAGGCTCCCGCCGGGAGCGACAAGAGGGCTGAGAAGTTCGGCGACGACATCGGCGCTGGCGACGGCCCGAGCCGTCGCCACGAGGAAGGTCTCCCGTCGTTCCAGGGCCACGACCTCGGAGCGGACGGAGCGGACGACGGCATTCGTTATCGCCAGATCTTTCACGATGCCTTCGAGGGCCGCCGCCTTTTTGGCGATGCTGTCGACGAGGGTGACCGTCAGACCGGGTCGCACAAGGGCCCAGGCCAGGCCGGGCAGGCCTCCTCCCGTTCCGACGTCGACGACGGCTCCCTCCCGGGGCAGAAGGGGAAGGGCGACGAGGGCATCGAGGATATGCTCCTCCCAGAGTCCCTCGGCGCTCGTCGGCCCCGTCAGGCGGGCCTTGGCGTTGGCCTCGGCCAGAAGGAGGGCGTAGCGCCGCAAAAGGGGCTCGAAGGGGGCCAGCGCCTCCCTTGAGGGAGAGGCGAGACGAAAAAAAGGCGAAGCCATGGGTCAGACCTCCTTGGCGACCGTTCCACTTGGGCTAAAATGGAGTTGTGTTTCCCGTTCCTATCGTACCAGAGAATGGAGGCGTGACGTTGCGGCTTTTCGAGGCCCTTGTGGCCGAAGTGGAAAGGGAACGAAACGGCGTCGTCGAAAGGCTCCTTCTTGGCTGGCACGGTGCGGCCGTCGTCCTCGACGACGGCCGGGCCGGTTTCGCCCGCGTCCCCCTGCCCGGAACGGGGCCCCGAGAGAGCCACAGGGGCCATACGGCAGCCCTTCTGGGCGGCTCGGCTCACGATCTGGTCCGCCTCCTCGTCTCCCCCTATCCTCAGGAATTCTCCCTGGCGGGAGCGGCGGCGGAGGCCCTCCTTCCTCCCCCTCCCGGCCCGGGCCCCGAGGCGCTGCGCCTTCTCGTCCGCGACGGGCGGGCCTCCGTCGTGGGCTACGACCCAGACCTGGTGCTCCTCTTCCGGAGCTGGCGCTGGGATCTGTCCATCTTCGACGACGTGCGCCGGGCGCCCGACGTCTACCCCTCCTGGACGGAGGGGCACCTTCTTCAGGGAGCCCCCTGGGTTTTCCTCTCCTCGGAGGCCCTCAGGGATCGACGCGTCCTCTCCCTGGCCCCCCACTTCAGGAAGAGCGAGGGAACGGTCCTCGTCGGCCCCGGCCTTCCCTGGACGCCGCGACACTACCGGGAGTTGGGGATCTCCCATCTCCTTTCGCCCCGCCTCGTCGGCACAAGCGACGAGGCCGCCTCCTTCCTCGGCGCCGGCGGCGGCTTCTGGGAGTGTCCCGCCCTGGAGTGGCAACTGACGGCAATTCCCCTAACGGAGACGGTCGCAACGGACGGGAAAGGAGTGACGGATCGATGGACAGGAAGTCTTTTCGGATGAGGAAACTGGCCCGGACGGACGAGCATCTGGCGCTGCGGCTGGAGGAGGGCGACGATTTCTTCCCCGTCCTCAAGGCGATTCTCGTCGCAGAGGAGATCACGACGGCCGTCCTGCTCGCCGCCGCCGGGATGATGCGCGACGCCGAGATCGGATGGAACGGAGGCGGCACCTACCTGCGGCAGACCTTCGGCGAGCCGCTGGAGATCCTGGGCCTTTCGGGAACGGTGAGCCGCAAGCCCAACGGAGACCCCTTCTTCCACGCCCACGCCACCTTGGGCGACAGCCAGCACCGCGCCTGGGGAGGACACCTTTTCCGGGCCGTCGTCCACGAGACCTGCGAGCTCGTCTTCTCCCTGCCCAAGGGGATGATCTTCTACCGCATGCCCCTCCGGGCCGACGAACTGCCCCGCTTCTGTCCCGAGAGGAGCGGCTCCTTCTGAGGCGGATCCGTCCTTTTGCGGCCCTGCTCTGCCTTATGGCGGCCCCGGCAGGAGCCGCCACGTCGACGGCCGTCGTGACGGACGTCTTCGACGGCGACACGGTCCGGGTCCGATTCGACGACGGGCAGATCGAACGGGTGCGTTACCTCCTCATCGACACGCCCGAACTCCACCATCCCCTCAAGGGCGTCGAGGAGCTGGGAGAGGAGGCCCTTCGCTTCAACGCCGAGCTTGTGGAGGGCCGGGAAATCGTCGTCGAAAGGGACCGGGCCGAGCGCGACCGTTACGGCCGCCTGCTGGCCCATCCTCGCCTCGTCACCGACGAGGGGGAGCTTCTCGTCACGGCCGCCCTCATCCGGGCCGGGCTGGCCCTGCCTCTTTTCATCGAACCCAACGACCGCCATGTCGAGCGCATCGAAGCGGCCCTCGAAGAGGCCCGGCGAAACCGGAGGGGACTTTGGGGGCTGGCCTGGGAGCGCCCCTTTTCGGCCGCCCAGATCTGGACCTTCCTCGCCCATCTCCGCGGCCGCTTCGTCCGGGTCCGACTGGACGTGGCCGAGGTCCGCAGGACCCGGACGCGCTGGCTCGTCACCGACGCCGATGAGCGTCTGACCCTGGCCTTCTCCCTCGCCCAAGAGGGGCGCTTCCCCGACCCCCTCTCCTGGGTGGGAAAAACCCTCGACGTCATCGGCAAGGTCGAGGCGGGCTACCGCGGCGTCGAGATCTCCCTCGGCCACCCGCTCCAGATCGTCGGCCTCTCTCCCTGATTCCATCCACCGCTCTCCACAACGCCATCCACCGTTTATCCACAGGCTTATCCACATATCCACAGGCTTCACGAGGCCATGAAGGTTCTATCCACATAACGGTCCCTGAACGTCCCAGACAGGAGGTGTTCCCCATGTGGAAATTTGACAGACCGCGGAACGAGGCCGACCAGATCCTCTCCTACGAGCCGGGAAGCCCCGAGAGGGAGGCCCTGGCGGCGGCCGTAGAAGAGCTGAAGAGGGCGCCGGCTTCCCTTCCCCTCATGATCGACGGCCGCGAGGTCTGGACCGACGACGTCGTCGAAATCCGAGCCCCTCACGACCGTCGGCTCCTTCTGGGCCAGGCCTGTCTGGCAGGACCGGCCGAGCTGGAGGCCGCCGTCGCCTCGGCCCTCGAGGCCCACCGGACCTGGAGCCGCCTCCCCTGGCCCCAGAGGGCGGCCGTCTTTCAGCGGGCCGCCGACCTTCTCAGCGGGCCCCGGAGGATGGCCCACCTGGCCGCCATCATGCTCAACCAGTCCAAGACGCCCTACGAGGCCGAGATCGACCTGGCCGAGCTGGTCGACTTCTGGCGCTACAACGTCTGGTTTCTCAACGCCATCTACGGGGAGCAGCCAGAACAGGGGTACAGGGAGATCAACCGCTTCGACTGGCGCCCCCTCGAGGGCTTCGTCCTGGCCATCTCGCCTTTCAACTTCTACTCCATCGGAGGCAATCTGCCGACGGCGCCCGTCCTCTGCGGCAACGTGGCCCTCTGGAAGCCGGCCCGGTCCGTTCTCCTCTGCAACCACGAGATCCAAAAGCTCCTCGTCGAGGCCGGTCTGCCGGCGGGCGTCCTCAACTTCGTCCCCTTCGCGAGCCGCAGCGGAGGGGCCGTCCTGAGCCATCCCGATCTGGCCGGGCTCCACTTCACGGGCAGCTACGAGACCTTCGTCGAGCTTCAGCGCCAGATCGGCATGAACATGGCCCACTACCGCTCCTTCCCCCGCGTCGTCGGAGAGACGGGCGGCAAGGATTTTCTCTTCGTTCACGCTTCGGCCGACGCCGTCGCCGTCGGAGCCAACATCGTCCGAGGCGCCTTCGAGTATCAGGGCCAGAAGTGCTCGGCCGTCTCGCGGGTCTACATGGCCGAGAGCCTCTGGCCCCAGGTGAGGGACTATCTGCTGCGGGAGGTCGCCGACCTGCCCGTGGGACCGACGGAGAACCTGACGAACTTCATGGGCGCCGTCATCGACGAGGAGGCCTTCGACCGGATCGGCCTCTGGCTGGACCGGATAAGGGACCACCCGGAAAGCTACGAGCTGCTCGTCGGAGGAGGCCGCGACGCCAGCGAGGGGTGGTTCATCGAGCCCACCGTCGTCGTCGCCCGCGATCCCAAGGACCGGATCATGAGGGAGGAGATCTTCGGTCCCCTGGTGGCCGTCTACCTCTACCCCGACGAGGCCTTCGAGAAGACGCTCCATCTCTGCGACGCCTCGACGGAGTTCGCTCTCACGGGAGCCCTCTTCGCCCGCGACCGCGAGGCCATCGCCGCCGCCGAAGAGATCCTCCGCCACAGCGCCGGCAACTTCTACATCAACGACAAGCCGACGGGAGCCGTCGTGGGGCGACAGCCCTTCGGCGGGTCGCGCCACTCGGGAACGAACGACAAGGCCGGCTATCGGGCCAACCTCCTGCGCTGGCTCAGTCCGAGGCTCATCAAGGAGAACACCGTCCCGGCCCGGCAGTGGCAGCGGCCCTTCATGGGCTAAGGAAGGGGGAGGCGCCGGACGTCGTCATCCTCGACCTTCTCCTTGACGACCGTTCCGAGGCGGGAGATCTTCACCCTCAACGGGTAGGCCTTTCCGTCGACGAGAGCCGTCCGCACCTCCCATCGGCGGTCCATCTGATCCTTGCGGACGGGCCAGGAGCGGACGCCCAGGGTGGGCGTCCGCTCGAGAAAGAAGGCCCTCACGGCCTCGACCTGATCGGACCGGGCCAGGGCGCGGAGGATGAAGAGGGGACGGCCCTTCTTGCCCAGGGCCTGGAGGAGGTGGGCCTCGAGGCTCAGCGCCTGAAGTTCCTCGAGGAAACGGCCCATCTCCTCTCCCGTGGCGTCGTCGAGGCTGGCCTCGACGAGATGGGCCTCCTCGAGGGAGCCCCCTCGGAACAGGATGGCCCTGACGGCATCCGCCGCGCGATCGCCGACACCGTAGCCGACGCGCAGGGGAACGCCGGAGGGGAAGCTCTCGATGAACCGCTCCGCCGAGGCGAGGAGGGCCGCCGCCGTCGTCGAGACCCGCGCCGACGGCGGGCCTCCCCGGAGCGGGAGGGCGCCCAGCCTGGCCGTCTCGACGACGAGAGGCGAGGGGGACAGGACAAGACCGCCGGGACCGGAAGCGGCGCCCGAGCCGACGGCCAGGGGCATCGAGAGGAAGGGTCCCTCGCCGAGGCCGTCGAGGAGGAGGAAGAACCCCAGAAGGTCGACGACGGTCCGGAAGGAGCCCGTCTCGACGGAAAGGGTTTCACCCCCCCCGAGGACCCTCTCGGCCTCGAGGAGAAGGGCCAGGGCACGGAGGGCCCTCTCCCTGACGGCGGACGAGGCGCCGACGAGATCGGAGGCCCGATCGAGGGCCTCCGCCATGTCGCGGCGAAGCCAGGACCCCTTTTCCCTCACCTCGACGACGAGGCCCGTGGCGCCCGGCCCCTCCCGGCCCCTTTCGGCGCGCAGGGAGAGCGCCTCGACGCCGAAGGCCCGAAAACCCCTCAGGGGAAGAAGGCGGGAGAGATCGCCGCCCAGATCGACGAGGGCTCCCAGAAGCCTCGTTCCGTCGGCCCCGGCGTGAGGCTCGAAAAGGATCATCGCTCTTCCTCCTTTGTCCTGTTGAGGCTCCCCGAGACGAGGCCTTCGAGATCGACGGTGACGAAATCGAATCCCAGACCGCCCAGAGTCCTCAGGATTTCCTGACGCCTTTCCAGAAGGACCTCGGGCCGCGAGGCGGCGACGACGGCCGTCCTGTAGGGCAGGTGGCGGACGCGAAACGCCTCCAGGCCGAGGTCCTTCAGAAACGCCTCGGCCCTGGCGACGCGGTCGAGGCGCTCCCCGTCGAGGGCGAAACGGTGGGGGAAACGGCTGGCCAGACAGGGCTGGGCCGGACGGTCCCACCCCGAGAGGCCCAGACGGCGGGAGAGGTCCCGCACGTCGGCCTTGGCGAAGGCGGCCTCGATGAGGGGATGGCGGACGCCCTCCTCGTCGGCGGCCCTCATCCCCGGCCGATCGTCGTCGAGATCGGAGACGTTCATGCCATCCAGAAGAAGGGAAAAACCGCGAGGGGCGGCCCAGCGCCGGACCACCTCCTGTCGGACCTTCCGACAGAGGTAACAGCGATGGGGAGGATTGGCGGCGAATTCGGGGAGAGCCGTCTCGTCGACGGCGATCTCCGCCAGGCCGAGACGGGCCTCGGCGGCGAAGGCCCGGGCCCTCTCCACCTCGCCGGGCGGGGACAGGGGAGAAAGAAGGGTCACGGCCCAGGCCCTTTCGCCGATGACACGGCGGGCCAGATATGCTACAAGGGAGCTGTCGACTCCGCCCGAATAGAGGACGACGGCGTGATCCATCGCCGCCAGAATCGTCTCCAGATGGTGCGCCTTCCCGTCGAGGGAGTCCACGACGTCACTTCCTTTCGACTCAGCCTACGATACCCTCGCTCCGTCCCGATCATAGCACGGGCCCGACGCGACCGACGGACAGGAGGAAAGGCCCATTTCACGCAAAGCGCGCGTCCTGCTGGGAGGACTTGTCCTCGTCATCGTCCCCCTCATCCTCATCTACGTCGTCTCCCGGTCGAACCTCGGGAGCGACCGCCTTCGTCTCGTCGCCCAGGCCGAGCTGGAAAAGGCCCTGGGCGGTCGTCTCGTCGTGGCCTCCCTCCGGGGCAACCCCCTCAGGGGGTACCGGGCCGACGGCCTCTCCATCGAGAGGGAGGGAGCGGTTCTGGCCTCGGGCGAGGCCGTCGAAATCCACCTCTCCCTCCGCTCCCTCATGGCCGGAGAGGTCGCCATCTCCCTCCTGCGCCTGAAAGGACTCTCCCTGGACCTCTCCTGTCTGAGCCCCTCCGCCTCCTCGGGCTGCCCCACCTTGCCGCAGGGGATCAGGCGCCTCGAAATCATCGAGGCCCACCTCCTCGCCCCCGGCGGGGAGGCCGTCGACGTCGCCCGGGGCACCTGGGACAGCCGGAGCGACGGAGCCGTCGTCGAGGCCGAAGGACGCTTGCGGGGACTCCCCTTCAGGGGAAAGCTCCGCCTCCTTCAGAAGGAGGGCAGGCTCTCCCTCGAAGAGGGCTCCCTCTCCCTGGGCAACAGCCGACTCCAGCTGGCGGGGACGCTGACGCCTCTGGCCCTCTCCGGGCGGGCTTCCCCCCTGGACCTGAGCGAGCTGTCCCTGCTCTTCCCCGGCGTGACCGGGGCCGGTCTTTCAGGCAGGCCCGACGTCACCTTCTCCCTGGGAGGGGAGGGCCCCTCGACGCTTTCGGGGACGCTCCACCTCCCCCGAGGCCAGGCCGTCGGCATCGCCCTCGACGATTTCCGCGCCCGATGGACGTGGAAGGAAAGGCACCTCTCCTTCGCCGAGATCGCCAGCCGTGCCAACGGCTCGCCCGTCAGGGGCGACCTGGATCTGGACTTCGGCGGCGAGAGGCTGGCCCTCTCCATCGACCTCGAAGGGGAGAACCTCGACATCGGAAGCTGGCAGAAGGCCTTCCCCTGGCTCTCCTTCGCCTCGGGTTCTCTTGCCGCCATCGCCGTCGACCTGAAAGGCCCCACGTCGAACCTGGCCGGAAGGGTCCGCTTCGTCGACGCCGAGGCTTTTCTGGCCGGTCAGAAGGCCTCGGCCTTCGGCGCCGAACTCCTCCTCGACGGGAGAGGCTCCATCTCCCTCAGGGGAAGCGGCCGCTGGGTAGCGGCGCCCGTCGATGTGGCGGGAACGGTCGCCCTCGACGACAGGACGACCCTCGATCTCCGCTTTTCCACGAACGCCCTCGTTCTCCACAGACTCCGGGCCCGTTTCGGCTGGCTCGAAGCCCTCCTCCCCGAAGGAGACCTGGCCGGGACCATGACCCTCCGAGGACCGGCCGCCTCTCCCGCCTACGAGGGGACGATCCGTTCGGACAAGATCCGCCTCTGCGGGAAGCCCCTCGGAAACTTCGAGGCCCGCTTCTCCGTCCGAAACGGCGACGCCGTCATCGAGAAGATCCGGGGAGAATGGGAAGGGGCCGTTGTCGAGGGCGCGGGAATCGTCTCCCTCTTCGGAACGGCCACCCCCTCCCTGGCCCTGACGGGCCGGGTCCGCGACCTCGCCCTCGGCCTTTTCGTCCCCGACGGCTTCGACGTCGGGGACTCCCAGGGCTCGTGGAAACTGGAGGGGCCTCTCGATCGGCCCCTGTGGACGGCCTCTCTCTCCGTCGACGACGTCGCCCTCGGCGGAATCAGGGGAGGGCCCTTCGCCGTCGAGGCCCGCTACGACGGCAAGAGCCTCGCCCTCGACGCCCTCAGCGGCCCTCTCCTGGGCGGGGAAATCACGGGCAGGGGGAAAATCGAACTGACGGCGACGCCCTCGATGAAGCTCCAGGGCGACTTTCTCCGCCTCCCCCTGGCCGAAAAGGCCCTGGAGGGGACGATCGCCGAGGGAAGCCTGTCGAGCTCTCTTTCCGGAGGCTACCTCCTCGAAGGTCCCCTCGCCGGGCCGAAGCTCCTTCTCCACGTCCGAGAGGGACGGGCCACGGCCTGGTCCGTCCCCGTCGAGGCCGTCGAGGGTCGTTTCTCCCTCGACGGCGACCGCCTCGTCGTCGAAAGGGCCTCTCTTGCCCTGCTCGGGGGAAAGGCCTCTCTGTCCGGCTCCTTCCGGAAGGAGACGGGAGCCGCCATCGAGGTCCGCCTCGACGGCCTCGACATGACGACCTTCCCGGGAAGAAACGACCTGGCCTTCACCGTCGGAGGCCTCCTCTCGGGCTCGGCCCGGCTTTCGGGCACGGGCAAGACGGTGCAGCTCGAAACGGAGCTGACCGTCCCCACCTTCAAGGTGGGCGACTTCTCCCTCTCCGACGTCGCCCTCCAGGCCCGGGCCGACAGGGAGCGCCTCGAGATCACCGCCGCAAAGGGACAGATCGGGACGTCGGCCCTGGAGGCCCGGGGGAGTTTCGCCCTGGACCCCCTGAGAGGGAGCTTTTCCCTGGCCGGCAAAAAACTCGATCTGGCCGTCTTCGCCTCCGCCGCCGACCCGAAGAGGACGGGAGGCCTTTTCGACATCAGCCTCGACGCCCAACTGGGGACGACCTTCTCCGCCACGGGCTCCCTCACCTCGCCGTCGCTGCGCCTCGGAGGCCTGCGCCTCGACGATCTCCAGATCCCCTTCCTCGTCCTGGACCGTTATCTCACCATCGAAGAGGGAAAAGGGACCTTCTACGGCGGCGCCGTCGAAACCCAGTGGTCGCTGGGCCTCGACGAGGAAATCTGGGGAGGCAACCTCTCCGTCAGAGGCTTCGATCTGGCCCCGGCCCTGGCCGACGGCCTGGACCTGGAGGGCTCCTTTTCGGGAAAGACCGACCTCCAGATCAGCCTGTCCGGGACCTACGGCCGCGCCATGCTCCTCGACGGCCGGGGAAATCTGACCGTCGCCGACGGCCAGGCCGAGGGCTTTTCGGCCCTCTCCAAAGCGGGCGGCCCCATCCCCTACCGGTCCCTTGCCGTCAACTACGTCATCGACGGCAAGACCCTCTACCTCCTCCCCGGCAGCCGCGCCGCCGCCCCGTCGGGAAACGGCCTCTACCGCTACCTCTCCTTCGACGGGGACCTCACGCCGGGCAAGGACCTCGACATCGCCTGTTACGGCGAGGTGAACCTTCAGGCCTTCAGCGCCCTCCTGGGCGCCTTCTCCAAGCTGGCTCTCGCCGAGACCTCCCAGGCCATGGTCAAGGGCTTTCTGAGCGGCCTCCTGGGCAACGTCACGGGCCGCGACTTCCGCGAAGTGAGCCTGCGCCTCGTCGGAGACTGGGAGACTCCCCTGCTGAAGGACTTCACCATCCGGCAGAGCCAACAGAGGAGTACGCCCATCCCCTCGGGCGCCTCCGACCCCAAGGACCGAAGCGACGCCCAGCAGTTCACCTTCCGTCTCGAATTTCCGACGGGCCAGGGCGTCCGCAAGGGCAGCTCCGAGATGGGCAGCCAGATCACCCAACAGATTCTCGACCAGATCCTGATCCAGATCCTGGGGACCGACGACGAGGCGCCCGACGACGGCTCCTTCTACAACTAGACCGGACCGGCTCCCGCGTCTCAGGCGTAGCGGTTGAGGACGTCGAGGAGGGGCCTCTCGTCGATGTTCCCCCCGGAGATGACGACGGCGACGCGACGGCCCGCCACGTCCACCCTGCCCTTCATGAGGGCGGCGACGCCGACGGCTCCGGCCCCCTCGACGACCTGATGATGGGCCCTGTGGCAGAAGGCGATGGCCTCGGCGATATCCTCCTCCGTCACGGCCAGGATCCCCGCCACGCGCTCCTTGGCCAGGGTGAGCAGGCTCTGGGGAATGGACCCCGTCAGGCCGTCGGCCAGGGAGTCGTCGTAGGTCGTCTCGACGACCTTCCCTCCGGGCCAGGAGAGGACCCAGGGCTGGGAGGCGACGGACTGGACGCCCCAGATCTCCACCGAGGGACGGAGGGTCCTGGCGGCGATGGCGATGCCGTTCATCAGCCCGCCTCCGCCGGCGGGCGTGACGATGACGTCGATCTCGGGCTCGTCGCAGAGCAGCTCCAGCCCCAGCGTTCCCGCTCCGGCGACGACGTGGCGGTCCTCGAAGGAGGAGATGTAGGTCTTCCCCTCCCTCTCGGCCGCCTCATGGGCCTCCCTCTCGGCATCGTCGTAGAGATGGCCCACGACGCGGAGCTCGACCCAGTCGCCGCCGAGACGCCTGATGGCGGTCTGTTTCGTCTCGGGACAGCTGCCGGGAACACAGATGAGGGCCTTCAGCTCCAGAAGGGCCGCGGCCATGGCCACACCCTGGCCGTGGTTGCCGCTCGAGGCCGTCACGACGCCGCGGCCGCGCTCGTCGGCCGACAGGGAATACATTTTGTTCAGGGCCCCCCGCAGCTTGAAGGAGCCGCAGATCTGACGGTTCTCCCACTTGACGAAGACGGGCGTTCCCACGAGATCGCTCAGGGGGAGAGAGAGCTCCGTCGGCGTGTGGCGCACCCTCCCCTGGAGAAAGCGCCGGGCCTTGAGCAGATCGGTGATCGTCGGGGCGACAAAAGGCTCCATGACAAGGACCTCCCTAAAATGAGATGCTTCACCGGTAAATTATACCCAAAAGCGCCCTTCCCGCCGGGAAAGATCGATTCAGATTAGCTCTTGCTTGTATCTTTCCGTCGGACTATACTCCAGTAAATTAAACTCAGAAAAGAAGGTGACGATCCTTGGGAGAGAGAATCTTCCTCCTCGGCGGGGCCCGCAGCGGGAAAAGCCGCCTCGGCGAGTCTCTGGCCCTCCGTTGGGGCGGCTCCGACGTGACCTACATCGCCACGGCCGAGGCGGGCGACGCCGAGATGGCCCGGCGAATCGACCTCCACCGCGCGAGCCGCCCCCGAGAGTGGCGGACCTGGGAGGGGGAGCCCCAGGCCCTTCCGGCCTTCGTGGAAGGACTGGAAGGGGTGGTCCTCATGGACTGCCTCACCGTCTGGCTCTCGCGCCTCTTTCTGGCCGATCCTGCCGTCGAATCCGACGACGAGACCCTCTGGCACGAGGGGGAACGGAAGATCCTGGCCTCCGTCGAAGCCCTTTTCGACGCCGCCGGGAAGGCGGAGCGCTTCATCGTCGTCTCCAACGAGGTGGGCATGGATCTCGTACCTCCCAACCGCATGGGACGGCGCTTCCGCGACCTTCAGGGAAGGGCCAACCAGATCGGCGCCGCCAGGGCCGAGACGGCTCTTCTCGTCGTCGCCGGGCTGCCCCTGGTCCTCAAGGGAGGCCTCGACGATGGCCGCTGAGAGGACCCGCCCGGACAAGAGCCTTTTCCTCCTCCTGGGCTTCCTGACGGCCCTGCCCGTCCCTCGCCGCCTCTGGCCCCGGGAACCCCTATCCCTGGCCGACGCCCTGCCTCTGGCCCCCTTCGTCGGCGCCCTCCTGGGCGCCCTCTCGGCCGCCCTCCACCTCCTGGCCCGTCCCCTCGTCGGGGGCTCGGGGGCCGCCTGGATCGCCCTGGCCGGCTACATCCTCTGCGGCTGGAGCCTCCATCTCGACGGTTTCTCCGACCTGGCCGACGGGCTGGGAAGTCACAAGAAGGGAGAGGCCATGAGGGCCGTCATGAAGGACAGCCGTCTCGGCGGCTTCGGCGCCGTGGCCCTCGTCGTCGCCCTGGGCCTCTGGACCTCCCTCGTCGCCTCCATGGAGGCCCTCGAGGCGGCGAGGGCCCTCTTCATGGCCGCCCTGGCGGGGCGTTTCGGCCTCTGCCTGGCCGCCCGTCTGGGGACCTACCCCTGGGAGTCCGGGCTGGGACGGGAGATCGTCCTCTCCTTCTCCACGAGGCACCTCCTCCTGGCCCTGACGGCGGCAGGCCTCTTCCTCCCTCTGGCGCCGCAGCTCTGGCTCGCCTCCCTCCTGGCCGCCTCCCTCGTCGCCTCCGGCCTCGTCGCCGTCGCCGAAAAACGCCTGGGCGGCACGAACGGAGACGTCCTGGGCGCCTGCGAAGTGGCCGGAGAGGTGGCGGCTCTCCTGTCCTGCGCCGCCCTCACATGACGAAAGCCCCTCGGAATGCTATGATCGTCCTGAATGAATCCTCCGAAAAGAATGCGAGCCGAAACCGTCCGGGAGGGATGAGGCCATGAAGCTCGTCTATACCCGCTCCCTCAAACCTCAGATGATTCTCGCCCGTCCCCTCTACTCGGAAAAGGGAACCCTTCTGCTTGCCGAGGGGATTCAGCTGAACGAGAGACTCGTCGGCATGCTGGACCGGATGGAGGTCCCCTTCGTCTACGTCCGGGACGATCGCTTTCCCGATCTGGAGGTGCGTCCCCTCATCAGCCACCGGAACCTGGGAAGGGCCATCAGGGAACTCCATCGGACCTACGAGGACGCCACCCGGAACAGCACCAAGGCCGCCCTCGTCGCCGACTTCGACCAGCTCTTCGACGTCGTCCGCTCCGTCCTCGACGAAGTCCTCAGCCAGCCCGACCTCGTCGTCCACCTCCTCGACGTCCGCAGCAACGACGGCTACTCCTACCAGCACAGCGTCCAGACCATGATCCTCTCCATGATGATCGGCCGGAGGATGGCCCTCCCCGAGGCGCAGCTGCACAACCTCGGCCTGGGTGCCCTTCTGGCCGGCATCGGCAAGGCCTTCATCCCCAGCCGGATCCTCACCCGGTCGGGCCCCCTGAGCCGCGAGGAGCGGGAACTTCTCTACCACTACCCCCGCTTCGGATGGGAGCTTCTCGAGGGCTACGGCAACGTCTGGCCCACGGCACGCATCGTCACCCTCCAGCATCAGGAGAGATGGAACGGCAGCGGCTACCCGTCGGGCCTGAAAGGCGAGGCGATCCACCTCTTCAGCCGCATCGTCGCCGTCGCCGACGTCCACGACGCCCTCGTCTCGCGCCGCCCCTGGCGGGAGGCCCTGCGCCCCTACGAGGCCTTCGCCCAGATCACCGCCGAGTCGGGAGGCCTCTTCGACCCAGCCGTCGTCGACATCTACCAGAAAATCGTCACCCCCTATCCCATCGGGACCTGGCTCTACCTCTCCACGGGCCACATCGGCATGGTCACCGACTGCTTCGTCGACGACACCCTGCGCCCTCAGGTCCGCATCGTCCGCCACGAGCGGACGGGCCCCCTCAGCCGCCCCCTGACCCTCGACATGAGGCAGTATCCCGACCTGGAGATCGGAGCCGTCCTCGACGGAGAGCCCGAAGGGGACGGCTCCGACGAGGCGGAAAAAGAGCGCGAAAAAGGGGGAAAAGAGGGCGTTGAAAAAGGGGCCGCCAAGGTGTAAAGTGAGTCTGAACCAGGTCGCCGCGGATGACGGGAAGCCGGTGAAAGTCCGGCGCGGCCCCGCCACTGTAACCGGGACGAAACCGCAGCAAGCCACTGGAGCATCCCCACTCCGGGAAGGCGCGGGAGTAGAACGATCGGAAGCCAGGAGACCGATCCGCAGGCGTTTTCCTCAAAACCCCGCTCGAGGGAGCGGCTTGGGGTGCTTGAAGGCGGCCTGGAGTCAGCATCTCCCCATCCTCCGGGCCGCGGGATACCTCCCCTTGCGGCCCCCTTCTTTTTTTCGAAAAAGGAGACATCCATGACGATCCGACTGGTCGCCGCCGATCTCGACGACACCCTTCTCGACAGCGACGGCACGCTCCGTCCCCGCACCCTCGAGGCCATCGAGGGCTGCCGGAGGCGAGGCGTCGTCGTCACCGTCGCCTCGGGACGCATGTTCCGCTCCATCGTCCCCTACGGCGCCCTCATGGGCGACAACCTCACCCTCATCGCCTACAACGGCGGCCTCATCCGCGAGGCCGCCTCGGGCCGTACCCTCCGCCACAGGACCGTCGAGGCCGGTCTCGCCGCCGACGTCCTCGCCCTCTGCCGTCGTCGGGGCTGGTACGTCCAGACCTACATCGACGACGAGCTCTACGTCGAAAGCCGCGACGACGACCGCGCCCGTGCCTACGAGAAGCTGGCCGCCATCGAGGCCGTCCCCCTCGGCGACGCCTACTGGGACCTCGATGGGGAGCCGACGAAAATGCTCCTCATCGACGACGCGACCGCCATGGTCTCCATCGCCGAGGAGATGCGCTCCCGCTTCGCCGGACGGCTCTCCCTTCCCCGCTCCAAGCCGGGCTATCTGGAGGTGGTGCCCCTCGACGTCGACAAGGGGCGGGCGCTGGCCTTTCTGGCCCGATCGATGGGCCTCGGACGAGAAGAGGTCATGGCCATCGGCGACGGCGAGAACGACCTGACCATGATCGAATGGGCCGGCCTGGGCGTCGCCATGGCCAACGGATCCCCTCTGGCCCGGGAAAGAGCCGCCATCGTCACCGCCTCCAACGACGACGACGGCGTGGCCCTCGCCCTGGAAAGACACGTCCTCTCCCTCCCCTGACGGACGTTTCATCGAACTTCCGCAGACCCTCCAGGACAACGCCGAGACGAGGCCTGCTCCGGTTCGCCTGGCGTGTGGCCCGAGTCAACATGCCCGCTCTCTCAGCGGCCCGCGTCTAGAAAACCTTCGCCCTGTCGCCCGCCGATCGGCTTCCCCTCCCTGCCGAGCTCTCCGGCCCGGCGCTCCTTTCCGTTGTCCTCTATTTTTGAAGCGACATCAAGATCGATCTTGACACCCCCTCTTTCCGATGCTACCCTCTCTCCGTCGATCTAAATGTGATAGGTATATCAATCTCAATAAGAGGGATGCCTTGTGTGTGATTCCAAAATGCCCGTCCATGAGATCCGCACGATCCGGGCCAAGACGACGGTCTACCTCGGCGCGAGGGCCATCACCAAGATGGACGCCATCATGGCCGACCTCTCCGGCAGGGGGATCGGCAAGGTCCTCTGCGTCACGGGCCGGGGCTCCTACAGGAGCACCGGCGCCTGGGATCACGTCCGGGCCGCCTTCGACCGATACGGCGTCGATCACGTCCTCTACGACCGGATCACGCCCAACCCCACCGTGGACAGCGTCGACGAGGCCGTCGAGATGGGCCGCGACTTCGGGGCCCAGGCCGTCGTCGCCATCGGCGGAGGCAGTCCCATCGACGCCGCCAAGAGCGCCGCCATTCTGCTCCAGTATCCCGACAGGGACGCCCGGGACCTCTACGAGCTGCGCTTCGTCCCCGACAGGGCCGTGCCCGTCGTCGCCGTCAACCTCACCCACGGAACGGGGACGGAGGCGGACCGTTTCGCCGTCGTCAGCCTTCCCGAGAAGGACTACAAGCCGGCCATCGCCTACGACTGCATCTACCCGGCCTACGCCATCGACGATCCGGCCCTCATGACGGGCCTCTCGGCCGACCAGACGCGCTTCGTCTCCATCGACGCCCTCAATCACGTCATCGAGGCCGCCACGAGCAAGGCCGCCTCGCCCTATACGGTTCTCCTGGCCCGGGAGACGGCCCGCCTCGTCGCCGCCTACCTTCCTCAGGCCCTGGCCCACCCCGGTGATCTGACGGCCCGCTACCACCTTCTCTACGCCTCTCTCATCGCCGGAATCGCCTTCGACAACGGCCTGCTCCACTTCACCCACGCCCTGGAACACCCCCTTTCGGCCGTCAGGCCCGATCTGGCCCACGGCCTGGGCCTGTCCATGATTCTTCCGGCCGTCATCGCCCAGATCTACCCGGCCTGCCCCGAAGTCCTCACCTCCCTTCTGGCCCCCTTCGTCGAGGACCTCAAGGGCCTCCCGGCCGAATCGGAACGGGCCGCCCGGGCCATGGAGCGCTGGCTCGCCTCCGTCGGCGTTCCCGACAAGCTGGAAGATCAGGGCTTACGGCGAGGGCGACATCGACCGCCTGACGGATCTGGCCATGACGACGCCCTCCCTCGACGGCCTTCTGGCCATGGCCCCCACTCCGGCGCCGAAGGAGACGGTGGCGGCCATCTACCGCCGCTCCCTCAGACCCTGCAGCCGCTGAGAGAGGTCACGTCAGAGACAGGCCCGCTTCCCGATCGACGGGGGGTGGAGACACGAGAGACCGCCCTTCCGGAAGGGCGGTCTCTCGTGTCTGCCTATCGACAGGCTCGCAAGGACACCGACAGGGCTTCAAGATCTTTACCCATCGATCCGCAGGTGCGGGTTCGAGGCCAACGTTTCGCTCTTCCGGTCGCCTCGCCCGGCCGGACCGATGACGCTCCTGATCGTTTTTCGCCTGCCGATCGGGAGTCCCTTGCATCCGAACCTTTTCTCGGCAGGGGCGAGCCTTCCTGCGAGTGCGGCTAAAGCGTATAGTTTAAAGAGATTCCCAAACAGCTTCGTCCACTCCGGGAGGCGTCGTCCATGGCCTTTTTCCCCGACAGCGTCCGCAAAGCGTTCATCGTCACGCTCACCGTTCTCGTCGCCGCGACGGCCCTCCCTCTCCTCCTGTTCATCGTAGAGGAACGGAGCCATGCCCTGGACACGGCCGTCAAGGCCGCCGAAAATGCCCTCGTCCTTCAGGCCTCCCACATGAACCGATGGTTCGAGCAGGACATCATGGAGCGGGTCCGGAACGCGGCCGATCTCGCCTCCGTCCGGTCGAGGGATCTCGAGGCCATGGCGGCCGATTTCCAGGCCCTCGTCGGCAGGGGAAAGGTTCTGACGAACCTGGCCTACGTCGACGTCCGGGGACGGCCCGTCGCGGGCGCCACCGAAGGCGCGGCTCCCGACAGGACCATCGACCTCAGCGACCGCGCCTACTTTCAGGCCGCACTCCGGGGCGAGGAGGCCATTTCCCCCGTCCTCCTGAGCCGCGTCGACGGCGACCCCATCGTCGTCTTCTCCGTCCCCCTCTTCAGGGAAGGGACCTTCGACGGCCTCCTCTTCGGCGCCGTGAGGCTCGCCCAGCTGATCGACATGATCAAGGATCAACGGTTCGGCCAGTCGGGGCGTTTCCGCCTCTTCGACGGATCGGGCCGTCCCCTGAGGCGTTCCGAGGAGTACCCTCCCTCGTCGCCCCCCCTCTTCGACGCCACGGAGGCTCAAGGCCCGGAGCTCTGACGGTCGAGGTCGGCAACGGCGAAGGGGGAAGGGCGCTTCTTTTCCTCCAGCCCCTGGCCCGAAGCGGCCTTTTCATCGGCGCCGAGCTCGATTTCGCCGAGATCAACGCAGGAACCCGCCGCGTGACACACGCGGCGGGCCTCGGCCTCCTTCTCCTGGGAGGCGTGGGGACGGGGCTCTTTTTCCTCCTTTCCCGCCGCATCTCCCGCTCCCTGAAAACCTTGGCGGAAACTCTCGCGGCCACGGCCGAGGGGCTCTACACCCCCCTGCCCGAGGAGGCCCTCGCCCCGTTGCCCGAGGAATTCCGTCACATCGGCGAGGCCGTAAACGAATTGAAGAGGCGGGTCAACGCCTCCATCGCCGAAATCCGCGAGCGGGGGATCCGCGACGGCCTGACGGGGCTCCACAACCGCCAGTTCTTCGAGGAGGCCCTCCACCGCCTGGGGCGGGGCGACCAGGACCCGGTGACGGCCGTCATGTGCGACGTCAACGGCCTCAAGCTCGTCAACGACGGCCTGGGCCATCTCTGGGGAGACCGACTCCTCCAGAAAGCGGCCGACGTCCTCCGCGACGTCGCCGGACCGGAGGACATCGTGGCCCGCATCGGCGGCGACGAGTTCGTCCTCCTCCTTCCCCGCAGCGACGACGCCAGAGAGAGGGCCCTGGCGGAGCGGCTGGGCGAACGCCTCCGGCGCAACGGGAACGGTGACGGCGGGGACGACGACATCCCCCTTTTCATGGCCTGGGGGATGGCCCGCGACGACGCCGCCCGGCGGAGCCTGGAGGAGGTCGTCAAGGACGCCGACGAGAGGATGTACGCCCGCAAGGAGACGCGCCGGGCCGACACGCAGAGGGCCCTCCTCGACGTCTTCCTCGACAGGATCGACGCCAAGGAGCGACGGCGCATCAACCACATGGAGCGATGCCGGACCCTCATGGGGGCCTTTCTCCTCTCCCGGCCCGACATCGACGCCCCCTTCCGGGAGAGGATGACCCGCCTGGCCTCGCTCCACGACATCGGCATGGTCGGCGTCGACGGAGCCGTCGTCGCCAAGAAGGGCCCTCTCGACGCCGACGAGTGGCGGGCCATCAGGAGCCACCCCGAGATCGGCTACCGCATCGCCTCGGCCATCCCCCATCTGGCCGACCTGGCCGAGGCGATCCTCCATCACCACCAGCGATGGGACGGACGGGGCTATCCCTTCAGGAAGACGACACCTCCGGCAGGCGAGTCCGTCCCCCTCGAAAGCCGCATCATGAGCCTCGTCGACGCCTATGAGGCCATGACGGGCTGCACCTACGCCCCGCCCCGAAGCCACGACGAGGCGATCGCCGAGATCCGCCGCTGCGCCGGGAGTCAGTTCGATCCCCTGTGGGCCGAGCGGTTCGCCCTCTTTCTGGAGACAGGGCAGCCGATCTGACCGCAAAGGGACCGAAAGGGAGGGAACCGTCAGGGCCCACCCCTTTCGGCGCTCTCTCGTGGAGAAATCGAGGCGGGAAGACGGGAGGATTCGGTCATGGAACGCGACGCCGTAACGCTCCGGAAGGTCTGGAAGGTCTTTCGCTCCGGACAGGTCGAGACCTTCGACGATGACCTGCTCCGCGAAAGGACCCTCACCCTCGTCGTCGACGGGAAGGAGGAGGCCGTCGTCGTCCTCTCGCCCGGCGACGAGGAGCTCTGGGCCCTCGGCCACCTCTTCTCGAAGCGGATGATCGGCTCCCGCGACGAGATCCTCTCCGTCGAGACGACGGCCGACGGGCTATCCGTGAGACGGCGTCTCCCCCTCCGGGGCCTCACACCCGAAAGCCGCCCGGTCCGCAGGGCGTCGGCGGGTCCCTCCGAGGCCTGCGGCGGCAGAAAGGCCCCGCCGCCCCTCCCCGTCCGATGGGCCCTGGAGGCCGCCTCCCTCTTCGAGGCGGTCGACGCCCTCGCCGAGGGGCCGCTTTTCCGCCGCACCGGCAGCGCCCACGTGGCCCTTCTGGCCTCGAAGGAGGGACGTCCCCTCTTTCGCGTCGAAGACGGGGGGCGGCACAACGCCATGGACAAGGCCATCGGCTGGGCCGTCCGGGAGGGAATCGATCTGGCCGACTGCTTCATGGCCCTCTCGGGACGGCTGGCGGCCGACATGGTCCGCAAGGCCCTCGACGCCGGCCTTCCTCTCCTGGCAAGCGTCTCGGCCGCGACGGCCTCGGGCGTCGAGACCGCCGCGGCCGGGGGCGTCACCCTCGTCGGCTTCGTCCGCAAGGGAAAAATGAACGTCTACTCCGTCCCGGAGCGGATCGTCGAGCTGGCCCCCCGGGCATGAAACGGAGGAGGCGAAGAGGTCGCAGCCTCTTCGCCTCCTCCGAAGTCACTTGATGCCGTAGCGGGAGAGAATCTCGTCGAAGGTCCCGTCGGCCCTGATGGCCGCAAGCCCTCTGTCGAAGGCCTCGATGATCTCCCTCGCCCTGGGGTTCTTGAGGCCCGAGGTGACGTGGAGATTCTGGACGCTCATGGGGTTTTTCGTGAATTCGATCTGGTCGAGGAGCTCCGGCGCCGCCGTGGCGAGGAGGTTCCGGCCGACGATCTCGTCCTCCAGCGTCAGGTCGACGCGGCCGGCGACAAGCTTCTTCACGTTGGTGACGAAGTCGGGGACGGGATCGCGCTTGAAGGCGGGGTCGCTCATGAAGGCGTCACCGTAGCCGTAGTCCCGAATGATGCCGACGGTGAGTCCCTTGAGGCTCTCCATTCCCTCGTACTCGAAGGGGTCTCCCTTGCGCTTCACCAGTTTCAGCTCGTTGGCCGCGTAAGGTTCGCTGTAGAGAAGGACCTCTTTGCGGCTGTCGGTCATCCACGTGTTGGGCAGGATGTCGTAGGTTCCCTCGCGGACGTCCTCTTCCGCCCTGGCCCAGGGCATGAAGTGCATTTTGACCTCGTAGCCCTCCCGGCCGAGGGCGGCCCGGACGATCTCCATGCTGAGCCCCTCCGTGGGCGAGTCGGGATCCATGAAGGGGGGCCAGGGGTCGGTCGCCGCCGTTATGACCTTCGTCTCGCCGAAGCAGAGTCCGGCGGAAAGGACAACCATCAGCATCGCCACGATCATGCGTCGCATCACGTGTCGCACCTCCCTTTCTCTCGTCGCCCCGCCGGGTCCTTTCCTCGGGGCGCATCCGCTGTCTCCGTCGTGATCCGCCTTTTTCAGGCAGGTCCCCCTCGGGGGACCGATCCTCGCACCTGCCATCCAGAATCTCGATCCCCTCGCCCTAAGCCCCCTTTCGGCCCTGTCGTGAGGCAGGAAGAGGGAGAGGGGCGGTGCTCCGCTCCCTCTCGATCTTGAACTGGCCCAGGAGGCGCCTCAGGCCTGCCACGGCCTCGGAAAGAGCCCGAGCCCCGTCGACGACCGATTCGAAGGCCCTTGCCGTCGTCGACGCCGACTGGCGTATGCCTCCGAGATGATCCACCGTGCGCGCCGTGGCGCCGGCGATGCCGTCGATGGCCTTGGCCATTTCGGCACTGGCCGCCGACTGCATGGACGAGACGGTGGCGATGTTCTGCATCACGTCGTTGACGCCCGACATCTCCGAAAGGCCAGTCGTCAGCTTCTCCTGAACGCCGAGAGCCGAAACGGAAAGGGCGGCCAGAACCCGCTCCGCATCGGCGGCGGCGGCGATGGCCTCGCCCGTCGAGCTGCGCAGAGGGGCGATGATGGTCGTGATTTCCCGGGCGGCCCGGTTGGACTCCTCGGCCAGCTTGCGCACTTCTTCGGCGACGACGGCGAACCCCCGTCCTGCCTCTCCGGCCCGGGCCGCCTCGATGGCGGCGTTGAGAGCCAGAAGGTTCGTCTGATCGGCGATCTGCGTGATGGCACCGACGAGGCCCGTAATGGCCTCGACGCCCCGCGAGAGAGCCCCCATCTTGGTCCGGTTTTCGGACGAACTGGCCTCGACCCGCCCCAGGGCCGCAACGACCTCGCGCAGCCGTCCGGCCACATCGCGCGTCAGCTCCGTCGTCCTGGCCGAGGCCAGAGCCCCCTCCTCGGCGGAGCGGGCCGAGGCGTTGGCGTTGGCCGCCACCTCCTCGACGCCGGCGCTGGTCTCCTCGACGGCGGCGGCGTTCGACTCGGAGAGGACGTAGATCTGCTCGACGGCTCCGGTCATCGTCTCCACCCCGGCCAGGGAATCGCGGGCCAGGGCGTCGAGGCGATCCGAATCGCCGCCCAGCCCCTCGGCGATCTCGACGATCTCCCCCACAAGACGGGAGAGCTTGTCCAGGAAGAGATCGAGGGAGGTGGCCAGGCGTCCCACCTCATCCTCGGAACGGAGAAGGAGCCGGACGGTGAGGTCGCCCTCCCCCTGCCCCAGATCCTCGACGATGCCCGTCATCCTGCGGAGGGGGGCGACGATGCGGAAAAGCATGGCCACCGTGGAGGCGATGACGACAGCCGTTCCGGCGAGAGCGATGAAAAGGATCTTCCAGAAGAGGGCCTTCCCGGAGCGGCCCGCCTCGTCGATGAAGACCTTCGTCAGGACATCCTTGGCGGCGACGCCCTCTCGGCGGAGGACCTCCAGATAGGAGGCATCGATGGCCACCTCGGCTCTGCCCAGGACCTTGCCGTCGAGGACCACGTCCTTGCCGAAGGTCCGCAGCGAGGCGCCGGATCTCTTGGCGCCGGCGGCGACGTTCCCCTTGTCGTCGTAGACAACGGCGTAGGCCAGGTTGGGCAGCTCCCCCATCCCCTTCGTGTATTCGCCGAGAAGATCCATGTCGAAGTTCCAGATGGGGTTGGCCGAAATCCAGGCCAGATACTGGGCCAGAGTCTCGCCGTAGGCGGCCAGCGCCTCGTCGTTGGCCCCGTCCCTGTCTTCGATCTCCCTTGCCAGAAGGGCCTCGGCCGAGCGGGCCATGGAGGCTCCCATCGCCTGAAGGCCTCGTCCGGAGAAGTAGAGCAGGGAACCGGAAAGGAGCGTGACGCCGACGACGGTGATAAAGACGATTCGCGAGACCAGGCTTTTGCCCATTCCTTCAGACGCCTCCTCATTCTCTTCTGTAGCGGACTCTCTCAAAGGCGGCAATGAAGAAAGGGAGAGACGACACCCCCCTTCGGCCCCCGCCCTCGGGCGATGGGGCTTTGATGCCGATTGTAAGAACAATATGGGATCGTCCACAGGAAGTCAAGGTTTAATCGAGCATGCACTGCGGACCGACGCCAAGCGGCATCCTTCTGCCGCAGAGAGTCCCTCAGGGAAGATCGGTGAGACGGTTCAGCTCGGAGGGGGTGTTGATGCCCTGGAAGGATCGGCGGTAGCCGGGAAGACATCGGAAGGCCGCCTCGGCGACGACGGTGACGCGGACATCGCCGTAAAAGGCTTTGAGGCGTCGGTCGCCCGAGGCGAGGGCCGCCTCGGCGAAGGGAAGACAGGTGCGGCGGTAAAAGGCGTGGAGGGGTTCGAGGTAGCCGTCGACGGAGGCGCAGAGGACGTCGCTTCCCGCCTCCCGGGCCTGCCACAGGCTCCGCACGACGGCCTCCTGGATCCAGGGCATGTCGCAGCCGACGACGAAGGCCCAGTCGCCCCTCAGAGCCTTCAGGGCCGACGTCAGCCCCTGCAGGGGCCCCAGGCCGGAGACGGCGTCGACGGCGACGGCGACGGGCCGGGCCGATGAGAGGGAGGGGAGGCGTCGTCTCAGCGGCTCCTCGTCTTCGGGGCCCACGGCCAGGACGATCTCGGGGAAGAGGGGGACGAGACGCCGCAGAACCCGCTCCAGAAGAAGGACGCCGTCGACGGCCAGGAAGAGCTTGTTGCCCCCCATCCGCCGTCCCCGGCCGCCGCCGAGAACGACGGCCGAGGCCTCCAGAGGTCCCGCGGCGGGCGTCACGGCCCGTCGGGCCTCCTGAGCCTGTCGCGGAAGACGAAGAAGTAGGCGACGGCGACGAAGAGGACGCCTCCGACGATGTTGCCCGCCGTCACGGGGACGAGGTTGCGGAAAAGGCCTCCCAGGGAGAGCCGGGCCGGAGAAAGGAGGGCCTCCGCCCCCTCCCCCGCCGCCAGGAGGCCGGCGGGGATGAGGAAGAAGTTGGCCACGCAGTGCTCGAAGCCCGAGGCGACGAAGGCCGTGATGGGGAAAAGGATGGCCAGGAGCTTGCCGGCGATGTCGGTGGCGGCCATGCTCATCCATACGGCCAGGACGACGAGCCAGTTGCAGAGGATACCACGGCAGAAGGCCTCGCCGACGGTCAGGCTCGTCTTGGCGACGGCGATCTTCAGGGCGTTGGCCGCGACGGCCCCCCGGAGAAGGCCGGCGCGGTGAAGCAGAAAGAGGACGACGAGGGAGCCCAGGGCGTTGGCGACGTAGACCCAGAACCAGTTGCGCAGGACCTTTCCGAGGGGAGCGCACCCCGCCAACGTTCCCAGAGGCATCATGCAGTTGCCCGTGAAGAGCTCCCCGCCGGCGACGACGACGAGCATGAGCCCCAGGGAGAAGGCCCCTCCGCCCATGAGACGGCTCACGCCGACGCCGGCGAAGCCGGCCAGGTCCTGGGTGACGATGAGCATGAAGAAACCGCCGAAGGCGATGTAAGCCCCGGCCAGCGTCCCCAGGACAAGCAGCTGGGCGACGGTGCGTCGGCTTTTCGTCTCGGCGGCCAGACAGGCGCCTTCGGCAAGTTCGACAGGCGTTTTGAAGTTCATGGGAATCCTCCTTGAGAGGGGAGAAAGCCGGGACGGCTTCCTCCCTCAGAGCGCGACGATAGTGACGGCGCTGATCTTGTAGGCCGGCGTCTCCGAGTCGGGATCGACGACGGATGCCGTGAGGCGGTTGGCTCCGGCCTCGGCGAAGTGGAAGGGCAGAAAGACCATTCCGGGCGGGACGCGATCGGTGATCTTGGCCCGCCCCTCGAGGGCGCCGCGCCGGGAGGTGACGCGCAGCATGGCGCCCTCTCCCGCGCGAAGGGCCTCGGCGTCATGGGCGTTGATCTCGATGAAGAGTTCCTTGACGAATTCGCCGGGGGCGCTCCGCCGGCTCATGCTGCCCGTGTGATAGTGGTACAGGATGCGTCCCGTCGTGGCCAGGAAGGGGAAGGCCTCGTCGGGCCACTCGTGGGGCGCCCTCCACTCGCAGGGGACGAAGATCGCCTTGCCGCCCGGTCGGGCGAACCTGTCCACGTGGAGGTTGGGCGTCCCGGGATGATCGACGGAGGGGCAGGGCCAGGAGAGCGGTCCCCCGTCGAGGCGCCCGTGACTCATGCCGCCGTAGCTGGGCGTGCAGGCGGCGACGGCGTCGAAGACCTCGGAGGCGCTCCCGAAGGACCAGTCGGCGCCGAGGCGGCGGGCCAGATCGGTGAGGATCTGCCAGTCGGGCCGGGCCTCCCCCGGGGCCTCGACGGCCCTGCGGACGCGCTGGACCGTGCGGGTCGTGTTGGTGAAGGTCCCCTCCTTCTCGGCCCAGCAGGCGGCGGGGAGGACGACGTCGGCCATCTGGGCCGTCTCGGTGAGGAAGATGTCCTGGACGACGAGGAACTCCAGGTTCTCCAGAGCCCGGCGGACGTGGTTCGTGTCGGGATCGCTCACCATGGGGTTCTCTCCCATGACGTAGAGGCACTTGAGATCGCCCGCGGCGGCGGCCTCCACCATCTTAACGAGGGTCATGCCCGGGGCGGCGGGAAGATCGCCGCACTTCCAGAGGCCCTTCATCCTGGCCCGGACGCCGCCGTCGGCCACCTTCTGGTAACCGGTGAAGACATCGGGCAGGGCCCCCATGTCGCAGGCGCCCTGGACGTTGTTCTGACCCCGCAGGGGATTGACGCCCGTGCCGGGTCGGCCCACCATGCCGCAGAGAAGGGCCAGGTTGGCCAGGGAGCGGACGTTGTCGGTGCCGCACCGGTGCTGGGTGATGCCCATGGTGTAGAAGATGGCCGACCTGGGGCCCGCGGCGTAGGTTCTGGCCGCCTTTTCGATGAGATCGGCGGGAACGCCCGTGATCGCGCTCGTCCTCTCCGGCGTGTACTCCCTGACGACTTTCCCGAGGGCCTCGACATTCTCGACGCGGGCCTCGACGAAGGCCCCGTCGTGGAGGCTGTCGCGGAGGATGACGTGCATGAGACCGTTGACGAGGGCCACGTCGCTCCCGCTCCTGTGGCGGATGTGGACGTCGGCATACCGGGCCAGCTCGATCCTGCGGGGATCGCAGACGATGAGCCTGGCCCCCCCGGCCTTGCGCTCCTTGATCCAGGAGCCGATGACGGGGTGGGTCTCCGTCGTGTTGGAACCGATGACAAGGAGCACGTCGGCCTCCTTGAGGGAGTCGTAGTCGTTGGTCATGGCGCCGCTTCCGAAGGTCTCGCCGAGACCTTTCACCGTGGGAGCGTGTCACAGATGGGCACAGTGGTCGACGTTGTTGGTGCCCATCACCTCCCTTGCCAGACGCTGAAAGAGATAGTTTTCCTCGTTGGTGCAGCGGGCCGACGAGAAGAAGCCCAGGGCGTCGGGACCGGAGGCGTCCCTGAGGGCCGTCATCCTGGCGGCGACGACGTCGAGGGCCTCGGGCCAGTCGACCTCGCGGAAAAGCCCCTTCTCCCTGATGAGGGGCCTGGTGAGACGCTCCTCGCTGTGGACGAACTGCCAGGCGAAGCGCCCCTTGACGCAGCAGCGCCCGCCGTTGAGCGACGTGGGGCTTCCGTAGTCCGTCGTCACGTTGGCGATGCGTCCTGTTCTGGTGTTGACCTGAATGTCGAGCTCGCAGCCGACGCCGCAGTAGGAACAGGTCGTCTTCACCGATCGAAGCTCCCAGGGGCGCCCCTTCCCCGCCGAGGCCTTCTCGGAGAGGGCGCCCACGGGGCAGAGCTGGACGCACTGGCCGCAGAAGGTGCAGTCCGAATGTTCCAGATCCCTGCCGACGGGAGGCTGAACCATGGTCCTGATGCCGCGGTTCTGGAAGTCGATGGCGTGGCAGCGGGCCAGGCTGTCGCAGGCGCGGACGCAGCGTCCGCAGAGGATGCACTTGTTCATGTCCCGGACGTAGAAGGGGTTGGCGTCCTCGATGGCGTAGGAGCGGCAGGTGTCGCCCTCTTCGGTGAAGGGAGAGGCCTTGATGCCCAGCTCGTAGGCCACGTCCTGAAGCTCGCACTTGCCGTTGCTCGAGCAGGAGAAGCAGTCCAGGGGATGGCGGATGAGGAGGAGCTCGACGACGGCCCGCCGGGCCGCCAGGACGCGGGGCGCGGCCGTGCGGACGACCATACCCGCCTCGGCGGGAGTGGAACAGGCCGTCAGGAGCTTGGGGCTCCTCTCCACCTCGACGAGACAGATCCGGCAGGCCCCGGCGACGGGAAGGGCCGGATGGTCGCAGAGGGTGGGGATGTGAATGCCGCCTCGGCGGGCGGCCTGGAGAATCGTCATGCCCCTTTCGGCGACGATCGTCTTCCCGTCGATGGTCAGGGTGATGGATTCCACGGCCTTCCTCCTCACTTGCGGGCGATGGCCCCGACGGGACAGGCGGCCAGACAGGCGCCGCACTTGACGCACCGTTCGCCGTCGATGGCGTGGGGCTCCCTCACGGCGCCCGAGATGGCCGACGCGGGACAGATCCGGGCGCACTTGGCGCAGCCGATGCACTTCCCGCCGTCGATGACGAACCGGGTCAGGGCGACGCAGGCCCCGGCGGGACAGCGCTTCTCGTCGATGTGGGCCTCGTATTCGTGACGGAAATAGCGCAGCGTCGTCAGAACCGGGTTGGGCGCCGTCTGGCCCAGGCCGCAGAGGGAGGTCTCCTTGATCATGGTGGCCAGGTATTCCAGCGCGTCCAGATCTTCCGGCCGCCCCCTGCCCGAACAGATCCGGTTCAGGATGTCGAGCATCTTCTTCGTCCCCTCCCGGCAGGGGGGGCATTTGCCGCAGGATTCGGCCTGGGTGAACTCGAGGAAGAACTTGGCCACGTCGACCATGCAGTTCTCCTCGTCCATGACGACGAGACCTCCCGAGCCCATGATGGCCCCCGCCTGGGCCAGGGACTCGTAGCTGACGGGAAGGTCGAGATGCTCCTCCGTGAGACAGCCCCCCGAGGGACCTCCGATCTGGACGGCCTTGAACTTCCGTCCGTTCAGGATGCCGCCGCCGATCTCGAAGACGATCTCGCGGAGCGTCGTCCCCATGGGCACCTCGACCAGCCCCGTGTGGTTGACCTTCCCCGTCAGGGCGAAGACCTTCGTCCCCTTGGACTTCTCCGTCCCCAGGGCGGCGTACCAGGCGCCGCCGTTGCGGACGATGGCCGGGACGTTGGCCCAGGTCTCGACGTTGTTGATGTTCGTCGGGCATCCCCAGAGCCCCCTGTTGGCCGGGAAGGGAGGACGGGGACGGGGCATGCCCCGTCGTCCCTCGATGGAGGCCATGAGGGCCGTCTCCTCGCCGCAGACGAAGGCGCCGGCCCCCTCCTTGACGTGGAGGTGGAAGGCGAAATCCGTCCCGGCGACGGAGGGACCCAGGAGGCCGTACTCCATGGCGGCCTCGATGGTTCTCTCGAGACGTCGCACCGCCAGGGGATACTCGGCCCGGCAGTAGATATACCCCTCGTCGGCGCCGATGGCGTAGGCGCCCAGGGCCATCCCCTCGACGACGGAATGGGGATCGCCCTCGAGAATGGAGCGGTCCATGAAGGCCCCGGGGTCCCCCTCGTCGGCGTTGCAGATGACGTACTTCTTGTCGCCTGCGGCGCCGGCGCAGAAGCCCCATTTGAGCCCCGTCGGAAAGCCGCCTCCTCCCCGGCCCCGAAGCCCCGAGGCGGTGACCTCCTCCAGAACCTGGCGGGGCGTGCTTTCCCGCAGGGCCCGGATCAGGGCCACGTAGCCGTCGCGGGCGATGTACTCGTCGATGTTGTCGGGATTGATGTAGCCGCAGTTGCGCAGGGCGATGCGGCGCTGCTTGCGATAGAAGGGAATCTCGCTGTAGCGGGGAACGGAGACCTTCGATTCGTCCCGGTAGACGAGGCGCTCGACGGGGCGCCCCTTGAACAGATGTTCCTCGACGATCTCGGCCACGTCGGAGGGACCGACGCGGCAGTAGAAGGTCCCTTCGGGGTAGACGACGACGACGGGGCCCATCTCGCAGAGGCCGTGACAGCCCGTCGAGACGACGAGGACCTCCCTCTCGAGGCCCCGCGCCGCCAGCTCGCGGCAGAGACTCTCCCGAAGCGCCGCCGCCCCTCCCGAAAGACATCCCGTCCCCTCGCAGAGGAGGACGTGGGATCGATAGGACCTCATGGTCAGTCCGTCTGGCCGATGACCTTGTCCTCGACGAGGCGGCCATGGACGACGTGTTCCGCGACGATGCGGCGGGCCTCTTCGGGCGAGACCTTTCCGTAGGTGATGCGCGGCTGCCCCTGGCGGATCACGTCCAGCAGGGGCTCCTGCTGGCACATGCCGATGCAGCCCGTCGTCTCGACGGAGACGTCCCTGATCCCCTGCCGGGCCAGCTCGTCCATGACGGCCTCCATGACGGCCCGAGCCCCGGCGGCGATGCCGCAGGTCCCCATGCCGACGATGACGCGCGTCCTCCCCTGGGAGCGGGCGCCCGTCAGATCCATCGTCTTCTCTCTGATCTCCTTCAAATCGTCAAGCGTCCTGATCTTGGCCACCGATTCCACCTCCGACTCCGGATTTCCGCCGACGAAAGGCTCCGGCCTCCCCTCGGCTTCCCTGTTCCCGATGCCCCAACCCCCCGTGATGCCGAAAAAATCCTCTCGAGCGACGGCGCAGGCGCGAAGAAGCTACCGGAAGGGAGCGAGGATCTCCGGAAGCTTCTCCGCGGCGACGCGGCCGAAGGTCTGATCGCCGATCGTCATGACCGGGGCGAGGCCGCAGGCCCCCAGACAGGCCACGGGCTCCAGGGTGAAACGGCCGTCCTCCGTCGTCCCCCCCTCGGCCACGCCGAGCGTCTCCTTGAGCCTCTCCAGAAGCTTGAGGCTTCCGCGGACATGGCAGGCCGTCCCGCGACAGACGCGGATGACATGGCGCCCGCGGGGCTCGAGGTGAAACTGGGCGTAGAAGGTCGCCACGCCGTAGATCTCGGCCAGAGGAAGGCGAATCTCCTCCGACAGGGCCTCCATCGCCTCCGAGGGCAGATAGCCGAAGACCCTCTGCGTCTCCTGCAGCAGGGGAATCAGGGCTCCCTTCCTGCCTCTCCAGGGCCCGACGATCTCCCTCACCGTCGCAAGAATCTCTTCCTTCGTCGCTGCCATCGTCTCCCTCCCGTCGCTTCGGAAAGCTCGCGCAGCCTCCCCTCGCGGTGCCCGCAGGACCAAAAGGCGAAGGACGAGCGCGTCCGACAGGGTGACGATACCATCAGTGCCCCTGGCAAAACAAGCGCTCTCCCCTTTTCGCCGCCGCCCGGCGCGGCGGCCACGTTTGTGTGCGCAATAAAGTTCTCTCTATCGTAGCACCTTCCCTCTCGCCTGTCGTCGCCCATAAAAGGCCGGGCCCCCCGGAAGAGACGGGGGGCCCGGCAGCGCGTTCGTCGCCCCTTCAGCGTCGCGCCGGAAGGCTCGCCGAAGAACGATCGGCGAGGGTGAAGCGGTCCAGCTCGTGGCGAAGCTTTTCCGAGGCCGAAGCCATTTCCCTGGCCTGGGCGGCGATGGCCTCGGCCGCCCGGGTCGTCTCCGCCGTCGCGTCGTGGATGGTTTCGACGGAGCGGACCATCTCGCCCGAGGCCCCCGTCACGCTCTGGACGGCCGAGGTGACTTCCTCCGAGGCCGCCGCCTGCTCCTGAGCGACGGCGGCGACGCTCTGAACGGCCTCGACCATCACGTTCAGCGCGGCGACGGCCCCTCCGAGAACGGTCTGGGCCTCTTCGGCCCTCCCCAGAGTCTCTCCGAGGATCCGTCCCGTCTCTTCCGTCGCCCTGACGGAGTCGCCCGAATGGCGCTGGAGGCCGTCGATGAGCTTGTTCACCTCGCGGGCCGCCTGAGCCGACTCTTCGGCCAGTTTGCGCACCTCTTCGGCGACGACGGCGAAGCCCCGTCCCGCCTCTCCGGCCCGGGCCGCCTCGATGGCCGCGTTGAGGGCCAGAAGGTTCGTCTGGTCGGCGATGGAGGTGATGGTGGCGACGAAGCCCGAGATGGCCGTCACCGACTGGCCCAGGGCCCTGATCTTCTCGATGGCCCGGCGCGACTCGTCGGAGGCCTTGCCGATGTCGCCGATGACGGTCTTGACCTCCGTCAGGGAACCGGCCGAGGCCTCCGAGGCCGAAGCGGCCCCCTCGGCGCCCGAGGCCGCCGCGCGGGCCGCCGACTGGGCTCCCGAGGCGATCTCCTCGATGGAGGCGTTCGTCTCCTCCAGGGCCGAGACGTTGTGATCGAGAAGGCCCCGAACGGTGTCGACGGAGCGGGAGACGCCCTCCATCGACGTCAGCGTCCTCTCGCAGAGGGCGCTCAGCGTCTCCGACCGCTGAGCCGTCACGTCGGCCTCCTGACGGATCGACGTCAGAACGCCGCCGATGGAGCCCACCATGGCGTTGAGGTTGCGCGAAATGTGGGCGATTTCGTCGCGCCCCGAATCGTCGTAGCGGATCGACAGGTCCCCGGCGCCGAGCCTGGCCGTCGTGGCCTCCATGGCTCCGATGGCCGTCGTCAGCCCCCGGACGACGGCGAAGAGGAGGGCCCCGGCCAGGACGACGGCGACGGCGGCGATGACGACGAGGATCGTCGTCAGGCCGCGGACGAGGGCCGTGATCTCCGAGACGGGGAAGACGATACCCAGGAAATAGCCCCGCGCCGTGGGGGCGAAAAAGAGCTGCTGCTCGCCCTCTCCGTCGCGGTAGACGGCGTTCCCTCTCTCTCCGGCGATCATGCGGCGGGCGATGGCCCGAAGGGACTCGGGAAAGGCCTCGTCCTTCGTCAGGTCGGCCTTGAGAACGGCCTCCTCGCCGAAGCCGGAGGCGACGATGCCGCTTCCGAGGAGCATGAGCCCCCGTCCCTTGCCGAAAATCCTCAGGGCCTCGACGTAGGCGCTCATCTCCTTGATGCTCACGTCCGTCCCCATGACGCCCAGGAGAGAGCCGCCGCCGTCGTAGAGGGGCGTCGCCACGGAAAGGACCATGCCCTGCGTGGCCGGGTCGAAGTAGGGATCGGTGAAGATGACGGCTCCCGGCCCGGCGGCGACGGCCTCCTTGTACCAGGGGCGGCTCCGGGCGTCGTAGTCGTCGGGCTCGGCCCATCGGCTGCCCACGGCGACCTTGCCCGTCGCCGCGTAGCCGAAATAGACGTCCTGAACGCCCTCGCCGCGGACGCGCTGGAGCAGGTCGGCCAGGAGGGCCTCCACGTCGGCCTCGTCGCGGACCTCGAAGGCGTTCCAGGCGCTCTGGACGAGCTCCGTCGCCGTGACGGCGATGGCGGCGATCTTGTCGAAGCGGGCATCGACGGCGTCGGCGGCGCGGGCCACGATCTCCGTCCCCGCCTCGGAGACCAGATCGAGGAGCATGGCGCGACTTCGGCCGTAGGTCACGACGGTCATCGCGGCGATCATGACCAACAGGGCCAGGGCCATGGCGAAGAGCTTGTTCCGGATCGTCATCGTAACGCCTCCTATGTGCACACCTTTTGGAGGCGATCATACAGCATCCGACCTTTATTGAAATTAACAAATTATAAAACGAGAGCCTGATTGTGATTTTTGTTCCAATTTTGCAGTTTTTTTGATTTAGGCGATATTTTTATTTTTTACTTTCAGTCCGCCGATATAAAAATTCTCATGACCTAATGCTCCTGCCGATAAAACGGAATGAGATCGTTTTGGTTCGCATATGAAGAGGGCCTCCCGAAGGAACGGGAGGCCCTCCTCATTCGGGAAGATCGGTCAGAGACGGGTCACGAGGGCGTCGACGTCGACGGTCTTCTCCATCAGGCCGTTTTCGACGAGGAAGTCCTGAGTCCGCTTGAGCTCCTCCACGTCGGAGGGACGGATCTCGGGATCGAAGTCGTAGAGGGGGAACATGGCCTCGACGGCCGACACGTCGAGACCCGTCTCCTCGGCCGTCAGGGAGAAGGCCTGCTCCCTCTCCTCTTTCATGAAGGTCAGGGCCTGACGGTGGACGTCGAGGAAGCGCCGCACCCGATCGGGATGTTCCCGCAGGAAGGGACCGGCGACGGCGATGACCGTCGTGGCGTCGACGAGACCCCGGCCGTCGACGACGACGCGGGCCCCGGCCTCCTGGGCCTTGTAGGCCGCCGGTCCGGCGGCGAGGGCGGCGTCGACGCTGCCCGAGAGGAGGGCTGCCACGCCTTCGGGAAGGCCCATGGAGAGGAACTGGACGTCGTCGGCGCCCATCGACGCTTCTTTCAGGGCCGTGGCCAAAAGCTGGTGGAGGACCGTCCCCTTGGGGCCGGCCACTTTCTTTCCCTTCAGATCGGCCACGGAGGTGACGGAGGGATCCTTGGCGAGGAGGACGAAGGCCTCGGGAGCCCGGCTGTAGACGGCGATGATCTTGAGGTCCACTCCCGCCGAGGCGGCCAGCAGGGCCGACGTGCCGCCCAGGCAGTTGGCGAACTGGATCGACCCGGCGGCCATGGCCTGGGTCTGGGCCGGACCGGCCGTTATCTCGGGGTAGACGACGTCGATGCCGTCGGGAGCGAAGGCCTTCTCGAAGAGTTCCAGTTTTTTCTCGACGATGGAGGGGACGTTGAGCGGGGCCTTGACGTAGGTCAGGGCGATCTTCTCCGCCGCCCCGGCGGGGAGAACCGAGACGAGGCAGAGGAGCAGGGAAAGGGAGAGAAGCTTGCGCATGACGAAAACCTCCTTCAGCGGTCGCCGGCGAGATCGTCCCCGCCGACGATGGCCTCCAGCACCCGACGGCGCAGAGGCAGGAATTGGGGCCATCCCGTCTCCCGCGGCCGCGGGAGGAGGATGTCGAGACGATCGACGACGCGACCGGCCTCGAGGACGACGACGGTGTCTCCAAGGGCCAGGGCCTCCTCGACGTCGTGAGTGACGAGGATGAAGGTCTTGGCCGTCCTGCGGTGAAGCTCGGCGATCTCGCCCTGCAGGCGGCGGCGGGTGAAATAGTCCAGGGCGCCGAAGGGCTCGTCCATGAGGATCACTTCGGGGTCGAAGACGAGGGTCCGCCCGAGGGCGACGCGCTGGGCCATGCCCCCCGAGATCTGGTCGGGATAGGCCGAGCGGAAGGCCTCGAGGCCCAGGAGGGCCAGCGTCGAATCCGTCCTCTCGGCCACGGCCTCCCCGTCGAGACGCCCTTTGAGGGCGAAGGCAACGTTCTCCTCCACGGTGAGCCAGGGCATGAGGCGGGGCTCCTGAAAGACGAGACCCACGGCGGAGCGCCCTCGCGAGGCCAGGGCCGGGGGAAAGAGGATCCGCCCCTCCGTCGGCGCCTCCAGGCCGGCCAGAAGGCGCAGAAGCGTCGTCTTGCCCGATCCGCTCCTGCCGAGGACGACGGTGAAACTCCCCGAGGGGAGGCAGAGGGAGAGACCGTCGAGGGCGCGCAGCGTGCCGCCGGGCAGGGCGTAGCTTTTGGTCAACCCCTGAAGCCTAATGCCCTCCACGGCCCTCTCCTCTCCAGGGCACGAGGCGCCGGGCCAGACGGAAGAAGAGGTCGTCGGTCAGGGCGCCGAGGAGCCCCATGGCGATGATGGCGACGACGATGACGTCCGACCGGGAGAGGGCCTGGGCGTCGTGGATGAGGTAGCCCAGCCCCGACGAGGCGGCGATGAGTTCGGCGCCGATAAGGGCCCGCCAGCTGTAACCCAGCCCCAGTCTGAGACCCGTCAGGATCGAGGGAAGAGCCCAGGGGAGGATGATGCGCCGGAACCGTTCTCCCTCGGAGAGGCCCAGGCTGAGCCCCACCTCGAGGAGCCCTCTGTCGCAGCGCCGGACGCCGTCGACGGTGTTGAGAAAGACGGGGAAAAAGGTGGCCAGGACGATGACGGCCGATTTGGAGGCCTCGCCGATGCCGAGCCAGAGGATGAGCATGGGCAGCAGGGCCAGAGGGGGAACGTGGCGCAGAAACTCGAGGGTGCCGTTGACGAAACGCCCCAGGCCGGGACGGAGGCCCAGAAGGACGCCCAGGGGAAGGGCCATGAAGCAGGAGAGGCCGAAGCCCCAGAGGATGCGCAGTCCGCTGGCGCCGATGTGGCGCAGGAGGTCGCCGCTGCGGGCCAGCCTGAGGGCGGCCCGGCCCACGGCAAGAGGTGCGGGGAGAAGAACGGGGCTCCAGAGGCCCAGGGCACTGCCGCCCCACCAGAGGGCCAGGACGGCGAAGGGAAAGAGGAGACCTCCGGCCAGGCCCAAAGAGGCCGGAGCCGAAGCCCTTCCTTCGTCGCCGACGGCGACCCAGTTCTGCCTTTTTTCCACCATGGCCTCTCCTCCGTCGCGGCGGACCGCGGAAGACGCGATGTTTGACCCCTCTCACAAGGGTACCCCTTTTCGTGAACGCTGTCACGCGGAATCTGCGCAAAAAGCCCGCCGAAAGGGCCGACGCCGCCCCCTCGGCGGCGTCGGAGATCTCGGAAGGGGCGGAAAACCGTCTCTTCCGCCGGGGAGGAAGCGGGTCAGCGGGAGCGCACGATCTCGCCGACGCGCCTCAGAAGAGCCTCCCGCTCCTCGGCGTCGAGGGCCTCGCCTCCGTAGAGGACCAGCCCCAGGCCGTCGCCCAGGACGAGCCGCTCCGACGGGGCCAGGGGGAAGTCGCCGTCGGGGCCGGCCAGGGCCGACCAGCGCCTGCCGACGACGGCCGTCAGCTCGACGGCGACGCCCCGGTCGCGCAGGTACGTACCGGCCCATCGGCGGAAGGCCTCACGGGCCTCCTCAGAAATAGACGTCTCGGGCACCTTGGCTCACCTTTTCGTAGGAGGCGTGAAGACGGGGGTACATGTCGGGGAAGCGGAGGGCGATCTCGGCGAGCTCCTTGGCCAGGACCTTCTCGCCGGCGACGCGCGTCTCTTCGCTGGCGAAGTCGTCGAGCCACTCCCGGAAGGTGAGGACGGCGTTGAGCTTGCAGAAATGGCCCTCGCGACCGCTGCGAAGGAGATCCATGATCTTCTGCCCCGTCCGGCCGCAGCGGTAGCCGGCGGTGCAGAAGGAGGTGATGTAGCCGTCCAGGGCCAGCTGGCGCACCACCTCGTCGAGACTCCGCGTGTCGCCCAAGATGAACTGCTGGCGCTCCCCTTTCTGCTTTTCCTCGACGTCGGCGTAGGCGCCGATGCCGATGCGCGACGAGGCGTCGACCTGGGTGCAGCCCAGGGGAAGGATCTCGTGGCGCAGGTCGCCTCTCTCGCGGGCCGTGAGGATCATGCCCGTGTAGGGGATGGCCAGGCGCAGGACCGTGACGAGGCGGGCGAAGGCGTCGTCGTCGACGACGGCCTCGGGGCTGTCGGCGTAGGGCGTGTTCGTCGCCGGCTCGATGCGGGGGAAGGAGACGGTGTGGGGGCCGATGCCGAACTTCTCCTCCAGGTCCCAGGCGTGCTGGAGGAGCCCCAGAACCTCGTAGCGCCAGTCGTGAAGGCCGAAGAGGGCGCCGATGCCCACGTCGTCGATGCCCGCCTCGAGACAGCGGTGCATGGCGTAGAGGCGCCAGAGGTAGTCGCCCTTGATCGTCCCCGCCGGATGGAGGCGCTCGTAGGTCGGGCGGTGATAGGTCTCCTGGAAGACCTGGAAGGTGCCGATCCCCACGTCGTGAAGGACCTTGAGATGGGCGATCTCCATGGGAGCGGCGTTGACGTTGACGCGGCGGATGGCGCCGTAGCCCTTCTTCGTCGGCACCGTCACGTCGTAGATGGCCCGGATCGAGTCGGCGATGTAGTCGTAGTCGCTGGCCGGGTGTTCGCCGTAGACGACGATGAGGCGCTTGTGGCCCACCGTGCCGGCCAGGACGCGCGTCTCCTCTTTGATCTCCTCCATGGTGAGGACGCGCCGCCTCTCGGCGCTGTTTTCGGCGCGGAAGCCGCAGTAGACGCAGCCGTTGACGCAGAGGTTGGCCAGGTAGAGGGGGGCGAAGGTGACGATGCGGTTGTCGTAGACGCGGCGCTTGACCTCGCCGGCGGCGGCCTTCATCTCTTCCCACAGGTCGGGATCTTCCACGTGGAGGAGACAGGCCGCCTCGTCGACGGTCAGCGTCTCGATGGCCAGGGATTTGGCCAGGATCTCCCGGACCCGCCCGGGATCGGGGTTCTTGCCCCGCTCCAGGGCCCCCTCGATGGCGCCATCGTCGATGAAACAGCGGTCGCCGTCCATGTAGCGCGTGATCTCGTCCCGCTTGATGCGGTTGGCGATCCAGCTCCGGATATCCGTCGCGACTGTCATGACCCTGCCTCTTTCCTTATCCCGTCGCCTCTAAAGGTCCGGCCCCCCTCGCGGGGGGCCGGACTCGGGCGAAGTCGACCCCGGTCGGATCAGATCCTGTGGCGCTTGAAGTAGTGGGTGTGGAGCAGGTGATGGGACTTCTCGCCCAAGGGCTTGCCGAGGTACTCCTCGTAGAGCTTCTTGATGTAGGGGTTCTCGTGGGACTTGCGGATCGGCTTGCCGGCGTCCTCGCGGTAGATGGCCTCCATGCGCTTTTTGATGATCTCCATGTGACCGTGGTGGTAGGGCTGGCCGCCGCCGCCGATGCAGCCGCCGGGGCAGGCCATGATCTCGATGGCGTGGAAGGGCTCCACCTCGCCGGAGCGGATCGAGTCGAGGAGCTTGCGGGCGTTGCCCAGGCCGTGGGCGATGCCGATATGAAGGGTCAGGTCGCCGACGGGGACCTTGGCCGAACGGCAGCCCTCGAGGCCGCGGAGAGCCGTGAAGTCGACCGATTCAAGAGGCTTGCCCGTGGCCCATTCGGCGGCGGAGCGGACGGCGGCCTCGATGACGCCGCCGGTGGCGCCGAAGATGACGGCCGCCCCCGTCGACTCGCCCAAAGGACGGTCGAAATCCTCGTCGGGGAGGGCGCGGAAGTCGATGTTGGCCCTCCTGATCATGTGGGCCAGCTCGCGGGTCGTGATGGAGATGTCGACGTCGCGGTTGCCGTCGACGGAGAACTCATCCCGGCCGGCCTCGTACTTCTTGGCCAGGCAGGGCATGACGGAGACGACGACCATCTTCTCCCGGGGAATGTCGAGCTGCTCGGCGAAGTAACTCTTGGCGATGGCGCCGAACATCTGCTGGGGCGACTTGGCCGTCGAGGGGACGTCGAGCATGTCGGGATACTGGTGCTCGAAGAACTTGACCCAGGCCGGGCAGCAGGAGGTGAGGATGGGAAGGCGCACCGACGTGTCGCCCTGGAGGTGGCGCGTCAGCCTGTCGAGGAACTCGCTGGCCTCCTCCATGATGGTCAGGTCGGCGGCGAAGTCGGTGTCGAAGACGTGGTCGAAGCCCAGGACCCGCAGGGCGGCGGCCATCTTGCCCGTCACGAGGGTGCCCGGCTCGTAGCCGAACTCCTCGCCCAGGGCGGCCCGGACGGCCGGGGCGGTCTGGACGACGACGACCTTGTCGGGGTCGGCCAGGGCCTCGATGACGTCCCAGGAGTAGTCGCGCTCCACGAGGGCCCCCGTGGGGCAGACGGCGGCGCACTGGCCGCAGAAGGTGCAGACCGACTCCTCGAGGGGCATCTCGAAGGCGGGGGCGACGACGGCGTTGAAGCCGCGGTTGATTCCCGAGAGGGCGCCCACGGTCTGGACCTTGTTGCACATCGTCTCGCAGCGGCGGCACATGATGCACTTGTCCATGTCGCGGATCAGAGCCGGAGAGATGTCCTTGACGTAGTGGCTCTGGCTGAAATCGGCCCCCTCGAAGCGGTTCTCGCGGAAGCAGAAGCGCTCGGCCAGGTCCTGAAGCTCGCAGTTGCCCGCCTTGGCGCAGCCCAGGCAGTCCTTGGGATGGTCGGAGAGGAGCAGCTCCAGCACCATCCGCCGGGCGTGGAGGACGCGGATCGTGTGGGTGTGGACCTCCATCCCCTCGGCGACGGGCGTGGCGCAGGCCGGAGCCAGGTTGCGCCGCCCCTTGACCTCGACGACGCAGATGCGGCACGAGGCGGCCTGGTTCACCATGGGAGTCCCCTCGAGGTTGAGGTGACAGAGAGTGGGGATATCGATGCCCAGCTTGCGGGCGGCATCGAGGATCGTGCTGCCCTGGGGCACCTTGACGTACTTGCCGTCGATGTTGAGGTTGATCATCTGCTGCATCTCGCCTGCCCTCCCCGAATCACTTCTTGATAATGGCGCCGAACTTGCAGGCCGTCATGCAGGCGCCGCACTTGACGCACTTGTCCTGGTCGATGACGTGGGGCTCCCGCACCTTGCCGCTGATGGCCGCCGCGGGGCAGACCCGGGCGCAGAGCGTACAGCCTTTGCACTTGTCGGCGACGATCTCGAAGGAGATGAGCTTCTTGCAGCTCCCGGCGGGGCAGCGCTTCTCCCTCACGTGGGCCTCGTACTCGTCGCGGAAGTTGTCCAGCGTCGAGAGGACGGGGTTGGGCGCCGTCTGGCCCAGGCCGCAGAGGGAGGTGTCCTTGATGATCAGGGCCAGGTCCTTGAGAAGCTTCAGGTCGGCCTCGGTTCCCTTGCCGCTGGTGATCTTCTCCAGGATCTCGTGCATGCGCTTGTTGCCCACGCGGCAGGGGGTGCACTTGCCGCAGGACTCCTCGACGGTGAACTCCAGGTAGAACTTGGCCACCGAGACCATGCAGTTGTCCTCGTCCATGACGATCATCCCGCCCGAGCCCATCATGGAGCCGGCGGCGATGAGGTTGTCGAAGTCGATGGGCGTGTCCAGATGCTTCGCGGTGAGACAGCCGCCGGAGGGACCGCCGGTCTGGACGGCCTTGAACTTCTTGCCGCCCCGGATGCCGCCGCCGATGTCGAAGATGACCTCGCGCAGCGTCGTTCCCATGGGGACCTCGACGAGGCCGACGTTGTTGACCTTGCCGGCCAGGGCGAAGACCTTCGTTCCCTTGCTCTTCTCCGTGCCGATGGAGGCGAACCAGTCGGCGCCCTTGAGGAAGATGACGGGGACGTTGGCGAAGGTCTCGACGTTGTTCACGTTCGACGGCTTGCCCCAGAAGCCCTTCTCGGCCGGGAAGGGAGGCTTGCTCGTCGGCTCGCCCCGCTCGCCCTCCATGGAGTGGATGAGGCCCGTCTCCTCGCCGCAGACGAAGGCTCCGGCGCCGTAGCGGATCTCGATGTCGAAGGCGAAGTCGCTGCCCAGGATGTTCGATCCCAGGAGGCCGGCCTCGCGGGCGTCCTCGATGGCCTTGCGGAGGCGCTTGACGGCCAGGGGATATTCGGCGCGGATGTAGACCATGCCCTTGCTGGCGCCGATGGCGTAGCCGCAGATGGCCATGGCCTCGACGATGGAATGGGGGTCGCCCTCGAGGATGGAGCGGTCCATGAAGGCGCCGGGGTCCCCCTCGTCGGCGTTGCAGATGACGTACTTCTGGTCGTCCTGGTACTTGGAGGCGAACTCCCACTTGAGCCCCGTCGGGAAGCCGCCGCCTCCCCGGCCGCGGAGGCCGGACTTCTTCATGACGTCGACGACCTGCTGGGGCGTCATGGACTCCAGGATCTGTCCCAGGGCCAGGTAGCCGTCGCGGGCCACGTATTCGCTCAGATTCTCGGGGTCGATGAAGCCGCAGTTGCGCAGGGCGATGCGCATCTGCTTCTTGTAGAACTCCATGTGCTTCGAGTCGGCCACGTGCTCGGCCGTCTCGGGATCGACGAAAAGCAGCCTGTCGACCTTGCGCCCCTTGATGATGTGCTCGGCGACGATCTCCTCGGCGTCTTCGGGCGTGACCTTGACGTAGAAGGTATTGTCGGGAGCGACCTTGACGACGGGACCCTGCTCGCAGAAGCCGAAGCAGCCCGTCATGAGGACCTTCACTTCCTCTTCCAGGCCCTGCTCCTTCAGGCAGCGACGGAGGTTCTCGGCGATCTTGTCGCTCTGGGCCGAAATACAGCCCGTCCCGCCGCAGACGAGAATATGCATCTTGACGTCAGCCATTGAGAAAGACACCTTCCCCTTCTACAGCGGTCACTGGTCGATGGTCTTGTAGGCGGTGGGAATGATATCCGCCACAAGCTCGCCCTTGAGGATGTACTTCTCGACGATTTCCCGGACCCTGTCGCCCTTGACGTTGCCGAAGACGATGGGATCCTCGCCGGGCTTGGTCACCTCGACGGTGGGCTCGCTGTGGCAGTAGCCCATGCAGCCCGTCTGAGTGAAGACGATATTCTCGATGCCCTTCTCGCGGGAAAGCCTCATGAAATCGGCCAGAGTCTCCCGGGCGCCCGAGGCGATGCCGCAGGTGGCCATGCTGACTTTGACCTGAACGAGCTTCTCGATGTCGTGTCCCTTCTCGCGAAGCTCCGTGGCGTTCTTCGTCTTTTCCTTCAGCTTGCGCAGCTCTTCGAGAGAACCGATCTTAGCCATGACGACCCCTCCTGACCTAGGCTTCGGCGTACTCGGCCAGGATGGCCGAGATCTGCGAGGGCGAGACGCGGCCGTAGACCTTCTCGCCGACGATGACGACGGGAGCGAGACCGCAGGCCCCGACGCAGCGGAGCGTGTCGAGGGAGAACTTGCCATCCTCCGTGACGCCACCCACCTTGATCTTGAGCTGCTTGGCCAGTTCCTCGACGACATCTTCGGCGCCGCGGACGTAACAGGCCGTTCCCATGCAGACCGAGATGGGATGCTTGCCCCTGGGCAGCATGTGGAAGAACGAGTAGAACTTGACGACGCCGTAGACCTTGGCCAGGGGGAGCTCCATCTTCTCCGCCACGTACTCCTGAATCTCGCGTGGCAGACAGCCGAAAATCCCCTGGGCCCGGTGGAGAACCGTTATGAGTTCCCCCTTCTTGTCGGGCAGCCCCTCGATAAAGGCCGCCAGCTCCTCATAGCCCGGATGGGTCTTGCAACATGTGGTCATTCCCTTGCCTCCTTTTCCCCTTTTGGAAAGAGTCCCATAAAACACTTGAATTCACTTTCACAAAAAAGTTTCCCCCCAAGGACCGCTTCCGGGCAGTTTTTCTTCTCACGACAACCGAGGGCTCTCGCAGCGAGACAACGGCCCTGAACTTTTTGTAACAGGAAGGCCCAACAACGTAAAGAGCATGCATGAAGGCGATTGTTTTGGTTTTTTATGTTTTCTCGATTGTTTTCTTTGAATTTTGATCCATTTGTTTTTTATTAGTGCGCGTCCTCGACGGCGAATCGCCCCTCCCGAGATCGGCGCGGCGGCCCAGTTCCTCGAGGTGGGCCGCGATGGCCTCCAGCTCCTGAATGCCATCCTGGGTGATCGTGTCCTTGCCGGGATAGAGAAGATAGCGTTCCCGATAGGCCAGGGGCGTCACGTTGGGCATGAGGACGTTGGCCCCGGCTCCGAGCATGGCCTCTCTTCCCTGGCTGAAGAGGGAGCCGGCCGCCGTCGTGGCGGGGATGTTGGCATCGGGCAGAAGGAGGCGCAGGGCCGCCGTCATCCGCACCGTCGCTTCCAGGGTGCCCGAGGCCTCGCCGGCCAGAGGCGTGTCGGGATTGGCGATGAAGGGTCCTATGCCGACCATGTCGAGGGCCAGATCGCGGCAGAGTTCGAGATTGGCGACACGAACGGCCTCCGTCTCGCCGGGAAGGCCGACCATGAATCCCGATCCGAGCTCGAACCCCTCTTCGCGGAGGTCGTCGAGAGCCTGGAGGCGGCGACGAAGACTGATGCCGCCGCGGAGACGTTCGTGAAGGATTGGATCGGCCGTCTCGAAGCGCAGGAGGTAGCGATCGGCGCCGCAGGCGGCGAGGCGACGGTAGTCGCCGCGGCTTTTGATGCCGCAGCTGAGCGTGACGGCCGCCCTCCCCTCCGTCTCGACCTTGACGGCCTCGACGAGGCGGCAGAGGCGATCGGTCGTCCAGTCGGGGTCCTCCCCGCCCTGGAGGACGAAGGTGCCCAGACCTCGGGCGAAACCGGCCCTGACGGAGAGAAGGATCTCCTCCTCCGTCAGGCTGTAGCGGCCGAGACGACCGTTGGCGGCACGCAGGCCGCAGTAGAGGCAGTTGCAGGTGCAGCGGTTGGTGAACTCCAACAGCCCCCGAATCCAGACGCCGTCGCCGTGGCGGAGGCGACGCAGGCTGTCGGCCTCGGCGACGAGCTCCTCGAGCGGACGGGCCAGAAGGCGGGCGATCTCCGCAGATCCTGTCTTCAAGGCTCGGTCCCTCCCTTTCTCTCCCGCGAAACAGCGCACAGGAAGCCCTTCGCCGGAGCGGCGGGGCTCTACGAGCCCAATCCCATACATGATACATTTAGTGCTTTTTTTGTCAAGTTTGCGGTCCCGCCCCTGTCGCCGGACAATGGTATTGTCACTCGTGAAGAGGACAGGGAAAATGTCACTTATGACGACCAGGAGAGACCTACTCATGAAGACAAAAGAAGCAAGGCGCTTGGGGTTGGTGGAAGAGGCTGTCGCGGGCAACCTGACGGTTCAGGAGGTGGCCGATCGGCTCGGTCTGAGCCGCCGTCAGGTCTTTCGGCTCAAACGACGCTACCGGGAAGAAGGAGCGCAGGGGCTCCTGCACAAGGGACGAGGCAAACCGTCCCGGCGCAGAATCTCTCAGGAGACACGGGATTTCGTCGTCAGTCTGGCCAAGGGTCTTTACAGGGATACGAGCTGTCAGCACATGGCCGAACTCCTTGCCGAAGAGCATGATCTCGTGCTGAGCGCCAAGAGCATCGCCCGTTTCCTTCGCGCGGAGAACCTGTCCCTCGTTCATCGCCACCGGGCCCCGAAGCGGCGTTCCCGCAGGGTCCGACGGTCCCGACGAGGCGATCTGGTCCAGATGGACGCCTCTCCTTTCGATTGGTTCGAGATCGGTGAGCGTTGCACTCTCCACGGCGTGATTGACGATGCCACAGGAGAGGTCCTCGGTCTGTGGATGGCCAGGAATGAGTGCCTCTTCGGCTACTTCCGCGTGCTCCGTCAGATGCTTGATCGCCACGGCGTGCCTCGCGAGCTTTACGCCGACCGCCACACCATCTTCCTTTCTCCCAAGTCGGAAAAACTGACGATCAAGGAGGAGCTGGAGGACTCGGCGCCTGTAACCCAGTTCGGCCGCGCTCTGGAGGCTCTCGGAACTCGCTATGTCCCTGCAGGGTCTCCCCAGGCGAAGGGGCGGATCGAAAGGCTCTGGGGAACTCTTCAGGATCGTCTCGTCGTCGCCTTCCGACGGGCCGGAGTGAAAACGATCGAAGAGGCCAACGTCCTGCTCGCCGCCTACCCGGGAGAGGTCCATAACCCGAGGTTCGCTCGTCCTCCCGCAGAGGGGGCATCTGCCTTTCTCCCTCCGCCGGACGGCCCCGCTCTCGATCTCCTCCTGACTCGCCAGACCGACCGGAAGGCCTCGGGAGACTCGACGATTTCCCTCGACGGAAAACAGTACGCCCTGATAGGCCCCCGCAGACGCCCCCTGCTTCTTGCCAGAGGACAGGCGGTCAAGGTCATCGAGAAGCTCGACGGGAAACTCCTGGCTCTTGTCCATGACGGGCTCTACGATCTCGCAGCCGTCGACAAAGAGCCCCCTGCGACTCCCCCGCCTGTCATCGAGACGAAGACAGGCACTCCATGCAAAACGAAGAAGCAGAGGAAGCCGGCGGCAGACCATCCCTGGCGACAGAATCCCGCTCCTCCTGCCGCGGCGGTCGGCTCCGAGCAAGGGACGGGTTCCCCTCCCTAGAAGGACCTCCGCCGCGGAGGAAAGCCAAGGCGGGCTGTTGACGGGGGCGATTTCAGCCCCTCGAAAGCGACACTTTCATTGTCCCTCAGACCCTCTTTTTAGATGACATTTTTAGTGTCCCTTGACAGTTTGCGGTCCCGCCCCGCATCGGCCCGATCGCCGGGAAGTGGGGAGCGGCTTGGCCGAAAGGGAAAAAGAACGTACACTACTTCTGAGTCGTTCCAAGCTCGAACCGGTAGGTTCACCATTCCTTAAGGGGGGTTCTCGATGGCTTTCCGGATCGCCTTCGTCGGAGGGGGCAAAGGAGCCGCAACGCTTCTGAGGCATTTCATCGCTCTCGGGCTGGAGATCACCGGCGTCATGGACAGGAACAGCGACGCGCCCGCCGTCCTGCTGGCCAAGCAGCACCGCCTCTTCACCACCCAGGACATGGACCGCCTTCTGCAGCAGCCTATGGACCTTCTCCTGGAGGTGACGGGCGTCGCCGAGGTGACGGAAAAACTGCGCCGATGGAAGCCCGACAACGTGGGCCTTCTGACGTCGGCCGACTGCCGCTTCATCTACGAGATCATCGCCCGGGAGGAGCAATGCCGCCAGGTCATCGAGGGGCAGATCCGCAGCCTGGGGAACCTGCGCAAGGAGATCGACGGTCTCGTCGAGCCGCTGACGGCTCTGGCCGACTCGCTCATGAAGGGAAACGAGCAGGTCCGGACGACCTTCACGCCTCTCGTGGCCCAGATGGAGGAGCTGAGCGCCAAGGCGGCCAAGATGGACGAGATCGTCCACTCCATCCAGGGCATCGCCCGTCAGACGAAGATGCTGGGCCTCAACGCCGCCATCGAGGCGGCCCGGGCCGGAGAGGCGGGACGGGGGTTCGCCGTCGTGGCCGGAGAGGTGAAGGAGCTGGCCGAGGACACGGACCAGTCGGCCCGGACCATCGGATCGGTCCTCTCCTCCTTCGGCCAGACCCTTCCGGCCATGGCCGAGCCACTCCAGCAGATCGGCCGCATGGGTCAGGAACGGCAGGTTCACACGGCCAAGCTCCAGGAGCTCATCGCCAGGCTCTGCAAGGCCTCGGAAAACCTCGACGACACGGGCAAGGCCCTGGAGACTCTTTTTTAGGCGGAGCGCCCCGTCACCGCCGGTTCTTCTCCAGGTCCCTTCTCATGGCCTCCCTCAGATCTCCGTCGAGGAAGGTGCGCAGGACGGCCCTGCCGAGGACGCGGGCTCCGGCGAGAAGGGCCCTGTGGGCCTCGGGACCGACGACGGCTCGGGCGAATTCCCTCGTGTGGAGGGGGTAGTCGTGAGGCGTGACGGCCAGGATGGGATGGAGGGCCGGGCAACGGCGGCTCACGTTGCCCATGTCCGTCGAGCCCGCCGGATCGGCCGGCGTCGTGAAGGGGATGGAAAGCTCGTCGAAGATCTCCTCGACGAGGGCCTCGCCGGCCTCGTTGGGGACGATCTCGTCGAAGCTCGACTCGAATTTCTCCCAGGTCACCTCCGTCCCCGTCGCCAGGGCCGCCCCTCGGGCGCAGTCGAAACAGCGCTCCCTGAGGCCGTCGAGATAGGTCCGCGCCGGCGCCCGGAATTCGAAGCGGCAGACGGCCTCTTCGGGGACGATGTTGGGCGCCGTGCCGCCCCTGTCGATGACGCCGTGGATCCTCGCCTCGGGACGGCTGTGCTGGCGCAGCATGTCGACGGCGTGGAAGAAGAGCTGGACGCCGTTGAGGGCGTTGCGCCCCTCCCAGGGGGCCGCCGCGGCGTGGGCCGTCCTGCCCCGGAAGGTGAAACGGTAGCCATCCATGGCCAGCGACCGGAAGGCGGCCATGGAGACGCCCGATCCCGAGTGGATCATGAGGGCCAGGTCGTACCCGTCGAAGAGGCCCTTGTCGGCCATGGAGCACTTGGCGCCGTCCGTCTCCTCGGCCGGCGTGCCGATGACGTCGAGGGTGCCGCCGATGTCGTCGACGATCTCGGCCAGGCCGAGGGCGGCGAGGACGGACATGGCGCCGTGGAGGTTGTGGCCGCAGGCATGGCCCAGCTCGGGAAGGGCGTCGTACTCGACGAGGAGGGCCACGCGAGGGGTGCCGCTCCCCCTGGTGGCCCTGAAGGCCGTGGGCAGATCGGCGTAGGGAAAGGTGAGGGCGAACCGGGCCCTTTCGAGAAGGGCGACGATCTTGCGGCTGCTCTCGTATTCCTCGCCGGAGAGCTCGGGATGGGCCGCCAGGTCCTCGCTGAGGGCGACGGCGGCCTCGGTCTCGGTCTCGATGCGGTCGTCGAGACGTCGGGCCAGGGCAGAGTAGGTTTTCACGGACAACACCTCCTTGTCCCGCCATTGTAGACCTCGGTGATGGCTTTGCCTACGAGAGGAGAGGGGCCCTAATCCGCAGGCTCTTCAAGACAGACGCCGCCGGATCCGCCGATTCAAGGCCCGTTCCGGCCACCTCGTCGGTGCGGATTCGGGGCGACCGTCCCCGTTTTCCAGACGCCGGCCGGGCGAGAGGCGCTTCCATCCGGCTCTGCCCGTGAATCGGGGAGGGGCCGGCGAAGTCGACAAGATTTCCGTGTTCTCCTCGCTCGTCCGGGGGAAGACCGCCACGACCGGCCGGCGTTATAATGGGAAGAGCAAAGGAGGAGTGGCCATGGAACTGTTCCTTTACCGAGCCTATTCGGTTCTCACGTCCTTCCAGGGCCGGGAGAATGTGCGCGTCGTCTGGATTCCCCTGCGTTCCGGCGAGGCTCACCTATCGGGCTACGGCAGTCTCGTCCGGGACTTCGACAAGTTGCCCCAAGAGGACCGCTTCCACGTCAAGGGCTACGTCGACGAGTTTTTCACCGCCGGCGAGCTGGAGATCCTGAAGCGCTACCTGGCCGAGAGTCGGGGCCTTCCCGTCGAGACCGACTCCCGCCCCACCCCTCTGGCCTGCACCGACGCCTCGGGACGTCCTCTCGTCCCCCTGCGGCTGAGGCGGGAGGGGGAGAAGCGCTTCATCCGCATCGAACGCACGAAGGGGATGGATCTCCCCTTCGACGTGGCCGCCGTCTACGATCTCTGACCCCCCGCAGCGCCGAGACCTGTCGCGGCTTCGCCTTCCGGGCGAGGCCTTTTTTGACTTGACGAAGGAGGTTTTTCCATGCGCGATTTCACCTTTCAGAACGGGACGAAGATTCTCTTCGGCCGCGCCGCCGAGGAGCGCGTCGGCGCCGAGACGGCTCCTCTCGCCGCCACGGTCCTTCTCCATTACGGGGGAGGGAGCGTCAAGCGAAGCGGCCTTTACGATCGCATCGCCGCGAGCCTGGCCGACGCGGCCGTCGACGTCGTCGAGCTGGGCGGCGTCCAACCCAATCCCCGACTGAGCCTCGTCGAAAGGGGCATCGAGCTGGGCCGCCGGGAGAGGATCGGCCTCGTCCTCGCCGTGGGAGGGGGAAGCGTCATCGACTCGGCCAAGGCCATCGCCCTGGGCATTCCCGCCTCGTGCGGGGTCTGGGATTTCTTCGAGGGAATTTCGAAACCGGAGAGGGCCCTTCCCGTCGGCGTCGTCCTGACCCTTCCCGCCGCCGGGAGCGAGACCAGTCCCGTCTCGGTCATCACCAACGAAGAGGGACTCTACAAGCGGGGCTTCCGCAACGGACTCCTCCGTCCCCGCTTCGCCCTCCTCAACCCCGAGCTGACCTTCTCCCTTCCCGCCGACCAGACCCGCTTCGGAGCCGTCGACATGCTGGCCCACGTCATGGAGCGCTATTTCACCAACGAGGCCGACGTGGAGCTCACGGACCGCCTCTGCGAGGCGACGATGAAAACCATCATCGCCAACCTCCCCCGGGCCCTGGCCCGCCCCGACGACTACGCCGCCCGGGCCGAGCTGATGTGGGCCTCGACGATCGCCCACAACGATCTCCTCGACACGGGCCGCGAGGGCGATTGGGCCTCCCACAGGATCGAACACGAGCTGAGCGCCCTCTATGACGTGGCCCACGGAGCGGGGCTGGCCGTCGTCTTTCCCGCCTGGATGGACCACGTCGTCGGCCACGATCTGAGACGCTTCGCCCAGTTCGCCCATCGCGTCTGGGACGTGGAACCCGACTTTTTCGACATGGAGAGGACGGCACGGGAGGGGATCGCCCGTTTCCGGGCCTTCCTGCGCTCCTGCGGCCTGGCGACGACCCTGAAGGAGCTGTCCATCGGCGACGACCGCTTCGACGAAATGGCCCGCAAGGCCGTCGAGAAGGGCCCCGTGGGGACCTTCGTCCCCCTCGGCGAGGAGGACGTCCGGGCCGTTCTCGAAAGGTGCCGCTGACGGGAGGCGGCGGGAGCGGCTCCGAACGGGATCGGGAATCGGTCCTGGGGCGGATGGGGCACGCGGCCCGGCGCCTGACGGGCCAGATGGCCCGGCCCCTCGAGCTCGAGCCCCTGCGCGGGCGCTGCCTCCTCCACGTCTCCGACACGCCCTCGACCTTCTACGGCGACCTGGGGCGGCTGGTGGCCTTCCTCCGTCCCAGGGCCCTGATCCACACGGGAGACGTGGCCGACGACGTCAAGCTCGAACGGAACCCCCGCGAGATCGACCGCTACCGTCGCCGTCTGGTGACCTTCCGCCGCCTTTTGCCCCCTTTCGAGGAGGGCCTCTTCATCGCCTGCGGCAACCACGACAGCCCCGAGGCCATCGCCGAACTTCTTCCGGCGGCGACCTTCTTCGAAGGAGGAGGCGCCATCCGCGTCGGCGGCCAGAGCCTGGCCCTGGCTCACCGCTTCCGCGACCTGCCCCGACCGCCGTGCCCCTTCAACCTCTTCGGCCACGCGCCGTCGCCTCCGGAAGGGCAAAGGGCCGACGCCCGCTACCTCAACGGCCTCGAGGCCCTCAGCGTCATCGCCATCGAAGGGGGCACCGTCCACCGCCTGGCCTATCCGGCTTACGTCGACGGCGACCGCTGCCTCAAACGGAAGATCGGCCTTTAGGAGAGGGCCTTGCCGATCCCTCATTCAAGGAGAGGAGCCTGCCGCGACAGGTCCCTCCAGATCCCCATCCGTCCGGGAGGTGTCATCGATGCTCTCGCTCCTTCGTGGAAGCGCCCGTGGCCTTTTCATTCAGACCGGCGGGCCGTCGGCCCGTCGCCTCCTTCAGGAGGCCTTTCCCCTCGAGGCGCGGCCGCCGCGGGACCTCTGGGACCGGGCCCGTGAGGACCAGACCCTTCTCCTCTTCTCCCGCCGCGACCTCGACAGGGGGCGGCTTGAGACCTTTCTGGCCGACGCCTCGCCCGTCGACATCCTGGCCCATCTCATCAACGCCGACCTCGAGGCTCCGCTCCGCGTCCGCCCTCTGCCTCGGGCCATCCTCTTCCGCCTCAGCGGGGACAGGGAGAGGGCGATGGAACAGATCGCCCGCGACTTCGACGCCCGGCCGGGCAAGCTCAAACAGCTCCTCCGCTGGTCGGGGCGCCACCCCGTCGTCCTCTGCTTCACCGAGAAGAATCTCAACCGTCCCCTGGCCCTGGCCGATCTTCAGCCCGACGTGCTTTACTTCGACAGCCCCTACGAAAAGCTCTTCCACCGCCTGAGGGGACGGGCCCTGGAATACTTCAACGAGGCCGCCGGGGGCGAGGCCTGGCGTAACCTGGAGATCCGCGTCTACGACGTCTGGGAGCGTTACGACCTCCAGGCCCGAAGGGTGCGCCTCGTCCTCGAGGACCTCGACCTGGGGCTGGTCCTCGGCGAGGGGTGGGGCAAGGACTTCGCGAGAATCCTCATGGCCGTCTCCGTCTACCGCTTCCGCCTCGCCACCTTCATCGCCCCCGAGCGGATCAAGGCCCTCCTGCTGGGGCTGGAATACGATGCCGAAGGGAATCGCCTCGTCGACCTCGACCTTTTCGAGGGGCGCGTCAAGATCGGCTGGCAGGGTCAGGCCGACCGGAAGGAGGACCGGAGCGCCCTGGGCCGCCGCCTCCGCCAGGCCCTGCGCCTGGAGCTTCTCCCCGAGACCCTCGCCCGCCTCGACGCCTTCGAGGCCCAACTGATTGAGGCCCAGGGCTTCCGCCCCTGAGACCTTGCCGATCCGACAGAACTGTTCTATAATCGGGGTGCACAGGGAAACGGAAAGGGGGAGTCGACCGATCGGCAAAAACCACGGTAAGGACAACCCTATAGCGAACATCCCGGCGGGGATGATCCCCCCGCGCTGAGGCTCCTCCAGGAGCCTGCGGCCTGAGATAGCCGATTTCACGAAAGGGACCACGCCTGAGGCGGGTCCCTTTCGTCGTCGGGGCCATTTTCTCCCGGGACCGGAAGGGCTAGAATGGAAGGCCGACGGGCAGCGATCGCCCGCCTCGATCACAGACCCGCAACCACACGACCGGACCGGAGTCCTCCGGGAAAGGACGATGCAGCCCGCCTCTCGCGGGCTCTGTTGGCGGCTTGGCGGCGCGAGCGGTCTCTCGATTTCCCCCGGGCAATCCGCCCAGGCCGCGAGAGGCCTCTTCCTCCCGGGATCGCGACGGGGGCCCAAAAATCCACAGGCCCTTCAGGACGGACTCCGCTGGGTCCGCCGATGCGAGACCCGCTTTAATCCCCCCACAGGTGGACCCGAATCGGCAGGTTCTTCAAGACAAACTCCGTCGGACCGATCCGAGGTCCGCTCAAAGCACCTCGCAGGTGCGGGTTCGAGGCAACCCTCTCCGCCCTCCAGGCACCTCCTGGCCGGACCGATGGACGTCCATTCTGTCTTTGACTGTGGGTCGGGGACCGACCTCCCGCAGGGATACGGAACGGAGACGCGAAAGGCAGGACCCTTCGATGAGGATTCTCTTCTATAACATCCGTTACGGCACGGGATGCGGCTGGAGCTACCACCTTCCCTTCCCCTTCGCCGGCTTTTTCCGGCCCGCCCGAGGCGGGACGGAACGCATCGGCGCCCTCCTCGACGACCTCGACGTGGACGTGGCCTGCCTCTGCGAGGTCGACGGCGGCTCCTACCGCCAGGGCGGCCGAAATCAGGCCCGGAGCCTGGCCCCGCGGTCCTGGAACCACGCCTTCTCCCCCAAATACGGCACGTCACCCCTGAGCCGACTGCCCCTGCTCTCCACTCAGGGCAACGCCGTCCTGAGCCGCCTTCCCATCGTCGCCTCCAGGGAAAACCTCTTCTCCCGGGGCGTCAAAAGAAGCCTTCTGGAGGTGGAATTTCCCGGTTTCACCGTCCTCCTGGCCCACCTCTCCCTGGGACGGAGCGCCCGGAAGACGCAGCTCGAAGAGCTGGCCCTGCGCTGCCGGAGCCTGGACAGACCGCTCCTCGTCGGCGGCGACTTCAACCTCCTCCGGGGCTCGCAGGAGCTGAAGCCCCTCCTGGAGGCGACGGGCCTCGTCGACGCCGACGCGACGGCCCGCCCCACCTTCCCCAGCCGCAGGCCGACGCGGCGCCTCGACTGCCTTCTGACGACGCCCGACGTGCGCGTCAGGACCTTCGACCTTCCCGACGTGACCCTCTCGGACCACCTCCCCCTCCTCTGCGACGTCGACATCGCCTCCGGGAGGGATCGGCGATGAGCGACGGGAGCACGCTTTTTCTCGTCCTCCACAACCTCTTCTTCTTCTCCGTCCGCCTCGGCGCGCTCTGCGTCCTCCCCCAGCGCCACCCTCCGGCCGTGGCCATGACCTGGCTGCTGATCGTCCTCTTCTGGCCCCTCCCCGGCGGCCTTCTCTACCTGGCCCTGGGGTCGACGAAACTGCCCAAGCTCCGCCGCGAGCGCCACGAAAGGGCCCTGAGGCGTCTGAGGGACGTCGTCGGCCACGGCCGAAGCTGTCCCGATCCCCCTCTCTCCGAGGGAGCCTCCGTCGTGAGCCGCCTGGGGACCAAGCTGGCCCAGTGGCCCGTCAGCCGGGCCGAGACGCTGGAGCTCATCGACGGCGAGACGACCCTCATCGACCGCCTCGTCGAGGACATCGACGGGGCCCGGGAGTCGGTCCATCTCCTCTACTACATCTTCGAGCGCGACGCCGTCACGGCACCTCTGCTCGAGGCCCTGGAACGGGCCGCAGCGCGGGGCGTCGCCTGTCGGCTCCTTCTCGACGACCTGGGCTCCAAGAAATACCTCAGGCGAGAGGGGGCGACCCTGAACGGGCCCCTCCGCCTCGCCCGCGCCCTCCCCCTCTCCCGCTTCCGACGGGGCAGGCTCTCGGCCCGCTTCGACCTGCGCAACCACCGCAAGCTGGCCGTCATCGACGGATCGGTGGGCTTCATGGGCTCCCACAACATCACCGAGGCCACCTACGGCGGCAAGGCCCAGGGGCGAAGGTGGGAGGACCTGACGCTCCGTCTGACGGGCCCCATCGTCGGCCAGCTCCAGGGCGTCTTCCTCGAGGACTGGTACGTCGAGACGGACGAGATCATCGCCGCCGCCCTTCCCGAGGAGAGGGGCTGCGGCGGCTCCTTCCTCCAGACCGTCCCCAGCGGCCCGGCCTACTCGACGGAGAACTACCAGCGCCTCGTCGCCCTGGCCCTCTTCCAGGCCCGGGAACGGGTCGTCATCACCACGCCCTACCTCATCCCCGACGAGGGGCTCCTCCAGGCCCTGGAGGTGGCCTGCCTCAACGGCGCCGCCGTCGATCTCATCGTTCCCCGCCGAGGCGACCAGTTTTTCGTCGGCCGCGCCGCCGAGGCCTATTTCGGCCGCCTCATGGAGATCGGCGTGGCCATCCACCTCTTCGGCCCCGACATCGTCCACGCCAAGACGATGACCGTCGACGGCCAGATGGCCTTCTTCGGCTCGAGCAACTTCGACATCCGCTCCTTCGCCCTCAACTTCGAGCTCAACATGGTCCTCTACGGCAGGGAGGTGACGGGCCTCATCGTCGAGGCCCAGGAGGGCTATCTGGCCCGGTCGCGGCGCCTCGACCCCGGCGCCTGGCGGGAACGCCCCCTCTGGAAGAAGACCGTCGAGGGCGTGGCCAAACTCCTCAGTCCCCTCCTCTGACGCCTTCCGCCTCGGCCCAGCCCCCTCCAAGGAGGGGGCTTCCCTCTTTTCCGCCCCCCGCCAGGGAGACGAGGAGGGCGGCGACGGCCGCCAGGAGGGAGAGCCGGTCGGCCATGGCGAAAAGAAGCAGAAAGCCCGGAGCCAGAGCCAGCGATCCCCAGCGCGCCGCCGGACTCGGGAAAAGTCTCGCCCCGGCCGCGACGACGAGAAGGGCGTTGAGCAGGAAGAGGCCGTTGGCGACGCCGATGAGATCGGCCACGTCGACGAGGCCCAGGGCCACGGCCCCGATCTGGACGACGTGCATCGCCGTCAGTGCCGAGGCGGCCCTGGCGGGAACGCCTCCTTCGTTTCGGACGGCCAGGAAGCGGGGGAGACGGCCCCTCTCGGCCAGGGAGGCGACGAGGCGGGCCACGCCGCCGACGATCATGACGTAGGTGCACAGGCAGAGCAGCGTCCCCAGCAGAAGGAGCAGAGGCGTCGCCAGCAGGCCGAAAAGGGGCCGGAGCAGATCGGTCATGGAGGGCAGGGCCCCTTCCGTCGCAGGGCTTCGGGGCAGGGCGGCGGCCACGGCCAGATCGACGGCGGCGACGGCGGCGAAGGCCAGGCCCGCCGCCTTCGGGATGGTCCGCTCCGGAGTTTCGATCTCGGCGCTGTAGTTGCCCAGAATCTCCCAGCCGATGACGGCCCAGAAAAGAAGCATGACGACCTTGCCGAACTGGAGGGGCGACGGCCTGTCCAGAAGAAGGGGTTCGGCCGGGTGGAAGAGGACGTAAAGGCTCGCCGCCAGAAGGACGACGGCGATGAGGGACGAGGCCCAGAGGGCCAGGTGTCCCACGAAAGCGGCCCGTCTCCTGATGACGAAAAAAGCCGGAAGGGCCAGAAAGAGGGCTCCCGCCAGGGCCCGGCCCGAAAGAAGGGACTCCCCGGCCAGATACTGTCCCGCCGTCAGGAGAACCGCCGCCGGGCCGAAGCAGACCGCCCCGGCCAGAAGACAGCCGCAGACGTCGCGGAAGGCGGGACCGAAGGCCCGTCCCACGGCCTCCGTCAGCCCCCCGTCGCCGGGAAAGCGAAGGCTCAGGGCGGCCGTGACGGCGGCGAAGAGCCCCATGAGGAGAACCGTCAGGGCCCAGGCCTCGAAGGAGAGGGCACGAGCCCCCTGAAGCACCAGAGGGGGGAGGAGCAGGATTCCCGAGCCCAGAACGGGCCCGACGAGAAGACCGGCCAGGGCCGGAACGCTCATTTTCTTTCGCAACGAACTCGCCTCCTTTTTGTGAGGAGGACTATAAAGGACTTCGGTCCATCGGTAAAATGGAAAGATCGAATGGCACCGATCGGATTATCCGATGCCGAGGCGCTCCGGGACATGGCGGAGCGCCTCGGAGAAAAGGGAAGGGGGAAAGAGCATGGAGACCCGCCATCTGACGACCTTCCTCGCCATCGTCGAAAGGGGGGGCTTCACCGAGGCCGCCCGGCGGCTGGGCTACTCCCAATCGACCGTATCGGCCCACATCCAGGCCCTCGAGGAGGCCGTCGGCGCCCCCCTCTTCGATCGGAAGGGGCGCAGGCCAGGCCTCACCGAAGAGGGCTCCCGCCTCCGGGCCCTCGCCGAGGAGATGCTGGCCCTGGAGGCGCGCATCGGGGCTCTGGGCGAGAGGGGGAGGGAACCCTCGGGCGCCCTCCGCATCGGGGCGGCCGAAAGCGTCACCGTCGCCCGCCTGGGCGACGTCCTGGCCCTCTACCGGCAGAGTTTTCCCTCCGTCTCGCTCAGCCTGACCAACGCCTCCTGCGCCCAGATCGTCGAGGGCGTCCTGAAGGGGGAGACGGACCTGGCGGCCCTCATCATGCCCCTCGTCCGCCACCCCGACCTGGAGGTGGCCATCCTGAGCCGGGAGGCCATGGTCTTCGTGGGCTCGGCACGGACGGAGAGAGACGCTCTCCTGAGGGGACTCGCGACGGGGAACCTCGAAGAGGGCTTCCTCTTCACCGAACAGGGATGCAGCTACCGCATCACCGTCGAGAGCCTCTTCCGCCGCCAGGGCCTCGTTCCCGGCCGGGTCATGGCCTTTTCCAGCGTCGAGGCCATCAAGCGCTGCGTCCAGAGCGACATGGGCCTCTCCTTCCTGCCGCGCCTCTACATCGAGGAGGAGCTCCGCGAGGGAACGCTCCGCGAGCTGGAGGCGCCTCCCCTGGAGGAGGTCTTCCTGATCCAGCTCGCCTGGCGAAAGAAGCGCCCTCTCTCGGCGGCGGCCAGGGCCTTCATCGACCTCGCCCGAGAGAGGGCGCTACGGTGGGACGGGAATGTTCCGGGAAAGGGAGGGGAGGGAGACGGAGCGCCTCCGGGCAGGCCCTCCTCCCCCGACGGAAACCGTCGCGGGGCGGCCTGAGGACGACCGGAGCGGAGAGGCCGGGCGACAGGGCGAGATCGCCTCGCCCTGTCGGAGCCATGAAGCGCCGGGAGGTTCAGAAAAGGCCCGACGGGAAGCGTTGGCGGTCCTGCAAAGCCGGACCGAGCGCATCCCCAGGGTCCGGTGCCGATAACGCGCCGGGCTCCGTTCGGCTCGCGGACGGACAGGCCGCGACACACCCGAAGCGACCTGCGAAGGGCCGTGGATCGTGGAAGGACACGATGACGTTCAGGCCGACGTGCCGATGCCCCTGAGCCTGCCTCCGGCCCTCACGATGGCCAGCTCTTCGTCCGAAAGGGAACAGAGGACGGAGATGGCCCGTCCCGACGTCTCGTTCCACAGATCGAAATCGGTCGCAACGGTCACGTCGGCCGTCTCCAGAACCAGCCGATCGCCTTGCGCGATTTTTTCGTACTCTCGCCCGTCGCGGAAGACGAGGGGCACGATGCCGAAATTGACCCGGTTAGCGAGGTGAATCCTGGCGAAACTCTTGGCGAGAATGGCCCTGATCCCGAGAAACCTCGGCGCCAGGGCGCGGCTGCCCTCGCTCCATCCACTCCCGACGACGAACGGAGAGCGTCGCCGCCGTCGGGCCGGGCCCGACGCCTTGACGAGGACGGCGCCAGAAGGGAAAATCCCCTTTGGACGCCCAATGAACAAATCCCTCTTTAAGGAGAGAACCCATGGCCCAACTGCGCAAGGAAATCACCATGACCCGCGGCGTCGTCCTGGCCGTGACGATGATTCTCGGATCGGGCCTCTTCGGCCTGCCCGGCCTGGCCCTCGAGATGGGAACGCCTCACGAGGCCCTGGCGGCCTGGGTCCTCATCTCCCTGGCCATGATCCCCCTCATCTTCATCTTCTCCGACCTGGGCGTCCGCTTCACCACCGCGGCGGGCCTCTCCCGCTACGCAGAGGAGGCCGTGGGACCCTGGGGCAACAACGCCGTCGTCTACCTCATGATCGGCAGCGTCGCCTTCGGCATGCCGGCCATGTCCAACATCGCCGCCGCCTACATCGTCCGCCTCGTCGGAGCCTCGGAGAGCGCCGTCATCCCCTTCTCCCTCCTCTTCATCGTGGCCATGACGGCCAGCAACTTCTTCGGCGTCCGGGCCACATCGGCCGTCAACGGCCTGGCCTTCTCGACCCTTGCCGGCCTTCTCGTCATCGTCATCGCCCACAACATGGGCTTCATCGATCGGGGCCTGGCGGCCCTGGGAGAGACCGCCTCAGGCGAAGAGCCCCTCGCCTTCCGTTCCGTGGCCTCCATCTGCGCCCTCCTCTTCTGGGCCTTTCTGGGATGGGAGAACCTCTCCTACGGCCTCGAGGAGTTCCAGAACCCCCGGAGGAACATTCCCGTCGCCTTCTGGGGGAGCTTTTTCGTCGTCACGGCCCTCTACCTCCTCCTGGCCCTGACGAGCACGGGAGCGGCCCTCTCGGGCCATTCCGTCGGCGGCGCCGCAGGGATGGCCGATCTTCTCCCCCGCAGCTTCGGCGAGAAGGGGCTCATCGTCGTCATGATCCTCGTCCTCCTGGCCAACGGGAACGTCTGGGTCTTCTCCATCAGCCGCATGCTCTACGCCGGCGCCCGCGACGCCATCCTCCCCGCCCCCCTGGCCCGCCTCGACGGCCGGGGCATTCCCCGCCTGAGCCTTTTCGTCCTTCTGGCCCTCTTCTCGGCCGTCACCGTCATGGCCCCCCTGACGGGGCTGTCGACGGGGCAGCTCGTCATCCTCGTGAGTCAGAACTTCGTCTTCCTCTTCGCCTTCGCCATCGTCGCCTACTGGCGCCTCACCCGAGGGGCGAAGCGGTGGCTCGTCAGCGGCGGGGCGACCCTCACGTCGGCCCTGCTCCTCTCGGACCTCTCCTGGTGGGTCCTCTTCCCGGCAGGTCTCACCGCCGCAGGCTACCTCGTCTGGAGACGGGGAGCGAAGGGCTAGGCCACGTGCCCCGTCGACGTCACGCCCCCCTCCTCGACGCTCGAAGACAAAACAAGGTCGGGACCTCCCCCGGGGAGGTCCCGACGAACGTCCGCCGCGACGGCGAAGACCCCCGGGAAGGGCCGGCGGCGGACGCGAGCGGGCACGATCCGTCCCGAGCCTGTTTCGTCTACCTCCTGCGCTGCGGCGACGGCAGCCTCTACTGCGGCTGGACCGTCGATCTCGACGGCCGTCTCGACGCCCACCGCAGGGGCAGGGGGGCCCGCTACACCCGCGGCCGTCTCCCCCTGAACCTGGTCTACTGGGAGAGATGGGCCTCGCCGGGCGAGGCCCTGAGGGGCGAGGCCCGTCTCAAGGGACTGCCGAAAACGAAAAAAGAGGCCCTCGTTGCGGCCTTCGGCCTGGAAGGGAAGAGCCCCTCTGCGTCATGCGGCCGAGAGGTCCGCGCCGGAAAAGGCGCGGACCTCTCGGCCGCGGAACCGCCCTGACGGAACAGGCCCCCTTCAGGCCTCAGCCCTTTCGGGCCGGGAGGGCCAGTCCCTTCGACGGGAGGGACCGACCGGAACGGAGGCGGAAGCGCGACACCGCTTCGTTGAGGTTCCCGCCCAGGGAGACGAGGGTCTCCGCGGTCTGGGCCACGGACTCGACGGCCTTGGACTGTTCCTCCATGGAGCGGGAGACGGCCATGATCTGCCCCTCGATCTCCTGGCTCGAGCGGGCCACGTGATCGATGCCGGCGGCCATCTCCTGGCTGGAGGCCGATTGTTCCTCCATGGTGGCGGCCACGTTCTGAATGCCCTCGCTGACGGCGGCGATGCGGGAGACGACGTTGCCGATGACCTGCCGCGTCGTCTCGGCCTGGGCGACCTCCTCGATGAGGCGCCCCACCTCTCCCGCCGCCCTGTTCGACTCCTCGGCCAGCTTGCGCACCTCGTCGGCGACGACGGCGAACCCCCGTCCGGCGTCGCCGGCTCTGGCGGCCTCGATGGCGGCGTTGAGGGCCAGGAGATTGGTCTGATCGGCGATGCGGGTGATCGTCGCCACGAATCCGGCGATGGCCTCCGTCGACTGGGCCAGGGCCTCGACGGCCTCCCCCACCTTCACTCCCGCCGACGAGGTCCTGTCGATGAGACCGACCATGTCGACGACGGCCTCTCCCCCCCGCTCGGCGACGCGGCTGATCTCCTGAGCCTGCTCGCTCATATCGGCGGCGATGGCGGCCCCGGCACGGGCCCCGGCGGCGACTTCCTCGACGCCGGCGTTCGTCTCCTCGATGGCCGCGGCCGTGTCGCGGACGTTGCCCCGCGTCCGCTCCACCATGGCCGCCACCTCTTCGATGGAGGCGGCCGACTCCTCACCGGCGGCGCTCACCTCCTGGACCTTTTCCAGGAGATCTCGGCTTCCCTCGGCGACGACGGTGAAGGATGCCGACAGGCTCGTCAGGCCCCGTTCCAGCGAGACGGAGAGCCGGCGCATCTCGGCGATGGAGCTTCTCACCTCGAGGGGGGTGGCCAGGTCGCCTTCGGCCAGAGCCTCCATGCGCTTCTCGATGACCGCCACGGGACGGGCGATGCCGTTGGCGAAAAGGACGGAGATCAGGACGATCAGGAGCGTCAGCAGGGCCGTCGCGACGAGGATGACATTCCGCAGGGCCACGACGGGCCCGAGAATCTCGCGGACCGGCGAGGTGAGGGCCGCCACCCAGCCCACGAAGGGGATGGGCGCGAAGGCGGCGTACTTCTCGTCGCCTCTGAAGACGTAGTGGACGACGTCCCTCTCTCCGGTCAGGCCCCGCCGCATAGCCGCAGCCAGTTCGGGAGCCACCATGTCGCTCACCTCGGAGGCGTTCAGCTTCCCGACGATCTCCGCCAGAGGATGGGCGACGATGATGCCCCGGCCGTCGATGGCGTAGGCGTAGCCCGTGAGGCCCCACCGGACGGAGGCGATCTCCTTGGAGATGGACTTGAGGTTGATCGAGGCGGCCAGGACGCCGACGACCTTTCCGCCGTCGCCCACGATCGGGGCGGAGATGACGAAGATCTGCTCTCCCGTCGTGCGGGAGACGATGGGGTCGGTGAGGGTCGTCTTCTTCTCCCTGACGGCGCGGGTGAAGTAGTCCCTGTCGGCGTAGTTGCCCGTCTTATCCCTCTTCACGAAGCGGGCGTCGCCGTTGAGGTCGATGATCCAGAGGTCGAAGAAATCGAAGCGGTCATAGAGCCCCTCCAGGGCCGGCTCCTGCTGTGCCCAATCCATGGAGCGGACGACGTAACGCTCCGCCTGGGCCTCGACGATGGAGGCCCTCTCCCTGAGATACCCTTCGATGCGCATCACAAGGGCCTCGACGAGGGCGGCCCCCTCTTTCTGGGACGCGGCGATGATGGCCTTTTCCGCTCGGCTGAGGGCCAGGAAACCGACGACGGCCATGGCGGCCAGGGCAACGGCGAGAAACGTTGCGATCAGTCTTCCACGAAGGGATTTCATGGCACGACCTCCTCTGGGATTCGAGATGACGTTAAAATCGTACACGAAACCCACTTCGAAAACCAGTATAAAATTATAAAATTCAGGTTTTTATTCAAGAAGATCCGAAGAGGAACGACAGACGATGCCGCCGAGGAGGGGTCTCTCTAAAGAGGAACCCCGCCTCGGCGGCATCGATGGACCGAACGAGACTCCCGAATCCGCAGGCAAAAAGGGCGGAAAGCTCCATCGGCCCGGCCGGGAAGCGACTGGAGGACTGAAACAATTCGACTCGAGCGTGCGCCGGCAAGGTGCTTCGAGGACCGCGAATCAGGGCCCGACGAAGTCTGCCTGCCGATGGACGAGACGAGGACCGCCGCCTTGTCTCCTTCCAGTTTACTGTTGGTAGGCTCGGATGAGGTTTTTCAGGGCGTGTCGCTTCCGACAAGCCTGCACGTGACCGATCAAGAGCCCTAAAGCAACACCCGCCCCCAAAGTAGTGACATAGTGCATGTCTCTGCCTCCTCGTCTCGGACCTCAAGGTTTTAATTTCAGGCTCGTTGTTGTCCCTCTGTTGTCTCCAGTCTAGCAGAATCATGTGAGGCCTGCAAGAGGGAATCATAACAGGAAAAGCCATACAAAAAGGAGAGAGGGCCCCGACGGCCGTCGGAGCCCTCTCTCCTGCGTCGCCCGAATCCGAGTCAGGCGAAAAGGATGGACCTCAGGCTCCGGCCTGGTCGGGCGAGGCCGTCTCGACGGGGACTTCCGTCTCGGCGGGCGTCTCGACCTGATCGGGCGAGGCCGTCACAGGGACTTCCGTCTCGGCCCGGTCGGGCGAGCTCGCCTCGGCGGGAGCCTCGACGGCCTCGGAAGTCTCCGTCACGGCAGGCGCCGACGCCTCGGCGGGCTCTTTCAAGCCCTTCATCTCTTCCCGCGCGGCCTCGAGGAGGGCCTCCGTGGAGGTCAGCTTGGCCTGAGAGGCCTGGAGTTTCTCCTCCATGGCGGCCACCTTGTCGCCAAGGGCCTTCAGTTTTCCCTGGAGCCCCTCTCTGTCCTTCGCTCCGGACGCCGATTCGGAGCGGGCCCGTTCCAGAAGGGCTTCCGTCTCCGCCAGGGCGTTTTCGGCCTTTGAGGCCCTATCGCGCTCGGAGGCGACTGCCGCCTCCAGTTCGGCCGCCTTGGCCTCGGCGGCGATGCGGGCCTCGGCGGCGGCCTGGGCCTTGGCCTCCAGCTCACCCTTCGAGGACTCGACGGACTCGACGGCCTGAGCCAGCTCGGCCTCGGCCTTCTCGGCCCGGGCCGTCATGGCCGCCAGGGCCTCTTCCAGCTCGGCCCGCTCGGCGTCGCGATTGGCCTTGACGGTTTCCAGTTCCTTCTCGGCGGAGGCGGCACGTTCTTCGGCGGCAGTCAGGCGCCCTTCCGTCTCGACCAGGGCGGCCTTGGTCATCTCCAGCGATTCCTTGGTGAGACGGAGAGTCTCGACGTTGATCCGCAGCTGCTCTTCCATGATGTCGGGAGCGGCGACGGAAGCGGCAGCCTCTTCCTCTTCGACGATCTCGGCGGCACCCCCCTCGAGGAGGGCTTCCTGGACGGAGACGAGTCGGGCCATCTCGGTCAAGGCCGCCTTCTGGCGGTTCAGATCGTTGCGGAGGTAGGTCTCGTGGCGCTGGGCGCTCCCCTCGACCCGCTCCAGGGCTCCCTGGAAGAGGTCCAACTCTCCCGTGAGCGTCTCCAGGACGGCCTTCATATCGCCTATGTTCTTCTGAGCCGCGGCGTACTCCTCGCCGATCTTCTCCACCTGAAGCTGGAGAGAGGCGGTGCTCTCGGCCTGAGCCAGAATTTTTTTGTTCATCTGGGTCCACATCACGTTGAGGATGAGGACGATGACGACGAAAAGCCCCAGGGAGCGCCAGAGCGCGCCACGGCCCCCTCGGGGCGCGGCGGGCCCCGAGGGGGCAGAGGGCGCGGCGTCGTCGGAGCGGCCCAGGAGGACGGCCTGCTCCTCGACCTGGGAGAGCTCTTCCGTTCCGGTTCGTGGCTCCCCGTCGGAGGCGGCTTCCTGGCGGTCCGATTCCTGAAGGGACTCGACGTCGGTCTCGTCCGTGAAAAGAGGGTCCTCCCCGTCGATGGGAGTGCCGATGGAATCCGTCTCGATCCGTTCTTCTTCCCTGTCTTCAGGGTCCTGTCCGTTGCGGAGTTTATCTTCGTTCATGCCCTCATCTCCTCTCAAAGGCCGCCAAAGGGGGCCGTCTTATGCGACGGTTGCAACAAGTCTCCACAGTTACGCGAATATTATACTCGCTTTGTCGGCGAAAGCGAAAGGGAAGACCGGAAACGGCCTTCCCTTTCGCACCTGTTCTTCCTTCGATCGTCGATCGGGCCGGAGGGAGTTCAGACTTCCCCCTCGCCGGGCCACATGAAGCTGCCCAGGGCCGCTCCGGCGGGAACCATGGGGAAGACCTTGTCCCGCCAGGGAATGAGGCACTCGACGAGGGCCGGTCCGGGACTTTCCAGGGCTTTCCTGAGCGTGGCCTCCATGGCCGCGGCCTCGACGATGCGGAAGCCGGGGATGGAGAAGGCCTCGGCGAGGGCGACGAAGTCGCAGCGGGGCGCCTCCATGGTCTGGGCGTAGCGCTCGTCGTAGAAGAGCTCCTGCCACTGGCGGACCATGCCCAGACTGCCGTTGTTGAAGACGATGACCTTGACGGGAAGACTGTAGCGCGAGCAGGTCTCCAGCTCCTGGACGTTCATGAGGAGGCTGCCGTCTCCGGCGAGACAGACGACGGGCTTTCCCGAGGCGAGGGCCGCTCCGAGGGCCGCCGGGAGGCCGAAGCCCATCGTCCCCAAGCCTCCCGAGGAGATGAAGCCCCGGGGACGGCGCGTCTCCCAGTGGAGGCCCGCCCACATCTGATGCTGGCCCACTTCGGTGACGAGGGCCACGTCATCGTCGACGAGGGAGCGGACGGCCCTGATGACGGAGGGCACCGAAAGGGAGGGCTCCGAGGGTTCGAGCGGGTAGGCGGCCTTCCATTCGTCGATGGACCGGAGCCAGTCGGACCGATCTCGGCCCGCCGAGGCGTCCTTCAGCAGGGGAAGGACGGCGGCGGCATCGCCGACGAGACCCGCCGCCGGGAGAAGGTTTTTGCCCACCTCGGCCCTGTCGAGATCGATCTGGATCACCTTGGCCTTGGGGGCGAAGCCGTCGAGGCGTCCCGTCGTCCTGTCGGAGAAGCGCGTTCCCACGGCGACGACGACGTCGGCCTCGCAGAGGGCCAGGTTGGCGGCGGGGCGGCCGTGCATGCCCGCCGTGCCGAGGGAGAGGCGATGGTCCTCGGGGAAGGCTCCCTTGCCCATGAACGTCGTCGCCACAGGCAGGGAACCGGCCTCGGCCAGGTCGCGAAGCTCCCCGTCGGCCCCGGAGAGGATGACGCCGCCTCCTGCGAGGAGGAGGGGGCGTCGGGCCCCCTCGAGGAGCCGTCGGGCCCTTTCGAGCTGGCTCAGGTCCTGGGCCGTCTCGGCGCTGTAGCCGGGGAAGTCGAGCTCGGGCGGGTAGACGAAGTCGCCCGTGCCGTTCTGGATGTCGACGGGGATGTCGACCAGGACCGGGCCGGGCCGGCCCGTCCGGGCGATGTAGAAGGCCCCGGCCAGGGCCTTGGGAAGCTGGTCCAGGCTCTGAACGAAGAAGCTGTGCTTCACGAGGGGCATGCTGCAGCCGAAGATGTCGGCCTCCTGAAAGGCATCGGTGCCGATGAGGGAGGTCTTGACCTGGCCTGTGATGACGACGACGGGGACGGAGTCCATGTGGGCGTCGGCCAGGCCGGTGAGGGTGTTCGTCGCCCCCGGTCCCGACGTGACGAGGCAGACGCCGACCTTTCCCGACAGACGGGCGTACCCCTCGGCGGCATGGACGGCGGCCTGCTCGTGACGGGTCAGCACCTGACGGAAAGGGGCCTTCATCAGGGCGTCGAAAAGGGGGATGACGGTCCCTCCGGGGATGCCGAAGAGGACGTCGACGCCCTCGCGGGCCAGGGCTTCCATGACCATCTGAGCGCCGTTCATCATGATCGGCCGCCTCCTTTCACTCTCTTTTTCCAAGGGGAACCTCTCAGCAGGCGCCTTCCATGGCCCGGGCGACCTGGCGTCCCTCCTGGATCTGGAAGACGCGGTTCAGGGCGTTGACGTAGGCCTTGAGGCTGGCCTCGATGACGTCCGTGCTGGCCCCCCGTCCCGCGGCGCTGACGCCGTCGAGACTGATGGAGAGCGAGGCCTGGCCCATGGCGTCGGCCCGCTCCGTCACGGCCTCGATGCGGTAGCTGAGAAGCTTGGGCTCGAGGGACATGATGCGCTTCACGGCCGAGAAGACGGCGTCGACGGGGCCGTTGCCCGTGGCGGCGTCGGTCTTCTCCGCGTCTCCGTCCATGAGGGTCACCGTCGCCGTCGCCCTGTCGCGGCCGGCCGACTGGACCATGTAGTCCTTGAGGACGAGGCGCTTCTGGGAGCTGACGGAGAGGACTTCGTCGACGATGAGGGCCTCCAGGTCGTCGTCGGTGACCATCTCCTTCCTGTCGCAGAGGTTTTTGAAGAGGACGAAGAGCTCCTCGACGGCCTCGGGCTCCAGGGCGTAGCCCATGGCCTCGATGCGGCTGGCAAAGGCATGCCGTCCCGAGTGTTTGCCCAGGACGAGGCGACTGCTCGGAGCGCCGACGTCCTCGGCCTTCATGATCTCGTAGGTGCTTCGGTGACGGAGGACGCCGTGCTGGTGGATGCCGGCCTCGTGGGCGAAGGCGTTGCGGCCCACGATGGCCTTGTTGGGCGGGACGGGGAATCCGGTCAGGCGCGACACGAGGCCGCTCAGGCTCTGAAAGACCGTCGTGTCGAGCGTCGTGTCGGGACCGTCGGCGCCGCGACGGACGCGGAGGGCCATGACGATCTCTTCCATGGCGGCGTTCCCGGCCCGCTCGCCGAGACCGTTGACGGTGCACTCCACCTGGCGGGCGCCGCAGCGGACGGCCTCGAGGGAGTTGGCCACGGCGAGCCCCAGGTCGTCGTGACAGTGGACGGACCAGATGACGTCACGACCCGCGTCGACGCGGGCCATGATGTCGGCCAGGAAGGCGCCGAACTCGGCCGGGACGGCGTAGCCGACCGTGTCGGGAACGTTGAGGGTCCGGGCTCCGCACTCGACGGCGAGGCGGAGAACCTGGGCCAGAAAGGCCGGATCGGACCGGCTGGCGTCCTCGGCGGAGAACTCGACGTCGTCCGTCAGGGAACGGGCCAGGGTGACGGCCCGGCGCACCTCCTCCAGGACCTCGTCGCGGCTCATGCGGAGCTTGTGCTCCAGGTGGATGTCGCTGGTGGCGATGAAGGTGTGGATGCGGGGCCGCTCGGCGTGGCGCACGCCCTCCCAGGCGGCCATGATGTCCTCGTTGCGCGTCCGGGCCAGACCGGCCACGATGGGGCCCTTCACCTCGCGGGCAATGGCACGCACCGACTCGAGGTCGCCCTCGGAAGCGGCAGGGAAGCCGGCCTCGATCACGTCGACGCCCAATCGTGCGAGCTGACGCGCGATCTGGAGCTTCTCGGCCCTGTTCAGGTTGATGCCGGGCGACTGTTCTCCGTCTCTCAGAGTGGTGTCGAAAATACGTACCTTGTCGGGGGTCATGGTCTCCTCCTCTCGAGGCCGATCCGGCCTCGCTCTCTAGTTCTCGGGGGCCTCCTTGGCCTCCATCCAGGGCATCATCGTTCTCAGCGACTTGCCGACGGCTTCGATGGGGTGGTTCTTCTCGGCGCGCATCCAGGCCCTCATGCGGGGACGGCCGCAGAGATTCTCGGCGATCCAGTCCTGGGCGAAGGAACCGTCCTGGACGCGCTTGAGGAGCTCTTCCATGGCCTCGCGGGTGTACTCGTCGACGACCTTCCTTCCGGCGACGAGGTCGCCGTACTTGGCCGTGTCGCTGACGGAGTAGCGCATCCAGGAGAAGCCGCCCTCGTAGATCATGTCGACGATGAGCTTCAGCTCGTTGAGACACTCGAAGTAGGCGATCTCCGGCTGGTAGCCGGCGTCGACGAGGGTGTCGAATCCGGCCTTGATCAGCTCCGTCACGCCGCCGCAGAGGACGGCCTGCTCGCCGAAGAGGTCCGTCTCCGTCTCCTCGGCGAAGGTGGTCTCGATGACGCCGGCCCGGCCGCCGCCGATGGCCGAGGCGTAGGCCAGACCGATCTCCCTGGCCTGTCCCGAGGCGTTCTGGTAGACGGCGATGAGGCAGGGAACGCCCTTGCCGTCGGCGAACATGCGGCGGACAAGGTGACCCGGTCCCTTGGGGGCGACCATGAAGACGTCCCGATCGGCGGGGGGGAGGACCTGGCCGTAGTGGATGCAGAAGCCGTGGGCGAAGGCCAGGGCCGCGTCCTTCTTCAGGAAGGGGGCGACTTCGTTGCGGAAGACGTCGGCCTGGACGTGGTCGGGCATGAGGAACATGACCACGTCGGCAGAGGCCACGGCCTCCCGGACGGAAAGGACCTCGAAGCCGTCGGCCTGGGCCTTGGCGCGGCTGCGGCTCGTCTCGTGAAGGCCGATGACGACGGAAACGCCGCTGTCGCGGAGGTTTTGGGCATGAGCGTGACCCTGGCTGCCATAGCCGAGGACGGCCACCCTCCTGCCCTTGATAAGCTCGAGATTCGCGTCCTTGTCGTAGTAGACCTGTGCCATCTTCAAAAGACCCCTTTCGATTGTGTTTCAGAAGTTTTTTCCCGTGGATCTGAAGCCGGACCTCTAGATTTGAAGCGCCTCGACAGGCGACTCCTTCCTGGCGCCGAAGCCCGTCCGGCCCAGGGCGACGGCCCCGCTGCTGGCGACTTCGAGGACGCCGAAGGGGCGCACCGCTTCGAGACAGGCTTCCACTTTTCCCCGATCTCCCGTCGCCTCGATGACGATGGCGTCTTCACCGATGTCGATGATGCGGCAGCGGAAGACTTCGGCCGTCTGGAGGACGTGAGGACGGACGTCGAGGGGGGCGCGGACTTTGATCAGCGTCATCCAGCGCTCGACGAAGGTGCTCTCGCTGAGATTGCGGACGTCGACGACCTCGACGAGCTTGTCGAGCTGGCGGACGATCTGGTCCACGACGGTCTCGTCGCCGTTGACGACGAGGGTGAAGCGGGAAAGACCGGGCCTGTGCGTCTTGCCGACGCTGAGACTCGTCACGTTGTATCCCCGGCGCGAGACCAGCCCGGCGAGGCGGGAAAGGACACCGGGTTGGTCCTGAGCCAAAACGCTGATCGTGTGGATCGTCATCTTTTTCCCTCCCTGTCCTGATGAAGCCCTGAAAGACCTGGCAAAAAGAAAGACCGGGGCCCCTGACGCAAGGGGCCCCGGTCCTGTAAGATTCCGTCGGCCTATACGGCGACGAAAGCTCCAGGAGGGGACCCGCAGCTAATAAGTACGAGGACGAGATTGGTAAGGGAAAGGGCCTTCATCCGGTTCACTGCGCTCCACCTCCTGTGCCGATTTCGACTCCCGAGATTGGTGGACATTTTAGGGCTCCGGGCCCTATCTGTCAACATGGAGAACGTTTTCCTATGGAATTCAGAATTTTCATCCCTCTCGTCCGCCCGGCGGCCCTCGTCACTGCTCCTGCCGAAGAAAGTCGTCGGCCCGGGAGGTCCTACCTTTCCCGCCGTCATACCTCTCGGTCCCGAGGACCCCGCCCCGCGGCGGCGCCGGGACACGGCGCTGCCCCTCCGGAGCGGGCGCGGGCAGAAGGGACGAAGCTCTGAGTGAATGAGGCGGTCATGGCCTATAATGGGAAAAGCATTGAACCCGACGGGAGGTTTTCGCCATGTCATCGCCACGGCCCCCTAAGGAGGGCCCCTTCGTCTTCCTTCTCTATGTCCTTCTCGTGACGGCCTACTTCTTCTCCTTCTTCTTCCGCGTCTCCGCCTCCGTCGTCCTCCCCCAGGAGGCCTCGAGGCTGGGCCTTTCGGCGGCCACGGCAGGCTTCATCTCAAGTCTCTACTACTACGCCTACGCCGTCACTCAGCCCCTCTGCGGCGCCCTTCACGACCGCCTGGGCCCTCTGAGGGTCGTCGCCTTCGGCATGGCCCTCACCGGGGTGGGGGAGGTCCTCTACATCCTCTCCCCGACGGCCCTCTCCCTCGGCCTCTGGAGGCTGCTGACGGGTCTGGGGCTGGCTCCCATGTTCTCCGGCGCCCTCCTCTTCCAATCCCGGGCCTTTCCCCAGGAGCGCTACCCCTTCTACGCCGGGGTGACGCTCGCCGTCGGCAACCTGGGCGCCGTCGTCTCCGTCGCCCCTCTGGGCTTCGCCCTCGAGAGGTGGGGCAAGACGAGCGTCTTCTCCCTCCTGGCCCTCGTCAGCTTCGCCCTGGCGGCCGCCCTCGTGATCCTCGGCGGAAAGACTCCGGGGAACGCCGGAGGCGGAAAAATGGAGCTGGCCAAAAGGATGGGGGAGGCGGCGAGGACCATCGCCCTCTCGCCTCCCCTGCGGACCGTCACCCTTCTCTGGGGCCTTCTCATCAGCGCCCTTCTGGCCTTTCAGGGCCTCTGGGCCGTGGCCTGGTACAGGGCGGCCTTCGACGTGACGACGGCCTCGGCGCGCAACTGGGCCACCCTCGTCGGCATCGGCGTCATCGCCGGGACCCTGGCGGGAGGGCGCCTGAAGGGTTCGAGGGCGACGATCCTCCGGCGCGGCTACGCCCTGGCGGGAATCCTCTGGATCCTTCTTCTCGCCCTCGCCGCACTGACGGACTCCATCATTCTCGTGGGATCGACGGGCTTTCTCGTGGGACTCGCCTCGGGGGTCTTCGTCGTCCAGGGCGCCTCGGCCGTCAACGAACTGACCGAACCCTCCAGGAGAGGGGCCGTCCTGGGGATGGCCAACCTCTTCATCTACGTCGGCGTCATCGCCTTCCAATGGGGAACGGGAAGCCTCATCGGCCTTTTCGAAAGCACTCCGGGCCATTACGCGCCGACGGGCTTTCTTCTGGCCTTCGGCGTGACGACGCTCCTCATCGCCGGAGGGACGCTTTTTTTCCCCCGCCTCTCCGACTAGGAGTCTGTCGGACTTCTCCGGGAAGAGGGTGATCGGGCCTGACCCATGAGATGAAGCGTCCGCTTTCGAGAACCAAGCATTCCCTTCAGGCAACACAAGGGGCATCGCTCAACGACCGTCAGGCCAAGCCCGACAGACTTCTAGGGGCGCCTGGCCTCGACGCTCTCCCGGAAGGACTGGGCCATGTTGCGGTAGTGGCGCTCGATCTCCGACGAGGCCGAGAGGCCGCCCCGGCCGTAGAAGCGCGCGACCATCTCGTCGTAGCTGCGACCCGAGAGAGTCAGCCTGTCGGCCATGAGGGCGCAGCCCATGCGGACGTTCAGGACGGGCTTCATCAGGATGCGGGGCTCGTCGATGCGGGAATCCTCCTTGACGATCCAGGCCTTGTTCGCCGTCCAGTCCACCCTCATCAGACCGTACTCCCCCTCTCCCTTGGAGAGCCAGTCCAGGCCCGAACGGTGGATCATGACGGCGGCGACGACGAAGGGGTCGAGGCCGTACTGGGCCGCCGAGCGATCGACGTACACGGCGTAGTTCATGCGCCGCTGTTCCGAAAGGTCTCGGTTGACGATGGAGAAATAGTCGGCCATGACCTGGCGGCGCGTCGAGGCCCAATCATCTCCCGGATAGCGGCGGGCGAAGGCGGCCAGACGGGAGCGGTCGAGGGAAAGGATCTCCTCCGCTCCCGACGCGGCCGCCGACAGAAGAAGCACAAGGAGAGTCACAAGGGCTGTCGTCTTTTTCATCGCTCTTCCTCCCGATAGGTGAACCCGAAAGCGCTCCCCCTGAAGAGGAGCGAAAGGGAAAGGGGGCCTCGTCTCTTCGACCCGCTTCTGATAGGATGCCCCTGAAAGGGCCCCTTCGGCCCGAGTGTAGCCCCAAAGGCGGGAAAAGACCAAGGTAAAAAGGCCGATTCCTCGGCCGTCGGGCCTTGGAACGTTCCCGAAGATCCCCACAGGACGCATGGGAAAGGAGGCACAACGATGGAAATCCTCTTCGCCGCCGCCCTTATCTTCCTCGCCCGCGTCGCCGACGTCTCCATGGCGACGGTGCGGATGCTGCTTCTGGTCAAAGGGAGGCGGGGAATCGCCGCCTTCGTGGGCTTTTTCGAAGTTTCCCTCTACCTCCTCTCCCTCCAGTACGTCCTCAAGGCCGGCCTGTCGAGCCCTCTCAACTTCATCGCCTACGCCGGAGGCTACGCCACGGGCAACTTCATGGGCTCCCTGCTGGAGGAGAAACTCCTCTCCGGCCACGTCCTCGTCGAGATCATCGCCCACGACGTGGCCGGAGGCGCCTGCATGGCCAACACCCTACGCGAGGCCGGCTTCGGAACGACGGTCATCACCGGAGAAGGGCGCAACGGCCCCCGCCTGGTCCTCAAGGTCGTCTGCGACCGCAACGACCGCCACAGGGTTCTGGCGGCGACGAAGGGGTGCAGCGCCTTCGTCTTCGTCTCCGACCTCAAGGGGGTCCAGGGCGGCCATTTCCAGAGGAAGGCCAAGTGAGGGCGCGCCGCATCCTGGCCGCCGACATCGGCGGAACGGGGAGTCGTTTCGGCCACTTTCTCCACGACGAAAGAGGGCTGACCCTCCTGTCGACGTGCCGCCTGGCCACGGGCGACTACGGAGGGGGCGGGGAGCTTTTCGAGGCCCTGACCGCCTCGGGCTTCGATCTCTCTCCGGGCGAGGCCGACGTCGTCGTCCTCGCCGCGGCGGGCTTCGTCGACAGGGACCGAAGGGTAAGGATCACGGCCCGGGGCTGGACAATAGACGGTGCCGCCCTCGAGTCCTCTCTGGGCGGCACCTTTGTCGTCCTCAACGACCTCGTCGCTCAGGCCTGGGCGACGAGGTCCCCTCTGGCGGGCAAGACCACGATCCTCCTCCGGGGAGAACCCAGAGAGGGCGTCGAGGCCGTCGTCGCCTCCGGAACGGGCCTGGGCAAGGCCTTCATCGTCCCCGACGGGCGCGGAGGCCTTCTCGTTCTCCCTTCCGAGGGAGGCCACGGCACCTTCGCCGTCGAAAACGGCGACGAACTGGACTTCCTCCGCTTCATCTGCGACCGCGTGGGCCCCAGGGGCAAGGAACTCGATTTCGTCGTCTCCGGTCGGGGGCTGGCCCATCTTCAGGCCTTCCTCTACGGGGAAAACCTCGACGAACGGGAGGTCGTCGACGCCCTGGGGCGATCGCCCCTGACCGTCCAGTGGATGGGACGCTTTCTGGGAAGAGTCTGCCGCGACACGGCCCTCGACGTCCTGTCCCTGGGAGGACTCACCCTCACAGGAGGCGTCCTGGCCCGCTCCCCCTTTCTCGTCGATCAGGAGACCTTCCGGGAGGCCTTTCTCCGGTCGGACACGATGGGAACCGTTCTGGCCTCCATCCCCGTAGGCCTTCTCGCCGACGACGACGCCGGCCTCTGGGGCGCCGCCCGGGCCGGAGCCGAGAGATGGAAGGAGAAAGGTTGAGGGCCGACGTCGCCTACTCGGTCACCTCTTCGATCCTTTGGGCCAGCAGGTAGATCTCGCCGCTCCCCAGGGAGGAACGGATCTCCCCCTCGACGCGGACCGTCGTCCCCTCCAGGAGGGATCGGACCTTCTCCTGAAGGGCGCCGTCGAAGACGCGGGCCATGATGAAATCCCGCCGGATCGTCCCTCCCTCGAGGCTTCGCTCCTGGCGGACGGAAAAGCTCGTGTACTCGCCCATCCGGCTGTCCCTGACGGCCTCGCCCCGGACATGATGCAAAGAGCCGCTGACGCGGGCGCTGTTTTCCCCTAAATCCATCACCGTGACACCTCCTTCGCGACAGAAGAACCCGCCCTTTCTACCCCAAATCGGGCCGGGAGACAAGGGGCCAAAAAGCGAAAAGGGGCGCCCCCCTGGAGGCGCCCCGGAAAGCCCTTCGGCAGATCAGGCCTCGAGGCCGATCTCCCTGAAGCTCTCCCAGAGGCCGTGAATGTTGCAGTAAGAGGCAGCCACCAGGGTTCCCGGCCTGTCGATGCGCACGGCGGCGGAGGCGACGGGCTCGGCGTAGGCCGGGCCCTGGTTGGGGCCGGCGACGGATTCGCCGTGAACGTTGAACTCGACGTTGAAGACTTCGTAGGGGAACTTCCCCTCGGCGGGCTTGAAATAGAGCTTGATCCAGCGGATATGGTGCTCCGTCGTGTTGGGATGGGCGATCTCCTTGCCGACGCTGACCTGGACGGTGAAGGTCTCTCCCGCCTTGACCGTCTCGGGAGCCTCGATGACGGGAACGTGCTTTTCCCCCCGGAAATCACCGGACTGAATCAGGTGTTCGAACTTCATCGGCCGTCTTCCTCCTCTCGGAAAATGGGACTCCCTCCTCCCGCAACGCCTGCCGGAAGAAGGATCGGCGGACTCTGCCTTTCGCGCCGATGGCAACAGCATACGTTCACGAGCGTCATTTTTCAAGACCCTTGAGTTGTTTTGACACCATACAAAAAACGGGCGAAGAGGGGTAAAAAACAAGGAGAGCCGACCTCACGGTCCCTCTCCTATACGAGGATATCGACCTCGTCGGCCAAGATGTACATCTCTCCGCTCCCGACGGACGAGCGGATCTCCCCTGAAACCCGAATCGACGTCCCCTCCTTGAGCTCCCTCAGGAGGTTCTGAACTTCGGGCCTGTAGGCCCGGGCGAGGAGGAAGTCATGGCGCGTGCTGCCGTCTTTCCAGGGCGTATCCTGCCTCACGGAAAACCGGAAGTAGCGACCCATCCGATTTTCTCCGATCGTTTCGCCGTGGACCAGGTGGAGCCTCCCGGCCACGGCCACCGCGTTCTCCAGAACGTTCATGCCGATCCTCTCCCCTCTGCAGGAGATGGGCACGGCCGAGATGGCCGTACCTTTTTTTAACTTTACCCTTTTCCGCCCCTTCTTACAAGGTCCCCGCCCCTCCTCGCGGGGAAAGGCCCATGATATGATGGCGGAAAATCTTCGAAAGGCCCCCTCGTGCACCGCCTACATCTCAAAACGGAGGTATCTTTCATGAACCGATCCCTTCTCCTTCTCGCCCTCCTGACAGCCCTCGTCTGCCCCTCCCCTCTCCGGGCCGCCCCCCTCTCCTCCGATGTCGATCTTCCGGCCTACTCCCTCTCCGGAGGCGACGACGGGAGGGCGGGGACGCTCTTCCGCTTCTTCCAGCGACGCTTCTCCCCCGAGGAAATGACCCTCGTCGTCGACGGCCAGCCCGACGCGAGCGGCAAGGTCCGTCACCTCTTCCTCGACGTCCGTGGAGCCCGCGTCGACGGGATGAGGCTCGACCACATCGCCGTCGAGGCCCTCGACGTCCGGTTCAACGACCCGGAACAGTGGGAGGAGGACCTGGCCGTCGAGGCCATGCTGGCCGTCTACTCTCAGGCGACGATCCGCGAGGAGGACCTCAACGCCCGTCTCCGGGAGAAACAGATCGGCGACGACGACGAGAACTGGCAGCGCATCGGCGTCGACTTCCGCAAGGAGGGCGTCCACGCCGAAGGCGTCTACCGCGCCCGGCTCCTGTTCACCTTCGACATCCTCATCGAAATCGACGGCCAGTTCGACCTGGTCCGGGGACGCCAGGTCTGGCTCTCCGACTACACACTCAAAGTCAACAGGCGACAGCTCCCCGAATCTCTGGCCAAAAGGGCCGTCGCCAGGCTCCAGCCCATTCTCGACCTCGACCGCTTCGTCTTCCCCCTGCGTCTGGCGGCCATCGACCAGGACGACGAACAGGTGACCCTCAGAAGCCGTCACCTGCCGACGCGACTGGAGGGCATCACCTACTCCTACCGGGCACCGTGACCGGAGCCCCTAGTCGTCCAGCCACCAGCGGGGCCGCCCGTCACGGACGCGGAAGAGCCTTCCTCCCCGGCGATCCCAGGCATAGGCTCCCAGCCCCGACGAGGGGCGGCCGTAACCGTCGAGAAAGGTGAACCCCTCCCTCAGGGCCCGATCCTGGCCGATGGAGCCCCTGACGGGACGGGCGAAGGGAAGACGCCCCTCGATTCGCCCCCTCGGCCAGGGCGGCCCCCAGGCCGGAAGGATCTCGACGAGGCGGGCGTACTCGGCCGGCGCCGTCAGGAAGGCGTGGATCCTCGCCCCGGAAGACTGAAGAAGACGGCGCAGCAGCGTCGAGGCCAGGAAGGGAGCTCCCCCGTCGGGCAGATCGCCGAGGGCCAGAACCGCCTCGTAGACGGCGTCGAGGGCGACCAGGGAGAGGGGAATCTCCTGGGGGTTCCAGAATCCCCCGACCTCCTCCCAGCGGGCCGGATCGCCGCCGGGAAAAAGGGCCTCCACGAGGGCCAGGGCACGGGAGGCCCGCTCCCGCCCCTCCGCCGCGCCGAGCCCCTCCCAGAGCCGCCGAGGCTCCTCACGGGGCGCCTCGGCCAGAAGGCGCTCCCTCAGGAACGTGGCGTCGCGCCCCGCCTCCTCCCTTGCGCCGTAGACCGCGACCAGCTCCTCCCAGCGCCCGACTTCGGCGGGAGCGGCCGGCGCGACGCCGAGCAGGGCCATCGCGACAAGCAACAGGACTCCCCATCGTCTCATTCTGTTTTCGTCCCTCCTACGGTATAATCTTCTCGCCGTCAAGGTATATCTGCCTGTGGAACAGATTAGAGCGGAAAAGAAAGGTGACGTCATGGACACGAGAACCAAGGCCAATCTGGCCCTTCTCATCAGCCTGCAGATCGTCCTGTCCCGGGTGGCCGCCATCCGGATCGCCATCGGCCCCATCGAGGGAATCCGCCTCGGCTTCGGGGCCTTCCCCGCCCTCTTCGCCGGAATTGCCTTCGGCCCCGTCGCCGGAGCCCTCGTAGGGGGGCTGGGCGACATCGTCGGCTTCTTCATCAACCCCATGGGCCCCTACATGCCCCATTTTACCCTCACGGCGGCCCTGACGGGGGCCCTTCCGGGACTCGTCGTCCACCTCTCGGGCGGACGCCCTCTGACGGTGAGGCGCCTCCTTCTGGCCATCGCCGCAGGACAGCTCGTCAGCTCCGTCCTTCTCGTCCCCCTCTTCCTGAAGCAGCTCTTCGGCATCCCCCTGACGGCGACGGTGCCGGCGAAGATCGTCGGAGAGGCGATCAACATCCCCTTCTACGCCTTCCTCCTCGACGCCCTGAGAAAACGCTTCCCCAGCCTTCACATCGCCGGCAACGGCTGAGCCGCGCCGACAGAAAAGGCTCCGGTCCCTCAAGGGGCCGGAGCCTTTTTGTCCCGTCCGTCGGGAGCCCTTAAGCCGTCAAAGCTCCTTTGGGGCTTTTGAGGCAGGTCCAGGCCATGACGGCGACGATGGCGGCCAGAGAGGCGAGCTTCGCCGTGCTGCTGGGGAGGAAGGCAGCCAGGCCGGGAACGACCAGGAGAGCCCGGATGGCGGGCGACAGGTTGCGCATGAGCCATCCCTGGAGGGCGCCGGCCAGGGCGGCGATGCCGGCCAGGGCGGCGACGACGAGCAGGGCCAGCGAGAGGGGATGGGCCTGCTCGAGGAGGATGGCCGGCGTGTAGATGAAAGTGTAGGGCAGGGCGTAGGCCACGAGGGCGATCTTCGTCGCCTCCAGCCCCGTCTTGCCCGGATTGGCGCCGGCGATGCCCGCTCCCGTGAAGGCGGCGAGGCAGACGGGAGGCGTCAGGTCGGCCATGATGCCGAAGTAGAAGACGAACATGTGGGCCGCCAGGGGGAAGACGCCCATCTTGATCAAAGCCGGGGCGATGATGGTGCTCGTCACGATGTAGTTGGCCGTCGTGGGAAGGCCCATGCCCAGGACGATGCAGGCCACCATGGCCATGATCAGAGTCGGCAGAAGCTTCCCTCCGGCGATGTCGATGATGTTGTTGGACAAAGTCAGGCCCAGGGCCGTCAGGGACGAGGTGCCGACGACGAAGCCGACGAGGGCGCAGGCCAGGGCCACGCCCAGGGCGCCGCGGGCTCCCTCCTCGAGGGCCTTGAGAATCTTGACCGGTCCCATGCGGGTGTGGGAGCGGAGGGAGCTGACGACGATGACGGTGACGATTCCCCAGAAGGCGGCGGCGAGGGGCGTGTACTTCATGAGGAGCATGGCGATGATGGCGAAAAGGGGAATGAGAAGATGGCCGTCGCGGGCGAAGACCTCCTTGCCCTTGGGCAGAAGATCGCGCTCGATCCCCTCCAGGTTGCGGTACTTGGCCCGGACGTGGACGTTGATGAAGAGGGCGGCGTAGTAGAGCAGGGCGGGGATGATGGCCGCGGCGGCGATGCGCAGGTAGGAGATGCCCAGAAACTCGCTCATGATGAAGGCTCCGGCGCCCATGATGGGCGGCATGAGCTGGCCTCCCGTGGAGGCGCAGGCCTCGACGGCCCCGGCGAACTCGGGCTTGTAGCCGACGCGCTTCATGAGGGGGATGGTGAAGGCCCCCGTCGTGGCCACGTTGGCCACGGAAGAGCCGTTGATCGTCCCCAGAAGGCCCGAGGCGACGATGGCCACCTTGGCGGGACCGCCGGGCAGATGGCCGGCCAGGGCCAGGGAGAGCTCGTTGAAGAAGCGGGCCCCGCCGCTTCCCGAGAGGAAGGCGCCGAAAAGAATGAACATGAAGACGAAGGTGCTCGAGACCCCCAGGGCGACGCCGAAAACCCCCTCGGGCGTCAGGTACATGTGCTGGACGATGCGGCTCAGGGAGTAGCCCCGGTGCATGAAGATGCTGGGCATGTAGCGGCCGAAGTAGCAGTAGAGGAGGAAAAAGAAGGCCAGCATGGGAAGGACGTTGCCGACGATGCGCCGCCCCGCCTCGAGGACGAGGACCATGAAGGCCAGGCCCATCCAGAGCTCGTAGGGCTGAACCTGGGCGCCGCGACGGGCGATGTCGTTGAAGAAAAAGACGATGTAGGCCGAACCGGCCGCCGCCAGAAGGGAAAGGACCCAGTCGTACCAGGGAATGGAGGTGCGACTGCTCTTGGACGTCGCCGGGTAGAGAAGGTAGACGGCGGCGATGGCGAAGGTGAGATGGACGGCGCGGTGGATCGATATGGGAAGAAGGCCGAAACCTGCCGTGTAGAGATGATAGCAGGACATGGCGACGAGGAGGGCCATGACGATCTTGCCGGCGAGGCCGTCGAGGACGCGGAAACGGCTTTCGGCGTCGTACTTCTCGACGAGCTTCTGAATCTTCTCGTCGTCGATGGACTGTCCGAGGATGGAAGAGGGTCTTTCTTCGACCTGGGCCATATACGTACACCCCTTCAATAAAATTTTTTATTTTTATAATTAAATTCTACAAAGTTATAGTATTCAATATTAAAGTTCTTGGGCCCATAGAAGGGGGCAGGAAGATCCTGCCCCCTCGGGGGTCGACGGGCCTACTGAATGGCGCCGACCTCTTTGTAGTAGCGCTCCGCCCCGGGATGGAGGGGGATGAGGATGTACTTGACGTTCTCGGCGACCATGGAGGCCATCTTGGAGTTGACGGCGACGAGATCGTCATGCTTGTCGAAGAGGGCCTTCGTCATCTGATAGACCGTCTCCTCGTCGATCTCCTCGCGGATGCCGACGATGTTCCAGCTGGCGTAGGTCTTGACGTCCTTGTCCTGGCCGTTGTAGGTGCCGGCGGGGATGGTGAAGGGCACCCAGTAGGGCGTCTCGGCCATGACGGCGGCGACGAGATCGTCGGAGACGTCGATGAACTCGACGAGGCCCAAGGTGGAGGGCTCGACGACGCCGGCCATGCCGAGGGCGCCGACCATGATGGCCGCGTCGATGCGCTTGTCGCCGAAGGCGCTGCCCGTATCGCCGACGCCGAGGTTCTCGGCCTTGATGTCCTTGTCGGGGTCGAGGCCGGCCAGGTGGAGGAGCTGGCGGGCCGAGACCTCGGTGCCGCTGGCGACGGCGCCGATGGAGACGCGCTTGCCCTTCATGTCGGCCACGGACTTGATGCCGCTTCCCTTGGCGACCATGAGCTGAATCGGCTCGGGGTAGAGGGGAACGAGGGCGCGGATGTACTTCTGGGCGTTGCCCTCATAGCGGCCCTGGCCCGTGTAGGCGAAGTAATAGAGGCCGTCCATGAAGCCCATTTCCGATTCCTTCTCGCTCATGAGCTGGATGTTGTTGACGGTGCCGCCCGTCGACTGGGCGCTGGCCTGGATGCCCTCGACGGTATCGTTCCATATCTTGGCCATTCCGGCTCCGACGGGATAATAGGTCCCACCGGTGCTTCCCGTTGCAATATTGAGGAACGTCGTGGCCGAGGCGGCCGTAGCGAAAACGGTGACGAGACAGAGAACGCCCAACAGATAAGACCAACTTTTGCGTGACACTCGAACCCCTCCTCTGTGACGGATATGGACGCCCACAAGCGGGCTTATTGAGAATACAATACTAAATGTGCCGCTGTCAACTCGGTCCATTTGCGAAAAAAGTCAAAAAGCGGACCTAACAGCTTGTTTAAAGCATACTAAGAGTATTCTATTTAATTTCAACTCCCCTTGATTATTAAATTTCGGGACTAAGTTTTTCGTTTTGAAAGAATTCTTCGAAAATATCGTCGACAGTCCGAATTCTGTCACAACGGGAGACGTTGTCTCCGCAAAAAAAGAGGCCCCTTTCCCAATTTCCGTTAAAGGCGTCTATCAGAGCCTGGGCGATGCAGAAGGCCTGACGATCCTTTCTGTAGGAACAGTGGGTGAGGCAGTTGGCGATGCAGGGGCTGCTCTCGACGTTGCCCTCGAGGTAGCGGGCGACGAAGGGAGACTTCAGGGCCCGTCCCGGAATGCCGACGGGGCTCTTGATGATGACGACGTCCTCCTCGGTGGCCTCGACGTAGGCCTGTTTGAAGCGGGGGCTGGCGTCGCACTCCTCGGTGCAGGCGAAGATCGTCCCCAGCTGGACGCCTCGGGCACCCATGGCGAAGAGGGCGTCCATGTCGTCGCGGGTCCAGATGCCTCCGGCGGCGATGACGGGAAGCGTCTCGCCCAGTCCCTCCTCGGCGAGGTAGGCGACCAGTTCGGGGACGACGGTCTCGAGGGAAAAGTCGGGATCGATCACCTGTTCGGCCTTGGTGACGCCCAGATGACCTCCGGCGTGAAGGGGCGTCTCGACGACGAAACCGTCGGGAAGACGGCCGTAGCTCTTCTGCCAGCGCCTGACGATGAGCTGGGCCGCCTTGAGGGAGCTCACGATGGGGACGAGGGCCACGTCGGGGAAGTCCTTCGTCAGCTCCGGCAGCTTGAGGGGCAGACCGGCTCCGGAGATGAGGACGTCGGCTCCTCCCTCGCAGGCCGTGCGGATGTGATCGTCGTAGTCGGTGAGGGCCACCATGCAGTTGACGGCGAGAACGCCTTCGGGAGCGGCGGCCCTGGCCTCGGTCAGGGCGTCGCGGAGGGCCTTCACGTTGGCCTGGAAGTAGTTCCGCCCGTTGTAGTGGGGAGAGTCGCAGGCCAATCCGACGCTGGCGATGGTTCCCACTCCTCCCGCCCTGGCCACGGCTCCGGCCAGCCTGGGACCCGATATTTTGACGCCCATCCCCCCCTGAACGAGGGGATAGCGGGGGGTATGCCTGCCGAGGCGGAGCTGGGGCAGCTTGGCAGTTTCTCTGTTCACGACATCAACACTCCTTCATTCCTTCGTTGGATGCAGGGCTTCGGCGGCGGGAGGAATCTCTCCGAAACGCCGTCTGTAGACGGCCATAAGCCGAGCCAGAGCCGACGCCACCTTTTCGTCCTCCACATAGGGGAAGAGAGTGCGTTCGGCCCGGGCCAATTCATCTCCCCCGAGGGCCGGCAGAGGCCGCGAGACGGGGTCGGCGGGCTTTCGCCTCGTCGCCACGGGGCCGACGAGAAGGTGCAGCCCCGAGACGGAAAGTCCCCATCCCTCGCGAATCTTGCGAGCCACCCCTCCGGCCTGGATCTTGAGGCGTTGGGCCAGGGCAGGAGAGTCGGCGACGACGACGAGAGACTCGCCCTCGATGCGCAGGGGACGGCTCCGCGAGGCCAGGGGACCGACCACCTCGTCCCATTTGAGGGAGAGGTCGGCCAGGGCGAGGCCTCGCTTGAGATCGGGCGTGAGGGCTCCCTCGAGAAGGGCACCCAGAGGAATGGCCGTTCCCTTAGGCCGGGTTTTTCTCACGGCTGCGCCTTCTCGACTCCAGGGTCACCCAGAGCAGCTGGACGTCGGCGGGCGTGACGCCCGAGACGCGACCGGCCTGGCCCAGGGAAAGGGGACGGATACTCTCCAGTTTCTGTCGGCTCTCTCCCGAAAGTCCCCCCACAGAAGCATAGTCGAAATCGACGGGCAACGGTACCCTTTCCATCCGTTCCATCCGTTCCACCTGGCGCTCCTGGCGGGCGATGTACCCCTCGTAGCGGACGTCCGTCTGGACCGAGGCGAGGATCTCCCCGTCGGGAAGGTCGCCCAAGCCCAGGAAGGACCAGAGGCGGGAGGCATCGATCTCGGGACGGCGCATCAGGTCGAGGGCCGTCACCCTCTCCGCAAGAGGCGAGGAGGCGAGGCCGGCCAGGAAGGCCGCCGTCGCCTCTCCCGGATAGATCAGGCGTGACCGCAGAACCTCCCGGATCTCCTCGACGCGCCTCCATCGCCGCTGAAGGTGATCCCACCGTGCGTCGTCGACGAGGCCGAGACGACGCCCCAGAGGGGACAAACGCCTGTCGGCGTTGTCGTGGCGCAGGAGAAGGCGGTGTTCGCAGCGGCTGGTGAACATGCGGTAGGGCTCGCGCGTCCCCTTGGTGACGAGATCGTCGATGAGGACGGCGATGTACCCCTCGTGGCGGCCGAGCGTGACGGGGTCGCGACCCCGGGCCACGAGGGCGGCGTTGATGCCCGCCATCAGCCCTTGGGCGGCGGCCTCCTCGTAGCCCGACGTGCCGTTGATCTGACCGGCGCAGAAAAGGCCCCGGACCCGCTTCGTCTCCAGCCAGGGAAGAAGCTGCGTCGGAGGCAGGTAGTCGTACTCGATGGCGTAGCCGGGACGGACGATCCGGGCCCTCTCGCAGCCCGGAAGGGAGCGGACCATCTCGACCTGGGCATCGTAGGGGAGGCTCGTCGAAAAGTTCTGCATGTAGATCTCCCGGCTCCGGCGGCCGACGGGCTCGAGGAAGATGGGGTGGGAATCCCTATCGGGGAAGCGGTTCACCCGATCCTCGATGGAGGGGCAGTAGCGGGGCCCCGGCCCCTCGATGTCGCCTCTGAAAAGGGGCGAGCGGTCCATGGCGCCCCTGATGATCTCGTGGGTCTCCTCCGTCGTCCGCGTCAGGTGACAGGCGAAACCCTCGTGGATCTTCCCCTCGCTCCAGTGGCTGAAGGCCAGGGGCTCGTCGGCGCTCTCCTGGCTCTCGAGGGAGGCCCAGTCGACGCTGTCCCTGCCGATGCGAGGCGTCGTCCCCGTCTTGAGCCGTCCCGTCTCGAAGCCGATCTTGCGGAGCGACTCCGTCAGTCCCAGGGCCGCCACCTGTCCCAGGGGCCCCGAGGCGAAATGGGTCCGTCCGATGAAGACCTTCCCCCCCAGGTAGGTTCCCGTGGCGAGGACGACGGTCCTCCCGCGGTAGACGCTTCCCAGCCGCGTGACGACGCCCCTGATCGTGCCCTCGTCGACGAGAAGTTCCGTCACGATATCCTGGTGGAGGTGGAGGTTGGCCCTCTCCTCGATCCTCTCGAGATAGTGGCGGTGGTAGTCGTCGAGATCGCACTGGGCCCTCAGAGTCTGGACGGCGGGCCCCTTGGAGGTGTTGAGGCGCCTGATGTGGAGCGTCGAGGCGTCCGTCGCCCTCGCCTGCTCGCCGCCCAAGGCGTCGATCTCCCTCACTAGGTGCCCCTTGGCCGGTCCCCCGATGGAGGGGTTACAGGCCATGAGGGCCAGGTTGTCGACGTAGAGATTCAGAAGCAGCGTCGAAGCGCCGAGGCGGGCCGCGGCCAAAGCCGCCTCGCAGCCCCCGTGGCCGCCTCCGACGACGATCACATCGTATTCCGTCATCGTTCCGTCACCTCTCCTTGACGAATCATCCAGACCGCCCCGGGCCACTCGTAGGCCACGCCGCCGGCCGTGGCGGCGAAGACCTGCCAGGAAGAGGCCTGAAGGACGGCGAAGGTCCTGTCACGCCCCTCCTCGTCGAGCTCGGCCGTCACCTCGTCGAGAAGAAGGACGGGCTTGCGCCGGAGCCTCCGCTCGACGGCCCAGGCGGCCCCCAGCATGAGAGCCACGGCGACGCGACGACGATGGCCCCGGCTGAAGACGACGGAGGCCTCTCGGCCTCGGGAACGAAGGGCCATGTCGTCTCTCTGAGGTCCGACGAAGACGCGGGCCGCCGACCTCTCCCGATCGGCCGTGAAGCGCAACCCCTCGGCCAGGTCGCGCTCGGGTTCGTCCACTCCTTGGCTGCCTCCGCGATGAAAGGTGACGTCGAGGGCATCGGGAAGCAGATCGCCTGTCCGGTCCAGGCCGAGGCGAAGCAGCTCGACGGCGCTGGAGCGGGCCGACCAGAGCCACCCTCCCAGGGGAATGAGCAGCTTCGTCGTCAGCGACGGGTCCCGCCTCTGACGGAGAAGACAGACCCTCTGTCTCAAAGCCCGGCGGTATTCGTGAAGCCGCAGGGCATAAAGGGGGAAAAGCAGGGCGCAGAGACGGTCGAGGAAGAGTCGCCTCGTCGAGGGAGAGCCCTCGACGAGGGCCAGATCGGCCGGCTGGAAGGCAAGCAGAGGCAGGCGCGCCCTCACGTCGGAGGCCCGCGTCGCCCTGCCGTCGAGGCGGAGGACGATCCTCGACCGGATCTGGGCCTCGACGCGAAGGGTCTCCTCGCCGCCGAAGCGCCCCTCGACGCGGGACGTCCTCTCCGAGGCCTGCCAGGAAAGGAGATCGGCCAGGGCCCGCGAGCCCTGAAAGGGACCCCACCCCCCCAGAAGGTGAAGAGCCTCGAGGATATTGGTCTTTCCCGAGCCGTTGGCGCCGATCAACAAATTCAACCCCAGGGACCACTCCGTCCTCCGGGGCTCGAGATTTCGAAAATGGACCCAGGCCGACGAAAGACAGTGCATCAGAGATCGATGGCGTCGCTTTCCTCTTCCGACAGGGTTATGGGCATGAGCACGTAGAGAAAGCTCTCCTCGCCGGGACGGGACATGCGCATCTGCCCGTGGGACCCGTTGAAGGAAAGCTCGATCACGTCGTCCCTGAGGGCCTTGATCCCCTCGAGGAGAAAGGAGATGTTGAAGGCCACGCGGAGCGGTTCGCCGTCGATGTCGGCGGCCAGCTCCTCCCGAGCCTCTCCGATATCGGGGGCCTTTCCCCGCACGTGCAGGGACCCCCGGGGGTGAGCTGGAAGACGATCGATTTCGTGAAGTCACGGACGACGATGTTGGCCCGTTCCAGGGCCTCTTCCAGGGAGGCTCTCGCCACCGTCATCCACGTCGTCCGGTTGGGCAGGAGGATCTTCTCGTAGGGAGGGAAGCTGGAATCGACGCGACGGACGGAGAACTCCATGGACGCGACCTGGAAGTAGGCCTGACTGTCGTCTTCGAGAAGGCGGAGGGGCGCCGTGCCGTCGAGGGAGCCCAGAAGGCGATGGAGTTCCTTGAGGCCGTTGAGGGGAAGGAGAAGCTGCCCCTGATCGGGAGGAACGTCGAGGGGAGTCTGGGAGAGGGAGAGGCGCCGTCCGTCGGTGGCCACGGTCTTGAGCTTCCCGTCGGCCACCTGGAGGAGGGCGGCGCTGAGATACTTGGGAAACTCCTCGTTGGGAGAGCCGGCGAAGGTCCCCTCCTCGAGAAGGCGGCTCATCGTCGCCACCGTCGTGTCGCAGAAGAATCGGGCGTTTTCCGATCTCGGCAGGCGGGGGAACTCGTCGACGGGGAGGACCGTCAGGGTGTAGCGGCTGCGCCCCGCCGTCAGGGTGGCCCGTCCCTCGGCGATCTCGAGGGCGATGGAGGGCCCCGGGGCTTTCTTGAAGAGCTCGCCCATCGCCTTCGTCGGTAACACGGTCTCGCCCGGTTCCTGAACTTCCGTTCCCTCGGCCCGACACTTCAGCGATGTCTTGAGGTCGGTGGCCTCCAGGTGGAGTCCCCTTTCGTCGGCGAGACAGCGGATGCCGGCGAGAATGCTGACGGTGCTCCTGCTCCCTGCCGTCCGCTCCGCCATCTGCCAGCTTTTGAGGAAACCGTTTTTCTCGATCAGTAACTTCAAGGAGGGTCCCCCTCTCTACGGTTATTCCTGCTCTTTATGGAATAAAGGCAGTAGTCGTCGTAATAGGTGCGGTGCATAGTGTGGATAACCGCCTCGGGACCGCTGACGGTGCCCTTCGGGCCTGTGGATGACACGGTGGATGGCACGGTGGATGGACAGGCAAGTTATCCACAGTTTCCACAGGTTCTTTGTGGAAACTTTTTGAAATCATCTTATCCACAGACGATGCACGCCCTCGTCCACCGTTCATTCACCCCTTATTCCGGATGTTATCCACAACGGAGCGGACGCGGGCGTCGTTGTCGATCATCTCGGCGATCTTGCGACAGGCGTGAAGGACGGTGGTGTGATCCTTTTTGTGGAAGGCGTAGCCGATCTGCTGGAGGCTGGAATCGGTCAGCTCACGGCTGAGGTACATGGCGACCTGGCGGGCCAGGGCGAAGTCGGCCGTCCGTTTCGTGCTCGTCAGGTCGGCCACGTCGAGGCTGAAGGCCTCGGCCACCTGCTGCTGAATGCGTTCGATCGTGACGGGCCCGCGCTTGTCGTGGCGGATCAGGTCCTTCAGCCACTCGGCGGCCCTCTCGACGGTGATCGTCTCCGAATTCAGCTCCGAACAGGCGACGACGCGGTTGAGGGCGCCCTCGAGCTCCCGGATGTTGCTGGGGATGTTCTGGGCCAGGAAATAGATGATTTCCTCCTCGATGCGGTAGCCTCTCAGTTCGGCCTTCTTCTGGAGGATGGCGATGCGCGTTTCCAGATCGGGAGGCTGAATGTCGGTGACGAGTCCCCACTCGAAGCGGCTCACGAGCCGGTCCTCGACCATCTTGATCTCTTTGGGAGGGCGGTCGGAGCTGATGACGATCTGTTTTTTCGCGTCGTGAAGGCTGTTGAAGGTATGAAAAAATTCCTCCTGCGTGCTTTCCTTGTTGGCCAGAAACTGGATATCGTCGATGAGGAGAACATCGACGTTTCTATATTTCGATTTGAAGTCCTGCATCCTCTTGTTCTGGATGGAGGAGATGAGCTCATTGGTGAATTTTTCCGAACTCAGATAGACGATGCGGGCCGACGGGCCCTTTTCGAGGACGTAGTGGCCGATGGCATGCATGAGATGGGTCTTGCCCAGCCCGACGCCTCCCCAGATGAAGAGAGGGTTGTAGGCGACGCCGGGCGATTCGGCCGAGGCCAGGCTCGCGGCGTGGGCCAGCCGGTTGGACTTGCCCACGACGAAATTTCCGAAGACATAGGCCGGATTGAGTCCCGACCGGGTGGCCTGAGGGGGTTGGGGAGGCTGGGCGGCCTTTTCGGCCCGATCCTGTTCGCCCGAACGGACCTCGGTGCCGACGCGAAGCTCGACGCGCGAGGCGAGGCCCGCCCCTTCGATCATCTTCTGGAGGGGAGTGAGAAAGCGGGACTGGATCTGTTCCTTGACGAAGACGTTGGGCACGTCGAGAAGAAGCGTGCCCTCCCGAAGTGAGACGGGCATGCAGGTCTTGAGCCAGATATCGCCGGCACCGGGAGGCAGTTCCTCTCGAGCTTTGGTCAGTATCTGCTCCCAGATGAGGTCGAGATCTTTATCCAC